>JAVZBY010000017.1:0-6807 GCA_038874655.1 Candidatus Woesearchaeota archaeon | reverse complement strand
AAAACTAGCTAAAAAATTCAAGAATGCAAGATTTTTTGGTAAAGTGAGCGAAAGCGACAAGATAAGGTTACTTTCTCTTAGTTGGTTGCAGGTAAACCCATCTGTGAGAGAGGGTTGGGGAATAAATGTTATTGAAGGTAACGCGTGCGGTACTCCTTGTATAGCTTTTGCTGTTCCTGGTTTGAGGGATTCCATAAAACATAACCAAACAGGCATACTTGTTAAAGAAGATGGAAACATTCAAAAATTAGCTGAAGCAATAATGATGGTACTAAAAGATAAAAAATTAAGACAGAAATTGAGCAAAAACGCGTTAGAATACTCCAAACAATTTAACTGGGATAAAAGTGCTGACGAGTTTTTGAATATATTGGGTTCGATATAAAATTTCATTGAATTATATTCGCATTTTACTCAAAGAAATACAAAAAAGCGAACATATTATCTAGAATAAAAATTACTCGTTTTTTCATTCCTTTTTGAATAAAAAGCGAACATAAAATCCTTTATTTTGAGTTCATCTATATTAATAGAAAGACATAAAAAGATTATACTTTTAAAATTCTTTTAAGGATGTTTTATGAAAGGCTTAGTGTCAGTAATCATACCTACTTTTAACTCTGAAAAGACTTTAGAAAGATGTTTAGAGTCTGTTAAGAATCAAAGCTACAAGAATATTGAGATAATTGTTGTGGACAAGTTTTCAAAGGATAAAACTGTGGAGATTGCTAGAAAATACAAAGTAAAATTAATTCAAGGATTTTTAAACAAACCTCAAGCTAGAAACGAAGGTATAAAGTTATCAAGGGGGGAATTTATTTTTCTTATGGACTCAGATTTTATTTTAACTAAAAATTTAATAGAAGAGTGTGTTGAAAAAATTAAAGAAAAAAGATGTGATGCAATTTTCATTAATGAAGAATTTGAAGAAAATAGTTTTCTAAAAAAATGTAGAAATATAGAAAAAAAAATTTATGAGGGTCAAGAAATTATAGAAGCACCAAGGTTTTACACCAGAAATATAATTTCTGGATCTTTTTTTGATGAAAGAATAGAAGGTCCCGATGAATATGATTTTTATTTTAATTTAAAAAATAAAGGTTTGAAAACTTGTAGAATAAGAAATTCTAAAATAATTCTAGTAGAAAACCCACTAAATATTAAAAAGAAATTTATGCATGGAAAATATTTTGTTATTTTTAAAGAAAAAAATAAAAACTCTATTATAAATAAGCAAATATCATTTAATTATAGAGTATCATTACTTTTAAAGTCTTTTAAATATTCGTTTTTTCATGGTTTTGGATTATTGTTAATAAAATATATAGAATATATGTCATTTATATTTGGAATTTTAGCAGGTAATTTTGAAAGAAGAATATTAAAATTAAACATTTCTGTTCAAGAAAATTTTGATAAATTAAGTAAGGATTATGAAAAAAACATGTTTTATAATAGTATAGGTTCTAAATTTGTAAATAAAATTGAAATGGAAAAAATTGACGAGATAATAAATAATTTTATTAATAGTAAAAAAAATTCAAAAGTTCTAGATATTGGTGCAGGAAATGGAAGATGGTCAAAATATTTTTTGGAAAATAAATTTGATGTTTATTCTTTAGACGTATCTAGTGAAATGTGCAAAAAATTAAAGAGAATAAAAAAATTAAAAGTTATCAATGATACAATTGAAAATTACAAAAAAGAAAATTATTTTGATTTGATATTTTCTTTTAGGTCATTAAAATATTGTTATTATATTGAAAAAGCTCTTTATAATATCAAACTTAGTTTGAGTGAAGAAGGATATTCTATTATAGAGATGCCAAATAAAGGAAATATTTTTTATCTTATATCTTATAAAATTGCACCAGTTTTTTATCATTTATCTAAAAGAAAAAAATTTATTTATCAGATAATAACAGAACCTGTATATTACAAAGATTTTAAAGAAAAAATAGAAATGGTGGGAATGAAAATTGAAAAGACATATAAATTATTTTTCTTTCCACATGGTCTTTACTCAAAAATCAATAATGAAAAAATATTAAACATTGTTTATTTTTTTGATAAAATTTTTTCAAAAATATTTCCAAGAAGTTGGATTTTTGTGGTGAGGAAAAATGAATGATCCACTTGTATCAGTAGTAATACCTACATACAATAGAAAAGAAATGTTGATTAGATTAATTAAATCAATCAAAAAAAGTACTTACAAAAATTTAGAAATAATAGTTGTTGATGATGCTTCTACTGATGGAACATATGAAGAAATAAAAAGAAAATTTCCAGATGTTAAGATTGTTAGAAATGAAAAAAATCTTATGGTTTCTGCTTCAAGAAATATTGGAATTAAATTTTCAAAAGGAGATTATATATTTTTAATAGATTCAGATAATATTGTTGATAAAGATACTATAAAGATTTTAGTAGAAACATTTAAGATATATAATAATGTTGGAATCGTCGGACCCATAATGTATTATTATTATAAACCCGATATAATTTGGTGTGCGGGCGTATTTAGAAATATGATAACAGGTTATACAATTATAATAGGTAAAGATAAAAAAGATGTTGGACAGTTCAAAAAAATTTTATATTCGAATGATTTTCCAAATGCATTTATGGTAAAAAAAAATATATTAAAAAAATCAATTTTATTCGATGATAAAAATTTCCCAATACATTATGAAGAAGCAGATTTTTGTAAAAAAATAAAAGAATTAGGGTATAAAATATTGATGAATCCAAAAGCTAAAGTTTGGCATGATATTCAAAATAAATATCATTTTGATAAAAAGAGGGCATTTTTTTTATCAAGAAACAGAATTATATTTATTAAAAAATATGGTAAAATATATGAATATATTATTTTCTTTTTAATTTTTATGAATATTTTAAATTTATTCTATATTTTTGTCAACTTTACATCAAAAAGAAGATTAATTGAAAAAATTGAATTTTTTAAATTATATTTAGAGGGAATAAAAGAAGGTATATTTTGGCGGTCAAAATGAAAATAGCAATCATAACAAGATATTTTTTACCTTATCAAATTGGAGGTATTGAAATACATTCTAGAGATCTAGCTGAAGAATTAGGTAAACTAGGGCATGAGGTCCATATTTTTACATCTACTGATAGTTCTCTCAAAAAATCTGTTGGAAAAGAAAAAATTGTGTATAAAAAATATTTTACAATTCATTATTTGAAAAGCTATTTTGGTATAATAAACCCAGATTTATCAAAATTTGATATTATTCATATACAAGAATATTTTAGACCATTAAGCAACTATATAATTCTAAAATGGTGGAAAAAAACACCTATATTATTAACTCTTCACGGTGGTTTAATGGGACCATATTTTTATAAAAAAACAACTTTAAAATATATTAAAATATTACATGACAAGTTAGCTATAAAATTTTTATTTAAAAAAATAAAAAAAATAATAACAGTTAGCGAATTGGAAAGAAAAATACTCATTAAAAATTATAATGTTTCAAAAGAAAAAATTAATCTTATAACAAATTGTATAAGTAATGATATTATAAAATTTTCAAAAGAAAAAATTAATGTCAAACCAAATATTAATTATAAATATATATTAACTATAGCAAGATTATCTAAGATAAAAAATATAGATAAAGTCATAAAAATTTTACCATATCTACCTGAAGATATTCATTATTTGATTGTTGGTCCTGACGATGGTGAATTAAAATATCTTAAAGATTTATCAAAAAAAATGAAATTGAAACATAGAGTTCATTTTTTAGGAAAAATTCATGGATATAAAAAGTATAAAATACTTAAAAATGCATTAGTATTCATTTTAATATCTGATTTTGAATCACAACCAATAACAATCTTGGAAGCTATGTTTAGCGGAATACCTATTATTACTATAAATAAATACGGTCCGGCTAAAATAATAAAACATAAAAGAAATGGATTTTTATGTTCGCCTTATGATATGAAAAATTTAATTAGATATATTAAACTTTTATATAACAATAAAAATTTGTGGAAAAAATTTTCTCATTATAACTTAAAAGATTATAAGAAATATACATGGGAAAAAAACATAAATAAAATTTTAAATATATACAAAGAAATTTTAGGTGGAAATTATGGAAAAATTTACTAAATTTATTATATTAATTTATATAATTTTATCATTGTTTTTTGCAAAATATTATATAAAAGATGGTTTAAACATAGGAAAGGATGGTGGAACTTTTCTTTTAATAAATTTTGAATCTTTAAAATCAAAATTTTTTTATTTATGGGAAACAAACATTCATGGTTTTTCTTCATACTTTAACCAAATATCAATAATTTTTTATTTAATTTTAAGTTTTTTTCAAATTTTTGGTTATAATGTAACGGTTTTTATATATTGGTTTTTAGTATTTTTCCTTGCATTTGTTGGTTCCTTTTTTTTAGGAAAAAAAATATTAGAAATATTTGAATTTAAAAAATATAATTTTATAATATTTTTTTTTGCTAGTTTAGTATATATATTTTCTCCAATAGCTGTTACTTACAGATGGGGTGATACTAACAGCCAAGTATTTAGTTATGCTTCATTTCCGTTGTTAATATATTTTATTTTAGATACGATTTATGAAAAAAGATTTAAATTTTTGATAAAAAAGTCTATATTTTATTCTTTTTTTATATCAATCTTTGCTTTTGGTTTTGTAAATATAACTATTTTAGTAAATTTATTTTTATTCTGTTTTTTAGTAATTTTATTCAATTTTAAAAAATATTTGATTAAAAATTTTTTAATAGCATCTGCATTATATTTTTTATTAAATTTTTGGATAATTAATATAATTTTTATAACATATTCATCTACAATTAATTTTGTAACAGAAAATATAAATATAAAATCCAAATTAAATTGGGTAGAATCATATGAAAAAACAATAACAAGTTTTTCATCAATTTTATTTTATCCAACAAAACTATGGGAAGGTTTATATGCTTATAATTCATATTATCTTAGCCCAATTTTTATAATATGTTGGGTGTCTTTTATAAGTATTCTAACTATAACAAACTTAATAAATTTAAAAGAAAACAAAAATTTTACAATATTTGGATTTGTTCTTCTTATAGTTTCAATTAGTTTATCCTTGCAACCCAAAGGTATATTTCGTAATTTTTATATTTTTATGATTAAAAAATTCTCATTTTTTTGGGCTTTTAGAACAGCTTTTGACAAATTTAATTATATATTACAAATTTCACTTTTTGTATTAAGTTTAAATTTTTTAATAAACATTTTTAGTCAAAATAAAAACAACAAAAAAATAAAAACATTAATACTGGTTTTTTTTATTTTTTGTATGATATTTTCAGGCATACCTCTTTTAACAGGCAAAACATCTTATGATTATGGAAATAATCCAACAAAGGTAAAAATACCTGATCAATATTTAGAAATGAAAAAATATATAGAATTAATTTCAGACGAAGAACCGTCTAGTTGGATAATATTTATACCTTCGTCTAAAGGGTCTTGGATAAGAGGAAAATGGTATTTTGGATTGGATTATACATTAAATTTAAGAGGAAAAATTAGTAGTTTTGAAATGATGAAGTCAAACATAACTAGTAATATTATAAACATCTTAGAATCACCAGATTTTATTTTTGATGAAAATAAACAAAAAAGATTTTATAATCTTCTAAAAATTGGAAACTATAAATATGTTGTTTTTAGGGATGATATTAATTTAGATTCACAAGAAAAAATATGGTCAGGAGAATTACATGTCAAAAATCAAATAATGAATTTTATGTATTTTGCGGAAAATTATAACTTAACAAAAAACATTACTGTAGGCAATCCATGTAAATCAAAATCTTTTATATTTAGAGGAAATAATTCATATATTATAGTTAATAACTCCAAAGATATTTTAATTTCTGATTACCTTAAAGGAGAAATAATTCTTAGAAAAATAGATAATAGATATGATAAAGGATGGAATATAATATTAGATAAGAAATTTAGTTTTGGTTTATCCAACCCAGATGGTCATGCGTTAAAATTTATGATATTTAATGATACTTACTATGAGTTTGGTGTTGGTAACAGATTTAAATCTTATGAATTAAAATGGCATAATATAACATTCTTATATACTAACTATAGTATTTATCTATTTGACAACAATGAACTAATAGGTACACTTAACTCTGTTCCAAATCCACAAAAAAATGAAAACGATATTTGGATTGGTTGGAATTCTTATTTAATTCAAGATGAAGAATTTCAAGGTTTAATTTCTTCAATAAAAATATACAATTCTTCTGATAATTTATATTTATATATAGATCCTACTAACAATATTTTTTCTCACAACTTAACATTAAATAATGTAAAAATTATTTACAGTGATTGTTTTTTTAATTCAAATAAAACTATTGGTTATGAAATATATTTTAACCCTAACACTTTTGGCAATTTATTTATTTTAAATGATTATGAAAAAATTGATATACAAAAAATAGAATATACTACATTAAATCCAACATTATATATAGTTAAATTATCCATTAATAATACTTCTTTAATAGGTTTTTCAGAATCCTACGATCCTGGCTGGGAAGCAAGAGTCTATAAGGACGGCAAGAAAGTAGAAACTGTTAAATCAATTCCACTATACGGCGTCATAAACGGCTTCTGGATAAACACTACAGGAGAAAATTTAGAAATAGTGATCAGATACAAACCACAAGACTATTTTGAGCTTGGCCTAGCAATCTCAGGCATAACCTTCT
>JAVZBY010000016.1:0-9308 GCA_038874655.1 Candidatus Woesearchaeota archaeon | reverse complement strand
TTTAGAATATACTTAAGAAAGGGAAAGAAAAATACAAGAGTAGCAAAATTAATTGATAGTCCCAATTTACCAGATGGTGAAGCAATATTTACAGTAGAGACATCAGGATTAAGAGATGCATAAAGATTTTTTTTAAATTTTCTTTATTTATTTTTTTATTTTAAATTTAAACTCTTATCAAATAAAATTTAACCATAATTTTATAAATTAAAAATTCTTTCTTTAAACTAATAATTTATTAGGTGTAAAAAAATATGTACCAAAGATTTAATAAAGTTGCCCCAGTTAAACAAGGGGATGAATTAGATGTGAAAATAGAAGCCCTTGGTGAAAAAGGAGATGGAATTGCTAAAAAAAATGGTTTTGTTTTAGTAGTTCCTGGAACACAAGTAAATGATGAAGTTAGAGTAAGAGTAACAAAAGTATTGAAAAAAGTTGGATTTGCAGAAGTTGTTGGAAAATCAAACAAAAAACATGAGCCAAAAGAAACAAAAGAAGAAACAGAAACTTTAGAATCTGAGGAAGATTATTCACAAGTAGAAGATTCTGAAGATTTTGGAGAAGAAGACAAATATTAATTAGAAATAAATTATCTAAAAAATTAAATATTCTTTCTTTTTTATTATTCATATGAGATTATTCATAGCTATAGATATTCCTCCATTTGAAGATTTTCTTATTATTCAAGAAAAAATAAAAAAAATAACTAAATGCACAATTCCTAAACATTTTCATATAACTTTAAAATTTCTAGGAAATGTTGAAGACAATAAATTAAAAGATATTATCCACAGGCTAAACAAAATATCTTTTAATGAATTTGAAATAAAAACTGAACATTTAGGTTTTTTTCCAAGCATAAAAAAAATAAATGTGGTTTGGTTAGGTATAGAAAAAAATCAAGATTTAATAAAACTAAATTATCAAATTAATAATTTATTACATGAATTTAAAGATACTCATGAATTTAAACCACATATAACTTTAGCAAGAACAGAGCATAATCCTTTACTAACAGATTTATTAAAAATAAAATTAGATTCTAAAAAAATAAAAATTAATTCTTTTAAACTTTATGAAAGTATATTAACTAGTCAAGGTCCTATTTATAAAGTTATGAAAGAGTTTAAATCAAACTAAATATATAAAAATTATAAATAAATGTTATTCATAATATTTTTAATATCTCAAAAGCCAATCTTTCAGAAGCTTTTAATAGCATTTCTGGATTTTCTCCTTGGACAATAATACAACCATCATCGCTATAAATCTTTGTTTCATTACCTAATTTTAAGTAAATAACTCTTTGAGTATCATTGATATCCTCACAAGTAATAATAGGTGCATTAGAATTATTATAATATTCTTTTGTTAAAGCGCCTCTGACTTCTCTTCTAAAAACTTGCCCAATTATTTTTGATATTTCTACACCACCAATTACAACAGAACTTGGATATTCAGGATTTGTGGTTATATAAATTCTTTGTGTATTCATAAATAAGTAAGGAGTTATTGTTTGATTTTTAATATTTTTTTCAGTTGAGATATTTTCTACTTGGTCAGGTGTAAAATGAAATAATATTTCATACTCTTTAATTCCAGATGAACTTTCAGTTCTTAAAGTGGTTTGCCAATAATTCCCTATCTTAACAAAAGTAAATCCATTATATATCTTAGTTTCTGGAACATTTGGTTTTTCCTTTAAAAAATATCTTAAACTAAATATTATAACTATAATCGCTAATATAACAAATATAGTAATTATAATGAATTTATCGTTATTCTTTTTGTTGCTGTTGATCTTATTTTCATTATTCAACAAAATATCTTCACTCTTTTTCTCTTCCTTTATAATTTTTGACACTTTTTTATTATTTTTTATCATTTTTTCTCACTTCTTAATTTAATTATAAATAAAATCATATTATCATATCTCTAGATAAATATACTAGTAAATCTCTTATCTTTAATGTTTCTTGCCTAACAAATTTTATTTCTACACAATTATCATTAATTTTTATTATATCTGATACATTGCTTCCTTTTAATATTAAAACAGGATAACTAGAATTATTGCACTCTACTAATGGTAAAAAATTATAATTTTCGCTTTTATTTAAAATTCCACTAATTATTAATTTATTTCCTTGATTTTTTGCTAAATCAAATCTTATAAATTCAATAGCATCTATGTTTTCATCATTAGGGTCAAAAGCCAAATAAAAAGAATTCTCATTTACCAAACTTTTTAATAAATTTTTATTAAAATTATTACTTATAGTTTCATAAGGTAAAAAATAACTTACAAACTTTTCTTTTTTATCTTTTGATTGTACTTCATAATAATAATTATTTTGATTATTTATTAATTTAAATTCATAAACTTTATTAGAAATATTCAAAGTAATAGTATCTTGTGAATTATAATCTTGTCTATATAATATAACACTAGCCAATGATGATAGAATAAATATTGCAATAACAATTATTAATGAAATTTTCAATAATTTTTGGTTTTTTTTTCTCATATTAACTTAAATTATGAAAACATTTAAAAAATTTGCTTAATTTGTTATGAAAACTAGTTTCTAAAATTCCTCTAAATCTTTTGTTTATTGATAAAAGTAATTATAAAAATCCTTAGTAAGTTTTATAAATATTCTCTTTTTCTATAAAATAAAATGATAGTTCCAGTAAGATGTTGGTCATGTGGCAAACCAATTGCTCATTTGTGGGAAGATTTTTTACAAAAAACAAACAATAGAACAAAAAATATAAAAGAAACATTAGATGAATTAGGTTTAGAAAGATATTGTTGCAGAGCACAATTTTTGGGACATGTAGATTTAATAGATATAGCAGCACAATTTAAGAAATTTTGATTTTTTCAAATACTCTTAATTTTTCTTAACTTATATATACTCTTATATTTAATCTTTTTATAAAGATAATACTAAAAATTTTTATATAAAAAGATTTTTATTATATATATGCATAGAATTTTATTTTTAGGTAGTGGTGGAGATATACAAGTTATTGGTAAACAAATTAGGTCATCAGGAGGATTAATTTTAAATATAGAAAACGAGCAATTTCACATAGATCCTGGCCCAAGTTCGTTATTAATGGCAAGGATGCATTCCATAAATGTTAGAGAGACAACAGCATTATTTATAACTTCTAATGATTTAATAAAAGCAAATGATGCCAATGCAGTTATCTCTGCAATGACACATGAAGGTTTAGATAAAAAATCTGTTTTAGTATGCCCATCTTCATTAATAGAAAAAAAAGAAGACAATAAAGAACCTTTCATTCACAAGTTTTATATTAATTGTGTAGAAAAAGTAATTATTACAGATAACACAAAAAAATTAGCAATTAATAACATAGATGTAGAAGTAATTGATTTAAAAGAAAGTATTGGCTTAAAGTTTATAACACATAAATATATTCTCTCTTATCTTCCAGACACAGATTATAATAATGATTTAGCTGAAAAATTAAAGAATACAGATATTTTAATATTGTCAGTTCAAGATCCAAGAAATATTAAAAGAAAAGAACATTTAAATAGTGAGGATGCAGAAAAAATTATTTCAAAAGTAAAACCACAATTAACGATAATTACTGGTTTTGGAATAAAAATGATTCAAGCAGATCCTTTATATGAAGCAAGAGAAATACAAAAAAATACAGGTATTAATGTTGTTTCAGCCAAAGATGGTATGCTTATAAATCCCTTGTCTTTTACAACTACAGTTAAGCAAAGTAGTTTAAAAAATTATTAATAAGTTATTTATTTTAATTTTTTAGGTTGCTTATTAGCAATCTTTTTATATCTTTTTAAATTTAACATAAAATATGGACAAAAACTATATTTCTATAGAAAGTGCCTTAAAACAAGGCAATGGTTTTGTAAATTTAAGAGGTTGGGTTTACAGAGAAAGAAAACACAGTGATGTGGTTTTTATTGTTTTAAGAGATGAATCAGACATAATTCAATGTGTAATTAGAAAATCAGATGTATCTAGTGATTTGTTTGAAAATGCACAAAAACTTACAATAGAAAGTTCTGTTAAATTTTCAGGAGAACTTAAAAAAGAACCAAGAGCACCAACGGGTTATGAATTAATAGTTAAAGAAATGGAGATTGTTCAAATAGCAGAGCCCTTTCCTATTACAAAAGATTTTTCTCCTGAGTTTTTATTAGATAACAGACATTTATGGATTAGAAGCAGAAAAATGAATGCAATTTTTAAAATAAGGCATACTGTAGTAGGTGCAATTCATGAATTTTTTAGATCTAAAGGCTATTATGAATTTGAAGCACCAATTTTTCAACCAAATGCATGTGAGGGCGGTTCAACTTTATTTGAAGTCAAATACTTTAATGATAAGGTCTATTTAAGTCAATCATGGCAATTATATGCAGAAGCAGGTATTTTTTCATTAGGAAAAATCTATAATATGGGTCCTACATTTAGAAGTGAAAAATCAAAAACATCAAGGCATTTAGCAGAATTTTGGATGGCTGAAATGGAAGCAGCTTGGATGCATTTAGATGAATGCTCACAAGTAGCAAAAGATGAAGTTAGATTTATTGTTAAAAAAGTATTGGAAAACAATAAAAAAGAATTAGAAATTTTAGGCCGTGATTTAAATAAATTAAAGGTTTATGCAGAAAAGGAATATCCAACTATAACTTATACACAAGCATTAAAATTATTAAAAGAAAAACAAAATATGGAAGTTGAATGGGGCAAAGATTTAAGAACTATTGAAGAAGAAAAACTAATGGAATTATTTGATACACCTGTTGTTGTAATTGATTATCCAAAAGAAATAATGGCATTCTATAAAAAAAGAAGATTGCCAAAGCCAGAAGAAGCTCCTGAAGATGTTGCATTATGCTTTGATATGTTAGCTCCTGAAGGATATGGTGAAATCATAGGTGGAAGTGAAAGAGATACAGACATAAATGAATTACAAAAATACTTAAAATTACAAGGAGAAAATCCAGAGCATTATGAGTGGTATTTAGATTTAAGAAGATATGGCTCTGTTCCACATAGTGGCTATGGTTTAGGTGTAGAAAGAGTTGTTTCTTGGCTTTGTGGTTTAGATAACATAAAAGACGCAATACCTTTCCCAAGAACAATGTTAAGAAAGACACCCTAAAGAATTTTTTTATTATTTTTTTATGTTTTGCGATAGCAAAACCTTTTTACGGAGTAAAAAGAATTTTCCATCAATGCTTTTGTAAAAAGGATTGATGCAATATCATTTTCAAGAACAATGTTAAGAAAGACACCCTAATAAATAAAAAATTGCAATCTTTTTTCTTTTTATTTTTCAATTTAAAAACATTTCATTAGTTAAATTATCATTAAACTCTCCTTTATAGTTTGTTAGCATCATATTTTTTATTTTTTCATAGTCATTATCTTTTACTTGTGATAAAATCCAACCTAATTTAACATAAGCTGTTTCTGGCAAAATATCTTTTAAATAAATAGCTTTTCCTTCTATAGATAATTTTCTTAGGTTTGTATAAACATAAGGATTTACACTTCCATATAATGTTTGGCTTGTTATAAAAACAGGTATTTTTTTTTCATAACATTTTTTTATATTAGGTAATAAGGATTTATCAGTCCAGGTATTAACATGACCTAATGCAGTTGCAGCTATTATAATTCCCTTAACCTTATTTTTTAAGTAAAATTCAATAATGTTTGGATTTAAACCAGGATATACATAAATTAAAGCAATATTTTCTTCAAAATTTGCTTTTAACAAATATTCTTTTTTGTTATTTCTATTTGCTTTATTATAATTTTCGTTAATAACTTCAATCTTATCATAATATACTTTTGCAATTGGTAAATCATTAATTGGCCTGAATGCATCTCTTCTTGAAGTATGCATTTTTCTAACTTTAGTTCCTCTATTTAATAAACAAAAATCATCATTAATTGTGCCATGCATACAAATCATAACTTCTGCAATATTAGATTCTGCAGCTGCTTTTACAGCACAAATTAAATTTAAAAATGCATCAGTGCTTCCCCTATCTATAGACCTTTGACTACCTGTTAAAATAATTGGAATATTAATCTTTTCAAAGAAAAATGAAAGAGCAGCAGAAGTAAAATGCATAGTATCTGTTCCATGTGTTATAACAATTCCATCAACACCAGACTCAATTTCTTTTGAAATGAATTTACTAATTTTAATCCAATCTTTAGGCAACATGTCCTCAGACATCAAAGATAAAACTTTTTTTGCTTTTATGTTAGCAATATCCTTTAATTCAGGCATCATTTTAATGAAATCTTCAGCACTATAATCAGCATAAACTCCGCCTGTTCTATAATCAACTTTTGAAGAAATAGTCCCACCAGTAGATAATATTGAAACAACGGGTAAATTTTTATTTATATTTCTCTTATCTTCTCTTGCTTTTGATTCTTTTTTTTCATATTTCTCGATTACTTCAATTTTTTTTATTTTATCCTTAGAAATTCCAACATTATAGCCATTATCTAATTTCAAAATAATATCATCAGATTCTATTAGTTCAGGAGTTGGCATCAAAATACCAATAAGTTCTTTATCATTTAAATGTAATTTTACTTTATCACCAAAATTAACTTTTAATTTTGAACTTTTAACCATATAGAAATAAAATAAAACATTACTTATTAAATTTACTATTAATATCTATTAATACTTTTAAACAGCAGTTTCTTCAATCATATAAATTCTTTTTATTCTATTAAATAAATCATTTAATCTTTCGCTCAATAAAAATCTTTCATTTGGGCTTAAATCATTACTTAATCTAAACAAGTTATATGCTTTTCTATATATGACATTTAAATCTTTATAATCATAATTTTCAATTTTCTTTATACCAAATTCAATTAAAAAATCAATTTTTTCTGAATCTTTTTCTAAATATTCAGGCATATCAATTTCTTTTTCACTTGTATAAAACAAAGCAGATTTTAATTTAGGTTCTTGTTCTAGAGTTTTTATATTACTACTTACTATTTTATTTTCTTTTTTTATATTATCCTCAAGAATTGGAGGGCTTAAATCAAAATCAGGTTTATTAATAAAAGGATCTTTATCAATAATAATCTCAGAGTTAAATTCTTTTTTTTCAGCTATATTTGAGTGTGATAATATGTTATCATTTTGTATATTTGCAATACCAAAATTAATCCTTTGTATGTTATTTTGTTCGTTATTTTCCCTATTTATTGTTTCATTACTAACAGAACTAAACATTGTTTCTTGTTTTTGAACATTATTATAAGGGATATTATTTATATTTGGTAAAATTATATTTATATTTGGTTGATTTTCAGTACTTTTATTTAATATCTTATTATCATTCTTAGGTTCATTTATAACTAAATTAATTTCTTTTATCTGGGGAGAGGGCATTTCTTTTATTTTTACTTCCTCTACTTTATTTTTTGAAATATCTACATTAGATTCTTCTATTTTGTCCTTCTTTTCAATTAAATAAACAATTGGAGTTGTCAAATTATAATCTATCTTAACAACACCATCTTCTTCTAAAAACTCAACTGATTTTTTTATATCCTCTTGATTTATTTTTGTAGCTTTTGCAATCTCAGGAACAGAAGCAGATTTCTTAAATTTTAAATAATCTAAAATAAGATCTACATTTGCTTTAACCATAAAAAAAATTATTAAATTATTCTTTATAAATATATCGGAAAAATTAGAAAATCCTTTAACAAATAAAAAATAAAAGTAAAAAAAATTAATTTATTAGTTATTTCCCTAAAATTCTATACATGCCTGTTCCACATGTTGGGCATTTTCCTTTCATAGCTTTTCTTCCATTGTCCATTACAACTTCTTTTGCATCAGCCATTTCTTTTTTTGCTTTGCATTTAACACAATATGCTTCCATTTTTACACCTCATTATTTAGTTTAGCAGCAACTGAACCAGCTCCTATTAATCCAACTTCTTGATTTAATATTACACTAATATGTACTTTTTTTAATAAATTAGTATATTTTCTATGTTTTAAAAACTCACTCATAAAATATTTTTTTAAATAAGGACTTATAGCTTCTGAGATTCCGCCGGCCAAATAAACTTTTGAAGAGATTAAATTTAAAGCAGAATCTCTAACAAATCTAGCATAAAATTTAGTAAATATATGTAAAGTCATATCACACAATTTATCTTTAGAACTATATTTTGTAATTATCTTTGCTTTATTGACAGGTTCTGCTTTAATCAAATTTCTTAGTTTCAAATTTAATTTCATATTAGTTTTAATTTCTAAATGGTCATATATATCTATTAATCCATTTCCTGACACAACATCTTCATAATAAACCTGAGTTCCATTTTTTAAATTTTTATTTTTATCTTTTAAATAATCTAAGAGAGCATAATCTTGGATATCTTCTATTCCGAGAGTAGTTAAACCACCTTCACAAGGATAGACTTTATTATTTATGATATATGCTTTTCCTAATCCAGTTCCTGGTCCAACAACCATTTCAACATTATTATTAAAGCCAATGCCATTATTTAAAACTAAAAACTCTTTTTTATCTAAGTATTTAACACCTAAACCAATAGCGTGAAAATCATTTATTAAATAAAGTTCTTTTAAATTTGTTTTTTTCTTAAGATCATTTACATTAATTTCTAATTCACCATTAGTTAATCTTGCTTTATTTCCTAAAACAGGGCCAGCAAAACCAATGCAAGCATATTTTGCATTATTCTTATTAAACTCTTTTATAAATTCAGCTAAATTAGTTATATTTTTTGTGTAAGTTTTTAATAATTTGACAATTTTTGGTTTATTATTTTTAACTTCGATAAAAGCAATTCTTGTATTAGTACCACCAATATCTAAAGCTAAATATGCCATAAATTCATTAAATAAGAAGTGCTTTATATAATTTGTGTATCTTTTTTACTAATACTTACTTGTAAGAAAAATTAGTATAATAACACATCTAAAACTTACTTATTAGAAAAAAGCTTATCTAAAATAGGAGTTTCTTCATAGTTTTTATATAAAACATAAAAAGTTATAGCTATTGCAACAAAGGTTAAAAAAGTTTTTTGAATTAAATAAAATAATACAATATTATGAACATATGGTATTTTTATTCCATAAGACAATAAAAGAATATAAATACCTGAAAAAAAATCACCATAACTTGCTAAATCTTTTGAAATATATATGAAAAAAAAGCCTTTAACCAACAAATATAAAGCAGCATAAAATAATAA
>JAVZBY010000015.1:0-9708 GCA_038874655.1 Candidatus Woesearchaeota archaeon | reverse complement strand
ATAATTTTTGCTTTGCTCTCTGTTTTAGTTTTATCTCAAGAAAAGCAATATATTTCATCAGCAGAATTAACAACAGGGGAATTAAATAGATCAAGAGAAATTAGGAACTTAAATATCTTAAAAGATAATTTTCTGAAAGAAAATAGATATCCTAATACTAATATTTATATAATGAGTTATCCCTCAAAAAATAAGATACTAATTGAAACAATAAGTTTTAATCCTGTTTTAGCAAGGGATTTGACATCTTCTTTTGTTGGTAAATATATAAACTATTCAATTGAAACAAGGTGGAATAGAACTTTTAGATTAATAAATGAAGCAGACAATACTATTAAAAAAAGAATGGATGAATTAAAAAGAATAGAAGAAAAATTAGAATATTATGAAATAAATAAATTTTATCTTAATGAATCAGAAAAGGTTTTATATGAAAAGCTTTTAAATGAATCACAACAAAAAAAGGATAATATAAAAGCCATGGAAAAAAGAAAACTAGATTTAAGTTTAAAAACAAATGAAGAGATTTCTCAAATTAAAATTTTAAGAGAACCTGAAATAGCAAAAAACTATTATTTTAAAAATATAATTCTAGAATTGTTTTTAGCAGCATTATTTAGTTTATTAATAGTTTATAAAATAATCAAATTTAAATCAAAGCATATGGAGAAAAAAAAGCATATAAAAAAAATATATTGAAAATAGTTTTAATTAGATAACTTAGTAATAAATAAAATTAAATTTTTCTGTACTCAACTAACAATTCATTATCTCTATTTTCTAAGATTATAACCTCTATTTTTTCTCTTTCTGAGGTAAATTGTTGATTATCTTTACATAAACAAACACAATAATCGTTTTCTTCTATATCTGAGAATGAAAATTCACTATTCCTTTCACTGCATCCATAAACACAAGCACCTCTACATTTATACCAATCTTTATATTCGTTAAATGTGTTTAAGTTAATATTTAGTAATTCTTTTTTGGTTTCTGTATTAAAAGTTGAATTTTCAATATTTTCATTTATTGGTGAGTTTGTATTAACAATAGGTTTTGGTTTTGGTTTTTCTTCAATTTCAATAATTTCATTTGTTTTATTGTTATTTGTTGTATTATTATTTATTTTATTTTCAATTGTTGTATTTTTCGTTTCTATTTCTGTATTATCTATTTTTGTTTTATTATCTTCTTTATATTCATTTTGAATAATAGAATTATCTATTGTAGTATTACTATTGTCTTTTTGATTTTCTTCAATTTTAGGATTATCTGTTTTTTGATTTGAATTGTTTAACTCATCATTTTTTTCGTTTGTATTTTGAGATTCCTGTTTATCGTTTTTTATAGTACAATTAGTAACAACTAATATAATAATTACTATTATTAATGCAAGTTTTATATTTCTTAAATTTTTTAATAAACTTTTTAATAAATAACTATTAATTTTTTTCATTTTTATAACCTTTCTTTATATTTGGCTTTTACTAATATTAAATATTTTCCTCACTACCTAAGACAATATAATTAGTAGGATTGTTCATATTGTTATAAGCAGTTCTTATGTAATTTTGATCTCTTGCAATATTAGATATTCTAACTTCGTCAATAATACCTAGCCAATATCTATCTAATGTGTGTCTGTTTCCTATGATTAAAGGTACATTAGGCCAATTTAATGGTGCTGTAAACACAGAAGGTGTTTTTGCATCATAGTAAAATCTAGCATTAGTTCCATCATAAGTTGCAACGATGTAATGCCATTCATTAGCATTAGAGTTTATTTTTCTGTTTTGGCCATCTACATATAAGTAATAGCCAGAGCCAGTTGAAGGGTTATTAAATTGTAATAAGACACCATTAGAGTTTAAATCTCTTTGAGCAATGCCATAACCTTGTTTATTTCCAGAGTAGAACCAACCTTCAATTGTGAACTGATTTTGGTTAGTAAAGACTCTGGATAAATTTACATAGCCAGTTAAGCCATCAAAGTTATATGCTTTGCCGACTTTTCCATTAACTAGGTTTATGTTTCCAACAACAACACCATTTCTATTATTAGAGGTTGAATCAGTTGCAATAGAGCCAGTTTCTTCAAAGTGATGAACAGCCATGTAATTATTATCCCACACATTGAATTTATCTTCTTGATTTAGAGCAGCACTATTTCCATAGTAAATATATAGGACAGTGTCTTTTGTGTTTGAGATATTGGTTTTAACCCAAGCAACTAATTTTCCGTTTTCATAACTTTCTATTTCATGACTTAATTTTGTTATGCCATCTTCTGCTGTAAAGTAGATATCATTTCCATTTGGTTGTGCTTTATCTCTTAAATCCACATCATCTAAAACTATTAATAATGGATAATTGCTTATGTTTCCTGTTGCCATATTTTTACTTACTATTATTTGTTTCTTATATTGCCATCCATTTGTTGTTATACCTTGTTTTGTTCTAAAAGTGAAAATTTTCTCAACAGTAATATTATCAGTATAAGAATCAACAACTTTTACTTTCCATCTGTAATTTTTATTATATATGTTCATGTTTTCAGGAGTAAATTCATAAACACCATTACTTACATTTTTCCATGTTTTAACAACTTCAAAAGAATTATCTTTTTCTATGCTTAATTCAATGTCTAATTTTTCATGTCTATAATCAACAGCTTTAAATGACAATTTAGGATTAATGTTAATGTCAATTGATTTATTTTGTGGATATTCATTTAATATGAATGGTTGAGGTGCTCCAGCTGGAGGCACATATATAGAAGAACCTAATCTTCTTTCACTATAATACATATGTTCAGTTCTTAATCTTTTTTCTGGTGCGTATGCAGGTGTTTCATAAACAATTAAAACCCCATCATAGTTTAAATTTATTAATTCTAATTGCCCATCATTATCAATATCTTGTACTATGAAATTATTACCCATTCTTGCAGGTGAAGTTTCTATTAAGTTTCTATTTATTGCAGTTCTGGTAATATTTGTTGAATTTATTCTATAAATGTACATGTAATTATTATAGAATCCAACAATTTCTAAGGTTTTATCCCAATGTACATCTACTAATTTAGGAGGTTCTATAAAATAATCTAAATCAGCAACTTTGGTCATTGTTACTAAATCCCAAACTTGTGCTTTACTATATTTAGCACTTACTAATAATACTCGACCATCATCAAATGGAGCCATTGAAAATGGCTCATCATTACTCATTCCTAAGTCTAAAATACATTTCTCTTTGATTGTTTTTCCAGTTTTTCCATCAACAACACAAATTCCACCATGTGCACCATTTGTACTATTTTGGTTCAATGCAATTGAATCTAGAATACCATCTCCAGTTAAATCATATAAAGCAATTAAATGACTGCTACAAGTTAATGAACCATTATACCACAATAAAGATAAATTATCTGCATTATAAGCTTGCATTCCTTTTCCTAAACCGCCTGGAAATGGTTCATAACCTGTTCTTCTATCGCACATATAAATTTCAAATTTTCCATCATTATTAGCATCTGCAGCAGATAAACCGCCATAACAAGGTCTCCAAGAAAATACTTCAGCTAATACCTCGCCTGTTGTTCCATTTAATTTTCTAATTCTAGCAGTACCATTTTCACCTTTTGTAATATCTGAGTCAGCAATATAAACATAAGGATAACCATCTCCATTTGTGTCTACAATAATAGGATGTTTGTCTTGTGAAGAAACAGGCACATCCCAAAATATAGAACCATTATTGCCATGTAAAACCATTGTTCTATATCCAGAAGGGATTAATATCTCAGGGTAGCCATCTTTGTTTAAATCACCAATATCAACAGGCTGGTGAGAATAAAATAAGACATTTGTGTAATTCCACATTATTCTGCCTGTTTTTCCACTTATTGCATAAATGTTGTCTCCGCCAGTAACAATGATATCATAATATCCATCTAAATCTAAATCAGCAGATAGAGGAGGTTGTTCATTTGTTAAGTTTGTATCAGGTTCTCTTTTAAAGGATAAATTATAACTCCATTTTAAAACAAAGGGTGTTGGGCCTGTCCAGAATGTATATTTAGGGCTTTCTTTCCAAGAAACACCATCATAAACTCTTACTCTCCAATCATAAAATCTATTAGCTCTTAAAACAGTGCTAGTATTTTGTTTATAAATTCCACTCATTCCATTATATTCACCGATTAGGTTAAATTTTCCTGTGTCATTTAACCAGAATTGTACTATTAACATGTTGTTTGTATCATCGATGATTTTTATTGATAACATTGGGTTAAAAGTGGTTAATTGACTGTCTGGGGTAGCTTCACTAAAAGAAACCAATGCTAAGCTTTTAGGTATCATTAAAGCTAGTGTCATTAAAATAAATAATAATAATGTTGTTGATTTTTTATTCATTTTTAACCCCTTTGATTTTGTTATTTTATTTCTAACTATAATTTATTTCAAAAATATCTCAAAAATCTTATAACTTTTTAAATTTTGATTTTAATAATTATTTTATTATTAATAAATAAGTAATATATTTTTTATAATTTTATCTTTATCTTATTCATTTCTACCTGACAATTTTATTATTTAAATTGATAAATTTTTTACAATATTTAAATCTTTTGTTTTTTACTACCTTAAAATAATAACAAATATCAATAAATATATTAATAACTAATAAATCCGATAATCTAATATAATATAATAGTTTTCAAATATATTAATCTTTGCTTATTGTTTAAAAAATAAAATACTTTACAATTAAGGGATTATAAAATGGAATATAAAAGAATATTTAGAGATGGAATCAATTTACTATTTGGACAATTAGCTAGTAATTTGATTGGATTATTGAATATAATGATCTTAACTAGAATATTAACCACTGAGGAAATGGGGAAATATTCTCTTTTTATAATGGTTGCTAGTTTAGCTATTCAAATTGGAATTAGTTGGACAGATGCATCTGTTTTAAGGCATGGTAGAGAAGAATTTGTTAAACATAAGAAAATTAATAAAAGTTTTTGGGCAAGGTTTAGGTTATATGTTCCGCTACTTTTATTATGTATCACATTATATACACTGTTTTATAAAAAAATAAGTGAATACGTATCAATGCCATCATATGTTGTTCTATTAATAATAATGTATTTTTTTCTTATGAGTTTAGTAAGTTATTTAGGAAATATTTATAGAAGCATAGATGTTATTTCTAAGGCAGCTTATATAATTACATTACATAAATTTTTTTATTTTATTGGTTTGGTTTTAATTTTTTTTGGTGTTATTAAAAGTAATTTAATTTTAATTATAGTAATTTTAGATCTAAGTCTTCTTTTAACATTGATAATTAATTTGATTGGATTTGATAAGAGTGTTATTATGCCATATACTTTTGATATGGAGTATTTTAAAAAAATTTGGAGCTATTCTTGGCCACAATTTATTGGATTTACAGGGATTTACATTATTAATTTTGTTGATTTACATGTAATTAAAGAATATATGACTTTATCAGATGTAGGTGTATATAATGTTGCATATAATGGTTTTACATTAATAACTGGTTTTATTTTGCTTATAAATACACTTTTCCTCCCATTAATAGTTGAATATAAAGCAAAAGATAGATATGATTTAATAAAAAAATATTATAAAAAAATTCCTTTATTAAGCTTATTATGGTTATTCTTAGTAATTATAGGAATATTAATCTCAGATAAGGTAATTCCTTTGTTTTTTTCTCAAAAATATGTTGCTTCTGTGCCTTCATTTAAGATTCTATTAATAGCTACATTTTTTTACTTTATTTATGTTTGTTTAATGCCTTTAGTAAATGCTTTTGATTTAATCTTATATAATCAAATTTTTAATGTTGTTAAAGCAATAATCAATATAATTTTAGATTATATTTTAATACCTAAATTTGGGATTATAGGAGCAGCATATGCAACATTAATTTCTTTTTTTATAGGAACTATTTTAACATCCTTGGTTGTTCATTTTAATAAAAAGCAAATATTTAAAACTGAAAAGATTTCAATGTTAAATAGAAATTTAGATGGAACTATTAATGAATAATCTCAAATTATTTGTAAGATGATAAAAAATTTTTTTCATAAAGAATATACCTTGAAAGAATTTTTTGTAGAATTACCTATATTTTTTATATTTATATATACTTATATTTTAAGATTTTTTGTAGCTGATCCAGAAGAGTTTAATGGAAACTTATTTTCAGTTTTTATTTTTTTTGTTATTTTTATTGTACTTTTATTTTATCTATTAACTGAAAAACATGAGCTTTACTTATTGACTTGGATATCATTTTATTTTGCCTCACCCATTATAAAATTACCTTTTACAGAAATAGGTTCATTAGGAATTTTATTAGGAATTTTTCTACCTTTGATGTTAATTAAATTTTTTGATTTTAATGATTTAAAAAATAAATATTTCTTAATAATAATTTTTTTTAGTTTTTATTCTTTTATTCATTTAAGTAATGCAGAACTTAGAACAATAATCTCCGATTATATTGAAGTGATAACGCCTTTGATTTTTTTCTATTATGCAAAAAAAAAGGTTGTTAATAGTGATTTAATTATAAATTATTCTGTTTTAGTTGCATTGTTTTATTTACCTTTAGGGATTTATGAATTTTTATTTAAACCTCAATGGGGGGGTTTAACTGATTGGAGAGGTTATAGGATTTTTGGTAATCTGTTTTGGCATAATTCATATGCTTTTTATTTATTACCTTTTATAGTTATAGAATATGCAAAAATAAGAAAAAATATTTCTTTTAATTTATCTTTATTCAAAAAAGAAGAATTTTCAAAACCAATTTTTAAATTTTTTAAAATTAATAATAAAAGGTATGTAATTAAACATCTTATTATTTTTGTTATTTTTGTTTTTTTGACTTTTTTAACCTTCTCAAGAAATGGATTACTAACAATGATATTAACTTTAATATTCTTTGAGTCTGTTTTAAATTCAGGTTTTAGAATAAATAAAAAAAAGATATTGATGGTTGTTATCTTTTTAATGTTTTTGTTTTTATATTTAATTTTTGCAGATAAATTGGGAAATAGGTTTAAACCAGATTCAATTGATGAAAGGACAGAAATTTGGATTTCATTATTACCTTTAATAAAAGATAATCTTGTTTTTGGTTATGGTTTAGGTAGTTATGAATTATTTAGAGAAAATGTTGTAAGATCTTTATCCTCTCATAATTATTACTTATTTTTGATATTTACTACAGGTGTTATTGGATTGTTGTTTATATTATATTTTATTTATTTAATATTAAGTCAATATAATTATTCTATTCAAAATGATACTTTTTTGGATGATAGCAATGTTTCTAATTTTAAGTATGAAAGAAAATTTTACTATGGTGAAGTTGGTTTGTCAATATTATTTGGTATTTTGATTTATTCATTATTTGGAAATGCTGCATTTACTCATGTTGTTTCATTAAATGCATGGATTCTTTTAGGAGTGTGTATAAATGATAGTTAATGAAAAAAAGAGTATTTTGAATAAAATTGAGAATAATAATAAAGATAATATTAAAAAAAAACTTTTATTTATTTTGCCATCTCCAACAATAGGTGGAGCAGAAATACAAGCATTATATTTACTTAATAATTTAGATTTTGAAAAATTAGAAGTTTATTGTGGTTTTCTATATGAAAATAAATTATTAGAAGATGAATTTTTGAAAAATAAAAATATAAAAATTATAAAGTTTAATAAAAAAGGTGAATGGGATTTATTTGTTTATTTTAAAATTTTGAATTTTTTAAAAAGAAATCAGATTGACATAATACAAACATTTTTAGGAAACCATCATGCATATATTCCTTCATTATTTTATAAAAAGGTTAAATGTATCTTAGGTATAAGAGCAACAAGTAAAAGAAAGGGTTTTTTGTTGAAT
Organism: Candidatus Woesearchaeota archaeon; assembly: GCA_038874655.1. Classification (GTDB taxonomy): domain Archaea; phylum Nanobdellota; class Nanobdellia; order Woesearchaeales; family GW2011-AR15; genus JAAXVZ01. Next base: position 1,749 of record JAVZBY010000015.1, on the reverse strand, counting down.
TTAATTAGATATGACTTACCAAAATTCATTCTTAAATTTAGAGATATTGTTTTTGTTTCTAATAGTAAAAGTGGTAAAGAGATTTATGTTAAAAATGGAATTCCTGAAAATCGGATAATAGTTATAAATAATGGTATTGATATAAAAAAATTTTCACAAGGTAATCGTTATAAAATAATTAGAGAGTTTGAGCTATATGATGAAAAATATATTTCCTCAAAAAATAATAATAAAATTAGTGGTTTTATAGAGAAAGATAAAAATATTTTTGTTATTGGAATGGTTGCTAGGTTAATGGAATCAAAAAATCAGCAAGCGATAATTAAAATAACTAAAAATTTAAAAGAAAAATTCTCTAATATCAGATTTAAAGTTTTTATTATAGGAGATGGACCTAATAGAAAAAATTTAGAAAAATTAACTAATGAATTAAATCTTAATAATGAAATAATTTTTACTGGTGCAAGAAAAGATATTCCTGATTTTTTATCAGCAATGGATTTGTTTGTTTTCCCTAGTTTATTTCCTGAGGGTTGGCCAAATGTTATTGGTGAAGCAATGGCAGCAGGATTACCTATAATTTCATATGATATAGGAGATGTAAAAGAAATTATAACTAATTATTACAATGGTATTATTACAGAATGTAATGAAAAAATATTTGAGGATAAAATAGTTGAATTAATAAAAAATGATAACTTGAGAAAAAAATTAGCTATGAATGCAAAGAGGACTATAAAAAAATATGATATTAGTGTTATGGTTAAAGAATATGAAAAAATTTATTTAGATTTAGATTATTAATGCTTTGAAAACAAATATATATAAATAAGTTTATTGTTAAAAAATTTATAGTTTGATTTATATTATCAATATTTATATTTTCAATAAATTGTTATTATTGTTAAAAAATCAATGGAAGATTGACAGGTGATAAAAATCTTTGAGGTTAGTAGTTTTATAATTCCTTTTATTTATATAGTTAGAGGTGACTTCAGATATTATTATTTCTTGAAATATAAAAAAAATTTAAAAAAGACAAAAGAAGAAATCCAAAAATATCAATTTGAGAGGTTAAAAAAATTATTGAAACATGCTTATGAAACAGTTCCTTATTACAAAAAATTATTTGATGAAGTAAAATTTGATGTTTATAATTTTTCAGACATTAAGAGTTTTAAAAAAATTCCTGTTTTAACTAAAGAAGATATTAAAAAAAATTTTGATTTGCTAAAAAGCAGAAAAAAATATAAACTAATAGAAGTAAGTTCTGGTGGTTCAACAGGAAATAGTGTAACCATTTTAAAAGATAAAAGATATTATGAGATATCAAGAGCAGTTGTAATGAGAGATCTTTACTCAGTTGGAGTTAATCCAGGTGATAAAGTTGCATGGGTTTGGGGTTCTCCTATAGAAAATAAAAAAATAAAGTCAAATTTCTTTCAAAGATTAAATTGGTTTATAAATAGGAGGATTATGTTTAACACATATTATTATACTGATGAAGATATAAAAAATTGGCTTTTAATTGATTTGAGAAGATTTAATCCTTCTTTTATTTATGGATATGCCACAGCAATTAGAGATATTGCTCTATTTGCAAGAAAAAATAATATAAACTTAAATTATCAAAATTTGAAAAAGATTATTACAACTGCACAAAAATTAGAAGATAGAAAATTGATTGAGAATGTGTTTAAATGTAAGGTTTTAGACCATTATGGTTGTAGGGAGATTGAAAGTATTGCA
>JAVZBY010000014.1:308-12985 GCA_038874655.1 Candidatus Woesearchaeota archaeon | reverse complement strand
TCTTTACTTTCTATTTTTTACAAATGAGAAAAAAGTGTCCTGATTAATAATAATACCTAATTATTTTTATCTCAAATTCCAAGACTTTAAAGAAAGTAGACTTTTAAAAAATTTATTTTATGTATAGTAATATTTCCCTTCTCTTTTCTGTTCCCTGTCTTTGAATGAATTCTCTTTATTGATTCTTGGTCTTTTTGTTTCTTCATCTCTTCTAAGTGTTATTTCCAAATCTTTTAATAATGTGTTCATTCCAGTTTCTAAATCAAAAGGACCTAATGCTTTTCCAAAAACAGCAGGCTTACCTTGAAAGACCATTAATCTTTCAGATAAATAATCTAAAAATAATAAATCATGGTCAACTATTATGGCAGATACTTTTCTTAGTTCAACGACATTTGAAATAACTTTTGAGACGACAATTCTTTGTTCAACATCTAAATAAGCAGAGGGTTCATCTAATAAATATAGATCAGCATCTTTAGATAAACACAAAGCAATAGCAACTCTTTGAAGCTCTCCACCAGAAAGCTCATTTATTTTTTTTAATAAAAGAGGTTTAATATCTAATGGTCTTATTAATTCAGTTTCATATTTTTCTAATGCTTCTTGCAAAACAACCATAACTAATTCATTAGAATCTTGATTTAAATATTGTGGTTTATAACTAACTTTTATTTTCAATTCTAATTTTATGTTATCAGGATTTAGTTCTCCTGCTAAAATTCTGACAAAACTTGTTTTTCCTATTCCGTTTTCACCTAAAATTCCGACTTTTTCATTATATTTAATGTCCCCCTCGTTAGAGGATAATTCAAAATCACCAATTTTTTTATTTAATGCAGGCCATTTTATTAAAGTTTGGGTTGCTGTAGTTTTAAATGGATTTTTAACATTGAATTGCAATTTTGTTTCTCTGAATCTTACATTCTCTTCTTTTAAATAACCTTCTAAAAAGGCATTAATCCCATTTCTTGTTTGCTTTAATTGACTAACAACACCATAAGAACCTTGGCTGCCATACATTACATGAACTAAGTCAGCCATATAGTCCAGTGCAATTAAATCATGTTCAATAACAATGACAGCAATTTCATTTTCTTCTGAAGCTAAGTTTTTTATTAATTTAGAAATTTTTAATCTTTGTTTAATATCTAAATAAGAAGTTGGCTCATCAAAAATATATAAATTTGCTTTTTTTAGAAAGGTTGCTGCAATAGCAACTCTTTGAAGCTCTCCACCAGATATTACAGAGATATCTCTATCTAATATTTTTTCTAACTCAAACAATTTAGTTATTTCTTCCAATCTTGAAATATCGTTTTGAGAATCAACTTTTTTTAATAGCTCAATAACTTTTCCAGTATATTGTTTTGCTATTAAATCAACTTGCTGTGGTTTATAAGCAACTTTTACTAAACCTTTTTTTACTTTTTCAAAATACAACTGGGCTTCTGTTCCTTTAAAATAATTTATTAAATCTTGAATGGTTGCTTCTTTTCCTACATCACCTAAATTGGGTTTTAAAACATCAGCTAAAATTTTTATTGCTGTACTTTTTCCTATTCCATTAATACCTATAATACCAACAACTTTTCCAAAGACAGGAATAGGCAAATTATATAAAACAAAACCATTTAAACCATGTCTATGAATTGGTTGTTTTTCTAATGCACTAGGTAAATTTATAATTTTAATTGCTTCTGGTGCAGCATTTACACAGATGCCACAGCCAATACATAACGACTCATCTATTAAAAGTTTCTTTCCTTGTATTGTTATGCATTCTTTTCCAGTTCTATTTATTGGACATAAACTTTGAATATACTTTTTCTTTTCATCATCTTTTAATTTTGAATTATCAACAATAGCAATTCTTTTTGACATTTTGGACATATTTTATAAAAAAAATTTTATTTATTTAAATTTATTGAGAAAGATATATTTTTGATAAAAGTAAATTGAATTTAGACATATTTTTTATTTTATTATTTTAAATTTTATTTTTTATCTTAAATTATTATATTGCGATTTTTTTTCGAATTAGGTGTATTTTTTATTAGAATAATGTTTTTCTATTTTTAATTTTATTATTCTAAATAGAATATTTTTTTAATAATTATGATAAAAAAGAATGGAAAAATATATAAATAACAATTGCTATAAATTTTAATATTTTAATATAATATTTTGAGGTGAAATTATGGCTGCAAAAAAAGCTGCAAAAAAATCAACAAAAAAATCATCAAAAAAGAAATAAATTGAATAAAAGTTTAAATATTTCTTTTTCTTTTTTTTTTATATGCAAAAAATAAATGAAGAATTTTATATGAAGGAAAATAGTGTTATTAAGAATATTAGTCTATCAAATACTTTAAATTCTTTTGATAATCGTGAAATTTTTAGTAATCGCGAAATAGTTGCAGGATTTATTGTCTATCCAACCTATAGAATAATAAATAATAAAGCTTATATTTATTTATTTGGTAGATTAGAAGATGGTGATTCTTTTTTAACAATTAATCATTATAAACCTTACTTTTATGTTAGAAAAAAAGATAAAAAAAAAGTTGAGGATTTATTAAAAGAGATATCAAATTTAAAATTTAGTCAAGTTAATGAAAATTCACAACAACATGAAAAAATTGAAAGTAAAAATTTATATGATTCAGATTTAATTGAGGATAATGATGCTTTTTATGAAGATCTTAACAATGAAAATAGTATAGATTCTTTCGATGATGGAAAACTTAAAATTAGAGAACTAAATTTAGATTATGATTCAATAGGAGAGATGCTTTTTAATTTTTTAATAAAAAGTAATAAAAAATTATCTTCTATAAAATTGAATAATAATAAAAGTATATCTCCAAATAATAGAAATAATTTTTCCAAGTATTTATCTGACTCTGAAATTTTGAAGTTATATCATCTAAAAAATGATACTATTAAAATAATAGAAACACAATTTAAAAATTTTTTTGATGAAAATGTTATAAAAATTGAATTATTTTTGCCTAAAAATGTTTCTTTTTTAAGAGATATTTTAGAGTCATTAGATATTATTACCTATGAAGCAGATATTAGATTTGTATATAGGTTTTTAATTGATAAAGATATAAAAGGTGCTTTGTTTATAAAAGGTGATTACAAAAAAGGAAATTATGTTAATAGAATTTATAAAGAACCAGAGATATTTTCAGATGAAGAAAAATTAATATCTAAAAAATTTAATAATTTAAGAACGGTTTCTATTGATATTGAAAGCTCAATGGATTTGAAGGAATTATATTGCATTTCATTATATTCAAAAGATTTTAAAAAAACATTGGTTTTGGAAAGTAATAAATGGGAAACTTATAAAAAATCCGAGCTGAAATTAACCCCTTATGTTGAAATTTTTCAAGATGAAAAATCTATGTTATTAAGATTTAAAGAGATTATTTTAAATTATGATCCCGATATAATTACAGGTTGGAACTTAATTGATTTTGATTTTAAAGTTTTGAAAAATAAATTTGATGAACATAAAATTGATTTTATATTAGGAAGGGCTAATTGGCAATGTACTTTAAAGATTTATGATTCTTTTTTTAAAGATTCTGTTGCTGAATTTCCAGGAAGAATGGTTTTGGATGCTATGCATCTTTTAAAATCTTCATTTGTGGAAATTGAAGATTATAAATTACAAACAGCAGCAAAAGAAATATTAGGTGAATCTAAATTATTAATTGATGAATTTGATAAGGGTGAAGAGATAGAAAATCTTTATTTAGAAGATCCATTAAAATTGGTAGAATATAACCTTAAAGATGCTGAACTTGTTTTAAAGATTTTGGAGAAAAAGAATATTATAGAATTAACAATATTAAGATCATTGTTAACAGGAATGCAATTAGATAGAGTTAAAGCTTCTATTGCCTCATTAGATAGTTTGTATATTAGAGAAACAAAGAAATTAGGTTATGTTTGTCCAAATTCAGCAAATATTGAGACAGAGGAAAAAATTAAAGGAGGTTATGTTAGAGAGCCAATTCCAGGGATTTATGATTTTATAAATGTGCATGATTTTAAGAGCCTATATCCTAGTATAATTAGAACTTTTAATATTGATCCTTTATCTTTTATTCCTAAGGAAATTCATAAGAAATTTAGAGATGATGATATTATTATTGCACCTAATGGAGCACGCTTTAGAAAAAAAATAGGAATTCTACCTAAAATTATTGAGCAATTATGGAAACAAAGGGATATAGCTAAAAAAGAAAAAAATCAAGAAAAAAGTTATGCAATTAAAATTACAATGAACTCTTTTTTTGGTGTATTAGCAAATCCAACATGTAGATTTTATTCTTTAGATATGGCAAATGCAATAACTCATTTTGGTCAATTTATTGTTAAAAAAACTGCTGAAATTGTAGATAATAAAGGTTATAGAGTTATTTATGGTGATACAGATTCTATATTTATTGAAACAAAAGCAGATAATTATGAAAAAGCTCAAATAATTGGAAAAGAAATTTCTGATTATGTTAATAATTTTTGGACACAACATGTAAAAAATACATATGATTTGAATTCATTTTTAGAGTTGCAGTTTGAAAAAACCTTTATAAGATTTATTATGCCAAAAATAAGAGGCACAGACCAAGGAGCAAAAAAAAGATATGCAGGTTTAATTATAGTAGATGGCAAGGAAAAGATTGATTTTAGAGGATTAGAATTTGTTAGGCGTGATTGGACAGAGTTATCAAAAAAGTTTCAATTAGAATTATTAGATAGAATATTTCATAAAAAGGAAGTTTTTGATTATATAAAGCAATTTGTTTCTGATTTGAAGAATGGAAAATATGATGATTTATTGATATATAAAAAAGCAATTAGAAAGGAATTAGATAATTATACTAAAACAACACCACCACATGTTAAAGCAGCAAGAAAATTAGAAAAATTAACTAGTAATGTAATAGCATATGTTATGACTAGTGATGGCCCTGAACCAATTCAGAATATAAAACATAGTATTGATTATGAACATTACATTGAAAAACAATTAAAGCCTATAGCAGATTCAATATTAACTTTTTATAATACAAGTTTTGATACTATAATTAAAGAGTCAAAACAAACAAGTTTATTTGGATTTCAATAAATCTTTATTTTTTAATATTTTTTTTTAATATTTTTAAATTTTTTCATTACCTAATCAATAATTTTTTATATGAGTTAATTTTAGATTTTTATTAGATTGGGTGATAATTATGAACGAGGAACAAAAGGTTTCAGAAAAACCACAAAAAGAAAAAAAATCAATAAAATCACATTTGAAAAAAAAGGTAGAAATTCCAATTTTTATAATTTTTCTAGTTATTTTTTTAGTTTTTTTAATAAGTTTATTTGCAATTAGAGTTCCATATAAGGCAAAGGAGAAATATTCAGAAATAGAAACTTATGTTGTTGAAGTTAGTGATATAGTTGAAGATAAAGATAATCCTAAATCAGAAAGAGTTTGCGTTGAAAAAGATGCAAAAGTTAAATTAAGCGAGTTATTTGTATATGCAAAACCATATGGGTTATCTGATTATAAGTGTTATGCAGATTTTAAAATTACTAATGAAAATAATATTGATGGCGAATTTGTTTATAAATTTGTTTTTGATATTAATGGTAAAAAGGTAGAAACAGAAGAAAAAAAAGGATTTATACCTAAATTCTCTTCTTTAAAATATAGTTTTGAAACAGATTGTTTAGAAGGAGATAAACCAACAGGTGAAGCAATATTAATTTCTGCACCAAAAACAATTGAATGTAGATATGAGACAATTTATCCTAATATAACTATTATTAGAAATGAAACTAGACAAAGAGAAGTGTTAAAAGAAAGAATTGTTGAAAAAACAGAAAGTTTATTTGAGAGGTTTATTGGAAAAAATAATGCTGAAAAAATAAATTAATTATTATCTAAAAATTTTTATTTCTTTCTAAATTCTATTATTTTATTGCTCCTATTATTGCTCCTGTAGTGTAGTTTGGATAGCACACAAGATTGCGGTTAACCTTAGGCGTAGGTTAACGCCGGAGCGTTATACCCTCTAAAGAGGGTATTCACTGCGAAAATCTTGGGGCCGGGGTTCAAATCCTCGCAGGAGCACTTTTTAGTTTAGTTTTATTAGAATTTTTTTATTTTTATTTTTGTATTTTGTAAAATTCATATTTACATGTTTTGCGAAGCAAAACCTTTTTACGGAGTAAAAAGTATTTTCCATCAATGCTTTTGTAAAAAGGATTGGTTCCTAAATCCTCGCAGGAGCACTTTTTCTATAAATTTTCTTTCTATAAATTTTATATTTTTAATTTAGCTAAGGTAGAAGGACTTCTTCTTCCAACAATTGGACCATCAAAAACTTCGAAACCTGAATTTTTTAAATTTTCCCTGATTTTTTTTGCATAGGAATATGTTGCTAAAATTGAGTTAAGTTTCATTAATCTTTTTATTTCTCTGAAAAAGTCTTCACTCCAGAGTTCAGGATTTTTATTAGGTGAAAAAGGGTCTAAAAAAACAGCATCAAATTTTATATTTTTTTCATTTATTGTTTTTATTGTTTCTATTGCATTGCCTATTTTAATATTTAAAAAAATGTTTTTATCTTCATAATAATAAGAATTTGTTTTAGGATCATATTCTAATTTTTTTATTATCCAATAATATTTAAGATTTGGTTTTAAATTTTTAATTTTTTTAATTATTTCTTGGTCTTTTTCTAGACTTATTATTTCAATTTCACAATTAGGGTTTTCATTTAATGCAGTTTCAATAGCAGCAAAAACATTATAACCTAAACCAAAACCAATATCCAATATTTTAATAGAGCCATTTTTTGCCAGCTCTGAAATTTTACAAGGTTTTACATATTTTTCAAATGCTTCTTCAATTGCTCCAGATTTAGAATGATAAAATTCTTGATACTCTTCATTAAATAAAGTAGGTGAATTATCTTGAGTGATAAATTCTTTTATTGAGATGTCTGTTGGTTTTTTCTTATTTTCTTTTGTATTATACTCTTTCATTTTATTATCTCTGAAATTTGATTCTTTTTTAAATAATTTCTTTTTAAAAATTTGTTTGATAATAATTTAAAATAGCACAAAATTTTATGACTATTAAATAAAAAAGTATGTTTTATATAATACTTCCTTTTTAAGATAAAAAAATGGAGCCAGATAACTTATTGACAGACCAAGAAAGAAGTCTCTTGTGTTTATTAAGAGAGGGTAGAGTGTTAGTTAATGCTCCGGATAATAATTCTAAACCTTTGAAGCCATTATTACCTAGAATAGCTTATACTTATGAATTATGGGAAACTTTTGAAGAGGAGGCATATAAAAATAATATCTCTCCATTAATTTTAATGGTGAATTATGCTTCTCAAAGATCTCTAGATGGAGTGGATACAAATAAAAAAACATTAGGAAGTCCTTTAGAAAATTTATTGTCAAATCAAAAATTGCCAAGTTTTTATGTTTCTCCTGATAGACTGAATTTACAAACACCTAATTATAGTTTTGAAAGTATTAAAAAAGAAGCTATCAATGAAATTGTTGATGCTCTTTCAAAAATTAGAACATATGTAAATGGAACATTTTCTAGTTTAGAAAAAATATTTTATGAGGAAAAATTAAAACCTATTTTTGAAAGATTTCAAGTTAATATTGATGAAATTAAAAAGGGATTAAATAAAGATGAACCTTATAAGCAGGAAAATATAAGAAAATTAATAGATTATTTACTTAAACAAAAATTAAAAGAAATTAATGTATCTGATAATCCTATTACTCAATCACTTCAACAAACTTTAGTTTATTTGCAAGCAAGATATCTATTAGGTTATGATCAAGAAGGCTATGATATTATAGTTGCAGCAATGGATTTGGAGGGAATGAAAGATAATAATAATAATCTTGGTGCAAGTATGGTTGATGCATTATTACAAGTTTTTAGTCAAACGATATCTGAAATTACAAGAGAGAGAGATATTGGTTTTAGATATCATGGTAGTGGTGGAGATGAATATATACAAATATTTTTTTTCTCAAGGAATTTAATTGAGGATAATCAAAGAAATATAGATAATAATCCTTTTAAAAATGAAAACATTCAGGGTGCGGTTCAAAATTTTGCAAAAGGTAGAATGCAATCGGTTATTTTAAGAGCAGTTAGAGCAGAATTAGATTATATACAAAGCCAAATAAATAAGGGAAATTATAAAATTAGAAATTAATTTTTCTAATTACAAAAATTTAATTTAGAAAAAATTATATTGTTGTTTATTTTTTTATAATAAAAATGCTCAAACAAGTTATTTTAGTCAGAAGTGATTTAAAACTTCCAAAAGGAAAATTAGCAAGCCAAGTAGCTCATGCTTCTGTAGAGGCAGTTTTAAAGTCAGATAAGGAAAAAGTAAAGAAATGGCGTTTATTTGGAAGTGCGAAAATTGTTTTAAAAGTTCAAACTAAAGAGGATTTATATAGATTTAATCAAATAGCAAAAGATTCTGGATTAATTACAGCATTAATAACAGATGCAGGAAAAACAACTATTGAACCAGGAACAGAAACATGTTTAGCAATTGGTCCAGATGATGAAGAGAAAATTGATAAAATAACAGGAAATTTGAAACTTCTTTGATTATATGTTTTATTAAAGTATGATTCTTCCTATTATAGTGTTTATTGGATTAAAAAATGAAATAAAATAAATTATGTTTAGTGTTAAAGGTAATAGTATTTCAGTAATTTTTTCTGGAATGGATTCATTAAATTTATTAGATAAAAAAAAAAGTGTGGAATAATAGATTATTGAGCTTAATATTCCAATAAAGTAATTAGCACCAATTTTAAATACAAAAGATATGATAATAAAAAGTAGAGGAAATGCAAAAAGATTTTTACCATCTAAATTTCCTATTGCTAAATTTGGTAAAAATCCAGCAAATAATATAAACAATAAAGCCAATTCTAAATTTTCAATTTTTATTAAAACAAATGCAAAAAAAAGAGTCAATCCTAAATTTAATTTTACATGTGATTTATTTGTTAGATATTCTATGAATCCACAAAATAATGTAATTAATATAAATAAAAATAATTTTTTATAAAAAGCAAAAATTGTTATTACAAGTAATAATAAAAATAGAATATAACTTATTTTTTTTTGTGTATTTTTAGAAATAATTTTTTTATCTATAACTATAAATCATCCCCCAAACCATTATTTAATTAAAACAACTATTTAAATTTTATGCCTCTATTTGTTTTAGCTTGTTCTAACTTATTTTTTTTACTAATATAGATAGAATTAAAAAATAACTTAGGTAAGCCATTGCTTCTAATAAAGAGGGGTTTGCATTATAACCAAATAAACTAACTAAGATTGAGCCAATAAAACCTTTTTCATGCATTAATGGATAAATACCCTCTTCAGAGGAAGGAGCTTCAGGGTTGAGATCCCATATATTTTTAACAATTGGATTTAAAATTTCAGCTTCCTCTAATTCATGAATTCCATGAGCAAATAATCCTGCTGCAAAAAGTATCAATAAAACACTTGTAATATTAAAAAATAATTTTATATTAAATTTAAGTGAGGCATTATAAACTAAATATCCAATAAATAATGCACATGTAATACCAAAAATTACACTTAATAGATTATTTGATACAGATAAAAAACTAGCAGCAAATAAAAAGATAACAGTTTCTATGCCCTCTCTTAAAATTGATAAAAAAACTAATAAAAAAATACCTATTATATTCTCTTTTGATAAATTTTCAGAAACTTTATTTTGGATTTTACTTTTTATATTTCTGTGCTTTAAAAGCCATAAAATCATTGTTGTTAATAAAAATGAGCCAATAATCATTGTTATTCCTTCAAAAATTTTTTCTCCTCTACCTGAGAAAGAACCATAAACTTTTAAGAATAATAATGCAAAAAAAATGCTGCATAAAATACTTAGAAAAATTGCAAAATAAACAATTTTATTATATTTTTGATTATTAGTTTTTTTTAAAAAAGCTAAAACAATGCTAACTATTAGAAATGCTTCTAATGTTTCTCTAAAAGCAATTATGAAACTTGACATTAAAATATCGAATTTTATAAAAAAGATTTCATTTATAAATCTTTTGAAAAGTTAGGTTAACCTAACTTTAAATTTTTATCAAAATAATAGAACTTTTTGATATAACTTTTTAAAAAATTAATTTACTTAATAGTTTTTAAAAATATATTTAATTTAGCAATACTCTCATCAGAAAAACCATGTTCTAATTCACAGGCTTCTTGTTCAGCTTTTTCAGGAGAAATTTTTAAAACATTTATTAAAAAATCTTTTACAATTAAGTATTTTCTTAAAACATTCTTAGCTTCTTTTTCTCCTTTTTTAGTTAGTTTAATGAAATGATTATTTATTGTTATGTATTTTTCTAGAATTAATTTTTTTAACATCTCTGAAACAGAGCTTTTTTTTATTTTTAGATAATTTGATAAATCAATTGCTTTTATTTTTCCTTTTTTATCTAATAATAAATAAATTGATTTAAGATACATTTCTCTTGAGATTTTATCTTTTTGGGATATATGAAATTTTTTTTTGTGAGAATTTTTTTTATTTCTTATTTCTGTATTTGACATAATCCTTTATAATTGACTTATATATAAAAAAGTTTTCTTATACTTATTTTTATGGAGATATTTATAAAGAATATTAATTATAGGTTATTTGGGTTTTTTCCTATTGCTCTAATGCTGCATGCTTGAATAACTTCTATTCCATATAACCTTAATTTGTTAATTATTTCCTCAGATTCAGAACCAGGATTTAAATAAACTTTTTTTATGCCTTTTTTTATGATATCATCAATTACTTTTATTCCTACCTCAGGTGGCAAGTAAATAGAAGCAACATCTACTTCCATAGGAATGTCTAAAACACTAGAATAACAAGGTAAGCCTTCTATTTCTTTTTCATGAGGATTAACTGGAAAAACAACATCATCTTGTTCTTTATATGCTCTAACAGCTTTATTTCCAAATTTATTTCTATCTTTAGAAGCACCTATAATTGCTATTTTCATAGTGTTTTGATTTTTTTATTGCTTTTAAAGGTTTTCTATATATATTTTTTTACATATACTTTTATAAATTTCCTCTTAGCTTTTCTGCTTCCAATAGTCTCTTTATTGCTAATATAAAAGCACCATTCCTGAATGTTGTTTTATGAGTGTTTGATATTTCATAAACTTCTGTGAATGCTTTTAACATTGTTCTTTCTAATTTTTCATTTATCTCTTGTTCTGTCCAATAATAGCCATATAAATTTTGAACCCATTCAAAATAACTAACTAAAACACCGCCTGCGTTTGCTAGAATATCTGAAATAATAGCAATTTTCTTTTTTTCTAAAATCTCATCTGCTTCTGGTGTTATTGGACCATTAGCCATTTCTAAAATAATTTTTGCTTTTATGTTATGAGCGTTTTCTTTTGTAATTTGATTTTCCAATGCAGCAGGAATTAGAACATCAACATCTAATTCTAATAATTCTTTATTTGTTATTTTTTTTGCTTTATAATCTTCAATTGTGCCATTTTGATTCTTTTTATAGATTATTGCAGGTATATCTAATCCGTTTTCATCATATAATCCTGTTTTTGAGTCTGAGATTGCTACAATTTTATAACCCCAGTCATGTAATATTTTTGCTATATTAGAACCAACATTTCCTAAACCCTGAACTGCAAGTTTTACTTCACTCGGATTTTTTTCTAAAATTCTTAGATATTCTTTTAGAACAATTGCTCCTCCTAATGAAGTAGAATACTCTCTGCCTTTTGAACCTCCTAAAGCAATAGGTTTTCCAGTAATTAAACCAGGCAAATGTTTTCCTTTTATTTTTTCATATTCATCTAACATCCAAGCCATTATTTGCGAATTTGTATAAACATCCGGAGCAGGAATGTCTTGATATGGACTAATAAATTCATGAATTGCTTTTATATAAGCTCTAGATAAGTTTTCTATTTCATTTTGACTTAATTCTTTAGGATTAACTTCAATGCCACCTTTTGCTCCACCATATGGAATATCTATAACAGCACATTTCATTGTCATCCAGAAAGCTAAACTTTTTACTTCATTTAAATCAACATTAGGGTGAAATCTAATTCCTCCTTTTGTAGGACCTCTAGCATCATTATATTGAACTCTATATCCTTTAAATCTTTTAATTTTGCCAGAATCCATTTTTACTGGAAAATTGACTTCAATAATTCTTTTAGGTGTTAGTAATAAATTCAATTCATTTTCATTTAAGGGATAAACTTTAGTTAATTTATACAATTGATTTTTAACATTGTCAAATACATTATCTTTTTTTTCTTCAATATTTTTATTTATTTTTTCCATTGTCTCACTAACAGAAGAAAAAAATTTTTCTTTTATAAATGATTTGGAATTGTGAAAAAAAATATATAAAAAAAACACAAAAAGAAAGATTACATCATTCTTAATAGATCAACTAATCTATTGCTATAGCCCCATTCATTATCATACCATGCAATAACTTTTAAATAATTATCACCAATCATCATTGTTGATAAACCATCAAAGATACATGAAT
>JAVZBY010000014.1:0-298 GCA_038874655.1 Candidatus Woesearchaeota archaeon | reverse complement strand
GTAAAATGCCTTTTAAATGGTATTTTGAAACTTCTTTAAAAAGCCAATTTACATGCTCTCTTGTGGTTGGTTTTTTTAATATACATACAAAATCTGTTAAAGAACCACATGGAACAGGAACTCTTACAGCTAAACCAGTTAGTTTTCCTTTTAATTCAGGAATGACTTCAGCAACAGATTCTGCTGCTCCTGTTGTTGTGGGAACAATGTTCTGTGCTGCTGCTCTTGCTCTTCTTAAATCTTTATGAGGTAAATCTAATGTATTTTGATCATTTGTGTAAGCATGCACTGTTGTCAT
>JAVZBY010000013.1:0-21112 GCA_038874655.1 Candidatus Woesearchaeota archaeon | reverse complement strand
GCAATTGAAGATGAAAACTATGTAATGCATACTTGTGATGATTTTGTTTATGTTGAAGTTGATAGAAATAATGAAATAATTCTTACGCCCTTAGAAAGCTATGGAATGCCTCTAATTAGATATAAAAATGGAGATATAGGAATTATGAAGAAAAAAGTTGAATCAAAAAGCCCATTTAATGTTTTTAACATACAGATAGGAAGAAGTGTTGAAATATTAAGAACAAGGGATGGGAAAAAAGTTTACTCAGGAATTATAAATAGGCAAATAGCTGATAAAAAGTTGAATATTGGTGAATTTCAATTAGTTCAAAACAGTTATGATGAAGTTTTATTAAATATTGTGAATGATGAAAAAAATATCAATAAAAAAGATCTATATGAATTTAAAAAAATAATTAAAGATTCTCTTGGAATTAATAAAATAAAGATTAATTATTTAAAACACTATCCTTTGGAAAAAAGTGGAAAAAAAATTAGTTATAAATGCTTAATTAAAGATTAAATTTTTTTAAAATTGACTTACAAGTTTTGGAAAATTATAAAAATGAAAATATTGATAATAAATTCAAGATATTTTTTATCTGCTGGGCCAGAAAAATATATGTTTTCGTTAATTGATATTCTAAAAAATAAGGGTCATGAAGTTATTGTATTTTCTACAAAAAATGTCAAAAATAAAAAAAGTGAATATGAAGATTATTTTGTTTCAAGTATAGGTGGAGAGGATAAAGTTTATTTTGAGCAATATGATAAAAATCTTAAAACAATTTATCAAATTTTAGAAAGACAATTTTATTCTTTAGAGGTTAAAAATGCATTAAAAAAATTAATTAAGGATAAAAAACCAGATGTTGCATATATTTTGCATCATCAAAATAAGTTATCACCAAGTGTGGTTGATGCTTGTTATGAAATGAAAGTTCCAATAGCATTGAGAATTTCTGATTTTAGTTTAGCTTGTCCTAGTAATAATTTTTTGAGAAATACAGAAGTTTGTGAGTTATGCACAAACTCTTTGTGGAATGCAGTTAAATATAAATGTGTAAAAAGGTCTTTTTTTGGAAGTTTGATTAAGGTAATGGCTATAAAGTATTATAGAATGACAAAGATTTATGAAAAGGTTAATAAAATTATTTTTCCGAGTAAATTTACAATGAACAAATTAAAATTTTTGTTTAAAAAACCAGAATTAATTTATTTACCGACTTTTGTTAATTTACCAGATTCAAAAATTAATAAAAAAAAAGTTAGAAAAAACAAAAATGTTAAAAATAATGAAAAGTATGCATTATTTGTTGGTAGAATAGAGGAAGAGAAAGGAATAATTTATGCTATAAAGGCATTTGAAAGAATAGAGAAAAATTTTATTGAAAAAAAATTAAATAAATCCTATAAAAATAAATATTATAAATTGAAAATTGTTGGAAAATCACATAGTGGTTATATTAAAGAACTTTTGGATTATGTGCAAAAGAATAATATAAAAAATGTTGAATTTTTAGGTGAAAAATCTCAGGAGGAGCTTTTTGATTTATATGATAATGCATCTTTTTTTATAATGCCAAATATATGGTATGAAAATATGCCTAATGTTGTGTTAGAAGCATTTAGTTTTAGAAAACCAGTCTTAGTTTCAAATTTGGGTTCAATGCAAGAAATTGTTAAAGATAATTATAATGGTTTTTTAGTTAAACCAAAAGATATTACAGAAATTTATGATAAATCATTGATGCTTTTTGAAAATGAAAAATTATTAGAAAAATTGGGGAATAATGCTTATAACGATGCAAAAAATAATTATAATCCAGAGATTCATGTTAAAAAATTAATAGATATATTTTATCAGATTAAAAATCAAAACTAAAATATAAAAAATTATTAATGAAAAAATAAAAAAAGGTGGTAAAATGTTTAATGACAAATTTTATGAAAAATTAATTGCTTTAAGTTATTATATAAAAGGAGATAAAAGATTTACATATTATAAAGAATATGTTTCTAATTTAAGCAAGACAAAGGAAGAAATAAAAGAACTTCAATTAAATAAGTTAAGAAAATTGATTAAGCATGCATATGAAACAACAGATTATTATAAAGAATTGTTTGATAAACATAAAATTAAACCAGATATTAATTCTCTTAATGATTTAAAGAAGATTCCTGAGTTAGAAAAAAAGACTGTTTTAGAGGATTATAAAAGATTATTAAGTAAGAAAAAATATAAACTAATAAAACAATTTTCAGGAGGTTCAACTGGAAATAAAGTAACTATTTACAAGGATAAAGAATATTATGAGAGATGTGCAGCTGTTTGGTTAAGGGATCTTTACTCAGTAGGAATTACTCCAGGAATGAAATCAGCATGGGTTTGGGGTAATACAAGCCAAGATTTACCTTTAAAAAAAAAATTTTTTGAATGGCTTTCTTTTAAAATTAATAGAAGAATTATGTTTAATACTTTTAGATACACAGATGATGATATTGAAAGATGGTTGAAAAAAGATTTTAACAGATTTAAACCTGATTATATGTATGGCTATGCTGGAATTATTTATGATATAGCAAAATGTATAAAAAATAGAAATATAAAAATACATCAATTAAAAAAGATAATTACCACATCTGAAAGATTGGAACATAGAGATTTTATTGAAAGTGTGTTTAATTGTAAAGTTTATGATCAATATGGTTGTAGTGAAGTTAATTCTGTTGCAATTGAAGATGATAATGGAATAATGCATGTTAGTGATGATTTTGTAATTTTAGAATTAAATAAGCATAATGAGATTTTATTAACACCTTTGGAATGTTATGGAATGCCTTTGTTGAGATATAAAGTTGGTGATGTTGGAATTATTGAAAAAACAGATAAAAAAGACAAATCTCCTTTTGGACATTTTAGTTTAGTTGTTGGAAGGATTTATGAAATATTGTTAGATAAAAATGGAAATAAGGTTAGTGGTGGGTTAATAAAACAAAGAGTTGAAGATGAAAATTTAGAGATTAATGAGTTTCAAGTTGTTCAAAAATCATATGAAGAAGTTGATTTAAATGTTGTGAAGGATAAATTTACAAAAGAAGAAGCAGTCAAAAGAACAGCAGAAATATTAAAAGAAGAATTAGGATGTAAAAAAGTAAATATTAATTATATGGATAAATATCCTGCAGAGCCAAATGGAAAAAGAATTGCATTTAAGTGTTTGATAAAAAATAATAGGTAATTTAGATATAATAAAAAATAATATGTAATAAAATGCAAAAAGTTTTGCTAACAAATGGAGAAAATTTAAAAACATTAACAACTTTAAGGAATTTAGCTAAATATAATTATGAGGTTCATGTTTCATCTGATAAATGGTATGCTTGTTCTTTTTTTTCTAAATATTGTAAAGGAAAACTAAGAACTGTAAATCAAGGAGTTGATAAAGAAAGATTTTTGCAAGATCATATTAATTATATAATAAAAAACAATATTGATATTTTTATACCAGTAAATCCTCCAGAGTTAGCAATTGTTTTGGAAAATAGAAAAAAATTTGAAGATTTAAAAAAACAAGGCATTAATGTAAAAATTCCTTTTGATAGTTTTGAAAAATTTGACAAAGCAAGAGATAAATATGATTTTTATTTAATTTGTAAAAAGGCAAAAGTCAATGTTCCAAAAACACTTTTAGCATTAGAAAAAAAATTTGATTTTAATTTTCCAGTTGTCTTAAAAGAGAGAAAAGGTGCTGGCTCAGAAAGATTAAAAATTGCAAAGAATAAAAACGAATTAGAAAAATATTACAAAGAATTTGAAGAAAAAAATATCTTAAATAAATACATTGTTCAAGAATTTGTTTATGGACAAAATTATGGCAGTGCAAGTTTTTCTATTAATGGAAAAAGTAAAATTATTTTTAATTACATAAGTGTTAGAGAATTTCATGTAAATTATGGAACAAGTACTTCAAGAAAAAGTATTATTGATAAAAGCATTGAAAATGATGTAAAAAAAATTTTAAAAGTTTTAAAATGGAATTACATAGGGCATTTTGATATTATAAAAACAAGCACAGGAGAAAATTATTTTATTGAAATGAATCCAAGGTTATGGCTTTCAGTAAGTTTGGCAATTAATTCAGGATTGGATTTTCCTTATTACTTAGTTGATGAAAAAGCAATAATTCCAAAAAACTATAAAGAAAACATTATAGCAAGAGTGTTATTTTCTGATATTTTGGTTTTCCTAAAATCAAACTTAAAATATTTATTAAATAAAAAACAATATGAAAAATACAAATACCCTATAAAAGAATTCTTTCAAAAAAGCTATTTTGATGACTTAGACTTTAAAGATTTAAAGCCTTCTTTGTTTTTGTTTTTTTTAGCTTTAAAAGGAAGAGAAATATAAGAAAAAAGATTAGCAAAAATATTAAAAAGATTATTCTTCCAATGCAAAATCATAGGCAAAGGATCTGAAAAAGATTCATAAGCAAAAACATTTTTTGAAAAATATGGTTTGAAAAATTCTTTTAATGTTGGTCTTTGATTAAATAGACTTTCTTTTAAATCAGCATATAAATTAATCCAATAAATTCCTTTTTCAAAATCATTTATCTCAATAAAATTATTATTAATAACATCTTCATATAAAATGTAAGGATAATTAATTCCGCATTTTGTTGATAAAGCAACATTTAAAATTATTCTGCCATTAACTTCAATAAATTTGTATTTTTTATCTCTTTCATCATATTTGAATTCAAAAGCACAATTCCCTGAAAAGTTAATCTCTTTTAAAAAGTTTTTAACAAATATTTTTAATTTTTCCTCATTTGAAGAAACGCATACTCTTGCAACACCAAAAAAAGCAGGTGTTTGTCTAATTTTATGAAATTGAAATTCATTTGTTATTTTTCCATCTTTGACATAACACACAAAACTTACTAAATTTTCATCATTTCCAGGGATTAATTCTGTTATCATCATTTTTAATTTATTTTTTTCACACAATTTATACTTTAGAATCAGTTCATTATAATTTTTTATAATAAATAATTTTGTCTTAAATATTTTATAAAAAAGATGCCTCTCTCTTGGCTTTAATATACACGGAAAATTAATTTTTTTATTTTTATATTCTTTTTTTACATCTTCTATTGATTTTGGGAATATTGTTTTTGGGATTGGTATTTTTGCTTTTGTAGCAATTTTATACATTAACTCTTTATTTATAAGTTGTTTTACTATATTATAATCAGACACATTTAATTTATAGTATTTTTCCAATTCTTTTTTGTAATAAGAAACACAGATTAAAGTTTCATCAGAGCCGGGAATTATTAAAGAATTTAGCCATTTATCTTTGTTTTTAATTAAAATATCAAAAATTTCTTTTTTATTTAAGTAGTTATTTATTTTTATTTTTTCAATGCAATACTTACTAAATTGGGCAACATCATATTTATTTTCATAAATAACTATTGATTTTATACCTTTAATTCCTAAGCTTCTTACAATACCTAATGATAAAGGTCCAGCAGATAATACGATTGCTTTTTTCAAAATAAAAGAATATTATTTTTTTTATTTATAAAATTTTTCTATTCAAAAAATACAAAAATAATATAAATCAAGAATTACTTTAATATATTATGAAAATTGCAATGATTGGTTTAAGAGGGATTCCAGCTACTTATGGTGGAGTTGAAAATGTTGTAGAAAATTTATCTTTAGAGTTAGTTAATTTAGGAAATGAAGTTAGTGTTTATTGTAGAAGCCAATATTGTCCTAATAAAATAAAAGATTTTAAAGGTGTTAAACTAAAATATTTTCCTACAATAAACACAAAGCATACAGAGACAATATTCCATACTTTTATAAGTTCTTTAAATGCAATGTTTTCTAATTATGATATTGTACATTATCATGCAATGGGTAATGCAATCTTTACTTTTTTACCAAGAATAACTGGAAAAAAGACATTACTCACATTACATGGTTTGGATTATGAACGAGAAAAGTGGGGCTCTCTTGCAAAAAATTTTTTGAAATTAAATGAAAAATTATCTTTGAAATTTCCAAATGCTGTTGTAAGTGTTTCTGAAAACATAAAAGAGCATTATTATGATAGATATAAAAAAGATATTTATTATGTTCCAAATGGTGTAAATTTTTATGAAAAAATGCCTTTAAATAGATTAAAGAGATTTGGATTAAAGAAAGGTTATATCTTATTTTTAAGTAGAATTGTTCCAGAAAAAGGATTACATTATTTAATTGAAGCATTTAAAAAAATTAAAACTGATAAACAATTGGTTATTGTAGGTGATGCTATACATACAGAAACATATTTTAAAAAAATAAAAGATATGTCTGATAATGATAAAAGAATTGTTTTTACAGGAGCATTGTTTAATGAAGATAAACAAGAAGCATTTTCTAATGCATCTATTTTTGTTTTACCTTCAACTATGGAAGGAATGCCTATTGTTTTATTAGAAGCTATGTCTTATGGCTTGCCTGTTTTAGCTAGTAATATAAAATCTAACCAAGAGACAGGAAAAGATTTTATAAATTATTTTAAATATATGGATACTGAATCTTTAAAAGATAATCTTATATATATGTTAAAAAATTATAATCTTGTTAAAAAGAAAGCAGAAAAAGCAAAAAATTATGTTTATAAAACCTATAATTGGAAAGATATAGCAAAAAAATATATTGAAATTTATGAAAGTTTATTAAAAATATAAAACTCTTTAAACTAGAAGCAAGTGAGAATATGTTAAAGTTTGATGATAATTTAAAAAAATTTTTGATAAAATTTGTAATTTTTGTTTTTTTGTTGTTTTTAGTGAGAGCAATTTTTCAAACACCAGTAGAATATTTTAGATTGCGCATGTTCTATGAACAAGAGTTTAATAGAGTTTTTAGTAAAGGAGATGCAATGAAAGTAATAGCTTTAATTGGTGTTTTGTTTGTTGTTTATTTAAGAGAAAAAATTTCAAAATTGACACATCATAAAATAAATTGGAAACAATCAATTTTATATTTTTCACTTTCTATTTTGTTTGTTGCATTTTATTATGGATTAAGATATTTAACCAATTATTATTATATTAAATATGGATTTCCTTTGTTGTTGATTATACTAGGAAAGTTCTTGTTGTTGTTTTTTTCATTTATCTCATTAATACTTGCTGTATTTCAAAAAGATTATACATTACATTTTTTTAATCACTTTAAGAAGGAATTATTAATAAGCGGAGTATTGGCAGTTATTTTTTATTTTTTATTAATGTATTTCCAATCACAATGGCTCTTTTTTTCAGGATTTGTTATGAATTTCTTGGTTTTTGTATTCTCAAAGTTTTATCCAGTAAGTGTTAAAGGTATATTATTAACAGTAGATAATTTTACCGTTGGAATAGGAGCAGCTTGTTCAGGAATAGAATCTTTAATGTTATTTTTTGCACTTTATTTGGTTATTTTTGCTATGGATTATAAAAGAATAAAAATAATTCCTTATTTGATAACCTTTGTTATTGGTTTAATTGGGACCTTTGTAGTAAATAATATAAGAATCTTACTTTTGGTATATGTTGGTTTAAAAATAAGTCCAAAATTAGCAGTTGGTTTATTTCATACGCATGCAGGTTGGATTTTATTTATAATTTACTTTATTGGATTTTTTGCTGTTGTAAGAAAAATTATTTATAAAAATTAAAACCTTTTAAATTGAATAAAATTAGAATAATATATATTAAAAGGCTATTATGATGATATAAAAATGAAGACAATTAAATCAAAAATTAAGGAAAGATTTACGGATTTTTTTTATGGGAAAAAACCCTTTTATTTTTTGCTTTTATATTTCTCAGATGTATTCTCTTTTGTAATTTCTTTTATAATAACTTTTTATTTAACTTCTAAAGATCAAACTGTTTTTGATTTCTTTTTAAGATTGGTTTTTTTTATGCTTCTAATTTTGATAATGAATTATAGTGCTTTTAATTTATATGGTGAAAAAAGAAATTTGTTTGATGATAATGAGTTTATGAGTTTGCTTTATTCCCATATAATTACTTTTTTTGTTTCAGTATCATTGATTATTTTGTTTAATTTAGGTGATTTATTGTTTATTGTTGTAATTGGTTTTATTGTTTCTGTTTTTTTAACCACACTTTTCAGATATTTGCTTTCAAGAGTTATTTTGCATTTTAGAAGAAGAGGTTATGATACAAGAAATGTGTTTTTTTATGGAAAAGATTTAGATGAATTAATAAAAAAGATTGAGGAAAATCCAGGGTTGGGTTATAAAATAATAGGTTTTACAGATGATATTGCAGAGTTGAAAAAAAATTTAGATGAAGTAGATGTGGTTTTTGTTAATGTAGATAATTTGAATGAAGAATTAATGAAACTAATTATTGAAAATATGTCAATTCATTGGAAAATTATTCCAAGTGCTTTTAATGTAATAATGGATAAAATTAATTTTGATGAATTTAAAGATTATCCAATCATTAATGTCAGTGGTATTGATCCTAAATATAATAATTATTTATTTTTGAAAAGAATAATAGATATTGTTTTATCAGGCATAGCATTAATATTATTAAGTCCTTTATTTTTAATAATAGCTATTATGATTAAATTGACAATGCCAGGCCCAATTTTTTATATGCAGGAAAGATTAGGAAAAAATTTGAAACCTTTTAAATTAATAAAATTTAGGTCAATGGTAGTAAATGCAGATAAATTAAAACCAAAACTAAAAAATGAAGTTGAAGGATTATTTAAAATGAAACATGATCCAAGAGTAACTTGGTTTGGTAATATTTTAAGAAGAACTTGTTTGGATGAATTACCACAATTAATTAATATTTTTAAAGGAGATATGTCTATAGTTGGGCCTAGACCACATCTAGAATCAGAATTAAAGTTTTTTTCTGGTTGGAGAAGAGCAAGATTCCAAGTTCAACCAGGATTAACGGGATTATGGCAAGTAAATGGCAGGCATGAAGTTAATTTTGATAAAGCTGTAATGTATGATATTTATTATATAAAACATATGTCTTTGCTTTTGGACATACAAATTATTTTGAAAACAATACCCTCTATAATATTCTCAAGAGGTAGATATTAAGTTTCATTCTTAAATTTGTTTTATCAATTGAAAACTTTTATAAATTTGTTTTAATAATTTTTTTATATGGCACAAAATTGGGATTTTATGGGATTAGGACTAGTATTTTTAGGTGCAATAGTTTTTACTAATTTTCTTCTGAAAACAAAATTCGGAAGTATTTTTTTTATAATAGGTAATTTAATTGCAGTTGCTTTATTGATTTATGGGATTTATATTTTTATAACAAAAAAATAAGGTTAGTTTTTTACAAGAATATTTTCTATTGATAATTTCAATTTTTTGTATTCTCCATAATATTTATATGATAAATTTTTTATATCTTATTCTAATCCAATAGTTTGATGAATAAGCAAGAGAGAATAAAGCAGTTAGAGGAAGAAATAGCTAAAACTCAATATAATAAGGCAACTCAACATCATATTGGTTTATTAAAAGCAAGAATAGCAAAACTTAGAGAGGAAATTGAAGCAGCAAAAAAAAGCAAAGGAAAACAAGAAGGATATGTTATACAAAAATCAGGTGATGCTACTGTTGTTTTAGTAGGCTTTCCATCTGTTGGTAAATCTACTTTGTTAAATGCATTAACAAATGCTAATTCCAAGGTGGCTGCTTATGAATTCACAACATTATCTGTTATCCCTGGATTGTTAGAATACAATCATGCAAAAATTCAAATCTTAGATGTTCCTGGCATAATTCAAGGAGCAGCAGATGGCACTGGCAGAGGAAAAGAGGTTTTGTCTGCTGCAAGAAGCGCAGATATGGCATTAATCCTTTTAGATGTAAATCAATTAAATCATTATCCTATAATAATGAATGAATTAAATAAAACTGGAATAAGACTAAATCAAGAGAAGCCTAATGTAGTAATAAGAAAAACAGCAAAAGGTGGAATTTCTATTAGTTCAACAGTTCCTTTAGAAATACCAAAAGAAACAATAAAAGGAATATTAAATGAATTTAAAATAATTAATGCAGATGTTTTAATCAGAAGTCCTATTAATCAAGATCAATTAATTGATGTTATAGAAGGTAATAAAAAGTATATGCCTGGTTTGTTAGTTATAAATAAAATAGATACAGTTTCAGAAGAATATATTAATTATTTAAGAGAGCAATATAAGGATGCTGTTTTTATTTCTGCAAATAAAAAGGAAAACTTAGATGAACTTAAAAAAAAAATTTTTGAAAAATTGGACTTTTATAGGATTTATTTAAAAGAGCCAAGAAAAGAGGCAGATTTAAATGAGCCATTAATCTTGAAAAAGCCACATACTTTAAGGCATGTATGTTTAAAATTACATAAGGATTTTGTAAATAAATTCAGGTTTGCAAGAATCTGGGGCAAATCTGTTAAGTATGAAGGACAAAAAATTACTAATTTGGAACATTCTTTATGTGATGAAGATATAGTTGAGTTGCATATTAGATAATGTAAATGATTTAATGGATAAATTTAATATATAAGATATTCTTTATGTGAATTGGGCCTGTGGTGTAATGGACAGCACAATCGGCTTCGGTTTGTGTTAGCAATGATTCTTTGAGCAAAAACACAAGCAAGTAACCGATTAGTTGGGGTTCAAATCCTCACAGGCTCATTAATTTTTTTTATTTTTCTTTTGCTTTTTATCTTTCTGTTTTATTTTTCTTTTAAGGTGTTATTGTTTTGCGTTAGCAAAACCTTTTTACGGAGTAAAAAGAATTTTCCATCAATGCTTTTTTAAAAAGGATTGGTTCCTAAATCCTCACAGGCTCATTAATTTTTTTTATAAAAAAATAATCTAATAATTATTTGAGACTTTTAAAATTTTAGTGTATTGATTTTTTTGTATTTTGGAAAATAAATGTGTTTTGAGGTGTTATGTACAATATTAAATAATCTACCAAATCTTATTATCATTACAACTAAAAATAAAAATGAGATTATATTAATCCAGTTTGGTAATTTGAATAAAACGATTAATAATGGAGAAAATATTGTAATTAGTAATAATAATAAGGCTAATAATAAATTTTTAATTATATTTTTGCTTTGTTCTTCACTAGTACCACTATAAATATTTGATATTATTCTAGTTAATATTTTAAACATCTGTTTATTTAATTTATAAATTGAAATTAATAATATTAGTAAAATTAATGAAAATATAGTGTAAGTAATAAATTTATGAATAAAAGTAAATGAAATATAACTAGGTAGAATATGAATTGTTTTTTGAAATAAAATTATTATAGCAAATAAATATAAAAAATTTAATGCAGATTTTGCAAATAGTTCTTTAAGAGATTTACTGAGTGTATTGTCAGTATCAATTTCTTCTGAAAGTAATCTTATAAAATTTGAGAAGCTTCTTGGTTTATGATTAACATTTAAAGATGTTGTAACTAAGATATCAGTCATTTTTTCATAATAACCAATTGTCAATGACATAATTAGTGCAGTGAAGAAAATTAAAAAAGCAGATAAGGAAACAAAATCAATACCATAATTTAATTTCATAGCAGCTTGTGCTATTAAAAGTGAGAATTCGCCAACAGAAATCATTGCTAAGCTTGAAAATATCATTTGTTGTCTTTTGAAGTTTGCAAATAAATAACCCATTGTGCCTAATGCAAGGAATCTTGAGATGATAATGGTTATTATAAGTAGTATCAATAGGTAAAGGTTATTTTTTATAACAGAAAAGTTAACCATTGTGCCAATGGAAATAAAAAATAGAGATGTGAAAGTTAGAGTATAGGGTTTTATTGCATGCTCAAATAATTTTGCATCAGATAATGAAGCTATAATACTGCCTGCTAAAAATGCTCCTGTTGCAGGTTGTAATCCTAATGCATAAGCTAAATAACTAAAACCTGCACATAATCCTAATGCAATAAAAGTTACTAACTCATCATTTCCTTCTTTTAATAATTTTGGGATTATAATTTTAACAATTTTTAAGAAAACTAAATAAACAATTACTAATACTGTAATTGCGATAATAAGCTTCTCAAAAACAAAAAAAATATTATTACTTGATTTAGCACCAGATAAAAAAGTCATTACAACAACAGCAAATAAATCTTCAATTAATAAAATTCCAATTAATAAAGGCATCTCTTCTCTTTCATACAAACCTTTTTGTTCTAATACTTTTACAATTACTACAGTACTTGAAACAGAAAACATGGTTCCTATTAAGAGTGCTGCTTGTTGATTAATTCCAATAAATACTAATACTTCATATATAATAAAAAATATAATACCTATTTTTAAAATACCTATCATTAATGCTTTGAAACCGATTTTCACTAATTTTGGAATTACAAATTCTAACCCAATAACAAATAATAATAAAATACTACCTAATTCAGCCATCATTTCTATAATGCTGTGATCTTTGACTAAATTAAACATGTTTGGACCTATTAAAGAACCAACTAAAAGCAAACCTAATACAGGAGGTTGTTTTAGTTTAGAAGCAATTACTCCTCCAACTATTGCAAAGAAAAATAAAATTCCTAAACTCATTAGTTCTTGTTCTAACATTCTATCCCCGAAAACTTTGGATTATAATACTTTTTTATCTAAATTTAATATACTTTTTTGTATATTAGTTTAATTTATATTATATTAGAATACTTTTATTGTTTATAAATATTTCTATTAATAATATAGTAAAACTAAAAATTGTTA
Organism: Candidatus Woesearchaeota archaeon; assembly: GCA_038874655.1. GTDB lineage: Archaea > Nanobdellota > Nanobdellia > Woesearchaeales > GW2011-AR15 > JAAXVZ01. The sequence goes on along the minus strand of JAVZBY010000013.1, from coordinate 8,292 downwards.
AAAAATGTTAAAATATTTTAATAGAGATTTAAGGTTAAAAAAGTTTATATACCTTTATTAATTTAATAAAAAAATTAAAATAAAAAGGTGATAATATGGCATTACAAGTTCCAGAATCAATGGATGAATTAGTTTATTGGACTTCTAGGGCAATAGGAAATGGTAAAGTAAAAGCATGGGTTTATAGAGAGCAATGCCCTAAATGTAAAAAAGCATTAATGGGAAAACCGAAGGATAAAAAAGGTAAAGTTTTGATTAGAGCAAATTATTATGAATGCCCTGAATGTCATCATAAAATAGATAAGAAAGAATATGAAGATACATTAACAGCAAATATTATTTATACTTGCCCTAAATGTAATTATGAAGGAGAAATTCAAATTCCCTTTAAGAGAAAAAAATATCAAGGTGTTGAGGCATTAATTTTTCAATGCCAAAAATGTAATGAAAAAATTCCTATAACAAAAAAAATGAAAGAGGTTTAAATTTTATAATTTTGATTTTTATTTATTGTTTTTTAGTTCTATTTTGTATTAAATTATAGAGAAAAAGAAATTAATTTTTTAAATAAAAAGATAAAAAAAGTTTATTCTTTTTTAGATTTCTTAGTTTCTTTGTCTTTTACTTTTTTAGTTTCTTTTTTTTCAGAATTTTCTTTTTTTTCTTTACTTACTTTTTTTGTTTTTGTTTTCTTTACAGCTTCTTTTTCTTCTTTTTCTTTTATTTCCTCATCTAAATCTAAATTCTCTACCTTGTTTTCTTCATTTTTTTCTTCAATTTCTTGCTTTTCTTCTTTGTTTTTTGTTTCTTTTTCTGTTGTTTCTGAAATTATTGGTTCTTGATAATCATAACCATATAATTCTGCTTTTACTACACCTTTTTCATCTTTTACTGCTTTAATTTTTATGTGATGTGGAGGATATTTATATCCTCTAGCCCAAATTGTCTCATTTATTCTTTTTCCTAATTTTATATCTTCTATAGAACATTTCATATGTCTTGATAAAAATTCTTTTAAAACAATAATTGCTTTTTTTGCTCTTTTATATTTAGGAGCTTTTTGAAATCCTTTTCTTAAAGGAACATTATAAACTCTTTCCAATGTTTTTTCCATGATAATCACTCCTATCTTATTTAAACTTTTAATTTGCTTCTTCTCCAGGTTCTTTTAACATGTGTATGTCTTCCTGGATGAACTCTTCTATTTTTACCATATATCTTAGGAACAGTCCAAAAAGGAGCCCATTTTGTTTGATCTCTTCTTTTTGATAATCTGTTTTTTTTAGCAGGTTGTTTGTATTTTGTCATATTTATCCCTTTTGATTTTTTATTTTTATTTTTTAAATCTTAATAATGACTTTTTTATTTCTTTAATTAAGTATTTTGGATTTTTTTTATTTAGTTCTTTGATAATAATTTTTTTGCAATGTTGTCCATAAATTCTTTTCCTTGTTTTGTTAATGCTCTGCCTTTATGGACACCTACTTGTGTTTGTTTTACAAAACCAGCTTTTTCTAATTGTTGCAATATTTTTCTTATGATATTTCCACTACCTTTAAAGGTTTTATCTGGAGCATATCCTCTATTTTTTCTACCGCCATATTTAGTTCTTAATTTAGAAACACCAATAGGGCCTAATTTGTATATACTTCTTAAGACAGCAGCACTTCTAATATACCACCAATTATCTTGCATAGGTGGTCTTTGTTTATGAACACCTGTTTTTACATAGATTGCCCATTCAGGTTGTTTCATTTCAGGGATTTTTTCTAACTCTTTAGCAACTTCATCAATTAATTTTTTAGGATCAACTTCAAAAACAATAGACATTTTTCTACCTCGTTAAATTTATACAGAACCTCTAAACCATGTTTTAGAAAAAAATATTAGTTTATAAATATATCTATCTTTTTGAAGTGTATTTATCTTTTGGAAATATTAATTTAGAACTATTAGTTTATGATATTTCTTTTATTTCATTATCACATTCATAATTTTAGTAGAACTCTGATAGCAAAGTAAAGAAACGCAATTCCAAGAGTTAAAAAGGTATATCTAAAACCAATTTTTATAAAATCATTAAAACTTATTGGATGTTTTTCTTTTTGGGCCATTCCTATTATTAAAACATTAGAAGGACTTCCAATAGGAGTTATATTACCTCCTAAGCATGTTGCTGTAGCAATTCCGAAAAATAAAATATTATTTTGTATTCCCAGTGTTGATGTAATTCCTTTTGCAATAGGAATTAATAAGGCAACTAAAGGAATGTTATTCATTATTGAAGAAACAAAAGCAGTTATAATCATTAAAATTAATATTGCAGATAAAGTATTATGCATGTATGATGAGATAAAAGCAGTAAATTTTGCTAATAAACCTACCTTTTCTATACCGCTTATAACTATAAAAATACCTATAAAAAATGCTAAAATTGACCATTCAACTTTTGTTAATATCTCATCTGGGTTAGCACTACTTAATAAAAGCATTAATATTGCGCCTGTTATAGCAACAGCATCAATCCCTATTCCTGTAATATCTTGTAAAAAGAAAAATATGATAATTAAAGTTAAAAGAAAAGCACTTCTTTTAAATAATTTCCAATCTTTTATTTCTTCTTTTTCATCTAAATTAAGCAATTCCTGCAATTCTTCTTTTGTTATTTTTTCTCCACTCAAATCTTTTCTAAAGTAGATTCTAAAGAATATCATTGAAGAAATCATAATTAATAACCATAGAGGCAACATAAAAAAAGTAAATTCAGAAAATTTTATATTTACAGCTGTTGTTATCATAATATTTTGAATTGAGCTTACTGGTGTTAATAAACCACCTATATCAACTACCATTGCTATTATAATTAGATAAGGGATAGGAGAGATTTTTAATTTTTTGGATATTTTAATTATAAGTGTTCCCAATATTATAGTTGTTGGTATTTCTGTAATAATGAATGATATGAAAAAACCAAGAAATGCAATTCCATAAAGTAATTTATAAGGATTTCCTTTTGTAAGTTTTAATAATTTTAAGGCTAAAAATTCAAATAAACCTGATTTATCAACAATATTAACAATAATAAAAATTCCCAAAATGACTGTTAAGGTTTTAAAATCAATTAAAGAACCAATAGTATTGTAATCAACTACTCTATAAATTACCATTAATAAGGCACCTATTAAAGCAGCTACTGTTTCGTGAATCATTTCACTAATTATAAGGAGGTAAGTTAATACAAATATAGCCAAAGCAATTGTTTCTAAGTTCATTTTTTTATTTTATTAATTTTTTATAACTAATTTTATTATTTTATAACTTTAATTAATGGTGTTGATCTTCATTTTTTAAAGAAGTTTTTTTTGTTATATTTTTGGCAAAATTTTCAAAATGATTATTCAAAATTATGAATATGTTTTTTATGATATGATATATGAAAATCATAGTTAATATAATAAATAATAGTGAAACAATATAAATTATTTGAATTCCATAGAAGGATATATTTTTTGTGTATTCAGATAAAGGATAAAATAATAAAAATAAGATCAAAATTTGTACTAAATCTCTTAGAATAAATTTTTCAGGGCTAGTTTCATTCTTCATTTTCGGAAATCTAGTGATTATAAATGTGGATATTATATTTAGAAAATTTTTCAGGTCTTTGAATAAAATATTAGTGCTTATTATAATTATAAATGCGACTAAATAATATAATAGTACATCTACTCTATAAGAAACATTTAAAATTTCAATTATGCTATCTTTAAAGTAATCTCTAATGCCAATTACCATCATTAATGAACCAATGATAATTAGTAAATCTCCTATTAATTTTATAGAGCTTTCTTTTATTAAATCACCATAAGTTTCTACAATGTATCTTTTTATTTTTATTATCATTTTTTTAATATTATTGTTATATTCACATTTTTTTATATTCTGTTTATGAGGGGTTTATATTCTATTAAAAATTGATTTATATAAATTAATATATTAATATACAAAATTGTATATTAATTTACTATTTAAATCTTTTCATATTCATGTATATAAAAATAGCGGTCTTAAATAGAAAAGTTTATAAATTGAAAATCAAGAATTAATATAACGGGGGATTAGAAAAGCTGTTTTTTTGGTGATTAATATGCAATTAAATATAAGACTAACTAATAAAAAAAATAAAAAAATTTTGACTAAACTTAATTACCAAAAAACAGCAGAGGAACTAGCAGGCAAAGAAGGCATTCTTATTTTTAATTATTTAAAAAATAAAGTAAATATTTCTGAATATGTAATTAGCGAAGATACTAAGTTAGAAATACATAAAGTTAGAAAGATATTATATAAGTTTTATGAATGTGGCTTTGCGGATTATCTTAGAAAAAAGGACCCAAAAAAAGGTTGGTATATAAGTTATTGGTCTTTGAATAACAAAAGATTTAAAGAGTTTGTTTATGAATTACATAAAAGAAAATTATCCTTACTTAAAGAAAAACTGAAAAAAGAGCAAGAAAATATTGAATCTTTTTATCTATGCCCAAACTTATGTCTAAGGCTAAATTTTGAAAAAGCTATGGATTTTAATTTTCATTGTCCTGAGTGTGGAAAGATATTGAATATACATGATAATAAAAAAACTATTGATTATTTGAAAAATGAAATTAATAATTTAGAAATGATTGTTTAATTTTTATGAAAAAGATTCTAATTAATTTTTTTTAAGGATATTAGTCGATAGTCATTTCTGTTATTTAATCTAGGTGTAAAGGGTGTTTCATATATAATAATATCAAATTCATTTGATAATTTTTCTAAAGTAGGATTTTCAATTGCACCATAAACTACAATGAAGCCATTTCTTTTTAAGACTCTTTTTGCTTCTTGTAATGCTATATAAACATTATTATTATCGTAAAATGGAGGATTTGTTATGTCAATTACTCTGTTTGAGATAATTATTTGAAAAGTTTCATTAGGAAATCCTAATTTTTTTGTATCCATTTGTGAAAAATTATAAGAAGAATCAAACGGAAAATTTTTGATATCTATTCCTACTAATTTTAATCTATCTTGATATCTTTCTTTTAAAAATCTTAAATAACTTCCATTAGCACATCCAATTTCCAATAAAGAGGGGTTCTGTGTTATATTAAATATATATTTTAATATATCTTCCAAGACCTTATTAATTAACTTGTATTCTTCATTAGGATTATTACTTGGATTATTTAAATCTAAAAATTTTTCTAATGGCATCTCCAGATAAGTTATAGGCATTTAAGTTTCTTAATTAAAGGTATATTTAAAGTATTCTATTTTTTAAAATACTTTTTAAGGTAAATTTTATTTTCTTATTATTCCTAGGACAAGGTCTCTCTTTTTTTCCATTAATTCTTTAGTGTTTGCCTCTAAGTTTAATCTTAATAAGGGCTCAGTATTACTAGGTCTTACATTGAACCAAAAATCCGGATATTCAATAGTAATGCCATCAAGCCAATTTATTTTTCCATCTTTGAATATTTCAGCTAATTCTTTCATTTTAGCTTCTTTATCTTTTACTTCAGAGTTAATTTCTCCAGATTGATAATATTTTTTTAATGGATTAATTAATTCAGATAGTTTTTTGTTTTCTTTTGTCATTAATTCTAATATTTTTAATATAACAAAAAATGGTGCTTCTGCATAATGCTCTTCTTTTAAGTAATAGTGTCCTGAAAGTTCGCCTGCAAATATTGCATTTTCTTTTTTCATTTGTTGTTTCACTAATGAATGACCAACTTTACATCTTCCTGAAATGCCTCCATATTCTTGTATTTTTTCACCTACTATTTTTGAGCTTCTAACATCATAAAGTATTTTTGCTCCTTTATGATCTTGTAATAAAATTTTAGCCACTAATGGAATTATTAGATCACTTGCAATAATATTGCCTTTTTCATCAACAAATGCAACTCTATCTGCATCACCATCAAATGCAATTCCAATGTCTGCTTTTTTTTCTAAAACTTTTTTTTGTAATGCTTTCATGTTTTCTTCTTTTAAGGGATTTGCTTCATGATTGGGAAAGTTTCCATCTAATTCAGCAAATAAATGAGTTAATTCACAATTTATATGTTTAAAAAATTCACTAGAAACAGGACCTCCCATTGCATTTGCAGTGTCTAATACAATCTTGAATTTTTTTATTGGATTTTTTTTATATTTTAATGAATGATTAATGTAATCTTGCATTATTTCCTTTTTTTCTATTTTACCTTTTTTTTTTGCAATTGGCTCTTTTAAATTTTTAATCATTTCACCAATTTCATAAATTCCTGTTTCACCTGAAACAGGCAAACCAGATTTATCAACCATTTTTATACCATTATATTTTGGTGGATTGTGAGAAGCACTAACCATTAAACCACCATCATAATTAAATTTATCTTTATAATACCAAACAGAAAAATACATCATAGGTGTAGAAACTAGTCCAACATCAACAACATCACAACCTTGATCAATGACACCTTTAACTAATGCTTCAAATAATTTAGGAGAAGAATTTCTCATATCTCTTCCAATTGTAATTTTTTTTGGTTTAAATTTAATTACATATGCTCTTCCTATATCATAAACAATTTTTTCATTTATCTCTTCTGGATAAATTCCTCTAATGTCATATGCTTTAAAAATAGACATTTTTTCACCTCTGTTTTAAGATTTATTTTTTAATTTTTTTAATCAATACCTTTCCATTCTTTTATAGCTTTTTCATATCTCTCTGGTGTTCCAGTATCAAACCACTGTCCTGAAAAGATATAACCAAATAGTTTTTCTTCTTGTGCTAATTTTGGAAATATATCTTTTTCATACATAGAAAAACCATTAGGGATTAATTTTATGACTTCAGGTTCCCAAATGGATAAACCTGAATTTATTAAATTAGAAGGAGCTTCTTCTTTTTTAGGTTTTTCTACAAATGCTAAAATTTTATTTCCTTCTAATTTAGCAACACCATAAGCACTAGGATCTTCAACTGTTGTTAATGCTACTGTGATTTTTGCTTTATTTTTTTTGTGAAATTCAAACATTTCATCTAAATTTATGTTTTTTAATTCATCACCATTTGTCACTATAAATGTTTCATCTAAGTATTTTGAAGCAAGTTTTATTGCTCCTGCACTTCCTAAGGGTTCTTCTTCTTTTACATAAGTGATTTTTACTCCAAATCTAGAACCATCACCATAATAATTAATTATTTTTTCTGACATATAGCCCACAGAAAAAATTAAATCTGTTATGTTATATTTTTTAAATAATTCAATTAAATGTTCAGGAACAGTTTTTCCTTGAACAGGGAGTAATGCCTTTGGTAATTCATATGTTATTGGTCTAAATCTAGTACCTTTTCCACCTAGAAGTAAGAGGGCTTTTTTTGGTTTTCCTAAAAATTTGTTTAATAATACTTCAATAGCATGACTTCTGTTTTTTATGTTTTTCCCGTCAATGAATTTGTCTACCTTTATTAAAGTTTCAGAATCTAGGGTTATTGTTAATCTTTCTTTCATAGAACAATAAAAAATTTTAATTTTTATAAATGTTTTGAAAGTATGAAAATGTATGATAAATAATTTTACTACTTTTTTTATAATCAATTAGAGAAAATAAAAAAAGAAACCATGCAATGGATATAGGCGATTAGTGACCGCATGCTGAGTGCCTCGTCACCTTAGCACTTACACACCGGTCCTATCAACCCTGTCTTTTACAGGAGCCCAGGATATCTATTTTCGAGGAGAGTTTCAAGCTTAGATGCTTTCAGCTTTTATCTCTTAGCGCGTAGCTGCCCGGCATACCTTGTCAGATAACCGGTGGACCAGAGGCGCCGGAGCTTTGTTCCTCTCGTACTAAAAGCTCCTTCCTCTCAGATATCCAGCAATTCCAGTAGATATTAAACCAACTGTCTCACAACGTTGTGAACCCAGCTCACGATCCCTTTTAATGGGTGAACACCCCCACCCTTGGCTGCTTCTGCACAGCCAGGATAGGAAGAGCCGACATCGATGTAGCAAGCCGCGCCGTCGATAGGAACTCTTGGGCGCGACGACTCTGTTATCCCCGGAGTAACTTTTTTGTCATCCCTGACCCCCATCAAGGAGGTTCAAGGGTTCGCTAGACCACACTTTCGTGGTTGGAATCAGTATGGTGGTGATTCCAATCAGGCTGGCTTTTGCTCTTGCACTCTACGGCCGATTTCTGACCGGCTTGAGCCAACCTTAGGGCACCGTTGATATCTTTTCAACGGTG
>JAVZBY010000012.1:4205-23810 GCA_038874655.1 Candidatus Woesearchaeota archaeon | reverse complement strand
AAGACAAGATTGTTGCAGGCGAACTAAACCAAGATTTATTAAAACCTTTTTCTCTTATCAATCAATTTTTAGCAATTACAACAGCAGAAAGATTGTTTGCTTTTTTTGTTGAAGTCATTCCTGTTTTTATTATTTCTTTTTTAATATTCAAAATTAGAATTCCGAATTTTTTGATTTTTTCTTTATTTTTTATTGCAATTGTTTTTGCTTTTTTCCTTAATTTTTTCATAAACTTTTTCATTGGTATTTTTGCTTTCTGGCTTTATAAAATTGAATCTTTACAATGGCTTTTGTTTTTTTTCATTAGATTTGCCTCTGGTGAATTTATTCCATTGGAGTTTTTTGGCACTTTTTTTTTTAATTTGTCAAAATTTCTACCTTTTTATTATATAAGATATGGTGTTATACAAATTTACATAGAAAAATTTACTTTATCTGGATCAATCATGTTTATTGGATTACAAATTATATGGCTTTTTATTTTAATTTTTGCATGTAAAATATTTTTAAGTATTGCAATAAAAAAATATGCTGGAAGTGGAGGCTAGCTTTTAAAAAATATTTGCCTTTTATTTCAAAAAAGAAAAATTAATAAATAATTGTTTATTTTATTAAACATATGTTTAATTTATTGAACAATAAACTTTGGATTTATTTTGTAAAGAATCCTTTAAAAAAAATACATGTTAGGGAATTAAGCAGGCAATTAAATATATCGCCTGCTACAACATTAAAATATGCAGACGATTTATTAAAAAAAGGTTTGATAAAAAAAGAGATTATTGGAAAAAATTATGTTTTAAGTTTAAATTTTGATAATAAATTTCTTTTTGTTTATAAAAAATTTACAAATCTATTTTTACTTTATGAATCCAACTTAATTGAAGATATGATTAAAAAAGATATAAAAACAATTATTTTATTCGGAAGTTATAGCTTAGGACAGGATACTGAAAAATCTGATATTGATATTGCTGTAGATAAAAAGATAGATATTAATCTTGAGAAGTATGAGAATTTTTTTAATAAAAAAATAGAATTACATTATTTAGAAGATATTAAGAAATCTAAAAATAAGAACTTGTTGGATAATATTAAGCAAGGAATTTTAATAGAGGGATTTTTTCCATGAAACCATTTGAATATTATCAAGAAATAGGTGAAATAAGAGAGACTAACTTTAATCAAAAAGAATATGAATCTCTAATTAATGACGCAAAAAAGAGATATGTGTTTTTTTCTAATCTAAACATTGATAGAATAAATGCAAAATTTGTCTTTGAGAATTTATACGAAGCAATAAGAGAACTGTTAGATGCTATTTTATTGAAAAATAATTTAAAATCTTATTCCCACCAAGCAAATATTTCATATGCAAAAGAAAAAAAAATCTTAAACCAAAAAGATAGTATTATTTTAGATGAGTTAAGAGATAAAAGAAATAAATCTAAGTATTATGGTTTTTCTTTTGAAATTAAAGAGCTAATTGAAAAAATTAATGAAGCAAAAAGGATATATAACCTAATTTTAAAATATATTGAAGAACTTGATAAAAAATAAAATTAAAAAAATGAAAACCATAAATTTTTTCATCAAAAGTATTAAACTAAGAATACAAGAACAAATGATGTTTAAGGCAAATTTTATTTTAATGATGTTTACTTTATTGAGTTTTGATTTGGCTTTACCTTTAATAACAATTTTGATATATATGCATACAAATGGTTTTCCTGGATGGAGTTTTAATGAAATTTTACTTTTACAGGGAATTTTTATGCTAATAAATTCAATTGATAGAATGTTTTTTCAAAGGGTTGATTGGAGTTTATCATATGATGTAAGAACTGGTATGTTTGACCGTTATTTATTATATCCAATTGATACATTAAAATACATATCTTTTACAAATTTTGGGTTAGAGCATATTGCAGATTTTTTATTAGGTTTAATATTGATAATTTATTCCAGTGTCAAATTAGGCATTATTTTTACTTTTGATAAGATTTTGATTTTTTTGATTTTTTTATCAACTGCATTATTATTTATTTTTTCTATAGCAATTTTAAAATATTCTATTATTTTAAATGCTGTAAGAATTGGCAGATTAGGTGAATTTATAAGAACAATAAAAAATTATGCTCAATATCCTAATGAAATTTATAGTAATTTTTTAGGTTTTATATTTAGATATTTGATTCCTTTAACTGTATTGGCGTACATTCCAAGCAAAATTTTAATTGAGAATTATAAGGATAATTTAGTTTATACTTTTGTAATTGTATTTATATTTTATGTTTTTAGTATTTATCTATGGAAAAGAGCAATTAAAAATTACACAAGTGCTGGTGGTTAAAGATTATAATTAAAAGATTAATAATAAAAAAATAGTTGAAAATAGAGAAGGTGATTATTTTTGAGAGATAATAAAAAAAATCAAGATAAAAAAAATAATGATATAATTGTTGTAAGTAATTTAAAAAAGTATTTCAAGACATTTAAAAAAGAAGCTGGGTTTTTTTCAACATTAAAAAGCTTGTTTAAACGAGAATATATAGAGATTAAAGCATTAGAAGAAATTTCTTTTAATGTGAAAAAAGGCGAAATTAGAGGTTTTATTGGCCCTAATGGTGCGGGAAAATCAACAACTATTAAAATATTGTCTGGAATTTTATATCCAACATCTGGAAGTGTTAATGTTAATGGTTTTGAACCATGGAAAGACAGAGAAAAATATGTGAAAAGAATTGGTGTTGTTTTTGGCCAAAAACAACAACTTTGGCTAGATCTGCCTGCTATTGACACATTTGAATTAAACAAAGTTTTATATGAAATTCCTGATGAAATGTATAAAAGAAATTTGGATTTTTTTGTGAAACTTTTTGAGTTAGAAGATATAATAAAAAGACCTGTTAGACAATTATCATTAGGAGAAAAAATGAAATGTGAATTAATTAGTTCTTTGTTGCACGAGCCGGATGTTGTTTTTTTAGATGAGCCAACTATTGGCTTAGATATTGTTTCAAAAGAAAAAATTAGGGAATTTATAAAAAAAGTGAATAAAGAAAAGAATATTACTTTTTTATTAACTACTCATGATTTAGAAGATATAGAAGAATTATGCGAAAATATAATAATAATTAATAAAGGGAAAATTGTTTATGATGGTAGTTTGGAAAAATTAAAGAATGATTATTTAAAAACAAAAATAGTGCAAATTAAATTTAAAGATAAGATTGATTATAAAATAGATGAAACAAAAGTTAAGGGAATAAAAATTTTGGAAAAACAAGATTATGAAGTCAAAATAGAAGTTGATAAACAACAGCATGAAATTGAAAAAGTTATAAATTACATAATTAAACATTATCCTATAAAAGATTTAAATATAACAAACCCTGAGATTGAGGAAGTAATAAAAAAGATTTATGAGAAATAAAAAAAATTAAAAGAAAATTTTCATAAAAATGAAAAATATTGAACCTCTCAAAAAATTAACCTCAAAAAAACATATCTTTTTCACAGATAGAGGCAATACTTCTATTTTATTAGCTTTGAAATTATCAAAAAGCCTTGGAAAGAAAAAAATTTTTATTCAAGATCAAGGCGGATGGATTACTTATTACCAATTTGCTGATAGATTAAAGTTAGAGAAAAATTATATTGAAACAAATTACGGAATCATAGAAAAAAAGCATTTAAATATTTTAAAAAATTATGTTGATGAAAGTTCTGTTTTATTGATAAATTCTATGCCTAGCTATATTGCATTACAAAACATGGCTTTAATTAATGATTTTTGCAAAGAAAAAAAATGCTTTTTAATCAATGATGCTTCTGGCTCTATTGGAACAAATGAAGCAAAATATGGTGATTTAATTTTAGGTAGTTTTGGGCATTGGAAACCTATAAATATAGGCTATGGTGGCTTCATTGCATTTGATAATTCCAGTTATGAAACTTTTTTTAAAGAAAACATGAAAAAAGAAGTTAAAGATTTTTCAAAAGATCTAAAGGAAAAATTAAAACTTCTAAAAAGCAAATTAAAAAAAATAGGAAAAGAAACAAATGAGATTAAAGAAAAATTAAAGGATTTTGAAATAGTGCATAAAGATAGCAATGGATTAAATGTTGTTGTAAAGTATAGAAATGAGGAAGAAAAATTAAAAATTATAGATTTCTGTAAATTGTATAATTATGAATATGTTTTTTGTCCAATGTATATAAAAATTTTAGAGCCAGCTATTAGTATAGAGGTTATGAGAAAGTATTAAAATTATATATGCTCAATCTCATAATCAATATGAGTTAATAAGATTGATTCAATTGTTCTATACCAATCACCACAATTTCTTATTTTTTTCTAATGAAAAAGGCAAACCAAAAATAAGGTCATCATAAGGCATTGAAAAAACAAGTATGGTGGTTGATGATATTGCTTTGCAAAATTATTTGCCTCTTCTCTTGATGTTGTAAAATTCACTTCTATTGGAATTCCTTCATTACACCATTGTTCTAACTCACTTAAAAACATTACTCTTTGAGTTGTATTTTTTTAAAAAACAAATGAGTATATTTAAGAATTTTCAAATTATAATAAAAAAATTTATAGAGATTGTGTCTTTTTAGATACATATGTATCAAAAAGAATACAAAACAAGCAAAATAAAATATAATGAAAAATTAATAAATCAAATGTTCCAAAACCAAAAAAAAATTGCCTTAAAAAAAGCATTTGAAAATGATAAATCAAAGAAAGGAGAAATAGATAAAGAAATTTTAAGTACAATTAATTTAATTAATAGTCATCCTAATTTTTATACTACTAGTAGTTGTGCGGGTAGAATAATGTTAGTTAAAGAAGGGATTAAGAAAAATGAGACAAATTGGCTTTTTGTAAGCCATGATTATGTTAAGTTAAGTGATATTAAGAGAATAATAAAAAATTTTGAAAACAACTTACCTAAGGAAAGTGTTTGGTTTAGAATGGAAGCACCAATTTTACATATATGTGCTGAAAACCTTGATTTGGCTGATAAGTTGCTTAAAATAGCTAATAATTCTGGGTTTAGAAGAAGTGCTATATTAAGCTTTAAAAAAAGAGTGATAATTGAAATTTTTATACCTGATAAGATTAATACAATATTTTCTAGAAATAAGAAAATTTTAGTTTCTGATGATTACCTGAAAGTATTAATTAAAGAAGCAAATAATAAATTAAAAAAAGCAAGATTAAAGGTTAAAAAATTTGAATATTTATTTAAAAATCTATCTCTTAGCTAGTATTGCAACTAAGATTAATAATAAGATTACAGAAATTACTATAAATCCAATTAAAATATATATAAATTCTTTTGATTCAAAAAAGTTGCTTTTTTCAGTTCCATAGATTATCTGTGTTGGTGGAATTTCTATAACATTTGAATCTTGATTTTGATTGTTTGTATTTTGATTGTTTGTAATGTTTGTCTGTTGATTATTTTGTTGGGTTGGTTGTGTTTGTGTTGTATTGCAAGGATTAATTTTTAAATAAACAACTTCTCTGTCTGTTTCGTCATCATTATTGACATTTGCTCTTACTAATATTGGATATATTCCTGGCTTTATATTAGTTGGTGTTTTTAAGAAAAAAGATTTTGTTGTTTTTTCATTTTCATCTAATAGTATATTTTCAATTGAATCCATTATATCTAATTTTGTTGAATCTACCCAAATTGAAACCTCATCTTGGTCATCTTTACCTGTATTTTTTATAGATACATCTAACCTAAAGTTTCTTTCATTACAATTTAATTCCTCAGGAAATAAATTAACATTTGTTATTGAAACTTCATCATCTGGCAATTCTAAATTTAATGTGAATTCCCAATAATCTCCATGTAAAGCACCATTTTCATCTTCACCAATTAGCCATATATCTAATGTATACTCATCTTCATCTAAGTCATCTGGAATTGTAAATGTTATTGATTTTGAGGATTTTTTGTTTGGATTTAATTTTGAATAACTGATATCTTTTTCAACATCCAAATCAGAATTTCTTGATTCTAAAGTCAATTCTATGTCATCAATTGCACAATCAGATGAATCTTTTTCACAATCTCCTGAGGTTGAGAATCTATTTTCCAGTTCAATTTTTAATTCTATTTTATCAGACCTTTTTATATCATAAGATCTTTCATTTCTTAATGTTTTCTCCTCATCGTTGATAAGAATTTTACTTCCTGTTGTAATTCTTAATTTGTTTTCAGCTTGCATAAATAAAGATCTTGTTATACTATAATCTGAGTTATTTTGATATTTACCTGAAATAGTAAAATCACTTATTTTAAAAGAAGTTTTTTTGCCTTTTGAGTTTACTGCATCAAAATCTAATGGCACATAACCTTGAATTGTTAATTGAATTGTTTCATTTGGATTAATCTCTGATTTTGATAAATTATATTTTAAATTGTATTTAGAATCTCCATTAAAAGATAATGAAAGTAATGATAATTTTGAATCACCAATATTTTTAATATTAATTGTTGTAGTTGTATTTTTTGCTCTTTCTTGTGTATCACTGCCAAGTGTAATGTCTGAGATATCTAAACTTGATAAAACTAAATTAAGATTGACAATAGCTAACAAAATGAAAATGATTAATAAATAGGTTTTTTTCATTTTTTACCCTCATAAATTTCCTCTTAACTTTTTTTGTTTTTATAATAATTTTTAGGAATTTTTTTTTAATATATGAATATAATAACAAATTTTAATTTTAGGTTAATACTAAATGTATTGATATACTTTATAGTAGTATCTAAATTTATATAAAAAGGTTGTGTATAAAATTTATATTTAAATGTTTCTTTTATTTACTAATAAATAGTAAAAATTTTATAAAAAATTTAAATAAGAAATACTAAAGATAGAAAGATAATTCATTTAAGATTCATTTAAGACCATGTTCTTTAAAACATTGTATATATTTTTTATCTTCAGTATTTAAATGCTCAATTAACCAATCTTCTAAGAAGTCCAATAATTTAAAAGAAAGTTCTAATTCGTTTTCATTCATTTTTTTATATAAAGAGCTTAATTTTTTTTTAAAAAAATTATGCTTTCTTATGTGGGATTTTTTATACTTAAAGTTGAATTTTTCAAAATATTTTTCTTCTGTTGAAAAATGGTAATTAGCATAATCAAACAATTGCTTGAAAATATCATTTATTTTTTCCTTTGCTTTTAAAGTTAAAATAGCATCATATAATTCATTCATAATTTTTATTAACTTCTGATGTTGTTTATCTATTAGATTTATATTTACAGAATATTCTTCTTTCCATACAAAATGCTGCATTTTCCATCACATAAGATATCTCGATTAAAAAATAAAAAAGATAATTTTATATTATTTTATTAAGATTTATATTTTTTTATATAATATAAATTGACTATTTTTTATTTAGTATTTTCTATTTAGACTTAAAATAATTCATTAAATCTATTGACTCAATTGGATTTTTTATTTCTCTTGGCTTTGATTTATCTTCTTTTATTTCCTTAAATAATTGTTCTGGTTTTTCCTTAGTTTCATTTTTTATTTCTGGTTTATCAATTATAAAAGCAGGTTTTTCTGGTTCTAGTTCTTTGACTTCAATTATGAAATCATTATCTTGTTTTTCTTCTTGTTGATTATTAAGTAAAACTTCTGTTGTTTGTGGATAAGTTGTTATTGTTTCTTCATTTTCTTGTAATGGTTGATTAATTAATTCTTTTAAAACTTTATCACTATTTTCAATGTCTGTATAAACTTCTTCTTTATAAACTTCTTTATCAATTAAATGCATATTTGTCATACTTTCTTTTTCTGAGTTTATTCCTGTTAATTCTTCTAATTCATAAAAAACATCTTTTTCTTGTTTAATATTCGTTATTTTATTATTAGAGGGTTTTAATGTTTCATTTTGTTTTGAAAAATTATTTACTAGTTCTGATGCTAAATCATTAGATTTTCTTGTTTCTCTTTGATAGCCTTTAACTGGAATATGATAATTCTTGTATTCAGGACTTGTTTTTCTTATAAGTTCCTCAATTTCTTCTTGATATGTTTTTGTTTTTGTTTGAGCAGGAGTTATTCTTCCATAGCTTTTAGCTAATTTTTCTTCTGTTGATACTATGTTTTTAGCTAAATTCATAGCATCTGAAGCACTTGAAACAATGCCTAAACTTTTTAATGTTTCAGCTAATCCATTAACCTTTGTATCCATTTTAACCTCTCCTTATTTTTTTATTCTAATACTATTTGGATTTAAATCTAAAAACTGATTTATTTTGTATTTCAGTATACAAAAATGATATACTAGTATATAAATTTTGTGTTTTGCTAAATATAAAAAAATTGAATTAAATTTTTTTAACTGAAAAGATTTATAAAGAAATAAAAGATATTATTTTGAATGGATTTTTTTTATTTTTGTAATCACATTTTAAAAATTGGCAAAATTTTTTTATTAAAAAATAATCTAAATAAATTTCTAAATTCTACAATAGTGAATATTATTTAATTTTTATATTAGCAAGGGTGATTTAATGCAAAACTATAATCCAATTGAAGATGAAGAAAAAATATTAAAGTTTTGGGAAGAAAATAAGATACTTGAAAAAGCTCGTGAAAAGAACAAAAATAAACAAAAGTTTTACTTTTTAGATGGTCCTCCTTATACAAGCGGGAAAATCCATTTAGGAACTGCTTGGAATAAATCATTAAAGGATTTAGTTACTAGATACAAAAGAATGAATGGCTTTGATGTTTGGGATAGAGCTGGATATGATATGCATGGCTTGCCAACTGAAGGAAAAGTACAAGCTAAATTAGGATTAAAAACAAAAGAAGATATATTGAAATTTGGTTTGGAAAAATTTGTTAAAGAATGTAAAGATTTTGCTGTTTCTAACTTGAAACAAATGAATAAAGATTTTAAAAGATTAGGTGTTTGGCTAGATTTTGATAATGCCTATCAAACAATAGATAATGATTATATTGAAGGAACATGGTGGCTTGTAAAAAAAGCACATGAGAAAAAAAGATTATACCAAGGACAAATGACTATAACTTGGTGTTATAGCTGTCAAACTGCTTTGGCTAAACATGAATTAGAATATAAAGAAGTTGTTGATAAATCCATATATGTAAAATTTAAGATTAAAGAAAATAAAAAAGCGAAAAATAATAACAAAGCAAAAGATAATGTGTATTTAGTTATTTGGACAACAACGCCTTGGACTATTGCTTTTAACTTAGGAGTTATGGTTAATCCTAATGTTGAATATATAAAAGCAAAAGTAGATGATGAAATTTGGATTATAGCGAAGGAATTAGCACATGATTTAATAGAAGAAAAACTTGGAAAAAGTTATATGGTGATGGAAGTTTTATTAGGAAAGGAATTAGAAGGTATTGAATATGAACATCCGTTTTCTGATATTTTAGAAAAGCATTATGAAGAAGTTAGAAAAAAATCAAAAAAATTGCATGTTGTTGTTTTAAGTGAAGAATATGTTACAATAGAGAGTGGAACAGGACTAGTACATATGGCTCCTGGCTGTGGGCCAGAAGATTATGAAGTTGGGCATAGGGAAGGAATTATTCCTTTTAATAATGTTGATGAGAGTGGTTTTTATAGAGATATGGCTATTTTTACAGGTTGGCATGCAAAAGAAGATAACAAAAAATTCATTGAAGAATTAGAAAAAAGAAATGCTATTGTTTATAAAGAAGATTATAAACATGATTATGCTCATTGTTGGCGTTGCAGAAATCCTGTAATTTATAGAACAACAACACAATGGTTTTTTAAGGTTGAAGATTTAATTCCAAAAATGAGAAAACTCAATAAAGAAAAGATTTATTGGGTTCCTGATTGGGCTGGCTCAAATCAATTTGATTCTTGGTTAGAAAATTTAAGGGATAATGGAATTACAAGACAAAGATATTGGGGTTCTCCTTTACCAATCTGGAAATGTGAAAAATGTAATGAGCATTTAGTTATTGAATCAAGAAAGGAATTGAAAAAATATAATGCTTCACACATACCTAAAGATTTACATAAGCCTTGGATTGATGAAGTTACAATTCCTTGTCCTAAATGTAAAGGAGTAATGAAAAGATATCCTGATATTATGGATGTTTGGATTGATGCTGGTGTTGATTCTTGGGCATCTTTGGGATATCCACATAAAGAAGATTTGTTTAAAAAATTGTATCCTGCTGATTTTATTACAGAAGGTAAAGACCAAATAAGAGGTTGGTTTAATTTATTGTTTGTAGCAAGTATGTTGGCTATGGAAGATATTTCATTTAAAGCATGTTATATGACAGGATTTGTGAATGATGCATTAGGCAGAAAAATGTCTAAGAGTTTAGGAAATGTAATAAGTCCTGATGAAGTTACAAGTAAATATGGTGCAGATACTTTTAGATATTATAGTATTGGTGCTTGTGATCCTGGATTAGATTTAAATTACAATTTTGAAGATGTTGAAATAAAGAGAAGAAATCTAAATATTTTGTGGAATTTGCATAATTTTGTTTTGGATTTAGCAAAAAATACTGGAAAAAATCCTGAAAAGATAGATAAAAAAATTTTAAGAAATGCAAGTGAAGAGGAGCACTATATTTTATCTAAACTTAATTCTACAATAAAGAAAGTTAGTGAATTAATGGACAAATACTATTTAAATGAAGTTCCATGGGCAGTTGAGAATTTGTATTTAGAACTATCAAGAACTTATATACAAATGGTTAGAGAAAAAGCCAATTCTGGCACTGATGAAGAAAAAGAATTAGTTTTATATGTTGTTTATACTGTAATGAAAGAAATTTTATTATTAATGGCACCAATAACTCCAATGATAACAGAAATGATGTATCAAAATTTCAAAAGAGAGTTTGGTGATGATAAAAGATTAAATTTAGAATCAATCCATTTATATGATTGGCCTAAATATGATTCTAAATTGATTAATCATGAACTTGAAAAAGAAATTGGCTTAGTTAAAGACATAGTTCAGGGAATTTTAAGTGCAAGAGAAAAAGCGCAAATTGGAATAAGATGGCCTCTACAAAAAGTTTTAATTGAAACACAAAATAAGGAAGTTATATCTGCTTTGAAAGATTTAGATAAATTAATCAAAAGATTGACTAATGTTAAGGAAGTTTCAGTAATAAATGAATTTAAAGAAGCAGAATTAATTGTAAAACCAAATTATAAGGAATTAGGACAAGAATTTGGAAGTTTAAGTAAAGAATTAATAAAAATAGTACAAAAGAATGGTAAAGAGATTGCAGAAAGTATAATTAAAGAAAATAATAGTTATGTTGTTGAAATAGAAGGAAAAGAAATAAAATTAAATAAAAAACATTTAGTTATTGAAAGAAAGGTCGGAAATAATTACAGTTATGGTGTTTTTGATAATGGCAATATTTACCTTGATATAAGAATGAATGAGGATTTAATTAATGAAGGTTATTTGAGAGAATTAATCAGAAGAATTCAGTCATTTAGAAAAGAAGCTGGATTAAAAAAGAAAGATACAATAAAATTATACCTACATTTAGATAAAGAAATGACAGAAAGATTAACTAAATTTAAGGAAGAATTGAAAGAAAAAGTAGGTGCTAGTGAATTATTTATAAACGAAGATAGTAGTAAATGTAAAAATAAATTTGAAGCAGAAATTAAAAAGAAAAAGATTATTGTTTGTTTTTAGTTATTTTTTTAATTTTTTCAAGGATTGTATTTAATTATTAATTTTGGTTTAGTAAGATTATATGTTTCAATAGTTTGACTATATGTTTCACCAGTTTTCAAAGCACTAACTTGTTTTCCTTGATAATATATCTTTAAAATTCGATTAGAAAACTCTAAAGTGAGATATGTTTGATTTTTATATAACCCTTGGATATGTGGAAAAATTCTATTCATATTCAAATATTGTTCATTATCTCTTAATTCAGGATTGTTAAATGTGCCTATCCTAATCAAATTAAATTCCCCTAGTAGATTAAAAGTATATTCTTTTTCATCTAATTTTAATATTAATTCTAAATTGATAGAAAAATCAAAAAACAAGATATTTAAAAAATTACTATTTAAGTAAATTAATAATCAAACAATTTTTTTTGCTCTTTTTCTATTGTTTTATTTTTTTTTATTTCTTTAAAGGTGAGCCATTCTTTTCTTATGAAATGTATTTTGTCATTATTCCAATTTTTTTTTATGAAATCTATTGTTTTTGGATCGCTTGGATAACCAGAGCCAAAATCTTGTTTAAAGATTTCTTTTAGATTTTCAATATATTTGTCTCTAGTTACTTTTGCTAAAATAGAAGCAGCAGAAACAACTGGATAATTAAAATCTGCTTTATGCTCTGTAATTAAAATGAAAGATTTTTGTTTTATTTTTTCTTTGATAGGTTCATTTAATTTCTCTATAATGTAAGATTGATATCTTTTTTGATTTTTATCTGGTAAATCTATAATAACTTTATCAGGATTTAAAAAATTTATAATTTCTGCTGTTGTTTTTGCTTCTAAAATATTTAAATTGCTTGCTTCTGATTTAAGATGCGCATCAATTATCTCAGGTGTCAGTGTAATTATTTTGTAATCTTTAACAACTGATAATATTTTTTTAAACAATATTTCTCTATCTTTTTTTGTCAGTAACTTAGAATCTTTTACATTAATTTCAATTAGTTTATTTTCATCCTTTTCATTTAAAGAAATTCCTGCTAAAACTAGTGGACCTATAACTGGACCTCTACCAGCTTCGTCAATTCCAGAGATTAACATGTAAAAAAAGAAATTTATTAAAATTATAAGTTTTAGCATTATTTTAATTGTGTTAATATATACTCTAAATCAATTTTTGTATTTCTATTTGGAAATAAAGCAATATATCTTGGCACAGGTGATTTCTTATCTACATAATTGCTACCATAATACTTCATAATTGTAAATCCATTAAATCCAACCCTCTCATTTAATACTTCTAATTCTCTTGGAATTTCATATGTGACTAAAGGCTTATATCCTTCAGGAGGTTTACCTTCATAAAATAAAATACATTCTCCTCGATGACCTAAAAAATTATATGAACAAAGTGAAAGATTCATATATAATGAAAATAAAAAAAGATTTTTTAATATTTAGTATATACTATATATATATTTTAAAATATAGATAGAAGATTAATACGCTTTTTATAAAAAGTTTATTACATAATAAATTTCATAATCCAGACAATTAAATCAGAAAAAATAAGAAACCAGAGTAAATTGTTTAAAACATTGCCAATGCCATCTATTATTGCTATAAATAATGGTTTCATTGTTGCTTGAAACATTGCTGCTAAAGTAAATTGTATTATGCTTGTTATGTATCCCAATATTCTTAAATCTAATGTTTTCGGTAATAAAAAAACTGTTAAAAAGGATAACCAGCTTATAGAAATAAAAATATAAGATAACCAATTTGCACTTTGTCCTGCTAATGTTTTAGGGATAAAATAAGCTAATATGTAAAACAAAATCATATATTGATAACCATAGTATTTAGTTATAACTAATCCAAAAAAAAATAATGGAGAAACATCAATAGGAAGATGCCATAGTTTTGAA
Organism: Candidatus Woesearchaeota archaeon; assembly: GCA_038874655.1. Taxonomy (GTDB): domain Archaea; phylum Nanobdellota; class Nanobdellia; order Woesearchaeales; family GW2011-AR15; genus JAAXVZ01. The sequence continues at coordinate 10,148 of JAVZBY010000012.1, read as the reverse complement.
TAATAAATAATTATATAGGTGAGTATAGTAAAAATACCAAATACAAACCACTTTTTATTAAGAAAAAAAAGTATGATAATAGCAATATATTTAAGATATTTCGTTAAATTGTATTTATAAATTATATTTAAAAGAGGATTAGTTGATAATAACTCTTTTTTTTTGTGTTTATAAACAACCATAAATTTGTAAAAGATGTTTTTATATAAAATATTTTCTTTGAAATTTTTTAATTATTTGATGTTAAATTTTTCAGAATTTCTATTTCAAGAGAAATATTTTGATTCTTTTTTTCTAGATATTCAATTTTTTCATTTAATAAAGTTATTGTTTTATTTAAAGATTCTATAATTTTTTGTTGTTCTTTGATAGCTTGAATAGCTAAAACTGACAATCTTGAATAATCAACAGCAGTATAATTCCCATCACCCCAATATGTAACAACTTCAGGAATAACTTTTTCTATTTCTTGACCAATAACACCTAATTCTCTATGTCCTGTACTTCTTCCCATTTCTGTGTAATTTTTATTCCAATCAAAATAGACAGCTCTTATCTTTTTTACCTTATCAATAGCATTAGATACATTTGTAATGTTTTCTTTAAATCTTATATCAGATGAAGTTGGAAAACTAGATGCATGTGCTTGGCCTGCTACATCTAAAGTATATGCTGGTGATGTTGTTAATATACCAACTCTACCAGAAGATGTTAGCATAAGAAGGTTTGTAGTTGCTGTACTTCCAGATTGAAATAAAGTGTTATTAAATCTTATACGAAAATCTTTATAAAGCCCTATATTTCTATCAACTGATTGAATTAGTCCTACCCCTACACCACTACCAGAAGCTTCATAATATCCGTCACTATCATAAGTAATTTCTACACCACTTCCTGTGGTAGGATATGCTGGAGAGGATGAGCCACTTACTTTAAGGACACCTCCATTACCTATCTCTAGTCTTGAAGAAGGCGAGTTCGTTCCTATTCCTATTTTATTATTGACACTATCTACATATAAGAGTGAATCTCCTGACTTATTTATTACACTCAAAGTACCATTAACATCTAATGTTGAACTTGGTAATATACTACCTATTCCTATTTTATTATTGACACTATCTACATATAGCAATCCATTATTTATATCTATCCCTGTTGCATTTATCACACCTGAATTTAAGATAACTCTACCTGCTATGACAGTATTAATAAGTAGAAAAATTATAAATAAACTTATAAAAAAATATCTATCAAAAAATAAATAAAAACCCCACCTAATAGAGAAAGAAAAGTATATCTCTTTTATAAAATTTACTATAAATATTTATTTTAAGAAAGTGGGCCCGACCGGATTTGAACCGGCGACCAATGCCTTGCTTAGGGCTTCTTTGTAGGAAGCAATCTCATATAAGAGCATCGCTCCACCAGACTAAGCTACGGGCCCATTTTAAATAAAATAGCATAATGAAATTTATTTTATTTTAAAAAGTTTATGAATATTCTTAACTTTTTTTCTTGCTCTTTCTGTAATTAGATTATAATTTATTTTGCGTTATCTGCTTTTGTTTTTGTTTTTGAGTTCTTAGGAACATAATACCTTTTTTTTACTTCTTGAACTAAGCGCCTTATTAATTTTCTAGGATCTGAATCCTTAATAATAATTGCATTTGTCTCTTTTTTACATATTTCTATTAATTCATCAAAAAAAGCACTTATGCCACCGGTTTTATCTAAAACACCAATAATTTTACCATCTTCATATGCAATAGTAAATTCATTTAAAGTGCCTAATGAACCTCTTATAAATACAATAGCATCTGAGGTTCTTATATTGAAAATATTTCTAAAATTAAATCCTACTCCTGTAAAAACTATTGAATCATAATTTTGATATGGTAATCTATAAACTTCAACATGTTCTTTCATGTCTTTTGCAGGACTAATTCCTAATACAAAGCCATCTTCTTCTTTACAACCTTTTGCTGATTCATCTGGCAATCCTGTAGTAGCACCATTTATTAAGATACAATTATGCCTTGCTATTTCTCTTCCTACTTCTCTGGCTTTTTCAATTAATATTTTATCTTTTGGTATTTCTGAAGAACCCATAACACCAATTTTTATTTTCATTCTATCACCTTTTTTTATTTAAAAATTATCATTAAAAAAATTAATTTAATTTTTATTCAAAATTTCATGAACATAATTTATCTCTATTAAATTAGTTTCATTTGGTTTTGTTCCTGAAGCAATTAAAATTAAATCTTCTTTTAATAGTCTCTTTTGATTAATTAAAGTGTTAATAAAATTTTTCATATTTTCTAAGCCATTATTAAAAATAAATGGTTCTACACCATAATACAAAATTAATTCTTTTGCTATTTTTTCATTGCATATTGCATAAATTGGTTGTTTTAATCTAAATCTTGATAACATTTTTGCAGTAAATCCTGTATGAGTTAATGCAATTACTTTTTTTATGTTTAATAATTTTGTAATTTCTGATATAGACTTTGCTGTTGCCTCTGAGATATTTTCTGTCTTTTCTAAAACAACATTAGATTTAACATATGGCTCAACTTCTTTTGCAATTTTTGTCATTTCTTTAACTGCATTAATAGGAAATTTTCCTGTTGCACTTTCAGCTGATAGCATAATAGCATCAGTGCCATCTAATATAGAATTAGCTACATCACTTGTTTCTGCTCTTGTTGGAACTGGGTTTTCTACCATTGTTTGAAGCATTTGTGTTGCTGTAATCACTGCTTTACCTTTTTGATTACATTTTTTAATAATCTCTTTTTGAATTATTGGCACTTTTTCATGTTTTAATTCTACACCTAAATCGCCACGGGCAACCATGATTGCATCACTATACTCTAAAATTTCATCAAAATTATTAACAGCTGCTATATTTTCTATTTTTGAGATAATTTTTACATCTATGTTATTTTTATTTAAAAAATTCCTTGCATTAATGAGATCATTTTTATTTCTAACATATGATAAAGCTAAAAAATCAAATTCGTTTTTTAATTCTAAAATAACTTTCTTATCATTTTCACTTAATATCTCAGAATCATATTCAACGCCTGGGATATTGACTCTTAATTTATTAGTTATCTGTAAATTCATTAATGCTTTTAAAACAATACTATTCTTGTTTTTTTTAATTATTTCTAATTCATATAAACCATCATTAACCAATATTTTATTTCCTGTTTGTGATTTAAAAAAATGATTAAAAATGGGCATTTTCATAGTATCCTTTTTCTTAGATTTCATAGAATTTGTTGGAAAGAAAATTTCTATAATATCATTATATTTCAAATCATATTTTTTATCTGAGATTATTCTTATTTCAGGACCCTTTACATCTAACAAAACAGAAATTTTTTTATAGGTTATTCTTTTATTTAATTCATTAATATTCTTTATTATGTTTTTATATTGTTCTATATCCCCATGAGCACTATTTATTCTAATAATATCCATTCCTGATTCAACCATCTTTTCCAAGATGTTTAATTCTTTTGATGATGGCCCTATTGTTGCAATTATTTTTGTTTTTTTAAGCATTTTAATCAAGCCAATTTTTTTGAATTTAATAATAATTTTTATTTGTAAATTTTGTTTTTTAGTTTTTCAATGAAGAAAGATAAGCAATCTATTTCATCAAACCTTGCTTTTTTCTTGAAATCAATAGGTCCAAAAATTAAAACAAATTTTGTATTTTCCTCATTTAATGGAGTTCCACAGGTTGGACAAATATTATTTTCTGTTTCATTTTTTTCAAACTCTTTTATTCTTTCATTTATTAATTTTGCTAAATTACCTTCTAGTACATCTTTTTGTATTAACTTTAATTCTTGATAATTTAATGAATTTATAATTCCAACTAATTTGTTCATTTTTTCCCCTTTTTTATTTTTATTAGTTTCATTTTGTATAAATTTTTTATGTTTCACTCTTAATTTTTATATGTTTTCTAGTTTTATTAAAAAACTATATCTAAACTATAGTTGAATGTTTTATAAATTTTTTTTAAGATTATTTAAAATACCTCTATCAAATAAAATATAAGATTTTTTTATTTTCTCAATACAATTTTCATTGTTTAGATTATTTTGAAATTCTTCTTTATTGCAGATTGCTGCATTAATTTTAAAATTAAAATTATCAACTTTTAGGATATAATTATTATTTAAGTAATCAAAATTAGCTTCTTGACTTTTTATTAACAAAATAAAAATTGTTGATTCATTAATATTTTGTTCCGATATTTTGTGATCCAAATATGCTAATCCTTCAATTAGTTTAAAATCTAAATCAAGAATTAGTTTTATTAAAGCTAAGGAAATTTCTTTTTTATTAATCATCAATGATAAAAAGATTGACATTAATTTTTCATCTAATTTAAACATCTTTTTTCCAACATAGAATTTTGTTCCAATTATTAAATAGCTGAACTCTTTTTTTAATGAATAAAGTTTTCTTGGCTCTCCTTTTGCAATGTTGTTTATTTTTTCCATCTCTATAAAATCTAATGCTTCTAATAATCTAATTTGTGCACTTATGTTTGCTAAGCTTGTTTTTGTTTTTTCAGCTAACTCAGAAGGAGATAATGATTTTTGACTTAATTCATTAAGTATTTTCCATTTTGAATCTAAAAAAACACTTTCAATTTCCATTAGTTTATAATAATCTATTGAAATATTTAAATTTTTCTAAAAATAAAGTAATTATTTTAGTTAAATAATTATTTAATTATTTAAAAATAAACTAGTATAGAGATAAAAATAAATACTTTTTTCTTATAATACATATAAAAAAATTTAAAAAATTTAAAAAAAATAAAATTTATTCTAAATTAGTAATTAATATAGAAAAATATTTAAACTAGACATTTTATTATATTTATAAAATAAAAGAGGATAAAATGGGTGGGTTTTTAGAAACTTGTATTTTTAGTAATTTTAGGTATATCTATAGTTTAATATATTGCAAATCTAAAAGTCATGATAATCTAATGTAATTTCTAAATGAGGCTGCCAAATGAAAAAAAAAGAATTAAAAATTCTAATGTTTGGGTGGGAATTTCCTCCATATAATTTTGGCGGCTTAGGAACTGCTTGTTATGGCTTAACTAAAAGTTTAACGAAAAAAGGAATAAAAATTACTTTTGTTGTTCCAAAAGGCAGTTATAATTATAATTTTATTAATGTAATTCCTGCATCTGAGTTGTATATTGAAAATAAAAAATTGAAAATAAAATATTTAGATTCTTTGTTAATGCCTTATATGACTGAATTACAATATCAAAAAGAGTATGAATCTTTTTATAAAAATTTGATTGCAATCAATAGTGAAATTTCTGAACTTTATGGTAGAAATTTGTTTGAGGAAGTTAATAGGTTTGCGGAAAAAGCAGCTATAATTGCTAAGTTTGAGGATTTTGATATTATTCATTGTCATGACTGGCTTACATTTAAAGCAGGAATTAAAGCAAAACAAATTTCTGGAAAACCTCTTGTTGTGCATGTACATGCTACTGATTTTGATAGAACTGGTGGACATCCAAATCAAATGGTTTATGATATTGAAAGAGAGGGTATGCATTTTGCTGATAAAATAATTGCTGTAAGTAATTATACAAAAGAAATGATTGTAAAACATTATGGTATTAACCCTGAAAAAGTCTTTGTTGTACATAATGGCATAGAACAAACAAAAAATAAAAAAAAAGATAAAGAAAAATTAAAGAAAAATAAAGTAAATGAAAAAAATAATAATATTAATGAAATTGATGAGAATGATAAAGTTGTTCTATTTTTAGGTAGATTAACATTGCAAAAAGGTCCTGATTATTTTATTGAAGCTGCTCATAAGGTTTTAAAAATAATGCCAAATGTAAAATTTGTTGTTGCAGGAACTGGTGAT
>JAVZBY010000012.1:402-4195 GCA_038874655.1 Candidatus Woesearchaeota archaeon | reverse complement strand
AGAAAAATGGTTGATAAAGCTGTTGATTTAGGTTTAGCAAAGAATGTTTTGTTTACAGGGCATTTATCTGGAAAAGATGTTGATAGAGCATATCAAATGGCTGATTTATATGTAATGCCCTCTGTTTCAGAGCCTTTTGGAATTACTCCATTAGAAGCTTTAAAAAATAATACACCTGTTTTAATTTCAAAACAATCTGGTGTTTCTGAAGTTTTAGTGAATGCATTAAAGGTTGATTTTTGGGATGTTGATGAAATGACTAACAAGATTATTGGTTCATTAGCATATTCCAATGTTAGAGAAACAATTTTAGAGCATAGTGAAAAAGAATTAGAAAGATTAACATGGGATAACGCTGCTGATAAATGTATCCATGTTTATAATCAATTACTTTAAAAAAGTTTAGGATTGTGTAAAAAAATGAAAGAAATATGTTTTTATTTTCAAGTGCATCAACCATTTAGATTGAAAAAATACAGAGTTTTTGATATAGGAAATAATCATAATTATTTTGATGAAAAATTAAACAGAACAATTTTAGATAAAGTTGCAAATAAATGTTATATTCCAACTAATAATTTAATTTTAAAATTAATAAAAAAATATCAAGGAAAATTTAAGGTTGCTTATTCTATAACTGGAACAGCATTAGAACAATTTCAAAAATATAGACCTGATGTAATAAAAAGTTTTAAGGAATTATCTAAAACAAATTGTGTTGAGTTTTTATCTGAAACATATTATCATAGTTTATCTTTTTTATTTTCAAAAGATGAATTTAAAGAACAAGTTTTTTTGCATAAAAAATTAATTAAAAAATTGTTTAATCAAGAGCCAATCACTTTTAGAAATACTGAGTTAATTTATAATAATGAATTAGCACAATTTGTTGAAAAATTAGGGTATAAAGTTATATTAGCAGAAGGAGCAGACCATATTCTAGAATGGAGAAGCCCGAATTTTGTTTATAAACCAAAAAATAGTGATATTAAATTATTATTAAAGAATTATAGATTAAGTGATGACATTGCTTTTAGATTTTCTAATAGACAATGGAGTGAATGGCCATTAACAACTGAAAAATTTATTTCTTGGGTTGAAAATGTGCCTGGTAATATAGTAAATTTATTTATGGATTATGAAACCTTTGGTGAACATCAATGGGCTGACACTGGAATTTTTCATTTTTTAGAAAAACTGCCAGAAGAAGCATTAAAAAGAAATATTGCATTTAAAAATCCAAAAGATTATGCTAATGAAATTCCTGTATCTGAGATTGATATGCCTTATTTTGTAAGTTGGGCTGACATGGAAAGAGATTTAACAGCATGGTTAGGAAATAAGATGCAAAATGCTGCAATGAATGAATTATATGCATTTGAAAAAGATATAAAAAATAGGTTTGAAAATATAAATCAATATAAGAATTCAAATAAAAATTTAGATGAAAACAAAAGAATTTATGAAAAAAATTCTCTCAAAATTTTAGAGGACTGGCGTAAATTAACTACAAGTGATCATTTTTATTATATGTGCACAAAATGGTTTTCTGATGGCGATGTTCATAAATATTTTAACCCTTATGATAGTCCATATGATTCCTACATGTCATTTATGAATATTTTAAATGATTTAGCTATTAGATTATTAGAGAAAAACACAAAAAAAATATCTGAAAAACCAAGTAAATTAATTCAAGAGATAAAAGAAGAAATTGTTAAAATAAATGAAGAATATTAAAAATTTTTTAGGGGGTGAGAATATGATGAAAAATGAAGTAAATAATGAAAATCAATTAAAGAATAATTTAAATTATTCTAAAAGTAATAAAAGTAATAAGAAGAATGAAAAAAAATCAAAATCAAAAAATAATAAAAAAAATAATAAGCTTATGGAAATAAAAATAAAAGATGCTAAACCTGAACATTATTTTATTTTAGCTACGGGCGTGCCATTAAAAAATATTAAAGAACTAGCATTAGCATTACAAACTATGGATGAATGGGTTTTCAATCATCATGTTAATGAACATAGAAACGATTTTTCAAATTGGATAAAAGATATTTTTAATGAAGATGCTTTGGCAGAAGAATTAAAAGAGATAAAAACAATCAAAGAAACAGAATTAAAATTATTAAGATATTTAGTTTCAAAATATTTATAAAGTTAGTTAATTTAATATTGATTAATTAATTCATCATTAGTTTATTGTTAATTAAAAATTGTTTATTATAAAAAAAGGGGTGAAATTATGAATTACTTAAATGATGTTCCTGAGGGAAAGGAATTCTATTTATTTGATAGAAAAATAAAGAATCTTTATGGTCTGTTGTTTGAATTAAGATCTATGAATGACGAAACTTATAATCATTTTGTTGCAAGTGATCATAATTATTTTTCTGATTGGATTGAACATGTTATTCAGTTTAAAAAATTGGCTGATGAATTAAGACCTATAGTAAATAGAAAAGAAGCTATAAACATAATAGAAAAAAATATTGATGATTTGAAGAATAGTAAAGAAGGCATTAATAAGTTAGATGAAAAGAAAAGTGTATTTGGTGAAAATAAGATAGAAAATATTAGTGAAAATGTAATTAAAGAAAGCGAGAAAAAAGTAGAAAAATATGAAGAAAAAGAAGAAAAGAATGAATTAAAAAATTTATTAAAAGAAGAAAAAGAAAGCTTGAAAAAAGAACTTCCAACAAAACAAGAAAAAAGTCATGAAAAAGATGTTAAAGATTATAAGATAAATAGTGAGGAATTATTAAAAGAAACTTTGAAACATGATGCTAAATATGGCAAGGATTTTTTATGGAAACATTTTGCCTGGGAAATGGCAAAAGAATTTATGTATGGCATGTCTTTAGGAATTTTGATTGGATTTATTTTAGCAAGAATTTTTATTAGATGTATTTAATATTTATATAATTAAAATTTTATTTTTATGGTTAAAATGGAAAAAAAATCTGATTATTTATTTGAGATATCATGGGAAGTTTGTAATAAAGTAGGTGGAATATTTACTGTAATTAGCTCAAAAGTTTTGCCTATGCAAAAAGTTTATGGCGAAAATTATTTTACAATTGGACCTTTTTTTCCAAATAAAATTAAGTATGATGATTTTAAAGAAAAATTACCTCCTGATTTTTTAAAAGATATATTTGAAAAATTACATAAAATTGGAATAAAATGCCATTATGGAACTTGGACAATTGAAGGCGAACCTAAAACAATTTTAGTTGATTACAGCGAATTTACTTATAAGTTAAATGATATTAAAACACAAAATTGGTTTCTGTATAAAATTGATTCCCTAAATACACAATACCATGATTATGATGAACCCTTGTTATGGGCTACTGCTTGTGGTTATTTATTAGAAGAAATTAAAAATGTTTTTTTTGATAAAAAGATAGTTGCTCATTGTCATGAATGGCTAGCAGGCGGAACTATATTATATTTAAAATCAAAAAAAATTAAGATTGGAACTATATTTACAACACACGCAACTATGCTAGGTAGGACATTAGCAACAAATCATATAAATTTATACGAAGTGTTAGATAAGATTAATCCTGAAGAATATGCTTATAGATTTGGAATACAAGCTAAACATTTAACTGAAAAAGCTTGTGCTAATAATGCTGATGTTTTTTCTACTGTGTCTGAAATAACAGGAATAGAAGCAACCTATTTTTTAGGAAAAAAACCTGATATATTATTACCAAATGGTTTAGATATAGAAAGTTTTCCAACTTTTGAAGATGCATCTATTAAACATAAGTTATTA
>JAVZBY010000012.1:0-291 GCA_038874655.1 Candidatus Woesearchaeota archaeon | reverse complement strand
GAAACCTTATTTTATTTTATAGCTGGTAGATATGAGTTTCATGATAAGGGGATTGATGTTTTCATAAGAGCATTAGCAAGGGTTAATGAAAAATTAAAAAAAGATAATTCAAATAAAACTATTGTTGCTTTTATTTTTGTTCCTGCTGGTGTTAAAGATATTAAAAAAGAAATTTTAGAGAATGAAACATATTATAATGATATAAAAGAAAGTATTGAAAATGATATAGAAGACATAAAAGACAGATTAATATATGCTTTAATCTCTAAAAAGGAATGTTATAATGATTTT
>JAVZBY010000011.1:26049-27265 GCA_038874655.1 Candidatus Woesearchaeota archaeon | reverse complement strand
AAAGACAATATTAAAATCCTGATAGATTTTAAAAATAAAATCTAAAAAATACTAAAAGTAAAATATAGACGAAAATTGATTGTTTCAGATTGTTTCAAGTAATAATTAATAAGATTTAACAATTACAAATAATATAAGGGTAGTAAAAAAGTAATAAAAAAATGGATAAAGATTGTTTTTTTTATCTAGTGATTACAAAATATTAAAAATAATAATAAATTTTAATGGTGGGAGGGGTAATGAAACTATTAAAAAAAGTAATTATTAACAACAATACTAACAAAAAAATACTTTTATTGTATATAATTTTTATAATTTTATTGAACATTAAAATTAAATGTGTTTTTGCTATAAACTATTATGTTGATCCTGTAAAAGGTCAAAATACTAATGATGGTCTTTCTATTGATAAACCTTTTAAAACATTAGATTATGCCGTAAGTAAATTAAACAGTGGTGATGTCCTTTACTTACTTAATGGAACATATTATACTAATAAAATAAGATTAGAATTTAAGAATTATAATCCTAACATAATAATTACCTCTTATCCTGGACATAAACCAATTATTAAAAGCAATATTATAAAATATGAAAAACCTAATAACACATGGACAAAAGAAAATGATCCTAACTTAAATATATGGTCATCATCTTTAGATTCTTCTACAAGTGAGATTATAGGTCAAATAAAAGAAACAAGAACCAGTTTATTAACCTATAATAGCTATAATGAATTCAAAGATCCTAAAAGACCTGATGGTTTATATTATGATAAATCTGCTAAAAAACTTTATATAAAATTTTCTGATACATCAAAGGATCCTAATAAAATTAGTATGTTAATTTCAAATCAAGAAAATTTTGAGCTATATGATGTAAATGGATTAACTATTGCAAATTTAAGTATGCAAGGAAGTACTAGATGTATTAATATTGATGCTTCTTCAAACATTAATATTGAAGGAATTAATTGTTTTGGTGGATTTTTTGGAATCAGTGTCAAAACCTCAAAAAATATCAAAATTACAAAAAATATTGTTTATATGAAAAGAGGTAATTTTGCATATAATGACATGAAAAATAAACCATATGAAACAACTGGAATATACTTACAAAATAACTATGATGGAATTGTTGTAAAAAACAATGAAGTATATGGACACTTTAACGGAATTTTAACTTATAGCACTGAAAAAGGTAAATTTTTGAATGC
>JAVZBY010000011.1:0-26039 GCA_038874655.1 Candidatus Woesearchaeota archaeon | reverse complement strand
ATAATAAAATTTATGATATTTATGATGACGCTATTGAAATAGAAAATTACTGCAATGGTGCAAGATATCACCATAATGATATTAGAGATACTTTTGTAGGCATTTCATTATCTCCTGCTGATGCATCTGAAAAAAGATGTTTTGTTAGTGATAACTTAATCATAGCAGAAAAAAAAATAAAATGGGATTATTCTGGAACAGTTTATCAAGGAGAATGTTTTAAAATAATAGATCCAATACCTACACAAAACTTTAATTATTCAAGAAACACTTGCATTGGTAGAGCAATTTATTCCTTAGATTATGAAAAAAGCACACAAAAAAATTCCATATGGGAAAACAATATTTTTTATTCAAAAGACCAAAAACTTATTATGAAATCAGGTTTATCATCAAACGGAATTATTTATGATTATAATCTCTATTTTAGAGCAGATGGCGGAACAATTTTCCAATATTGGAATAGTGATACAAACAGCAATGAATTCTCATCATTAGAACAAGCAAAGAATAGTAATTTATGGGATGGTAAATGGGATAGAAATAGTAAAAATTTAGATCCATTATTTAATGATATATCTAAAAATGATTTTAGACCAAAAGAAAATAGTCCTGCATGTACAATGTCAAGCACAGGGAGCTATGTTGGTGCATTTCCTTGTATAAATACACAAAAAACTCCTTATTGTGGTGATGGTATTTGCAATAACAATGAAAATTGCAATACCTGTTCAAAAGATTGTGGTTCATGTAGTAATACAAATGATAACACAGATTCTAGTATCAATCAAAATAATACCTTCAATATAGTTTCATGTGTTTTAGAAGATAAATCAATTGAAAAGAATACTAATTTAACAAGAGCATATGATTTAAAATCTTGTTTTAAGGATCCATTAAATAAAAGTTTATCTTACACTGTTATTGGTGCAAAAAATATAAAAGTTTTTATAAATTTTGAAGCAAAAGCAAGCTTATATCCAAATAGCAACTGGGTTGGAGAAGAATTAATCACTTTTAAAGCATTTGATCCCTCAACTAACAGAAGTGCCACAACCAACAAAATAAAAATAACTGTTTTTGATACATGTGGAAATAATAAATGTGAATCTTGGGAATCATGTTCATCTTGTAGCAAAGATTGTGGACAATGTGAAACAGCACCTTATTGTGGAGATAATATATGTAACAACAACGAAGACTGCAATTCATGCTCAAAAGATTGTGGTCAATGCATAGTTGTAGAATCCAACCCAAAATCTTCTGGCTCATCTAAGAGAAGTGGAGGAAGCAGTAGTGGTAGTGCGGGAGGTAGTTTTTCATTCAATTACACAAAATTAAATAAAACAACTGAATTAGAAAAAACAAAAAATCAAACAAATGATTTTGATTCTATTGTTGTTGAATCAAATAAAAAAGAAGAAGCAAATAACAATATAAACAATATAAAAGAAGAAGATATAAACTCCTTAAATAATGAAATAAAAACAGAAGAAAGTTATACTGAAGTAGTTGAGAATGAATTAGGCTTTCAAAAAATTACAGGGAACTTAATAAAAATAAATGATGAAAAACTAACTATTAATCAAAAAATAAACATGATCCCTTTTTTTATTATAACTTTACTATCTATAAGCATCTATGGTTTATATAAGACAGATAAAACAATATTCAAAAAACTTTACTTTAATTCTAAAAATTCAATAACTTCTATTAAATATGTTTCATTAACTACAAATTACAAATTATTTTTAAAACATAGTAGATATACATTAAACCACATTACAAAAAATTTAAAACATCTCTTTATTAATTTAAGTAAAATAATTCTAACCCTAGTGTACAATATAAATAAAATCTTTTATAGTATAACTATAAATCTAATAAAGTCATTTAATTTAATAATTATATCTAGTGGTTTAACAATTAAAAGAATAAGATTGAATAAAATAAAAATACCTAAACATCATGAAATTACAAACAGTATTGCTTTAAATCTAATCCTTCCAATAAAGGATAGAATTAACAATTTAAATATTTCATTATCAAAAAACTTATTAAATCTAACTACTAATATAAGTAGTATTTCTAATAACCTAAAATTTAACAGAGAGAGTCAAGAAACTAGAATGATAAATATATGGTTTAACTACATAAATGAATATGAAAAAAAAGGTTATAGCAATCAACAAATTAAAAAAATACTTACAAAAGATTATGGTTATGATGAAACTTTAATAAATTACATATTAACTTCTTATTATGCTAATAATCAAAGAAATAAAGTAAGCTCAAATAAACCAAGTAAACCAATAATTACAACTGAAATAAGAAAAGAATGGCACAAATACTTTAATGATTGTGAAAGAATTGGATTTTCTTTAAAAGAAATAAAAGAATTTCTATTATTTGAAAAGGGTTATGATAAATCATTAGTGGAAACATTGATAAATGATTATCAAACTGCTAAGTATGTGCAAGACTAATTTAATTTATCTAAAAAATTATTTTTAATTAATTTTTAAAATAAAAAATATTAATAAATATTAAAAAAGAGAAATGACACATAAAATAAAACAATGGACAAATTATATTGAATCTCATTTGAAAAAAGGTTATTCTAAATCAGATATAAGAAAATATTTAATAAGCAAAGGCTATAATGAAGAATATATAGATTTAGTATTTAAAATCTACGAACAACAAAAAACTACAAAAATTCTTTCTATTTTATCTGGATTGACAGCAATATTATTACTCTCTTTTATATTTATAACATATCCTAATTTAACAGGAAAAGTAATTAACATAATTGGTGTTGGCACAAACAAAATTTATTATGTGGATAGTATTAATGGCAATGATAATAATAATGGTTTATCAATTAACAATGCTTTTAAAACATTAAACTATGCATTTTCAAAATTAAAAAGCGGAGATATATTATATTTAATTGATGGAACATATTATCTAAATTCATCATTAACACTTAATAATGTTTACTTTGATTCTGCAGTCATTATTACAGATTATGATCAAAATAATAATATAAAACCAACAATAAAAGCAAACATATTAAAATTTGAATATCCAAATGAAACAACATGGCAAAATGTTAGTTTTAATGGTTTAAATATATGGGCTTCTGATTATTCTACTTCAGATACAGTTTTCATTGCTTATTACAATGATACAAAAGTAAATCTATTCAGTTATAACAATTATAATGATTTAAAAAATTCAAGCAAACCTGAAGGTATCTATTATAATATAACTAATCAAAAATTACTTATTAGATTTAAAGACATAAACAAAAATCCAAATAAAATCAGTTTAATAATCTCTCACAGAATCCCTTTCTATTTTACAAATGTAAAAGGAAAAGGTTTTGTTATATCTGGTTTAAACATTGAAGGTGCTGTCAGATGTGCTTATATTAGTGCAAGTGATAACATCCTAATTCAAAATAATAGTTGTGTTAATGCACTTAAAGGTTTTGACATCAGAGGAACTAGCAACATTACTATAACAAACAACTTAATTTATATGAAACCTGGTGATTTTTCATGGAAAGATATGAAACTAAGTTTAATGGAAACTTCTGCATTATATTTACAAGATAATCTTGAAGATGTTAATGCAAGTTATAATGAAATATTTGGTTATTTTAATGGAATCTTAACTTATGCTACTGCTGATGACAAATTCTTCAATATAGATGTAGGTTATAATAAAATATATGATATTTACGATGACGCTATTGAAATTGAAGATTTTTGTAATAAAGGTCATTATCATCATAATAACATTAGTGATGTTTTTGTTGGATTTTCATTATCACCTGCACAAGCATTAAAAAATAAATGTTATGTTTATAATAATCTTATAATTGCCGACAAGTTAGAGAGATGGGATAATTATGGTAATTATTATAAAGGTGAATGTTTCAAAATAATTGATAATTTACCTGCTGGTTATATGGAATATTTTAAAAACACTTGCATTGGCAGAGGAATTTATACAACAACCACAAACAGAAGAACTCAGATAAATAGCTCATGGACAAATAACATTTTTTATTCAAAAGACCAAAAATTAATACAGAAATCTGGTTTATCCATTGATGGTATTTTCTTTGACAATAATCTATATTTTAGAGAAGATGGTGGAACAATCTTCCAATATTGGAATAGTGATACAAGTAGCATTGAATTTACATCATTAGATCAAGCAAAACAAAGTAATCAATGGGATGGTAAATGGGATATCAATAGTTTAAATTTAAATCCCTTATTTATGGATCCATTAAACAAAGATTTTAGATTAAAACCTGAAAGTCCTGCTTGTAATATAAAGGGTGATTATGTTGGTGCATTTCCTTGTGAAAATATAAATAACAATCAAAATATAGAAATAAATACTGAACAACCTTTAAATTTTAATTCCCCACCACTGCAAAATTATCCAAAATTAATTAGTAGTTTATTAACTAACACAACCGATGAAGATTTAATTTGCCTAAATCAATCTACTTATGATGCTGACAATGATCAAGTTATAAATATAATAAAATGGTTTAAAAATTCTAAGGAAATAAGTGAATATGAAAATATGACTATTATAACAAAAGATTTAACAAATATAGACGATATATGGCAATGTCAAATAACTCCTTTTGATGGAAAAGATTATGGAAATACATTATTATCAAACAAATTAAAAATATTAAAAACTCCAGTATGTGGTGACAATATTTGTGAATTAAATGAAAATTGTATTACTTGCTCATATGATTGCGGAAGTTGTAATATATCAAATTGTAATTTGGAGAATGTTTATTGGAATGAAGATGAATTTTTAATTAATCATATAAATTTAAATGAATGTTTCAAAGATCCATTAAATGAAACATTAGAATTTTATGTTGAGGGAAATGTAAATTCAATCAATAATATAAATAATCCAAACTCTTCTAATTATAATATAAACTTAGAGATAAAAAACGGATTTGTTAGTTTTAGTTCAAAAAAAGATTATTATGGAAAAGAAACTATAAGATTTATAGCTAAATCAAATTCTCTCCCTGAAAGAATTGCATTTAGCAATTTTATAGATTTAAACATAATAAATGTCCCAGATTGTGGTGATAAGATTTGTGAATTAAATGAAAATTGCTATACATGTAGTTTAGATTGTAAATGTCCTACAAGCACCTCAAATTCAAGAGGAGGAATTTCCGGAGGTAGTGTGAATATTAATTATAATAATTTAAAAAATGACAAAGATATAAGCAAAAATTCATCTCAAAAAATAAAAAATGATTCTAACGAAAAAAGCATAAATGAATCTCTTGAAAAAAAAGAGCTAACTATAAATAACCCAAGTAATTTAAATATAAAAAATAATGAGCAAGAGAATATCTCTAAACAGATAACTGAAAAACAGATTAATAATTATGAAAGAACAAATTTATCTAATAAAAAAAATAGATTTAGTTGGTTTTTTATAATACAAGGCATAACTATAATTATACTCTCAGTATTAATTGTAAAAATAAACCTAAATAAACATAAATTTAAAAGTGATAGCCAAAAAAATAATCAAATAAGCATATTAAAAAATGCAAAAAAACCTTTTGTAAAAAATAATATTAGAGCAAATAATTTATATGAATTAGCAATGCATATATATAATATGCCGCAACAAACATTTATAGAAATAAAAGATGATTTAAAACACTGGATAAATAACTATTTAGATATGCCTGAAATATCTGAAACTTTATCAGAATCAGAAAGTAAAGAAAATCTTTACAACAAAATATATAATTTATATCAAAACGAATTCTTTAACAAAAAAAATTAATACAAATTAAAAGAAATAAAAAAATATAAGGTAAACAAAATAGAACTAAAATAAACCGATTAATTTATAAAAAATTTTATTTTATAAATAATATATGAATCATAATTTTAAAAAAAACATAAATAATTACTTAATGAAGTTTATATTATACTTATTAGTTAGTTTTGTATTTATAATTTTTACCCAGCTATATTTCTTAAAGACAAATTTTTTCCAAACCTATCTAGTCAACCCCTCAATTTACAGGATAGAGCCAATCCATAGTAAAATTGTTTTATTAATAACTGGTATAATTGCAATAACCACTTTTATCACATTAAGTTTTAATAAACTAATTAATCTGCCTTACTTCAAATTTAAGAAAATCCAGATTTTATTCGTATTTTTATTTCTATTTACCATTTTTTCATTTTATTATTTAAAATATCTCATAAAACTATATCCAAACTTTTTTATTAAATATTATCTTTTCTGGGGTTTAGTTAGAATTCTTATTTATATCATGATTTATTTTTTCCTATTTTTAGCAATATTTGGGCTTGATTTTCTCATATACTTCATTAAAACATTCAAAAAAGAATTATTATTTGTTTTAATTACAACCCTAATATTTTTCTTATTTGTAATGTATAGTCAAAAACTTTGGCCAGATAGATTAAAATTTCTTTAATAAAGAGCCATAATAAATACTTAATTCATTAGATATAACTTATTTCCAATATTTTTCAAATAAATGAAAATTATATGCAACAATTCCTAAAATAGAATAAACACTTGCTCCTAACGTGCCTGCTAAAATATCCAAATAACTAAAAAACCTAGTTTTTGTAGTTGATATTTGTAACATTTCTACTAAAACAGCTATAAAAACAGAATACAAAAAAGAAATCGTAAATGGATATTTTATATATTTTTCTGATATAACCAATATCAAACTAAATAAAAAAGACAATCCAAAAAAAGTTAAAAAATGCATAAAATAATTACTTGTAATTGCGGCAATTGGACTACCTGAAACATCTGACAAAGCAACAGAAAAAATAACATAATGTGCTAATATAAATAAAAACAAAGACAAAAAAAGCTTTAATTTCATAATGAAAATGAAATAACTATCTATTTAAAATCTTTCCTTTAATTTCATATTTAATTAAAAATTTTTAATTAAAACTCTTACCATAAGATAATATTACCATTTAATAAAACTACAACAGCTAGAAAAAAGTTTGAAACGAAATGAGCTAAAATACAAGATTCAATATTCTTCCTATAATAATAAACTAAATTAAATAAAATTCCTGCAACTATTCCTTGTATCCACAATGTATGAGAAAAACCAAAAAATAAAGTTGTAAATAAAAAACTTGAAAAAGTAAATTTTCCAATTTCTACTTTTTTCCAATCTTTACTTATAATAAACCTTATAAGCCAAAATCTCATAAAAAATTCTTCTATAACAGGAGTAAAAATTGTAAAAGTTATAAACTTCAATATTAAATCAATCATGGAAAAATTAATCTGCATATTAGTTAAAATAGACAAATTAAAAAAATCATAAAATTTTAACCCAAATATCCAAACAAATGCAACTAACAAACCAATAAAAATTGCAAAAAAATCAAACTTCATTTTAAATTTATAATACTCTCTAAAATAAAACAAAGAAATAAAACCTATCAAAAACTTTAAAGTCAAGGATATAGTTAAATTATCAATAAACCCTGTTGCTAAATAAATAAACAGAACTAAAAAATAAACATAAGTCATAATTCGATAAAAGATAAAAAAGTTTATAAAATTTTTTAATCTATATTTATAAAATATTAAAAAATAGAATAAGAAAACAAAAAAATAAATTATAAAAAAATATGGATAACACAAAAAAAAAAGAAAAAATACAAAGATGTCTTGAATTCATAAAAAAAGAATATGAAAAAGACACTAGTGGACATGATTATTGGCATTCATATAGAGTTTGGAAATTATCAAAAATTATTTCAAAAAGAGAAAAAATAAACCTAGAATCAAAATTTTATATTGAAATTTCAGCAATATTACATGATATAGATGACTGGAAATTTTCTAAATCCTATGAAAAAACAATAAAGCTTTTAGAAAACTTAGACTTTAATAAATCTGAAATAAAAAGAATAATTAAAATTATAAAAGAAATTTCTTACAAAGGAACATTCAGAAAACCTGAAACAAAAGAAGCACAAATTGTACAAGATGCAGATAGATTAGATGCTATTGGTGCAATAGGAATTGCGAGAACATTTACCTATGGAGGATATAAAAAAAGAAAGATCTATGATCCAAATATAAAACCAAAAAAACCAAAGAACTTTAAAGATTATAAAAAAAATCAATCTACAACTATAAATCACTTTTATGAAAAACTTTTACTCATAAAAAAAAATTTAAATACAAAAACAGCAAAAGAGATTGCTAAAAAAAGACATAATTTCATGGTAAAATATTTAAAAAATTTTTATGATGAATGGAACTTAAAAATTTAATAAAATGAAAACATTAATCCTAACTAGTAAAGAGATAAATAAAGCAGCGGAATTAATTAAAAAAGGCCAATTAGTTGCATTTCCTACTGAAACAGTTTATGGTTTAGGTGGAAATGCATTAAACAAAAAAGCAGTAAAAAAAATATTCATAGCAAAAGGCAGGCCCAGTGATAATCCTTTAATAGTGCATATTGCTAGAAAAAAAGATATTTTTAATTATGCTGTATTTGATAATAAAAATCAACTTCATATTGTTAAAAAGTTAATAAAAATATTCTGGCCAGGCCCCTTAACCTTAATTCTTAAAAAAAAATCTTTCATTCCAGATGAAACAACTGGAAACCTAAACACAATTGCTATAAGAATGCCTAAAAACAAAATTGCATTAAATCTAATAAAATTATCTAATTTGCCAATTGCTGCTCCATCTGCAAATTTATCTGGAAAACCATCTGGAACAACATTTAAGCATGTTTATAATGATTTTAATGGAAAAATATCTGCAATTATAAAATCTAAACAAACTAAATATGGTTTAGAATCTACTGTAATTGATTTAACAACATGGCCAGTAAAAATACTAAGACCTGGCTCAATAACTTATGAACAATTAAAAAAAATAATCCCCTCAATTGTAGTTTTAAAAAATAAAAAAACTATTAAAGCAAAATCTCCCGGAATGAAATACAGACATTATAGCCCTAATGCTAAAATAATTCTATTTGAAAATTCAAAAAATCAAGAAAAAAGAATAAAAGAATTTTTCAAAAAACTAAAAAAAGAAAACAAAAAAATTTTAATTATAAAACATAAAAAAGAAGTACTATCAAAAAATCTTTATAAAATTTTTAGAGAGTGTGATGAAAAAAAAATTGATTATCTTTTAATAAAAGCAACTGACGAAAAAGGAATTGGTTTAGCATTAATGAACAGATTAAGAAAAGCTGCAAGTATAATAATAAAATAAAAATTAATAAATTTATTATAAATATTTAAAAAATATTATGAAAAAATAAAATAAGATTACAAACATTATTACAAACCTGCTTCCTTTCTTAAATTTTCTGCCATATCTGTTTTTTCCCATGTAAAAAATTCATGCTCTTTTCTATATATCTTTTCTGTTCCATTATTCTTTTCTCTAAACTCAACAATTGCTTTATAAGGTTCTCTTCCAAAATGACCATAAGCTGCTGTTGGAAAATATATTGGATTTTTTAATTTCAACTTTTCAATTATCTTTTTTGGTCTAAAATCAAAATGCTTTCTAACTAATTGCTCAATCTTTTCCTCTGGAATTTTATTAGTTCCAAATGTCTCAATCATAATAGAAACTGGCTGAGCAACACCAATACAATAAGCAACTTGAATTTCACAAACATCTGCTAATCCCGCAGCAACTATATTTTTTGCAATATATCTTGCAAAATAAGCACCACTTCTATCCACTTTGCTAGGATCCTTTGATGAAAAACAACCTCCTCCATGTCTGCCAACACCTCCATAAGTATCTACAATAATTTTTCTACCTGTGCAACCTTTATCTGCAACAGGGCCACCAATAACAAACTTTCCTGTTCCATTTACATAAATTTTAGTATCTGAATCCATCATATTACCGCATATTGGTTTTATAACATTTGCTACAATATCATTTCTTATTCTATCTAATTCAACATCTGGATCATGTTGTGCTGCAATAACAACCGTATGAACTCTTTTAGGTTGTCCATTTACATACTCAATTGTTACTTGGGTTTTTCCGTCAGGTCTTAAATACGGCAAAATTTTATCTTTTCTCACTTGTGCTAATCTAAAAGCTAATTTATGAGCTAGCATAATAGGCATAGGCATTAATTCCTTTGTTTCATTAGTAGCAAAGCCAAACATCATTCCTTGATCACCGGCGCCTTGTTCATGGTCTTTTGTTTCATTTACGCCTTGCGCAATATCTGGACTTTGTTTAGAAATATTAACCCAAACACCTATAGCATCAGCTTCAAACCCATATTCTGGTTTTGTATAGCCTATTTTTTTAACAACATCTCTAACAATATCTTGAATCTCAACATAAGTTTTTGTTGTTATTTCACCTCCAACCATTATAGAGCCTGTTTTTGTAAAACATTCTGCAGCAACTCTTGCATCAGGATCATCTTTTAAAATAGCATCTACTATTGCATCAGATACTTGATCGCATATCTTATCTGGATGTCCTTCTGTAACACTTTCTGATGTAAATAAAAAATTTCCCTTCTTGTTTATCATAATATCACCAACATAAAAGAAAAAATAATTGCTTTTAAAGATTCATGAAAAAAATATTCTAAATAGAATAAAATCAAAAAAAATTATAAATGTCTTGATTATTCCTTTAAATATGGAAGAACTTTCAGAATTAAAAAAAATTAGAAAAAAATTAGGAATTACTCAACAAGAATTAGCAAAAAAAGCAAATGTTTCACAATCATTAATTGCAAAAATAGAATCTGGAAAAATAGATCCAAGTTATAGTTATGCAAAAAAAATATTTGAAACTTTAACCTTACTAAATAAAGAAACAGAGCTTACAGCAAAAGACATAATGCACAGAAAAATTTACTCTATAAAAACCACAGACTCACTAAAAGAAGCAATTGATAAAATGAAGAAACATAATATTTCCCAAATGCCTGTAATAAAAAACAAAAAAGTAGTTGGTTATATTTCTGAATCTTTAATACTAAATGCCATTATGAAAAACAACCCTAATATAAAAATATCTGAAATTATGGAATCTAGTCCTCCCATTGTTCCTGAAAATACTTCACAAGGTGTAATAATTAATTTATTACAACATTTTCCCTTAGTTTTAGTTGAAGAAAAAGGCGAACTAGTTGGCATAATTACAAAAGCAGATTTAATAAAAATCATTTATAAGTGATTTAACTTTTCCAAAATACAAAATTTCTGAAATTTGTTTATCTATCTTAATATTTTTTTTATCATTAGAAGGAATTGAATTTTTATTATAATTTTCTTTGTAATCATATTTATCAAATAAATCATTAACCAAATAAACCTCAAAATCATCTACATTTCTTAAAAAAGGACTCATCAATTTTTCCTGTAAAATATCTGTTCCTTCTGTTAAAGAATTAAAAGATGGCAACACTATTAATTGCTTTTCGTTATTTTCTTTAAGCATTTTTTTATTATCATTATTTTTATATCTCCCAACTAAAAAACACTTAAACTTTTCAACTCTACCTTTTTCTCTTAAACCTAATGCTGGATGTTCATGTCCAATAATGACTACCTCTGATTCAAAAAAAAACTTATTATCTGGAATTTCATGTCCATGACAAACATAAATTTTATAATCAGATAAATAGTAATAATCCAACAAAGCAACTTTATTCTTAATAATCGGTTCAAGCATATTATCATGATTCCCTTTAATTAAAACTAACTCTGACTTTTCTCTGACAAAATCTATTATTTCCTTAATATTTCTCCATTCTGATTTACTAATTCCTGAAAACTCATGTTTAACATCACCATTGAAAATAACTAATTTTGGTTTTAACAGATCTATTAGAAAAGACAATCTTATTTTTAAATCATTTTTTTGAAATCTTGGGATTAAAAAACCTTTTTTATTCAATGCTTCTTCATAACCTAATTGCAAATCAGATATAATTAAAATTGAGTCATTGGCTAAAAAAACACCTAAATCTACTAAAAAAATATTTTTTTCTTTATCCAGCTGAAAAAAACCCATGACAAATTAAAAAATAATCTAATTTAAAAAACTAATTTAAAAAATTTTACTAAAACTAATTTATTAGAACTTACTCTTATCTAAATTAAAAATTTAAATCTCTCAAAAATAAAAAATCAAATTACTGAAAAAAAAGTTTCTAAAACCCTTCCTAAAGTTAAAAAATAAATAATCCTTACTACAATCGTCATAACAGACAAAAAAAATGACATAAAAGCTGGAATTCCAAAAGCCTTATTAATAAAAATACTACCAATTGCTTCAACAACAACTAAAATAGGACCTAATAAAATAAGACTCATGTTAGGAAATAAAAAAACCATAGAATTTACTATAAAATACCATGAGACAAAAGCAAAAGTAGCAGCATCAATAGATTCTCCACCTATCAAAGAAGGGATAATATCACTAATAATAAAAAAAATCAATGTCATATGTAATCCATAATATCTAGTGATAAAAAGTCCTAAAAAAAGTGCCAATTTCAAATCCAATGGACTTCTATTAAATTTTGAATGAAAATAACTAAAAATAGCAGAAAAAATTGTTAAAAAAGCAAAAATAAAATACTTTTTATTTAACAAAAATAAAATAATTGCAAATAAAGAAATCATCAAATATTTTTTATTAATCTTATGTTTTTGTAAATAACTTGAATCAAGAATCTTTTTTCTCTTTTGATATGGCTTGACAGCTAAATCATAATAAACTTTATATATATTTTTCTTCATCTTATACCTATAAAATTATAAAGATCAATAATTTTGAAAATTATTTATTATCAAAAGATTTTACTAAATTAGTATAATGCTTCTTATTAAAAAACAACTTTTTTTTAACATTCATTGGATTTATATTATTCCATGTTTCATAAAACATCAAGGTTTTTTTTGGAAAAATTTTTTTTGCTAGTGGATAAATAGGATTTAATAAATCCCTCAAAATATAAGAATTTTCATAAGGTAATTTAGAATAATCATATTTCGGCAATAATCTATAACATTCAAAAAAACTTTTTGGAACATACTTTTTTTGTAAACTTACTTGACTTTTAAAAAGCTTCATTATAGAACTCCATTTTTTTTGTAATTCTTTATCAGGATATAATTTAAATTCAACACTATTTTTAGGAATAAATTTTTGAACATTCATTCTTCCTTGATAATAATTGTAAGATCCATATTCTACAATCTTATTAAAATCAAACATCAAATTTTTTAAAGAAATAACAGAAAATAAATGAGTTGCGTCATGGTCTGGATGTGCCCCTTCCCAAGGTGGTATTAAAACATAATCCGGCTTTATATTTTTTATAACTATAAACATTTTATCAATAATAAAAGGATTATTCATTACTTCTTGATCTGGCAACATAAAATAATGGACATTCTTTAAATTTAAATTCATCAACTTAAGAGCTTTTTGAGATTCTTTTATTCTAATTTTTGCAAATTCACTTTCACTATAATTGCCTATTTCTTGGCCTTTTCTTCCATCTGACATACAAAAAACAAAAACATTTTTTCCTTTTCTTTTTAAAATCAATCGTCCTGTAGAAAATTCAACATCATCTGGATGAGGCCCAATAATTAAAATCTTATTTCTAATTTTAAGCAATTCCCTCAATAAATCTTTATTTTTATTTTCAAAATTTTTAGAAAATAGTTTTCTTTTTATCTCTCTTTTTTTTTCTGCCTTGTTATTAAAAAAATAAGAATTTTTTAAAAAACCCATCTTTAAAATAATTATTTGTTTATATTTAAAACTTTTTTTTAATAAAATTTTTTTAATTAAAAATTAATAATACAATAAATTAAAAAAGAAAAAAATTATAAATTAAAAAAGAATTAAAATTTGTATGATACCCTTTAATAAGTTGATGCACAATAGTAATTTGCATTTTACATTACCCTTCCAATTAATACAAGGAGTAATTTATTTTTTATCTGCACTTTTATTAATATTTAAAAAAATTGGTAAAAACTATGTTCCTTTTATACCTGAAAATATTTTGATTTATATTTGCATAATAGGTGCTCTTATAGGCGGCTTTTATATGATTTTATCAAGATTTCATAGAGCAAAAATTATTTTATAATAAATATACATAAACCAAATATTAACCTTTTGATTATAATAAATTTTATATACTTCTCAAAAAAATAAAGTTATATGACTCTCTTATTTTTTGAAATTACCATTATAATTGCATTTATATATTTAATAATTGGTTCCTATACTGATATAAGAACATTAGAAGTCCCTGATTGGATAAGTTATTCACTTATTTCTGTAGGTTTTTTTTTTAATTTAATACTATCCTTTTATTATAATAATTCTCAATTTATCCTTAATAGCTTGTTTGGTTTTTTAATTTCTCTAATTTTTGGAATATTATTATATTATTCTGGCCAATGGGGCGGAGGTGATTCTAAAGTTTTATTTGGTCTAGGTAGTTTATTTGGTTTAAATTTATATAGTAAAAATTTTATTTTTTCATTAGAAAACTTACTAAATGATTTTTATCTTAAATTTTTGGTTAATATATTATTCATGGGTGCAATCTATGGTTTTATTTGGATAATCTTCATGTGTATAAAAAATTATAGACCTATTATCAAAGAATTAAAAATAAATCTAGAAGATAAAAAATTTAGAAAAATAAGAAATTTGACAGGATTAATTGTTATAATTTTTATATTAATAATTAATTTCGTAAAAATTGAAGCATTCTATTATATTAATCCTGAAATCAAATACTTACTTTCTATAATGCTAATTTTGTTATACTTAATTAATTATCTATTCATATTTGTAAAAAGCGTAGAAAAAGTTTCTATGATAAAGGAAGTAGAACCAGAAAAATTAACAGAAGGAGACTGGATAGTTGAAGATGTTAAAGTTGATAATATCTATATTACAGGCCCAAAAGAATTAGGCATAACAAAAGAACAAATACAAAAATTAATACAACTAAAAAAACAGGGAAAAATAGATAAAATCAAAGTTAAATATGGTATACCTTTTATTCCTAGTTTTCTTTTGTCTTTAATCTACACCTATCTAACTGGCAGAATAATAATTTTTTCTATATAAACTTTCAAAAATTTCACTGAAAAATGAGATAATTCTTAAAATATTTTAGAAAATCTTTTAAAAATCCTTATTTTTCAATATTAGATTATGGTAAAGGACTATTATGAGATATTAGGTGTGCCTAGAAATGCCACAAAAGAAGAAATAAAAAAGGCATATAAAAGACTAGCTAAACTTTACCATCCTGATTTAAATAAAAGTCCTGATGCTGCTGAAAAATTTAAAGAGATTAACGAAGCTGCTTCTGTTTTAGGTGATGATGAAAAAAGAGCACAATATGATAAATTTGGAAATGCTGAAGACTATAAAAAAGCTTCTGGTTTCTCTGGTTTTGATGATTTCTCTAATTTCAGAAACTTTGGTGAAGATTTTGATTTTGGCGATATCTTTGATATGTTTTTTGGCAGTGGTTTTGGAAATTATTCAAAACAAAGAACTAAGAGAAAAGATTATAGTGGTTCTGATTTAAGATACGACCTTAACTTAGATATTACTGATATTGCAAAAGGTGTTGAAAAAACCATCATAATCACTAGATTGGAAGTTTGTGATGAATGCAATGGCGAAGGAACAAAAAATGAGTCTGATATAAGTGTTTGTACCTATTGTAAAGGCACTGGCAGAATTACAAGCACAAGAAGAACACCTTTTGGAATTTTTCAAACAACTTCCACATGTAATTATTGTAATGGAGAAGGTAAAATATTAAAAAATCCATGCCAAAAATGTAAAGGAAAAGGCAGAGTTCCAAAAGAAGCAAAAATAAAAATAAATATTCCTGCTGGTGTAGAAGACGGCACAAGACTAAGAGTTCAAGGTGAAGGTGATAAAGGCATAAAAGGTTATCCTAATGGTGATCTTTATGTTGTAATTCATGAAAAAGAGCACAAATTCTTTAAAAGAGAAGGCGATGACATCTATGTTGAAATACCTATATCCTTTACCCAAGCTGCTTTAGGTGATACAATAGAAATTCCAACATTACAAGGAAAGGCTAAATTAAAAATCCCGCCAGGAACACAAACACATACACTATTTAGATTAAAAAATTATGGAATTCCGCACTTAAACAGATATGGTAAAGGTGATCAATTAGTTAGAGTTATAATACAAACACCAGAAAATTTAACAAAAAAACAAAAAGAATTACTAGAACAATTTGCAAAAGAATCTGGTGAAAATGCCCAACCTAGTAAAAACTTCTTTAAAAGAATATTTGATAAGATTTAGTATAAATAGTAAAAAATATAATTAAAACTAAAAAAATAAAAGATTTCTTTTTTAAGCTAATTTTATAATTTCAATAAAAAAAGCAAAGGATTTGCTAATACAGAAAACATTATTGAATTAAAAACAAGATTTGTTAAAGTATATGTTGTATTAGCCATAGGATCTATTCCCAATATATTTTTTGAAATAAAAAACATAATAACATTATTGATTAAAACTGTAATTATTCCAGTAAAAACAAGATTAGAGCTTCCAAACAAAGTTGTTAAAAATGCAGCATTAATATAAGTTAAAATCATAAAAAAATGGTCTATTATTATACTTCCTGTATATATACTTGCAACTAATTTAGAAAAAATTGCATTAACAATACCCCATTTTAAACCAAAAGCAGCAGTAACCAAAACTGTTGATAAAGTTGATAATTCAAAATCAGTTGGCATATTAGTTTGCAATTGAACTCTTTGCAATAAAGCATTAAAAACAGCTGCAACAACTAAAAAAAATATTAACTTAACATTAACAAAAAAAGACAAAAACAAAATAATTAAAGAGCCTATCAAAATTCTATTAATTAATGAGCTCCTTATTCTAAATTCTTTTAATTTTGAATATTGTGATTTTACAGGTTTAATTAATTTCATATTAAATCACATCTCAAATAAGTTTTTGTTAAATTTATATTTTTTATTTAATATAATTTATTTAATATCTAAAATCATCTTTTTTAATTCTTTAAATGTAAAAAATCCTTTTTCAATGCCTGTTCCTTGAGATAAATGGTCTTTATTATGAAAAATTATTAATCTTGCATCTATTTTTTTAGCTAATTCTTTTGCTATATCTAAATGAATATAATTATCATTATCAGACTGTAATATATAAATATTTTCACAATTCTGCTTTATTTTTTCATAATTAAAAGGTTTCTCAACAAAATTTTTTATTACACTAATTCCTAAATCAACATCAAAAGTAGAAACTAAAAAAACTGCTTTTAATTTAAAATCAATTTTTTCTAAAATTCTTAAAATCAAAACACTTCCTAAGGAATGACCAATTAAAATTGTGTTTTCATTTATACCTAAATCAAAAGCATAATCAAGCCATTCATTTAATTTTGGAAATCTTGAATTAGGCAAATCTGGAACATAAACTAAAAAATTTTCATTTTTTAACTCGTTTTCAAGCCAAGGAAACCAATTACTCTTAGAAGATGCGCCCCAACCATGAAAGATTAAAACTTTTTTTCTAAAAAAACCTTCTTTTTTAACATCATTTTTAATATTAGACATTTTAGAAAAGAATATAAATTCCTATTTAAAATATATTATAATTTATAAAAAAGTTATAAAAAAGTAAAATAAAATTTTTGTAATTTTAAAAAATGCATAAAAAAATAACCAATAAAAAAAAATCTATAAGAGAAACTCAATTAACATTAGCAGATTATTTTGATATTACCCCCTATAAATTTCCTGATTCTATTTTATTAATGTTAAAGACATTTAGCTATTACACCTCCTAAAAAATTTAATTTAATCTAAATAAAAAAATATGTCCTAAACCTTTTTAAATTTATAAAAAATTTATATAAACATGTATTTAAAATACCTAAAACTAGAAAACATAAGAAGCTACATAAATGAAACAATTAATTTTCCTTCTGGAAAATTATTATTATCTGGCGATATAGGATCTGGTAAATCTACTATTTTATTAGCAATAGAATTTGCATTATTCGGAATAAACAAATCTGATTTATCTGGTTTTCATTTATTAAGACATGGTAAAAATTTTTGCTCTGTTGAGCTATGCTTTGATATTGATAACATTGAATACATAATAAAAAGAGCTCTTAAAAAAAACAGAGATAACATAAATCAAGACATTGGATATATAATAAAAAACGGAAAAAAATTTGAAGGAACCCCTTCTGAGTTAAGAGCTAAAATAATTGAAATACTAGGCTATCCTGAAGAATTAATTACAAAAAGTAAAACCAATATTTATAGATACACTGTATATTGCCCACAAGAAGAAATGAAAAAAATTCTATTTGAAAATTCAGAAACTAGATTAGATACATTAAGAAAATTATTCAACATAGACAAATACAAAACAATAAGAGAAAACGCTGATTTTTATGCCCGTGAATTGAGAAGAAAAATAAATGAAGTTAGCATAAAATTAGATACTTATATTGAAATTGAAAACGAAATTAAAGAAAAAAAACAAAAAATTGAAGAACTTGAAAAAATAATCAAAAATGAAATTTTAATTTTGAGTGAGATAAGTGAAAAAACAAAAAATCAAAAAAACAAATATGAAGAATTAGAAAATAGAGTTAAAAAACTAAATGAACTAAAAAAAGATGTAATATTAAATGATAATATTATAAAAACAAAAAAACAATTCATAAATTCTTTAGAAACAAAAAAACAAAATATTCTGAAAAAAATTCTCTCATATGAAGAAAAATTAAATCAATACAAAAATATAACAGAACTAAAACCCGAAAAGCAAATAGAAGATGAAGTTAATAAACTAATCGAAGAATTCAACCAATATATAAAAGAAAAATCAATTTTAGAACAAAAACTCAATAATTATAATGAGCAAATCACAAAAATTGAGAATGAAATTAAAGAAATAAACGAAAAAATAAAAAAAACTCTAATTTTAGAAAAGGAAATTAAAGATATAGAAGAAAAATTAAAACTCAAAAAAGAACAAGAAAAACTATTAGATGAAACTTTAAAAAAAGATAACGCAATAAAGATAAAATTAGAGAAAATTGACTATTCAATATCCCAATCAAGAAAAATTATAGATAATATAAAAAACGCAGACATCTGTCCTTTATGCTATCAGAAAGTCAATGATGAACATAAAAAAGAAGTAATCAACAAAGAAAATAACAATATTTTAAACCTAGAAAAAGAAAAGGAAACCATTAAAAAAATAGAAGATAAGATTAATGAAAATATAAAAAAAATAAAAACTAATCTAGAAAAGCTAGAAAAATTACAAGAAACCTATAATCAAAAATCAAAAGAACTTACAATCTTAATTGAGCAAACAAAAAATTCTGCATCTAAGCAAAAAGAATTATCTGAACTAATATTAAAAAAAGAAGAAACAATTGAAAAATTGAAAGTAAAAGAAAAAAATTTCTTAAAACAAGAAATAGAAGAAAAGAAAAAAATATTATCTGAATTTAGAGATTATAACCTAAAATTTAGAGAAAAAAACAATATTATAGAATACATAAAAAACGAAAAAGAAAATATTAAAAAAATTGATGAAGAAGTTTCTCAAATAAAAACTGAGATAAATGAAATTGAAGAGAAAATTAAAAAAATAAATGAACAAATCAAAGATTATATTAACTCTGAAAAAGAATATATTGAAAATAAAAAAGAATATGAAAACTTAAAAGAAATAGAAAAAAACAAGGAAATTGAGATAAGCACTCTAACAAAAGAGAAAACAATAATACAAAATCAAATAAGAGAATATGAAAAAAAATTAGAAGCAATGGAAATATTAAAAAAGAAAATTTCTGAATTAAAAGATTTAGAAGAGTTTATATCTACATTTTTCATTAATCTAATGATAACAATTGAAAAACACATAATGGTTTCAATTCATAAAGAATTTGAATCCTTATTAAAAGAATGGTTTTCAATGCTTATTGAGGGCTTAGAAATATCGTTAGAAGATGATTTTTCTATAAAAATAATACAAGACGGCTATGAATCAAGTATTGAAAATCTATCTGGTGGAGAAAAAACAGCAGTAGCACTTGCTTATAGATTAGCATTAAACAAAGTAATAAACGACCTTATTTCAAATATCAAAACAAAAGACTTCATCATATTAGATGAGCCAACAGATGGTTTTTCAAGTGAGCAATTAGACAAAGTAAGAGATGTGTTAGAACAACTTAATATGAAACAAACTATTATAGTTAGTCATGAACAAAAAATGGAATCCTATGTTAATAATATAATTAGAATCACAAAAACAAATAACATAAGTAAAGTAAATGTTTTATAGAAACTAATTTTTATGAAATTTAATAAAAATAAAAAGTTTAGACAATTATTTATTTTCTAAAATAAAATCCTCCAATAACTTTAAAAATTCCTTCTTTGTAATAAAATTTTCATAATTTAAATTGTCTATTTTTTGCTTTAATTTTTCAAACTCTTCATTTGTTGCACTCATCTTCAATAAATATACTATATTATAAAAATTAGTTTTTAAATCTTCGATTTTTTGATTAGATTCTTTTATATTTTCTTTTAATACTCGTAATCTTCTTTTTCCTTCCAAAAGTTGATTATTCCAAGACAAATTCTTAATATCATGATTTGTGTTTATCAACTTAAATTGTTTTTCAAGTTCTTCTATTCTTTCTAGATAATTAAAAAGTTCGTTTTTAAACAATAAATTATAGTCAATCCTAACATTGTTTTCAACCATAGATAATTAAAGATTATTTCTCTTTTTAATTTTTTTCATATAATTTATAAGATTTTATAAAAAACATCATAAAGATATAGAAAAATAAAATAACCAAAAATTTATAAAAAAATAATACATACTTAATTATAGGAAAAATTAGTCTTATGATTAGTTTTTATATTTGCTTTGTCCAGTTGAGACTTGGCCCAAGGAAAATATAAGGTGCTGTGCACTAGGTTTTTAAACCAGAATTGCTCCAATCTCAGGACAAAAATAAAAATAAATAAAATAAATAGAAAAATAAATAATATAAAAAATAATCACGGCTTAAATAAAGTCATTATAAAAAAAGAGATAAGCATTAAAATTAAAGAATGCTTTAATCCTGAAGTTAAGTCACCTTCTGCCATTTTTCCAATTATTACACCAGCAAAAAATGCTTGTATTAAAGTAAGCATTAAAAATATCCCCCTTAAAGAAACAAACCATTGTCCTAAAGAATAAACAAAAGCAGACATAGAATTAAACTTTAATTCTGTTTCTAAAACTAATGTTTGCTGCCTTTGTTGTGAAAATGTCATTGGATTTCCTTGCAAATTTAAACCAGAATAAATTCCTTCTTGTGAATTACCCATTAAATAAGGAACTAACATATTTTGTATAACTAGCATAACACCTATAAATATTAAGAAAATTACATAGGATTGCATAATTTGACTATGTATGCTTGCTCTTCTCTCCTCTTTTATCTTTTTAATTTCTATTAAAGAATTAGTTATAGAAGCTAGGACATCTTCCATATTACCGCCTGCCTGCTCTGCTTCAATAACAGTTGCTATAGATCTCTTAATAACTTCATTTTTTGTATTTTTACTAAATAAAATCAATGCCTTATGCACAGGCACATTCCATTCTAGCTGATGACCTAATTTTCTAACATAAGGACTTAAAGCACCATAATCAATTTTAGAGATATGTATAATTGCTTTTGCAACAGGCATTCCTGATTTAATTGCACCTGTCAAATTTCTTACAAAATCCAAAAACCTTGATTCTATTTCTTTTTGTTTTTGATTTTCTATAAAAAAATCTAACCAAATCTGAAGCAATGCAATAGAAAAGGAAACAATAAATAAGGGCATAAACCATCTTGTTCTTAAAAAGAAAATAACATCTATTAAAAACAAAACAGAACCAATAGATATTCCTATTAAGTATTGTTGTTTAAATTTCATTTTTTTGTTTTTTTATTATTTTTTATAATTATATTTTTATTTTCTTTAATCTTTTATAAATTTTTATCAAAAATTTTTTATCTAAATGAATATCAAAATAATTTTAAACCTCTGGTTGATTAAATTCCAAAAATATAATAAATAATACATTTAACAAAGGAATTACAATATAAGTTCCTAAAGCAATTAAAGTATCGATTCTAATTCCTGCAATTGATCCACCTATTACTGATATTAAAGATAGTGTTGTAACAAAAAATAATGGTGCAGCAATTAAAACACCAGTATAAATATCTGAATAAGTAGATAAAGATTCTACATATTTTTGTCTTTCTAACCTGTAATTTAATAATGCCTCACTTGATTTTTGTTTTAAATATTCTTTAAGATCTCCACCAGTCTCAATAGTAGAAACAAATCCATCTAAAAACTCTTTAAACTGTTCTGAGGGTGTTGTTAAAGCAACTGCTTTAATGGCAGTCAAAATATCATAACCAAAAAAATCAACATAATTTGATATTTTTTCAAATTCAACAGAGACCTCACCGTATTCTGAAGAACTTGATATTAACCTAAACATTGTTGCAGGATTTACTCCTGATGCAATAACAGATGACATATGATCAATTGCAAAAGGCATGTTTGTATTTATAGACCTTTTTCTTTCTTTTGCCTTCATAAAAGGATAATAAAAACTCAACCAAAAAACTATATTAGCTAACAAAATTGAACTGCCTAAAGTTTTCAGAATAACTAAAAGACCATTATCACCTTGTAAAGCAAAAATATAAGTAAAAAATGGGATTGACAAAATGAAACTAAATATAGTTAAAAAAAACATAATATTAATATATGTATTAGCTAATATTTTCAAATTAGCTTTTCTTACAGCCATATACAAGCCTTTAAAAAAATCAGGAAATTTCTCTATAAAATAAATACTTATTTTTCTTACTGTTAAATTTGATATATATCCTAATGTATTTGCTTTATATGACTCTGGCTTCTTTTTTGA
This sequence comes from Candidatus Woesearchaeota archaeon, assembly GCA_038874655.1. Classification (GTDB taxonomy): domain Archaea; phylum Nanobdellota; class Nanobdellia; order Woesearchaeales; family GW2011-AR15; genus JAAXVZ01. The sequence continues at coordinate 2,843 of JAVZBY010000011.1, read as the reverse complement.
AATTAAACTTTTTAATTCTTTTATTTCCTTTTCAAGTAAATATGGGTCCAAAATTTCTCTTTTTGATAACGTAATATCATCATAACTTTTTTGTTCATAACTCAAAATACTAGGCAAAATTTGTGTTTCTCCAAATAAAGAAACATTTTTTTCTTTCCCAAACAACAAATAATTCAAAAAATCAATAGAAAAAATGCCCCCTAAAAAAACATCTTTTTGATGTGCCTCCAACCAGGGCTTTTCTTTTGCTTCTATTGCATAAATTAACCTCTTAAAAAAACTTAATTTCTTTGGTTTAGGTGGCTTATAAATATCTAAAGGTTCAGGTAAAGGAACTGGAATTTCTTCTTTTTTTTCTTCTTCTTTTTTAGATAATTTATTTTCAAATTTTATTTTATCTTGTTCAATCTTTTTTATTTCAATATTCTCAATAGGAACTTCAACCTCTGCAATCTCTAAGGCATCTAACGAAGGCAAATCCAGTGTTGGCTCTTTTTTGACAGATTTTCCTATAACCAAAGAATTATAGCTTTCATCAATTGAAATTAGTTGTAAAGCTTTTGAATTTAAATCATATAATTTATTTTTTAATGAATGAACATAGTTATTATAAGCTTCTTTAACATCAATTTCAGATTTATCTCTTAAAATTCTATTTTTTAAGGTAATATATAATTTATAGTCTAGCTCTCCTTTCTGATATTTATAATCTAATTTTTGAATTTCTGATAAAACTTTTTTATAATTATCTTTAGCTAACTCTATCTCAATTAAAACCTGTTTCATTTGTTTAATTATTTCTTTTACTTTTAACATCTTACAGATTTTCTATTTTTTTATTAATCATAAAATTAAGAAGCATCATTTCTTTTTTTATTAACTCCATTTTAAGTTTTGCTATATCTCTTTCAGACTTATTTGGATAAGATTTTGATGAGAAATCAAAATAAATATCTGCTAAAACTTCTAATCTATCAAGATCTTCTTTCAATTCTATAGTTATGTTTGATTTATGATTTCTTAAAATTTCTGAATATAGAATTTCATTATCTTTTAATTTTTTTAATTTTTCAAAATTAAGCTCTCTATTTATTTTTTTTTCTTTATCCTCTTTTTTATTTTTTTCTTTCATTTTAAAATTCAAAGATATTCTTAAAGATTTGAAATATTTCAAAAAATCTAATAAATTGAAATACAAATTTTTTTAAATAACTCTAAACTTTCTCAAAACCTTTTCTTTATCTAAATAATATTCTTTAATTATTTCATTTACTTGTTCAAAATCTTGTATCTTTCTGTTAGCCATTATTTGTAATAAAATTGTCCTTAATTCTAATTCCCTATTTAATTCATTTAAACTTAAACCTGTTTTTTTACTTATCTTTTGAAATGCATAAAAACCAGATCTTTGTATAATTTTATCTGAAACAGGATCCCATTCAAATGGCACATTTTTATTAATTTTCCCAATTTCATTACTTGTACTTATTATTTCAACTAATTCCTTTAATCTTCTTATATTTTTATCTAATTCTTTTAAATGTGTCATAACACAAACAGCATCCAAAGATTCAATTAAAGATGGTGACAAATTAATAGGTGGTGTTTCTAATCTTCTTATTAAAGTTTCAACACTACCTGCATGAAAAGTTCCGAAACTTGAATGTCCTGAAGCCATTCCTTGAAATAAAACAAATGCTTCCTGTCCTCTAATTTCTCCTACAATAACATAATCTGGTGCTTGTCTAAAACTCTCTCTTAAAAGATCAAACAAACTAATTTCTCCATATTCTTTGCCATCAACACTGGAAATTCCAAACCCTGCTCTTGTTACAGTAGGCATCCAATTTTCATGTGCTAAATTCAATTCCCTTGTATCTTCAATGGAAACAACTCTTGCATCAGGAGGGATAAAACTTAATATTGTGTTCAAAAAAGTTGTTTTACCAGAAGCAGTTTCACCAATAACCATTATATTCATTTTATGCTCAATTAATAACCATAAATAGGCATATACTTTTGCATTTCCAGTTCCAAAATTAATTAAATGTATAGGTGTCCAAGGTTCTTTTGTGAATTTTCTTATAGTAAATGTAGGTCCTCTAGTTGTTACTTCTTCAGAATAAGTTGCATTTACTCTTGAACCATCTGGCAAAGTTCCATCTAAGAGTGGTTTTGCATAACTAACATATCTACCACATTTTTGAGCTAATTTTTCAACAAAATCAGTTAATTCTTGCATATCTGTAAATATAATATTTGTTCTCATATTTTCATATTTTCTATGAACAATATATATAGGGAAATTTAAACCATTACATTCAATATCCTCAATAAAATAATCATTTAACAACGGCTCTATTCTATTTAAGCCAACAGAATCCCTAAAAATATAATACATTATCTTCAAATAACTTTCCTTTGAAATTTTTGCTCCTAATTCAATTAAGATAGATTGCACATTTTTTTCTAAATAAGTAATTATTTGATTGGTTTTTTCAAGTTTAGCAAAACTAACATTGATCATTTCTTCTAATGCTAACATAATTAATCTTAAAAGCTCTTTTTCAGAATCATTTAACTCTGGTTCTTCAACACTATAAATTAATTCTTCTTTTTTTTCATCCCAATAAATATGAGCAAATGCATAAGGAGCTAAAAGTGGATATCTAACATTAATATTTACTCTTTGCTTGATATCTGGTAAATCAATTATCTTGAAATTTTGTTCTATTTTAAAAATAGTATCTTGATTATTAACGGAATTTTCAGTTTTATTATCTGTTATTGGTTTATTATCTGGCATTATAAAATATTAAAAATAGATACTTTAAATATTTTTT
>JAVZBY010000010.1:0-33328 GCA_038874655.1 Candidatus Woesearchaeota archaeon | reverse complement strand
AGACAAAACTATTCAAATAGCAAAAAAACATAATTGTAAAATAACAAAAGGAGGCATTCCTTCTGTTGCAAGAAACAATGGTGCTAAAATAGCAAAAGGTGAATTTTTATTTTTCTTTGATGCTGATGTAAAATTACCTAAAAACTTTTTAAAAAATGCTTACTCAGAATTAAATTACAGAAAAATAAAATTAGCAACATGTAAAATTAAGCCATTATCAACTTTAAAAATTGATAAAATATTACATGAAATAGCTAATATTTTTGTTATAACAACTTCAAATATATATCCACATGCACCAGGTTTTTGTATTTTAGTGAAAAAATCTCTATTCAATAAAATAAAAGGATTTAATAATAAAAAAAAGCTTTCAGAAGACCATGATTTTGTTAAAAGAGCATCAAAATATTCCAAACTTAAAATATTAAAATCAACATTTATATATGTTAGTGTAAGAAGATTGACAATGGAAGGCAGATATAATTTAATAAAAAAATATTTCCAAGCAGAGATGAATATGCTTTTAGGAACAAATAAAAAAATAGATTATGAATTTGGTAAATTTTAAAAAAATTAAAATATAAAAAATTAAAATATATCTATTTAGTTTGCTTTCATAACTTATAAAATGAAAATACTATTTGCAATTAATTCAAATGGGTTAGGACATGCAACAAGATGTTATCCTTTAATAAATGAAACTATAAAAAAAGGGCATAAAGTTTACATATTAAGTAATTTTAGAGCATTGGAATTTTTAAAAAACGAATTCAAGGAAAAAGCAAATTATATAAAACTCCCAGATTATTCTTTTCAAAAAAAGATATTTACTGAAAAAAATGTTTCAATAGCAAAATTTGTTATGTATCTACCTTTGTATATAAAAGAGTTCAGAGATGAACATAAAAAATTTATAAAAATACACAATCAAGAAAAATTTGATTTGATTATCTCAGATACCAGATTTGGTATATATTCAAATAATATTCCCTCTTATTTAATATGCCATCATATAAAAGTTTCACTTAACGGAGTTCTTAAATCAACAGAAAAAATTACAGAATTAACATTTTATGCATTAAAAACTAAATTCAAAAAAATTCTTATTCCTGATTTTGAAAAAAACTCATTAGCAGGAGAATATACACATAATTTTAATTATCTAACAAAAAAAGATGTTAAATACCTAGGTATTTTATCAATGTTAAGAAAGAAAAATTTAAATGAAGACATAGATTATTTCTTTTCAATTTCAGGCCCTGAACCACAAAGAACAGTTTTCCAAAAAGTAATCTTATCAAATATTCATAAACTAAAAACTAAAAAAATAGTTATAGCATTAGGAAAGCCAGAATCTAATTATTATAAAAAAATTAAAAATATTGAAATTTTCGGTTATTTAAATAGAGAAAAACAACAAGAGATAATGAACAGATCTAAGCTAATAATAACAAGATCTGGATATACAACATTAATGGATTTAGCAGAATTAGGCAAAAAAGCATTACTTGTTCCAACAAAAGGCCAACCAGAGCAAGAATATTTGGCAAAATATCATTTAAAACAAGGAAATTTCTATTATAAAGATTTAGATGATTTAAAATTAGAAAAAGATTTAGCAATAGCAGAAAAATTCCCTGGTTTTAAAACAACAAAAAAAACAAAAGATTCAATAAAAGCATTTTTTAATGAAATAAAAATTTAATTCTAAAAAATATTATTTTAAGTTTAAAAAAAGAAAAATCTTAAAAACAAGTATTTAATCTTTTTTAAGAATGAAACATGGTTTAAAAATTATTATTTTTCTAATGTTATTGTTTTTTGGTGCACAAATAATTGGTCTCTATTTATTAAATCTAAGTATTCTTTCAGTTCAAAAAAATGAACAGGGATTAATAGAAATTAATTACACTGAACCACCAACAGGCAGACCAGAAATAGATAAAAACTCAATACAACCCTTTACTTATGTTTTTTTTATGATTATATTAGGAACTTTAATACTCTTATTTATAATTAAAATGAGGTTATTTAAAATATGGAAAGCATGGTTTTTTTTAGCTATAATGCTATCTCTTTTTATAGTATTATCAGTAATTATAGATAAGGTTATTTTAGCATTAATGATCTCATTCATATTGACTTTTTTAAAATTATACAAACCAAATATTATCATACATAACTTAACAGAACTTTTTATTTATTCAGCAATTACCTTAATCTTAGTTCCAATTTTTAACATTCAATTAGCTTTTTTATTACTTATAGCAATTTCTATTTATGATGCAATTGCAGTTTGGAAATTAAAGCATATGATTACTTTAGCAAAAGCACAAGCAGAGCAAAAAATGTTTGCTGGGTTATTAATACCCTATAATATAAATGAAAAAAATGTAGAAAAAGTAGAAAAAAATAAAGTTATTAATAATAATAAAAATAATCCTAATCAAAAAATAAAAAAAGGAAAAAATATTGATATAAAACTACCAAAAATTGAGATGAAAATACCTAGTGGATTAAGTGTAGAAAACACAAGAACAGCAATCTTAGGTGGAGGAGATATAGCTTTTCCAATGATATTTTCAGGCACTGTAATGTCGTGGTTAATTGAAAATTCTTTTACAAAAACACAAGCCTTTTTTTATACATTAATAGTAGTTTTGTTTTCTGGGATAGGTTTATTTACCTTATTTTTAAAAAGCGAGAAAGATAAATTTTACCCAGCAATGCCTTTTATATCTTTTGGATGTTTTTTAGGGTTTGGTGTTTTATATCTTTTAATTCAATTTCTTTAAAATTATTTCTTTAAAATTAGACTTTAGTAAAATTTTTTAATTTTTTTATTATTTTTTATATAATTTATTTTTAATTTCAGTATTATTTCTCAATTTATAATTATCTGGTTTTGCAAATATTTCTTTTAGTATTTCTTTAACCTTTTTTGTTTTTTGCATAGATTCTGTAAAATCATTAAGCCATTTCTCTTCTCTCATATCAATAAAATGTGTTGCAAATGCACTTAATCCATATAAAGCAATTGCAACAGAAGTAAATAAATAAAATATAGAAAAAATTTTTCCTATATCTGTTTTTGGATATAAATCTCCATAACCAACTGTTGTCATAGTGACAGCAGAAAAATAAAATGAATCAATCCAACACCATTTTTCAACATTATGATAAAAAATACTTCCTATTAAAAATAAAATAAACATTAATCCAAAAACAAAAAACATTTTTTTTCTAAATTTTCTATGCTCTTCTTGATTCATTTTTTTATATTTATTTTTTTGATTAATATTTTTATTTTAATATTAATTTTCATTCAACCAAAATAGCAGGTTTTCCTGGCATAGCATTTTTTGCTTTTTCAATATTACTATTATTTTCATCAATTACCTCAATTTTGCAATTAAACTCTTTTTGTAAAAATTCAATACTTTCTTTTAATATTTCTTTTTCTTCATCTTTACTTAGATATAAATCAAATCCATTTTTTAAGACCTTTTGAATTATTTTTGTAATAGTGCTGCTATTATCTTTAAGTTCATTTTTAGTCATTAATTTTTTCATTAATAAACCAAAATCTCTTGTTTGATTTATTTCATTTTTTAGAATATTATAGACATCATATTTCCATTCATTAGCAACAAATAATTTAATTAAATTAGGTTTTTTGTTTACTATTTTTAAAACAGAATTTATATCTTCTATAACATTTTGTAAAAACTCTTCACTATTGTCTTCAATAATTTTATCTTTTGGTTTAGGCCATTCACACAAACAAATAAAACCATTTTCTTTGTATTTTCCGATTAATTCCCAAATTTCCTCGCTAGTAAAAGGTGTTATTGGTGTCATTAACAATGCTTGTGTTTCTATGTATCTATTAATTGAATCTTTATTAGGATTATTCAATGTTCTTTTCAAATACCATTTTAAAATATTTTGCATTTCAAAATAACATGTTTGTAAAGCGCTTCTAAATAAAATATCTTCATAATATTTTGTTGTTTTATCAATAATATAATCTATCTTTTTTTCAAACCACACATCAATTTTTAATTTATAGCTTCTTCCCTTATTATAATATTCTCTCGCAAAATCAATTAAAGCAAATAATTTTAATTTCATAGATTTAGCCATTTCTCTGTCAAAATTTGCATCATCAATTCCTTCACCACCAGATAAAGCAGTAAATCTTGAAGCATCTGCACCATATTCTCTATTAGCATCTCTCATTGTTATGAAATTACCTTTACTTTTTGACATCTTTTCGCCATCAACTGTAACCCATCCATTTAAACCAAAAGAAACAGGCCATTTATCTTCAGGAAAGATTGCTACATGGTTAAAAATTAAAAAACTCATATGATTTTGTATTAAATCTTTTCCAGTGTTTCTAAAATCCATAGGATACCAATATTCAAATTCTTCTCTAAGTTCATCAGCAATTTTTTTATCTACTTTCATCTCTTCAGGATTACCTTTTCCTAAAAAAACATAATCAAAAAAATTATTGTCTAATTTTTCTGGTTCAATATTCTTAATTTTATGCGCTATTGTGTAATATGCCATATATATTGTAGAATCAGATAAAGATTCAATAAGCCATTTTTCATCCCAAGGCAATCTTGTTCCTAAACCAAATTCTCTTGTGCACGCCCAATCTCTAAGCCAATCTAAAACATAATTAAACTGTGCTCTTGTTTTTTCTGGATATAACTTCATTCTATCTAAACATTTATGAGCTAATTTTTTCCATTCTTTATTACTATAAGCCATAAACCATTGATCATCAACAATCTTTACAATACATTCAGACAAAGATCTTGCAATAACCTTACCAGTTAATTGATAATAAACATCTCCAAAATCAGAATTAATTAATTCATCTTTAATTAATTCTTTAACCTCTTCAACCTTTTTTTCATTATAATCTTTACTGAATCTAGAATTTTTCTTTGAATACAAATCATTCAAAGTACCTTTATAAAAACCATCTTTATATAAAATTTCTTTTGCTTGTTCTAATTTTTCTCTTTCACTTTGATTTTTTATGCCTAATTTTTTTATAATATCTTCTGCAGGAATTTCACTATATCCCGGAATTTTAATTACTTGAATAGGTTTTATATTTTTAACTTCATCATAATTCAAATTAAATTTTTCACATAATTCTTTATTTTTTTGAATATCATATAAAGCAATTAAATCATCAGCAGAATCACTCGGCACAGAATGCACAATTCCTGTTCCAACTTTTACATCAACAAAATTAGCAGGCAAAACTAAAACAATATTTCCAGAAAATTCTTCAACCTTTTTTCCAATTAACTCTGAGCCTTTAATCTTTTTTAAAATCTCAACTTTTTTATCTTGATATTTTAATTCATTCGCTGTTTTTTCAGATATAATCCAAATCTCCTCTATTATTTTATTATGTTTGCTACTAATAACTTTTGCTTCAACTAATTCAGAATCAGGATTTACATAAATATTTGTAACACCCATGATTGTGTCAGGTCTTAAAGTTGCTGAAACAAGGAATTTATTTTTTTTATTTTTACTATTTTCTTTGTTTTTTTCAAAATTCATTTCATCAATTAATCTATGCTTAACTAAGACATATTCTTGAGGGGTTTCACCTTCACCTTCAATTCTGTCATGATCTCCAACTGGAGCATTTTCCTTAGGATCCCAAACCACTGGAAATTTTCCTTTTTTAACATATCCTTTTTCTTTTAATTTTGAGAATTGCCATCTTATAAATTTATCATAATGAGGATTTAATTCTGTTGTAATAAATTCACGACGCCAATCAATAGAATAACCCATATCTGTAAAATCTTTTTTTCCTTCTTTAGGGAAATATCTAACCCACTCAATAGGATCAGAAAATTTTTCAATTTCATCATCAGAAAATCCTTGCATTTTTAATATATTAATCTGTTTTTGTTCTTTCTCTTTTATTCTATTAGCAGTACTAACTATAGGACTTCCTGTGCAATGCCATCCTTGGGCATATAAAACATTATAACCTTGCATTCTCTTATATCTTGATAATGACTCAACCTTCATAGAAGAATAAAAATGTCCTATATGCAAATAGGAATTAACATAGGGATATGGAAAAGTTCCGAAAAATTTCTTTTTTCCTTTAATAGGTTTAGATTCAAAAATTTTTGAATCTTGCCATCTTTTTATCCATTTATGTTCAATATTCTTTATTTTATTACTAAAATTGTCAATATTCTCTTTATTATTTTCATTAATTTTTTGATTATTCTTTTTTTGATTATTTTCCATTTTTATCACAAAGATTTTATTTTAATTTAATAAACTAAATTTTAAAAAGTTGATTTAAATCAGAATAGAAATCTAATTTATAAAACTTTTTCAATCATTGTTTAATTTTTTTAAACTATTTTAATTCAATTTTTTTATTCATCAAGATTTTTTATAAATAAATCAGCTTTTTTTAAAACCTCTTTTGTATTCTCATAAGTTATTTTTTTCATTGCTTTTTCAAAACTAAGCCATTCATAGCCAATATGTTCTTTACTTAATTTTACTTCTTTTTTTTCTGTTTTTCCAACAAAAAAATAAACATCTTTTTTCACTAATCTAAAATTTTTATACTTGTCTTTAAAAATATATGATATATGCTCTTTAAAGCCATTAATAATTTTAATCTTTAACCCTGTTTCTTCAAAAGTTTCTCTTGTTGCTGCTTCTTCCAAAGTTTCTTTACCTTCAACATGACCTTTTGGTAAATCCCAATGACCTTCTTCATAATGTAAAATTAAATACTCTACATTCTCAGAATCACTATAAAAAACAACAATACCCGCAGATGTTTCTTTTTGTATATTATTTTTCATTTTTTTAATAAAATATATTTAATAAAAAAATCATTTCTTTTATTTCTTTTTAAAACCATAACCGACAAGACTTAAACCAATTGGCATAGACATATCTTTTTCTATTAAATAATTCTCAATATTTAATAAATGATAAAATAAATTATTTAACCAATCTGGTAGATTCATTTTGTCTACCTTAGGTTTTGAATTTCTTTTAATAAGCCTATTAACAACAAAGGGTATAAATAAAAATGAATTCCAATAAAAAACTTTTAAATTAAAATTAGGTAAAAGCATATATAAAGTTTTTTTATTATATCTTCTTTCATGATTTAAAGCTTTATCATGGCTACTAAATAAAAACTGGAATGATGGCACACTAAAAATCAAAACACCATCATTTTTTAAAACTCTATAAACTTCATTAGCAGCTTTATTATCATCCTTTATATGTTCAAAAACATCTAAAGAAACAACAACATCAAAAAAATTATCTTTATATGGCAAATTACAAGCATCACCAATTTTTTTTTCTTTAACAAGCTCATCGTTAATTAAGGATAATACTTTTTTATTAATATCAATTACATAATTTTCTCCCCATCTTCTCAAAATTTCTAAATCATCACCAGTGCCTACACCTAAATTCAATATCTTTAAATTTTTTTTATTATCACATGTTTTTTTCATTAAAACTTTTACTAAATTCTTTTTAGATTTATACCAAAAAATCTCTTTACTTTGTCCTGATTCAAATTCTTCATAATCCATAATATAAAAGTTTTTTATATTCTTTATAAACTTTTTTTTATTATTTAAAGTGTACTTTTAAGTATTATTTTTATTATAATCACCTTGTTTCAATAATGAATATAATTATAATCCAAAATTATGAAACAATTTTTTCGTCTTTCATCCATTATCTTTATAAAATAACAATTAATCAATATATTATGCCTAAAATTTCTTCTGAGGAAAATAACAGCTTACAAGATTTAGATATAATAAAAAATCGTCTCTTTTTTCCTTATAAGAATATAAGAGAAGAACAAAATAAACTTTTATTGAATGTAGAAAATGCGCTTTTATATAAAAAAAATTTAATAATACATGCTCCAACAGGATTAGGAAAAACAGTAGCAACATTAAGTCCTGCTTTATCATATGCTTTAAAAAAAGATTTGACTATCTTATTTTTAACATCTAGGCATACACAACATAAAATTGCAATAGATACTCTAAAATCAATTAAAGAAAAATTTAATTTAGATTTTTCAGTTTCTTCAATAATTGGAAAAAAATGGATGTGTCTTATTTCTGGCTCAGATAAAATGTATAGCTCAGATTTTATAACATTTTGCAAAAAAATGAGAGAAGAAAAAAAGTGTGATTTTTATATCAACACAAGAAAAACACAAACACAATTTACTATGAAAGCATCTTCTTTAATATCAACTCTATCAAAAAATCCATTAACAACAGAAGAAATAATTAATTATTCAAAAACAGAATTAATGTGCCCTTATGAAATATCATTAGGAATTGCAAAAAATGCTAAAGTAATAATTGCTGATTATTATTATTTATTTAATCCAGAAATAGGAGATAACTTCTTACAAAAAATTGGAAGAGAAATAGAAAAATTAATTGTTATTGTAGATGAAGCACATAATTTGCCTTATAGATTAAAGGATTTAGCTTCAGAGTATTTATCAAGTATAACTATAAAAAGAGCTATAAAAGAAGCAAAAAGATTTGGTTATGATTCAACAATAGAATCTTTAAATGATATTATGTCTTCTTTAACTAATTTAACAGAAAAAATGCAAATTAATCAAGAAAAAATTGTTTCTAAAAATGAATTTATGCAACCTCTTTTGGAGAAGTATGATTATGATCAATTAATAGAAGATTTAGAATTTATTGCAGATTCAATTAGAGAATTACAAAAACAATCTTACATTGGTTCAATTGCTCGTTTTTTAAGAATATGGCAAGGCCAAGATGAGGGTTTTGTTAGAATTATTTCTATAAAGAATTAGATAATCAAGAAACATATACACAATTATCTTACAGATGTCTAGATCCAAGTGTTGTTTCAAGAGACATTATCAATAACACATATTCAACAATCTTAATGTCTGGAACTTTATTGCCAACATATATGTATAAAGAGCTTTTAGGATTAGAAAATTGCAATGAACTAATTTTTAAAGACCCATTTCCAAAAAAAAATCGTTTAAATTTGATAATACCAAAAACAACAACAAAATATGAATCCAGAAATCAAGAGCAATATAAAAATATTGCAAAAATATTAAATGAAATAATTGAAATAATTCCAGGGAATATAGCGATATTTTTTCCAAGTTATTTCATTATGGAACAAATAAATGAAAAAATAGATCATAATATAAAAATAACAATTAAGGAAAAACAAAATATGACAAAACAAGAAAAACAAGACTTTTTAGAAGAATTTAAAAGTTATAAAGATAAAGGTGCTGTTTTATTAGCAGTTGCTTCTGGTAGTTTTGGCGAGGGAATTGATTTGCCAGGAGATTATTTAAAAGCAGTTATAATTGTAGGATTACCTTTAAATCAGCCAGATTTAGAAACAAAATCTTTAATAGACTATTTTGAAAAAAAATTCAAAAAAGGTTGGGATTATGGATATTTATTTCCTGCATTTAATAAAACTTTGCAAAATGCAGGTAGATGCATAAGAACAGAAACAGACAAAGGTATTATTATCTTTTTAGATGAAAGATATGCATGGCAAAATTATAAAAGATGTTTTCCTGAGGATTGGGAGATTATAACTACTACAGATTATAAAAAAATAATTAAAGATTTTTTTGATTAATTTATTTTTTAATATTCTATTAATGTTACTTAACTTTTTATATTATTACTTTTTTCCCTATCTCATGATATTAGAATTTTTTGGAATTTCATTTAAATATATATCTGAAATTGACCCAAGAGATCTTCTTATAACAGGTAAAAACTATTTATTACATTTATTTAAAACACTTTATCAGGAAATTTCAGGCGAATGGTCACCAACAACAGTTGGAATAGAAATAACCTACTATTGTAATAGAAGATGTAAAGGTTGCTATATTGAAAATAATATAAAAAAAGATAGAGAAGTAATGTCAGCAGAGAACCTAGAAACGATTGTTCTTAAACTACAAAAAAATGGAATTTTATTTACTGGTATTGTTGGAGGAGATCCTATGCAGGATTTTACAATTCCTACTTTAAAAAAGGTTATTCAAAAATATCCTTTTAATAGTTTTTTTATCTATGTTAATCCAGATTACTTAGTAAAATATGGTCTTTCTGAACTTTCAAATTTGCATAATTTAACTTATTGTGTTAGTGTTGATGGTATGCAAAAAAATCATGAAAAAATAAGAGGTAAAGGCTCTTTTCAAAAACTCATGAGATCATTTGACATTTTAAGAAAAGCAAGAAAAGTATATAGTGCTTCAGTAACTATTAGAAAAGAAACTTTAAATGAGTTAACTTCTAGAGAATTTATTGAATTAATGTTAGAAAAGGGTGTAAAATATATACTTTTTATGAAATTTAAATCAGAAGATGAGACTAATTTATCAGAGGAAGAATATTTTCAGGCAATAAAAAGAATAAAAGAAAATTCCAGAGGTCTTCCAATAGTTATAATCTATGGTGGAATAAAAGATGGAATAAGTTTATCACCTTTTTTTAATTATAAAGAATTATTTATTGATATAGAAGGAAATTTTAGAGTAGCTAAGATAAATACAAATGAAAACTTAGGTAATCTTTTTAATTCTAAAACTGATCTAAAAAAAATTTTAGATGAGTATAGCAAAAAATTAAGAGGATTTTCTTTTTTTTAAGATCCACAAGATACATACTTCTTTTTTAAAATATATGTATATATTATATAAAATCCCTATTAAAAAGATAAATAGTTCTTCTAAAAGATATTCTTGTTATTAAAAATGATATTATTAAAAAAGATCATGCTCTTCATTAAAAATTTAATATTAACTTATACCTCTTTTAAATTTTTGTAAATAAACAATTGTTTTAATTTCAATTGTTTTAATTTTTTAATATACAAAAACGTATACTAATCTACAAAAACGAAATATTTATATATTAGTTTGTATTTTATCTATTTAATGGTTATATTATTTGACCAATACAACTTACCAGAAGACATTTATGAAGTCATCTTTGCTACAAAACAACAAGTTATTGTAGCAAAATTACTAGTTAGGCATTTAAAAGAGAATAATGGTGAAATCGGAAAAACTGAAATGTCAATTTTTGCAACAAAATTACATGATGGTGAATTAATAACAGAATTAGATGAACCTGAATATAGAGGTAAAAAAGTAAAAATTTCCTATAACAAAAGACAATTTTATGATAGAATCTTAACACCAATGAAATCCATGGGAATAATAGATTATGACCTTTACAAAAAAACTTACAAATTATCAGATAAATTTAACAAAAACATGATGAAAATTGGATTAATGTGGCTTCAAGAGTTAAGAGAGCCACCTTTAGATTACAAAAAATAAACTCATGATAACATGGCTCCCCTTCTAATTCTGACCCCACCCCCTCATAAAGGGGAGCCAAGAACCTTAAAGATTAGCAATCTTTAAGGATTCATGCTCAAAGGCTCCCAAGCTTTTCTTGAAGACCCCTCCCCACACAAAGAAAAAAAAGGGAGCCTTTCTAATTAACAGCTCACCGCATCACACATGACAAAAAATTAAAAGAAAAAAAGGGCAGTAAAACTGCCCTTTATATTCATTTTCTTTAGTAGAATAATAAAGAAACAATTTTATATGAATTCAGTAAAAAAGTTATGAATCTCTCTTTTTATTTAAACAACAGGCACTTTAGCTAAGATTTCTTTTATAATATCTTCTGTCTTTATATCCTCAGCTTGTCCCTCATAATTTAAAATTATTCTATGTCTGAAAATATTTAACGCAACTTCTTTAATATCTTGTGGTGTCACATAAATTTTTCCATTCAATAATGCATGGGCTTTAGATGCAATATATAATGAAATGCTTGCTCTTGGTGAGCTACCAAACTCTATATATTTACCCAACTCTAAATTATATTTATGTGGATTTCTGGTAGCATCTACTATTCTAACAATATATTTCTCTATTTTTGGATCAGAATATATTTTTTTAACATCCTCTTGAGCTTTTACAATTTCCTCAGGTTTTAAAATAGGAACAATATTATAGTCTTCAAATCTTTTTAAGCTAATATTTTGTTTTAATATTTTTTCTTCATCTTCCATTGGTGGGTATTTCATAATAATTTTATAAATAAATCTGTCAATTTGTGCTTCTGGCAAGGGATAAGTACCCATTTGTTCTATAGGGTTTTGAGTTGCCATTACAAAAAAAGGATTTGGCAATGGAAAAGAATTTTTTCCAATTGTTACTTGTTTTTCTTGCATTGCTTCCAATAAAGCAGATTGAACTTTTGGTGGCGCTCTATTTATTTCATCACCTAAAACAATGTTTGCAAAAACAGGACCTTTAACAGTGTAAAAACCTTTTTTTTCATCATAAGCAGTTACACCTACAATATCACTTGGTAATAAATCAGGTGTAAATTGAATTCTTTTAAACTCACAACCCATTGCCACAGCTAAAGTTCTTAAAAGCAATGTTTTAGCAATTCCTGGAATACCTTCAACTAAACAATGACCATTAGCCAAAATTGCTTCTATCAAATAATCCATAACTTCTTTTTGCCCGACAACAATTTTAGAAACTTCATACCTTAATTCTTGAAACTTTTTTTGATAATATAATATATCATCTTTAAGTTTTTGTTCATTAAAGTTATCTTGTTGACTATTTAATAGATTAATATTTTTGCCACTATCCACATTTTCTTCATTATCAAAATTAGAATTATTATTATTATTTTCAAGATTTTGTTGGTTAAGATCTTTATCATTTGATTTATTATCTTCTAAAATTTTCTCTTCTAAAATATTAGTATTTGCTTTAATTTTTTTAGATACAATTTGATTTTTAATTTGATCTTTTTTACTTTCAATATTTTTTTTAAAACTATTTTTTAAATTAGATATTTTTATTTTAGAATTCTCTTTTTTGTTTTTTTTAAGATTATTAGTATTTCTACGATTAATATTTTTCTTTTCCTCTTTTTTTGACAAAAAAATCACCTATAAATTAAAAGTAAATTCACCTATTTATAATTTATGGTATTTTTTAAATTTTTGTAATAAAACATGTTTCCAAAAAAATCTAAACAAAAATTAAAAAACTTTATTAAAAAATTAAATTTCTATTTCTCTATGTATCTTTATTCGGACATTACTGGAACATATGTTTTTAATCAAAATTTTGAGATAAGAGAAAAAATCTTATTTACTAATTTAAAGAATGATGAATTACTTAAACTAAATGAAAAATTTTTAAAAAATGAGGTTCTAGAATCTGAAAAAATATTTCTTGAAAAATTTAAAAACATAAAAAGCTTAAGATTTGAAAATGATGGAAAAGCGATAGAAAAAATAAAAGAAAAATTAAACTTTTATGAAGATTATTACAATCTAAATTTAAAATTAACAAAACTACAAATAAGGGAATCTATTTCAACAGATAATCTTATAATTCAAACAATTTCAAGTATAGATGAATTAACAAAAACTATAAATATCTTAATCAAAAGATTGCGTGAATGGTATTCTTATAGTTTACCAGAAATAGAAGAAACAATAAAAGAACATACTGATTTTATTGCTTTAATTCTAAAAAAATCTAGGCAGGAACTTATTGAAGAATTTAAAATAAACAATTCAATGGGTAAAGAACTTAAAAGAGAAGATTTATCAGAAATAATTAATTTTGCAAAAACAATTTCCCTTTTAATTGAAGAAAAAGAAAATAAGGAACAATATTTACAAAAATTAATGAAAGAAAATTGCCCAAATTTAAATGAAGTTGCTGGTTTTTTAATTGGTTCAAAATTAATTTCATTAGCAGGCTCTTTAAAAAATTTAGCATTTATGCCTTCATCAACAGTTCAATTATTAGGTGCAGAAAAAGCTCTTTTTAGGCACATGCTAAACAAAAACATAAAACCACCTAAGCATGGCATAATTCATGAACACCCAATCTTGCAAAAAGCACCAAAAGAAGAAAAAGGAAAAGCAGCAAGGGCTTTAGCAGATAAAATCTTATTAGCAGCAAAAGTAGATTATTTTAAAGGAAACTTTATTGGAGATAAATTAAGAAAAGAACTAGAAGAAAAATTTTCAAATAATTAAAAAAGAATAAAATAAAAATGATAAAATCTTTTTATAATCCTATAAAATGGTGATAAAATGCAATTATTCAATCCTAAATTTCCTAACATTTATTACAAAAAAGATAATAAAGGCAGAATTAAATTATTTACAAAAAATTTAACACCAGGGTTGAAATTCTTTGATGAAAATATAGAGAGAGAAGCACAAAATGAATATAGATATTGGGATCCAAAAAGAAGTAAATTAGCAGCTGCTCTTATGAAAGAAATTTCTCAAATTGGTATTAAGGAAGGTAATAAAATACTTTATTTAGGTGCTTCACACGGATATACTCCTAGTTTTTTGTCTGATATCATAGGTGAAAATGGTTTTATTTTTGCATTGGACTTTGCTCCAAGAGTTGTTAGAGATTTAGTTTTTTTATGTGAAAAAAGAAAAAATATAACTCCTATTTTAGCAGATGCAAATCAACCAGAAACATACAAACATAGAATAACAAAAGTAGATATTGTTTATATGGATGTTGCGCAGAGAAATCAAGCAGAGATCTTTTTAAAAAATTGTGATTTATTTTTAAAAGAAAATGGTTTTGCGTTATTGGCTGTAAAATCTAGAAGTATAGACATTACAAAAAAACCAAAGGAAATTTATTCATTAATTAGGCAAGAATTAGAAAAAAAGCTTAATGTTGTAGATTATAGAACATTGGATCCTTTTGAAGCTGATCATGCTTTCTTTGTATGTAAAAAAACATCAAAAATTTAAAAATATGAATAGATATTTCTAATATTTTATTATCTCTTTTTTTAATAAAAAACATCAGATTAAAATTAAGCATTTAAATTAAAAATTCTTATAAATCTATTCTTTTTTTTTATAATTATGCATCAATATAAAACAGAAGCAATAGAATATAAAACAGAAAATAAAACACAACAAGTTGATAAAAAAAAATCTGATGATAAAAATATAGAGAATTTGCCTTGGACAATAAAATATTATCCTAAATCAATTAGAGACATTCAAGGACAAAATTTAGCATTAGAAAAACTAGTCAATTTTATAAAAAATTTTAAAAAAGGTAAATCAGCATTATTATATGGGCCAACTGGTTCTGGAAAAACAAGTTCAGTTTATGCAATAGCAAATGAATTTAATTATGAACTAATTGAAGTAAATGCTTCTGATGTTAGAGATGCAGAATCCATAAAAGAAAAGTTAGGGAATGCAATAAACCAAATTTCTTTATTTGGAAATAAAAAAATAATTCTAATTGACGAAATAGATGGCATCTCTGGAACATCAGATAGAGGTGGCTTATCAGAAATTATGAAATTAATTGAAAAATCCACATTTCCAATAATACTGACTGCAAATGAAATATTTGATCAAAAATTCTCAACTTTAAGACAAAAATCAGAATTAATAGAATTTCATTCTTTAAATTATCTCTCAATTTTGACAATTTTAAAAAAAATAGCATATGAAGAAAAAATAGATTATGAAGAAAGTGTTTTGTCTTCTCTTGCAAGAAGATCTGGTGGAGATTTGAGAGGCGCTATAACAGATTTACAAGTATTAACAGAGCATACACGAAAATTAAAAAAACAAGATTTAGATGTGCTTTCTGATAGAAAACAAACAGAATCAATGATAAATGCATTGATGAGAATCTTTAAAACAAGTGATCCAGAAATAGCTTTAAACTCTATAGAAGAAGTAGATGAGGATATAGATGAAATATTTTTATGGGTTGATGAAAACCTACCAAAAGAATATATAAAAATAGAAGATTTATCAAAAGCCTATAGTAATTTAAGTTATGCAGATGTATTTAGAGGCAGAATTATTAGATGGCAACACTGGCATTTCTTAGTTTATGTAAATTATCTGCTTACAGTAGGAATTGCATTATCAAAAAAAGAAAAATACTCTGGTTTCACTAAATATACTAGAACTTCTAGGATTTTAAATCAGTGGATTTATAATCAAAAAAATGCTAAGAAAAAGTCAATTGCAGAAAAAATAGCTCTAAAAACACATACTTCAACAAAAGAAGCATTAAAAACAATATTCCCATACATAAAATTAATCTTTAAAAAAGGTAAAGGTGAAAAACTAGCAGAGTTTTTAGAATTAGACAATGAAGAAATAGCATACTTGATGAAATAATCATCTAAGAATAAAAATAACCTAAAAAAATTAGGAGAGCATTAAGCTCTCCAACACGGAGGGGGTGGGTGATTTTAGAAAAAGATGATTATGAATAATATTCTTTAGTTTCTAGTTCTTTGGCTTTTTTAATTGCTTCTTCTGAAGGTTTTTCATTAATTAATAATTCAGTCAAATTCATTTTTCATCACTTTTTTTCTTTATTTTTATAATTTTTTTATTTTAACTACTAATAAGTAGTATATAATTACTACTATATAAATCTTTCGGTTTTTATTACTAACTTGTAAAAACAGATTTATTTCATATAAACTTTTATAAATATTTATTACTTTAAACTTATTCTATACTTTGAATCTAATAATAATTAAAACTAAATTAAAGGTGGTTTTATGTTATCAATAGATGATTTTGCAGTTTTTTGCAAGAAAAAAGGTTTTGTTTATCCTAGTGGAGAAATCTATGGTTCTTTAGCTGGTTTTTATGATTATGGTCCTTTAGGTGTTGAGCTAAAAAATAACATAAAAAACCATTGGTGGAAAACATTTGTCCAAGATAGGGATGATGTTGTAGGAATAGATGGTTCTTTAATTACAAATAAGAAAGTTTGGGAAGCTTCAGGACATTTATCAAGCTTTTCTGATTTATTAGTTGAATGTAAAAAATGCCATAAACATTTTAGAGCAGATCATTTAGTAGAAGAAAAATTAAAAATAAATGTAGATGGACTAAATGCAGAATCCCTCTCTAAATTAATAAAAGACAATAATTTAAAATGCCCTGAATGTAATTCAGAATTAAGTGAAATCAAATCCTTTAATTTGATGTTTCCTTTACAAATTGGAGCAGATATTAATAAAGATTCTACAGCATATTTAAGAGGAGAAACAGCACAAGTCATTTTTACAGCATTTAAAAATGTTATTGAAACATCAAGAGTTAAATTACCTTTTGGTATTGCACAAATTGGAAAGGCATTTAGAAATGAAATTGCACCAAGAAACTTTTTATTTAGACAAAGAGAATTTGAACAAATGGAATTAGAATATTTTATTAAACCAGATGAAAAGAAATGCCCTTTATTATCTAAAAAACATCTTGAATTAGAATTTTTATTTCTATCTGAAAAAGACCAAGAACAAAAACAAGAAGAAAAAAAAGTTATTTTAAAAGATTTAATAAAACAAAAATTATTATCAGAATGGCATGCATATTGGTTAATTGAATCCTATCTTTGGTTTATAGATTTAGGAATAAGAGAAGAAAACCTTAGAATAAGGGAACACCTAAAAAAAGAATTATCGCATTATTCTACTGCAACTTTTGACATTGAATATAAATTCCCGTTTGGCTGGAAAGAAATACATGGAAATGCTGACAGAGGCCAATTTGATTTAACACAGCATATGAAATATTCTGGAAAGTCATTAGAAATCTTTGATGAAGAATCAAAACAAAAAGTCCTTCCTAAAGTAATAGAACCCTCTTTTGGTGTAGATAGAGCATTTTTAGCTTTAATGTATGATGCATATAATGAAGATAAAGATAGGGGTAATGTGGTTTTAAAAATTAAACCTAAATTAAGTCCAATAAAAATTGCTGTTTTTCCTTTAGTAAATAAACTAGAAGAACAAGCATTAGAAATTTATCTTATGCTAAAAAAGGACTTTGTTTCTATCTATGATAGATCTGGCTCAATTGGAAGAAGATATGCTAGGGCAGATGAAATTGGAATTCCTTATTGTATTACCATTGACTTTGAAACATTAGAAGATAAATCAATAACAATAAGAGATAGAAACACCACAAAACAAGAAAGAGTTAAAATTAATGAATTAAAACAAAAATTGAATAATTTATTATATAATTAATTAGAAAAAAATATAAAAAAAAATTTTTTTATATATTATATATGCAATTAAATATTGCTTTTTTGTTACATGCATATCAACCTTGGTGGCAATTTCCTTCTGTTTTAGAGCAAATTACACAAGAAAGTTATAATCCTATATTTTCTGATTTACTTAATGATGAAAGGTTTAAATTAACATTAAATGTAAATTGGTCTTTAGTTGAATTATTTCAACATTACAATTATAATGATTTAATTGCTTTATTGGAGCAATTAACAAAAACAAAAAGAATAGAATTTACAGGAACCTCTGCTTATCATGCATTTATGCCTTTAATAAGCGATTGGATGAGAAATCTTCAAATAGATTTACAAGAGAAAAATATGAAAGATGTTTTTCCTAGCTATAATCCAAATGGTTTTTTTCTCCCTGAAATGGGTTTTTCTCAAGAGTTAATACCTTTATTAATTAATAGAGGTTATCTTTGGACAATTACAGATGACCCTCCTTTTATTGCACATCATAATAAAAATCCGCCTTATAATTATTTAATTTCTCCTTTTTCTCCTTTACAAGATAAACAAGAAAATCCTTTTGTTGTTTTTTTAAGATCTAAATATTGGAGTTTTGATAGAATAGCAAATCCTTTTTCAAATGGTTTTGAAATTGCAAAAGAATTAAAGGAACAAATAAAAAATTGGACTAATGGTAATGATGCTTATTTAGTTATAGCAATGGATTTAGAAACCTTCAATCATCATAAAAAAGGTTATTGGCAATTCTTTATGTTAAACTTTTTAGATGCTTTAAAACAACATCCAGAAATTAAATTATTAACTTTATCAGAATTGTATTTTTTATTTGAAAAAAAAGTTGAAGACATTCCAAAAGGAAGCTGGTCCACAAGTCAAGAACAATATAAACAAGGCAATTTTTATCCATTATGGAAAGACACTGGTTTTTTTAAAGAACCACATAATCTATTATGGCAAATTTATAATTTAACTGAGCCCTATGTTATAGGTAATAAAGAAGCAGAGCTTGCTTTAGCAAAAGCAATTAACTCTTGCACATGGTGGCAAATTCCTTTAGGAAATCCGCATTTATCAAAATTTGGCGCAGATGAGATGGTTAGAGCAGCAGAAATCTCTAATAATCCGCATTTATCAGAAATATATGAATTTAGAGAAAAATTAAGGCAATATAAGGTTTAACAAAATTTTTAATCCACTAGACAAAAGTCCACTGGACATTTTTTTATAAACTATTTAAATTCTTTTTTTCTTGATTTTTTTATGGAGGTTTCAACTACTTTTGAAAAAGCGCAAATTCTTAGCAAAACAGCTAATTATGATTCTTGCGGCCCTAAAATGTGTGAGGTTAATGTTAATAAAGGTTTAGGTGGTATATATTATGCAAAAGCAGAACATGAAACATGTAGAATTTTTAAGACATTGATGTCTAATAATTGCTCTTTTGATTGTAAATATTGCATTAACTCTAATAAATGCACAAAAATAAAAGCAAAATATGAGCCAGAAGAATTAGCAAAATTATTTAATTATTTGCATAAAAATCTTGATGTAAAAGGTTTATTCATTAGCTCAGCTGTTGCAGGAAACCCAGATAAAATAACAGAACAAATGATTGAGTCTGTTTCTATAATAAGAAATAAATATGATTTTAAGGGCTATATTCATTTTAAAGTTTTGCCAGGAACATCTAATTATTTAATAAAGCAAGCATCAGAATTAAGCAATAGAATGAGTATTAACATTGAAGCACCAAATAAAAATGTTTTATCTGAGCTTTCATCTTGTAAAGATTATCATAATGATTTATTGAAAAAACAAGCATATATCTCAAAAATAAACCTAAAATCAGGACAATCAACACAAATGATAATTAATGAACTTTCAACAGATAAAGAAATTTTAAAAATGGCAAACTGGGAATATGAAAATCTAAAATTAAAAAGAGTTTATTATTCTGCATTTCAACCAGTAAAAGGAACACCAATGGAAAACAATAAACCTGAAAAAATAGAGAGACAAAACAGATTATATAATGTTGATTTTCTAATGAGAGAATATAATTTTAAATTAAAAGAATTTTATGAAATAATGGATAATGAAATGCTTCCAAATGAAGATCCAAAAATAGCATTGGCAAAAAAATATTTTGACAAACCCATTGAAATAAATGAAGCTGAATATGATGAATTGATAAGGATTCCCGGAATTGGAATAAAATCTGCAAAAGCAATAATCAATAAAACAAAAAAAGAAAAAATAACAAAAAAAGAGCAATTAAAAAAAATCGGTTGTAGAATTGAAAAAGCAATGCCTTTTATAAAAATTGATGGAAAAAGACAAACTAGGTTGATGGATTACTAATATTTCTTTATTTTTCACAAAAACCTTTATAACTACAAAAAAACTTCCAACTAAAATGTTTATCGGCTTAGTAGGAAAACCAAGTGCAGGAAAAAGCACTTTTTTTAAAGCACTTACACTAATGGATGTTGGAATTGCAAATTATCCTTTTACAACAATAAAACCAAATTCTGGAACTGGCTTTGTAAAAATAGATTGTGTTGATAAGGAATTTAATACACAATGTAATCCAAGAGAGGGTTATTGTATTGAGCATAAAAGATTTGTTCCTGTTCAAGTTGTGGATGTAGCTGGCTTAGTTCCAGGCGCTCATGAAGGTAAAGGTTTAGGTTTGGAATTTTTAAATGATTTAAGTCAAGCAGATGCATTAATCCATGTGGTAGACATTTCTGGCAGTTTAAATGAAAAAGGCGAGCCAATTGAAAAATTATCTTATGATCCAGCTAATGATATAAAATTTTTAGAACATGAACTAGATATGTGGTATTATCAAATCTTTCAAAGAGTTTGGCGTAAATTTTCTTATGCAATAAATCAAACAAAGGAAAATGTTGTTAAAGCAATTGCAAAACAATTTTCTGGTTTAAAAGTAAATGAAGATATTGTCAATGAAAAATTAAGAAAATTAAACCTATTGGAAAAACCCATTTTAAATTGGACAGAAGATGACTTAAAAAAATTAACAACAGAATTAAGAAAACAAACAAAACCAATAATAATTGCAGCAAACAAAATTGATGTGCCAGGTGCATATGAAAAATATCTTAAAGTAAAACAAGATTTTCAAGATTATAAAATAATCCCTTGTTCAGCAGAAGCAGAATTAGCATTAAAAGAAGCAAATAAACATGGTTTAATTAAATACATTCCAGGAGAAAATGATTTTACAATTATAGATGAAAAAAAACTTAATGAAAAACAAAAAAATGCACTCTTCTTTATTAAAGAAAATATTTTAAAAAAATATGGCTCAACAGGTGTTCAAGATGTATTAAATAGTGCTGTTTTTGATTTATTAAAGTATATAGCTGTTTTTCCAGGTGGTGTAAATAAATTAGAAGATTCCCAAGGAAGAAGATTACCAGATTGTTTTTTAATGCCACCTAACACAACTGCTTTAAGTTTTGCATATCATTTGCATACTGACTTGGGTGAAAATTTCATAAGAGCAATTAATGTAAAAACAAAAATGTCAATGAAAAAAGACGAATTATTAAAGCATAGAGATGTAATTGAAATAGTACATAATAAATAAAAAAGTAAATTAATAAAAAAAATTAATAAAAAAGCTAAATTTTTTCTTCTCTTATTTCGTCTTCAATTTCCAATATTAAAGAATCAATTGTTTTTTCATCATAACCCTTTTCTAATAATTTTTTCTTAATTGCACTTATACTAATACCCTCTTTTAAATTATATCTAATATATTCCATGACATCTGATTTTGTTTCTTTTTTGGTTTCTATTTTTTCAGTTATTCTATCTCTATTTGAAATTTCTTTGGTTTTTATTTCTTTATTTTTCTTCAAACCTAATATTATAATAATTAAAACAAAAATTAAAATAATTATAATTCCTATTAAAAAGGGTATTAAATTATTTTCTTCATTATTTTCTTCAATAACCTTTCCAGTTAAAGTATCTTTTATTTTTATTTCATTTTTTCCTAATTTTAATTCATAAACTTTTTCTGTTTTTTTATCTAAATAATTTGTTGTGATGCCAATACTAAAATCACCTTCATTAATTCCTTTAGTATCCCAATAGGAACTAACTTCCTTAGAAGAATAACTTTCAATATCAATAGATGGAGCATTATAAGTATTAATTAATCTACCATATACATCTCTTATTTCTGTAGTTGTATAGATTTTTTCAATTTTGTTATTCCAATTATTTTTTAAAGTAATATCAAATTTAGCAATACTACCCAGAGTAAATTTACCAATTTTTATATCTTCAATGTTTATTAAAGGTTCACCAACAATGAATTCTTTTTCTAACATCAAAATTTTTCCATTATCATATTCTATAATTGCTTCAGCATGGTATTTTCCAGCAGAGTTAGCATATGCCCATGTTCCAGTTATTTTACCTTTTTCTTTTTTTTTCAAAGAGATCTTATCTGTAATAACCTTACCAATTGGTTTTTCATTTTCTTTAATAATAATTTGTCCTTCAATTTTATTTAAATCACTACTTCCAAGATTAGTTAAAGAAATTGTGAAAATTACTTTTTCTCCTGGTTTTGACTCACTAACATATAAAATACCTTCTAAAAATTCATCTGGATAAGGTACATGTACATATATTTTATGAATAACACCTAAATTTGCAATTAGGTTAGCTTCTTTTTCCTTATCCGAACTCTCTATTATCCATATTTCCCCAATTATTTTCCCAGGATTTAATTTTTGTGGAAATTTTATTCTATATTTTATATTTTTTTCATATTCATTTTCGCTTATGAAAATTTTTTCATTTTCAAAACTAATATAATTTTTTAAATCTCCCTTTGCAAAAATAATTAATTCAGTGTCTTTTTTTTCATTATTAATAATTCTTAGATTTACTTCTGTTTCTGTATTTGGCTCAAAAAATAAATCAATTTTTGAAGGAGCAACACCAATACTAAGAACATCTCTATTTAAAACTAAGAATAGACAAAATATT
Organism: Candidatus Woesearchaeota archaeon; assembly: GCA_038874655.1. GTDB lineage: Archaea > Nanobdellota > Nanobdellia > Woesearchaeales > GW2011-AR15 > JAAXVZ01. Next base: position 10,041 of record JAVZBY010000010.1, on the reverse strand, counting down.
AAAAAAAATTTAATTAAAAAAATCTCTTTTTTTTTCATGTGTCCTCTCCGATTATTAGGATTGTTGTTCTTTTTTCACCTGCTCTTTCTCCAGGGGGCACTTTTATTCTGTAATCTATTTCAGCTTCATCATTTTTGTCTTGATATAATAAATAAGCAACAGCTGTTTTGTTTGTATTAAATATAAATGTTAGATTTGTCCAGTTAGTTGTGGATAAAGTCCAATTAAATGAATTTGGTTCATATGAAACATTATCTATCTTGAATTGGAAATATTCTGTATTGTCCGAAACACTTTCCCATAATGAATTATTTATACTGATATAAGTTATATTTGCAATAAGATTTCCATCGTTTCTAATAATCATTTGGCTAACATTATTATCAGTATCTTTTACATCGTTTATATTCAAATTCCCAAAATCAATACTATTATTTATTAATGTTAAGATTAAAATTGGTTCGATTGTAAAGTTCCATTTTTCACTCCACTCACTATAGTTAGTTCCATCACTAACTCTAACTTGCCATTTATAAGGGCAATTTAACACAAATTCTATTTCTGGGAGATAGATAAGAGGATTATAATTAAATGATGTTATATTTTCAATTAAAATATCAGGGCATATCTCTGATGTAATATTTAATGTGAAATTTAATAAATCATTATCCTCATCAAAAGAACTCCAAATAAACTCAGGTGGATTTGTCCAAACAGTATTATTATTGTTTGTCGGACTTATTAAATTTGGTGTGCTTGGAGGAGTGTTTTGAATAATAACAGAACTTGAATTATATGAACTATATTCTATTCCATTATAAGCTCTTATTGTGCATGTCCAATTTTCACCTTTTTTTGTATAGTCATTATTTAAAGTTGTAATAACTTGTGGAACATTATTTAATACATTAGTATTATTACCAGAGAAAATTAAATTAGATCCATTATACCAATAGTATTCAACAGTTATATTTGTAAATGAATTAATTGTTGCAATACATATTAAATCATCATTTGTTTTTGCATTAAAAGGAGATATATTAATATTGACAATTTTAGGATTATAACTTTCAACAACATTAAGAATTCTACTTTGCTCTCCATATTCATCATTGTAAGTAGCGTTGACTTTTACAACATATTGTCCAGGAATTAAAGGAGCATTGAAAGTGTAATAATAATCTCCAGATGAGTTTGTTTGTGCAAATGTTTCGTTTGATATATAATAATTTTTTGTAGTATTATAAATTGCAGAGATTTCATCTTCAGATAAGGTTTTATTATAAACTCTAATTTCATCAATTCCAGCATCTACATTCCTTATATCATTACCACCAATTACAATATTTGAATCTGGACTAATAGGTGCGTTTCCTGGAAAACTATTTTTAAATCTTCCATCAATATATGCAGAGGGGATACCATTAGCATCAATAGTCATAGCTACATGATGCCAACCTGTTCCAATACTATAACCAGTATTTATCCATCTTACATATTCATATATAAATATCAAATTATTACCATTGTCTTCTGTAGTAGTTTGTCCAACGCCAATACCAAAACCATTGTTTCCGCCACCTATTTTAATAAAATTACCACTTTCAGATGTTGAATCTAAATTAACCCATGCCATAACAGTAACTTTGTTATTTTGTGTTTTTAGGTCTGCATTTATAGTTATATATTTATTTGTCTCATCAAAATCATAATAATTTCCATAAATTCCTTTAGCAAGAGAAGGACAATTTATACATGTTCCATTATTACCTTTTTTAGAGAAATCAAACATTTTTGAATTATTTTCACCATAATAACTAGAGTTATCAAAATGTAGATATAATACAAGAGAGTCATCAGGATTAGTGTAATCAGTTTTTAAAGTTGCATTAGGATTGCCGAAATAAGCATATATAGTGTTATTAGAATTGGCAGTTAAGTTAGTCCAAACCCAAAATATAGTGTTGCTGGAATTACAGGTAGAAGTTTCCATAGTATATTGAAGTTCATTATTATTAGAATCAGTAAATCTAACATCACCGCAATCACTTCTCATTTTATTTTGAGCAATGAATTCAGAAGTTGAGAAATTAACTAAAGTAATAGTATTAGTTAAATTTGATTGAACATTTGATTCAATAAAAATTATTTTTTTATAATACCAACTATTATTCCACCAGTCTAATGTTGTTAATAATGAGTTATTTAAGTAAATAAATACAAGTTTATCATTTATATTATATCTACTACTATTTTTCACATTACCAAATACAGCAACTGTTTGATTAACATTAACATAGTTAGGTTCTAAAGTTTCTGATATTTGCAAGAACCTAATATTTCCATAGCTACTGTCATTATTTCCGTCATTGTCTAAAGCAAATACAGAATAATTCCATTGACCATATTGATCTAATTTAAATGATGTAGAGTTCCAAATACTACCAGAATAAGCAGAAGCATTTTTATTATCAATAACAACAGTTCCATTTGGGGCAATTAAAGTGAAATTGACACTTTTTAAATTATCATCAGATATATTCGCAATAATAGAAACATTTAAAGGTTGAGAATTAGAATCAAAATAAACTTTTCTAGGTGAGGTATAATTTTCTAGAAGTTTAGGAAATTGCTTTACAGTTAAAATTTGAGTTTGTTCACCATATTCATCATTGTAAGTTGTGTTGACTTTTACAACATATTGTCCAGGAATTAAAGGAGAAGTAATATTACATAAATAATGTCCACTAGAATTAGTTTTTAAATTTGTATTGTTTGATATAAAATAAATTTTAGTTAAGTTATAATAGGATAAAATTTCAGGATATTCTAAACTTCTATTAAATATAAATATTTCGTCAATCATACAATTCAAGTAATTATTTATTAAACCCTCTGCATGACCTATTCTTAAATAGGGATTATAAGTATTTACGCTAACAATATTATTATCCGATAAAGTACCGTTAATATATATTTTTATATTTGTTTGATTAAATGTTACTGCAAGATGTGACCAACCACCCGGATATAAATAAGCATTTGTATTGTAATCAACATAATGTCCCCAATAAGCTATTCTATAGCCACCATTAAGGTAAATAGTAAATACACTATGTGGCCAAGATTCTTTACCAATTTGAAAAATACCACCTCTATCATCATTAAAAGTTTTTATCCACATCATAATAGTTCTTTCTTTATTACCTTCTAATGGTAAGGTTGTATCAGAATGAATGAAATCATCATAACCATCTAAATATAAGGCATATCCATTTTTTCCTTCGCTAGAAACGGTTGCACCATTTATAAAAGAACTATTATAATTATTTTTACTTAAATCATAAATCTTATTAGCATTTGAGTGATAAACAGTATTATTGTCAAAATTATAATATAATATTAAGCTTTTATCTGGTATATTATAATTTTTATTTAAATAAGCCTCATTATTTCCATAATAAGCATATAAAGTTTTATTTTCATTGCCTGATAAATTTAACCATAATAAAAAGCTAGTTTTAGAACTATTACATGTAGGAATATCTAAAATGTAATCAATCTCATTATTTGTTTCATCTACAAATCTAATATCTTGACAATTTGTTTTTAACTTATTTTGATAAATTAAATCTAAAGTTGAAAAATTAATATATACTGGAGCATTTGTTAACGTGTAGGAACTAGGATTACTTATTGTGAATTGTTTTACATTATAAAACGAATAATTCCACCAATTAGTATCTTTACATGTAACACTTTCATTATTTAAATAAACATAAATAGAATTATTGGAAATAAAGTTTTCGTTGGTATCTTTCACATTACCAAATACAGCAACTGTTTGATTAACATTAACATAGTTAGGTTCTAAAGTTTCTGTTATTTGCAAGAACCTAATATTTCCATAGCTAGTATCATTGTTTCCGTCATTGTCTAAAGCAAATACAGAATAATTCCATTGACCATATTGATCTAATTTAAATGAAGTAGAATTCCAAAGATTATTGGAATAAGCAGAAGCATTTTTATTATCAATAACAACAGTTCCGTTAGGAGCAATCAAAGTGAAATTAACAGAATAAAGATTTTCATCTTCAACATTAGCTTGTAGATACATACTAATAGGATTATTATTGTCAAAATAAACTTTTAATGGAAAAGTATTATTTGATAAAATTTTTGGTATTTTCTTTAAATCTAATTCTAAAGTTTGTTCACCATACTCATTATTATAATTATTGTAAGTTGTGTTTATTTTAATAAAGTATTTTCCTACATTAGAAGGTGCACTAATAATATAACTATACTCCCCAGAAAAATTTGTAGAAGTCATTATTTCATTTTTCACATAAAATATTTTTGTAGAATTATAAATTGTAGAAATTTCATCTTGAGATAAAGATCTATTATATATTCTAACCTCATCAATAATAGTTTGTAAATATCCTGTTAAAGTAGTATAACCAAACCTTGCGATGTCTTGCCTAGTAATAACACTAATAATTCTATTATCTACAATAGTGCCATTTAAATAGATAACAACATTACTACCATTAAAGGTAATAGCTAAATGTGTAAAACTTCCAGGATAAATATAAGCATTAGTTGTATAGTCTTGGAAATGTCCCCAATATTTTATATTGTAGTTTTCTAAAAATAATGAGAAAACACCGCTAGGTGCTCCATTATTACCTAATTGAAAAATACCCCCATTAGAGTCTGAAAAAACTTTTAACCATAGCATGACCGTTCTATTTGCTGTTCCAGTTATAGGAATCATATTATCTGTTGCAAAGTTGTCATCTACACCATCTAAATATACTCCTTTTTCAAATTTTCCATCACTAATAACATAAGCTCCATTATATAAACTTCCGTTGTAATTTCTGCTAAAATCAAAACTTTTTGATATATCTGAAGAATATATAGAAGGATTGTCAAAGTGATAATAAACTATTAAGGAATTATCTGGATTAAAATAATCTTTTTTGAAATTTGCATTAGGATTGCCGAAATAAGCATATATAGTGTTATTAGAATTGGCAGTTAAGTTAGTCCAAATCCAAAATATAGTATTATTAGAATTACAACTAGATGTTTCCATAGTATATTGAAGTTCACTATTATTAGAATCAGTAAATCTAACATCACCACAATCACTTCTCATTTTATTTTGAGCAATGAATTCAGAAGTTGAGAAATTAACCAAAGTAATAGTATTAGTTAAATTTGTTTGGACATTTGGTTCAACATATATTTTCTTTCTATATATCCAAGAAGAGTTCCACCAATCATCTTTGTTTATCAAAGAATTATTTACATAAATAAAAATTTCTTTTTCACTAACAGGGTTTCTTAAACTATCCTTAACTACACCGTATAAAATAAAACTTTGATTTATTAAAATATAACTTGGTTGTATGTTTCCAGTTATTTCCAAAAATCTAATATTCCCATAGTTAGTATCATTATTTCCGTCATTGTCTAAAGCAAATACAGTATAATTCCATTGTCCATATTGATCTAATTTAAATGAAGTAGAATTCCAAAGATTATTGGAATAAGCAGAAGCATTTTTATTATCAATAACAACAGTTCCATTTGGGGCAATTAAAGTGAAATTAACACTTACAACATTATTATCATAATCACTAACATTAGCATAAATGTAATAATAATCAGCACCTTTATTTGAATCAAAGAATTTTTTATTTGGGTAAGTATTATGATAAATTATTTGAGGTACAAAACTTCTTGTTATATTTATAGTTAAATTTTTAGTTCTCTCTAAATATCCATATTTTCCAAATTCACTAGTGTTTATTCTTAATAAATAGCTTCCAACTTCAGATGGCGTTTCTAAAATATAATAAAATCCACCTGTTAAATTAGTAGTTGGTAATATTCCAGTATTTGTTTTTGTTAATTGGTTATTTGAGGTATTTAAATAGTAAATAGTTTCATTCAGTCTTATTATTAAATTTCTATTAGAAACATTTGTTCCTTCACTTAAATTTGCTTTTCCATATATTATTATTGTATCATTAGGAAATTGTGCTAAATGACTTACATTAAAATTAATATCTAAAAAATAATGTAAAATAAAACTAGTTCCTGATTCTCCGCCTGAACCACCAACACCAGGAGTAGTTATATTATTATTTAAATTGAAATCAAAATTATTAAGATATATAACAGAAATTCTTCCTCCACCACCATTTCCAGAAGTAGTTTGACTAGAACCACCATTTCCTCCTCTGGCTGTTAAAAAACCATTACTGAAAAAATTATTACAAATTAATAATATTGAACCACCTGAGCCACCACCACCGGGATTATCTATTTCAGAATTAGTATTATATGTATTGCCTCCATCAGCATTAATAGAGCCATTAATTATTATGTTATTGGTTGCATTAATTAAAATAGCACCGCCACCATTACCTCCATACATAGAACCACTACCTTTTCCACCTGCTCCACCACTTCCTAATTCTAAAGGTAGATCATATGAATCATATACAAAGCCACCATTAACACCACCTCCTAAACCACCATGTCCAGCTCCAGAAACGCCTATAGGCCAAGAATTAGAAATTCCTTTTCCAGGGCCATAACCATTATATCCCGGATCTCCACCAGAATAACCTAATCCATTTAAATTAATAGAAGCATTATCTAATAAATAAAAGTTTTTAACATAAAATTTAAATCCTATTCCATTTGTATCATTAGTATGATAACTTTTTAAATACAATGTTGATCTATTCAAAATGTAAATATTATTATGATTAAATAAGTCTCCTTCTAAATTTGTGCGCCATAACTGCGTTCTTATTATATATAAATCATTATTTAAATAATCGTACAAATAAATAGTACCATTTTCAGCAGTTCTACCTTTATTTCCATTAAAAGAACTGATTACACCGACAAATGAAAAGTTTTTAAAATGAATACTAATTCTTCCACCTGCACCGGCACCAGAACTAGTTTGAGATCCAATATCTCCAGAACCACCATTAGTAGTTATATTACCCTCTCCAGAGATATTATTGCATAAAATTAAAATAGATCCTCCGGATCCACCACCACCTGGATTCAAACAACCATTACAAGGTGTTGAGCCACCATTAGCAGATAGAATTCCATCTATTTTTATTTGACTACTGTTTATTATGATAGCACCACCACCATTGCCGCCAATTCTAGCATCACTCCCTTTAGCACCAGCACCACCGCTTCCTAATTGTATAGGATAAACTAAAGAATCATAAGCAGAGCCAGGGTTTATACCTCCACCATATCCACCATGACCAGCTCCAGAAACACCAGTTGCCCAATCATTTGCAATTCCAGCACCAGGACCCATTCCATTTAAAGTTATACTTCCTCCAGGATAACCTAATTCATCAGCAGAGATTTTACTCCCTTTTTCAATGGTTAAATTTTCTTTAATATTTAATTCAACACCATAACCATCAGAATTATTAGTATAATTCCCTCTTAAAAATAAAGTACTATTATTTATAATATATAAATTTCTAAAATAATATATACCTTTATAGAAATCACTTGCATTCCAAGTTTGATTAGAATTTATTATTAAATCATTGTGTGTTTCTATAATAATAGGGTTTGAATGAGTTATATTTTCACCATCATTAGCTGTGAAATTGATGATATTTCTTCCAACAAAACCATTAATAGGTGTAATATTAGCAACATTATCTTTAAAAGAAATAATATAATTATTAGAATTAATTACATTATAGCTTAAATTTTCTTCATCTTCATCAATGAAATATATACTTAAATTTAAATAATAACTACTATCGTTTAACCAATTTCTATTTTCTATATCTCTTATTTTGGTAGGGGGATTATTATTTATTTTAACATTAGTAGAATTTAAGCTAAAAATAGAATTTTCAAGATCTACATAAGCTTTAATAGTGCAGTTCCATATTTCATTCTTTTTTGTATTTGAATTAGAAATTGTTGATATTAAAGTATTTGTGTTATTATTCACACTAACATTTCCTGATGAAAATAAATTAGTTCCATTATACCAAAAATATTCAACATTAATTGTAAAATTAAAGTTATCCATAACAGTTGCATAGCAACTTAAATTTGATGTTGTATTAGGGGTAATTGGTAAAATTTGTAGGTTTGAAACTCTTGGTACATTATTAAGTTTTATTTTTACACTTGAGCTGTTTTTAGTTATTCCATCTAAATAACCATCATTTGGAGTTATAGAACATTTCCATTCCTCATTTAAATTAGTTTCTTTGTAATCTAAAAAATTATTATATAATGATTGATTTTCGCTTAGAAAATTTCTTCTAATTTGGTTATATGTTAAAGAATAATTATAATATTTAACTTCATCTATAAGGCCATAAATTAATAATTCATTATTTCCCCAACCTCCAATCCAAGTATTTTGGTTTGATGCAACAGAGCCTGTATCAGTAGTTTCATTTATATCCAAAACAGAATCTATATAACTTTTTAATTGGCCTTTTTCTCTTTGTACTACTATGTGATGCCATTTATCATCATTAACTAGTATATTTCCTAAATGAACATTACCATTAATCCATACTCTAACTAAACCATAATACAATTGTATACCATAACCATTTGTTGATATAGCACCTGTTAAACCATGATATTCTTGATCATCAGTTCCTTTATACCACAATTCTATAGTAAAATTTTCACCTAAAGCAATATTTTGACCTAAATCAATATAAGAATTTCCATCAAAATAAAATGAACCACCAATTTTGCCTAAATCTTTGTAGTATGTAGCACCATTATTAAAAGCACTATTAATATTATAAGAATAATCTTTTAATAAACTTTCATTATTATTTGTAAAACTAAAATATGCTAAATAAATACTTTTGTTATTCCTATACCAATTTGTAATATTAACTATATAATCTCCTTCTATATTGTTGATAAGACCATAACAACTTAAATTACTATCATTAAAAGCAGGTTGAGGTAGTAAATAAACATTTGTTAAATTTGGTTTTAAATTTTCATTGATTTTGACAAAGCTAGAATTTTTTAAAAGTCCGCTTACATTACCATCATTAGGAATTACACCACACTTTATTTCATCATTAATTTTTATTTCATCAGTTAATAATATGTTGTTATAGTTTGATGAATTTTCACTAAAAAAATTTTTTCTTATTTGATTATTAGATAAAGAGTAATTATAATATCTTATTTCATCTATAAATCCATTAATTAAATAATCAGTATTTCCCCAACCTCCAATCCAAGTATTTTGATTAGAAACAACACTAGCTGAACTTGTTAATTCTTCTTTTTCTAGTATCCCATCAACATATATTCTAGCAAGTCCATTTTCCCTTTGTAAAACAATGTGGTGCCATATATTATCATTAACATAACTAGTTCCATAATGTTGATTCCCATTAATCCAAGCTCTTACTAATCCTTGATCTATTTGTAATGCATAACCATTTGTTGATACAGCACCTGTTAAACCTTTATAATATTCAGATTCACTTCCTTTATACCACAATTCTATAGTAAAATTTTCACCTAAAGCAATATTTTGACCTAAATCAATATAAGAATTTCCATCAAAATAAAATGAACCACCTATTCTACCAATAGTTTTATTATATTTTGCACTATTATTTACAATATCATAATTATGGAAAGAATAATCTTTCAATACACTTTCATTATCATTTGCAAATGTCAAATACAACAAATAAATACTTCGATTATTCTTATACCAAGTTGTTATATTTACAACTTGATCTCCATCAGCATCAAAAACATTATTAGCATTGCAAGTTAAATTATTAAAAGGATAAGCAGGATCAGGCGTAATATAAGGATTATCATGAGTAGGAGCACTAGGATCATAAGCATAATCACTTACATAAGCTAAATCATTTTCAAACTCAAAAAGCAAAGTAGCATAACCAGCTTTAATCATGTAATTTTTTAGATAAGCAGTTTGATTACATTCAAAAT
>JAVZBY010000009.1:0-43155 GCA_038874655.1 Candidatus Woesearchaeota archaeon | reverse complement strand
TTGCTGCACCTATTAAAACTAAAACAGTTATGAAATCCAAAGTTCCTAATGTTCTGAATAGCATAGTTCAAAAGAAACACTTTTCATTTAAATAAATTTTGTTATAAAAATATTAAACTTATTAAATATAAACAATTTTTTCTTTAATATGAGCTTTTGTCCTGTCTGCGGAAAAAAATCAAATGGGTTTTGTGAGGAATGTAAACCTATAGAAGATATAAAAGCAAAGGAAATCATTATTAAAATATGTGCAAATTGTGGCAAATTTTTTAAAAACAATAAATGGATTTCTTTAGAAATAAATGAAGCAATAGTAAAAATAGCAAAGGATAAAATAAAGGATAATGTTGAAATTGATTTATCAAATATTGATTTTGACAAGATAGAGCAAAAAAAACCAGGACTAAAATATAATATAGAAATTCAAGCAATAAAAAATAATAATTTATTTTTAATACCTGCCCAAATTTATTATACTTATTGTGAAAAATGTTCAAAAACTCATAGTAAATATTATGAAGGCACCTTACAAATAAGAAATAGTAATGATGAAATTATAGACTATATAGAAAAATATATTCAAAACCATAATTTAAAAATAGCAAATAAAAGAAAAAATGAAACAGGTTATGACTTAGATATTTCTGATCAAAAAAAACTACAAAATTTAGCACAAAACTTAAAAAAAAATTTTGGTGGCAAACTTAAAATCAGCGTTAGACAATTTACACAAGATAGATTAACAAGTAAGCAAATCTATAGAGTAAATGCTTTATACGAAGCTCCAGAATATAAAAAAGGAGATGTTTTAAAAATAGAGAATAATCTTTATTATTTAACCAATGTTCAAAAAGAAATAAATGCAATTGATTTAAAAACAGGAAAAAAAACAACACTGAAATCATTAGAAAAAATTGATAAAAGAGAAATACAAATCATCCCTAAAAATAAAACTAAAATAACAAAAGTTTATCCAAACCTAGAAATAATGGATTTGGAAACATATCAAAGTGTGCCAGTGAAAAACACACTAAGAAACATAGAAACTTATGAATTTAAATTAGGACAAAATGTTAAAGTTATTTTTGATGAGGGAATTTATTATTTACTCAATTAATACATACTTTTTATAATTTTATTTTATAATTTTCCTATCACTCAAACAACTCTTTTTTTCTTTCTTGTTTATAATTTTCTATGATCTCTTTAAGTAAATCATTTTTATTAGTCTCATTTATTAATTTTTTTGATATTATTTTAAATTCATCTTTATTTATTAATACAAAATTCTCATTTTCATAAAAAGTAAATTTATTAATATCTATTAAAAAAAAATATTTTTTTAAAACTTCAATAATATTATTTTTTGAATCTTTTAAATTATATTTTAAATCGTTCTCTATACTAACTTTTTTACTATTATATAATATAAATTTTATATTTTCTTTTAGATTATTAAAAACATTTTCACTAAAGGAATCAAAATTTTCAATAAAAATAATATCATCTTTTTCAATTTTTAAAATATCTTTTTTCTTTTCATATTCAACATTGCTTAAATTTTTCAATTTTTTTACTAAAACAGAATTTTTTGTTTTTAATATAAATTCATTTAACTCTCTAATTTTTATATTTTTTTCTTTAATTCTCTCTCTTAAAAAATTATTTTCTTTTATTAATGATAGTGCTTTTTTTTCTTTAAAAGAAATTATTTTTTTTATTTCCTCATTTATGTCAATTCTTTTTTCTTTTAATACTTTATTTTCCTTTTTCAATGTTTCAATTTCAAATCTTAGTTTGTCAATTGTTTTCTTAAGTAAATATACTTCTTTTTCTTCTTTTGTCAATACATTATTTATAATTTCTTTTATTTTCTTTACTTCAATTTTTTTTGTTTCTGTCTTTTTTTCTAATTCATTAACAGCCTTTGTTATATTTTTATCTTCATTTAAAACTTTTATAATTAACAAATCCTTTAAATTATGTTTTTTATTTTCTTCTACATAATTCTTTATTTTCCTTATTATTGGATAATATTCTCTATAAGCAAATAAGGCACTTGCTAAAGCATCTGTTTCATGTGTATTTTTACAATAATCAAGAAAACCTTTTTCTTTTACAATAGAATGTTTTTCACCTTTTTTAGTATCATATTTAGGATTATAAATCTTGGCCCCTGTTTTTTGAGAAAATTCTTTTATAAAAGAAGGAATATCCTTTTTATCTGTTGCAACAATAATTGGAAGTCCAAATTTATAAATATCATATATTAAACTAGGAAAAGAATAATTCTTCTTTGATTTTACTTTTAATACTTTAAAATCAAAACTCAAAATAGCAAAAGCACTAGTTGTTCCAGGATCAATGCCAACAATAACAGGTTGCATAATAATTAGCAAATAAAATAAAAATAAAAATCTAATTAACTTATTTAATCAAACTTTCCTAAACTTAGTTGTCCTTTTCTTTTGCTTTCAGATATAGGTTCTTTTAAGTCTCCTGTTTCATTTTTCAAATTTTCAGCAATCTTTTTTCCAACTAATTGAGTTAAAATATTTAAGTCTGTTTTTTTAATATCTCCAATATCTTTAATTCCGTTTTTAAATAATATTCTTGCTCTAACTCTACCAATTCCTGTTAATCTTGTTAAAGGTATTAATTCTTCTTTTATACCTTTATCTAGCCTATATCTAGCTTTTTTTATTATTTTTAATATATCCATAAAACCTAGTAAATGACATAACTCCTCTGTTGAAAATAATATCCAATCTGCTAATTCTTTTTTTACATTTAATTCTCCAGGAGCAATATTATATTTGTTTAATATATCATCTTCTGTCTTTTCTTCCATCCAATCAATTAATGCATAAGTTAATTTCATAGATTTTAAAAACTCATCATAATCAGCATCAAAATAATCAGGTTTATTTATAATCAGATTTAAGTCATCAATTTTACTTTCAATCTCCTCTATCTCGGACATTCTTAAACTAGGTAAGGGTCTTAATTCTAAAGTAGAAGAAATCATTTGAATAAAAGAGTATTCATTTACTTTTAATCCTGTTGCTCTTCTCAGAGAAGTTATTATAAAATTTGCAGTATAAGGATCTATATAAAGTTCTGAAACTCTTTGTCCTAACTTAGTTATTTTAATTATTTCCTTATTATTATATTCATTTTTTAAAATATCATTAGCAGATATAAACTCACTTTCTCTAATTAAATTACTTGCTTTTTTAGACAATTCATAATCATTATTTTTATCAGGAAGTATAATAAATTCCCATTCTTCTAAATAATTTAAAATTTTATCAATTATTTTAGCTAATCTTTCCATATCTCCATATTGTTTTCCATAAAAAGTTTTTTCAAAAAAATTAATTAAATCTTCTTTAGTTTTGCAATAATCTGTAGCAATTAAACTTAAACAATAAGTTCTCAAAACTGGTTCAACAGCTAACTTAGAATAAATTTTTTCAGGTGGTGCATTAATAAACCTGTTTAAGATTTCATCAATCTCTTTTTCATTATTAGCTATACATATAGCTTCACCATACTTATCATTAAAATCTGGTCTTCCTGCTCTTCCTGCCATTTGGTGATACTCTAAAGTTGGGATCCATTCCATTCCCCATTTACCACCATACCTCTTTAAATCTTTAATAATTGCTCTAAACGCAGGTAAATTTAAGCCATAAGCTAAAGTTGGTGTAGCACATATTACTTTAATTAATCCTTTTCTAAAATTATTTTCAACTATTGCTCTTTGTTCAGAATGTAATCCAGCATGGTGAAAAGCAATTCCTTTCTTTAAGCATAAAGCTAATCTTTGGCATTGTTTTGTAGGTGTGCTTAAAACATTTAATGCAGATTCACTTATATTAAGCCATTCATTTTCTAAATTTTTATCAAAATTTTTTATATATTTAGAAATCTTTTCAGCAGTGGCTTCTGCGCTTTTCCTAGTATTGCAAAAAACTAATGCTTGTTTATTTTTTTTCAATGTGTCTAAAACTAAGTTAATAGTTGCATTATCACTAATATCCTCAATTTCACTCATCTAACTAAAAGAAAAATTTTTCTTATAAAATATTAACTATTTTAGATTACATAAATATAAAATACCAAAAACTATTCTTATAAAACTACTACTCTTATAAAACCATTCTTATCAAAAAAATGTCATATTTCAGTTTTTAATATCTTTTAATATTTAGTTTTTTTCAGGGTATTGTGTTGGCGGATAAATTTTAAAACCTAATTCTTCTAATTCAATAATTGTTATAGCATCAATTTCTTCATTTTTTAATAAACTATTTTTTAATTTTTTTACAAGTAGTTTTAATTTATTCATGAATATCACCTATAACAAGAAATTGTTGCAAATAGATATTTTTTTACTGAAACAATAAGAAACAATAATAAAAAATATTTCTTTTAACTATTTGCTATTCCAGAAAATCTTGTTAGTTTTTCCAAAATCTTCTTTTCTAATTAAACCTTGAGCTTCTAATTTTTTTATTATTCTAGTTGTTTTTACTCTACTTAAGTTTAAATCCTTTCTCAGTTTATTTTGCCATACAACCCTATTTTTTTGTAAATATAAAATTGCTCTCTGCTCATCTTCCATAAATCCTTTTAAAAGTAATTCATTAGTATTTTTCTTAAATTTTTTAATAATAAAAAGAGTTATTGACAATATAAATAAAATAAAAAATAGGGGCAATCCTAAAATGAAAATTATCAATTTTCTAATATTGTTTTTTATAAAATTAAAAATTTTAACTATCTCTGATAATTCTTCTTGATTATTTTGTTCAGTTGTAGAATTATTTAAATTTTCTTCCAAAAACGGATTATAATAACTAACGGAATAAGTCATACTTTTATAAGCACCTTTTGTCCATATTATTAAAATGTTATTACCATCGCTAACAATATTAGCATCTTTTGGAGAATATTCTTCTTTATATATTGAATAACCCTTTGGGAGTATAAATTTAATATCCACTTTTGTTATAGGCTCTTTAAAATCAAAATTAGTGTAAAATAAATTAACATTATTCTTTTGAAATATCTCATTTAAAGCAACATATTTTAAATTGAGCTTTACAGTATTATTTAAAGTAAGATTAATAATATTATATTTTTCACTTGGGATTATAGTGTAGTTTAATTCATTAACTCCATCATTAATACTTAAATCACTAAATTCTTTGGAAATCTTGATTAAACTTTTATTAATAGAAGAGCTTAATGTGTAGTTTATAGATTCTTCCACAGAATTATTTACATTAATTTTATATGTTGCAGAAATTGAATAAATTTTAGCATCTTCTATAGGATTTACACTTCTCAATATTAATAAAAATATAAAAATCATAAAAAAAAAATTTAATATAATCATGAAACTATTTTTTGAATCCTTTGAAATATTACTCATTAATATTGGGATTTTAAATAAATTAAAAAACTTAATTGTTATAATACAAAAAGATTATATAAATTATAACAAAATCAGTGAAGATATTAACTTATAATTTATTATAATATTAATTCTTATTTATGGTAGGGAAGATTATTTATTATTGTATATGCTCTGTAAATTTGTTCTATTAGCAATAACCTTGCTATTTCATGAGTGAATGTCATTTTTGATAGAGATAAAATTGGAAATTTCTCTTTTAAGGAAATATCAATTCCATAATAATTCCCTATAACAAATACTAAATTTGTATTATTTAGTAAACTATCTTTTAAAATATTTGTAAATCCATAGGAATCCAATAATTTACCTTCCTCACTAAGTAAAAAAATATTCTTATTGTCTATTTTAGTAATTTTATTTAATATATCTTCTTTTTCTTTTATTGGATTAGTTTCTTTAATTTCAATAAATTCAATTTTCAGTTTGTTCAATCTTTTTAAATAATCCTTTATAAGTTCTTTTATGAAATTATTTTTTAATTTTCCAACAGAAATTATAATTAAAGACATTATAATAAAAATAAATAATCTTATTTTTTTATAATTTTCTTAAAACATTTTATAATAATAAGAAAATATAAAATAAAAAATTCACAAATAAAAAAGTGGGCCCAACCAGATTTGAACTGGCGACCTCTCGATTTCTTGCCTTTTATAGCTTTTGGATATCAGTCGAGCGCTCCACCAGGCTAAGCTATGGGCCCTTATTTATTTCATTAAATTTTATAATAATAGATGGGACCTCGGGAATTTGAATCCCGGACACCTACGTTTCAGATTTTATAATATTTTATCTTCAGCGTAGTGCTCTCCCAGGCTGAGCTAAGGTCCCATTTTAATAATATCTTTAACAATTTTTTTATAAGGTTTTTATATAAGCCGAAAACTAAAATAATTTAAATTATTTTCTATAATTAGAAAAAATGCAATTTAAATACATTTATAAATATCTCTCTTTTTCATTAATTTGTGATAATTTATAACAGCTAATTCTATAAGAGTTAGTTAGGTTATGAATTTTCATTAAATATATATAAGGTGAAATAATGGCATATATGAAAAGCCAAGGTTTTAGAAACTTCAACAGGCAAATGCATAAAGCAATTTGCTCTGACTGTGGTCAGGAAACAGAAGTTCCTTTTAAACCTATAGAAGGCAAACCTGTCTATTGTAGGACATGTTATCAAAATCATAAGAAAAATTGATAAAATAATTCTAAAAATCATTTTCTTATAATAAATTTTTTTTCTTTTTGTTTTTTTAAAATTTTTTAAATTAAATCTTTATAAATATCTATGAAAACTTTTTTAAATATAAATAAAATTCAAAACCCTATTAGTTTAATAATTTTTATATATGCCTCCGTAGCATAGTAGCTATTGCGGCGGACTTGTAATCCGCAGGTCGAGGGTGCAACTCCCTTCGGAGGCTTATTCACTTTTTTTAATTTTTTTGCAAGTATTTTTTCATTACTTTTTTATTATAATATCTTATTATATTATTAAATTTTTATCTAAATATAAAATTCAGCAATCTTTTTATATAACTTATATATACTTATATATATTATATATTCTTTTCGGGGGGTCTACAATGAAAAAAAGTACAATCTATTTCTTTTTAGTTATATTTTTTTTAAGTTTTTCTTTTGCACAGCAAAAGGAAAATGAATTTTTTGATACAAATGAAAACCTAGAAAAAGTTGAAAAAATAGATTTTCCGAATTTTGAAATTTTAGATACTTTGAATACAACTTTTATTACTAAGACGCCTGCAATTTTTATTGAAACAAATAAAAGCGTAAAAATGAGTGTTTTGGTTTTAGGCACAGATGAAATTGAAAGAGTTGATATGCTAATAGATGAATTAGAAGGGAAAACAGATTTCTCAGTTTATGGATTAATTCCTGATAAAGAATATTACTTGTATGAAAATACTTATGAAAATAAGCAAACCATTCCTGCTGAAAAAGATTGTGAAGATTGCCAAGGAAAAATAAATTTCTCAATAGAAGGTTATCCGAAACATGTTTGGATTCAAAATAAACCCTCTACAAAGTTTATTAGGGATAATTCTACAGGTGGAGATTGTGTAAAGATAGGAATTTGGGATAATATGCAAAAAAAATGTACATTAACAACAAACATAATGGAAACAATAGAAATAACAAATGACACTATAACTTTGGATTGTAATGATCATGTAATACAACCTACTACAGAGAATGGAATCTATTTGTATAGTAAAAAAAACATCACTATCCAAAATTGTAAGATTCAAAATGTAAATTATGGAATTTTTACTTATAATAGTTATAATATTACAATTATAAACAATCAGATAAACAAAACAACATTTGGAATTTATACTTCTCTAGGACAAAGGCATTTAATAACAAAAAATAATATTTTAAACTCTTCTTATGGTGTTTATTTAGATAGATATTCTTCTAATAATAAAATATACCATAATAATTTTATTGATAATATAAACCAATTAAGAAATTATTATTCTAATACTCAAAATTATTTTGACGATGGTTATCCTAATGGTGGTAATTATTGGAGTGATTACAAAGGAAAAGATATAGATGGTGATAGTATTGGAGATACAAATTATTCTATTTTTGATACAGGAAAAGACATTTATCCTTTTATTATTCCTTATGGTTGGCTTCCTGATATTGATCATGATGGTATTTGCAGAAAAAACTTTTATTCAAATGAATGTACTGGAAATGATAATTGTGTTTTAATATATAATCCAGACCAATTAAATATTGATAATGATATTTTTGGTGATGTTTGCGATAATTGTCCTTATATATTTAATTCTGATCAGAATGATGATGATAAAGATGGGATCGGAGATGTTTGCGATAACTGTCCTTATCTATATAATCCAAACCAAAAAGATGTTGATCAAGATGGTATAGGTGATGTATGTGATAATTGTCCTTATGCATATAATCCAGACCAAAAAGATTCTGATAGATTAGAAAGTTCTTTTGAAGATAATTTTAATGATAACTTATTAAACACAACAAAATGGCCTATGTTTGATAAAGTTGGGGATAGTGTTTTTGAAGAAATAAACCAAGAAGCTAGATTTAATATTCTCGGAAAAGGAGGAAGTCCAGATTATCATATTTATTTGGTTTCCAGGGACATTGTTAATTCAGTATGGCAGAACATAACAATTGAAGGAAAATGGAAATTTAATCCTGCCTCTACAGCAGAAATGCTGTTATTGCTTCAAGATGCTTCCACAAATAATAATGTTGGTGTTGGTTATGCTGCTTATGGTTCTAGAATTAGGTTTATTTTATCCTCAACTAGTTCAACAGAACAATCCAGAACTTTGCCAAGAGAGTATGTGAACTTTAAATTTGTAGTAAAGAGAAATTCTATAGAATATTGGGAAAATGGTGTTTTAGTTAGATCAGAGCCAACAACAGCAATGAGTTCATCTTCAAGGTTTAGATTAAAAATAGGTGGTTGGGATTATTCTAGAGTTTATGGGCAATATGCTTATTTTGATGATATTAAATTAAATTTTAATAGGGATTATAATTCTCTTACAGACAAATACGGAGATGCATGTGATAATTGTCCTTTTGTTCTTAATCCAGATCAATTAGATAATGATAAGGATGGAGCAGGTAAACTTTGTGATTGTAATGACAATGATCCTTTAAACTTTCCTAATAATAATGAATCTTGTGATAATAAGGATAATAATTGCAATAATTTAATTGATGAAAATTTAATAAGTGAATGTGGTTCAGGATTATGCTTAGGAACAAGAACTTGTTTCTATGGCGTTTGGAGTAATTGCACAAGTTTTGGAAATGATGCAGGAATATGTGCTATTTGTGATGAAAATGGAAATCCTATTTTTGATGATACACAAAACCAAGATTGTGAGCCAACTATATGTCCAAATGATGGTTGTGGTTCTGGCTGTTCTGTAAATATCTTTGGTGATTTTCCAGAATTTGTAAATAACTATTGTTCAGCTCTTTTTACATGTACACAAAACACCTGTCAAGTATCTTGTGAAGAAGATAATGACTTAGATAATTATAGCTTAACATGCGGAGATTGTAATGATTTAGATGCTGATATCTTTTCTGGAAACCCAGAAATTTGCGATAGAAAAGATAATGATTGTAATAATTTAATAGATGAACATGATCAAGAACCACCAATAACTACAAGTAATGTTCCAAATGAATGGCAAAACACAGATATTATAGTAAATTTAAGCTCTATAGATAATATATGCGGTGTTCAAGCAACTTATTATTGCATAGATAATGAAAATATATGTCAACCAAATCATCAAGGAAATCAAATTCTAATATCAAATGAAGGAATTAATTATCTTAGGTATTTAAGTGTTGATAATAGTGGATTTGGAAATGGAACTTATGAAAATATTAATTTTAGTGATTATGGAAATGTTGAGGAAATTAAATATGATATAATTAAAATTGATAAAAGTGCTCCTATTGTAGAGTGTGAGATTCCAGAATATAAATGGTATAATGATAATGTAAATGTAATTTGTAATGTTTCTGATCATTTTTCAGGATTTTCAGGAGATAATATAATTGTTTTAACCACAAATATTGAGCAAGGTATTGAAACTGATAATGCAGAAACAAACACTAAAGAAGTGTGTGATAATGCTGGAAATTGTGTAATTATTGGTCCTTTTAAATTTAAAATAGATAGAAAATCGCCTACATTTGAATGCCAAATGCCTGATGATAATTGGAATAATGAAAATGTCTTGATACTCTGTTCTGTTGCTGATAATGGAGTTGGTATTGATTATGATATTTTCAATTTAACTACTACTGTTGATATTGGAATTGAAACAAACAATGCATCTACAAATACTTTTAATGTATGTGATAAATTAAATAATTGTGTTATAGCTGGGCCTTTTTATAATATTAAAGTAGATAAAAAATCCCCTGAATTATTGTCATGTGAAGAGCCAGATGGTTTATGGCACAAAGAAGATGTAGAAATTTTATGTAATTATAGTGATTATGGTTCTGGTCCAGAAACACAAGAGATTAAATTAAAAACAGATGTTTCTGAAGAAACAGAAACAGATAATGCAGTTGCATTTTCAAATGAAGAAGTTTGTGATTTAGTTGGAAATTGTGTTTATCCAATAACTGTTGAAGGAAATAAAATTGACAAAAAAGCACCAATTTTAAATCCAATAGTAGAGCCAAATCCAATAATATTAAATGGAAATGCAACAATAACTTTAAACGCAGTTGATTATGGTTCAGGTTTATTTAATCAAGCATGTGAAGAATTAGACTTAAATAGTGTTGGAGAAAAATCAATAAATTGTTTTGCTTTTGATAATGTGGGTAATAAAAGAGAGACATTATTAAATTACAGAGTAATATATGCTCCAGATGGATTATGTCTAGATATGCCAGGTCATCAAATTTTACCTCCAATTAGAGCAGATGGTACAAGTGTTTTCAAACAAAAAAGCACTGTCCCTGCAAAATTTAGGGTCTGTGATGCAAATGGAAATTCAATTAATACACCTGGCATAGTTAAGGAATTTAAATTATTAAAAAGTTCTTTAACTAATCCTTTTGTAGAGATAACAGAAGAAGAAATTATTTCAACCACACCTTTTAATGAATTTAGATGGGATGACAAAGATAAGCTATGGATATTTAACATAAATACAAAGAACTTAATAGGATTTTTAGCATATAGATACAATTATAGAATAACTTTAAATGATAATAGTACAATTGACTTTAGCTATGTTCTGAAATAAGATAAAAATAAGATTATATATCTTGTTTTTTAATTTTTTATAATTATTTTTTTAGTTTCTATATTCTTAGAACCATTCTTTTTCTGGTTCTAGGGGTTGTCTGACAGCATTTAATCTATTCAAACCAATAAAGAACTTTAAATCTTCAATAAATCTTTCAGAAAACCTTCTTAATTCAATTTCTTGTTCCCTTATCCTATCTTTATATATCATTCTTGGGAAGAAATCTGCAAAAACACTTAAAGGACCATCTTTTTTAAACCAACCATTTCTATCTAAAACTAAGATTGAATTAAACCATAATATAAATTCTCCAACATAAGGTTTTATTTTTTTACCTTTATAAGTCATTTCAATTCTTTTCATATTAGTTGTTAAAACATCAACATAAACTTTGTATAAAAAATAGTTATGAACACCAGCAATACCACCACAATTTTTTTGCATTCTCCACCAAAATCTTATTTCTTTATGACCTTGACTATCCCTATATTCACCAAAAAAAACTTCATATCTTTTGTTATCATCAACATCTCCAATACTTTCAGAAGCATTCCAACCTTCTTCACTAAAATAATGCCACATATATCTATAAACATTCTCTAAATGAATTATTCTCTCTTGCTTTATTTGTGTGCTATAAACTAAAATATTGGACTCATCCCATCTACCATCTTTTTGAGGCGCCCATTGGCTTTTAATACCAACATCTGCTTTAGGAGTCCAAATAGTCATATTACTTATAATAAACTCTTACTATTTAAAATTTTCGTATATTAGTATATTAAAAATGTATATTAAAATGATACTTAATTTAAACACTAGAAATTAATTAAAAAGTATATTTTATAATTGTAAAAAAATTCTTTAAATAAAACATGGCAAATTATTGGAATTTAGTAAATAAAGTTATTGATGAATCAGATTTATTATTACTAATTTTAGATTCAAGAATGCCAGAATTAACTAGACACAAAGAAATAGAATTAAAAATTAAACAGAAGAATAAAAAATTACTTTATGTGTTAAATAAATGTGATTTAATAACAAAAGAACAAGCAGAAGAGATTAAAAAAAATTTTAAACCTAGTGTGTTTGTTTCATCTACAAAAAAATTAGGTGGCACAATTCTTTATAAAAAAATAATGGAATTAGTTAAAGGTAAGGAAAGCGTAATAGGAATTTTAGGTTATCCAAATGTGGGAAAAAGTTCAGTTATAAACTTATTAAAAGGGCAAAAATCAGCTTCTGTAAGTCCTGTTTCTGGCCATACAAAAGGAATTCAATTTGTAAAAAGAGGTAAATTAAAATTAATAGACACGCCAGGTGTTTTGCCATTTGATGAAAAAGATCCAGAAAAAAGTATTGAAAAACAAGTAATTATTGGTTCAAAAAATCCAGAGCATCTAAAAGAACCAGAATATTTTGCAATGAGACTAATTGACCTACAACCAAAATTGTTTGAAAAATACTATAACCTAACCTATGAAAACGATTCTTATACCTTTTTAGAAAAAATAGCAATCTCAAAAAAAATATTATTAAAAGGAAATACTCCTGATTTAAAACGAATGGCTCGTTCTTTATTATATGATTGGCAAAGAGGAAAAATACATGAATTCTTTTTAAAAAATAACCAACAAAAAAACATTAATAAATTTAACTACTAATAAGTGGTTAAAAAACAAAAGATTTAAATATAACAAAATAGATTTAGCTTTTATGGTAAATATATGTAGAACATGTAGAAAAGAAACAAATGATACAATATTTTGTTCAGATGAGTGTAAAAACTCATGGTTTATGGATTATAACAAAGAAATAATAAAAAGTTATTAGTTTCATAATATCCTATTTTCTAAAAAATATCTTATAAAATTTTTATTTACTTTTATACTTATACACACTTAATAAACACACTTTGGTGGGCCTTGGCAACCACACTCATCAATTTCTCCTGCAACAATAGTTCCGTATTTACAGAAATCAGGGCTTGGTTGACTTAATAAAGGGCATTCTTTGCAATCTCTCTTTTTTTCATCAATCTCATAATCTTGATTTGTTTCTTTATTTTTTGTTTCATTACATTCCCCTAAGTAATAGTAATCTATTTCTTTGCTTCCACAAGCTGCACATTTATTACTATATGTTTTTCCGTTATCTCCACAAACAGGAATATACTCTAAAGTGCAAATAACTCCTTTTTTTTCTTCTTCACTGCAAAATTGTATATCCTCTTTAGATATTTTCCAATTTATTAATTTTATATCTCTAATTTGATTGTTATTATATATTAATGTAATTATAAAACAGCCTGGACATCTTAATGTCTCAACTCTCTCTATATGCACAGGTTTATAACTTAATGGTGCAACAGCAATTTGTACTGCTTTAAGTTGACTTTCATCTAATTCTAAATTTTTAATACAAGCATCAATTTTTTCATTCCAAGAATAGCCATTTAAGCAATCATATCTCTCATTTTCTTCTTTTATTATATTATTTTCTGGATTGTTAATTTGACATGCAGATACAAAAAACAAAGCTAAAAAAGCTAAAAATATTATTTTTGATATATTTCTCATTTATATCACCAATACTATAAAAATAGAATAAATATTTAAATGCTTTAATAGGTTTAAATTTGGTTGTAGTTTTTTAGTAAAATTCTAACCTTTTTGTTAAAAATCAAACTATTTTAAATTTGGACATTTAAAACTCTATAAATGTTTTATATATAATGTAACCCCCACCTAAAACAAAAAAAAATATCAGCGTTCCAGCACCATATGAAATAAGGTTAATTTCTCTTTGAAATAAATGTCCCTCTCCTGGATACCCGAATATTCTATGTAGTTCTATAGAATAATCACCTAGAATCCTAGCTCTTTCTTTATCTGACTTAGCGTTTTTTAGCATTTCCTCATATTTTTCAGATAAATCTAAAAATTTTTCTAGCTTTTCTGGAATTCTGTTTAAACTAGTAATATTGTTTATATAAGGTTCTAATTTATTTATTTCCTCCTTAGGCCCCCAAGAAGCACTTAAAGAAATGCAATTATAATCTACTTTTTCTTCAAAATCCGGATAACTTGCAATTTTTCTTTCATAATCTTCTAAGTCATTTCTAATTATAAGAAGTGATGAACCGGCATTTTTATAAATAAGAACAATAGAATTATTAGCATTAGGTCCAGGTTTTATTTCATGAAAAGTAATATCTTTAAAAGGTTTCCCATTAACAATTGTTTCTAGTCCATACCACATTTCTCCAAAACCCCAAGTTATAGATTCTTGATTTTTACTAAGAATAAAGACCCTTTTTTTACACTGACTCTCACAATGGCCTTCATCATCACATTCATTATAAACTTCATTTCTTATACTTTCGCTAATACTATTTACTATTCTTCCAAAACCTATTTCTATTGAAGAAACTGCTCTTTGAAGATTTGGGTCTCTATATACAGAAATAACTATTTTTGCTTGTTCTTTTGCTGTTGAAAGATTATCTAAAAATTTAGGAAATTCGTCATTAAAATTACCTTCCCCATCATATAAAGACATATAACATCTATCTGCTATTCCAGATAGATTCCCTATTTGAATAGATAAAGGAACAGCACCATGCATTGGATCTAGTGATGGAGGTATTTGTTCTGCAATTTCATAAGTTCTATTTTTATCAGATTCTTGAAGCTTATTATATACAGAATTATAAGTCATAACACCACTAAGACCAGCTAATGCTAATGTAATTATGGATGTAACTATTAACCTATGTATATTATTTATAGGAGGATTATTTTTTTTAGAATTAAGTGTTCTAATAATACTATTTAAATCTAAATAATCTATTTTTTTATATCTATAAAACTTATTTATCAAACCTTCTAGTTTATCAACCAAATAAGACTTATTTTTATTTTCTTTTAATTTTTTTATTAATTCTTGTGTTAATGCATATATTCGTAATTGATGATATTCTTTGTATTGTTCTAAATTATGTGTTAACCATTTAGGTAATTCTTGAGAAGAAATTCCTGTAAGATTAGATATTATTCTTGCTAAATTCCCAGGGTCATCATATTTAGTTTTTATTTCTTTTGTTTCTAAATCTAAAAAAGGTCTAGGAAAAGAATTATCCATAATTACAGGATTTACTCTGGCAAAAAGACTATTAATAAACCCAGTTAATAAATAAGGAACTTTTTTTAATTCTTTTGATAAAGCATAGAAAAAACTCTCCTCAAAATTTTCACACCATAAACTATCGGATAATTCTTTATCTATTTCTGAACATAATTGTTCTAGACTTAAACCTTTTAATCCAAATAAATCATCTTCTTTTTGTTTTAAATTAATAGACATATTTGACATTAACAATTAGTTATATTTAAATTTATATCATGTTTAGTACTAAAAAGTAAAAAATATTAATAAAAAGAAAGTAAGATCCTCATCATAGTAAAACCCAAAATAACCCCTAGAGTTGAAAAATCAGAATTACCTCCTATTTGTGATTCTGGAATTAATTCCTCTACAATTACAAAAACCATAGCACCTGCTGCAAAAGCTAAAGCATAAGACAAATTTAGCGATGAAAACTAAGAAAAATCCAATTAAACCAAAAATTTGTTCAATAATACCTGATAATTGACCATAAAAAAAGCTTTTGAATTTACTTAACCCAAATTTTTTTAACTTTTCTAAATTAAATTCTATACCTACAGTAAATAATAATAAAATAGCTCCAATTTCTAGGACAATATCTAATAATTTATGATCTTTTATAAGATTTAAGTTTCCTACTAAAGCACCAATGAAAATAAGTCCTAAAACAGTTGGAATTCTAAATCTTACAGATAAAACACCACTCAATAAAGCAAATAAAATAATTAATCCAATTTCAATTGAAAATTCCATTTTCTATTTTTTTAAGTTTTTTAATATTTTTAATAAAATAATAAAAAAAAAAGAGCGAGGGGAGGGACTCGAACCCTCGAATCGTCGCTGTCTAAATGTCATTGCCTTTCGGCTCTACACAGCCATAGCATTCGGCAGCACTGCAGGCGACTGCCTTAGCCGCTTGGCTACCCCCGCATTATTTTTACAAATTGATTTTACTTAATAATTATAAAAAATTGACATATTTATAAAAGTTTTCAACTTTCTTTTTTTAATGACAAAAATAATAATAGAGCATTTAGATAAAAGATTATGGAAATGGTCTTTATTAGAATATATACATGCCTCACAATTAATAGGTAAAGAAAACATTATTTTTACTAATATAAAAACAGATAAAGCAAGTGAGAAATTAAAAGATTATGGAACCATTTATAAAGAAAAAATTGAAAAATTAAATTTCAAAAATGCATGTGTTTTAGATCCATTTGCTAAACAAACCTTAACACCAAATGATAAATTTGATTATCTAATAATTGGAGGTATTTTAGGAGATTATCCACCTCAAAAAAGGACAAAAAAAGAATTAACTAATAAATTAAATTATCCTTCAAGAAATTTAGGTAAAGTACAAATGTCTACTAATACAGCTGCATATGTAGCTTGGAAAATAATACATGGTTTGCCAATAGAAAAAATGAAATTTAAAAAATTAAAAATAAAAATTGGCAAATATCAAGAAGTAATTTTACCCTATAGATATTTGATAGAAAACGGAAAATTTGTCATTCCAGAAGGATATATTGAATTAGCAAAAAAAACTTATTAAATCTTATATTACTAAAAATATTAAGATCTTAAACTAATTAAATATAACTAAAAGAAAATTAAAACATAAAAAAAACGCCACGGCTCGGATTCAGAACTAAACTTTTAAACAAAAGTTTAATCAAAAATCTTTTTACTCCGTAAAAAGGTTTTGCTATCGCAAAACATAAAAAAAACGCCACGGCTCGGATTCGAACCGAGAATGCCTTTCGGCAAGGGTTTTCTGTATAATTAATCTTTTCACATAATTTTTTTGCATATATTTTATATTCGAGACCCTCGCAATACCATTATGCGACCGTGGCATAATCTTTACAATTTAAAGCACAAATATTTTAAATATAATAATTTAAACTTTATAAATACTATAAATAAAACCATACTTTTTTTTAAAGTTTAAGAATGGAAATTGATTATGGCCTAGGGAGGATTTGAACCCCCGACCTTCAGCTGACTTTGATGCATTTATGCATTATCTTAGAAGGCTGCCGCTCTATCCAAGCTGAGCTACTAGGCCTTTAAATAAAGGATTTTCTTTCTATTTTAAAATGTTTTGGATAATTATTAACTAATTTTTTTAAAAAAATAGAAACCTTTAAGTATAATAGGATAAAAATGTTAATAAATGATATATGGAGAAATATCTTTAAAAAATGTTCATGAAGCATTCATATCTTAACTGATTTAGGTTATATAATTACAATTTCTATAGTTCCTACTATTCATAATTTTTCTCATGGTTCAAAAATAAATGATTATTCTAACCTAGATTTATTAATATCACAAATTCCTGGAGGTATTAGGTATAGTATTTGGCAAATTGACAAAGGACATTTAAAACCAATTGCTTTAAAATTAGAGGAATTTGATTTTGTAAACAGAGCAAGATTAATTTTTGGTTTACCTTCTTTATTTAAGGATTCTGAAAATTCTTGGTAATAACTTATTGCTTTAAGATTATCTAAGTGATAAAATAATCAATTTTAAGGCAACCAGCTTTTCGGATTTTTCAATTTATCAGGCAAATAATTGCTAATAACAAAATTTAAACCCCATTGAGCTAATGCCTGTTGTTCTGCTCTTTTTTTCATTTTAGCCATTTCTATTAATGCTTTTTCCCATTGTTTATAATGTTTAACAAAAGGATCATTTTTAATACCATCTTTTATTCTTTTAATATCAACATCTTTTAATGGATGAGTTGGTAATTTATAATCAATTATGTCCTGTGTTGTAATTCCAAAAAACTTTGCTTGTGGCACACAAAAATATTTGTTAATATGAGCAGCATTACCACTCCCAACTTTTAAAGTTCTATAAATGTTCAAAAAACCATAAGGATCTCCATCAGTGAAAACATAAACAGGAATTCCTTTCTCATCTGCCAATCTTCTTATAAATCTTCTAACACTTCTAGTAGGAACTCCTCCCATTGAAACTAAAATACAATTAGCAGTTTTCCAATATGCATGCTTAACTAATCTTTGAAACATACCTGCTGTTTCAATTGCTAAAATAAATTTCGCATCTGTCTCAAATTTTAAATGCTCAACAGAAATAGGAATAGAATATGCACCGGAGCCAAACTTTGTGCAATCAATTCTTAATTCTTTTCCAGTATCAGGATCTTTATCAATAACAATTAATTTTCCTGCAACATCACCTCCTTTTTCTTCAGGAATAAAACCTAGTTGCTCTCTATTTACCATAAACATTGCTTCAATATCATCCATAACAGTATCAGATTCTATTTGCTCATGAAATCTAGCATCTCCCCAATTTTTACTTACATAATAAACTTCTCTCTTTGTTGCAATATCATCTGTTTCTACAATATTTTTTGAGAGTGCCATCATCCTTAATGTTTGTGCAAATGTCTTTACTGTTGATGCTGTTAATGTTCTAGATTTAAATTTGTTATCCAATTCAAAATATCCAACCTTCTCATCATATGTGACATTAGCCAAACTTCTCAATGGCATATTTATTTCTGGTTTTTGCTCATTGATTATTTCATTATAAATTTTCATTGATATTTTTTTTATTTTTTCAGGAACTGGTTCTTGATTTTCAGTCATTTTACATCATCCGTTTAATCTTATTCTTCATTTTCATATTCTTCATAATTATTTTCTTCAAAATCCAAATTTTCTGATTTTCTTTTTTTCACTATTGTCTTCTTCATAAACTTCATCTTCATTCTCTATATATTCATAGTCCTCAATAGATTCTCTTTTTATTTTTGGCCCATAATCCTTCTTTAATTCTTCTAATTCATCCATCTTAACGCTTCTTGTTTTTTCTAAAACTACTCTTAAATGCTGCTCTAATCTTTGTTTTTCATTTTCATCTAATTTTAATATTTCTTGTAATGCAGAACTTACATGAGGTAGATATTTTGATATATAATCAACTTTTGTTAATTCATGTTTTAATCTTTGTTTTTTACTCAAATATTTGCCTAATTCTCTACCAACTTCTTGTAATGCAAGCTTTACTTCTTTTATTATTTCAGGATAATGAGCAATAGCTTCTTTTGCTTCACTTGTAAAAGGTACCCAAACAGATGCTATATGGACTTGAATAACACACGGGCCAATTGGTAAACTTCCTGTGCTTTGTTTTAATCCATAAGATTTCCAATTTGTTGTTGTAATTGCTTTTGTTATTGCGCAAGCACCTTGTTGATAAAGCAATGGAACTCTATTAGCAAATCTTAATACTTCAACTGGTTCTTCTTCTGGCAAATTACCTCCATATGCAATAGCAGCTTCAACAATAAAAGGATTTCCTCTATATACAGCAGGAGGTCTTGTTGTTGAGGTATAAAATTCAGCATTAATCTCCTTTTTTAACCCTTTTTCTAATAGCTCTTTTCCAATTGGAGAAATTGTGTCTGTTGGTGGATTCATTATTTTTGTTTTTTTAATTCCCTCCATTAATTTTTCAGCCATTTCTCTACTCATCTTTCTTGGATCTGTGTTAGGCAATAAAAAAGCATGTTCACATATCTCTTTTGCAGTTCCACTTCCGACTCTTGAAAATTCATTAATTAAAAATGATTGTAAAGTTCTATATTCTGTGTTCTCGAGCATCTTCATTAACATACCTAATTCAACACCATAAGGATGTGGTTTTATTTCTTTAGCTTCTTTTGGTAATTCTTCTGTTGCTCTTACAAACATAATTTGGCTTCCATTTGGAGGTTGATAAATAATAGTGGCATGTGGATTTATTATTGCTGTTTGTTTTAAGTATTCATCAACAGATTGAGAACCTTTTAAATAATCACCTTCCAAATCTATTTCAACACTAGTTCCATGATCTCTATGCCATTCAATCTCTTTTTGAGATACAATAATTGGTTTATTTTTACTAGTATCCAATTTTAATTCAATCTCATATGCAGGATAATTAGGCCCAATTTTAGAAATTATTTTTGCAGGTCTTCCAGTAGTTAATTGTCCATACATTACAGAAGCACTAATTCCAATACCTTGTTGTCCTCTACTTTGTTTTAAGCGATGAAACTTGCTTCCATAAAGTAATTTAGCAAAAATATTTGGAATTTGTTCTTTAACAATTCCAGGGCCATTATCTTCAATTAAAACTCTATATCTATAATTACCCATATCTGTAATCATAACAACTATTTCAGGAAGAATTTTTGCCTCTTCACATGCATCTAAAGAATTATCAACAGCTTCTTTTATTGTAGTTAACAATGCTTTTTTTCTGTTATCAAATCCTAACAAATGTCTATTTTTCTCAAAAAATTCAGCAATTGAAATTTCTCTCTGCTTTTTAGCTAATTCTAACGCAATAGGTTTGTTATTTTCATTATCTTTTTTTTCATTTGTCTTTTTATTATCAATTATATTATCAAAATTATTTTCATTACTTTCATTGTTTTTATTTTCTAATTTTTCATTTTCATTAGGATTTAATTTTGTTTGCATAGATTTTTCAAAAAAATAAGGGTATTTAAACTTATCTTAAATAAAATTCCTATCTAAATAATAAAAAAATAAAAAACCTTTTTCAAATTCTTTTAAATTAAATTTTAAAAATCAAATAAAAAATTATATAAACAAAAATCAATTTTTTTTTATTCATGAAATATATTATAATAGCTCCAATGGGTGATAACCCAGATGCATTATTTGTTGGTTTAAAAGAATTTCCAACTGAAAAAGTTATACTAGTTTCACCTTTATCTAAAAAAGAAGAAGCAAATAAATTAAAGCAAGATTTAGAAAAATACAAAATTCCTATGCATATAATCTTTATAGAAGGGGATTCTGAAATAGAGATATGGGAGAATATCTTTAAAGCAATATCAGAAATAAAGATTAATGAAAAAGACAAAGAAGTTTTAGTCAATGTTGCAACAGGTGACAAAGTTACGAGATGTGCAGCAACAAGTGCTGCATTTGTTAATGGTTTTAAGGCATTTGCAACATCAGGAAATGAAGTAATGATGCTTCCAGTAATGAAATTCAGTTATTATAGAATGATTCCAGATAAAAAAATGCAAATTTTAAAAATATTGTATGATAAAAATTGTTGTTCTTCGTTAGAAGAATTAAGTAAACTTACTGGAATGAGTTTACCTTTAATTTCTTATCATATAAACGGCAATTTAAAATCAGAAGGTTTAAAAACAATGGGCTTAGTTGAAACAAAAGAAGAAAAAGGCAAAGTTTCAGTAGATTTAACACCAATGGGGAGATTAATTGTTAAAGGTTATATAGATTAAAACAAAATTTTAAATAAATTTTAAAGATATCTTTAAAAAATTTTATGATAACATTAAAAAATATTTACCAAGATTTAGAAAAAAATTAAAAAATTAAAATGAACCTCATCCTAAAAGCACAAAAAAACGAAATAACAGAACACTTTATTTATTTAAATTTAGCAAAAAGATCTAAAGATAATTATAATAAAAAAACACTTGAAAAATTATCTAATGATGAATTAAAGCATTACAATATTTTAAAAAAACATTCTAATAAAGATGTCCAACCAGATAAATTTAAAATTTTTTTATATTCTTTTTTAGCTAAAATTTTTGGGATTTCTTTTGCAATAAGATTAATGGAAAAAGGAGAACAATATGCACAAAAACTTTATGAAACACAAAAACATGAGGATTTTAAAACATTGTTAAAAGATGAGCATAATCATGAAAATGCACTAATAAATATTCTAAAAGATTCAAGAATAGAATATGCGGGTTCAATTGTTTTAGGTTTAAATGATGCCTTAGTAGAATTAACAGGAGCATTAGCAGGCTTATCATTAGCAATACAAAATGGCAAATTAATTGCAACAGTAGGTTTTATTACTGGTTTTGCTGCATCTATGTCAATGGCAGCATCAGCCTATTTATCTTCAAAAGAAGAGAACAATAAAGATTCATTAAAAGGTGCAACATATACAGGAATCGCTTATATAATAACAGTCTTACTTTTAATACTTCCTTTTATTTTAATTAATAATGTAATGCTTTCAATGATAATAATGTTATCCACAACAATATCTATAATAGCTTTTTACACTTTTTATATCTCAACAGCAAAAAACACAAAATTCTTGCCAAAATTTATTGAAATGGCAATCATATCTTTAACAGTAGCATTAATAAGCTTTTTAGTTGGTTTCATTTTAAGAAAATATATCGGGATAGATGTTTAAATTAAAGTGATGTTTTATATAAGTATGGATAAATAATTATTTATAAAACTTAAATTTCATAAAAAGAAATTTTTATATAAAACAATAATCTTTCAAAACACATAAACTTTTTTAAAAAAGAGGTGTTAATGATGTATTTTAAATTAAAAGATTTTAATTTTAAGGATAAAAGAGTTCTTTTAAGAGTTGATTTTAATGTACCCATAAAAAATAATGTGATTAGTGATGATTCTAGAATAAGAAAAGCAATTCCAACAATAGAATACATTTTAGAAAAAAAACCTAAGCAATTAATAATAATAAGCCATTTGGGCAGACCCGAATCATATCAACCAGAATTTTCTCTAAAACCTGTTTGTGAAAGATTAAATCAATTACTAGGGAAAGATTTTATGTTTCACAGTAACCCATATATTAGAAACATTCCTGTTTTACCAGATTTTCAAAGGATAATGTTAGAAAATATTAGATTTGATAAAGGCGAAGAAGAAAATGACTTAAAATTAGCAGAGAAATTAGCATCTTTTGCAGATCTTTTTGTTTTTGATGCTTTTGGTGTTTGTCATAGAGACCAAGCCTCTGTTTCAGGAATTCCAAAATTTTTACCTAGTTGTATGGGCTTTTTAATGGAAAAAGAAGTTACTTTTTTAAAAGAAAAAATGGAAAATCCAGAAAAACCTTTTGTTGCCATAATTGGTGGTGCAAAAGAAGACAAAATCTCTGTTATTGATAGATTAATTGAAAAAGTGGATACCCTAATTGTAGGTGGTGTTTTAGCAAACACCTTTTTAAAAGCAAAAGGCCTTAATATAGGAAATTCAAAGTATAGTAAAGAATATTTAGATTATGCAAAAAAAATGTTAGAAAAATATCCAAATAAAATAGCTTTGCCAGTTGATTATATATGTGCAGATTCTTTTTCAGAAAATGCAAAAACAAGATGTGCAGGTTTGCCAGACGATATTACAGGATGGATCATTATGGATATTGGCCCTTATACTATAACAGGATATAAAGAAATTCTAAGCAAAGCAAAAACAGTTGTATGGGCAGGCCCAATAGGTGTGTTTGAATGGGAGCCATTTAAGAGAGGAACATGGGATATTGCGAGGCATTTAGCAGAATTAAACATAACTAAAATCATTGGTGGCGGAGATAGTGGAGAAGCCATAATTAAATTTGGTTTAGAAGATAAAATGACTTTAGTTTCAACAGGAGGGGGTGCATCTTTAGAATTATTATCAGGGAAAGAAATGCCGGGAATAAAAGCATTGGAAGAAAATTATAATTTATTCTATAAAAAAATTTAAAAATTATTAAACCCATATCAAATAATAAAAAATGTTAAAATGAAAATAGGCATTATCTCAGATACACATGATCAAATAGAAAAAACAAAAAAAGCAATTTCCATTTTTAATAGAGAAAAAGTTTCTTTGGTTTATCACTTAGGAGATTTATGTAGCCCTTTTATGCTTTCTTTATTTAAAGATCTAAAATGCAATTTAAAAATGGTATTAGGAAACAATGATTCTGATGTGAATAGGATGTATAAATTCAAATCAGATAATATTGAAATTTATGGTGAAATATTATTAGATTTTATTGAAGGAAAGAATATTTTAGCGTTTCATGGAGATCCTTCTGAAATTGTTGAGGATTTATTTTCCAGCAAAAAATATGATATCTTATTAATAGGGCATACGCATAAAGCAGAAATAAAAAAAAATGAAAAAACTCTCTTTATTAATCCTGGAACATTATGCATTTCTCCTGACAATTATAAAAATTATAATTGGACAAAACCCTCAATTGCGATTTTGGAAATAAAAGAAAATCAAATAAACGCAAAAATAATAAAAATATAGTTTTTAATAAAATTATGAGAAAATTTAAAATAGAAATTTTTATATACTTTTATCAAAACATTATAATAATAAAATGAAAAAATTTGATTATAAAAATAATAAAAAAGCACAATCTATTTCCATAAATACAATTATAGTGGCAGCAATAGCATTAGTAGTTATGATATTAGTAGTTATGATATTTACAACAAATATGACTAGATTTAGGCGTGGAGCAGATTCTTGTGAATCTCACAAAGGTGTTTGCATTAATCAGAATGAAATTGATGAAAAATGCTCTGGAGATTATTCTTTAGTAAATAGAAACTATCAATGTTTTAAAATAAATGGCGATATAGATGAAACTAAAGTTTGCTGTATAAAAACATAAAAGCAAGAATTAACTAAAATGAAAAAATTCAAAAAAGCACAATCATTATCAATAAACACAATAATAATAGCTTTATTGGCATTATTAGTTTTAGTTTTATTAATAGCAATATTAACAGGCAACATAAAAATATTTACAAAAACAACAGATAGTTGCATCTCAAATGGTGGAACATGTGATAAATTCACAGATAACCAATGCAATGATGGCTATACTTTACATCCATTTGGAAAGTGCGAAGATAAAAATAAATTATGTTGCATTCCAATAAGCGGGAAAGAATGAAAAAAGCACAATCCTTATCAATAAACACAATTATAATTGCTATTTTAGCAATGTTAGTTTTAGTAATTCTTATTTTTATATTAGGTAGAAATGTGAAAAACTTAAATGACACAACAGAAGGATGTAGATTAAAAGGCGGTGATTGTAAAGAGGTTATGGCTTGTGATCCTCTTTCAGAAATAGAGATTAAAGCAAAAGATTGTAATGAAAATGAAAAGTGTTGTATGCCTATGTTCAATAAAGAAAATAAATAAAAAGAGTATTTTTTAAAATGGATATATCTTTAATTATACAAATCTTTGTTTTATTAAATCCTTTATCTTCCTTTCCTTTTCTAATTTCTGCTTATGAAAGAAAAATGAATCTTAAAATAATTACAATAAAAGCAGTTTTAACAGCTTTTATTATTGCTGTTATTATGGCATTAATAGGTCCTATATTATTTAGTATTTTTGGAATAACTATAAATACTTTTAGAATAGCAGGTGGCATAGTATTATTTTTATTGGCATTAGACATGGTTAGGCCACATGAAAAAGAAAAATCAGATTATAGAAATATTGATAGCTTAATTACAATCATAGCAACACCAATGTTAACAGGTCCAGCAACAATTTCGTTTATAACTTTAAAAACAATAGAACTAGGTAAGTTTGTTGTTTTAGCTAATTTACCATGGGCATTTTTGTTAGTTGGTTTAGTTTTCTTTATTTTTTCTTTATTAGTTTCAAAAGTAGATCCTAAAATTGTAAATATGCTTTCAAGAATCTTAGGTTTATTTTTGTTAGCAATTTCAATAGAAATGATTTCAAATGGAATTTTTGGTTTAATAAATTTTAAGTGATTTTTTTACAATTTATTTATAATTTATTTTATTTCTAATACATTCCCATCTTCTAATACATGAACATCTTTTCCATTTTTATAACCTAATTCTTCTGCCAATGAAACTAAGTAAAGAGCTTTTTCTTTATTAACATGACTAGGAATTATGTGCTTAGGTTTTAATAATTCAATCATTTCTTTATGATCTTGTCTTGATGCATGTCCAGATTCATGGACATCTTTGAAAATTCTAACACCTTTTTCTGATAAATTTTCTTCTAATATTCTTCTGTTTTCAATATTTAATTCACTTGGAATTGTGTTGCATGAAAAAACAACAACATCATCTTTTTCCAATTTAAATTTAAATTTATCATTAGCAATTTCTGATAAAACAGCATCTTTTTCACCTTGATGCCCTGTTGCAATAATTAAATAATTTTTCTTTCCTTCTTTTTGTATTTTTTTTAAATATCTAGCAATTTGACTTTTATAAGAAATTATTTTAGCTTTTTTTGAAAAATCTATAATTCCAATATCTTCAGCAGCATAAACATATTTTGCTAAACTTCTTCCTAACAAAACAACTTTTCTGTTTAATTTTTCACCTAATTCTATAATTGTTTTTAATCTTGCAATATGCGAAGAAAATGTTGTTATTATAATTGCATTATCTTTTGCTTCTAAATTTAATAATAGTTCATTTAACATTTTTTTAGCATTTTTCTCAGAAGGTGTTTTTCTATCTTTATCTGAGTATAATGAATCTAAAAAAAGAATTTTTGGTTTTATTTCTTTTAATGTATTGTAATCAGTTGGTTTTCCCATTACAGGGCTATCATCAAATTTGAAATCATTTGTATAAGCAATTTTTCCATCTGGTGTATGTATTAAAATAATTGTGGCATTGGGTATGCTATGTGTTATGCTTATTAATTCAACACTAATAGAATCAGATAATTTATATGGTTTATTTATATCCAATATTATAATCTCATTAGGAATTTCTTCTTTTTTATCATTTAATATTGCTTTTATCACAGAAGCAGTATAATTAGAACATAATATTGGACAATCATATCTTTTAGCCATAAAAGGAATAGCTCCAATATGATCTAAATGAGCATGACTAGGAATAATTGCTAAAACCTTTTTTCTATCAATCTTAGAATCATCTGGTATAGCATTTGCATTTTTTAAATCATAATAACTTACTTTTTTTTCTTTTTCTTCGTCTAACTCATTATCTCCCATATATTTTATATAATTTTCTAAATGAATACCCATATCTAATATAACAGATTCATCTTTATACTTAATTAAAGTCATATTTTTTCCTATTTCAGAATAGCCGCCAATTGCATGAATTTCTATCATTATATAATGGTTTTTTAGTTAATTAAAAAAATTATTCATTTTAACTTAAAAATAAAAATGTTTATAAATTAAAATTAAATATTATTGTCTTAAAGATAAAGTCATGGGTGGGTAAAAATTATTAGATTTAATTTTGATAATAAGTGTGTTAAAAAGTCTCAAATAACAATATTTTTTATAATTGGTATTTTAATTATATTAATTATTAGCATTGTCTTTTTATCATTAAAGCCAAATAAAGAGCAAAATATAAACAAGAAAGTTGAACAAGATATATTTAGATCAAAAGTTGATTCTTGTATAAAAGAAATAGTTATTGAAGGAGAAAAATTGTATGGTCTAAATAGAGTTAATTCACCACCCATGATAAAATCCCATGTTGAGAAATATCTTCCAAATTGTTTAAATTTAAATTCATATAAAGATTTAGGTTATGTTGTAGAGGAACAAAAACCAAATGTTAATATTAAAATAACTAATGATGCTTTAATTGCAGAGGTTAGTTATAAAATAAATTTGCAAAAAGATAATTTAAAATTGTCTTTTGATAAATCAATCTACACATATCCTAGAACTGTTATGGAAAGATTAAATAAAAATTCTGAAACAATTGTTTTTTCAGCTGACAAGAAAATAAAAATTGAAATTCCTCCTGAAACAGAAGCAATTTTAGATGGAAAACCTGTAAGTTCAGTTGGAATAAAACAATTAGATAGAAATTTTAATGCATTAAGTAATTCAGTTTTGATGGGAATGACTGCTTATAATTTAATTCCACATGGAGCAGTATTTTCTAAGCCAGTAAAGATATATTATTTTTATGAAGATTGGGAAATTCCGCCATTTATTAAAGAAGAAGACATTAAAGTTGGCTATTATCCAGATAATTTAGGAATTTGGATTGGTTTGCCTACTAAGGTTGATCCTGTTAATAATGTTTTAACAGTTGAAACAAAGCATTTTAGTATTTATGGAAGTGTTGTGAGATGTG
The DNA here is from genome assembly GCA_038874655.1 of Candidatus Woesearchaeota archaeon. Classification (GTDB taxonomy): domain Archaea; phylum Nanobdellota; class Nanobdellia; order Woesearchaeales; family GW2011-AR15; genus JAAXVZ01. The sequence continues at coordinate 14,690 of JAVZBY010000009.1, read as the reverse complement.
GTTCTGAAAATGCAATAAACCAAATAATAACACCTGTATTAATAAAAGAAGGTTGTAGAGATTGTAATGAATGGCAATATGTTGAAAATTTTGATAAAAAAAATCCAATTTATCCAGGACAATTATACAAAGAAGCATCATCTGTAGCAATAAAAGAAGGAACAAAAAAATTAGAAGAAGTTGAATTTTTAAGTGGTAATGAATGCACTGTTGATGGAATAAAAACAACAGCAACAAGATCTCCAACCACAATAAACAACGATTTCTTTTTTAAAGATAGTAATAATAATTGTATGGATTTTTCAAATGAGTGTTCTGAAATAAAAGAAGATAAAGACAAATGCGGTGTTCAAAGATGTGTTTGTGATGATGATAATAAAAGATATGTGTTTTTGGATTTTGCAGATGAAACAACTGATTTAATTACAGAATTTAATAAAGAAAATGTAAAATTTGATACTGAAAAAACATCAACAACAATAAACGGAAAAACTTTTAATTTAGAGGAATTAAAAACTTTTCTTGATTTAGTAAATCAATTAAGTCAAAATAAAAAATTTATTTCATCAACTAATTATAAATTAGAAGGTGAATGTGGTTCAGAAATTAAAGGTAAAATTATAAAAATAGAAAATGTAAAATATGATAATAATTATCTTTACTTCTGCGGCTTAGAATCATGTGCTTATGAAAAATATGATGATTTAAAAGCAAGACAAGTTTATGAAATTCATTTTAAAGGTTTAGGTGATAGTTGTATTGCACAAAAAAATGATGAGACTAAAACGGAAAAGGCAATTTCAGCAGGAGAGGGAATAGATGTTAATTTACCAAGAGCTCAGTCTCAAATAAAACAAAGAGAAACAATTACTGTTGAATATACTCTTCCTAGTACCTCTTCTTCAGGGGGAAGTAGTCAAACTACTACCCACACTTTAAGCATAGATATAACTCCTATTTGTTATGATGACGATGATTGTCAAATATTAAATGCGCATTTTAAAAAATTTAAAAGTGGAGATACATGCCAAAAAAAAGATGAAAAAGATGATTGCTCAACTGATGTTATTTTAGAATTCACAATTGAATCAAAAAATAGTAAGCTTGATAATAAAAATCCAGATGCTTGTTTAATGGGTGCAGCACAAATATTGTTTAAAGGAAGTGGTGTAAAAGAAGATTATAATATTTTATGCAATGAAGACTCAAAAGACAAATATGATTTTATTGATGGAAAATGTAAGAAATGTGAAAAAAATGAGAAGAACTTTATCTGGAAAGACTCAAATCAAAATTGTGTTTATTTCAAATGCATTTCATCTTTAGATAATAGCCCAAATTGTTGTGCAGCTTCATTAATTAATAGAAAAATAATAGTAGATACTAGATGTTATGAATGCCAACCTTATAATAATTATTATGGTATTTGGAAAGACTCAACAGATTGTAATTTATGTGGAGAAATAAAAGATGAAAAAAAAGATTCCTCAGAAAAACAGTAATAAATATTTATTTTTGATTTTCATATTTATGATATTATTATTTAGTTGTGAGAATCAAAGTTCAGAAACTTCAACAGATACTAGTTCTAGTTCAGTATCTCAAAGTTTACCTGAACCACAACAAACAACCAAAGGAACCCTTACTTTTAATTATAATCCATCATGCCTTTTTTCACAAGATAAAATTTATGATTTGACTACACAAACATTTACAAATCAAGATTCTGGTAATAATAAAAATTCGCTACCATCTTCTTCATCATCAGATCCCAGTAGTAGTGGTTATCCAAGTTCAACTTCTCAAGGAGATACAACATCATCATCAGACACTACTACAGACACATCAAATCAAAATTCTCAAAACACAGATAATCAAGAAAAATGTAATAATCAAATAACACAATTAGAAAAATGTAATGAACATGATCAATATATAAATAAAAAATTCAAATCCAATAAAGTTTTAGACACTAGGGATAGAAACTTTTGCGATTCTTTTGGTGATTATCCGACAGATATTGGATTATCTTATGAAACAGAACTTTTAGTATTTGACTCAGCATTAAGGAATAATGAATGTTGGCTCTTAGTTGAATCACAACAAATAGTAGATGGTTATAAACCAGATTTTTATGTTAGATTAAATAGCGTAAAAGAATTTTTAGATAACAATCAAAATAATCAAGAAACAAATCAAGAAACACAAACTCCAGAAATAGAAAACCTGAAAGCAGAATATAAAGAAGGTAAAATAATCTTAACTTGGGATACAAATCCAGAAGCACAATATTATATAATTTATAAAAATGGAGTTAAACAATTAAATTTAGAATCCACAACCTATGAAGATACAGAAATAACTTCTAACACAGAATATACTTATTCTGTTTCAACATATAATGAAACCTATGACATAAAAGAAAGCAAAAATAAAACAATAACAATAAAAACACCAGAGATTACGCAAACAAAACCAGTAGAAAATTTTAAAGCAGAATACATAGAAGGAGAAATAAAATTAACCTGGGACAATAATCCTGAAGCAGAATACTATATAATAAAGAAAAATGATATCTTATTAGCTAACATAACTATAAATAACTATAATGACTCAGATATAGAACTTGATGTAGAATATAACTATACAATATATGCATATAATTCAACAAAAGATATAAAAGAAAGTAAACCAGTTTCTATAAAAATTAAGATAGACCTAATCAAAATAAATGCATTTGACAAAAAATCATTTACAGATAACACAATTGAATTACAATGGTCTTTTGATGGATATCCTGATGAAATTTTGTTATATAGAAATGATGATTTAATTTTAAATGACAGCACAAAAACAAAATATATTGATGAAAATTTAGAGAAAGATAAATGTTATAATTATACATTAATAATTAGAAAAAACACAATTGAAGATAAAAAGCAAGATGAATTTTGCACAAACTCAGAAATACAAGATATAACACAATTCAAAAAACTATATAGTACAGACAATACAATTTATTTAATATGGGATGCAAAATATCCTTATGGATCTTTTAAACTATATAGATCTGAAACAGAAAACTTTAACACAGCACCCTTAATTTATGAAGGAAAAGATTTAAATTATTTAGATCAAAATTTACAAAAAGATAAAATTTATTATTATAAATTAACCTTATCTAGAAAAGATAAATCAGACACAGAAATAATATATGCATCAACATCAAACGATTTCACTTACATAAAAGATTTTAAAGCTGTTTTAGATAACAACAAAGTAAAAATAACATGGCAAGTGTATGGTGATTGTAAAGAATTAACCTTACTTAAAAATAGAAACCTATTGCATAAAACAAATGATTGTCAATTAACCTCTTTTGAAGACACACAACCAGGAAAAGGCACATTTACATATGAATTATTGGCAATAGGCAATACAAAATTTGCTCAAGCATTATATGATTTAACAATTCCTTAAAATTTCATAAAAATTTAAATTTTTAAAAATAAAAAAGAGGTAATATATGGAAAAAATAAATAAATCTTTTTTAATATTTTTAGTACTATTAACTATATATTATCTAAATATAGATTTTTTAAATGCACAAACAGAACAAACTAAACCAAATAGTAGTTTAATAAACATAACCTTAATAGAACCAAAATATGGAGGCACACAAGTAGATAGATTTGATTTAAGAATAAAAACAAGTAATGCATCTAATTGTAAATATACATATAATCCAAACTTAAATTATTCTGAGATAACAAGTCCAAGTAATTTTTTTAGCACAGAATCACCTTATGATCATATTATAAAAGATTTTCAGTTGAATATCCCAGAAAACGAAGAAAAAAAAATATTTATCTTATGTAAAACATTAGATAATAATTATGTAAATGATGGTTTTCCAATAAACTTTACTCTAGTTTTAGATAGAACAGAACCCCAATTTTTAAATTTATTAGCAATTCCAGATTATGTAATTGAAAAATTATATGTTCAGCTTATAGTTGAAACAGATGATCTAACTATTTGTAGATTTGATTTAACTCAACCAGATATAGAAGAATATTTTAGTTTTTTTAATAGTTCAAATATTTCTAGTTTTAGGAAAAGACATATATTAACTTTAACAGATCAAACAACTCCAAAATTAGAGGATAATAAAAATTACACCTTTTTTGTAAGTTGTATGAATTTAGCACAATTATTTTCAAAAATCGAAAAAATTAATTTTAAAACAAATTTATCTGAAAAAAATAAAATTTTAGAAACAAAACCAAGTGGAATTATTTTTAATAGAAGCCTTGAACTATTAGTAATAACAAATAGAAATAGTAATTGCAAATATGGCGAAAACTATATGAACTTTTTTCCACAACTCAACAAAAAAGAGCATTTTATTCAATTATCTAATTTAAACGAAGGTTCTTACACCTATAAAATAAGGTGTGATTTTGATCAAGGAGAACCTTCTACCTTATATCAAGACATATCTTTTATAGTATCTTTATCTTCTCCATCAAATTTAATAATAAATGCAACAAGAACAACATGTGATAATACAAGCATAAATGCAACTTTTATTATAAATAATACTGGGATTAGAGGTTATTATTACACATTAGTTAATAACTCAAATTACACATTACTGAGCAATTTATTTACAAGTTCGTCATTTATTAATATAGAATATAATTTCACAAGAGGTGAAACATATTATTTATTAGCATATGCTCAAAATATTGCAGGCCAAAACAGTTCTATTGTTAAATCTCAATCTATATACATAAATCCAGAATCCGAATGTTTCTTAAAACCACCAGTATTAAATTTATCAGCTATCTTCACAGGAAAAAACATTATGGTTAATTTAAGTTGTTCAGATGTATATGGACAATGTACAATTAATTATTCTTTCTCAGATGTGTGTAATAATTCAAGAAGATATCTCTCTACAATTAATATTGATAATACAACAAATTTATGCTATTTCTCGACAAATTCAAAAAATTTAACAACACAAAAAGTAATGAACTTTAAAATTGAGAATTGTACAGAAACAAATATAACAGAATGCTGTTTAAGAAAAAAAGCATTACAATGTGTTCAAGATGTCTGTGTTAAATTGCCTATTATCTGTGATACTTCCAATCTAGATTCAGACGAAGATGGAATATTAGATGTAGATGAAGAAAGATGTGGCTTAGACAAATTTAATTCTACAGATGCAGACGCAGATTTTGATAAAGATGGTTTAACAAATAAAGAAGAATGCCTAACTTATAAAACAGATATTAGAAAAAAAGACACAGATGAAGATGGAGCAGATGATAAGATTGAAATTGAAAAAAAAACAGACCCATTAGATAAAACAAAATATCCAAATGATTTAGACACAGATAAAGATGGAATCTCAAATAAAAAAGAAATAGAATGTGGTTTAAATCCTAATAAAAATGATGCTGATGATGATAATGATGAAGATGGTTTAACAAATAAAGAAGAATGCCTAACTTATGGTACAAAAGTTGATGAAAAAGATAGTGATGGAGATGGTTTTTCTGACAAAATAGAAATTGAAAAAGAAACAGATCCATTAGATTCTGAAAGTTATCCTAAAAATTATACAATAACAATAATCTTAATTATATTGTTAGTATCTTTGTTATCTGTTGGAATATATTTTGTAATAAAAAAAATGCCAAAATCTTCTTTCAATATTAATCTAACTAACACCTATAAAAAAACGCAAACAGGAATTCAAGATAAACAAACACCAAATACTATTTCACAAAATAAATTTGAAAATCCAAATATAAATCATCAAAATTTATTTCAAAAAACACAAATGCAGAATCAACAATCTTTTTACCCAAATCCAGAATTTAAAGAAATAAAACCAAATAATGATTATAGACCAATTGCAGAAGCAGATCCGGATTATTTAATCAAAAGAAAAAAAGAACAATTAAAACTTAGGAAAATGAAATCCATATTTGATGAGTTTGCAGAACAAAAAGAAACAGAAAAAGAAAAAAGCGAAAAAGAAGATGTTGTTTTTGATGAATTAGATAATTTAGCAAAAAAAAGATTAAATAGGAAATAATAATGACTATAAAAAATAACTTATAAATTAAATGAAAAAATAAAAATATTAAATTATAAAAATGGCAAAAAAATCACAAATCTCAACACAAGTTTTTATTTATCTCATGGCTGCAATTATTATTGGATTACTCTTTATAGTAGGATATAGATCAATTTCTACATTATTATCTACACAAAAATCAATTAACATAGAATCTTTTCAAAAGGAATTTGAAGATTACATCTATACTTATGCAACACAATATAATAGCCAAAAAAAATTCACAGAAAAAATTCCACCAACCCCTTTTGATGAAATATGTTTTGCTGATTCAAAAGAAAATAATAAATTTAGTCAACAGTTAAAAAATAATGATTTATTAGCAAATTATCCTTTAATTCAAACAAGTATTTTAAATGATGCAGAGCCCAATATTTTTTTATTAAAAAACAAAAAAATATTAAGCTCTTTTTATGTAGATAAATTAGATGTATTGGATGATTTTTTGTGTATTAAAAGCAAAGAAAGAAAAGAATTATGGATAAGAGGCACAGGCAAAGTAGCTGAACTATACACAAATCCATAAAAAGATAAACTAGATAAAACTTATTAAAAAAATGCAAATAAAAAAATTAAATAAAAAAGCAGCAGTTGAAATACAGTTTAATTGGCTTTATGTTGCTATTGCAGGTTTCTTTATTTTATTAGTTTTCTTTACAGTAGCAAATGGCATAAGAAAATCAGCAGAAAAACAACAAGAATATGAACTTTTAAATTATTTTGACGCTCTTTTAGTTGGTGTACAGGATTTAGAAAATAGCGAAAGCAATATCTCTTTATCAAATATGCAATTAAAAATAGATTCTGCAAAAACAGGAAATGATCAATGTAATTATTACACAATTGGAAAAAATGCAATAAAAAAAGAGAATAAATTTATTCCGATCTTTTCTCCAGAAACAATTAATTCTCAATTATTTACAAATACTTTAGCATGGTATAGTCCTTTTAAAGTAACTCATTTTATTTATATGACAAGTTCTAATCATCTTTATGTTTATGATGATGAAAATATAAAAAAAAATCTACCTTCAAATATAAAAGCAAAATCATTATCAAATTTTCAAAATCAAAACTATGATTCCATTAGATTTATTTTTTTAAATACAGATCCTTTAAATTACAATCTACCAAATGCAATAAGAAATTTTAAAGATTCAAAAATAACAGCAGTAAAAATTAATTTTGATCTTAATAAAATAACCTATTATCAAAAAAAAGGTTTTTCATTTGAAGAAAAAGGTTCATCAAATTTTTATGATAAAGAAACATTATTAGCAGCTATTTATTCTGATAACAAAGAAGCATATGAATGTAATCTTAAAAAGGCAATTACAAGATTAAATAAAATAACAAAATTATTAATAAAAAGAGCTGAAAAATTATCTAGTTCAGATTTGCTTCAAAGTTGTGATAAAAACCAATATTTAATAGCTAAATCTTTATTAGAGCAAATAGAACAAATAACTAATGATGGTGAAATTTCAGAAAATAATTTTGTTTCAACAAAAAATCAATTAAAAGAATTAAATACTAATTTAATGAAAAAATCATGCCCAAGCATTTATTAAAAAATGATGGATACTTATTAAAATGAAAAAAGCACAACTACAAATAATGGAAAACGCATTGGTAATCTTAGTAGTTTTCATAATCTTAATATTTGCATTCATATTTTTTTTAGGATATCAAAATCAGCAATTAAAAGAAAAAGATAGAGAATTTAAGCAACTTGAAATGATAAAAAAAATACAATTACTAAATTCTATGGTTGAATTGCAATGCATGGGTAACAATCAAGTTTCACAAAATTGTTATGATATATTAAAAATAGAATCATTTAAAGATATTTTAAATGAAGAAAAATTTTATTATGAACCTTTATTTGGCAATGTAAAAATTTTCATAAAACAATTTGAACCTAGTCCAGATTGTTATGATTGTTTAAATGGAGATAGATGGATAAAGACATGGGAAATTTATGATAACCCAAAAAAAGAAAACAAAGGTTTTTTAGAAATTCAAATGCCTATTTTGCTAAGAAATGTTGTAGATCATGAAGATAAATTTGGTGTTTTATTTTTAAGAATTTATGAATAATTAAAATGCAAAAAATAAAAAAAATTAGTAAAAAATCAAAAAATAAAAAAGCACAAACAGAAATAGTAGGTTTAGTAATAATAGTCATTATATTAGTTATAGGTAGTTTTATAATAATAAGTATAAATACAAATAAACGAAAAATCTCACAAAGATTTTTAGACCCTAAATTAGCAGACAATTTTTTGTCATCTATTTTAAACACAAATACTGAAAAAAATTTAAAAGTAGTAGACATTATAAAAGCATGTTATGAAAATAAGCATGATATGTGTGGACAAAATTCAAATTGTTGTGCTTATGCAGAAAACACAATAAAAAATGCATTAGAAGCAACACTAGGAAATTGGTCTAGGGATTATAGATTTTCAATAAGAAGAGATAATGAACCTAATAAAATAAATGATATTCCTATAAATTCAAAATGTTTATCTAGGTTTGTAGAAAAAGAGCAAGTTGCAGAGTATCCTTTACCTATTTTATATCCACCTGTTTTTATAAGCTTAGAAATATGTAATCCATAAAAAATAATTTTAAATCTTACCCAGAAAAAAACGAAACAATAATAAATTCTTTTTTTTTCTCTTTTGTTATGAGACTAATTGCTATAGTTGGTATGACAGGTTCTGGTAAATCAGAATTAGCAAAATTATTTGAAAAAGATAACTATCAAAAAATAAGATTTGGCGATATAACCACAGAAATAATTAAGCAAAAAGGTTTAGTTGAAAACGAACAAAATGAAAAACTTATAAGAGAAAGCATAAGAAAAGAACATGGAATGGCTGCATATGCAAAACTTAATCTACCAAAAATAGAAGAACTATTAAAGAGAGGAAATGTTATAATTGATGGTTTATATAGTTGGGAAGAATATTTATTTCTAAAAGAAAAATTTCCATATATGATTGTTTTAGCAATTTATTCTCCTCCTGAAATGAGATATGAAAGATTAACAGAAAGAGAAATCAGAGGTTTAACAAAAGAGCAAGCTAAAGCTAGAGACAAAGCAGAAATAGAAAATTTAAATAAAGCTGGTCCAATAGTAATGGCAGATTATACATTATTAAATGTAGGAACCTTATATGATTTGGAAATAAATTATAAAAAATTTTTAGAATGGCTTAATGAGCAAGAAGAAATTGAAAAATAGAATTAACTTTAATATAATAGAATTAACTAAAATAAATATATAAATTAAAGGTGTAATTATGAAACCAACATGGGATGAATATTTTATAAAAATAGCAAAATTAATTTCAACAAGAAGCTCTTGTTTAGCAAGACAAGTAGGTTGTGTTATTGTTAAAGATAAAATGATTATTTCTACTGGCTATAATGGCACACCCAGAGGAATAAAAAATTGTGATGAAGGTGGTTGTCAAAGGTGTATGGATAGAAAATTAGGAAAAATTAACTCAGGAGAAAGATTAGATGAATGTGTTTGCGTGCATGCAGAGGAAAATGCATTATTACAAGCAGCCTATAATGGTATTTCTGTCAAAGGTGCAACCTTATATACAAGTTTATGTCCATGTAGATATTGCGCAAAACATATCATAAATGCAGGTATAACTAAAGTATTTTATAGTGAAAAATATGCATTGGATGAAATTTCAAAAAAGTTATTTGAAGAAGCAGGTATAGAATTTATACAATATAAAGAAAATATTTAAAATTGAATCTTTTAGGTTTTTATAAATAAATTCTTAAATTATTATTAAAAAAGAATTTTAAAATATTTTAGTTAAAAAATAATACATTTGCAATTAATAATGTCAAATAAAATACAACTAAAATAGCACCTTCGTATCTAGTTAATGATTCTTCTCTGTATTTAAACCCTTTAAAAATAAATGCTACTAATAAAACATGCAATAATACCATCCAATTTAAATCATAATAAAAAACATTAAGAGGAATTTTTGTTGGGCTTATTGTTATAAATAAACCTAAAGTAAATAATAAAGTAAATATATTCGATCCAAAAGTTTCTGTTAGTGCAGCATCATCATATCCTTTCAAAGTTCCTTGAATTCCTGCAGCAATATTAGGTGTTCCTGTTCCAATTGCGCCTAAAATAACACCAATAATTATTTCAGGAACTTTAACTAATTTAGCTGTTTCTATAAGTGCCCAAGAGAAAAAATAACTTCCTGTAAATAAAAATAAAGCACCTAAAATAAAAGTTTTTAATCCAGGTTTAATTTTAAATATTGGATCTTGTGCTCCAAACAAATCTAAATTTGTTTTTAATGATTCAACTTTTTTTTCTCTTGTTTTTATATTTCTAGATTTTTCAAACCACCATACATTTAGCATATATGGAATGAACATTAACATTAAAACAATTCCTTCTCTTCTTTCAAACATTAAATCAGAACCAAAAACCATAACAATAAAACAAACAACTACCAAAAAAATACCATCTCTAATTAAAATATCTTTCTCAATTTTCAAAGGTTTTATCAATGCACTTAATCCTAATGTTAAACCAACATTAATCATTGCACTTCCTATTAAAACACCTATTCCTAAATTAGAATGACCTAAAAAATATGAATACAAAGAACTAACTATCTCAGGAGTGCTCATCATAAATGAAGCTAATATAGTAGTTACAGCAATATAACTAGTGCCTAATTGATTAGCAACAGGTATTAAAGAATCAGTAAGCCAGTCAGAACCTTTTAAAATGATAAATATAGATAGTATAAATACAATAACAACAAATATTGCAAACATTTTATCCACTTTTTAATTTAATATATTAAAATCTAAATGTAATAATGTTATCAAATTTAAAAAACTTTTTATACTTAATTATTTTTTCTTAATTGACATATGGTATATGCAGCAGATATCTTAAATGAGTGTATTGCAAAAACAAAAGAACTTTTCTTCCCGATAAGAAAAGCATATTGGATTAAAATGACGATTGCTAATTTATTAGCAGGAAATTCTAATTACATGAATTTTAATAGTTTTAGTAATATCTCTTCTCCAAATACAACAAAAACATCATATAATTTATCATTTAATCAAGCAATCTCACAAATTAATACAGAAGCACTTAATTTTGTATCAAAATATGGTAATTTAGTTGGTATTTTTTTTCTTGTTATTTACATCTTTATATTATTTTTACAATACATTTCTTCAATGTTTACTTTTGTTTTTTTAGATGGTATTGTAAAAAAAGAACTTAAAATAAAAAATGCAATTAAAGAAACAGAAAAACAAAAAAATTCTCTTTTTCTATTTAGATTTTATTTTGGTTTAATAAATCTTTTAATAACTCTTTTAATATTATCCCCAGTTATTTATTACTTTTTCACGAATAATTTATCTAATTTTAATTTGGCTTTATTAATACCTATTTTGATGCTATTTATCATATTCTTTATTTTTGTTAATATTATTTTATTTATAGTGGATGATTTTCTTGTGCCAATTATGTATCTAAAAAAATATACTATTAATGATGCATTTAATTATTTTAAAAAAATTGCTCAAAATAATAAATTAGAAATATTTATGTACTGGCTTATAAAAATAGGATTATCTATAGCAGTTGCTTTTATCTATATTTTTATTTTTATTTCAATTCTTTTATTTTCTATATTACTAGCAATCATAGGATATTTCGCATATCAAATACTTTTAAGGTTTCATATAAGGATTTCAGATACGATTCTTATATTATTAATATTGTTCTTACTTTTATTTCTTTTTTTTATATTTGCTATTATAACAACACCATTAGCTACATTTTTTAAAATTTATTCAATAGAAATGGTTAAAAAATTAGAATCCCTAAATATGATTAGAGAGCAAAAATAAAATATAAACTTGATAAAAAAATACTAACATATCTATTGTTTTATCTTATAAACTTTAATTTATCAATATTTTTTCTTGCTATTTCAATATCTTTTTCTAATTTTGTCATAAAATCAGTAATCTTTTTACAAGCAATCTCTTTTAATTCACCAGACAACATTCTTCCAGATTTATAATCTTCATAAATTTTTTCTAATTCTTTGTCATCCTCAATTAAATGTTGTTTTAATAATTCAAAAACCATATCTTTTTCAATTATTGCACCTAATTTTCTATGTTCTTCAATAGTGTCTCTACCACCAGTAATTGCTTTTTTTATTTTTTTACATGCTTCTTTAGGATCTTCGGGTAATTCTATCATGCTTTCTGGTTTTGATTTTGACATTTTAAAATAGCCATCTAATGATGGCGTATATTTATGAAAAGTTGCACTTGGCAAAAAAAATTTTTCAGATTTCATTCTATTAACAATATCTCTTGCCAATAAAATATGTGGTAATTGATCTACTCCAACAGGAATTATACCAGGGATTCTTTTTTTGAATTGAGGATATAAAATATCTCCAACTTGTGTTAATGCCGAGAAAATTCTTTCTGGATCAGCATTTCCATATAAAGCCTCAAATTGCGCTTGGGTAACTTTTTTTGAAAATTTATATGCTGCTTTCATAACTTCTTTATTCTCTGATTGAAAATAAAAAATAGTTTTTTTAGGGTCTAAACCTAATGCAATATATGCAGGAATATGAAATTCTAAAGCTCTTTTTTTTGCTTCTTCTAATGATATTTCTCTTGTTGCTTCAGCTTCCAAGTCAGCAACTAAAATATAAGTTTCTGCTCCTAATTTTTGGAAATAAGACATCATCTCAACAACCATTTTATTGCCGAAATGTATCTTTTTTCCAGAAGGCATTATGCCACTTAAAACATAAAAAGGTTTTTTATTTTTAATGCAATCACTAATCTCTTTTAGTCCAATTCCAGAAAAAACTACTCCACGACGCATTAACCTATTTGGTTCCGGAAACAACTTAGAATCAAAAAAATCTAAATGAAAATCAGTTATTAATTTAGCATAATCTTCTATTAAATTTGAACCCCATGGATCAATTATTTTTGTCATTTTTTGTATATAGATATTTTTATATTTAAAAAATTTGTTTTTATTTACTTGTTTTATTTACATATTTTTTTTATTTACTAGTAATATATAAAATAGTAAATATATTATGTTTATATATTCTTTACTTAAACAAACCTCTTCCAATTCTAACCATATTACTTCCTTCTTCTATTGCAATTTTATAATCATTTTTCACAAGGCTTTAAAAAATCCTTGAGGGAAACAGGTGTGTTTCGCTTTGCTCAATCACACTAATCTAAAAAAAGACCTCTTCCAATTCTAACCATATTACTTCCTTCTTCTATTGCAATTTTATAATCATTTGTCATTCCCATTGATAAAAAATCAATTTTTTTCTTTTCATTAGATAGTTTATTATTAATTTTATCATATAAAAATTTCATTTCTCTAAAATAAGGTCTTGTTTTTTCAGCATCATCAAAGAAAGGAGCAATACACATCAAGCCATTTAATTTCAAATTTTTCAAATCTTTAATTTTTTCAATTAAATCAAATAATTTTTCTTTTTCAACACCAAATTTTTGTTTTTCTTTTCCAATATTAACTTGAATAAAAATTTCTTGAATCTTCTTGATCTCAAATGCTCTCTTATTTAATTCAAAAGCCAATTCATAAGAATCAACACTTTGAATAACATCAAACATTAAAACAGCTTTTTTTACTTTATTTTTTTGCAAATGTCCTATAAAATGAAATTTTACATTATTACTTTTTAAAAAATCTTTTAATAAAAAATATTTTTTTTCTGCTTCTTGAATTTTGTTTTCTGCAATATTTTTAATTCCTAATGAAACAAGATTTTTTATTTCTTCAATTGTTCTATTTTTTGTGACTGCAACTAGGACTATATTATAATTACAAATCTCTTTTATAAATTCATGATTAATAGACATATAATTTCTTAGAAATTGATTATTTTAAAAATTTTTTATTTTATTAATTCATATCCAAATTTTTTTAGGTAATCATTTGCACAATTTTTGCATATTTCTATTTTTAAAGGTTTCGGCTGTTTTATATATAAGTTATTTTGTTCTAAACCTATATATAAACCAGGAACTAAAACAAATCTACCAGCAATAATTTCATCCATACTTTCTTTATCTAAATCAAATAAAAATGAAATCTTTGGATCATAAAGTTTACAATCAAATGAATGTAAAATCCCTTCTATTGTGCATACAACAACTTCATTTTCAGGATATTCTTTTAATCTTTTTTCTCTAATACCTTTTACATTGGCATCAATAATCCTGAATCTATAATCCGTAAATTCTCCATTTAATGATCTTTCAACATACCATTCAACAAAACTTGATAACCTTAATGGTATATTGCCAAAATAATACTCTATTCTTTTTCCTTTTTCTTCTTCTCTGATTGATGGGGAAGTCCAAACCTTTTTTATTCCTCTTAAAACCAAATCAGGCAAAACACCAGATAAAT
>JAVZBY010000008.1:31228-43710 GCA_038874655.1 Candidatus Woesearchaeota archaeon | reverse complement strand
TGTTGATCAAAATTGTGATGGTGTTGATAGAACACCTGATATTCCCTCTATTTGTAAATAGAGTAAAAAAATAAAATGCTTAGAGATTGTTCATACAATCAAGATTTATAAAAATTAGAATAAAATTAATTAAAAATGAATTATCTAATTGATACCTCTATTTGGATAGATTTATATGAAAATAGAAAAGGTTATAAAAATGAACCTTTAGGAGATTATGCATTTGAATTATTTAAAAAAATTATATTAGAAAAAAATAAAATAGTTATAACTGATTTTATACAAAAAGAATTGCAGGTTAATTATGGCTTAGAAGAAATAAGAGGTATGCTATTTCCATTTAAAGAATTTTTAGAAATTGTTTATGTTAATGATAAACAAAAAGATGAAGCTAAAATTATTGCTGAACAAAGAAATATTCCAAAAGGCGATGCTCTACATGCTATAGTTGCAAGAGATAATAACTTAATTTTAATTACAAGAGATAAACATTTTAAAGAATTAAAAGACATAGTTAAATCATATAAACCAGAAGAAATTATTTAAAAATAAGTTCTCTAATTTTTTCTAAATCTTCTTCTGTCGTTTTTTTTTTCGAAATACCCTTTAACTTAGATATAGCTATAATAGAATTTTTTAATTTTAACTCCTCTATTTTTTCTCTTAATGCTGCTCTAATCAATTCTGTTCTACTACTAAAATTATAAGTCTTTACTATCTCATCTATTTCTTTTAAAAAATTTTCTTCTAATGTTAGAGATATCATTTCTTTCATATATAAAAATTATATATAAATTATATATAAATCTTTCTTTTTTCATACAAAAAATCGAAATATTTATAAATAAAAACTACTAAGTAGTAAATAAAATGGCAAAAGGTTTGTATTATTCACTTGCAAGTGCAGTTGTTGCTACAACTATGGTTTTATCAGCATGCACGCCAAGAAATAATGCACAAGGTCATGTTGAGCTGACAAATAGACAACCTCCTATAACACAAACATATGAACCAACAGGAACAGCAACTCCTTTCCAACCTCAAACTTACACACCTAGAACTTTGCCAAGTTATACACCAACTCAAAATCCACCTACCGCAACAATAACAGCAACACAACTATCACAATTAGAAATCATGGTTTCTTTAGACGAAAAGGCACAATCACTTTATGTAATAGATGATGGTGTTATTGATACAAATGAGCAAACTACTTTTAAATGGTTTCCAGGTTATCATACTTTAGTTTTAAATTTGCCTTTTTTAAGCAATGGAAAATATATATTACAAGGAGATAATGGCTCTTATGAGTTAGTTTATAACCAAAAAACAGGTAATTATGAATTGCCTGCATCACAAAAATGGAACCCTTGGAATTTAACTAATTCTCAAAGTGATGCAAAATTAAAAATTGTTGGTCCTAATGGTGATGTCATAAGGTTAATTTTTTCTTTCCAAGCACCTAAATCAACTCCAACACCTGGCTCTAGTGGTAATTCTGATAGTGGTAATGATGGAAATCCAGGACAGAATCCAGGGCAGCCAGGACAGCCTACAACTGAACCTACACTGCCACCTCCACCACCACCTCAACCTACAACTGAACCAGGAAGTTAATGAACTTTTTAATTGATTTAAAAAGTAAATTTTATATAATTAAATTGTTTATAGAACATTATGTTTTTTAAAAAATTAAAACTAATCTTATTTATTGTTATTTTAATATTGAATTTAGTTTTTGTTCATTCAAAACTAATTTATCCTTTAACTTTTGAGACAGAAGATAACAAGCAAATAAATAGTGTTTGGGCTATATGGTATAGTTGTTCAAATCAAGAATGTACAAGTGTAAAATTAAATCCTATTTCTAATTTGTTTGTTCCCAATCCTATAACAACATCCTCCAATTCTTTAACTTTAATCTATCCAGATTGTATGGAAACTAGTTATGGATATATTAGTTATTATGCTGTTAATAATTATAGATTTCGTTTTAGAAGACCTTATACTTATTCATGTTATTATTCAACTTACACATATCCATCAGAAAAAGTAATTTTTGATAAGCAAGACAACTGCAAATCCGATTTTACACCGAGCATAAGTAGTTGCGCAGAGCAAGGATTACCATTAACCATTTTAACAGACACAAATTTAGATGCTGAGACTGCAAGTGCTTTTACACCAAATCCTGCAAATATTTATTTTCCAGAAGAATTAAAACCTTGGCGTAATGTTACTACTAGAATGGTTGTTGATATAAAGAAACAAGGTTCAAGTGCATCAGTTTTAGGTTTTCCACAGCAAAAAGAGTTTGGCATTTATTCTGGAACATCATATCCTTTTAGATTCACATGGCAAACAACAAAGAACACAGAACCAGGTAATTATATAATAACAATGACCTCTAGTGTTCCAGATCCTAAATGTGATCAAAGCACAATGATTCCTGTTTCTAAAACTTTTAATGTGTATATAGCAGAGTCATTTGACGGCTGTATTGCAAATGTTGAAAATTTTAAATTAGATACAACTAATTTTGTTTTAAATCAGCCTGTAGTGTTTTCAGGAAAAAAGTTAAATTCTTATCAAGATTGGAGCACTACTGGAACTAATTGTGATACAAAAGGAAATTTAGTTAGTGAAACATTTTTCGATACTAGTTATACTTTAAGAATAATTAATCAATCTAATAATCAAGTTATTGCAACAAAAACTGGAACTTTGCCCAAAAACTATCAATATAATACACCTATACCCTTTACTGTTCAATGGGATTCTGCAAAACCTGGAAGATTTATTGCAGAATTAACAGAAACATCAACAGGGCAAACATCTATTTGCGATAATAAAGGAATAACTACAACAGTAAGCACTACTTTTAATATTGGAAATGATAATGACAATGATAAATGGTTTGATATTGAAGGAGATTGCAACGACAATAATCCATATGTTTATCCAACAGCAATAGAATCATGTGATGGAATTGATAATAATTGCAATTCTCAGATTGATGAGGGTTGTAATTGTGTTTCTGGATTTAAAAAAAAATGTTCTGATTTGTTTTTTGGAGAATGTTCAATTGGAAATGCAACATGTCAAAACAACCAATGGATAGGTTGTCCTTTGCCAAAAAATGAAATATGCAACAACAACAAAGATGATGATTGCGATTCAAAAACAGATTGCAATGATGAAGATTGTTTATCTTTTATTGAAAATAACAGATTAGTTTGCCAGAATAAATGTATAGAAGGTTATGCTGATTTAGACTTAAATATAAATAATGGCTGCGAATGTAAAATTGAAACTGAAATATGTGATGGAAAAGATAACAACTGCAATAACTTAATAGATGAAAACTGCAATTGCATTAATGATCAAACAAAAAATTGCAATGAATTATTTTTATTAGGAGAATGTTCAATTGGAAAAGCAACATGTGTAAATGGAATTTGGCAAGGCTGTCCTATTCCAAAAGACGAAATTTGTGATGGCAAAGATAATGATTGCGATGGTTTCATTGATAACAACATAAAAGAAACAAAAAAATGTTCAGAAATACTGCAAATTAACTCAATAATCTCTTTATCCAACAACATAAAAAGTGCGTGCAATCAAAATGCTCAATGTATAAATGGAAATTTAGTATGCCCAGATTATGAGCAAAATGAAACAAAATGCGATAACATAGATAATGATTGCGATGGTTTAATTGATGAAAATTTAATCATTTCAAAAAACGAAAAAGGAATATGTTCTAACAACACTTTAATTTGTGTAAATGGAAACTATATTGAATCAGATAAAAATCTAAAACCAACTGAAGAAATATGTGATGGATTAGATAATAATTGCGATGGCAATATTGATGAAAACTGTCCATGTCAAACTGGCTCAACTAAAATTTGTGGATTTAATGACATAGGAATCTGTAAATATGGAATACAAACATGCATTAATGGACAATGGGGTCAATGTGAAAACTCTATATATCCTCAAGAAGAAATATGTGATGGTCTAGATAACAATTGTAATAATCAAATAGATGAATTAGCAGAATGCTGTAGAGATGAAAATCAAAAAAGATCTTGCATAAAACCAGAATGTCCTTCTGTAAATGGTTACCAAGAATGTAAAAACTTCAAATGGCAACAATGTAATGCATTATGTCCTAGTAATTTTAACATTCTTGAACCAGAAAACTACCTAGAAACATGTTCAAATACAAAATCAATTAAAATAAAAATTGATTATAATTATCCTGAAAACTGCCTTATTTCATTGGACAACACAAATTATCCTTACTCTGAAAAACTAATCACACTATCAACAGGAGAACATTTCTTAAAAATCATTTGTGATAACATATTCCAAGAAAAAAAAATCATAATAAAAAAAAATAATTGCACAAACATAACAATAAAAAACGAACTTATTACTGATATAGCATTAAACAAAAACGATTTAATAAATGCAGAAAACACAAAAAAGATAATTGAAAGCTCTATAAACTACAACATAGAAGAAAATCAAACAAAAATAATAAACACAATAAAACCAAAAGAAAAAGTTGATAACTTAACAGTTTATTTAGAAATACCAAAATGCCTAGCAAATTATGTAAAAGAATTAGACATTGAATTAAAAGAATATGAAGTTATTAAAGAAGACCCCATAATAGCATGGCACTTAACAAACATTGAAAAAGATTTTGAACTTAACCTTAAAGCAAACAAAAAAATATCTGAAGAATGTTTAAAACAAATAAAATTATTGCCTATTGCTAAAAGAATAAAAAACCTACCAACAGAAAAAGAACCAAAAAAACTAACCTTTTTAGAAGGAACAATCTTTATTATAGGTTTAATATCAATAATAATCTACATTGAAACACATCATAAAGATTAAATATTTATTCTATTTCAAATTTTTATAAAACTCTAAAAAATGGGGCCGTAGTGTAGCTTGGCTATCACATTACCTTGGGGTGGTAGTAACCCCGGTTCGAAATCAAAAAAACGAAAGTCCGGGCGGTCCCATTTCTATTTCTAAAAAAAATCACTAAAAAAATTAAAAAAATAGAAAAATAGCGCCGGCGCCCGGATTTGAATTTCCCAACCTTACATAAAATGTAAAAGTTTCCGGGAATCCCTTACGGGACCAGCTCTCAAGGCTAGCGCAATACCGGATTATGCGACGCCGGCTTTAAATAAAATAGAAAAATAAATCCTTTTTAAATATTTTTAATATTTCCTATTATAACTAGATCTAGACATCTACACCAATTCTTTTTTTATTTGGTTTTAATTTATCATTAAGCTCATTTCTCAACCTATAAATCTTAAACAAAGTTTCAACAACCACCATAATAATTGGCCCTATAAAAACACCTATAAAACCAAAAGCATACAATCCACCTATAATTCCTAACATAACCAAAACAGGATGACTTGTTGTCTTATCACTAATTACTAAGGGTTTTATAACATTATCAACGCTACTAATAATTAAAAAACCATAAATAATCAAAAACAACCCCTTATTAATCTCATTTGGATTTTGATTACTTAGACCTAATAAAATACTAAAAATTCCAACTGGAAGATAAACAAAAGAAGGCCCTATCATTGGAATTATAGAAACAAAAAAAGTTAAAAAAGCCAATAACAAAGATGAACCAAACCCTAAAAAATAAAATCCTAAAAAAGCAACAACAGCTTGTAAAAAAGCAGTTAAAACCTGTCCATAAATAATTGCATCAGTAATATTTTTAACCTCTCTGAACAAAATCAAAGTTTCTTTTTCTGAAAAAGGACTAAATTCTCTTGCTTTGGTGATAAAAAACTCACCATCTCTTAAAAAAAAGAACAATAAAAAAAAGGTTAAAAAAATATTCATAAACTTATTAGGCAATGAAAACAAAAATTCTTTTAAATAACTAAACAAAGAATTAAAAGAATTAAAAACAACCTGTTTTAAATCAAAATTAAAGGTTTCTAAAAAAAATCTACTTATATCATTAAACAAATTACTTTGCAAAATAGATAATAAAAAATTATATGTTTTAGGAATTTCATTAATAACCAAAAAAACTAAATATGAAAAAGGAATAAAAACTATCAAAATAACTAAAATCATAACAATAAAAGGCGCAATATTTCTATTAAACTTAAAAAAAATGTTTGAAAAAAACTTATTCAATGGAAAAAAAATATAACTAAATAAAATAGCAAAAAATATTGATGCAAAAAAACTTTTTATCATCAAATAAAATAAATAAAAAGCTAAAAATACAATAAAGAAAATAGCATAACCTTTAATTTTGTCTTCCATTTTTTCAATCAAGATACAATTGTAGTAAAAGATAAAATTTTAAACTATATACTCAAACTAACCTCACATTTATTTGACTTTATAGATCTTTGCTTGCCTTTTACTTCAAACTTTATTTTTGCATTTGGTAAAGTCAAACCCCCAACAACCACAATTTTTGACTTTAATCTATAAGTAATCAATCTTTCTTCAAATGGCTCTAATGCATCTAATTCCCATTTCAACACAGTTCCTTTTTTATCATTCCTAATAACTTTACTAGGCATTAAAGTTCCATGTCTTTCTTCTTCAATAAATTCTGCAATAGTAGGCACTAAATCTTTAATTTCAATCTTTTCAATAAGATCTTGGCTTCTATTTCTTATATGTATTAAAACCTTCATATTTGAAATACCTTCACTATTTTTTCCTGTAATAATAGCCTCTTTTTTTACAACAACAGGGCTTCTATAAATAAAATAAATTAAAACTGAAAACAATACTAACAAAACAAAATAAATAATTGGTCTAAAGTTCTCAACAATTCTAAGATGTTTTTCTTCCAATGGCTCTAAAACAAAGCTCCACTCAAAAAAACCATCCTTTTTTAAATTAACTTTATCAAAAGGCAAACTTGATGAAACAAAAAATTTTCTTAAAAAATTAGTTCCGAAAGTATAATTAAAAACAGATTTCACATTGCCTTCATTTTTCATATATACATCAATAGTATTTTTAAAAAGCTCTGTATTTTTTTCTTCTTTCAAAACAACATCAGAATAATCTACAATCCTAAAGCTATATTTTTCTCTGTTAAATGTTTTATTCTCATAAACCAAAAAAATCTCAAGCATATCCTCTTGTGGTTTAGTATATTTATCAACACTATACCTTATTGTCTGTTTAAACTCGCCATTAGGATATGGTTCTAACTTTATATCTTCTAAATCATAATTAAAATTTTTGCTTCTTATATAAACCTTCATACTTTCAATATTTAATTTATTTCTATTTCTCAAATAAATAGTTAATGGATATTCTTGTCTAGGATCAACTCTATTTGTAAAATCAACTTTCAATTCTACAGAAGGACTGTATTTTCTCTCAATCATATCAAAAGTTTTTACATATATAGGAATAGACAGTTCAATATTATCCTTTTCAGAGGAACTAATCATTACACTAACACCTTTTGCACCATAAGAAGCCCAACTATTTGGTGATAATCTTAAACTAACATTCATCTCTGATAGTGGCATTAATTTTATTATACTTGGCTCTGTTTCACTAGAAAATGCAATATCATTAGAATAAACTTGAACTAAAATCTCTTTATCAGTGGGATTTTGCAAATTAATTAAAAACAATGCAGATTCATCCATAAAAATACTATTTTTTATAATCTTAACATTTGCTGTTAAAGCAAAAACAGGATTAACAAAAAGAATAGCCATCAAAATAATAAAATAAAACTTTTTCATAATCCCACCATTCATAATTAAAAAACACTACTTTATTAACTTTTCTATTCTATAAATTCAAAGAAATGAAATAATTAAAAAACTAAATTTAAAAGATACAAAAAAAATTACCAATAATACATTTAAAAAATACTTAATATATTGTTGTTCCTACAAAATCTTTATTTTCAAAAGCATTTTGTAAATTTTTTAAATCTGTTCCTTTTAATATAAAAACCTTTAATTTATGTTTTTGTGCTTCTTTGCTTGCTATTGGATCAAAAGGACTATTCATTCTTGGTTGCCATTCTGAAGAAAACATCTTTCTAAAATCATTCCAACTAATAGAAACTATTTTTTTAGCATCCTTATTCATTCTTGGATCTTTATCATAAACATAATCAACATTTGTTAAATTAAAAATTCTCTTGCATCTCAAATTTTTCGCAATTAAAACAGAAACATAATCACTAGAATTTCCTGGTTTCCAGCCAGATGCTACAAAAACCTTTGTCTTATTGTTTTTTTTAAAATTATCTTTATAAAAATTCTTGAAAACAATTGAATTAGGACTAGTAATTATCTTTGGATATGCATAACCACCAAAAATACTTCTTACTAATTCTGCATTCAACTTAGTAGCCATAATTCCTATTAAGTCTAAATCATTTTTTGAAACATCTGAAATTCTTTTTGCTGCTTCATTATAATAAAAATTTGTTTTCCCTCCGCCACAAACAATAATAAAAGAATATCTATTTAAATTTGTTAAAATAAAATTCTTAAACTCTCTTAAAAAGAAATAATCTGGTTTATCAGGAACAATAATAGAACCACCTAAACTCAAAACAATAGTTTCCATAAAAAAAATAAAAAAACACTGCTTTATAATTATTTCTAAAAAATTCTAAAAAAATTTCAAAAAAACAAAAATTACAAAGCGCAAAAAAACAACAAAATGCAAACACAAATCGCAATATTTATAAAGTTTATTGACATTAATAGCAACATTAACAATAGATTATTCAAGAAATAGGAATTAAAATCTAGTAGTAAAACTAAATTAAAATCTAGAAATAAAAATTCAAAAATATAAAAAAATCAAACAAGGTGATACTATGGATGATACTCTCCTACCAAAAGATAATATGGAAAAGCTAAAAAAAGAAATTGAGATTTTAAAAAATAAACCTTCTTTAGATAAAAGCGAAATTTACAGAGCAAATGAAAATGATGATACTAAAGAAGTTATGTTAGCATTATCTAAATCAATGAATTCTTTAATAAGAATATTCAGGGAAGCATCTGAAGAAATGAAACATGATAGTCATGATGCTGTATTAATTTCTGACAAAATAGATAAAATAATAGAAAGAATAGAAAAATTAGAAACACAAAACGAAAAAATAGCAAAAGGCATAATTGCAATAGCTGACATGATTGAAGAATTAAGACAAAAACAATTCACTCAAAACATTCAAAGACCTGTGCCTATGCAACCAAACATACAGCAACCACTACAACAAATGCCGCAACCAAAACCATTGCCTAGTTATCAAATGCCTGTTGAAGAAAAAAAGAAAGGTTTTTCATTTAAGATATAAATGAATATTTAAAAAATCTATTTTAATTAAAATGCTAGAAGAGAGAAAATACTCGAAAGAAAAAGTAAAATTATTTCTAAAATATTTAGCTAATGCTGCTTCAAAATTAGAAAAAAAAGAACCAATTGAAGAAATAAAAAAAATACCGAAAGAAATACAAACATATAAAATAAAGGAAAAACAAGAAAACATAGAAAAAAAGGTTGAGGAAAGATTAAAACAAATAAGCCCTGAAAGAAAGGAAGAAATTGAACTAAAAATAAAAATGTTTTATTCTAAAAATAAATACCTTCCATATGAAATAAAAATAAAAAAACTAAAAGAAAAAATCAAAAAAATTCAAAAAAAAGACAAAAAAAAAGCAAATTCTTTAAAAACAAAATTAAAAAAAATTGAAAGTTTATTAAAAACAATAAAAAAGATTGATCTTGAACAATCCAAACAAGAGTTAGAAAAGTTTGAACTATAAAATAAAAAATTACAAATCTCTAGCCATCAATGTTCTTCTACCATTTGCTTTTGCTCTTTCTAAAGCTCTTTTAATTAAATTCTCAACCTCTTGGTTTAAAGCTGGATAAAATTCTTCTGCTATGCTAACATCTCCAACAATCTGCTTTATCTGTGATTTTGTTATTAACATTTTAAAATCACCTCATAAAAAATTTTAAAAACTTTTTTAATTAAAAAATTTAAAAAAAATTATTTAAAAATCTAATTTACTTTGTAGTAAACCAAAATATAAATTTATCTTCCTTAACTTCATCTAATTTACAAAACCCAAACCTTTGAAATTGTACAATCTCCTCTTTAGCTAAATTTTTTATTTCATTTTCAGCATAACCTTTTTTTAATTCATGATTAGGCATTAACACTTCTGTATAAACTAATTCTTTTTCATTTATTTCATCTGCTGGAAGCCAGTGTATAATTAATTTGCCTGTTTTTTTATAAGTTTCATAATCCAATGAATCAAACAAAAACTCATTTTTCTCTTTATTAATAACTTTAAAATTTAAACAATCCATTAACCTAATTAAATCACCATTATTAAATTTATCATAATCAGTTTTAGAAACATAAAAAACACCTTTTGTTTCAAAAATTCTAAATCCTTTTTCCATTAACTCTGGATGTTTTTTTAATTGAACTTTTAAAATTGGACTATTTTTAATTCCAATTTTTATTGGATTTTCAACAAAAAAATATCTATTTACTTTTTTATCTAAAATTGCTCTATTAATGGATTCTATTAAACTCCAGTCAATATTTTTGCTTGTATTAGCTGATAATCCCACTTCATAAACCAACTCATAAAAAGTTTCTTTAACATAACCCCTTCTTTTCATAGCTTTTAAGGTTACTAATGAAGGATCATCCCAACCAAAAACCTCTCCAGAATTAATTTTTTCTCTAATCTCTCTGCCTTTTGTAGTTGCTCCTGAAATATTAAACCTTCCATATTGAATTATTGTTTGTTTTGGCAAACCTAAAAGTTCTTTAATATAATTTTGAAGCTCAATTCTCATCTCACCAAACTCATTACTTCTTAAAATATGGGTTACTCCTGTTATTGAATCCTCAACTGCATTTTCAAAATCATACATAGGCCAAACACAATACTTATTTTTTTGTCTGTAATGTTCTGTCTTATTTATTCTAAATATAACAGGATCTCTCATTACATGATTTAAAGATTTCATATCTCCAACTAATCTTAAAACAGCTTCACCTTCATTATAAAAACCTTTCAACATTTTGTGCCATTCATTCAAATTTTTATCAACATTATTTTTAGAACACTCACAAGAAATACCTTTTTCTCTAAATTCTTGCATCTTTTCTCTTTCACAACAACAAACATATGCTTTTTGCATTTTAATTAATTTTTCAGCAAAATCATAGAACAAAGGCATATCATCGCTAACAAACATAATTTTATCAGGTTTTATCTCTAAATAACCAACAACATCTTCAATCATTGCATCAACAAACTCTTGAGTTGCTTTTTCTGGATTAGTATCCTCAAATCTAATGAAACATTTGCCATTATATTTCTTAGCATATAAATAATTAATTAAAAAAGAAAGAGCATGTCCAATATGATTATATTTTGATGGCTCTGGCGGAATTCTTGTAATAACTTTTCCATATACTGCATTAGGCAAATCAGGTAGATCTTTTTTCTTTTTTTGCTCTTCTTTTTTTAATTTCTCTTCTACAACTTCACTTTTTTCATTTTTTAAATCTTTTTGTGT
Source organism: Candidatus Woesearchaeota archaeon (assembly GCA_038874655.1). Taxonomy (GTDB): domain Archaea; phylum Nanobdellota; class Nanobdellia; order Woesearchaeales; family GW2011-AR15; genus JAAXVZ01. Next base: position 32,073 of record JAVZBY010000008.1, on the reverse strand, counting down.
TTTTCTTTTAACAGACTCATATTCTTTTACAATATCTTCAAAAGAAAGGGAATTTACATTACTAACTATTTCATCTACCTCTTTCTTTAAAAAATTCATGTCTTTTTTTAATTCAGGAAAATTTCCTAAAACCTTTCCAAAAACAGCATTATTATTTGCTTTTCCTTTAAACTTTAATGCATTCTCTAATGCAAAAAATCTAATAGATTCTAAAATTTCTTGAGTGAGCATAAAAACAAAAAAAATTAATACATATTAAAAGGTTATTGTTTTATAAAATTTTGATAAAATAATAAAAAAATATGCAAACTAATTAAAAATATAGTTTTAAGAATTTAAATGAGGATTATTAATATAAACTCTTTTCATATAATCTTGAGAGCCAATTAAAAGTTGGGAAATTAAACTAACATCATGAACTATATTCATAGTACAAGAAACACCGCCAAACATAGATAAATCTTCAAGAGAAGTATTTTCTGGTTGTAAAACATTAACTCCTAGTTTTTCTAATTTTTTAGATAATCTTGGTGAATTATAAGTAATAACAAATCTTTCTCTAAGATTTTCAGGAATTTCCTCTAGTGAATAATCAAAAACAAAAAAATTACTAGCATATTTTTCATTTGTTAAAATAAAATTAGAATTTAATTCTGTTAAAATTGGTTCTAAAATAAATTTATTAACCCTAAAATAAGTTTCATCAAAAACAAATAAATTAAGCCATGGAATAAAACCTACAATTAAATCTATATGCTTATGTCCTAAATAAGGCAATAAAAAAACTTTACTTACTCCTGTTGCTACCTTAATTTCATTTATAAAATCATCAATAGATTGTTGAT
>JAVZBY010000008.1:1132-31218 GCA_038874655.1 Candidatus Woesearchaeota archaeon | reverse complement strand
TTACCACCTTCAGAGATTTGATATCTTCTTTTACCAGAGTCATCTACTTTAACTTGGTTTACTATATAAACCCCATTATGATATACCCATAAATCTTTTGGCCAAGGATCATATGTTCTAACAAAAGGTATATTATGTTTTTTTAATAAATTAGCAACATTCTCGCCAATAGGAAAATTATCTGAATAAGGTCTACCAGAACCTACTAAAATTATAGGCTTTATAAGTGAAGAAAAACCAACATTCAAAAATTCTCCATTATGATAAATCATTATTTTATCAAATCTCATTTTAGTTATTCATGTTTAAGAAATGAAGTTATATAAAAAACTACTTCATTTTAAAAAAAGCATTTTAAAAAAAGAAACACAAAAATTAAATATAACTGATCTTTGATAGAAAAAATGTTTTTAGCAAATAAAAAAGAAGAGATAAATTTTCCAAATTTAATAAAAGAAATATTAAATTTTATTTCTAATTATTATAGACTAATTCTTACAACAAATACTTCTTCTTTTAATTCAAAAATAGAAGATAAAACCTTAGAAAACTTATTATCGCAAAAACCTAATTTCCAAAATGATGAACCAACTCCTATAGATTTGTTCCCAGAATTATATTTAGCATTAGGCTCAGAATCATCAAGAATTGCATCATCTTTTTTATCTAATTTTTCATTTTCAGAAAGAGAGGGACTTATTCAGATTTTAAAAAAATTTGGACAACCTTTATTTTTAGGTGAGGAAACTGGAATTTTAACCCTTAATTATGAATCAGGAATGTTGTATAATGTTAATGAATCTTGGTTAAACTTAATGCAAAATAATGAGCCAAAAATACTAATTTTTGTTGATTCAATAGATGGTTCAAAAAGAATGGAAGAAGCATTACATCAAGGAAAAAAAACATTAGAAAATTCAATTAAATCATTATTAAATGAAAAACCAGAATACAAAATAATAACAAACAGCCCTAGCACAGGAATAACTATCATTTATGATAATCAAATAATCTTTTCAATAGGATTAAACCTATTTACAGGAGAGGCAATTGGTTCATATTATGATGGAAAAAAATTAATACCCTTTTATATAACTAATATATTAGATTTTTCAAATATAGCAGATTTACAAATACCTTATTTTTCAAGTGCTAATGGATTAAATTGTTTATGCTATAATGGAAACAAAGGCTATTCTAATGGTGATTATAAAAAAAACTTAGAAAATACAGGATTTTCAGGATTAACTATTTCATGTGGCTATCCTACAGGGCCATTAAGAATAGCATATTTATCAAATAATGAAGCAATTGTACAAATATCTGCTTCAAATAGGGAAAAGATCCATGATATTGGCAATTTATTAGCAATTGCTATTGCTTCAGAAGACTTAAGAGTTTTCATATCCTCACAACAAACAAATCCACCAATAACATTAATAAACACAGAAGGGAAAATCTATATTGCTGTTCTTTCTAAATTAGAAGATCCAAGAAACGCTAGAGCAACCTTTGCAACTTACCATAGAAACAATCATGAAGCAGATGATTTTTTCAATACATTAAATCAACAGAAAAAAGGCTATTTCATCTAAAAAAATAAGATTTGATAATTTAGATTTCTCTTAAACTATTCTCTTAAATAACTTTTCCAAATCATAAATATTAAATTTAATAAAAATAGGCCTACCATGAGGACAGGTGTAAGGTAAATACCTTTCACCTAATTGTTGAATATAATTTTTTATTTGTGGTAATGTTATTTCATCACCTGCTTTAATTGCTTTTCTACATGCCATCTTAGCAATCTTATTATGAAAAAATTTTTCAAAACTTGGCAACTCATTTTTAAAATCCTTAACATTTGAAAGTTCTGTTAAAAAATCAATAAAAATTTCTCTACTTAATTGTCTACCTAAAATAACAGGTATAGATCTTAATAGGATTGAATTATTGCTAAATTCTTCTATTTTAAAACCTAATTTTTCAAAAAAATCTTTATTTGAAATAGCATTATTAAAATTCTTGGCCGATAATTGAATAATTTCTGGATTAAGTAATTCTTGAATTTTTACAGATTTTAATTTTAACTCATTAGTAAAAGTTTCATATAAAATTCTTTCTGCTGCAGCATGTTGATCAATTATTAACAATCCTTCTTTTATCTCGGCAATAATAAATGTTTTATTTATCACACCTAAAATTTTCATTTCTGGCAAATGCTTTACAATTGTTTCATTACTCTCTTTTATAAGTAATTCTTGTGTTTCTTGTGTTTTAGAATATGAATTTTTAATTTTATTATCTTCGTTAATTAATTTTGTATTATTCTCTTCAATTAAAACTGATTTAACCTCTTTTTCTAAGGGAATTTTAGTTTCCTTTATTTGAACATTATGTTTATCAAATAAGTCTTTATTGACAAAATCTTTAAAATGCTTTTCTAAGGATTTAAATTTTGGTTTTGCTTCTTGTATTTTTTTATTTTGTTCCAATGTTTGTTTTATAGCATCATAAACAACACTATATAACAATGCTTCATCTTCTATTCTAATCTCTGCTTTTTGTGGATGTACATTAACATCTGTTTTTTCAAAAGGTAGTTCTATATTAATAACAACTATGGGATATCTATTAACCATCACATAAGTTTTATATGCATCTTCTATTGCATCACTAATTATTTTATTTCTTTTTATATATCTTTTATTTACAAAAATAGATTGCTCATCTTTAGTTGATCTTGTCAAAGAAGGCAAAGAAATATAGCCATTAATTTTTATAAAATTATCTTTATTAATTTCATAATTAAAATCAACCTTTATCATCTCCTTAACAACATTTAAACCATATACAAAACCAATCTTATTAAGCATATCTTTGCTTACAGGAGAATTTAAAATTTCTTTATTATTATGGTATAAAATAAAATGTACATTATCATTAATCAATGCATATCTTGTAACTATGTCTATTATTTGTCCTAACTCTGTTTCAACAGATTTTAAGTATTTTCTTCTAGCTGGCACATTAAAAAATAGATTTTTCACCTCTACTATTGTTCCTATCTCTGCTCCAATTTCTTCTTGACTTATTTTTTTACCGCCTTTTACAAAAATTTTAACTCCAAAATTACTCTCTTTTTCTTTTGTTATTATTGTTAATTCTGAAACAGCTGCAATACTAGCCAAAGCTTCACCTCTAAAACCGTAGGTCTTTATTGAAAATAAATCATCTTTAGTTTTAATTTTGCTTGTTGCATGTCTTTGCCATGATAAATCTGCATCTCTAACTGACATACCAATTCCATTATCACTAACTTTAATATAGGATTTTCCGCCTTCTTTTGTTTCAATTACTATTTTTGTTGCATTAGCATCCAAAGAATTTTCAATAAGTTCTTTAACAACAGAAGCAGGCCTTTCTATAACTTCGCCTGCTGCTATTTTATTAATTAATGCCTCATCTAGCAAAACAATTCTATCCATATAAATTAGAAATATTGTGATAGTTTAAAAAGATATGCCAACAAAGAACAATAAGTAAAAAATATTAAAAAATAACAAAAAAATTAATAAATGCCTTATCTTTTCATAAAAATAGAATTTTAAAGATATTTATATATAATGCTATATAAATTATATTAATGTAAATTATATTAATGCGTCTGTGGTCCAATGGCTAAGATACTGGCCTTCCAATAAAACATATGTTTGCCAGATGAAAGCCGGCGATCCGGGTTCGAATCCCGGCGGACGCACTTTTTAATAACTTTAAAAAAAAACATATAATAATCTATTTTCTAAAAAATTATTTTCTAAAAAATATTATATTTTTTAAATAATTTAAATGAAGTTATAAAAAATAACAGAGACTTTTTAAAGACATAAGATTTATAAAGAATTATTATTTTCATAGCAATAATGGGAAGAATAAAAACAAGAGCAATGAAAAGAATTACACATGATTTAATTCAAAACTACTTTGATAAATTCACAGAGAACTTTCAAGAAAACAAAAAAATAGTAGAACAATACACTGATGTTACTTCTAAAAAATTAAGGAACATCATAACTGGCTATGTAACCAGATTAGTCAAATCAAAAGATAGAATTTAAACTAAAATAAGGCAAATAAGTTAAGAAATTTAGGAATCATACTAAAAATAAGTAATTAAAGAAAAAACCTAGGAGGTAAAAAAATGGCAGAAGACAACAGTATTTTTGTTGGTGGCAAACCCTTTATGAATTATGTGACAGGAGTTGTAATGCAATTTACAACAAAAAACGCAGCAGAAGTTATTGTAAAAGCAAGAGGCAAGTTTATTTCAAGAGCAGTTGATGTAGCAGAAGTAGCAACAAAGAGATTCTTAGCTGGACAAGCTGCTGTAAAAGAAGTAAGAATTGACTCTGAAGAATTTGAAAACAAAGAAGGAAAACAAGTAAGAGTTTCAACAATTGAAATTGTTTTAGGAAAATTAAAAAGATAATTAAAAACAAATTCTTTAACTTTTTTTATAAAATTTTATATTTTTTATTTTTAAAAAAATTAAAAAAACTTAGTTTCAAAATATAATATTTTCAAAAATTTTTTAAATATTAGATAATTTAAACTAAAAATGCAAAATTCTAAAAGAAAATACTCTGAAACTGAAAAGAGATTAATTAGAAATAAAAAACAAGAGTCATATTTAATTACTAGTGCATTGCCATATGCAAATGGTTCTTTACATATTGGTCATATACTAGAATACATACAAACTGATATATATTCAAGATTTTTAAAATTATTAGGCAAAAAAACAATATATTGCTGCGCTGATGACACCCATGGAACACCGATAGAAATAAACGCAGCAAAAAACAATAAAACACCTGAACAATTTATTTTAGAATGGTATAAAGAACATGTTGAAGATATGAAAGCTTATGAAATTCATCATGATTCTTATTATACAACAAACTCACCTGAAAATAAATACTTTACTGAATTGATATTCAACAGATTATTAAAAAAAAAATTAATTTACACAAAGGAAATAGAATTAACTTATTGTGAGCATGATCAAAGATTTTTACCTGATAGATTTGTTAAAGGAATATGCCCAAAATGTGGTGCTATTGACCAATATGGCGATGTTTGTGAAAAATGTGGTGCTACTTATACACCCATAGATTTAATTGAACCATATTGTGTATTATGCAAAAATCAACCTGTAAGAAAATTCTCAAAACACTATTTTTTCAAATTAAGCAGTTTCTCAGAAAAACTAAAAAAATATATAAAAAATAACAAAAACCTTCAACCTGAAATAAAAAATCAAATATTAGAGTGGATTAGCAATGGCTTAGAAGATTGGTGTATTTCAAGAGATGGGCCCTATTTTGGTTTTAAAATTCCAAATGAAGAAAACAAATACTTTTATGTTTGGTTAGACGCTCCAATTGGATATATTTCAAGTTTAGCAAACTATTTTAAAGATGTAAATCAAGCAGAACAATATTGGAATTCAAGTAATATTATTCATTTTATTGGAAAAGACATAATATATTTCCATTTATTATTTTGGCCTGCTGTTTTAATGGCTTCTGGTTTCAAGGTTCCTAATAATGTGATTGTTCATGGTTTCATTACAATTAATAAAGAAAAAATGTCAAAATCAAGAGGCACATATATTACAGCAAAAGAATTCAGAGAAAAAACAAACCCTTCATTCTTAAGATATTATTATGCTTCTAATCTAACTAAGACAATGACCGATGTTGATATAGATATTGATAATTTTATTGCAAAATCTAACAATGAGTTAGTAGCAAACATAGCAAACTTTATTTATAGAACATTAAGTTTTACAAACAACAATTTTGAGAGATTAGGCAAAATAAAAAACAAAAAACTAATTAAAAAAGTATACAAATTATCACAAAAAGCAATTCATTATTATAAAAATCTTGAATTTAGAGAAGTAGTAAAAATAATTTTAGAGATTAGTGATATAGGTAATAAATACTTTCAAGATAATAAACCATGGGATTTAGTAAAATCAAATATAATAGAAGATAAAGAAAAAGCATTGACAATTATAACAGAATGCGTAAATATTGTGAAGGTTATAAATATATTATTAAAACCGATACTACCAGTATTCACAGAAAAAGTTGAAAAACAATTATTATTAGAAAATTTAACATTTAATGATATAAAGAATCCTATTGAAGATACAAAAATAGGAAAAGCTGAAATAATCCTTAAAAAAATAGAAAAATTTGAGATTAACAATAAAAAAGAAACAGACCAAAAACCACAAGAAAATAATATTAATTTCTCAAAACTTAATTTAAAAGTTGCAAAAATATTAAATGTTAGATACCATAACAAAGCAGATAAACTTTTAGTTATTGACATAGATCTAGGAAATGAAAAAAGACAATTAGTTGCAGGTATAAAACCTTATTATCAAGATATAAATGTTTTAAAAGGAAAACATATAATATGTGTTTCTAATTTAGAACATGCAAACCTAAGAGGTGAAATCTCTCAAGGAATGCTATTAGCTGCAGAAACAAGTGATTCTAAAATTGTTGAAGTATTAGAAGCACCAAACTCAAATCCAGGAAGTCAAGTTTACCTTGAGAATAATAAAATAGAGCCAAACTCTCAAACAATAAAATTTGATGATTTCTTAAAAGTTGAAATAAAAGTGGAAAATAATAAAGTTATTTACAAGGGATTACAGCTACAAACAGATTTTGAGAAAATAAAAACAAAAAACGTAATAAACGGAAAAGTTAGATAGAACTAAAAGAACAATGATCTAATAAAAAATTTAATAAGTTATGATATGATAAAGTGTCTTTAAAATTGCTAAACTAGATAATGCCATTATAACAAGATTTGTTAATTTCATTGGTAGATCAATATAAACCAATGATAAATTAAAAAAAAAAGCATAAACAGATAAAAAAAATATTATTGCAAAAATTATAAGATAAATCTCAAATATAATAATATTTTTATTATAATTATCAAACATAATCTAAAGAAAATAAAATAAATTTATAAGATTATTTTTAAAATCTATGAAAAAATTAAATTTTTATTAAAATAAGTCAAAATATTTAAAAACTAACTAAATTTTCAATAAAAATATAAATATTTATAGAGTAATTATACAATTTATCCCCCCTTAGCTCAGTGGTAGAGCGTTCCGCTGTAGACAATTGTCAGTTGGTGACTATGTATTTAACACTGAATGAAACCAACTCAGCGGTTACGGAAAGGTCCCCGGTTCGAGCCTGGGAGGGGGGACTTTTTTTATAAAAAAAGTATTTTAAATATTAAAAAAAATATCAAAAATTTCTATCTAATTAAAAAAAGAAATAGAACGCAAAAAATTAATTTTCAGCTTCTAATTTTTTTGATAATTCTTTTATATAAGTTAAAGTATTTTTATATTTTTCAAATTCCTCTTTTTGTATTCTTAAATTTTCTAACTCTTTTTTATAATGCTTTTTAAGTTCTTCTAAATGTTCTTTTCCTTTTAATAATTCATTTTCTAATTTTCTCAAATATTCTTCTTTTTCATTTAATTCCTTTATTTTTTGGTTTTGCTCATTATAAAATTTTTCTCTAGCTATTTCTAAATCTCTAATCTCCAATCTTAATTTTTTTAATAATTCTTGCTCTTCTTTTATTTCTTTTTTAATTTTATCAGATTGACTTATAACATGCTTTTTTTCTTTTTCTAAATTTAATTTTTCTTTTTCTAATGAATATTCTTTTTCTCTTAACAAATGAACCTTCTTTAAAATTGCCCTTTTTATTTTTAAATATTTATTGAACTTCAAATTCAGAAGTTTATTTTTATGTTCAATTACCTTTTCTAATTCCAACAATTCTGCTTTTTTTGGTTCATATTCAAGCAATGTTTTTTTTATTTCTGCTTTCTTAGTTGCCATTTCTAAGAAAAACTTTTTCATAACTTCATGCTTTTCATTAATTTCTTTTTCTTTTTTTTCTAATTTTTCCTCTTTTTTATTTAACCTACTTTCTTGTTTATTCAAATCTAATTCTAATTTTCTTAATTCCTTTTCTTTTTGTTCTAAAAAATTTTTTTGCTCAACTAATTTATTTCTTTCTCTAATGAATTCCTCTACTTCTATAAATCTTTTATCTAATAAAACCTTATTACAATTTTTCTCTCTTTCTTCAATATCTTTTAATTTTTTTTCAATTAAAGATTCTAATTCATTTAAATTTTTTTCATAATTATCTAAATCCCTTTTTTGATATTCCAAAGATTTAATTTTCTCTGATAATAATTGCTCAACCTTTTTTTCAATATCTTTTTCTTGATTGGTTAATATCAATTCTTTCTCAGATACTTTTTTTTCTCTCTCATCTAAACTCAATTCTTTTTTCTTTAATTTTTCTTCTAATAATTTCAACTCTAATAACTTCTCTTCAAAAAGAACTTTACTCTTAAGATTTTTTATGCCAATATCTACTTTAAAAGAATTTATTTTACTTAACTTTTTATTTGATGCTTTTTTTTTACTATTTTCCTTAATTTCCTTTTTTTTATATGTCATTCTTATTAACTTGACCATTTCAAATAAATTTTTAACAATTCCCTCTATTTTAAAAAAGAAAAATTTTACATAGTTTATAAGTTTTATCTTGCTTCTATATATAAACTATTAATAATTAAACATTAAAAAATTCAAAAAATTATTTTTTCTTTTTGTTTTTTTTATTTTTCCCCTTAATTATTTCTTTATTTGGTTTTCCTTTTGTTTTTTTTTCTTTTGTCTCCTCTCTTTTTATATCATCTTTGTTAAATGATTTTTCTATATTAAGTTCAATTCTATTATTTTCTTTTTTATCTTCATTTTTATTTAAATGATTGCTTAATTCTTTTTCTTTTCTCTCCAATAGTTCTTTTCTTTTATCTAAAAGTTTTTCATATTTTTTCAATTCTTCATTTTTTAATATTATCTCTTTTTTTAATTCTTCTAAATTTATTTTTTCTTTATCTATTTTATTAGAAAACTCACTCATCTCTTTAAACCTTTTTTCAATCAATTGCTCTTTTTCCAAAACCTGTGATTCTTTTTTATTTATCTCAAACAACTTATGAAGTAATTCCTTATTTTTCTTATTTAATTCTGCTTCTTTATTATCTAACTTTGTTTTCATTAATTTTATTTCTTGCTCTTTTTTTGCTAAATCAACTAAAGATTTATCTAAATTTTCCTTAATTATTTTTAATTTAAGTTCTTCATTTTTAACATGATTTCTTTGTTTTTTAATTTCTTCTTTTGTTTTTTCCAATTCATTATTTTTTTCAATTATTTTTTCAAGCAGTTTTTCATTTACTTTTTTCTCCTTTTTTAATTTTTCTTCCATAATTCTATTTTCTTTATTCAATTTTATCAAAATAAGCATTCTTTTTCTAATTGCTAATTCTCTTTTTCTTAAAGCAGTATCTTTATTTTTAATAAAAAGAATGGCATTTTTTATTTTTTTATTTTTCTCTGAAATTTCAGTACTCTTTTTATCCAATATTCTAGTTTTTTGTTCTATCATAAACATTAATTCATTAACCTCACTCTTTTTTCTATTTATTTCTTCTAAGGTTTTATCTAATTCTTTTTTTGACAAAAGCAAAATTTGTTCTTTTTCTCTTAATTTTTCTTCTTTTTCTTTTAATATAACCTCATTTTTAATCAATAAAGATTCCCTTCTTTCAATTTCTTTTTCCTTATCTGTGAGAGATTTAAACTTTTCTTCAATATCTATTTTTGTATTTTCTAAATCCTTTTTTTCTTTTAAGAAATCTTCTTTTATTTTTTTCAAATTTTCTTTTTCATTCAATAAGTTATTATAACTTGATTGATATTCTTTTTCTTTATTGGACAATTCTAAACTTTTTTTAGATAATTGCTCTTCTAATGCTTCTAATTCTCTATTCTTACTTTCAATTAATTTTTCACTTTCACTATATCTTATCTCATACTCTTTAAGAAGTTTTTTTATTTTTTCAAATTCTTTTGATTTATAGTCATAAACCTTTTTTATTATATTATATTTTTTGCTATGTAAATAAATTAAATCTTGATGTGCTTTTATTGACTTCTCTAATTCTTTTAATTTATTTAAAAAAGAAATATTCTTATTTTCTAAATTTTCTAATAATTTATCTTTTTCTTTTAATTTATGCTCATAATCTTTCAAAGATTTTTTAATTGAATTTAGTTCATCTTCTTTTTCTTTTATTATAGAATTTTTTTCATTTATTTCTTTTTCCTTTATTTTTAATTCATTGTTCTTTTTCTCAATTTCCTCAATCTTCGATTTTATAATATCATCTTTTTTTAATAATTGTTTAGAGAAATAACCTAACATCTTTTCTTCAATTTTCGCTTCTATCTCTTTAATTTTAAGATCCTCTATTTTTGAGTCTTCTTTTGTTATTGATTCTTCAGTTGTAAGGTGCTGTATTTTGTTTTCTTGGTTCAAAATAGTGTCAGCTTTTTTATTATCCCTCTCTAGAGAAGGAACTCTTTCTTCAATTTTATTCATATTCAAAGAATTTTTTTCTAATAATTGATTTTCTAATAAGAGATTATTTCTTTTTTTATATTTTAATTCTTCAATTCCTAAAATTATCATTAATTCTTCATTATCAAAATATCCTTTTTTCTTTAAAAAATTTAAAAACTCATTAAACTCTTTTTTATTATAATTTGCCTTTGTTTTTTTAATGAATTTTCTACATAAATTTATTATCTTAGATTTTGAAAGAACTGGAACACCCAATTTTTTTGCTTCATATTTTAATTTTTGTTTATGTAAAAATTTCTCTAACTCAAAATCACGAATATCATATCCTTTTTGTTTTAGAACATTTAAAAAATTTGTAAAGTCCTCATTAGTATAATTACCATTATGAGAAACTATAAAATTATTTATCTCTGCTTTTAATTTATTAAGCATATTCACCCCCTTTTTTATAATATGATAAGCATTTGTCTTTAAATAAGTTTCGATTCAAATAGAGAATAAATAAAAAAATATTTAAAAATCATTTATATATAGCTAAAAAATAATAGATAAAAACAGATAAAAATCAAATTACATATTAGTTGAAAGCAAAAAAATTGCCAATAAACTTATTAAAGAAACAATTAAAGAAATCTTAAACAATAATTCTTCATCTAATTTTTTATCTGATAAATTAATATACTTTTTAGAATAATCATCAACTTCATTATTTTGATTTCTCTCCTCTATATTTGAATTCATTTTACCAAATTCTTATTGGTTTTTAATTATATTCGCTATTTGCTTTTTTTATTTGATTTAAAATTGACTCTTTTCCTGTCCAATCTAATGCTTGTTCTATAACCTCTATTATTGATGTGACTGGTATAACCTTTATTTTACTTAATTTTTCTTCTGGGATTATGATATCTCTTAAATTACTTTTTGGCACAATAACATATTTTAAGCCTGCTTCTATTGCTGCTTCAACCTTACTAGTGACACCGCCAACTGGTAAAACTTCACCTCTGACTGATAAAGAACCTGTCATCGCATATTCTTGCCTTATTGGCAATTTTTTAAATGAGGAAATAATTGCTGTTGCTACTGCTACACTAGCACTATCTCCCTCAACACCTTCATATGTTTGTAAAAATTGGACATAAATATCATATTTTTCTCTTAATTCTTCACCAAAATATTTTTTGATTATAGCTGTGACATTTTTTATTGCTTCTTTAGCTATTTCTCCCAATTTTCCTGTTGCAATAACCTCTGTTTCTTTTCCTCCTAAAGTAACTTCTGCTTCAATTGGCAATATAATTCCAGAAAATGCTGCTCCTCCACCTATAACTGCCAACCCATTTACTCTACCAATTTGGCTTCCTGATGTTCTTATAACTTCGTATTCTTTTTTTCTTTCAATGTATTTATCTGCAATTTGTTGTTCTAATGTTCTTGCAATTTGTTTTGCTCTTATAACATGATCAGCTTTAACTAATTCAGAATTTTCTTCAATTGCTAAATCTCCTGCTGCTCTTACTAAACCGCCTAATTCCCTTAATCTTAAAGTTAAATGTCCTTTTCTATTTGCTCTTCTTCTTGCTTCTTTTATAATTTCTTCAACAGCTTCTTTTGTAAAATGAGGTATTTTTCCATCTTTAATTACTTCTTGTGCAACAAAAATAGCTATTTTATTTCTATTCTCTTCTGTATCTGGCATTGTTTCTTCCATATAAACTTCATATCCATAACCCCTTATTCTTGATCTTAATGCTGGATGCATATCTTTTAGTGTATCAAAATTTCCAGCTGCAACCAAAATAAAATTACAAGGCACTGGCTCTGTTCTAACCATTGCCCCTGCACTTCTTTCTGATTGACCTGTAATTGCGAACTTTCCCTCTTGTAATGCTGTCAATAATTCCTGTTGTGTTTGTGGCTGTAATGTTGCTATTTCATCAATAAATAAAACACCCATATGTGCTTTATGAATCATACCTGCTACTACTCTTTCATGAGCTGGTGTTCCTAATCCACCTGATTGAAACGGATCATGTAAAACATCACCTAAAAGAGCACCTGCATGAGCTCCGGTTGCATCTAAAAAAGGAACTTGTTTTTTTCCATAATTATCAACAATAATTTTAGGAACTTGTGTTTTTACTTCCATTTTTTTTCCAAAATTCATCATAAAAATAATTGCAAAAACAAAAATAATTCCTGTAATTATAGATGCAGAATAAACTATTGAATTTGCTATTGTATTATCAGGCACAAATAAATTATTTTTCCAGAAATAATATGGCAAAAAAGTAGCTATTAATATCAAAATAAAACTAAAAATATTTGAACCTTTCATAGAAGAAATACTTTGCATCTTTGCTCTTGCAACAAACTCTCTGCCTTGTCCTGCAGGCATTGTTCTTATTAAGGGCTGATTTTCATCATTAGGATTTGGAAATGCTAAAACATCAACTAATTTTTCTTTTGGCAATAACTCTGCTAATGCCATTCCTAACATTGATTTTCCTGTTCCTGGCTCTCCGATTAATAAAACATGTCTTCTTTGTTGCGCTGCTTTTTTTATTATATTTACAGCATTATCTTGTCCAATAACTTGATTAATTATTGTTTTAGAAACATCTATATCTGCAGTAGTTTCATAATTAAAATTAGTATTATTATTTTTTATATCTGTTTTAACACTATTTTCTTTTTTTTCTAAATTTTTTTCAAGATCTTTTTTTAAGTATGTTTTCTTATTAGCAAGCTTTTTTTCATTAGTATTATTCAAATTTTTTCTTACCATATCATCTCTACCTTTTTCATTATCATTTTTAAAAGAATTTTTAGATAATTTAGAAATTTTTTTAGTTTTAGGATTAGCCATACATTCCATAAAAAATAGTTCATATTTAAATTTAGTGCTTCATTGATTATTTTTTAACTTAAATTATTAAACAAAAAAATTAACTAAAATCATATTAAATTAAAAAAGTATTTAAAACATAAAAATTTCAAAATCATATGTCAATACTAACAAAAAATGAAATCTTAAAAGAAATTAAAAAAGGAAACATAAAAATAAAACCATTTAAACCTGAAAACTTGGGTCCTGCTTCAATTGATTTATGTTTAGGTGATAAATTCAGAGTTTTTGAAAAAACAAACGAAATCTTCGATGTTAAAAATGAGTCTGACTATAAAAAAATAACAAAATTAATAGAAGCAAAAAGTATTTTAATTATGCCTGGAGAAACAATTTTAGGCATTACTGAAGAAGAAATAACTTTATCAAATAATATTTGTGGTTGGTTAGAAGGAAGAAGCAGATTTGCAAGAGTTGGGTTAATGGTTCATATATCTGCTTCATTTATGCAACCTGGAATAAGTAATAATCAAGTATTAGAAATGACTAATATGAGCAATGTGCCATTAAAATTGCATTCAGGAACAAAAATATGCCAATTCATTTTTCAAAAAACAATAGGAAAAGCAAAATACAAAGGAAAATTTACAAATCAAAAAGAACCATAAAATAAAAAATCAAACATACTCTATGATGTAATCTATATAAAAATTTTTCCTAAATCTTTTCTGAAATCGCCTTTTGAATGTCCTCTTTTGTTATTTTCTGTAATTCTTTATTCAAAAAAACTATTTTAGAATTAACAGAATCCCACAAAAAAGTTCCTGAGAATTTATTGCTTGGCTCAATTATAACATCTGGTTGCATAAAATATGAACTATATATATTTTCTTTTATTAAATCTGGTGTTATTGAATCAAAATCTAATTTTTCATCATAAACTTTTCTTATAATAACTCTACATGCATCGGCAATTTCTTGTTTTGGATCATAATTTAAACATATATTCAAAAAAAATTTATCAAAATCCTTTGTTGCATTATTTAAAACTTTTAATGCTTCAACTAAAAAACCAGAAAAATCATACCACCTACCAAAAATAGTTATATTAATATTAAATTTTTTTGCTCTTTCTAATAATTTCTCTTGATATTTTTCTAAAATTTCTTCATCAATATCTTCTTTTTTTCCAAGTGAAATTGTAAAAACAGGAATTTTATATTCAATTTGTAAATCAATTAGATTATCAAAAAGATTCATTAAATTTTCAAAATCATTTTTTTTATTTTCTTCATTTGATTTAAGAGGAAACAAATTAATTAAAACATGGTTTATTTCACTATTTTGATTCTCTTTATTTTTTTTTAATAATTCTTGTAAGTTAAAAAAATCAATCATAAAAAGATAAAAAAACTTTAGATTTTAAAAACTATTGATTTTTAAAAAAGATAAAAAATATATTTTTAAAAAAAACTATTTTCTGTTATAAAATGCTTTCAAAAAAAAAGAAGTTTATATCAAAAAACTCAAAAAAAATGAAATATTTAACTAGTCAAGTGATTAGCAATGAACTTAAATTTTACAGAGAAATTATCAAAATTCTATTAAAAATAGGAAAATCAAAAAAATCTTTAACTAAAGATGATCTCAATAGCTTAAAAATTAAACTTTCAAAAAAATATAACCTAAAAAAAATACCTACAGATGCAGAGATTATTTTATATAGTAATCCTACTGAAATAAAAAAATTAAGTTTAATAACAAAACCAACCAGAACTTTGTCAGGTGTTGCTCCAATAGCTTTAATGACAAAGCCTAATAAATGCCCTCATGGAACATGTATTTATTGCCCTGGTGGTTTAGGTAGCATATATGGAGATGTTCCACAATCCTATACTGGAAAAGAACCTAGTACAATGCGCTCAATAAGAAATAATTATGATCCATATTTAGTTGTTTTTAATAGATTAGAGCAATACATTATTTTAAATCAAAACCCAGAAAAAACAGAAGTTATCATACAAGGTGGAACTTTTTTAGCAATGGACCCATATTATAAATATAATTTTGTTAAAGATATTTTTAAAGCAATGAACGATTTTTCTGATAACTTTTATATTAAAAAAAAAGGAACAAAAAACAAAGAATTGGATTATAAAAAATTCAAAGAATTTTTTGAACTTCCCTCTGATAAAGATGATTTAGAAAGAACAAAAAGAATACAAAAAAAAACACTCGACCTTAAAAATATCAATCAAGAGAAAAAAATAACTTTTGAAAAAATTGAAAATGATTTGGAAAAAGAACAAATAAAAAACGAAAATTCTATTATAAAATGTGTTGGTTTAACCATTGAAACAAAACCAGATTATGGCAAACTAGAACATGGAAATGAAATGCTTAAATTTGGTTGCACAAGAGTTGAATTAGGTATTCAAGCTACTGATGAAAAAATAATAAAATTTGTAAATAGAGGCCATACTATAAAAGATTCAATTGAATCAACTAGAATTCTTAAAGATTTAGGATTTAAAATAAACTATCATATGATGCCTGGCTTACCTTTATCAAATAAACAAAAAGATATTGAAATGCTTATTGAAACAATAAAAAATCCAGATTTCAGGCCAGACATGTTTAAGATTTATCCTACACTTGTAATGAAAGGAACAGCACTTTATAATTTATGGAAATTAGGCAAATACAAACCTATTACAACAGAAGAAGCTGCTGAAATCATAAGTGAATTTAAAAAACATATTCCTCATTGGATAAGAATAATGAGAGTGCAAAGAGACATTCCAAGTAATATAACTGATGCTGGTGTTGATAAAACAAATCTAAGACAATATGTTGAAAAAAAATTGCATGAAAAAAATATAAATTGTAAATGTATTAGATGCAGAGAAGCTGGCTTACTTTCATTAAAAGGTGAAAAATTTAAACCTGATAATTATGAAATTTTTGTTGAAAAGTATGAAGCATCAAAAGGAGTTGAATTTTTTATATCTGCAGAAACAAAAGACAGAAAAGCATTATTTGGCTATTGCAGATTAAGATTTCCAAGCCAATTCTTAAGAAAAGAAATTACTAAAGAATCAGCTCTTATTAGAGAATTGCATGTTGTTGGCTCTCTTACTGGAATAGGCGAAGAAGGAGAAATACAGCATAAAGGATTAGGAAAAAAATTATTGCAAAAAGCAGAGCAAATTGCAAAAGAAAATGGAAAAAATAAGATTGTTGTTATAAGTGGAATTGGGGTTAGAAATTATTATAGAAAGTTAGGCTATGAAAGGGAAGAAGTGTATATGGTAAAATTAATTTGATATACTCCTTATTAAACCATATTGATTAGGGTTTTTTAATCCTTTGTATTTCTTTATAAAATAAAGTAAATCCATAAAGGGTTGTTTAATAGTTTCTTCTAACCTATTTGTAGGTATTATATATTCCCCATTAAAGAAAGTTGGAATTTCTCCCCTATCCTCGTTTGCACTATTTAATCTCACAGATAATACTATTTTATAATAATCAGAAAGGTGTTCTATTTTCAAACTAACTAAATAACTCTCACCAGGTTTTGGATTTAAGCCTGTTAAATTTCCTAAATTAAATGAATATGAAGAATTAGTGTTAATATCTCGTCTAGGTTTAGATTTTTCTCTTCTAGGTTTAGATTCTAAATATAATTCTCCTTTATCATTTGCCATCATATAAACTTCAAAAGTTAATCCTACTAAATTCGTTAATACGTCTTCTAAATTTTGATTTGAGTTATTCATTTTTAATCACCTATAAATATCAACAATAGTTTGTGGTAAATTTATAGTTATTCCAAGCTGTCTTAAATTAAGTGTATTAGCACCTGCAAAACTAGTTCCTAATTCATATAATTCATCTCCAATTGCAAGTCTTGCATTATAACCTAATGTTTTAAAATATTCTTCCCACAAAGTTGGATTATTTTTTACCCATGCAACATATTTTGCTACATCATCTGGATTATTTGACCATCTCCATCGATAAAGCTCAGCTAATTTTTGTAAAGCTTCTTGATTTGTTTTTACACCAAATTTTCCAGCTAAATATCCTAAAAATTCATTTGGGAATCCTTGTATTCCAGTTTCTAAAGCAAAAAGTGCTCTAGAAGGTATTGGTGTCCAATTTTGAAAGATTACACCACCATTAGGCAAATTTTTCACTTCTTCTAAAACTTTTGGGTTCAATGTTGATTCTAATAAACTATCACTTGGAAAAACAGATCTATAACCAGAAAAACTACCTGATTTTAATAACCTACTTAATGAATCTGGATTAACTGCATATTGGCTTCCTAAAACCTGCATACCTTTAGTATATTCTTCTGGATTTCCTGACAAGATATAATTAATAGCTTCTCTCCATGCCTTTGGATCTGGCTCTAAGGCAACTATTTGACCATTACTTAAAACTCTCAGATTAGAAGATATATCTACTTTTGATGCTAACTTAGAACCTGTTCCCACATCTAAAACATTATTACTTCCCTTTAAAGAATTTAAAATTAATTCTTCCCATTTTTCAGCATTTATTGCTTCTTCAACAAAATTCTCTCCTTGTTTAAAAACTCTAACATAATCTCCATTATTTCGCATTATATAAAAAACTAATTCACTATTATCATCTAAATGTGTAAAAACTCTTGCAGCTCTTTTTATATCATTAATATCATCTGGAAGATCTCCAATGGTTCCTGCTGAGAAAATAGAACCTATATACAGAGAAGCTAGATTCATTTTGTTATCAACTTCACTTTGTTCTAACCCCATTATATCTTTTTTATCAATGACATATCTTATTGCATCTAAAACATCTGCAAAGGTATCTAATGGTGAAAAAGAGATTATAATTCTAGAAATAATTGGAAAAATTGCTGCATAATTTCTTTGTATGATACTATTTGCTTCTGAAATTGCAGCATTATCTAAATAAATTTTCAATCTCCTAAATACTTCCTCATGATTACCATTAACTGAAATCTCTCCAGACATATCCAAAAAACTAACTAAAGAAGAAATATTTTTCTCAATTCCATTTATTTCTGGATTTTTCATATAGAATCCGTATGATAAAGAATTAGATATTTGTTCTAAAACTTTATTATCATAATATAACCTTAATAATCTATAAAAATCAGCTAAAGGATCTTGAATAGCATTTAGATTAGGATATACATTTATTTTTTGTTGTACAGGCTCTTCTGTTTGTATTTTTTTAGGATCAATACCACAACCATACAAAAATAAAGATAATCCTGATAATCCCAAGATTTTTAAAAATTCTCTTCTACTTACTTTTTGCATTTCATTGTTAAAAAGGAGATAATATTTAAAAATTACTATTAATTAGTAAAAAATTATACAACAATCATCTCTCTCTAATTCTCTCAGCCAATCTTCTAAGATTCTCATCATCCTCCCTTTTATAATCATGCGAAGAAATATAACCTTCATATTTTTTAAAAAATTTATTAACATTTGACTTTATTGGTTTCCATTCTTTCATTTTTGTTCCATGCATTGGAAAAAGTTTTGCATGAACATGATCAACACCAAAACCCTCAAAAACTAAAGCAGTTCTACCAACATCATCTAATTTTTCATCTAATAACTTTGCTACTTTTTTAGCAGCAATTACTAAATCACATAAAACCTTATCCTCTAAATCAAAAACATAACTAGGATAATGTTTTTTAGGAATAACTACACTAGCTCCTTCTGTGTTAGGGTAAATTAAAAGAAATGCAATATGTTTTTCATCTTCCCATATTTTATGGTAATCAATTTCTCCTGAAACTATTTTACAAAAAATGCTGTTTGACATAACCCATAATAAGATAATAATTTATTTATAATTTTCTATAACAATAAAACTAAAAACAAGTAATACCTTTTTAAAAAAAAATATCAGTAACTAATTCTTTAATTAATAAAAATCAATTTAGTTAATATAAATATAAAATATTATCTATAAAATAATAAAAAATTATTAATAATAAACCAAAAACTATATAAATATTTTACTTTTAACCACTAATTTATTTTAAATTTTAATTACAAATATAAAAAATAAAAAACAAATCAAAACAAAAAAAGTAAAAAAATAAAGGTGTGATTATGAGTAATGTTAGATTATTAGTATTAGATGTTTTAAAACCACACGAACCAATTATTTTAAAATTAGCTTCTACATTAGCTGATTTAAAAGGTGTTGATGGTGTAGACATAAGTGTTTACGAAATAGATAGCAAAGTAGAAAATGTAAAAATAACAATTCAAGGACAAAATTTAAACTACAATAAGATAAAAGAAATAATTGAAGAAAACGGAGCAGCCATTCATAGTATTGACAAAGTTACCTGTGGTGCTGTTCTAATTGAAGAAGTAACCACACATCAAGACGATTAAAAAATTTTAAAATTTTTTATCAAATTTATCACTACTATTTTAAAGAATATTTAAAAATATTTTACTTGGTGCATTTTATGTTTGAAAAATTAAAAAGATATTGGAAAAAAATTAAAGAATATAATAGAATAGCCAATATAGAAGAAATGGCTCGTAGATACTTTGCTATGAATTCTTTTGATGGTTTATTAACAATAATAGGTGTAATAGTAGGAAATTTCATTGCAAAAGTTAATGACCCTAAAATAATTATTTCAACAGGTTTAGGTGTAAGTATTGCAATGGGCATTTCAGGAATTTGGGGCACATATTTAACAGAAGAAGCTGAAAGAAAAAAAAAATTAATAGAATTGGAAAAAATAACACTTTCAGATTTAAACAACACAAAAATTGCTAAAGCAGAAAAAACAGCAACTATCTTAATATCTTTAATAGATGGATTATCTCCATTTTTAGCTGCATTTTTAACAATATCTCCATTTTTTTTCATAAATTTAATAGGAATAAATACAGCATATTATTTTGCAATCGGAATAGCTTTTGCATTACTATTAGTTATTGGCAGTTTCTTAGGACACATTTCAAAAGAGAATATAGTGATTTGGGGTTTGAAAATGGTCTTGGCAGGAATTGTTTGTACTGGACTAATTATTTTATTAGGTGTTCCTGTTTGATTATAATTTGACAGCTCTTAAATCATGAGTTTCTGTTTTTACAATCTCAACATTTACAAAATCACCTAATTTAATATTATCGCTTTTTTTGATAATAACTGGTTTATATGCATAGTTTCTTCCAATAAATGAATTATTTTTACCAATTTCATCAATTAAAATTTCACCTTTCCAGGCAAACCATTTTTTATTGTTTTCTTTTGCAACTTTGTAAAACAAATTTCTTAATTTTATACTTCTATCTTTAATAACTTCACTTGGCAATTGCTTTAATTTAGCTGCTTTTGTGCCTGGTCTTGGCCAAAACCTAGAAATATTTAAAACATCTGGTTTTATTTCTTCAATTATTTTTAATGTCATTTCAAAATCAGAATTTGACTCTGTTGGAAAACCACAAATAATATCTGTTGATAAAGTCATATCTGGATATTGAGATTTAATTTTTTTAATTAATTCTAAATATTCCTCGACTGAATACTCTCGTTTCATATCTTTCAAAACTTTATTGCTGCCAGCTTGTAAAGGTATGTGCAAAAATCTGAATAATCTTTTATCTTGAAATAAAGGCAATAAATTATCAATTTGCTTTTTAAAATATTCTGGGTTGCCCATCCCCAATCTTAATTTAAATTCTCTTTTCATTTCCAAAATTTTTTTTATTAGTTCAACTATATTAGTTCCAATATCATAACCATAACAAGCAGTATCTTGACTTGTAAGCCATATCTCTTTTACGCCTTCGTTTAATGCTTCTCTTGCTTGTTTTGCAATTGCATCTAACTCATAAGAATACAAATGACCCCTAGCAAATTTAGTTTTACAAAAAGTACAGCTTCCTAAACAACCTTCATTTATAGGCAATATTTCTATAACTGAATTTTTCCTAACTTTTGGAATATTTAACCTTGGATTTTTTTCCTTAGTTAATAATTGTACTACATTTCCAGATAAAGTTTGATTTGTAACTTCCACAACTTTTGTTATTTGATTAGTTCCAATAACAGAAAAACCTGAAAACTTTGTTTTATCAGTTTCTGCTTGAGGCACACAACCTGCTAATATCTTTGGTTTTTTAATGTTTTTAACATCACGCCAAAACTTAGTTTCAGCATTATTTTTAACAGTACAACTATTAATTATTACTAAATCTGCATCTTTTTCATTATCCACAATTTTATAGCCGCTCTCTTTTAATAAGCCAGCCATATTTTCTGAATCTGCTACATTAAAAGAGCATCCATATGTCTTAATAAAAACCTTTTTCTGATTTTTTTGCATAATTTAAAAGAAATATAAAGATTTTATAAAATTAGGTTTTAAAGATTTTAAAAATAAAAAATTAATATATTTAAAGTATAATGACTAAAATGTAAAAGTGCGGGTGGCGATATTTGAAATCGCGACCTCAGGATTGCGCAATTTTGATTTCATAGCCATTAAAAAGGCTCATCACTCAAATATATGAGTCCTGCGCTATAACCAGGCTAAGCTACACCCGCATAAATTTAAAACTAAAAAATTAGAAATCCACCTATTTTATAAATGTATCGTGTTATATTCTTAAACTAACTACCTTACTAATTCCGTGTTCATTCATAGAAACACCATACAAGTTATCTGCTTCACTAATAATTCCATCATTATGGCTTATTACTATGTATTGTGCTTTTGCAACATATTTTCTTATTAATTGGGCTAATTGCTCAGAATTCCTTTTGTCCAAGGCAGCATCAACCTCATCTAAAACATAGAAAGGAGCAGGTTCATGATCTTGAACTGCAAATAAAAATGCTAATGCAGTCATAGTTTTTTCTCCACCTGATAAACTTCTTATATCTAAAAATTTTTTGCCTGTTAATCTAACTTTAATATTCAATCCAGCATCAAAAATTGTCTCTGGACTTTCTAATTCTAATGTTGCCTCCCCTTTAGAAGATAAACTTGTAAACTTCTTTTTAAAGTTCTCATTAATAACATTATATGTATTCATAAAAAGGTCTTTTTTCTTTGTCTCTATTTCATTCATCATAACTAAAACATCTTCCTTTTCTTTAATTAATGTTGTTTTCTTTTCTTGTACTTCTTTATATTCTTTTTCTACAGCATCATAAATCTCCAATGCTTTCATATTTACAGCTCCTATATCTTGCATCATTTTTTCAAATTCCCATATCTCTTTTTTTATTTTTTCTTCATCTTTATTCTCAAAAATAGGAATGCCTTCATATTGTTTATATTCCTGTTTTACACCTTCTAATTCTGCACTAATTTTTGCATTCTCCAAAGAAACAGAATTAAGTTTTAATTCCTCATTTCTTTTTGCATCTTCTTTTTTATACACTTTTGTTTCTATTTCATTAATTTCATTATTAATTTTATCTCTTTTTTTAAATAGCTCTTTAAATTTATTGTAAAACTCTTTTTGTGTTTCTTCTTTTGATTTCAACTCTTTCTCTTGATTTTTAATCAAATTAACTAATGACTCTTTTTCTTTTTTAAAATCCATTTCTTCTTTTTCATGCTGTTTTAAAATCTTTTTAATATTGTCCAATTCTGGTTGCAAAATTGTATTTATTTGCACATCAATGTTTTTTATTTCTCCCTCAAGCTTAATAATTTCTTCTTTTAACTCTGTTCTTTTTTGCTCAAAAGTATTTAATTCTGCCAATAATGCTGGATTCTTCAATGAATTAATTTTATCTCTAATACTTTGTTTAGATATTTTTAATTGTGCTAATTCTGTATTTAATTTTACTATCTCATTTTGCAATTTTCTTAACTCTGTTTCAATCTCTTGACTTTTTTCCTGAAACTCTTTTTTTTGTTGTTTTGAAACATCTAAATCAGAATCCTCAATATGCAGAGATTTTTCAATTTTAAGTATTTCCGCTTCTAATTCTGCTTTTAAATGCCTTAATCTTGTTATTTTTTCTTCATTTTCAGCTTTTCTTTTTTCTAATGCATTAATAACAGAATCCAACTCAGAATCTTCTTTTTCTAGTTTTTCTATTTGACTTACTAATTCCCTTTCTTGAAAACCTATACTCTCTTTTTTTCTAAAACCACCATGCATTGCTCCACTAGTTTCTGTTAAATCTCCATCTAATGTAACCATTCTAAACTTTCCAATACCAATCTGTCTGGCAACTTCAATATTTTCAACAACCAGAGTATTACCAAAAACATATGAGAAAACATTCTTAAATTGCGGCTCAAATTTTATCAAATCAATTGCTAATCCTCTAACTCCTTTTTTTCCTAAAACTGCTTTTAATTCCACACTCTCAGGTGTGGGTTTTATTTTATTCAAAGGCAAGAATGATGCAATACCGAACTTATTTTTTTTTAAATAATTTATGCATTCTGCTCCTGTTGCATCTGTATCTACAACAATACTTTTAATTCTAGGCCCTGCAGCAACTTCCAAAGCAACAGCATATTCACTTGATACTTGTCCTAAACTTGATACTGTTCCATAAATTCCTTTTACCTTTTTCTTTAATTCCAGAATTTTTTGTAGTGCAATATCTCCTGTACTTGTTTCTTGCATTCCAGCTTGTTTAGCTGTCAACTTTGCTAATTCTTCTTTTATTTTTATTGACTTAGCTCTTGCATTAGATAATTGTGCTGTTATTGATGAATCTTCATTTAATCTTGTGCTTAACTCTAATGTTGCTTTCTTAAACTCTTGTCTCATTTGTTTTAATCTTTCCAATTCTTTTTCATTCTCTTTTTTTACTTCTAAAACTTTATTTATTTTCTCATCAGCGCTTTGTATTTGATAATCTAATTTATCTTTTTCTCGCAATAAATTTTGCTGTTTATCTCTTAAAGATTGAATCTCTGCTAATTTTTGCTCAGACTTTTTATCAATTTCCTCAATTTGTTTTTCCAAATCACTTGAATCCTCTAACTTATATTTTGCTTTAAACTGAGAAATTTTAGTTTCTATTGCATTAATTTGTGATTTTTTCTCAGAAATAGATTTTTCAAATGCCTTCTTTTCCAATAATAATCTTTCAATTTTATCATTTATATCTTTAAGACTTTGCTCCAATTGCTTTTTTCTATCTGAAATTCTTAAAATCTCATTATCAATTGTATTTATTCTAGATTTATTTGTTCCCAAAGAAACTCTTAATTCTTCTATTTGTTTTTGTATTTGTATTTGATCTTTATCTCCCTTTTCTTCAATCTCTTTATTAATTTGAGAAATCTCAGCTTTTTTTGTTTCAATCTCCTTTTTCAAAGAAAGAATTTCTTCCTCTATTTTTTTAATTTGTTTATTCTTTTCTTCTATATCTTTTTCTAATTCTTGTTTTTTATTTTGTTTTTCATTTAATCTTAAAAATAAGATTGTTGCTTTATTTCTTTTAATATTCTCATCTAACTCTTTAAATTTTAAAGCTTGATTTCTATCTTTTTTTAATTCTTTTAAATAAACTTCTCTTTCAGCCAAAATTATATCTGCTTCCTTTAATTTTTCTTCTACTTTGTTTAATTCATTAAGTGCCTTTTGTTTTTTTTCCTCATAAATAGAAATACCTGCAATCTCTTCAATGATTTGCCTTCTTTCTATAGGACTCATTTCCACTATTCTAACAATATCTCCTTGTAAAACAATATTATATCCATCTGGATTAATTCTTGCATGGCTTAATAGTTCTACTATTTGATTTCTTGTCACTGTTTTATCATTTATTTTATAAATACTATTACCATTTTGTTTAACAGTTCTAGTTATTTTAACCTCTTTTTCATTGATAGGAAATTCATTATTAGAATTGTCAAAATAAATAATTACAGAAGCTTCTTTTGCTGGCTGCTTAGTTTTTCCACCATTATAAATCAAATTAGCTGTTTTTTCAGCTCTTAAAGATTTTGAAGAACTTTTACCTAATACAAAACATAAAGCATCTAAAACATTAGATTTTCCTGAACCATTTGGCCCTAATATACAATTAAAACCTGGTCCAAAAACTAATTCTGTTTTCAAAGCAAAACTTTTAAAGCCCTGCATTACTAATTTATTAATCTTAGTCAATTTCTCCCCTTTTATTTTTCCATTTCATAAATTTTAAAAACAAAAAACAAAATAATAAAAAAACACAATAGATATAAAATTTACTAATTAAAAGTATTTTTATATTTTACTAAAGTTTAACAAAAAAACCTAGGAAAAATACAAAAAATATATTTTAAATTATCTAAGTAAAATTATTCTAATGTAAAAGGAACAAAAAAAGATAAAATAAAAAAGAAAAAAAATCTATATCTTATATCCTCTATCGTTTAAAACATCTATACTCTTTTTCTGAATTTCTTTCCAATCATAATTTTTTTCCAAAATTATTTCTTGAGGTATTAATAAAACAAGATTGTATCTTCCATTTGACATTTGCTCTAAATATAAGTTAGGTAATTTAAAAACAACCTCTTCAAACTTTTTTTCTATTATATTTTGTGAATTTCCATCATATAAAAAAATGCCTGTAATACCTACTATTAAGTTTTCTAATCTACTTAATCTTGGTTCTGTATTTTCTTGTTTATTTCTATAATAGGGAATTAAACCTAAAGATTTATAATAATCCAATAAATCATTAATACGAGGCACATTTAACAAATAAGGTGAAGATGTTTGTAAATTTAAATCCAATACTATTTCCTCATTTAAATTCTGTTCATTTAAAAGTTTATCTAAAACCATATAATATTATAAACTAATCAAATATAAAAATTTATCCTTTAATAAAACTATAAAGTAGTAATCTTTTTAAAAAAGAAAATTTTTTACACCTTTATTTAATTTAAAGGTGAAAACTATCACTGAAAAAATAAAAATACCTAATGCGTTTTATCAAGTTTTACCTTATAGATTATTATTTTTATTATTACCTACACAAGAAATAGGTGGCTATATAAATCCTGAAAAAATTATAGAATCCTTAGCACATCACTCTGAATTTGGCCCAGATAGAGAAGGTCCAGGAATTATTGTTTATGACGCTTCAAAATTACCGAGAAATTATTTAGATGAAAGAAGAAACCCTCTTTTTGATAATGATGGTTTTCCATTTGATAAAACTTTTTTTAAAATATTAAAAGAGAGAAGTGATGAAATTCCTATTTATATATTACAAGGTTTACATAGAACAATTACTGCAATAGAACAAAGAACAGATATGCCTTATTTTTCAATCTGCTCACAAGATACATTAAATTATTTTTTAAAAATTTTAAAAGGAGAATCTGAAAGTCCAGATAAATGGAACTATGATGAAAGAACTTCAAGAATTAAAGAATTATTTCCTAATTACAAAAAATTAAATATATTACCTTTCAAAAAATTTTTAGAAGAAGTTGAAGCACTTCACAAGAACGTAGGAGAGCCAACAATAGAAGACTTTATTGAAGAGTATAATCAAAGATTTAAAAGAAGATTTTAAAAAATTTCTTTTAATTTTTATTTTCTAATTCTTCTTCAATTCTCAACAATTGATTATACTTAGCCAATCTTTCTCCTCTACAAGGTGAGCCAGATTTTATATGTGCTGTTCCTAAACCAACAACCAAATCAGCTATAAACGGATCATCTGTTTCACCGCTTCTATGACTAACCATAACAAGCCAGCCATTTCCTAATGCTAATTTTGCTGCTTTTATTGCTTCTGTTATTGTGCCAATTTGATTTATTTTTAATAGCAAGCCATTACAAGCATTTTTTTCTAAAGAAATCTTTATTCTCTCAACATTAGTAACTAATAAATCATCTCCAATAACATGAAAACTATGGTTGATTGTGCTTTTTGGGTTTTGTTTTTCTTTTTCAACTAAGTCCATAAAATACTGCCATGATTTCCAGTCATCTTGGGCAAATCCATCCTCTATTGATACAATAGGATATTTCTTAATTAATTTTAAATAATACTCTGCTAATTCTTGCCCAGAAATTCCCTTTTTCTTAACTAATTTCTCTTTTTCTTTGCCTGATAAAAATTTGCTTCCATACAAATAATAATCTTTATAATAAAATTCTGATGCTGCGGGATCTAAAGCAATTTTAACTTCATTTTCATAACCACTTTCTTTTATTGCTTGCATTAAAATTTTCAAAGGTTCTTCATTATTCTTAATTGGTGGCGCAAACCCTCCTTCATCACCAACATTAACAGCATCTAAACCATACTTTTCTTTCAAAATTTTTTTTAATGTGTGATATACCTCAGAACCAATTCTCAATGCATCTTTAAAATCTTTAACAAATGGCACAATCATATATTCTTGAAAATCAATACTATTTCCTGCATGAACTCCTCCATTAATAACATTAAAATAGGGATTTGGCATAATAATATTTTTTGTTTCAGCTAATTCCTTAATATATCTAAAAAGTGGTTTATTTTGAGACAATGCTCCTGCTCTACAAACAGCCATACTAACTGCTAAAATTGCATTAGCGCCTAAATTTTTCTTATTTTTAGTGCCATCTAAGTTAATCATTAAAGTATCAATAAACTTTTGTTGCCTAACATCTAAACCAATAATTTTTGGTGCTATAATTTTATTTATATTTTCAACAGCTTTTAAAACACCTTTTCCATGATATCTTTTATCATTATCTCTTAATTCTAAAGCTTCATGAATTCCTGTGCTAGCTCCTGAGGGAACAGAAGCTCTTGTAACAAAACTTTCTGTATGTAAATCAACCTCAACAGTAGGATTTCCTCTAGAATCAAGTATTTCTCTAGCAACTATTTTTTTAATTTCCATTATTACACCTCTTTTTACAAAATTTTTATATAATTAAATAAAACTAAAATAATTATTGTAAAATAATACTTATCTAATATAAAAGTGATATAAATTACTTTAAAAAACTTTTTAAAATTGTAAACACTTTTTTATAAAAAATTTCTTAAAAAAGTGAGTTAATAAAAAAAAGAGCACAAATCTTAAAAAGATATTTAATTTTAAAAAAAATATGGAATTGAAAAAAATAAACGAAGTTACTTGGGAAATTCCAAAGCAAGGAAAAATGAATGTTCCTGGTAGAATATTTGTTTCTGAAAGATTATTGGAAAAGGTAAAGCAAGACAAATCAATTGAACAAGTAAAAAATGTAGCACAATTGCCAGGAATTATGAAATACTCATTTGCAATGCCAGATATGCATATGGGTTATGGTTTTTCTATTGGAGGAGTTGCTGCTTTTGATTTAGAAAAAGGAATTATTTCTCCTGGTGGAGTTGGATTCGATATTAATTGTGGTGTCCGTTTATTATCAACAAATTTAACAAAAGAGCAAGTAATGCCAAAAATTAAAGAACTCTTAGAAGAATTATTTAAAAGAATTCCTTGTGGAACAGGTGAAGATTCAAACTTAAAATTAACAGATTCTCAATTAGATGAAGTTATGATTAAAGGAGCAAAATGGGCTGTTGAAAAGGGATATGGAAATGAAGATGATTTAATTCATTGTGAAAGCAATGGTTTTATTCAAGGTGCTGATCCAAAAAAAGTTAGTCAAAAAGCAAGAGCAAGAGGCAGATCTCAACTAGGAACTTTAGGTAGTGGAAATCATTTTCTAGAGATACAATTTATAGATGAAATATATCAACCTAATATTGCTGAAAAATTTGGAATAAACAAAAAAGACCAAGTTGTTGTTATGATACATTGTGGTAGTAGAGGTTTTGGTCATCAAATATGCACAGACTATTTAAGAGCAATAGAAGAACAATATCCTGAAATAGTTTCAAAATTACCAGAAAAGGATTTAGCTTATGCACCTTTTAGCTCTAAATTAGGACAAGATTATTTCAAAGCTATGATTTGTGCAGCAAACTTTGCATGGACAAACAGACACATAATAGGACATCATGTAAGAGAGGCTTTTAAAATTGTTTTTAAGGATTATAAAGAATTAAAAGTAAAAACAGTTTATGATGTGGCGCATAATATAGCAAAAATAGAGGAACACAACATAAGTACAGATGAGAGTAAACAAGAAATAAAAAAGGTAATTGTGCATAGAAAAGGTGCTACAAGATGTTTTCCAGCAGGACATAGTGAAGTTCCTATTGCATATAGAGAAGTTGGTCATCCTGTAATAATCCCAGGAAGTATGGGTACTGCTTCTTATGTTTTAGTTGGCACAAAAGAAACTATGAATATTGCTTTTGGAAGTACTGCTCATGGTGCTGGCAGAGTAATGTCCAGAAACGAAGCAAATAAAAAATTTAGAGGTGAGCAAGTAAAACAAAGCTTAGAAAAAAGAAATATTTTTTTAAAAAGCGCTTCATGGAAAGGTGTATCTGAAGAAGCTCCAGAAGTTTATAAAGATATAGATGAGGTTATTAAAACAACAGAAAAAGCAAATATTAGTAAAGCTGTTGCAAGAATGAAGCCTATTGGTGTTATAAAAGGATAAATTTTAAATATAAGTCATTAAAAAATTATTTAATGAAATTAGAAACTAATCTAGGAAAACAAATTGAATTTCATAGAAAATATGTGAATTCTTTATACAATTATGGTGTTTTCTTT
>JAVZBY010000008.1:0-1101 GCA_038874655.1 Candidatus Woesearchaeota archaeon | reverse complement strand
ATTATATTGCAGATCAACTTTTTTATTGGGGTATAATTGCTAGTAAATCTGAAAATCCTCAGGAATATGATAATTGTTTTGAAAGGATGGTTAGAGCAGTAAGAATTTCCGTAAGTAGAAACTCTGGAATAGAAGGTATTATAAAAGAAATTGAGAATACAAATTTCAAAGTAACTCAAAATTTCTATCTAGATATTTATTCAATTCTTTTAGATTTTTATAGTGAAATAATTAATACAAATACACCTTTTGAAAAAAGGAGAGATTTAGATTCAAAAATAGTAGCAGCATATTATGCTGGTAGAAATGCTGGGAATATTTCAAAAATGCAAGTAATTGATCCAGAAAAAAGAAGATATGAGTTATGTCAAAAATATACCTTAGCAAGAAGTATAGCAGAAAAAATATTTCATCAAATTTTTCTATAAGAATAAAAATAAACATCTATAAATTAATTTATTAATTAGAAAAAGATTAAACATTTGTAAAAAATGCCTCGGACGGGACTTTCGTATGCTTTTTTATAAAAAAGCAATTTTCGAACCCGTGTCTCAGCATCGAAAGTGCTGAATGATTGGCCGGACTACACTACCGAGGCAATAACTAAATGAATTTTTGACTTCTTTATAAAAATTGCTATTTTTCAATAAAATGCTTCTATAAGAAAAAAGTATTTTAAACAAAATTAAAATAATTAACAAATTAAAGTTTATTTTTTCCATGTCCATCTTGAATTTACAAAATAATTCCAAAAAAAAACTATAAAAATAGTAATAGCTTGTGCAAATAAATAATCATAGTGTCCAAAAAAAAGATTAAAATGCAAATATCTCAAAATTAAATTATAAATAGTTAAATTTAAGATAAATCCTGACATTGCTGCTAAATGAAATTTTCCTAATCTTAATAATATATTTTGCTTTTTAGCATTTTTAAAAGTAAATTTATTATTTAAAAAAAAACTCAACAAAATAGATAATTCTAAAGCAATTGCTGGTGCTAAAATCTTTTTATCTAAGTTAAAGATAGATACTAAAAAATAAAGAACAATTAAATTAAAAACAGAAACAAAAAAACCAACAATAAAAAACATAATTAATT
>JAVZBY010000007.1:24821-54997 GCA_038874655.1 Candidatus Woesearchaeota archaeon | reverse complement strand
CTCCTGCGTTTATCTCTTCTTGTACACATTGAAATGCACCATTAACTTTTCTGCATGACCACATTTTACCCTCAGAAGGATCACCAGCTGCATTACATTCAGAACCACTTTCACAACTTCCTGAGCAGGAAAGAGCATTAACATTTACAACTGAAAAAAGAAATGAAACTACAAAAATTAATAATAATATTCCATAAAAACTTTTTTTCATCTTTTTCACCTATAGGTAAATTATATTAACTACTTTATAGTAGAAATTATCTATATATAAATATTTCTTTTTTTGATTAAATCTCTCTTATATAGGAATGTTTATGAATTATTAAAAATATCTTTTTCAAAATAATCACAAATAAAAACAAAAAGTTTATTAAACCAATAAATAAATTTCTTATTATTTACTTAAAATATCAAAAAAAGAGGTAAAATGAAACACTTATTAGAAAAACAGCATGAAAAAGATATAAGGTCAATTGCATATTTTTCTATGGAAATAGGAATAGATGAAAACATTCCTACTTATTCAGGTGGTTTAGGTATTTTAGCTGGAGATACAATAAAAACATTTGCAGATTTAATAGTTCCTGTTGTTGCAATTTCTATAATTTGTAATAAAGGTTATTTTAAACAAGAAATTCAAAATGGGTATCAAATTGAAAAACCAGTAGATTGGTATCCTATAAAATTTATGAAACTTATGCCTCAAAGAGTTTCTGTTAATATTGAGGGTAGAGAAGTAAAAGTGGCTGCTTGGGAATATAAAGTTGTAGGCATAAAAGGGTTTGAAGTGCCGATTTATTTTTTAGATACTAATTTAGAAGAAAATGCTCCAGAAGATAGAGAAATTACAGCACATTTATATGGTGGAGACCTTAGATACAGAATAAAACAAGAAATTATCTTAGGTATTGCAGGAACTAGAATGTTAGAAGCATTAGGATATAAAAAAATCAAAAAATATCACATGAATGAAGGTCATTCTGCTTTTTTAACTTTGGAATTATTAAAGAGAACTGAAAAAAAACAAGAAACAGATATATTCAAAAAATATGATTTTATGGAAGTCAAAAAGAAATGTGTTTTTACAACGCATACACCTGTTCCAGCAGGACATGATCAATTTGATAAAAATGATGTTTTACATATTTTAGGTAAAGATTTTATGGATGAGCAAATACTTAATATGTATTTTTATAATGATAAATTAAATATGACCCTATTAGCATTGAATAATTCTGAATACATAAATGGTGTTGCACTAAGACACAGAGAAGTTTCAAAAACTATGTTTCCAGGATATCCAATTGATTCAATAACTAATGGTGTTAATTCATATGTATGGACATGTGATGAATTTAAAGAGTTATTTGATAAGCATATTCCAGCTTGGCGTTATGATCCTTTTAATTTAAGATATGCTTTAAGCATATCAAGAAAAGAGATTTGGGAAGCACATTTATCAGCAAAAAAAAAATTAATTGATTATGTCAATTCAATTACACATGCAGATTTAGATTATAATACCTTTACAATAGGTTTTGCAAGAAGAAGCACACCCTATAAAAGATTAGATTTATTCTTTTCAAATTTAAATGAATTAATTGATATTCATGATAATGTTGGAAAATTTCAAGTTATAATAGGTGGAAAAGCACATCCAAGAGACAATGCAGGAAAAGAACTAATAAGAAAATTATTTGAAATCATAGAAAGATTAAAAGATAAGATAAAAGTTGTTTATTTAGTTGATTATGATATGAGACTAGCAAAATTACTAGTTTCTGGAGTTGATCTATGGCTAAATACACCAAGAAGACCATTAGAAGCATCTGGAACTAGTGGTATGAAAGCAGCACATAATGGAATTCCTAGTTTTTCTGTTTTAGATGGTTGGTGGATTGAAGGCCATGTAGAAAACATAACAGGCTGGTCTATAGGCCCTAAATGGCATGAAAACAATATAAAAGATGATTATGCAACAGATAACCAAGATGCAAAGGAAATGTACTTAAAATTAAGAGAAATCATAATTCCAATGTTTTATAATGACTGGGACAAATGGACAGAAATAATGAGACATGCTATTGCTTTTAATGCTTCTTTCTTTAACACACATAGAATGGTACATCAATATGTGTTGAATAGTTATTTTCATTAAGTTAATTTATTTTATTTAAATTATTTTATTTAAATAATATAATAAATAAAAATGTTATTACTTTTTAATAGTTAAAATAGAAAAATTTAAATACAACTATTTTTTATTTACTACTTGGTGATAAAATGGAAAACTTAAAACAATTTGAGTATAATGTTGCAAAATCTTTTTCAAAAGTTAAAGAAGATTTTTTAAATACAAAAAAAGAGATAGATATGACAAAAAAAGAACTTAGTGAATTAAAAGAGGCATTATTACAACAAAATAAGACAATAAAGCAGATTTATGAAAACCAAAAACATTTATTAATTAGAGTAAGAGATTTGGAAAAAGAGATAAGTCATTTAAAAAACAATAAAAAAGAAATAAAATTATTTGCATAAGATACTATAAATTAGATAGTTATAATTAAAATAATAAGAAATCAAGAAATTAACAATTTTTAAATAGAATAAAAATAAAATGTCAATCTCAGAAAAAAATATAAAAAAATCATTTGAAAATGTAAAAAAAGATATTCTTAAATTAGGTATAGAAATAAATGGTTTAGAATATGAACTTAATACTAATGTTAAAGAATTAAAACAATCTATCTATAAACATTCTGAACTAATGGAAAAAGTATTGTATAATCAAAATGCATTATTGCAAAGAATTAAAAAAATTGAAAAAAAATTAAAATCAAAAAAATAATTAATTTAAAATTAATTTTACATATCTAACTCTTCACTTGGATTTGTATTTTTAGGTTTTTCAACTTCTTTTGGCCCTGATGCTATCACATCATCTATTCTTAAAATCATTGTGGCTACTTCTGTTGCAGAACTTATTGCTAATGTTTTTACTTTTAATGGCTCAATTACACCTTCTTTAAATGCATCCATTA
This sequence comes from Candidatus Woesearchaeota archaeon, assembly GCA_038874655.1. Lineage (GTDB taxonomy): Archaea > Nanobdellota > Nanobdellia > Woesearchaeales > GW2011-AR15 > JAAXVZ01. The sequence goes on along the minus strand of JAVZBY010000007.1, from coordinate 51,953 downwards.
CTTTTCCTGTAAAAACATTAATGCCTGCCCATAATTGATTCTTTTCATGAGCAGATTTTAACTCAGCTAAAGTATCAATAGGATCCAATCCAGCATTTTCTGCTAATGTTCTAGGAATAACTTCCATAGCTTCTGCAAATGCTTTTACAGCTAATTGTTCTCTTCCAGATAAGGTTTCTGCATACTTCATTAATCTTTTTGATAACTCAATCTCAGTAGAACCTGCACCCATAACAATCTTTCCAGTTTTTAATGCTGTAAATAAATCACCAATAGCATCTTCAATTGCTCTTTTAGCTTCATCTGCAACATGTTCAGTAGAACCTCTTACTAAAATTGTTACTGATTTTGCATTTGGACAACCTCTAACAAAAGTCATCAATTCATCCCCAACTTTACTTTCTTCAACTAATTCAGCATAGCCTAAATCATTCTCATTTAAATCATCTAGATTTGTAATTATTTTTGCGCCTGTTGCTTTTGCTAGTTTATCCATATCACTTTTTTTAACCCTTCTAACAGCATAAATTCCGTTTTTTGCTAAAAAATGCTGAGCTAATTCATCTATTCCTTTTTGGCATAATACTACATTAGCCTTTGATTTAACAATTTTATCAACCATATTTTTTAGCATTCTTTCTTCCATATCCAAAAATGCCTGTAATTGATTTGGATCTGTTATCTGTATTTTTGCATCTGTTTCTGTATTTTTAATTTCTAATGGAGAATCAATCAAAGCAATCTTTGCATTTTTTACAAATCTAGGCATACCACTATGCACTCTTTCTTTGTCTAAGACAATACCTTCTATTAATTCACTTTCTTCAATATTGCTACCTGTTTTTTGTTCTATTTTTATATCATCTTTATCAGCAATTAAAACACCATTCTCTTTTTTAATAACTTGTTTAACTGCTTTAACGGTTATCTTTGATAAAACATCTTTATTAGATTCAGTTCCTTTTCCAGTCATTGCTGTTTGTGCAATTTTTTCAAGTATTGCATCATCATTCTCCTTTATTTCTAAAGCAATTTCATTTAATATTTGAATTGCTTTTTCAGATGCTAGTCTATAACCTTTAATTATAACAGTAGGATGAATTTCTTTTTCTAAAAGATCTTCTGCTTTTTTTAAAAGTTCACCAGCTAAAACAACACTAGTTGTAGTGCCATCTCCTACTTCTTCTTCTTGTGTTTTAGCAATTTCAACCATCATCTTTGCAGCAGGATGCTCAATATGCATTTCTTTTAATATAGTAACGCCATCATTTGTAACAACGATATCGCCAAAACTATCTACTAACATTTTATCCATACCTTTTGGGCCTAATGTTGTTCTAACTGTTTCTGCTACTAATTTTGCTGCCAATATATTATTTTGTTGTGCAGGTTTTCCTGTATTTCTTTTTGTACCTTCTGGAAGAATAAAAATAGGTTGTACATCTTTTGCCATACTCTCACCAAAAAAAATGAAAAGTTAGATTTATTTAAAGTTATAGTCAAACAAATTAATAGTTAATAAAATATTCAAAAAATATCAATTCTTATTAAATGAATTAATTCATATTAATGATCTAAGGTAAGATTCAATAAAAATAAACAAAATATAAAAAAATATCAATATTAATCCTTCTTTCCATGAAATTCCAGAATCACTTTCAGAAAAATTTAAAAACAAAAAAGCACTAAAAATCAAAAACATAACTGTTGTTATATAAACACTTGGAACAACAATAATAGGATGTATAATTGCAGTCATTCCCAAAACCAATGTAGAATTTGTAATTACACTACCAACAATATCACCAATAGCCATCTCATCATGCTTTAAATTTATTGATTTAATAGTAAACATCAATTCTGGTAGAGTAGTTCCTAATGAAATTATAAAAATTCCAATCAATAAAGGATTTAAATTTAATTCATAGGACAATATCTTTGCATAATCTATAACAAAATTAGAACTTGTTATTAACAATGTTAGTGAAATAACAAAAATAGAAAAATTTTTTATAGCATCTTTTCTTGAAGTATATTCTATTGTTTTAGTAAACTTTGTTTCTTGTTTAACTAGTGTAAATATATAATAAAGAAAAACAAATAATAATATAATACCATCAATTCTAGAAATACCTCTTTCTACATTCAAACCTAAAAATTGCCATAAATAGTGGTCAAACATTAAAAATACAGGTAAAACTAATATAGCAAACATCATATACATATCTTTTTTAATTATTTTACTATTAATGTTAATCTTCTTTGATAATAAAGCTCCTATTCCAACAATTAAAGTCATATCTATAATATTGGCCCCTAACACATTACCTATGGAAAATTCTGGTGTTTTAGATAATGCACTAACTATTCCAATAAAAGTTTCTGGCAAAGAAGTTGCAACAGCAACTAAAATAAAACCAATTGCAAATTCATTTACTCTTAAATAAGATGAAATTTTCGCTAACGATTTTACTAAATAAGTACTACTTTGAGATAAAATTATACATGCTATTAAAAAAATAATTAAATCAAATAAAATCATTATAAAAAAGCAAATTCATCCCTTTAAATAGTTTTCCGATAATTAAAATTATTTTTTAAAATTCAGCAAATTCTGGGTTTACTAATCTTTTTTGAGGCAAATTATTTATTTTTTCCATATCTTCTTTTGAAATCTCAAAATCAAATATATTCATATTTTCTTTTATATGTTCTTCACTACTACCTTTTGGAATTGCAATAATTCCATGCTGGTAAAGCCATCTCAAACTTATTTGTACTGGTGTTTTTTTATATTTTTTTCCTATGTCTATTAACAAATTATTTTCATTTACTAAACCTCTTGCAATGGGTGAATAAGCAATTATCTTTATATTATTTTTATTGCAGAAATCAAGTATTTCTTTTTGATATAAAAATGGATGAAATTCGATTTCATTAAATAAAATAGGCACTTTCGAAATAGCCATAGCTTCTTTTAAATGTCTAATTGTAAAATTACTAACTCCTATGTACTTTATTTTTCCTTCATGAAACAATCTTTCAAATGCTTCAAATGTTTCTTCCATTGAAATATTTTTATTTGGCCAATGAATTAAGTAAAGATCAATGTAATCTGTTCCTAATCTTTTTAAAGAACTTAAACATGCATCAATAACATCATCATATCTTAAATGGTCATACCATACTTTTGATATAATAAAAAGATTTTTTCTTGTAATTATTTTGTTATCAATTAATTCTTTTATTGCTTTTCCAATTTGTGTTTCATTATCATAATATTCTGCTGTATCAATTAAACTATATCCATTTAAAATTGCTATTTTAACTGCATTATAGCAAGTATCACCTATCATTTTATAAGTTCCTAATCCTAATGAAGGAACAGAAATAATATTCTTTCTCTTTATTGTATCTGTTATTTTTAAGCCAGAGCTCAAATGTAAATTAAAGCGAGGTATTTTTTCTTTATTCGTTTCTTTTAAATTTGTCTCTACCATTTTATATTAGAAATTATTTTTAAAACTTTTTTTAATATTTAACTAACGAATTAATATTATACTTTATTAATTTTTCTCTACCTTTTAAAAATTCAAGTTCTATAACAAATAATATATCTCTAACTTCACCGCCCAATTTTTCAATTAATTTAGTTGCTGCTAACATAGTTCCACCAGTTGCTAACAAATCATCTACTAGCAATACTTTTTCATTAGGTAAAATAGCATCTTTATGTATCTCTAATACACCTTTACCATATTCTAATTCATAACTTTCACTTATAACTTCACTTGGTAATTTTCCTGGTTTTCTTATTATTGCTAAGCCACATCCTAATTTTATTGCTAAAGGTGCAGCAAAAATAAAACCTCTGCTTTCAATAGCAGCAACTTTATCATATTTTTTATTTTTTACTAAGTTATATAAATTTTCTATACATATATTATAAGCATTACCCTCTTTTATCAAGGTAGTTATATCATAAAAAAGAATTCCTTTTTTTGGAAAATCTGGAATTTCTCTTATAAATCTTTTTAAATCAACTTCCATTTTAATTCCTCATTGTTATATAAAAAATAAAACCAATATTTAAATAAATATAAATTCAATTATAAAAACTTTTTTAAAATAACAAATATTTGAAAAATATTAACTATATTATATAATAATTCCTTGAATAATAGAAAAGTAAATAAATTTGAATAAAGGTGAATTAAATGCTAGATTCTTTAAAAAATGTTGATCCAGAAATTTACAAAGTAATTATAAATGAAACCAACAGACAAAGAAATGGAATTGAAATGATTGCTTCTGAAAATTTTGTTTCAAAAGCTGTTTTAGAAGCAATGGGCACGCCATTAACAAATAAATACTCTGAAGGTTATTCTGGAAAAAGATATTATGGTGGCAATGAATTTATTGATCAAAGCGAAAATTTAGCAATTGAAAGAGCTAAAAAATTATTTAATGCTGAGCATGTGAATGTACAACCTCATGCAGGTAGTCAAGCAAACATGGAAGTTTTTTTTGCATTAGCTGAATTAAAAGATAAAATTTTAGCAATGGATTTAAATGCAGGAGGTCATTTAACACATGGCAGTAGTGTAAATTTTTCTGGCAAATTTTATGAATTTTATCATTATGGAGTTGATCCAGAAACAGGATTTATTGATATGGACGAAGTAAGAAAAATGGCTTTGAAAATAAAACCAAAAATTTTATTGTCAGGTTTTTCAGCATATCCAAGAAAATTAGATTTTAAAGAATTTCAAGATATTGCAGAAGAAGTAAATGCTTATCATATGTCTGATATAGCTCATATTGCTGGTTTATGTGCAACAGGTGTTCATGAAAATCCTGTTCCTATTGCTGATGTTGTGACAACAACAACACATAAAACCTTGAGAGGACCAAGAGGAGCAATGATAATGTCAAAAATAGAAGACAGATTAGATAGAACTACTAATACTTTACAAGAAAAAAAGAAAAATTTAGCACAAAAAATAGATAGTGCTGTCTTTCCTGGGATGCAAGGAGGTCCTTTAGATCATGTTATAGCAGCAAAGGCAGTTGCATTCAAAGAAGCATTACAACCTGATTTTAAAAAGTATGCAGAACAAATAGTAAAAAATGCAAAAGTATTGGCAGATTCATTATTAGATTATGGTGTTTATTTAGTGTCTGGAGGCACAGATAATCATTTAATTTTAATGGATGTTGAAAAAAGCTTTGGAATTAGAGGCAAAAAAGCAGTTTCTGTTTTAGATGAAGTCCATATTTATACAAACAAAAACATGATTCCTGGAGATAGAGGAACTCCTTTTGATCCATGTGGTTTAAGAATTGGCACACCAGCAATAACATCAAGAGGTATGAAAGAATCAGAAATGAAACAAATAGCAGAATGGTATTACAAAGTTTTAAGCAATCCAGATAATAAAGAAATAAAGGAAAAAGTAAAAGAAGAAGTCCTAGAATTTATAAAAGAGTTTCCATTATATAAAGATTTAGAATATTAAAAGAATTTTTTTACTATTTTCTTAATTTAAAATCTTATTAAAAATTTAAAATAAATGATAGTTATAAAAGTTTATGTAAGATAGTTTATTAATTTTATCTAGAACTATCACACTGTCTTTCCATTTCATATTTTTTAGCAATAGCAGCTGAGTTAGTTGAACAATTATAAGCATTTATTATTTCATCAACTAAATTATCAACTGCGCTTTTTTTATTGTCAAATGATTTTTGATAAACACCTTGAACCATGTATTTTATAGCTTGGTCAATTCTTCTTTGAGGTGCTACTTCCACAGCTTTTGGATATCTTGCTCCACCATACTCAATTGTAATAATTTCCTCTCTTGGAGCAGCATTTTCTAATGCTTTAACAAAAACTTCTACAGGATTTTTACCTGTTTTTTGTTCTATTTTTATAAATGCTTCTTCAACCAATTTATAAACAGATAAAGCTTTTCCAGTATTTCTACCTGAGGAAATAAAATGCTTTCCACTTTTATGGCCAGCAACCATCATCTTATTCATTAATCTTTCAACAATAAATATTTTTGATTTATGGAATCTTTTACTTCCATATCTAGCTCCTGTTTTTGGCATAATTCTAGGCTTTAAAGTAATATAATTGACTAATCCAGGATCACTTACTTTTATTCCTTCTGTGCTCCATCTATTAAATGCTTTAACTTCAAAACCATTATCTTCATATGATTTTTTTTCTGACATTTTAATAACCTTTTTAATGTTTTTATTTAATTACAAAAATAATAATGTTATTTTTAATTTTACTTTCTAGCTTTTTCTAATTTACCAGATAGTAAAGCTGATAATGATTGATCATTAACCTTAATAACTTGCCATCTAACTCCTGGGATATCTCCTTTTGATCTACCTTTTGCACCACCGATACATTCAATCATAACCTCATCGTGTTCATCTACAAATTTTGTTGCTCCATCTCCAGGTAAAAATGCAGTTACTTGTCTACCATTTTTAATTAATTGTACTTTTACACATTTAATTAAACCTGAGTGTGGCTGCTTTCTTTCTATTTGTGTTTTTTCTAAGACAATACCACTTGCTTGTGAAACACCGCCTAATGGGTCTGATTTTTCTTTTAATTTTAAAACCCTTCTTTTATAAGAAGGTTTTTTCCATCTAAAAGTTTCTCTTCTCTTTAAAAGTGCTTTTGCAGCATTTAGACCATTTGTTTTTTTACCCATTTTTTTGACCTTTATTTTTGATGTTTAATTCTTATTTTTTAATTTTTAGTTGAATTTTTTACACTAAACTATTTTTATCGACATATCTTTAAAATATTTTTGGAAAATATCATTCAAATTTTTTATATTTGATTGCTCTCTACCAATCAATATGCCTTTAACTTTTATATCTTTTGCCTTTACAAAAAATATATTTTCCTTTTGATTAATCTCAACATCTGTTATAGGATAAATCAAATTTTTAATAAATTGAACAGGATTATTATTAAAGCCCAATATTTTAATCTTTCTCTTTAACATTGACTCAATTTTTTTAACATTGACTGCTTGTTTTCCAATTGCTTTTCCTAATTCAAAATCATTAACAACAAATGTTAATAAATTACTATTGTCTATAAAGCAATCTTTAATGTGTGTCTTTGTTATTTTTTCAAACAAAGACATTAATTTCAAAATTTCTGCATTATAAGTGATTTTTGACATTCTAAAATTCTAGCGTATCTCTCTAAAAATATTTCTCAAAATAATTCTTTCATTTTTGTAATCCTATAACTGCTACTGAAAAGGGTTTTTTGCAAAAAACACCTAATTCATCATTAGGCAAATTCAAATAAACAGTTTTTATTTTTGAAAGTTTAGCATAATATTCTATGTCTTTTTTAATATTTTCAGGTGTATTTGATGAAAAGTAAACCTTCTCTATTTTTCCTTGTCTAATTAATTTTAATACTCTATCACTACCAAAAATTAAATTCTTTTTCATATCTTTTTTTAATTCTTCTAATTCATTAGGTAATTGTTCAATTTGCTCTTGATTTTGTTGTAAATTAGCAGTTTGTTCCATAATTTATTCATGAAAATTACATCCCTTTATAAAGATTATGGATATTATTTCTAGTTTTTATACAAATTTAAAGTAGTCTTTTCATCTATTAAGATTTTTAAATTAAGAAATCTTTACTTTTCTTATTTTTGCAATAAAAAACCCTTCTGTGTCATTATCTTGTGGCCAAATTCTAACTGTTTTTTTTACTTCTGGATTATATTTAAAAATATCATTATCATCACTAAACTCTAAAATAGGTTTAGAAATTTTTAGATTATCAATCCTTATTTCTTCAACTTTTGCGTTTTTATATTTTTCTAATAAATGAGACACCACACCTTCATTTTCCTCGGGTTCATTAGAACAAGTAGAATAAACAAGGATTCCATCTTCTTTTAATACATTAAAAGCTGTTTCAATTAGTTTTTTTTGTGTTGCAGCCAATCTTTTAATCATAGTTGGATTCCATATTGTTAATGTTTTCAAGCTTTTTCTTATTGTTCCTGTGCCAGAACATGGTGCATCTAATAAAATCCTATCAAACTTTAAATTTTTTTTAGCAAACCATTGGCCAAACATCATCGTAATTATTACATTAGAGATACCCATTCTCTGAACATTTAATCCTAATGGTTTCATCCTATCTGTTGTAAAATCATTTGCAATTAAAATTCCTTTATTTTCCATATATTGCGCTATTTGAGTTGTTTTACTACCAGGAGAAGCACACATATCTAAAATAAATTCTCCTGGTTTTGGATCTAAAACAATAGGTGGTATCATAGAAGCAGCTTCTTGCACATAATAATAACCTAAAACATGCTCTTTTGTATTTCCAATATCTAATCTACCATCTCTATGTTCGACCCAAAAACCCTCATCACAAAATGGTATTTTTGTTAATATCCATCCTTGTTTTTCTAAAGAATCTTTCACAAAATCAATTGTTGTTTTTAATGTATTTATTCTAATAGACCTTGTTAAAAATGATAAACTATAATTTAAGTAATCATCAAACCTGCAACCTAAAATTTTTTTATATCTCTCTTCAAATGCAGGTTTTAACTTTATCTTATCTTTATCAGGGAATGGCTTTAAAACAGGCATTATTTTAAAGATTAAATGCAATTTAATAAATTTTTTCAATAAAATTTTTTAATAAAACCACATTTTAAAAAATTATGAGATTAGGTGTATTATTTTCAGGTGGAAAAGATTCTTGTTATGCATTATATAGGGCTATTCAATATCACCAAGTAAAATGTTTAATAACTCTTAAATCTTCAAACCAAGAGAGCTATATGTTTCATACACCTAACATAGATTTAACAAAATTGCAATCACAAGCAGTTAATTTACCTCAAATAATAAAAGAAACAAAAGGCAAAAAAGAAAAAGAGTTAGATGATTTAAAAGAAGCAATAAAACAAGCAAAAGATTTTTTTTTTATTGAAGGTATTGTTTCAGGAGCAATAGAATCTATATACCAAAGCATTAGAATTCAAAAAATATGTGATGAACTAGATTTATGGTGTTTTAATCCTTTATGGCAAAAAGATCAAATAGAATTGCTTAGAGAATTAGTAAAAAATAAATTCAATGTAATTATAGCAGGAGTTTTTGCATATCCTTTTGATAAAAAGTGGCTGGGAAGAAAATTAGATACAAAAACTATAAAGGAATTAATAATCTTAAAAGAAAAATATAAAATAAATCCTTCTGGAGAAGGAGGGGAAATAGAAACTTTTGTTTTAGATGCTCCTTTTTTTAATTATAAACTAAAAATTGAAGATTATAAAATTGAATATTCTAATTATAGAGGAATATACAAAATAAATAAAGCTCAGTTAATTGAAAAAAAAATTAAAAAAGGATAAAAAAAGAGATGATAAATAAATGAAAAAAGTAGAATATAATATAAATTATAAAAAAGAAAAAAAAATCAATAAACAATTTACTAAAAAAGAAAAAAAAAATAATTCAAATAAAGAAATCTTAATAATAAATACATGTTCAAATAAATTAAGTGAATATGAATTTCTTGAACCAATAGTCAATGTAATTAAAAATCTAAATTTAAATTATTTTGTTTTAGATTACAGAGATGATTCACTTAATATAATTTTAAAAAATGAATTTTATTTAAAAAAAATAACCCATATTATAATTTCAGGTAATCCTTTAAAAGATCAAGATTTTTTAAAATATATGCATAATTTTCATTGGATTATGTCAATAAACAAACCCTTATTAGGGATATGTGCCGGTATGCAAATAATCTCATTAATATTTAATTCAAATTTAAAAAAAGAAAAAATTATTTCATTTAGTGAAATTAAAACAATTAAAGAAAATCCATTATTTAATGGAGTCTTTAAGGCATATGAAATTCATTCAAACAATGTTATAATTTCTAAAGATTTAAGAGTCATTGCTAAATCAAAAAATAGAATAGTAGGCATTAAACATAAAGAAAAACCTATTTACGGAGTTTTATTTCATCCAGAAGTAAGAAATCATATTATAATTGAAAATTTTTTAAAAAGTTTATAAACAAAAAAGTTATAAATATTATATCTTTTAAAAATTCTTTATTATCTTAATGAGGTGAAAAAATGGTAAAAATTGGAGAAAAAATAAAAGATTTTGAATTTGAAGCATACTATAATGATGACATTAAAAAAATGAAGTTTTCAGATTATATTGGAAAATGGCTAGTTTTGGCTTTTTATCCTGCTGATTTTACTTTTGTTTGTCCAACAGAATTAGAAGAATTAGCTGATTATTATGAAAAATTTAAAAAAGAAGATGCTGAAATCATAAGCTTTTCAACTGATACTGTTTTTGTTCATAAAGCATGGCACGATGAATCAAAAGCAATAAACAAAATAAAATATCCTATGGGTGCTGACCCAAGTGGAAAAATATCCAGAGAATTTGGCATCTATCTAGAAGATGAAGGAATTACATTAAGAGCAACCTTCATAATAGATCCTGATGGTGTTTTAAAAGCTATGGACATTCATGATAATTCAATAGGAAGAAGTGCTTCTGAAATATTAAGAAAATTACAAGCTGCTAAATATGTCAGAGAGCATGATGGTGAAGTATGTCCTGCATCATGGAAACCCGGAGAAAAAACATTAAAGCCTGGTTTAGATTTAGTAGGAAAAATTTAAAATTTTAATAATTAAAATTTTATTTTTAATTCATTTTAATTAAATTATTTCTATAATTATTTTAGCTGCTGTTATAGAAGTTAAATCATTAATATCTTTGATAGGATTAACTTCAACTAAATCCCACATATAAATATTTTTTAAATTTTTTAATTTTTGAATGAAAAACAATAATTCTCTGGTTGATAAACCTCCTGGTTCAATATAGCCTGTCCCAGGAGCAAATGCTGGATCTAGAGCATCAATATCTAAAGATATATACAATCCATCAAAGTTCTTTGCAACTGACATTATTGCTTCAATGATCTCATTTTTGCCATCATTACTTATTTCTTTCATATCATATATTTTCAATTTATTCTTTTTTATGAAATCTAACTCATTGGTATGCATATTTCTAATACCTATAAAAATAAGATTTTCTTTTTTTAGTGTGCCTTCTTCTATCAAAACCCTAACAAAATCTTCATGAGTAGGTGGTCTAAAATCATTTTCACAATCTACATGCGCATCAAAAATTATTAAGCCAGGATTTTTAAATTTTTTAGAAAACGCTCTAAAGCTAGGATAAGTTATAGAATGATCTCCACCTAAAAGAACTGCTTTTTCTTGTAAATTAGAAACAAAAAGTTCAATTTGTTGATTACTATATTCTATATTAGCATTATCAACTTTTATTGAATCTATTTCAAAAAAAGGTAATAAACCATTTTCTTTTAAATAAAAATTATTTAAAAAAGAAACAATCTTATCTGGTGCGTTTTCTATTCCGTTTTTTTTTTCAAGTGCATTAGCATTAAAAGGAACTTTTATCACTTTCATAAAAATATAAAAAAATCTTTTACTTAAAAATATAACTTAAATTAGATAATTTTATAGAATAAGAATAAAATAATAATAATAAAATAATAAAAATTATTTAAAATAAATTATACAGGTTATATAATAAAGTAAAAAATAGGATTGATATAAAGCCATTCCATATTACATGAGTAATTCTGTAAATTACATTTTGTATTTGGTCTGGATCAAAAACCAAAAAAACAAAATATGAAACAATATTATTAAAGAGTATTGCTACAAAAAATGTTGAGGAAAACCCTAAATTTAATAACTTATGCTGAACTAAAAAACCAAAAACAAATCCAGTTAAAGTTGCTACAAATACATTCAATAAAGCTAAAAATTTTGTTACTCCATTAGAAAAATAACCATAAATTCCTAAAACCAAAGCACTTAGAGCACCTGCAGCAGGTCCATATAAATAAGCCATTAAAATTGCACTTCCTGTATAAGTTTCTAATGTTATATGCGGCACAAATCTTGTAATTCTCACAGAATAATGCACTAAGGGTATAAATAAAATTATAAGTAAAATACCTTTAAATGCCTTAGAAAACATTAATATCAATATAAGCGCAATAAAAATAACAAGAATCTTTTTTGTATCTAAATACTTTTTTGCTAATTGCGTGTATTTCTCTTTTAATTTTTGTTTTTCTTTGTTTATCAATTTTCTATGATTTTGTTTTTTTTAATTATTATAAAGTTTTCTATATGTTTTTTATGAAAAAATAAAATCTACTTATTGATATACATCCAAATCAATACACATATAACTAATAATTGTATAATAAGAACTATTGGCAACCATTTTAATCTACTATTTTGATAATAGATCTCATTAAGTTTCTCTAATAAATCAGCTTTAGTTATATATCCAATCATTTCATTTTCTTCATTTACCACAGGCAATTTACTTATTGAATTTTTTTTCATGATTTCTGCTGCTTTTCCAATATGCTCATCATTTTTTATAGTGAATAAATGTTTGCTCATTATTTCCTTCAAAAGAACTTTTTTAGGATCTTTATTCTTATGCAAAACCTTTTTTATAATATCTCCCTCACTTACTATGCCTATTGGTTTATTTTTTGAATCTTTAATTAAAACACCAGATATTGAATGTTCTGCCATTAAATCAATTGCATCTTTTACATTATTACTTTCTTTTAAAGTCATAATTGAAGTTATCATTATCTCTGAAACAGGTGTTTCTGTAATAATTTTATCTACAATGCTAAAAGGATTATTTTTCATTTTTTTCACCTTAATTTAAATATTATTCAATGGTTAGATAATTTTCAAATTTGTAAGACTGTTAATTATATAATTTTTTTGATTTTTATTATAAATTCCATCTCATATAGTAAAGATTTATAAAATGAAAAGTTATAAACATATTAAACAAAGGATCTCCAAACCCATGAATCATATTTTCAAACATATCTGATTCAATCATAGGAAAAATAATAGCATTTAAAACCATTCTAACAATAAAACTAAGCATATATGAAACAAAAAAGCTATAATGTAAACTATAAAAGATAGATGCTACAACTGCTACAACACCCATTAATAAAACATTTACTATAGATTTTAATTTGATTAAACCTTCTCTAGCATAACCATAAAAACCAATAATTAACGCAAAAGCTAATCCAAACTTCCATCCCCATACATAGGAAATTAATATTGAAGATGCTCCAACAGTTTCAACAGATATATGAGGCACAATTCTACTAACTTTTATACTATACAAACTAATAAAACCTAATATAATAAATGTGAAAACAAGGGCTAAATATTTATTGAATATTATTATTAGTAATAATGCAAATATGAGAAAAATTTTATTTTTTTCTAGGAAAATTTTAAAATTTTCTAGTTTATTCACAAATTAAAAAAATACAACATAATTAAATATTTTTTGATTCTTTTAAACATTAAAATAAAGCAAAAATTCTAAAAAAAATTTAATTTAAAATCTAAAAACTAGTAATCTTTATATACTTGATATTTTTGCTTTATCTTAATGCTTCAAAATCTAAAATCATTTATAATTGAATGCAAAAGAGTATTAACTGTAACAAAAAAGCCAACTAAAGAAGAATTGCAAACAATTGTCAAAGTATCTGGCTTAGGGATATTATTACTAGGATTAATGGGATTTTTATTATTCCTATTAAAAGAAATAATAGTATAAATTAAAAATTTTATAGTCTTAAAAAACATAATTTTTTTAGAAAAAAAAATAAAAATTAAATCCTTTTATTTTCATATAAACTAGGAGGTTAAAATGCCAACATTATTTGCTTTAAGAACAACAGCTAATAGAGAAGACCAAGTTTTAGATTTTGTTTCAAGTAATGCTCTTAAAAAAAAATTAAATGTTTACTCTGTTATTAGACCTCATGGTATGAGAGGTTATCTTTTTGTTGAAGCTGAAACAAAATCTGATGCTGAGCAAGCTGCTTTTGGTGTTCCATATGCTCGTGGAATTTTGCCAAAACCTGTTGATTATAAAGAAATAGAACACATGCTAGAACAAGTGAAAAAAGAAGTTAATATACAAAAAAATGATATTGTTGAAATAATTTCTGGCCCTTTTAAAAGAGAGCAAGCAAAAGTTCAAAGAATTGATAAAACAAAAGAAGAAGTTGTTGTTGAATTAATACAAGCAGCTGTAAAAATTCCAATTACAGTAAAATTAGATGCAGTAAAAGTTATTAGAAGAGAGACTGAAGAACCAGAAATTGAGGATGTTGAGTAAATATCTTCTTTTTTTATAACTAAATAAAATTTAAAAGTTAATTAAAATAAATATATTTTTATTCACAAGTTTATTATATTTTATTTATTCTAAATTCCTATCAACGCCAGGATACCATTTTTTATATGCTTCATAGCTCCATGGCATTTTCTCTTTAAAAAAGTCTTCTATAACTTTTGCATATTGTCTTATTTCCCATTGAGCATCTCTATGGTTTCTTTTGTTTATAAAGTTCATTAAAGAATGACAATTCATTTTAACAATAAAAGTATGATACATAGCAAAACCAGGTAAAACTAAGCGTGCTTCTTCTCTTGCAACACCTTTTTCTAAAAGCTTATTATATAGTGAAATTCCTTTCTTGTAATGTTCTTCCATTTCTTTTATTAAATGCTCTTGACCTTCAATAAATTTATCTTCATCTGAGGCTTGCCTGTTATGTTTTGCAGGCTGCCTTAATTTATCTGGTAAATAATACTCTGTTTCATCATACTTTACATATCTTCCTGATTGTGCATTATACTCTGCCATTCTATGTCTGACCCATTGCCACCATACAACAACAGGAGCTTTAACCCTAAATTTAAATTCAGCCATTTCAAAAGGACTTGTATGCCCATGTTTCATCAAAAAATCAATTAATGCTTTATCTTTTTCTTCACCTTTTGAATCAGTTAAATAAGAAACTCTTGCAGCAGAAACAACTGCCATATCCATTTTATCTTGTGGCATTGTATCTAGCAATTCAACAAAACCCTTGTCCAACACATTAATTTTTTTTATTTCCATTATATCACCATTTCAAAATAATATAATTTTATTAAAAAGAATATAAAAATCTAACAAAATTTCTAAAATTAGGGAATCCATTCAATATCCTTTTTTCTATCTCTATGACTAACTAATCTTGCAGCAGTAAATAAATAATCAGATAATCTATTCATATATTTAATTATGTTTTTATTAACCTCTTCATGATTTTTTAAACTTACTACCCTTCTTTCAGCTCTTCTGCAAACAGTTCTTGCAAAATGTAATAACGCTGAAATTTCATTACCTCCTGCTAAAATAAAATGTTTTAAAACTGGCAATTCTTCATCATATTTATCTATTAATTTTTCTAATTTTTCAATTAATTCATCATTTATTCTTGGAATTTTTTCTGCTATATTTGGCCCTTTTATACTTGCTTGACTTAAATCAGAAGGATAAGCTAGATTACTTCCTATAGCAAATAAATCCATTTGTATATCTTTTAAATGTTCTTTAACATCTTCATATGGACATTTAACTATACATAAACCTAATAGTGAGTTTAACTCATCAACAGAACCATAAGCTTCAACTCTAAATGAATCTTTTGAAGTTTTAGAACCATCACACAAATTTGTTTCTCCAAAATCCCCAACCTTAGTATAGATTTTAAATTTACTTGGCAATGCTAAACACCTCTTCATTTAAACTACCTTGTCTATAAACAGTAATTCCTTTACAGCCTAGATCATATGCTAATAAAAATGCTTTTTTTATATCTTCTATGGTTGCATTTTTTTCAAAATTTATTGTTTTAGATATTGCATTATCAATATATTTTTGAAAAGCTGCTTGTATTTTAATATGCCACTCAGGCTCTACTTCATAAGCAGTAATAAAAACATTTTTTAAATCATCAGGAATTTGAATATTGGGTAAATTAATATTTCTTAATGAACCTTTTGAAATTATCTCTTTTAATAGTTCCTCATTATACAAATTTCTATCCTTTAGCTCTTGTTCTAAAACTTTGTTAATTTGTAATATATCCATACTACCTAAAATTTTTCTAGTATAACCTAATGCAAAATTTGGCTCAATTCCAGGACTAGTATCTGCTAATATGCTTCTAGAGCCAGTTGGAGAAATTGCCAATAAAGAACTATTTCTTAATTTTCTTTTTCCTTTATATATACTTTGACTCCAATATGGAAAAACACCTTTTTCATTAGATAATTCTTCTGAAGTATCATAAGCAATATTATAAATGAATTTCATTATTTTTTCTGCTGTTTCAACTGCTTTCTCAGAATTATAAGGAATTCTCAATTTATAAAGCATATCTGCAAAACCCATTACACCTAAACCTATTTTTCTTGTTCCTTTCGCCATTTCTTCTAATTTTTTTATTGGAAAATTACTTATGTCTATTGCATTATCTAAAAATCTAACACTCAGTTTAACAACTTCTTCTAATCTCTTCCAAGATATTTTCTCATATTTAACAAATTTAGAAAGATTTATTGCACCTAAAATTCCACCTTCATAAGGCAATAATAATTGATCACCGCAAGGATCTGTTGTTTCTATCCTGGCAATTTTAGGAAATGGATTTAAGTCATTAATTTTATCAATAAATAAAACACCAGGGTCTCCTGTTTTCCATGCCATTGTTATAATTAAATGAAAAATATTATTTGCATCAACATAATCAATAATCTCACCAGTACTAGGATCTTTTAATGCATACTTTTCATTAGTTTTAACTGCATTCATAAAAGAATCTGTGATCTCAACACTAATATTGAAGTTTTTAATTTCTCTTCTATCTTTCATTGTTATAAATTCAATAATATCAGGATGCTCAACACTTAAAGATCCCATGTTTGCTGGTTTTCTATTTCCCACATGAACAGTTAAATCAGAGGCATGGTCAAACAACTTTATAAAAGCAACTGGCCCAGAAGCATATCCAGAGGTTGTGTTTAATTTTTTGCCTTTTTGCCTTAATCTTGAAAATGAAAATCCTGTTCCGCCACCTAATCTTTGAATCAATGCTTTTTCATAAAGTGCTCTAAAAACACCTTTTATATTATCTTCTATTGGAATAACAAAACTACTATATAGCATAGCTTTTTTTCTTCCTGCGTTTGCCAAAATTCTACCACTTGGCACAAATTCTAATGAATGCATTATCTCATAAAATTCCTCTTCTAATTTTTTTCTTTCTTCTTCTGGTTTTTTATAAAGTTTTTCAGCATTTGCAACTGCTTTAGCTACTCTTTTAAACATTTCTTTTGGACTCTCTAATACATTTCCATTATTATCTGCAAGTAAATATCTTGATTTTGCAACCAATAAACCATTAATACTTAATTTAGAATCATCAAATCTTCCTAAAAGATCTTGTTTTAATTTTCTTAATTCTGCTCTTTTTTGCCTATAAAGTATATATGCTTTTGCAATTTCAGCATGACCTTCATTAATCAATGTTTTTTCAATAATGTCTTGTATCTCTTCAACATGAGGTATATAATCTTTTTCTTTTTTATTTAATTCATCAACAACCTTTAAAGCAATTATTTTTGGTAGTTCTTCATTTTGTATATGAACTGCTAACATTGCTTTTTCAACTGCATTTTCAATTTTTGAAATCTTAAAAACATCAATAGAATTATCTCTTTTTCTTACATTTTTTATTATGCAATCAACCAAAATATCACCCCAAAAATTATAAAATAAATATACTTTTTAAAGATATTGCTTTATTAAAAAACTTTCTTTATTAAGCAATCTTCCTTAATTTAAAGATTTTTAAACTTAAACCAGCATTTTTTATATTATATACTTTATCTATATGAAGAATTTCTTTAAAATAAATATTGACAACCTCAGTTAAGTCATATCTGCTTAAAAAAACAAAAACTGCATTATTTTTAGTAATTCTAATCATCTCACTAAAAAATCTTTTTAAAAAATAATTTACATCATTAAAATTAGATTGATTTTTTTCTATTGTAAATCTATTTTTTTCAAAATCCTCCTTGGATTCATAAAAAAATGCTTCTTTATCATAAGGCAGATTTGAAATTACCTTACTAAATATGTGATTATCAAAACTTAAATTTAATGCATTTTGATTAAAAAATTCCAAATTTTTCTCAATAGAATGCAATTTTTTATTTTTTTCTGCTAAAATAATTTTTTCATTATCTATATCATTCCCGATAGTTTTAATTCCTCTCATTGAAACTAGAATAGGTATTATGCCTGTACCACACATTGGATCAATAACAAAATCCTCTTTATTTAACTCAGCAATTTCTAATAAAACCTCAGCTAATCCTTTATTCAAAGAACCTTTAGTAAAAACAAAATCAAAATAATTTTTTACATTAAGTCCTAATAGAGAAATATTCTCACTTATATAAGATCTAACTTCTAATTTATAATTTACCTCTACTTTATAATTTATCTTATCTTGATTTTTATTAAAAATATTTGCCAAAGAAAATTTTAAGCATAACTTATTATCTTTAAATTTCTTTAATAAACTTTTTTTTAATCCTTCACAAACATTTCTCTCAATATCTAATGCTTTATAATCTCTTCTTCCTGTGTAAGTTGCTTTTACTAAGATAGGAATTTCAAATTCTACTTCTATTGAATTTGATTTAGAATTTAATTCAAATAAATTCTTATTTTTTGATAAATTATAAGATAATTTATAGTTCATATATTTAAAAAATAAACCTTTTGAGATTTTTGCTGTTTGATGTTTAACATTTTTCAAACTACTTTTATATCTCGAAATTCCTTTATATCTTTTTAATAATAAATAAACTTGATCAGAAAACTTTATATCTGATATATTTTCAATTAAATTTTTCTCAAAATTGTTAAAATGTAATTTATCAATTTCTTTATTATCAAGATTATCTTTATTATGAATATTACTTTTAGAAATGTCATCAAACTCAAATAAAATTATTCCATCACTATTAAAAAGAATTTTATAGCTCAATTCTAAATTTTTGCTAATTCTTTTTAAATCATCATAAAAAAAACCTTCTGTTCCTTCATTAATTATAGCAAAAAATTTCATATAAAAATAAAATTAGAATCAATTAATAAATTTTAATAATAAACATAAAGTTAGGAAATCTCTTAAATTCATTATCATAAACCTGCATTAATTATATAAATAAAAGACATTTCATTAAAAATATGGCTAATGATATTGAAACAACCTTTTTAAAAGATATCTCACTAATTTTTACTAGCTTAAAAAATATTGATTACTTATACTCTGAAGGAAAACCTGAAGCAAAAGAAGACATAAAAAAAATAAAGAAAATAATAATGGATTTTAATAAAAAATACCCCTATTTAATGTTAGTTTTTAAAGATACAGGAATACAACTTAAATTAGAATTATACATTTTAGATGATTTCAAAAATGTAATAAATGAAGCATTAAAAATTGATGGTTTATCTGAAATTGATGGAAAAAGTTTTACAAGGAAAAAAGAATTTAACATAAATAAAAATGAAATTGAATTATCTTATGGAGATATAGAGAAAAATACACTTAACTTAGAAAAATCAAACAACTCAGTAAAAATAATCTATGAATATAATGATATGCTGAATAAGGATAGTCCTGAATTTCAACTTTGTTTAATATATGCAAATAAAAAAATGGAAAACATAAAACTAAATGCAAACTTTAGTTTTGATATAGATTTCTTTTTAAGAGAAGGTAAAGGTTATAGTGTCTTTGATAAAATAAGATTAGATAAATAGGACTTATAAATTTAATATAAATGTATATAAAATAGATTCGTATAATATTAGTATAATTATAGATTATTAAAATAAATTAAAAAGTTAAAAATTCATTTATAAATCGTTAATAGTTCTATATATGTTGCTGCACTCCATAATTGAAATAATGATGCATTAGCTTCTTGATTATTAGCTGAGCTTAATTCACTAGGTCTTGCAATAGCACCATCATATAATATATCATAAGTACTTGATTCTATTATTTTATCTATATAACTTTTATATTTCTCTTTGTTAATTTTACACATACAAATTGCTGCAATATTATTTAAAAAAAACCAACTATCTCCTCTGTGATAGCTTTTATTATCTTCTCCAGTATAATAAGGTGAAAATAACCTATGATTTTTATCAATTGTAGAAAAACCACCCCAATCAAGCCATAATCTTTCAATTGCCTTATCAAAAACAGACTCCCATTCTTCTTTTGTTAATAACTCTGGATAAACATAACACGCTAAAAAAAGGTTTGGTCTAATAGTATTATCATCCTTACCATCTTTTAAAGTTCCATTTTCAAAAAAATCTTTTTTAACCTTTTCTCTAACAACTTCTTCAAATTCATAATAAGTTTGTTTTTTAATTAACAATCTATCAATATAATTAGCTAATCTCAACATAGATAGCCATAAAGCTTGAATTTCAATTCTAAATCCTTCCCTAGTATCATTTTCAAAAGATGTATCCATCCATGTTTCATTAGCTTTATTTTTTATTAGATAATCTTGCATATTATTCTTAAAAGACAATACACTTTTTTCCAATTTTTCTCTAATATTTGATAATTCTTTTTGAGAGAAATATTCTAAAAACTCAAAAATTCTGTTGTAAAGCCAACCTGTGGCATCAGCACTATCTAATTCAGACAAAGGAAATCTGTTTGGCAATTTTCCTGTTTCATCTATTTTATTAATCCTGTCTAACAATATTTTTTTTCCTAATTCAATGTAAATCTCATTTTTCTCGAACTCATAAATAGATTTTAATGCTTTTAAAGATATTAATTCATCTCTAGCCCATATTTGAAAAAACCAAGGTAAGCCAGCATAAAAACCAAAAACATCATTATCATCAAATTTTACATATAAATCAAAAAAGCTTTTTACAGCACAATTAAATGCAAAACTCTTTTCTATTGAGATTTTATCATTTTTAAGATTAAAAAATTTTGTTTTTTCCTCATAGGGTTTATTAAAATCTGATTTAACCTTTTCTATTGCCAAATCCAAATTTTCTGAATAATTAAAAACAAACCTTGCTTTTTTATCAACTTTAAATTTTAAAGCTTCATATATATACAATTTCCAAGGATATGACTTTCTTTTTTCATCTTCTTGATATAAAACTTCTTTCCATTTATTAAGAATTTGAAATGAATTTTTTTCATCTATATCTAAATTAGTTTTTATAACTAAATATCTTTTATAGTTTAAATTGTCTAAAAAATTATTCAAATATTTATTATATTCAATAACAATACAACCTTTCTTAACATAAATATTATAAATTCTTCCTTGATCATCAAAATCATAAATTTCTCTCATATCCAATGTAATTAAACAATTTCCTTTAAATTCTGTTTCCAAAACAAAAGAATTATTTACAAAAAAATACCTGAAAATATTACTATTTAAATGACATTCAAACTTATCAAACCTGTTTAAAAAAACTTCTTCATTTGAGTTATTTAAATTATTCAAGTTTAATGTTTTATCTTCATTAAAAAACTCAATTTTATCAATTGTCTTAAATAAAGTCCAATCAAATTTATCTTTTTTTTCTACAAAAAAAAGACCCCTATATTTAGAATCATCATTGTAATAAAAATAATTTCCATTAGAAGTTAAAAAAAATGCTCTTTTCTTATTTATAAAAGATAAATCAAAATTCTTTTCAATACTTATATTATTAAAAGCATGCCTAATAATAATTTAAATCACCCCTTTTATTAGTTATATAAAAAGGAGATATAAATAATTTACTATAAAAAATTATATTTTAGGTTATTTTAGGTCTTTTATATTTCTCTCTTATAAAAATTAATATATAAAAATGTATACTAATATAATTAATAGTAATATTTATATACTAATAAAAAATCATAATTAAAAGAAAGCCTATGAAAGAAAAAAACAAAAAAAATTTACAAATAAAAACCGCATTAGTTTTAGGAATTTTAATATTTATCATGCTTACTAGTTATGTTTTTGCTCAAACAATTTTAATAAAATCAAACATAAAAATAAAAGATGCTAATTTTTACTTAACACTTGGTAATTTTTTAATGAAAAATAAATATGAAGAACATGCATTAACAGCTTACAAAAAAGCTTTAGAAGTTGAGCCAAATAATAAAAATGTTTTAAATAATTTAGGATACTATTTTAAGGAAAAAAATCCACTCTTAGCTGAGGATTACTTTAAAAAAGCTCTAGAAATTGATCCTGATTATGAAAAAGCAAGAAACAATTTAGCATTATTGTATAATAAAAATGCTCAATATGATAAAGCAGTTGAGCAGTTAAAGTATTTAGTTGAGAAATATCCTGAAAATATACATTACAACTATGATTTAGCTATAAATTTGGCTAACAAATATTATTATCAATCAAAAGATTATAATGAATTATCAGAATCAATTAAATATTTTAAAATCGTTTATGATAAGGATAAGAATTTTCAACATGTTTTAGAAAACATAAAAGTTTTAGAAGAAATAAGAAGAATGTATGATTAAAAATTTTATATTAATACTTATAAAAATTTATAGGTGAAAAAAATGGATGTAACAAAAATTCAAAAATTAAATGAGATGGCTAACCAATTAAAAAAACATAATATTGGCTATGACACTGATAGTGCAATTTCTGCTGCTGAAAAAATATATGGAACTGAAAATATAAAAGAATCTCCTGTTGAGAACTCAAATGATCTAGATGAGCTAAGAAAAGAAGTTAGAAAATTGACAATTGCAATACAAAGAATTGTTCAAGAATTACAAGAAACAAAGAAAAAACAGGAAGAATTAGAAAAAGAACTTAATGATGCTAAATTAGGTATTGTTAAAAAAGCCCAAAAAACATTAACTAATAATGACACTAGTGAAGAAAAACAAAAAAAAGATTTAACAAAACCAATTGATAGAAATAATGTTGCTCCAAGCGAGGTAAGTGTTGAGAAGTTTTTTTATTTTGGGAATAAGTGAAAAATTTATAAAATAGACTTAATTAAAATATTAGAAAAAGAATCTTATAAATGGAGAAATTAAAGCAAAAAATAAAAAAGCAAATATAGTATTAATAATCCTTTCATACAATAACTCCATCTTTATATCTTTTGAAAAAATTAAAAATAAAGAATGCTCTATAATATATCTTAGAGCAAAAAGTGAAGTACATGCAAAAACAAATCCTGAATTTCTAAAATAAGGAGCAATAAATAATATAAAAATTAACAGAGGGATTTTTAGTAAATGCTTAACCTTAAAATCTGCTGTAATTATTCTTATAAAGAGTAAATAAAAAACTAAAAACATAGCACTAAAAGGGCTTATTAATAAACTTATAATTATAATTCCATAATCTATAAAAAATATAGGTATTTTTAAACCATAAGCTCTTTCTAAAAAAGTTTTTGCTATATCAAATAGCATAATTAATAATATAAAAAATAAAATTTTATTAATGAAAAATAGAAATAAAGATAATAATATAAAAACAAAAAACTTGCTATTAGGATTAATATTAATTAATATATTCCTAAAATATATATAAATTTTAATTAAATTAGTTTGAACATTAATCATATTAATTAATAAACACATCTCATATATAAACTTTTTGCTATTATATAGTAATAAAATTAGAAATATTTATATACTTAAACTACTTGATTCTTATCATGCCTAATAATTCCACAATAGATAAAAATCAAAAAGATAAAACATTTACTAAATCATTTAAACCTGAGGAAGGTAATAGATTTAATGCAGAGAAAATAGCTTATGAAATTTTAAATCAACTTTATCCTTTTATTTTAGCATCAAGATTAATTGATAGTGATGAAACTAATAAAAAACTTGTTTTAGATTGGTTTGATACATCCAATTCTTTAGAAAATGTATTACATGAAATTGCTGAAATAGAAAGAAACATTCAACATAGTTCTTTAGGAGAGGCACAATTAAAAGAAATAATTAGAGCAATAAATCATCTAAGATATGCTCTTTTTTTAGGACAATCTTTGAGGTTAGCACAAGTTTCTTCTGCTCTTGATGGTAAAATTCAAAGACAGGAACAAAATCCAGATTATTATAGAAACAAGATAGAAGAATCTCTAAAAATTATTAATGATAATTTAGGCTTGAAATATTCTAATGATATGTTATCACAGATGGCTAATTTTTTAATTAATGGTTTTGATTTTAACTCAGGAGCTTATGATTGTATGCCTAAGCATGCAATAGTTGATTATTTTGAAAATAAGTGTATATTAAATATAATAAATCAATTCAAAAACTTATCTAATCAAAGTAATCTTGTTCCTGATATTGCAAATTCAATAAAAGTTTATGATTTTGATAGAACAGGTGTGCCTGTTTCTTGGTTAGATAATATTACTTATTTAGCAGTTGAACCAGGATATAGATTAAACATAGATAAAATGAAAAGAGGATTTAGCCTTGTCCAATTATTAATAGATTTTGAAAGAAAAGCCATTGATGATAACTTCATAACTAGAATACATAATACACTTTTCACAGATGAGACTCTGACAAAAGAAGAGAAAACTCAAAGAGTAAGAAATGCATTATTAATAGATTTATTTGATTATTTAAAAGGAGATGATCATAATAATTATAGACAAAAAATATGTGAAAAATTTGATATTTACTTAGAAAGACAATATACAAATAGAGAAATGCTAAAATATGGTTTATTCAGAGCTATTAGAGAAATAGCCCATATTTTAAAAGAACCACAAACCGATAAAAAATCAAATAATTACCAAAGACTTTTTGGATATACAATATTAGCAGAATATATAATTGAAGAATTAGGTTCGATTGAATCAAATAATAACCTAGATTACTTTAAAGAAATTATAACAAAATTAAAAGATCAATTTTCAATTGAGTTTAATAAAGAAATCGCTATAAAAAATTTTTATAATACTCTAGAAGAAGTTTTATCAAATATACAATCTGAAAGCAATTTAATATTAAATATATACTCAAAAGATGTTATAAATTATGTTGAAATTGAAAATATTTATTTAAATATTTTTGATCAAATTAAAACCTTAGCCGAAACCTTTTCACATGTTAAAGAAGATATAATTATCAATCTAATGAAAGCTGCAGTAACTTCATACTTATATCATAGACTAAATCAAGTTTATAGTGAATGGGAGAAATCAAAAAAAGGAAATAATATAGCAACCTTTTTAGATTTCTTAAAAAATGTGCCATTATTTGGTAATTTAAATAATGAGGAATATTCAAGTTTAAGATTTATATTTGATTATTTAATTGATAGAAATGTAGAATTTAACTGGGAATATGTTATAGAAAAATATACAAACAAAGTTAGATCTATAGAAATAAATAGTGATTATTATATTGCTTTACCACTATATGAAAATGTCTTGAAACAAATTCATAGTGAAAAAGGAAATACTAAGAATTTTCAATATTCACCTCTAAAACTACAGACACAAGCTGTTTAATCTTTTTTGTTAAACTATACATACTAAAATAGGATTCATGCTCATTTTTTTTATTAATTAATTCATTAATTAATAATTCCGTGTCATTAACAAGGGACTCTCCAATTTTCAAATCAAAGGAATAGTATAAATCATAAAAACTATTAATTAAAGATATAATTTTTTTCAAATCTGAATCAATATCTTTCTTAGGCATTTTTTCTGAACATAATAAAGCTATTTCTTTAATATCATCAGAAATATTCTCAAAAAAACGAATAAAATAATAAAGAGCAAAAGATTTTTCATAATAATCTAATACAATAATTTGAAAATTTATTTATTGTTTTTTCTCTCTCTTTCATTGATTTTAAAGTAGTTTTATCCTTATTTTTTATTGCCTCAACTAAATCTTTTGACATTTCTTTAAGCAAAAACCACAATCTTTTGATTATATTTTCTAATTCCTCATCATCAGATTCAGATAAATTTTTTATTATACATGAATTTAGTTTTTGGCTTATAACTTCAAAGCCAATAGTATTTTCAAATAATTCTTTTGGAATCTTGGAAACATAATTAGGATCTGAGAATTTTACTTCAATCTCATCATAACCTAGTCTATATAATGACACAATATATCTTCCAGCCATTCTATTATACTCTTGAACATCAACAGAATAACTTTTTTTATCTATTGTATTTTCAAACCTAAGACATAATTGATTTTTTTCAGCAACTAATTCAACTTCATCTCCTTTTTTTAAATTATGCTCTCTTGCCCATTTTAAGGGCAATGAAACTACAAAAGTAGTATCTGCTATTTGCATTATTTTTCTTTTCATAATTATTATAATATAATCTATATTTATATATTTTTCTAATTTATTATATAATTTTTAAAAAAATTATAAATTATAAGGAAAATAATTATAAATTAGAACCTCATTCTATAAAATTATTACTAAAAAATAGTAAAAATAAAAAACAAACAAAGGTGAGAAAAAATGGAACCCCTAGAAAAAAGTGAGATTACAATGGAAGGTATCGTATCTTATTATCTTCCTTTGAGTGATTCTCCGAGAAAAGTCGATGAAAACTATTTTTGGAAAAGTGTATCTGGACCAATAAAGATAATTGTGCTTACTTCTAATACTAGAGGAAGCATTGAAAACCTTGTCATTAATGATTTAACTAGAGATCCAACCATTGTTTTAGATTATAGTAGAGATAATGTTCCACCAGTCCTAGCTATTGAGGCTTATTTTTCTAGAAATCCTTTTGAAAAGGAACAAAGAAGATATCCCTATCTACATCTTCAAGTAAGGGAAATATTAGTTAGAAGATTTGATAGCTACGCTAATGCTTTAAAGGGTGATCCTTTTAAGACTAAATTAAAGGGTAATGTATATACTTTAATACCTAAGGAGTAATGTATATACTTTAATTAAAAGAAACTAGTTTAAA
>JAVZBY010000007.1:14608-24812 GCA_038874655.1 Candidatus Woesearchaeota archaeon | reverse complement strand
ACTTTTTAATTTATTATTTTTTTCCTTTTTTATTATTTCTTCACTCTTTCTTCTTCTCTCTTCAAAGCTGTCCTCATTAAGACATAATTTTCCTCTTTTAGTTTTTCAATTATTTTATCTTTTCTTTCTAATTCTTTATATAAGGTTTCAATTATTTTATCCTTATTTTTTTCTGTATTATTATTTTTCTTCTTTTTCATATTAATCTTCATCTAATTCCTTATGCTTTAATGTTATTTCTTTTTCACATAAAATCATTAAAGATAAAACAAATAATAAAGCATAAAGCAAAAATGACAACAAACTTAAATATATAGAGAACTTAAACAATGGCAAAATAACTATATCCATAAATATAATTATAGTTGAAGAAAAAACTGCTGTCTTCCAAACATGAATAAGTGAGGGTTTTTTTCTTTTTATTTTTATAAAAATAAATCCTAATATAGTAAATAAAAATATTATCAAAACATATTTTATTAAATTAAACAAATAAATAAACAAAATTGCTGATGGAAGCATTAATAAAAATATTAACCAATAAGTTCCGTTTTTTATTTTTGAAAAATCATCTTTTAAATTTTTATATTGATCAAAGGATTTATTTTCAATTTGAAAAAATCCAGAAAAACTTGGTCTAAATTTTTTTGTGTAAATATCTGAATTTGTAATTAAAATAAATTCATCGGTAATCTTTGTATCATTATAACTATAATTTCCAGTAAAATCCATTACAATTTTTGGGAAATCCATAACAACAATTTTTTCATTTGCCTTTACATCCATTGAAACATTAATAATTTCAAAATTTGAAAAAAAACTTTGAATCTTATTAGGCACATTAATTAATTTAGGTATTGACAAAATTAATCCAAGAAAAATACAAAAAAACAATAGTAAAAAAAAATAGTTTATTGTATCTCTTTTTTTTCTTAAAACTAAATTTTTATATTCTCCAGGATTAAATGCTCTTGAAAAGATATACAAAAATTCTGAAAATCTCATAAACAATTAGTTAAATAAATAAGTATTTAATATTTTTGAAATCTTAATGAATTATTAATAAATATAAAAAACTAATAAAAAACTAGAAAGATGAAAACTAAAATAAAAATTAAAAAATCTAAAAAAAATAATATTTGGTTTAAAAGAAAATTATATGGTTTTGGTTGGTATCCAATAACATGGCAAGGATGGCTAACAACCTTTTTATTTATTTTAATAAATTTTCTCAATGCCTTAATATTTAATCAAAGAATTTTATTAAAAAATAATACAACCTTTATTGATTGTTTTATCTTTTATTTTATTTTAACATTATCCTCTATCCTTCTAATAATTATCTGCTTTAAAAAAGGCGAAAAACCTAAGTGGAGTTGGGGTAAATAAAAGGTTAATAAATTATTTAAAAATTAACTTATGTTCTTGTCATATTTATTAATAAACTTTTTAAATTTCTGAAAATTTTTAATTTCAGATGGGCTCATAGCTCAGCATGGAAACACAAAAGTGTTATGCAATTAGAGCATCCGCCTCTTAAGCGGAGGGTCGCGAGTTCGAATCTCGCTGGGCCCAGATGCCTCGCTAGTGTAGTCCGGCCAATCATTCAGCCCTCTCGTACATTTGTAGGGTAAGGCTGAGACACGGGTTCAAAAATAGCTTTTTTACAGAAAAAGCATATGAAATTCCCGTGCGAGGCATTTTTCTTTAAATCCTTAAAAAATATAAAATTATATCAAATAACAATCAAATATCAAAAGTTTTTTATAGGAAATAGGTATATTCAAATTTAATGGAGTTTATAAAAGAAACATTAAAAGCAATAAAATACAACATTATACTTCAATCATTACAATTACTCTTTTTAATCATAATTTATTACTTAATCCCAAATGATTTTAAAATCATGTTTTTTTGGTTAACCTTGATATTTTTTTATAGGTCATTATTCTTAATAAATTTTAATGAAAATAATCTAGAGAAAGTAAAAAAATTTTATTCAAATGCTAATTTTTCAATAATCATAATATCAACAATCTTATGCCTCTTTTTAATAATTATATCAATATTTATAGAAGAATACAGCGAAATACTCAAATTTACTGCTATACTTTTATTCTTATCAAGTTTTTCAATTGTGCCTGAATCATTTTTAAAATCAAGAAAAGATTATAAAAGATTATTCTATTCAAGATTAATCTCTCAACTTGGATTTATTTTAGGATTATTCTTAGCTTATAAAAAAATACCAGAAGCAATATTTTATGCTTACATTATGTATTATATTATCTATGTATATAAATTATACAAAACATTACCAATTTCAATAAAACCAAAAAAAGGAAAAATAAATTTAACTCTAAAATTACCTTCTATAAAGTATTTATATTACATATTTACTTTCATAATATTCGGCGCTGATTTTTTTGCGTTTAATCTAATATTGATAGAAATTTCCTATTTTGTAAAAAATGTTTTCTCATTTTTAATAAGTTATTATAATAATTTTAGCACAACAGAAGATAAAGAAGAATTATTAAAACTCAATTACATAAGATTGCATGAATACATCTATTTTTTTAGTATGCCTTATTATGCGATATTGCTAACATTTCTAAATGAGTTCTTGAAATTCCTATCATATGAAAAATACACATTAGAAGCTTATATAATATTAGCAATAGGTTTTCTAAATATTGACTTTACAAACATGATATTATATGCTAAACAAAAAACAAAAGCCATTAAAAACCTAAACCTTTTGAAATTAATCCTATTCATATTTGTAATATTAACTTCTATTTTTGGTTTAAAAATTTTCATAATTTCCTTTTTCATTTATAGCCTTTTAATAAAATTGACAAACATCTTAATTATGAAAAACAATTTAGATTTAGACATAATAACAAAGGATTATTTTTATGTTTTTTTTGCAGTTAGCATTAGCACTTTGATAATGCTTTTTCTTAAAGAGTATTTATCAACAACAATCATTAACATTATTTTGATAATTATGATTGGAAAATTGATATATATAATAATAGTTTATCTATTGAGCAAAGAAATGTTAAGAAGAATAATTAAATATGTATTTAGTGAGCCGAATCAATAATAATAATATTAGTTAGAAAAATCAAAAATTAAATTATTTTATAATATCAAATTCAATAAGTCATATACATTTTTTGATAAACTCATAAAAATAAAAAAATTAAACAAAAAATTAATTAAGTTAAAAACAAACAATGACTTAATATTAGGCTCTAAAATTCTTGAAAGAAAATTAGATAAGATGTTATAAAAAATTGAGTAAATAATACCTACTAATCTTATATCATAACTTTTAAAATAGTATGCTGTTAATCCGATTACATAGTAAAGAGGCAGAGTAATAATAAAAAATTTTGAAAATCTTCTCTCAGACAAATAATTGATTATCATAAAAAAAGCACCGCTGATAGAACCAATTGTAGAGCCATAAAAATAACTAATCATTACAGTTGAAAACATAACAATTTCTATTCCGTATAAATATTTTGCAATCCCAAACCTAAAAAAAAATCTTTTAAAGAATGCAAATAAAAAATTTATAAAAAAAAATATAAAAAAAACAAATAAGTATATAATTTTTTTATGAATCCCTAATAAAAATAATAATGTAAATATTACTAATAATGTGATAAGAAATTTTCTTATTTTATTTTTATCATATATCAAATTTTTAAACCATAGTCTATCAAAAATACTCTTTTGATTAAATTGTTGATGTGCTTTGTTTAAAGTTTCTTTTGATTTTTTTCTTTCTGCTTTTGTTCTTTCCATATTCTTAAAGATTCCTCTAAGCTTACTTCTTTATTTTCTAATAAATAAGGTTTTCTATGTTTTAATTTGTTTTTAGCTAAATTAATAATTTCATTAATCTCGATATTATATTCTTCCTTTGAATAAGCAATAGCATGAAGCCAATCATATAAAATATCTCCTAATTCTTCTTTTATGTTTGCAAGGTCATTTTTTTGTATTGCTTCAATTAATTCATTTGATTCATTAATTATTTCTTTACAATAGCCAATTGTTTTTTTGTTCTTTGCCCAAGGATCAAGTTTAATGCTTTTTTGCACTAGTGAAAAAAACTCATCAAATTCTTTCATATAAACAAAAAACTTTTATAGATTTATAATTTTAATTGATTTATGAAAAAAAATAATAAAAAGAATTCTAATACTAAAATTAGTGAGAAAAAAAAGCAATTTGATAATAGTAATTTAAAGGAGATAACAAAAAGCATAAGAAAAAATATAATAATCATGCTTAACAAAGCAAAAAGCGGCCATACTGGTGGCTCTCTTGGAATGACAGATGTTTTTTCTGTATTGTATTTCAAGATATTAAAAAACATACATAATCTAAAAATAGAAGATAGAGATAGATTTATTTTATCTAACGGACATATATGCCCTGTTTGGTATGCTACTTTAGCAGAAAAAGGTTTTATAAAAAAAGAAGAATTATTAACATTAAGACAAATAAATTCAAGATTACAAGGACATCCTGTTAATCATGACTTTGAATTTGCAGAAGTTTCAACTGGCAGTTTAGGACAAGGAATTTCAGTTGCTGTTGGTTTAGCATTAAGCTATAAAAGAGATAAAAAGAAAAGTAAAATCTATGTTTCTATGGGTGATGGTGAACTCCAAGAAGGTTCTGTTTGGGAATCATTTATGTTTGCTTCTCACTACAAATTAAATAACTTAATTGTTTTCATTGACAGAAATTTTGTTCAACAATCTGGAAAAACAGAGGAAATGCTTTCATTAGAGCCATTAAATAAAAAATTTGAAGCTTTTGGTTTTAATGTTATAGAATCTGATGGTCATAATTTAAATGAAATTGAAAAAGCATTTATAGAAGCAAGCAAAAATTCTGAAAAAAATGAAAAACCTAATGTTATAATATTCAAAACAACAATGGGAAAAGGTGTTTCATTTATTGAAAATAATTATGAATGGCATGGAAAAGCTCCAAATGATGATGAAATGAAAAAGGCATTAGAAGAAATTGAAAAATTATAATTGAGGGGTTAATATGGAAATAAAAGAAAAGATTGCAACAAGAGATGGATTTGGAAAAGCAATTGTTAATTTAGGTAATGATCCTTTTATTGGAAAGAATATTTATGTTTTATCTGCAAGTGTTGGCGATAGTACAAAAGCATTTGACTTTAAAAAAAAGTATCCTGATAGATATATTGAAACAGGTATAGCAGAAGCAAACATGATTGGAGTTTCTGCTGGATTAGCATTGACAAAAAAAATTCCTTTTGCAACTGCTTTTGCTTCATTTTTACCAGGAAGATGCTACGATCAAATAAGACAAAGTGTTTGTTATTCTAACTTGAATGTAAAGTTAATAGCAACACATGCTGGTTTAACTGTAGGCCCAGATGGAGCCACACATCAAATGATGGAAGATATAGCAATGTTAAGAGCATTGCCAAACTTAAAAATTATTGTTCCTTGTGATGCAATTGAAGCTGAAAAAGCAACTTATACAATTGCAAAAGAATATGGTCCTTTTTATTTAAGATTAGGAAGAGAAAAAATTCCAGTATTAACATCTGATTATTACAAAAATAATGAGTTTAAAATAGGAAAATCAATAGTAATGAGAGATGGAAAAGATATAACTATTATAGCAACAGGAATAATGGTTTATTATGCTTTGTTAGCATCTGAAATTCTTGAAAAAGAAAATATTTCTCTCAGGGTTGTAAATATGCATACAATAAAACCAATTGATTCAGAAGAAATTATTAAAGCAGCAAAAGAAACAAAAGCAATAATTACTGCAGAAGAACATCAAATTTATGGTGGATTAGGAAGCGCTGTTTCTGAAATACTAAGTCAATACAATCCTAAAAGATTGAAGATTATAGGTATGGAAGATAAATTTGGAGAATCTGGAAATGCTAATGACTTATTAGAAAAATATGAATTAAATGAAAAAAGAATAATCAAAGAAATAAAGTTACTACTTAAAAATATATAATAATGCGTTAATTACAGTAGCAAAATATAAATGGAAAAATAATCAATGGAAAAATTTAGGTGTTGCAGGATTATTTGTACTTTTAAGAAAAAAATAAAAAATTATTTAAATTATTATTTTTTTAATTTTTTTGTTCTAAATGAAAAGATTATACTTAGCATTGTTTCTATTCATTACTGCAAATATAGCTCTTTTTTATTTCGCTCTTTCAAAAGTAGATAATTCTTTAAGAATAATAAGCAGTGGTTATCATATGCATTTTATTGCATTTTTTGGGTTATCATTTTTTTTAAGTTTGATATTAGTACATGAAAAAATTAGTTTGCCTGCACCTTTCACTTTAAGCTTTTTGTATTCTTTTTTTATTGCTTTTGTTATTGAAATATTACAAGCACAAACTACTTATAGAGTTTTCAGTTATAATGATATTTTATTTGGTTGTTTAGGAGCACTTTGCTATTCTATATTAGGTTTAATTTCTTATAACTCAAATTTATTCCATAAGTATTGGATTAGGGTTTAAAACATTGCTTAATTATTATATATAAACTTCCTTGCTATTTTGAAAAAGACATAAAAATAAACTATAAATAAAATCCAGCCAATATTATTATGAAACATTCCCAAAGCAAAATTTGGCGAGAGATAAGCACCTATTATAAATAAAAGTAAGATTCTAATCATATTAGTTATAAACATTCCTATTAACCCTAAGATAAAAGCTATTGTTGTTGGAATTTTTTTCAATCTCTTTCTATCAACAAAAATAATCAGAGTAAAAATTGCACTAAAATATAACAAAGAATCTATTCCAGAACAGGGTTTTCCTATGACTGCAGAAAAATTTTTTATTCCTAACAAAGGACCCCCACCTTCGGACATACTGGAAACAGAAACAAATTCTTGATAAATAATATCTTTAAAAAATAATTTGAAAAAAACATAGAGTATTTTGCTTATTAGTGAAGATAAAAAAAGCCATAAATTTTGGAATAACAATATAATAAAAAAGAATAAAATACTTAATGTAAAAAAAATAAAAACCTCTTTTTTAAATTTCTTAAAAAAATATTTAATAAAATCAATCCCATAAAAAGCTAATGCCGTAGAACTTACAAAAAGCAGGTTAATAAAAAATCTTAAAAACCCCCATAATTTAGGGCTTTGCAAAAAAAAGTCTAAGTTTTGTGAAATTGTGTATTTTAATAGATATTGTGAGATTATAAAAACAACAGGTAAAATAAATAATTTAAAACTTGTTTTTGGTTGTTTTATGTTTTTTAATTTATCATAGCTAAGTATCAAAAAAGCAATAAATCCTATGAATAAACCGCTTATAAAATTTGTTCTAAAATTTGGCGGCTCTATGGAAAAATCTTTCGGAATTGTTAAATAATTTTTATAAAATTCTGTTTTTGAGAAATAAACTTGAATAAATAAAGAAATTGATAGAACAAAAATAATAAAAAAAATAGAAGTTTTTAGAAAAATCTTAAAATTTTTTTGCATTGTTTAATGTTAAATATTTTTATTTATAAAAGTTTTCAAGGTTTTTAGATAAAAAATTTTTGAAAATCTTTTTTGAAAATTATTAAGATTATGATTAATGCAATAAAAGAAGTGATTGCATTAGAGATTGATGAACCTAATATTCCATAATTTTTTGTTAAGAAGTAAGAGCCTATGATGTTTAAGAATGCTGCTATTGAGATTGTTGTTGAGGGGATTTGGGGTTTGTTAAGGCCTTGGAAAATAGAAGCATAGATTTGATGTAATGAAATAAAGATTTGGCCTAATGATAAGGGTAATATTATTAAACTAGTTTTTATATATTTTTCTCCGAATAGTAATGTAATTAAAAATTTGTTTAGGATTAATAAAAGTATTAATCCTATTGTTGATGTTATTATTGTTCCTAGTATTGCTAATTTCAATGGTTTTTTTAATTTGCTTTTGTCTTTTAAAGAAGATGTTTTAGGCATTAGGATTGTGGTTATTGCCTCAGGCAAAAATGTAAATACTTGAACTATTGTTGTTCCAACACTAAAATATCCTAATTGCTCTGTATCATGAAACATTTTTATAAAAATAGAATTAATACCAAACATAAGTGTCCATCCAATTGAGCCTAATGTAACTGGAATTGTATAAGTTATTATTTGTTTTATTTTTTGTTTATCTATTTTTGTAAGTTTTATTTCTGGTTTTATTATTTCAAAGATAATTAATGATAAAATTCCTGAAAAGCTGTAAAAAATAACTGCAAAATCAAAATTAATTTCTTTTAATAAAATATAACTTACTATTAGAATAATTAATTGAATAATATTTTCTAATAACTTAAAACCAGCTAATTTTATGTAATTTAATAAGCCTCTTATGAAGCCTAAATAAAATGCATCAACTAATAATGCAAAAAGGAATAAAGATAATCTATAATCATAAAATAAACTTGGGATTAGTAAAATTATGAATATAAAAGACATTAAAAATAAAGATGTTGATGTATAGCTGTGATCTTTCTTTTCACTTAAGTATTTAGTTAAAGCAGTTGGAATTCCTGTGAAAAATAAACCAATCATCATTGATAAAGTTAAAAGATAACGGAAAGAGCCATAGTTGGAGACTGAGAGAGAACGGGCTAAGATGATGAAAAAAAGAACAGAGGATAGTCTAATAAGAATATTGGATATTGTTAAATAAGTAGTTTTTTTAATTGTTGAGAACATCTTTATATGCCTCTATTGTTTTTTTTGCAATTTTATCCCAAGAAAGTTCTTTTTGAGCAAATTTATACCCCTCCTTTCCCATTTTTTTTCTTTCTTTTGGGTGAGTTAGTATATAAATTATTGAATCTGCTAATAATTTTACATTTTTTGGCTCAATTAATAAACCTGTTTTTTTGTTAATCACTACATCTGATAAAGCACCAACATCTGTTGCAATAACAGGTTTTTTAAATTGATATGCTAAGGGAATAACCCCACTTTGACTTGCTTCTATATAAGGCAAAACAACCACACTAGATTCTTGAAATAATTTCATCATTTCTTCATCAGGAATATATCTATTATGTATAATAAAACTATCCTTATTTTTTATCATCTTTTCATATTTTGAAAAATCTTCACCTTTTCCTGCAATAACTATTTTAAAATCTTTAATCTTGTCTTTAATCAATGGTTCTGCTTCAATTAAATATTTTAATCCTTTATATTCATAAATCCTGCCAAAGAATAAAATATGATTCTTTTTTTCTTTGTATATTTTTTTTGGTTTGTATATAGAGAAATTGCCATGTGGAATTACATATATAGGTTGTTTTATATTTTTTTTTCTTAGTTCTTCTTTTAATTTAGAACTATGGACTATTATTCCATTTGATTGGTGCATTATAGAAAATTCATTGAAATAAAAAGATTTATCTACATCACCAGGATGTTTATAAACATCATGTTTAGTAAATATTTTTTTACATTTAATAAAAGGTAATAATAATAAAAACCAAGGATAGCTAATTTGAATGTGTATTATATCTGGTTTAATATTGTTAATTATTTTTTTTAAATTTAAAAGTAAAAATATGTTTTTTATAGATCTAATTTTAGGTCTATTTATTTTTATTAAATTTTCTATATCCTCAAAAATACCTCTTTCTCCTTGATTTAAATATATTAGATAAGTATCTTTATTTATTTTTTTTAAAGCTAAGAATAAACTTTTTGTATATTCTGGAACAGTTGATGATAAAAGTAGAATTTTCATTTTAAATCCTAATTAAAAGTATGTAAATAAAATTTATTATTACTATATATTTGATTCATATCTCCATCATATTTTGATTTTATTCTTTCTAAATTTTTTAGAGATTGTAGATCAGTTTTAAGGGTTATTAAGTATTTTAGATTTAGTCTTTTAATTAAATTAGTATAATAATTTTTAGGTGAATTGTAAGAAATTACTGCCATCGTAAAAAAATCATCTGTATATGTTGAATTTGTTTCTTTAACTCTTGCATAAATGAATTTTTTTAATGTGAATGTATTAGATAAAGTAGGTTTAAAATTTAATTCTTTTATTATTTCAATATCTTCTTTATTAAAAGGTTCCATTAAACTTGATGTTTCAGTTAAAGCTTTAATTTCATTATTTGTCT
>JAVZBY010000007.1:0-14566 GCA_038874655.1 Candidatus Woesearchaeota archaeon | reverse complement strand
AAATAAATATAAAATTGAATTACAAGTAATTTTATAATCTTTTTCTAAATTATTAACTAAAAATTTTTTTAAATTGTCTGTTTCTTTATAATTATAGTAATTAATTTCATTTTTTTTAAAAAATTGAATGTTTGGTCTAAATTGTATAAAAAGAGGTAAAATTATTAAAAAAAGAAAAAATATAAAAATTATTTTTTTGTAAAAATAATTATTTCCATTTATAAAAAAATTTGACCTAATCTTGTAAATATTAAAATCAATTAAATCATAAATAAATATTATTAAAATTAGAACATAAAATATTGTTAATAAATAAGGTAAATAAGTTGTTTCAGATAGTAAAGGTATAAACAAATAAAAACTTAGTAAGATAAAGATTTCTTCAAAATTTTTATTTTTTTTAAAAATTAAATAAAAAAATCCTATTATAGAAAAAATGAAATAAAATCCTGTGTTAAATATAATTCTTATTAAAGTTATTACTATTTTTCCTAATAAAGTTTCTGTTGAAATATCATATATTGTTAAATTTTGTCCTAATTCAATTATACCAACTTTGTTTATTGATATAAAAAATAAAATAATAGAACTAAAAAATAAAAAAATTTCTAATAAAAAAGCATAATTTTCATACTTTTTATTAATATAAAAAGAAAAGATTACTTTTGATAAATAATATGAAAATAAAATTAAAAAAATTAAAATAAACATTCTATGTAATATTATTGAAAATGCAAATAAAATTAAGAATAATATTTTTTTATTTTTAAATTTTAAAAATAAGATATAAATAATAATTAAAAAAAACATTAAAAATACACTTCTTACATGAAAAACTAAATTTAAATTTCCTAGAACATATTTAGAAAATAAAAATATTAATAAAGATAAAATATATAAAAAATAGTTAGTTTTTTTTATTAATTTTTTTAAAAAAAGATATATTATTATTGAAAAATAAATTGTTGAAAAAAAATCAAATATAAATATCAAGGGTTCATAATCTAAAGCAAGTAAGCTTTTTAAAACTGATAAAAATAAAATTCCACCTGTTTGATAAGAATTTGGATAAAATCCTGTTAAAGATAAAGGAGACAAAGTCCATTGAATATAACCTTTATTATTAATATCATTCGCTAAACTCATATAAACATAAGTATCATATTGATTCGGTTTTGTATTTAGAGGAAAATTATAAAAAAAAAGCATTACATAAATTAATAATAATATCAAAATTTTTTTATAATTTTTTTTAATAAAATTTTTCATTTTCTTTTCAATAAGTCTTCATAAATCTTTTCCAACTTTTCTTTAAATTTATCAACACTATATTTTTCAGATTCTTTCATGTTGATTTTTCTATATTTATTTAAATCTGAAGCTTTAATTTTTTTTATACTTTTTGCTAATGCTTTTACATCTCCCGGATTTATTAAAATCCCATTTTCTTTTTTAACAACATCAGGAATTCCACCTACTTTTGTTGAGATAACTGGCAATCCAAAAGCAAAAGCTTCTAAAATAACCATTGGCAAACCTTCTGCATAAGAGGGCAATACTAATACATCAGCAGAAGCAAAATATTTAAATCTTTCTTCTCCAATTACTTCACCAACAACTTCAATTTTATCTTTTATTTTTAATCTTTCAACCTCACTAAAAAATTTATTTTTATCTTCAAAAGGACCAACAAAAACATACTTTGTGTCTTTTGAGTTGTCTAGGGTGATGGCTTGTAATAAGTCATAAACACCTTTTTCTTTTTCTAATCTACCAACATATAATACAATAAAATTCTTTTTTACTTTTTTTTTTTGAATATATCTATATAAATTTTTATCTAATGGATTATAAATAAAATCAATATTATTTAAATTAAATAAATCCAAATATTTTTTTTTCCAAGAATCTGTTAAAACTAAAACTTTATCTGCTTTTTTAAAGATATATTCAATTTCTTTTTTGTTTTTACTATTTTGATAGAAATCTATAAAATTTCCACCATGATTATGAACTATTACTTTTTTTTTAAAAAATTTTGCTATATAAAAAAAATATTTTTTTTGTAAAAAATCCTTATTACTTGTTAAGTTTATATGTACAATTGAAGGATTTAAAAAAATTATAAGAAAAATTAATTTAAAACATCTATATATAAAATTTGCAACATTAAAAAAAATGTTTAACTTTATAATTTTATTTTTTGCGACATTCATAATTTTAATTTCAAAATTTTCAAATTTTAATTCAGAAAGAATCTTTACAAAAGTTTCCATTCCTCCTATTGGCGGTGGTAATGCTCCAATAATTAAGATTTTATTTTTCATTTTGAATTTCTTTTAGAAGAATATTATAATTAAAATTTTTTTTTTGTTCTTCAATTTTTTTTTCAGTTTTCATTTTTTTAAAAAATTCATCTTTATCAGTAAAAGTTGATATATAATTTATTCTTTCAAATTCTTCTGCTATTTCTAACTGATGATCATCTACATTTTCTCCATATTTTTTTAATCTAGGCATAACATACACCTTACAACCATAATTTAAAGCATTTATTATTGAGCCAGTTCCTGCATGACAAATAACAATTTCAGAGTTTTTATAATTCTCTTCCATTTCTTTTGTAGTTAAATATTTTTCATAATTAAAATTTTTAGGTAAATACTTTGATGCCCCAATTTGTCCAAATATTTTATAATCTTTTAATTCTTTTAAAGCCATTTCATCAACCAATTTTATTAATCTATCAAAAGGTTTATTACTAGTTCCTACTGTTAAAAAAATTGTTTTTTTTTCTTTTTTATATTTTTTAGGTTCAATTGTTAATAATTGTCCTATATATTCAGCTTTTTTATATTTTAACATGCTTTTCCATTGAACAAAGAATTTATCTGCGAAAGGATAAATAAGCTTACCTGTTAAAGATAAAGAATTGAATCTAGAAAAACTTTCTATAAAAATAACCTTTTTCCCAAATAATTTTGCAATATACATAGTTTCTAAAGCAGAACCAGCACCTGTAGAAATAACAATATCTGGTTTTTCTTTCAAGAAAATTTTAAAACTATCATAAATATTTTTTAATACATGATAAAAATTTCTGCCTGTATCTTGAATAAAATATATATTTTTATAATTCAAACTATAGGAATCTTCTCTTTTTTGAGTTACTATATAAATTAGATTCTTGTCAATAAATTTTTTGAATTCTAATATTTCATTTAAATGGCCTCCCGCACTTGCAATCAAACAAATCTTTTTATTATTCATAATACAACCTCAAATAAGAATCTGCAATTTTTTTTATATCAAATTCTTTTACTCTATATAAAGAATTTTTACAAAATTTTTTATATAAGTTTTCATCACATAATATTTTATTTATTGCTTTTGCTAATTCTTTTTCATCCTTTGGTTTTACAACAAAACCTGTTTTACCATTTATATTTATAAAACTTGTTCCAGTTCCTAATTCTGTTGAAATAATTGGCTTTCCAAAAGACATTGCTTCTAAAATAACCATTCCAAATGCTTCAGTTCTTTCTGATGAAGGTAAAACAAATAACTTACAATTTTGATAGTATAACTCAAGATATGGAACCTTTCCTAAAAAAATAACATTTTTTGGTGCAATTTTTTTTAATTTTTTTTCTAATGGCCCTGTTCCTATAATTAAGATATTGTTTTTTATATATCTGGCAGATTTTATCAAATATTCAACTCCTTTATAATAAACCAATCTACCAACATATAGTATATAATCTCCATATTTTTTCTTTAAATCTAAATTATCTTTAATTTTATTCTTTCTAATTTCATCAAGAGCTAATCCCAAAGGAATAACAACAACTTTTTTTTTATATTTTTGTAAAATTTTTGAACTTTTAACATAATTTGGGCTTGTAGCAATAATATGAGAAGATTTATCTAAAAATTTATACAAAAAAGGAGAATATAATTTTTTTAAAAATTTTTGTCTTACTATATCAGTATGATAAGTAACTATGAGTTTTTTATTTTTTAATAAGGGTAATAAATAAAATTCTACCAAAGGATTTGGATGATGAACATGAACTATATCAACTTCTTTAAGTAATTTTTTAAGCCAAAAAAATAAAGAAATAGAAATTGGCTGTGATCTAAATTTAAATAAATTACTTATTTTAATAACTTTTTTATATTTTTCATTCAAAATTTCTGTTTTTCTAATAGTATTATAAGAAATAACCTTTAAATCAATTTTTTTTTCTAATTCCTTATATAAAGAATATGTAAATGATTCCATTCCGCCGAGATATGGTTCGTAATATTTACCTATATGTAAAACACAAGTCTTCATATTATCATATAAAAACCACTCTATATTTAAATTTATTTTTTTTACTACTTATAAGTAATTTAATTATTTTAATTTCTCTATTATGAATTTTTCTTATATTTTATTCAATAGTAATTAATTCTTTATTAAGACAAACCAACACTTCTTTATTTTTAAAACAAAATCATTCCAATCTTAAAATCTATTTTTCCATTTAAAAGCAAATAAAACACATGATAATTTATTGTTATTCAAAAGATATATTAAAATTTTGGATTATAATAAAGTTGATATTAAAAAACTATCAAAAAAAGAAAACTTATATAATAAAAGATATTTTCAAAATAAAATAAATGGAAGATGAATCTCTATACAATGCAATGATTATTGCTTTAATTATTGGAATATTTGTAGTTATCTTATCATTAATTTTCCTCAGACCAGAACCAGAATATTTTACTGAACTATATTACACAAACCATAAATCATTGCCTTTTTCAGTAAAACCAAATCAAGAATATTTTTTTAACATTACAATAGCAAACCATGAAAAAAACGACACATATTATAATTTAAAAATAATTCTAGAATATGAAACAGCAAGCGAAAATAAATCTGAAACAATATATCAAGAAAATGTTTTTGTAAAAAAAGAAGAATACAAAAATCTAACATTATCTTATAAAATTCCAGAAGTAAAAAAAGTAAAAGTTAAAACAACAGTAGAACAAACTAAAAATGATTCTTTACAAGACATTCATTTCTTTGTTTATAATGAGGATATTGTTTTTAAATATCCAGATTACATCGCATTAATTGACTGTGTGCCTAAAATAAACCTAACGGGTTTATTAGCAATAAATGCCTCAGGTAATGATAGCAACCTAAAAATAAGAAAAAATGGCATAGAAATATTTAATAAAACCTTGAACGAACCAGAATTAATAAATACAAACATCACAATTGAAGAATATGATCTTATTGACATTGTGTTTGACAATGACTTCAAAAACGAAACATTGGACAGAAATTTATACATTAATTACATAATAATTGGCGATGAAAAAATATATGCAAACAAATTAATTGCAGATATAGGAAAAGAAAAAGAATCAGTTGATTGTGAAAAAACTAAAATTGTTTACTCACTTCCATGGAATGCTGCATTGAGGTTTAGAGCATGATAGAAACAATAATCCAAATCTTAAGAGTAATAATAGGTTTGCCATTAGCTTTATTTATCCCTGGCTATCTTCTAGCATTAATTTTCTTTGATGAATTAGAACAATTAGAAAAAATTGCATTAGGTTTTGTTTTAAGTATCTGCATAGACATAGCTGTTGGCTTATTTCTTGGCTATAACAAAACAATGAAAGACATTACTGGTGGCATTACTGCTTTAAATTTATGGATTTACTTGACCACAATTACACTTATTTTAACAATTATTTATTTCTTTAAAAGAAAAAAATTTCATTTAAAAAAATTTAATAAAACTAATTAATTATTCTAATAAAAGAAACCTTTTTAAAAAGAAAGGTTTTTATAGTATAAATTAAATAAATAATGTAATAACTATGGAAAGGTGAAAAAAGATGTCAGATGAGAAAAAAAAGCCTTCTTTTGAGGATCATTCAACACTAGAAGATCTTATTATAAGCAGGCATGAATTAACACAAAGAAGTATGATGTATTTAGAGGCCTTATCTGGTTCTATCTGGAGTGAAGTGATAAGATTCACTAAAGAAAAAAATTTACCACCTGAACATCATTATAAATTAAGCAAAGAGGATAAAGATGCTTTAAGAGCAAAAATTGATGAGTTGTTATCATATAAAAATGAAATGCATCCGTTACATGCATATGTTA
The DNA here is from genome assembly GCA_038874655.1 of Candidatus Woesearchaeota archaeon. Classification (GTDB taxonomy): domain Archaea; phylum Nanobdellota; class Nanobdellia; order Woesearchaeales; family GW2011-AR15; genus JAAXVZ01. Next base: position 8,379 of record JAVZBY010000007.1, on the reverse strand, counting down.
ATACTAATGAGTTAGCAAAAGATGAGTTTATAAAACATTTAATTGATAATATATTTTTGCCAAATAAAGAAGCAATTTTAAAGTCTGTTGGTGAAAAAGATTTCCTACAAAAGGTTAAACAAACTAATGAAAGGCATAGACAATTACTTGAAGAAAAAGCAGCAGAATTTATTTTTAGAGGATATGATAATACAAAAGATTCTCATAGAAAAGCTGTAGCAAAGTATTTAGGGATTAAAGATGATACAAAAATAGCAGCAGAACCTGGTAGGTATTTAAATCAACTTTACCAAAATGTTATTGAAAAATATATTAATTCTTAAAAAATAATTTTATCTTTATTTTCTATTTCCAAACAATAAACATCATCTTATCTCTATCAAAATTAATAACCAACTCACAACTATTTTTTCTAAAAATCTTTTTTTTATATAGCAATTTTAATAAAAACCAAAAAAATTACATATAATAATCATATTTCAACAATTTTATAATAGGGAGAAGAATTTAGATTTTTTAAATCGATTGTAATTTTATAAATCATGATTTACTAAAAAAATGAAAGAACTAGCAAAAAAAGAAAATGTTTTGTTGTATGAAATAGATAATATTATTGATTCTTTTTAGTTTTTTATAAATAAAAACCAAAAGATTTATATAGTAATTTATTATTATAGTAAAATACTATAATAAATTTATAAAAAATACAAACAAAAAAAATGAAATTCATTAATAGAGAAAAAGAGCTGTCTGAGTTAAATAATTTATATCTTCTTTCAAAAAATAGATTAATCTCTGTTGTTATTTATGGTCCAAGAAGAATAGGAAAAACAAGATTAGTTCAAGAATTTAGTAAAGACAAAAACCATTTATATTTTTTTATTTATGATGGAAAAAGTTTAAATTTATTATTGCAAGATTTTGAAAATATTTTAAAGGAAAAAAAGATAATTGATAATTTTAGAAAACTTCAATCAATTGAGGAGTTTATTGAAATCTTATTTAATTATTGTGAAAATTATGTTATTATTTTTGATGAAGTTCAATATATGAATAATATATATAAAGCTTTTTTTTCATATATGCAAAAAAAAATTGATGAAAATAAAAATAAAAAAATAATGTTCATTTTTTTAGGCTCATTAATTGGCTTAATAAAAAATGTTTTTGAAGATTTAAAAAGCCCTTTATATGGGAGAATTAATCAAGAACTAAAATTAAAATCTTTAGCTTTTAAAGATACTATAAAATTTTTTGAAAATAAGAATCAAAAAAAAGAAGAAATTGTAAAATTTTTTAGTATTTTTGGAGGATATCCTAAATATTATATTGCTCTAGAAGATTATGATTTACTTGAAAAAGATTTTTTTGAAGTAATTGAATTTTTATTTTTAAGGGAAAATGCACCTTTACAAAACGAAGTAATTAACATTTTAAGGCAGGAGTTTGGAAAAACAAAAAGTTATTATTTTGATATATTATCAGCAATTTCTCAAGGAAAAACAAAATTAAATGAAATTTCTTCTTATTTACGAAAGCATCAAACAGAAATAACAGATTTTATGAATGATTTATTGAATTATTATGAGATTATTGAAAGAGAAATTCCTATAACTGATAACAAAAACACAAGAAATTCTGTTTATAAAATAAAATCCAATATTATTAAATTTTGGTTTAGATTTATTTATCCTTATATAAGTTATATAGAACAAAATAACTATTCCTATATAATTAATAATATTAAAAACAACATAAATTCTTTTTTTGGCTTTGGTTTTGAAGAAATATCCAGACAAAAAATTATAAATGAGAAATATTACGATTTAGTAGGTAGATGGTGGCACAAGGACAAAGAAATAGATATAATTGGAATCTCTGAGGAAAAAAACGAAATTTTATTTGCAGAGTGCAAATGGCAAAACTCTTTAGTTGATATTGATGTTTATTATGAACTAAAAGAAAAATCCAAATTCGTAAATTATAAACTAGAAGATAGAAAAAACAAAAAAATAAACGAAAAATTTGCTCTCTTCTCAAAGTCAGGCTTTAATAAAAAAATGAAAGAACTGGCAAAAAAAGAAAATGTATTGCTTTATGATATTAATGACATAATCTAATTATTTTTTCTTCTTTTTATTCTCATTTTTCAATTTACTAAATGTTTCTGGCAAATCAATAACATATTTTCCTTCTGCTAACTTATAAATAACAGGGTTTTCTTTAAACAAACTAACTAAATCAATTTCATATTTCCCTGGTTTTTGTATTCTTATAGATTCCAAATCCAAGACAACTGGCTCTTCATAAGTTTCTTGCAGTCCAATAATATCAAAAACATCTTTTTCAATCTGTTGTTTTTCATTTTTAGTTAATTTTGCTGTTACTTCTTTCATCTCATCTAATTTCTCTTTCTTAACATAAAAAAACAATTTTGCTCCACATTTACAACCTTTTAAAATCTCATTACTACCATCTTGATAAAAAGTTCCGCATCTAACACACTGGTGTGGCATTTTTATATCCTATTTTTATATTTCTTATTTTTTAGATTTAGAAATATCTTTTGTATATAATTGAATTTTATCAGGATCCTTTTTAATCTCTCTAACAATATTCGCAGGTCCGATTATAGTAAAACCCTCTCTATTCCCCAACAATAATTTAACTAAAAACTTATGCAATTTTTCATACAAGTTTTTATTTTTTTTATCTAAACTAACATCTTCTAATTCAATTCCTTTAAACTTTTCATCAATATTCTCCATTGTTCTTTTAATCAACTCAGCTTTTTCTGTCTCTTTAATTCTACCTTCAATCAAAATAATTTTTTCATCTTTTGCTAACTGCAACAATTTTTTTATTCTTTCCTCTGTGCTTAAATGAGCAATTTCACTATAAGGAATAAATTGTAAGGTTAGCATTTTTTTCCTCTTTTTCATATTTATTATTTTATGCAATTAAAAACTTTTTTAATTTCAATAAAATCTTATGCTAAAGCAATAAGGCTTTCATAAAACTCGTCCATATTGGTTCCAAATTTTGCTGAGATTCCAACAACCTTATATTGTGGAAAAGCTGCTTGTATTTTTTTAACATCTGCCTTCTTCAAATCAATTTTATTAGCAACAATCAAAACAGGAATATTTCTTGCCTGCAAATTTCCTATAATTGTCAAATTAACTTGGCTATAAGGATCTTTTGTTGCATCTAAAACAATAATAACAACATCCATATCATCTAGCCATTTTATAGCATCAATAACACCTTTTGTTGCCTCTTTTGCTCTTTGCTTGGCATCTTTCTCATCCATATACTTTAAAAAATCCTCGTAATCAATCTTGGTAGCAATTCCAGGTGTGTCAACCAAATTAAAAGTCAATTCCTTTCCATTTGACTTAATTGTAATTTGCTCTTTAATTTGAATTTCCCTAGTTTCGTGAGCAATAGGAGAAGCAGTCCCCATTTCTTCGCCAAGCCAGTCCATACATATTTTATTAGCTAAGGTTGTTTTTCCTCCATTAGGTGGCCCATATAAACCTAATTTTATCTTCTTCTTTCCTTTAAACAATTTATTAAAAAAATTCCCAAATGCTTTTTTTAAAAATTCAAACATACTTTTTAAATTTATTAATGACTATAAAAGCTTTGCGGTTTTAAAAACAAATACAAAAAAATCAAACAAAAAACTAAAAGAATAATTTTTTAAATACCTTTTTTTAACTTTAATAAAAAGAAATTAGTCTTAAAAAAACTAGGTGATTATATTGGAAAACAATGAAAAAAAGGTTAAATTTGATATTGATAATGGTAATGTTTTTTTTGCAGATGAAATTGGAATAATTCATAATCCACTAAGAATAATGCTAGATTTCAGAAGTGTCACTCCCAGAGTTGATATAAGAAATCAAGAATTTCAGCCAATTGTGATAAAACATAATGTAGTTATATTAGATCCTTTTATGGCTAAAAACTTATTAGAATTACTAAAACAAAACATTGCTAATTATGAAAAACAATTTGGAAAAATAAAACAACCTGAACAATTAAGAAAAATAAACAGAAAACAAAAAAAATCCAATATTAAAAATGAAACAAACATAGAAAAAAATAACAAAAATGAGAAAACACCTGCTTATTTAGGCTAAAATTTCAGTTAAATATTTAAACAAGAAAAAAAATTCTTTTTAAAAGCAAATGAAAATCACAAATAAAATAATAAGTGATATTGTTTCTGAACTTTTAGGAGAAGACGCTGTAAATATTACATTATTTGTAAAAAATGGTACAAAAGTTTCTGAGTTTGAAGTTGCAAAACAAATGAAAATGGATTTGCACCAAGCAAGAGCCATATTATATAAATTATTTGAAAACAATATTCTTACTTTTGAAAGAAGAAAAGACAGGCAAAAAGGTTGGTATGTAACTTATTGGGACTTTAATCCTGAAAACATAGATCATATGTATGTTAAATTATTAAAGCAAAAAATAGAAAAATTAAAAGAAAGATTAGAAAAAGAAAAAAACTTTGACTTTTATATGTGTAAAAATGCATGTACAAGAATGGATTTTGAAAAAGCCTTTAACGCAAATTTTAAATGCCCAGAATGTGGCGAACTCATGAATCCAATGGATAATAAAAGAACAATTGAATTTTTACAAGAAAAAATAGCAGAACTAACAAAAGAATTAGAAGAAATAAAAAACCAACCAAAAGAAAAAAAACCAGACATAGAAGAGAAAAAAGAACAAAAACCGAAAGAATCAAAAAAAGAAAGAACAACAGATAAAAAAATTAAAAAAGAGAACTCTAAAAAGATTGAAAAAATAAAAAAGAAAAAAACAAAAGAAATAAAAAAAATACAAAAAAAAGAAAAACCAAAAATAAAAAAAATAAAAAAGAAAAAATAAAACTACAATGAATTTATCTGAACTAATTAAAGTATTAGAAAAAGGTTTAACATCCTTTTTATATTCATATGATAAACAATCAGTTATAAAGATTACATATTCTGAAAAAAATGTAGAGATTCTAATTGGAATTAAAAGAGAAATTTATGAACAATATTTATCTCATAAATTTAATCTATTTCAAGCTGCCGCTTCTTATATACCTAACTTATTAGTACCTAAACATCATTTTTATATAGACCTTTTCAATAGCGCAGTTATTTTTAGTAAAGATTACTATTATGCATTTTTATATTTACACATAAAACAAGGACAAAGCTTTGTAAAAAACAATACAAGATTTTAATTATTTTTAATTTATTATCTTTAAAAGCTTTTTACCCAATCTATTGTTTGTTTTAATCCTTCTTTTAAACTATATTTAGGTTGCCAACCTAAAAGTTTTTTTGCTTTAGAGTTATCTAAACAATTTCTTAAAAGTTCACCAGCTCTTGCTTCAGCATAAATAGGATTTCCTTTAAAACCTATAATATCTTTCATTATACTAAACAACTCATTCACAGAAGTTTCTCTCATTGTCCCTATATTAAAGGCTTGATTATCTCCTTTTTCCATAGCCAAAATATTAGCATTAACAACATCTTTAACAAAAACATAATCCCTTGTTTGTTTTCCATCACCAAAAATAGTTGGTTGTTTATTGTTTAACATTAGATTTGAAAAAATAGAGATTACTCCTGCTTCTCCTTTTGGATCTTGTCTTGGTCCATAAACATTTGAATACCTTAATGTTGTAAAATTTAATCCATAAATTTTATTAAAAAAATTTACATAATATTCACCAGATAATTTGGATATTCCATAAGGTGAAATTGGATTCTTTTTTTCATTTTCTTTTATGGGTAGTTTAGCATCATCACCATATATAACCCCTCCAGAAGAAACATTAATAAATTTCTTAACTTTATTATCAACTGAGGCTTTTAACAAATTTATCAAACCTATTATATTTACAGAAGCATCATAACCAGGATCAGAAACACTTTTTCTTACATCAATTTGTGCAGCATGATGATTCACAATTTCAGGTTTTTCTTTTTTAAAAATATCCTCAACTTTTTCCTTTTCTCTTATATCAACTAAATAAAACCTTGCCTTCGGATTCAGATTTTCTTTTTTTCCTGTGCTAAGGTTATCAATTACAACTACATCATGTTTTAATTTTATTAATTCATCTACTAAATTTGAGCCTATAAAACCACAACCACCAGTTACAATTACTTTCATAGAAAAATTGAATATAGTTATATTTTAAATAGTTTTGTTTATTTAAGAAAAAAAGAAAAAATTTAAAATTAAAAAAATAAAATTATTAATTTAATGAAAACAACATTAGTTTTAATAATAACAACAAGATGCAATTTTAAATGCAAACATTGTTTAAGAGATTATTATACAAAGCAATATGATTTACCTTTAGAATTAATTGAAAAAGCTTTAAATGAAGCAAATGAATTAGGTTTTAAACATATTGCTATTACAGGTGGCGAAGCAATTTTATATCCAAACTTTTCAGAATTAGTTGATTTAATAGTAGAAAAAGGTTTTACATGGTCTTTTGTTACTAATGGATTTTTTTATAAAAAATATGATTCTTTAATTGAAAAACATAAAGACAAATTAAAATTCATTGCAATAAGCCTAGATGGTGGAAAAGAAGAAACACATGATTACATAAGACAAAAAGGTTCATTTAAAAAAGTAAAAGAAGCTGCAAAATATTGGGTTGAAAAAAATATATTTGTTAGGCTAATTTTTACTGTTAATTCAAAAAACATTAATGAGATAGATGACTTTATCAAATTAGCATTAGAATTAAAAGTAAATGCTGTTAGGTTTGCTGGAATCATTCCTACTGAATTTAATCAAGATTTAAGATTAGAATGGGAACAAAAAGTTAAAGTTTATAACTATTTACAAGAATTAAAAAAACAAAAGTTAGGATTGGAGATAACTAACACAACCTCTTTATTTACTGTAACTGATGCTGAAAAGTTTTGTGGCAACATTAATGATCATGAACCTGCTATAAATGCTTATGGTGAATATATCTTTTGTTGCGATACAATAGGCCAAGGTGCTGTATTAGGAAGTTTAAAAGAAAAAACTTTCTCAGAATTGTTTATCTTAGGATTAAAACAAGCTGCTGCTTTAAAAAAAGAAAGAATTAGAAGAATCATGAATAAAGAATTCTTTAGAGATTTTAATTCATGTCATTTCTGCAATACAATTTTATCTGAAAAGATTAGAGAACCTATCAAATAGTTTATATTTAAAATTAAAGCGCCAATGACCCTAACATAAATCCGGGAATGGCTGATATTTCATGTGATGGTGTTGATAGAACACCAAGCAATCCTTACAGAGAGGGTTGTTAGTGTATAATAAAAATCTATAAAACAAAAAATTTATTAATTAATTGATACTATTTTAACAATATGGTTAAAAAATTAACAATATATTCTGCATTATGGCCTTTTTTACATAAACCTAAAGAAAAAATGCATCTTAATGAATTAGCAAGAGAGCTTAGTATGAATCATACATCTTTAAGATTAAGACTAAATGAATTAGAAAAAAAAGCTATATTAAAAAAAGAAACTAGGGGTAAACTCTCGTTATATTACTTAAATTTTAATAATCCTGTTTTATTCTATTATTTAGTTAATTCTGAAAATGAAAAATTAATATATTTTTCTGAGAAATGGCTTCGTTTGAAAGAGTTAATTTCTTTCTTTAATGAGCAAAATGAAACAAATTTAGTATTAATATTTGGCTCAGCATCAAAAGATTTTGATCAAGCAGAAGATATTGATATTTTGTATATAGGAAATATTGACAAAAACAATCTTGATCTTATAAAAAAAAGATATAATTTAGAATTACATCTTATTCAAGTAAAAAACTTAGAAGATATTTCTATTACCTTGAAAGAAGAAATAATTAAAAAACATTTAATTATTAAAGGAGCAGATTTATTTTTAAGGTGGTTTTTATGGTAACAATAAATTGGTGCAAAAAGCAATCTAAAGGTATTAAAAAAATAGAACCAAATGAAAATTTAGCAAAAGAATATATTCAAACAGCTGAAGAAACACTTGATATTTTAAAAACAATTGAGGGTAAATCAAAAGTTTGGATTGCTACTACAAAATACTATTGTAAATATTTTGCTATCTATTCAATTCTTATGAGAATAGGGATAAAATGCGAAATTCATGATTGCACAATCGAAATTTGTAAATTTTTAGAGCAAAAAAAGATAATCCCTAATGGTTTTAGCAAAGAGCTTGAAACTGATAAAGAAATAAGAATAGATAACCAATATTATTTAAAAAATAGAGAAGTTTTCTTAGATTATAACAAACTTGTAAATCAAATATTAGAATTAAAAAATATTTGCTTTAA
>JAVZBY010000006.1:45585-56312 GCA_038874655.1 Candidatus Woesearchaeota archaeon | reverse complement strand
GATTATAGTCTCTATAAAGATAGAGCAATTAAAGGTAATACTTTAAATAAATCGAAATTAAATAAGATTTTAATTCCCCTCCCACCTCTTCAAGAACAAGAAAAAATAGCATCTATTTTGTCTGTGATTGATGAGAATATTGAAGTTTATGAAAGGAAGAAGAAAACTCTAGATGAGTTGTTTAGGTCAATGCTTCAAAATTTAATGACTGGAAAAATTAGAGTTAAGGATTTAGATTTTTAATAATATAAAAAAGATATTTTTAAATATCAATTGATATAATCTATTATCAAATGAAAAAAAAGAATATCAAAGAGCAAATAAAGGAATATTATTTTATTAATCCTAATACTAAAATGAGAGTTAGAGAAATAGAAAAAAGATTAAAATTACCTTTACCCTCTGTCATAAGATATTGTAAGGAATTAGAAAAAGAAGGTATTTTAACAACAATAAAAACTGGAAATGTGGTTTTCTATACGGCTGATAAAATAAATCAGAATTATCTTTTAGAAAAAAAGCTTTTTAATATAAAATCTCTTTATAAACTAGGTTTAATTGATTTTATTAAAAAAGAATTAAGCAATCCAGTAATAATTGTTTTTGGTTCTTATTCTAAAGGAGAAGACATAGAAACTAGTGATATTGATATATACATAGAAACTTTATCAAAAAAAGAAATTGACTTAAAAAAATTTGAGAAATTATTACATAGAAAAATACATATATTCAGAAATGAAAATTTGAAAAATATTAATCCTAATTTAGCAAATAATATAATTAACGGAATAATTTTAAATAATTACATTGAGGTTTTCAAATGAAAGAATCCAACTTTAAAGAATGTTTTGATAATAACGCAGCAAGAAAAACTGCAGTAGATAAAAAAAGAGCAAAATCCTTGATAGAAACCTCTGAAGAAAGAATAAATTTAATCAGTGAAATAAATCAAAAAAATTGCAACTTTGTTTTTGAAGATTATTATACTTCATTATTAGAACTTTTGCAAGCATCTGCTTTTTTAAATGGATTTAATATTTCTAATCATATCTGTTTAGGTTTTTATGTTAGAGATTTTTTAAAAAGAGAGGATCTCTTTAGATTATTTGATGATTTAAGATATAAAAGAAATTCATTAACTTATTATGGAATTAAAATGGAAGAAAAAATTGCTTTACAGGCAATAGATAATTGTAAAAGAATGATTAATGAAATAAAAAAAATTATTACAAATTGAGGTTAAAATGTCTTATTTAGGTAATGAAAAACCTAGTGTGCAAGATCCGTTAATTCAGTATGCATGCGAAGTTGGTTGGGATTATATTAATCCAAAAAACATTGAATTAAAAAAAAAAGGTGTCTCAGGTTTAATATTACATGATATATTTAAAGAACAAATACAAAAATTAAATCCTCATTTAGATATTATCAAAGTTGAAAATATAATAAAAAAAATTGAAAAAATCCATGCCAATATAAAAGGTAATTTAGATTTTTGGGAATATCTTAAAGGATTAAAAACAATATATTTAGAAACAGAAAAAAGAGAAAGAAATCTTAAATTATTAGACAAAGAAAAAAATGTCTATCATATAACAGATGAATTTGTATATTCAAATGGCAAATATACTAATAGGTATGATATTGTTTTTTTTGTTAATGGACTACCTATATTTTTTGTAGAATCAAAATCAGTAATAAAAAAAGATGCTTTACAAGAAGGATTAGAACAAGTATCAAGATACCACAAAGAAACACCTGAAATGATGGCATTGTTTCAATTCTATGTTATAACAAACCTAATTAAAAGTTATTATTCTGCAACTTGGAATTTCTCAACAAAATCTTTATTTGAAATAAAAAATCAAAATTTTGAAAGATTAGTTAAAGACTTTTTTAAAAAAGAAAATATATTAAATCTATTAGATTCAATACTCTTTGTAAAAAAAGACGATGAACTTAAAAAAATAATATTAAGAGAGCATCAAATTAGGGCAGTTGATAAAATAATTGAAAGAGCTAAGAATAAAAATAAAAAAAGAGCATTAATATGGCACACACAAGGCAGTGGAAAAACATATACAATGATAATGGTTGCAAAAAAGTTATTGGAATATAGTTATTTTGAAAATCCAACAATTTTAATGTTAGTAGATAGAAATGAATTAGAAACACAATTATTCAATAATTTAGATTCCGTAGGTTTTAAGCACATAAATATAGCAATGTCAAAAAACCATTTAAAAGAATTATTGGAAAATGATACAAGAGGTCTAATCATATCTTTAATACATAAATTTGACAACTTAAAACAAAATATTAATGTAAGAGATAATATCTTTGTTTTAATAGATGAAGCTCATAGAACAACTTCAGGTGAACTTGGTAATTATTTAATGGGCGCATTGCCTAATGCTACTTATATAGGATTTACTGGAACACCTATTGATAAAACAAGCAAAGGAAACAATACTTTTTTAATTTTTGGGAGAGATGATCCCCCTAAAGGTTATTTGGATAAATATAGTATTTCTGATTCTATAAGGGATGGAACAACATTAAAATTGCAATATGCAATAGCACCTAATGAATTATTGCCAGATACTGAAATATTAGAAAAAGAATTTTTGAATATGAAAGAAACAGAAGGAATTAGTGATATTGATTATTTAAATAAAATACTTGAAAAAGCAGTTAATCTGAAAAATATGTTAAAAAATAGAGATAGAATAAAAAAGGTGATAAGATACATTGTAGATCATTATAAACAATTTGTCCAGCCTTTAGAATATAAAGCTTTTATTGTTGCTGTAGATAGAGAAGCATGTGCCCTCTATAAAGAAGAGATAGATAAATACTTCCCCAAAGAATACACAGAAGTGGTTTATAGCCCATATCATAATGATCCTGATTTTATGAAAAAATATTATCATTCAGAAGAACAGGAAAAAATAATAAGAAAGAATTTTAATGACGCAGAAAAAATGCCAAAAATATTAATAGTGACTGAAAAATTACTAACTGGTTTTGATGCTCCCATTTTATATTGTATGTATTTAGATAAACCAATGAGAGATCATATTTTATTACAAGCAATTGCTCGAGTTAATAGGCCTTATGAAGATAAAAAAGGAATTAAAAAAAAGTGTGGTTTAATAATTGATTTCATTGGATTATTAGATAAAGTAAAAAAAGCACTTAACTTTGATTCTGAAGACATAACTGGTATAGTTAATGATTTAGAAATTTTAAAACAAAGATTTAGAGAACTTATAATAAAAGGAAAAGTAAATTATCTCAATTTACTAAATGAAAGAACACCTGATAAAAATATTGAAAATATATTATCTTATTTTATAGATGAAGAAAAAAGAAAAGAATTTTATGAATATTATCAAGAATTATCTTCAATATATGAAATAATCTCTCCAGATCAATTTTTAAGACCTTTCTTAAATGATTATGATAATTTATCGAGAATGTGTAAAATAGTAAAAGAAGCTTATGAACCACACATGCTTAGAAACTATGAATTTGAAAAAAAGACTCAAGAGTTAGTAAAAAAACATGTAAAATCAACATTAATAAGAAAAGAGTTAAAATATTACGAAATTAATCCAGAAACGATTTCTAAACTTGAAAAAGAAGATACCTCTGATGTAGAAAAAATTTTTAATTTACTTAAAAGTATAGAAAAATATGTCTCTGAAAATGCTATTAAAAATAAATACTTACATTCTATAGCTGAAAAAGCTGAAAATATTTCTAAAGAATTTAAAGAAAGACAAAAAAACACTATAGAAACATTAGAAGAACTAAAAAAATTAGTAAATCAAATTGCATTATCAGAAAAAGAAAAAAGAGAATATAAATTTACTGATAGAGAATATACAATTTTTCATATTTTAAAAGAAAATTCAGTAGATTATAGTAGTGAAAAAACTAAAGAAATAGATCCTTTATTTTCTAAGTATCCTTATTTTATAAACAATCAAGAGCAAGAAAGAAAATTAAAACAAGAGATTATAAAAATATTATATAAAGATGTTAATCATAAAAAGGCATTGGATATTACAAATAAGCTATTGAATAACTATAAAAAAGCAAATTATTAAAGATGATAGAAATTGAGGATTTTAAAAAAGAAGTAAATTTTTGGGCAAATAAATTAAATATAAAACCTAAAGAGATACATGTAAGATCAATGCATAGAAAATATGCTAGTTGCTCTACAAAAGGAAGATTGACTTTTTCTTTTGAAATTTTAAATAAATCAAAAAATTTTAGATCAAAAGTAATAGTTCATGAGTTATTACATCTGAGATATAAAACACACAATAGATTATTCAATAGTATTTTAAATGCCTATTTATCAAAAGAAAATATTGATGCGAAATCAATAAAAATTTAATTCTAAAAAATTTTTAAACATAAATTATATAAAAAAATCCTTCTTTTTTAACTTCATGAAAAAAATCTACTATCTATTATTGCCAATTATTTTAATTTTTGTTTTCATAGTTTTTTATCCTTTTCCTGAAAAATTAACCCTATATGATTTATTGTATAATAGTGGAAGAGTTGCTGGATTAACTGCTTTATTTTTTTTTGCAATATTAGTTATTTCTGGAGATTTAGCAAGATTTTTTGACAGGTTTTTTGGTATTGATAAAATAATTAAATTTCAAAGAGAATTTTCTCTTATTACTTTGGTTTTTGTTTTGTTGCATCCTATTTTTTTTATAATTGCAAACAAAAATTTTAATTATTTAATTCCTAATTTTGCTTATATTGGCTTGTCTTTTGGAATTGTTTCTTTTTATTTTTATTTAGTTATAATGTTATGCTCTTATTTTTATAAGAGAATATCTTATTATGCATGGCAATTTATACATATTGTGATATATATAGCATTAATTTTTGCTTTTTTACATGCATTTAGATATGGTTCTGATGTTGATAATATTTTTGTAAGATATTTGTTTATTTTATTGATTGGTCTTTTTGTTATTGGTATTATCTATAGAACTTTTTACAAATTAAAACAATTAAAAAATAAATTTTATGTTGAAAAAATAGATTGGGAAACAAAAGACACTTTTACAATAAAATTAAAACAATATGTAAATGGACTTGAAAATAAAAAATTAAAATTTAAAGCAGGGCAATTTTGTTTTTTAAGATTAAATAAAGAGAATTTATTTGCAAGACATCCTTTTACAATTTCTAGTTATGATGAAGAAACTTTAAATTTCACGATAAAATTACAAGGCAAATTTACAAAAATTGCATCTGAATTAAAAAAAGGCGAGCAAGTTATTGTTGAAGGGCCTTTTGGTATTTTTACATTAGATAAAGCATTTAAAGAAAAAAATAAAGAAAAGGATTTAGTTTTCTTTGCTGGTGGAGTTGGAATAACACCTTTTATGAGTTTTTTAAAGTTTTTAGCTAAATCAGATCAAGAAAGTAAATTATCAAACAGAAAAATATTTTTGTTTTACGGAGTTAGGACTGATAAAGATATAATTGGAAAAAAATTATTTGATGATTTATTAAAAAATAAAAATTTGAAAAATAAATTGAATATTGTTTATTGCATTTCCCAAGAATGCTCTATTGAAAACAGAAACAAAAAGAATTTTGAAATGGGCTATATTAATAAAGAATTGATTTTGAAATATTTAGATTCTTTTGAGAATAAATTATATTATATATGCGGTCCTGAGCCAATGAAGAATTCCATAATAAAAATTTTAAAAGAAAATAATGTTAAAGAAAAAGATGTTTTTTATGAGAGTTTTTTTTGGTGAATAGAACTATTAAAAATTGTTTTTTTTATTATCTTAATTTCTTTAAAATAAAATTCATTATCTAATTATTATAACATATGGAATATTGAATTTTAATTGTATTATTATAAATTATTAGAAACTTCTTTTATTTTATCTTCAATAGAAGGTATATCTTCAAATATTGGTTTTAATATATTATCTATTAATTTTTTATAATAATTTTTTAAATTATCTTTGTTTTTTGCGTAAATTTTTATACTACCCTCTTGTGCAATGATTCCTTCTTTAATAGCAGAATCAAAAGCATATTTTTTTATGTTTCTATTTTTCCATAATCTGCTTACTAAGTAATTTTTATCACTTATTCTTATTTTTTCAAAAATTTTTTCATAATTCTTATTTTCGTCACATAATTCTTCGAGGACCTTTATTAGATTTAAGAAAAAGAATCTTCCAGAAGAATCATAATCATAAAGAACATCTAATGGATTAGAATCACCTTCTTCGTTTAAATCTATAATAATTCTACTTATGTAAGATTTCTTTTCATCGCAGAATTTATCTAACTTTTTTTTAAAGGAAATTTCATCAAGTAAAACTATAAAATCATTATCAAATACATCAACTTCAATATCCCAAAAAATCTTAGAATGATAGTTATCATGTATCTCTAAAAATCCGTTATTATATTTATATGAAAAAAATATTTCTAGTTTAAATTTTTCATCAGATTTTATGTTTTTTTTTATATATTCTATATTTGAAATTTTATTATTGAATTTAATATATGTAATTTTAAAATCGAGATATTCAATCAAACTTATTGCTACATTAATTAATTCTTTTCTTTTTGATTTATATAATTTAATATGTAAACTCATTTTTTTAACCTTTCAAAATCTTTTCTAAATAAAACAAATAAATTTTTTGAATTTATTTTATATTGTTTTTTTTCATTATAACTTATTTTTTCATAAACTATTTTTAGAGGTTTATTTAAGTAATTCTCTAATTTATAAAGTTGTTGACTTCTTTTTGATAAATTATCCAATACTATTAGATATCCATCAACATTTATATTTTTTTCTTTAAAAAATTCTGCAGAAGATTCTATTTGTTTTATTTCTTTTTTAAGATTCATTGTTGAAGCTTCTATTAACCAAATAGAGCCCCATGTTTTAGTGTATTCGTATTCAACATAATAATCTGCTATAGCTCTATCTTCAGGATAATTAAAAATATCTTTCCATTGACAAGCATAAATTATTTTTTTTATTTTAGCAAACAGAGGAATATCTTTTTCAGCATTTTTTTTAGCTATTTCTAAACTTTCCATTAATAATTGATAAATTAAATTAGTATAAAAAATTATCTATATATTAATAATATATTATTTTTATATGAGCTTATGAATTTAATCTATTTATTTACTTTTAATTATGTAATTACTTTTTTTTAATTTAAATTATTTTGTATAAAGTTAATAATTTTTAAGATAAAAAAATTATATTATTAGATAATATTAGTGTTTATATAATATAAAAATAAAATGTTTTTTCTAAGGCACATCAAAATGCATAATTCTATCTGCTCTGTCTTCTTTCATCAATAAAACAACAGAACTTTCTGGTTTTTCATCAATGTATTGTAAGCCAGCTGCTTTTGCTACTTTTTCTGCAAATTCTTTTATTTCATCATGAGTAGGCATGTTTTCTCTTTTCAATCTTTTCATTGCATAGCCAACATGCATATAGCCTTTAACTTCAACAAAATCAAAGGAACATTTTTTTATTAATTGCCCATATAATTCTGGATTTTTCATATTATAGCCTTTTGTTAATGTTAGTCTTATTACTCTTCTGCAATTTAATTTTTTCATTATTTCTAGACTTTTATTAAATCTTTCCCAAGCACCTTTTGTTAAAGGATTTGTTTCTTGTTCAAATAATTCTTTAGTTGGGCCTGCCATTGTAATATAAAATTGTGTTGGCTCATGTCCAATTAGTTTTTCAATCATCTCTGGAAAAGAGCCATTTGTTACTAAGTAAGCAGTCATGCCTCTTTTTTTAACTTCATCAATTAATTCAGGCAATCTAGGATACATAGTAGGTTCGCCTGTTAAGGAAATGGCAAAATGTTTTGGTTTTTTCATTTGTTCAAATCTTTTCCAATTAACATTTTTATTTCCGCCAAATCCTTGTAGAATTTTAATGTGCTCTTTAATACAACCATCAACAATGTCTTTAGGTTCATCTATTGGGCCAGTCCATTCTCTAGAAGCAGTTGAAATATCACGCCAGCAATGCCAACATCTAAAATTACAATGCTGTAATGCTGGTGTCATCTGAATGCATTGCCATGAATGAATCCCATAAAAAGTACATTTATAACAAACACCTTTATTAATCAAAGAATTTTTAGTCCAACCACAAATTTTAATAGCAGAATGATTGCCAACAATTCTATAGCCCTGTCTTTCTAATTCCAATCTTTTCTTTTCTGTGAGCATAATTAATGGAGATTTTTTTTATTTAAAAAGATATATTTTAAAAAGTTTATCTGATATTTAATAAAAATTATATAATAGGTGAATATTTCATTAAATATGCTTTTTTTCAAAAAAACTTTTTTTAAAAGAAAGTTTAATGTAAATTACTTTTTGTTTTTTTCAATATTTCTAATAATATTAATGATCTTTTTAAGAAAAATTGGAATGTTTCTATTTTTAACAATAATTACAGCTATTTTTACTTATGTAAATTATTATGTGAAGTTTCCTTTTGATTTAAGTCCTGTTTTGTTTTTAAGTTTGGTTATTTCCAGAGAATATAATTTTTTATTTTCCATTGCCTTTATAATTTTAACAGGAATTATTCCTATGATTTTTGCAGGCGGCTCTTTTGATCATACAACCTTATTTTACTTGAGCATTATCTTTTTGGTTAATTATGTAAATACAAAACTTAAATTTTTGAACTTTATTGTTGCTTTTTTAATTTTGATTTTTTTACATCATATCTTAGCTTTTTTTGGCTCTTTAAGTTTTGGTAATAATCCAAAGAAAGAATTTATTAATTTAATTTTGAAAATCTTTGTTGATTTTAATTATGTTGTTTTGTTTGGTAGTTTAGTAATTAGTTTATTATCCTAAAATTAAGTTTAGTTATACTTTTGTTTAGTCATACTTTATATGATTTTAAAAAGTTTTATAAATTTTCTAATAAACTAATAAACTATGATTCTTAAAAAAGTTTCTGTAAAGGATTCTAAAGATAAAAAAAATATTAATTTTTTTGATAAATTAAAGAAATTTATAATTCCTGTAATAGTTATTTTAGTTTTAATTAAATTGAATAAAACTCTTTTTTTTATTGTTTTTTTTACCTTGCTTGCTTTTGCAGGAAAATTTATAAGAGGACAATTTGGTTTAAAGATGATTGTTTTAGATCCTTTATTGTTTTGCGCTATAATGTTAGCTAAGTTTATTGGTTTAAAAGAAGCAATTTTTTATGTATTATTAAATACAGTTATAGTTGATTTTATTACAAATTTAGCATCTGTTGGAACATTTTTAAATTTTTTTTTATATACTTTATCGGCAATATCAGTAGCGTTTTTTGGTAATTTTGATATGATGATTTATGGAAATATAGGTAGTCTTATTTACTCTGTTTTATATTATTTTTTTAGAACTTTTGTACTGCCTGATGAACCTTTTTCAGTTATTATGAAAAGTATCACAAGTTTTGTATTTACTTTCCTTTATTTAAGTTTTATAGGACCATTGTTTGCTTTAATCATGGCATAAACATTTTTTTAAAAATTGGATACATAAACTTTTTAAATTTTAACTTGGATATTAAAAATAGAAAAATATTTTAAATTTAATAATTTAGTATAATAAGATTAATGTGTGTTAATAAATTAAGTATCTAAATTTGGGTAAAATGGTATCAATTACAAATTTTATAATAAAAAAATATAAACTTTTAAATATTATTTATTTTATTTTATCTACCCTGGGTTTATTTTTAATTATTTACTTATACATTAATAATCTAATAATAAAGGAACTTTTTAATGCTTTAGTTTTTATTTATTTTTTGATTTTGTTTTTTGTTTTTTTTATGTATTTTTTTGTTTATAGAAGAATTTATAATTTGGCTAAATCATTAGATTTCAAATATATAGAAGGTAGTTTTCCCTATCCTAAATTTGAAGGATATTATAAAAATAATTGGTTTCAATTACATTTTGTTAGTAGGGATTATGGCTCAAATTGGGGTCAACCAAGATTATATGTAAAATTACAATATAAAGAACAAAAATTTTTTGATGAAAATAAACTAAAAAAATATCAAGGCTATATTTATAAGGGTAATAAAATAGTTGAGATTAAACATATTATTAGAGATTATAAAAATTATTTACTTTTAAAGAGAGAATTTATAACATTTAACAAGAATAAAATAATAATGCTTATGAACTTCCTAATAAATGTGGCAAAAGAAACCGAAATTAAAAAAAGTAGGAATAAAAAGAGTAAAAAATAGTTTTTTTATAATAAAAAATCGTAGAATTTATATAACAATTAAAAATTAATTTATATGATGAGGGATAAAACATTAGTTATTTTAGTTTTTTTTTATGTTTTTCTTGTTATTTTTAGTAATTTATTTTTATTTTATAAAATAGGCCAATTATCTTCAATTTCAGATTTGTCATTAAAAGTTCCAGCTAATGTTAGACTTTGTTTAAATCATCCACCAAGTATAAATTATACATGTAATTCTTCAGTTTATCAAAACCAAACATTTAATTGTGTTTTAAATGCTATTGATGAAGATAATGAATCTGTTTTTTTTTGGGATCTTTTTCATATATTGAGCCCATATCACTTTAATTTATCCTACAATACTATTAGTTTTACCCCAA
>JAVZBY010000006.1:31040-45575 GCA_038874655.1 Candidatus Woesearchaeota archaeon | reverse complement strand
TACACAAGTTGGAAATTATAGTTTTGGAATTAGTGTTTGGGATAATTCTAATTGTCAAAATAATTATGATTACAGAGAATTTAGATTAGAAGTTATCAATGTAAATGATCCGCCAATTTTAGTAGAACATATCCCAAATCAGACAATTATGCAGGATACTAGTATATCTTTTGATTTAGATGTTTATTTCTTTGATTACGACAATGATCCTTTGACATATACAACTATTCCAAATTCATTAAATAATATTGGTTATTTTATTGATTCAAATAATGTTATTACATTAACACCTATATCTGGATGGTTTGGAGAGGAAGAAATAATTTTTATTGCATGGGATCCTTATTATGCAAATGCTACAAGTAATATTGTAAAAATAAGAGTAATGCCGAATCAACAACCACAAGAACAACAAGTAAGAGGAAGTGGAGGTAGTGGTTCTGGAAGTTCAGGATCAATGCCGCAATGTTTACCACAATGGTATTGTAGGCCATTTGGTAAATGTGAGCCAGATAATCTAAGAAGAAGGGAATGCTATGATTTAAATAATTGTTCAACAAATTTAGGCAAGCCAAATTTAACAGAGCCATGTATTTTTGAAAGCACTTGTTATGATGGTTTTAAAGGTCCTGATGAGGAAGGTGTAGATTGTGGAGGGCCTTGTCCTCCTTGTGGAAATTGTTATGATAATATTTGTAATAATGATGAGGATTGTACAAAAGGATTAATAGATATACCAGATTGTGGAGGTAGTTGTAAGCCTTGTGAGTATGGAAAAAAAGAGTCATGTTTTGACTTTATTTGTAATAATAATGAAGATTGCACAAGAGGCTTAACAGAAATTCCAGATTGTGGAGGCCCTTGTCAACCCTGTAGTTATTTAGAACAACCAAAAAAACAAGGTGTTGATTATGGGTTTTATTTTTTTCTTTTTGTATTATCTTCAACCTTATTATTTCTAGCTATTAAAAGTTATCCATATTTATTAAATGCTATGAAAAAAAGAAGGAGAAAATATTATGAAGAAAAATTATTGTTAGAAGCAAAAATTTCAGAATCTATTTTTGATAGTATTTTAAAATTAGAGGATTTAATTGAGATAGAAAATATTGAAAAACTAATATTGATGTTAGCTAATATTATTAGGAGATATTTTAAAAGTTTATTTAATTTAAGATATGAATTTACATATGAAGAATTAATCGATGAAATAAAATCTAGAAGAATAAGCGATACTTTTAAATCAGTACTTATTAATTTTTTTGAAAGAAGCACAGAAATTGAATTCTCTGGTAAATCTGTTTCAAAAGAAGAGTTTAGAGCAATGTTATCAGAATTTAAACAAATAGTAGCATTAACTAGTGAAAAGGAATTAGTTGAAAAAGAATCAAAGGTTATAAATAATCCATTAACTAAACTTGATGAGATGTTCTTTAAAATTAATCAAGCAGAAATTTTATTAAGACAGAGAAAGATAAATGAAGCTTATTTTATTTATTTAAGATTAATAAATGAATATAAATTACTACAACAATCAGATAAAAGAAAAATCCATGGTTTTATAGCAAGATTGTATGAAGAAATAAAATTAGCAAGAGAACAATATGAATAATTTTTTTATTTTTTATTTTTTAAATTTTTTCTTTTTTAAAATAATTTATAAAATAATTTTTGTTATAAATAATATTTAGTAATCTTTATAAATCGCTAAAAATTCCAAGAATTTTATGCAATGGGGTTTTTCTACAAATATCTCTATTTTTTGTAGATGAACCTCTGTATTATAAAGTTAATAAAGAATGCCCAAGTGGTGTAGTGGCCTATCATAGACCCCTGTCACGGGTCTGACCCGAGTTCGAATCTCGGCTTGGGCGTACATGGGCTGGTAGCTCAGCTTGGTAGAGCACCTCACTTTTAATGAGGTGGTCGCGCGTTCGAATCGCGTCCAGCCCACATTTTTATAATGCATTAAGGGTGATTTTTATTATGGAAAAAGAGTTTGATGTAAGTCAGCATTTTCTAGTTCCAAAACATAAAAAGTTGAGTGAAAAAGAAAAAAATGAACTTCTTGAAAAATACAAAATAACTGCAAAGGAATTGCCTAGGATTTCTATAAAAGATCCTGCGATTTCTCGTTTAGATGTGGAAGTAGATGATATTATTATGATAGAAAGACAAAGTCCCACTGCAAAAAAAACAGTTTTTTATAGAAGGGTGGTAAAATGAATAAAAGAGATATTATAATAAAAAAATATTTCATTGAAAATTCTTTAATTAACTCAGATATTGAATCATTTAATAATTTTATTGAAAGAGAATTACAAAGCATTGTAGATGAAAATGCAACAATTTTGCCTACAATAATTCCACATACTATTGATGAATATAAGATAAAATTAGGTAAAGTCTCAATAGGAAAACCAATTATTACTGAAGCAGATGGTTCAAAAAGGCCTATTTATCCAATAGAAGCCAGATTAAGAAAAATATCCTATTCAGCACCTTTGTTTATAGAAATTGGAGCTTTTGTAGATGGTATTCAAAGAGAATCATTTACAGCACAAGTAGGAAATTTTCCAATTATGCTTAAATCTAATTCTTGTCATTTAAAAGGATTAAGTCCAAAAGAATTAATAGAAAAAGGTGAAGATCCTGATGACCCAGGTGGTTATTTTATAATTAATGGCACAGAAAAGGTTTTGATTAATGTTGAAGATTTAGCTCCAAATAAAATGTTAGTAGAAGAAACTTCAATTGGGCCAAGTAGATTTGTTGGAAAATTATTTAGTGAACAAGGAGCATATAAAATTCCTCACACAATTGAAAAGATGAAAGATGATATCTTTTATTTAACTTTCACTAGAGTTAAAAGAGTGCCATTTGTAATTGTTTTAAAGGCATTAGGTTTGTTAAAAGATGAAGAAATAATGAATTTTATAGATACAGAATATAAAGAGGAAGTTTATATTAATTTATTAGAATTTGTAAATATCAAAAATGAGGAAGAAGCTTTAGATTATATTGCTAAAAAAATGGGAATTACACAAGCAAAAGAAATAAGAATAGAGAGAACAAAAGAAATTTTAGATAAGTATTTATTGCCTCATTTAGGAACACAAAGAGAAGATAGAATCTATAAAGCATATAATTTATGTAAATTATTGAAAAGATATATTGCAGTTTCTAATGGAAAATTAAATATCGATGATAAAGATCATTATGCTAATAAAAGATTAAAATTATCAGGGGTATTATTGGCTGATTTGTTTAGAGTAAATTTAAAAATATTAATTGGAGATATGTTATATAATTTCCAAAGAATTGTAAAAAGGGGTAAATTCCCTTCTTTAAAAGTTATAATAAGAGATAAATTATTAACTCAAAGAATTTATAGTTCTATGGCCACTGGAAATTGGGTAGGAGGCAGAAAAGGAATTGCTCAAAGAATGCAAAGATTAAATCATTTAGAAACATTAAGTCATTTACAAAGAGTTGTTAGTCCTTTGTCAGCAAGTCAAGAAAATTTTGAAGCAAGAGCATTACATAGCACACATTTAGGAAGATTATGTCCAATAGAAACACCAGAAGGTACAAATATAGGATTAAGAAAAAATTTAGCACTATTAACTGCAATTTCACAGGAAGAAAATGAAGAACCAATTATAAAATTTTTAAAAACATCAGGTGTTAAGATTATTAAATAGGTGAATTAAGATGGCAGAAGTATTTTTAAATGGTAAATTTATTGGAACTGTTGATGATCCGAAAAAATTAGTTGATTCTTTTATTGAAGAAAGAAGAAAAGGAAAGATACATTATTCAATTAATATATTGTATGAAGAGGAGTCAAATTCTGTTTTCATTGAATCTACAAAAGGTAGAGCAATAAGACCTTTAATTGTAGTAAAAAATGGAAAACCTTTATTAACTGATAGACACTTGGAACAATTAGAGAAAAATGAGATAACTTTTTCAGATTTGGTTAATCAGGGTATTATTGAGTATTTAGATGCAATGGAAGAAGAAAAGGCTTTAATTGCTTTCTATGAAGAGGAACTAACACCTGAACATACACATATGGAAATTTTACCTTTAGCTATTGTAGGTTTATGTACTAGTTTAGTTCCATTTGGTAATTTTAATCAAAGCACAAGATTAAATGCAGGTAGTAAAAATCAAAAACAAGCATTAGGGTTTTATGTTGCTAATTATTTGATTAGAATGGATATGGATGTTAATCTATTGCATGAACCACAAATTCCTATTGTTCAAACAATAATGCATAAATCCTCAGAGTATGAAAAACATCCCTCAGGACAGAATGTTGTTTTAGCTATTATTAGTTTTGATGGTTATAATATGGAGGATTCAATTATTTTAAATAGAGCTTCTGTTGATAGAGGTTTTGCAAGATCAACTTATTATAGACCAGTTATTAGTGAGGAATTAAGATATCCAGGTGGATTAACTGATGAAATATGTATTCCTGATAAAGATGTAAAGGGTTATAAAAGTGAGAGAGATTATAGGTTTTTGGAAGCAGATGGTATTATTTATCCTGAAGCTGTTGTTGAAGAAGGAGATGTAATCATAGGAAAAACAAGTCCTCCCAGGTTTTTAAATAGTATGGATGAATATAATTTAGCTACAAGTTCAAGAAGAGAAAGCTCAGTTGCAATGAAACACGGAGAAAAAGGGGTTGTTGATTTTGTATTAATAACAGAAAACGAAGAAGGAAATAAATTAGTACAAGCAAGAGTAAGAGACCAAAGAATTCCTGAAATAGGAGATAAATTTACTTCAAGGCATGGACAAAAAGGTGTAGTTGGTTTAATTGTTGATCCAGCTGATATGCCTTTTTCAGCTTCTGGAATTGTGCCAGATATAATATTTAATCCACATGGTATTCCATCAAGAATGACTATTGCTCATTTAATTGAATTATTAGGTGGTAAGGTTGGTAGTTTAGCAGGTAGATATATTGATGGAACTTCTTTTGAAGCAGAAAGTCATGAAGATTTAAGAAAGGAATTAGCTAAATTAGGATTTAGAGAAGATGGAACAGAGACATTTTATAATGGCAGAACAGGAGAAATGATGAAAGCACAAATTTATGTTGGAAATATGTATTATCAAAAATTAAAACATATGGTAGCTAATAAGATTCATGCAAGAGCAAGAGGCCCTGTGCAATTATTAACGAGACAACCAACAGAGGGTAGAGCAAAAGAAGGTGGTTTAAGATTAGGAGAAATGGAGAAAGATACCTTTGTTGCGCATGGTGCATCAATGTTATTGAAAGAAAGATTTGATTCAGATAGAACAATTGTTCCTATTTGTGAGCAATGTGGTTTAACAGCTGTTCATGAAGAATTTAAAAATAGAAGCTATTGTCCTGTTTGTGGTGAAAATGCACCTGTTTCAAATGTTGAGATGAGTTATGCTTTCAAATTGTTGTTAGATGAACTAAAATCACTAGGAATTTATCCTAAATTAATGTTGAAAGATAAATTTTAAGGGTGGAATCATGGATGAAGAAATTTATGTTTATAAAAAAATAGATGCAATTAAATTTGGAGTTTTGTCTCCAAAAATGATTAAAGAGATGGCAGCTGCTAAAATAGTTACTCCAGAATTGTATGATAAAGAAGGTTATCCTGTTGATGGTGGCTTAATGGATACAAGATTAGGTGTTATAGACCCAGGATTAAAGTGTAAAACATGCGGTTCAAAATTAAAAGAATGTACAGGACATTTTGGTTATATTGAATTAGCAAGACCTGTAATACATATTAAGTATATAAAAATAATTAATGACTTATTAAAGTGTACATGTAAAGAATGTGGAAGAATTTTAATTTCTGAAGAAGAAATAAAGAAAAATCTTAAAAAAATTGAATCTAAAGGAAAAAAGAAATTTAAAAAAATATTAATGAAAGAAATTATAATGCAAAGTAAGGCAATTACTAAATGTCCACATTGTAATGCAAAATTAGAAAAAATAAGATTTGAAAAACCAACTAATTTCTATGAAGGAGAAAAAAGATTATCTCCAATAGAAGTAAGAACAAGATTAGAAAAGATTCCTGATGATGATTTAAAATTATTTGGATATAATCCAAGTGTTTTTAGGCCTGAGTGGACTGTTTTAACATTATTGCCTATTCCACCAGTCACAATGAGACCTTCTATTACTTTAGAATCCGGAGAAAGAAGTGAAGATGATTTAACACATAAATTAGGAGATGTGGTTAGAATTAATCAAAGATTGTTTGAAAATATCAATGCTGGTGCTCCAGAAATAATTATTGAAGATTTATGGGATTTGTTGCAATATCATATTACAACCTTCTTTGATAATAATGTTGCACAGTTGCCCCCTGCAAGACATAGAAGTGGACAACCATTAAAAACATTAACAGAAAGAATAAAAAGTAAAGAAGGAAGAATTAGGCATAATTTAGCAGGAAAAAGAACAAACTTTTCAAGTAGAACTGTTATAAGCCCCGATTCTATGATAGCAATTGATGAAGTGGGTGTGCCAAAACAAGTTGCTATGAAATTAACTATTCCTGAAAGAATAACAGAGTGGAATTTTGAATACTTAAAAGAATATGTGAAAAGAGGACCAAAGCAATATCCAGGAGCTAATTATGTTTGTAGACCAGATGGTAAAAAGAAAAAAATAACAGAAGAAACTAAAGAACAATTATTAGAAGAATTGCAAATTGGTTATATTGTTGAAAGACATTTAATAGATGGAGATATTGCAATATTTAATAGACAGCCATCATTACATAGAATGAGTATGATGTGTCATAGAGTAAAGGTATTGCCTGGCTTAACATTTAGATTAAATCCCTCTGTTTGTGCTCCATATAATGCAGATTTTGATGGCGATGAAATGAATTTACATATACCTCAAACAGAAGAGGCAAGAGCAGAAGCAGAAATTTTGATGGAGGTTGAAACACAATTAATTAGTCCAAGATATGGATTAGGTATAATTGCATGTAATCATGATAGTATTGCTGGAAATTATATGTTGACAAAGATGTTAGAAATGCCAAGAAAAGAGGCAATACAATTATTAGCAAGCATTGGTGTTGAAAATTTTGATGATTTACCAAAAAAAGAAATTGTTTCTGGAGCAGAAATATTCAGTGTTCTAATTCCAAAAGATTTTGATTTTGTTGGTAAAGCAAAAGATGGAACTAAAGTTGTTATTGAAAAAGGTAAATTAGTTGAAGGTTTTATGGATTCAGCTAATTTAGGTAGTGGATCAGGTTTAATGATTAGAAATTTACATAAGAAATACGGAAGTAAAAAAGCATTAGAAATATTAGGTCAAATATTTAGATTAGGAGTTAAGACTTTGTTAATGCATGGATTTACAGCAGCATTTTCAGATACAGATTTAAAGGAAGAAAGTAAAAAAGAGATAGAAGATATTTTAAAAAATGCTGAAAATAAAGTTGATGAATTAATTGAGATCTATAAAAAAGGTGAATTAGATACTTATCCAGGAAGAACAACAGCAGAAACATTAGAACTTAAGATTTTGGAAGTTTTAAATAAAGCAAGAAATGATGCAGGTAGAGTTGTCTCAAAATCATTGGATAAAACAAAAAACACACTTATAATGTCAATTTCAGGAGCTAGAGGAAATATTGTCAATTTAGCACAAATGGCTGCTGTTGTAGGACAGCAAGCATTAAGAGGAAAAAGAATTGAAAGAGGTTATAAAAATAGAACTTTATCATGTTTCAAGCCAGGAGATTTAAGGCCAGCAGCAAGAGGATTTATTAAAACAAGTTTCAAAAAAGGTATGCATCCTGCAGAATTCTTTTTTATGGCAATGACAGGAAGAGATTCATTGATGGATACTGCATTGAGAACTCCAAAATCAGGATATTTATATAGAAGATTGGCAAATGCTATGCAGGATTTAAAAGTAGAATATGATAACACAGTAAGAAATGCTTCAAAAAAGATTGTTCAATTCCAGTATGGTGAAGATGGAGTTGATGTTTCAAAATCTGAAGCAGGAAAGATTAATGTTAAAAGAATAATTGATTCAGTTCTTAACGAGAAAAATTAGGGTGATAATATGGATGAAGTATTTAATGAATATGTTGATAAACTTCCTTTAAAATTAATTGAAGATGTTAAAGAAAACTTACCTGAAAAAATTACAAAAACACAATTAAAAAAAATAATGGAAAAGGTTTATGAAGAATATAAAACCTCTTTAATTGAACCAGGTGAATCTGTAGGTTTAGTAAGTGCTCAATCAATTGGAGAACCAGGAACTCAAATGACATTAAATACTTTCCACTTTGCAGGTGTCTCTGAATTCAATGTTACAGTAGGTTTGCCAAGAATTATTGAGATATTAGATGGTAGAAGAAATATTAGTACTCCAATGATGGAAATTTATTTGAAAGAGCCATATTCTAAAGGAGAGAATATAAAAGATATTGCAGAGTCAATAAAACAAACACAATTTAAGGATTTTATTAAAGAAATAAATATGGAAATTACAGAAGGAATAATTACAATTTTATTAGATGATGCAAAAGTAAAAAGAGTAAATTTAAAGATAGATTCTTTAATAAAAATTTTAGAAAAAAATATTAAAGGATATTCTATTAAAGAAAAGGATAATGTTGTAACAATAAAAGCAAAAAATCAAATAGAAAATGTTGCAGAATTTTATAAATTAAAAGATAGAATAAAAGAGATTTATGTTTCTGGTGTTAAAGGTATTTTACAAGTGTTGCCAGTAAAAAGAGAAAATGAATTTGTTATAATTACCTCAGGATCAAATTTAAAAGATGTTTTAAGTTTGCCTTATGTTGATAAAACAAGAACTACAACAAATAATGTTTTTGAAATAGAAGATATTTTAGGAATTGAGGCAGCAAGACAAGCAATTATAAAAGAGGTTTATAAAGTAATAGAAGACCAAGGTTTAAATGTAGATATAAGACATATAATGCTGGTAGCAGATATAATGACTTTTTCAGGCAGAGTTAGAGGTATAACAAGATATGGAGTTGTTAGTGATAAAGGTTCTGTATTGGCAAGAGCATCATTTGAAACACCAATTAAGCATATGGTTGATGCAGCTATTGTTGGAGAAGTTGATCCATTGAATAGTGTAGTAGAAAATGTAATGATAAATCAACCAGTCCCTGTTGGAACAGGGTTGCCTGAAGTTGTGATGAAAACACAAAAAAATAAAAAATAAATTTTTTATAATTAGTTTAAAATTTAGTTAAAAATAAATTTAAAAATAAGTAAATTTTATTATTTTTATAAAATGAGATATACAACAAAAAGCGCAATAATTGGAAGAGCTGGAAAAAGAGATGAAGATGGGAATGGTCCTGTTTTTATACATCTTTTTTCAATAAATGATCCTCATAAAAAACCTGATGCTGTTCCAGATAAATTTATAGATGATTATAAAAAAATACATAAAATAGTTTTTAAAGGATTAGATTTAAGTTTTTTATTAGCAGGTTCTGATATTTTGATTAATGATTTAGAGTATATTGAAGTAGAAGAAGAAAAAGGAAAACCTGGGAATTTGATTATAACTGGGAGACAGAAAAAATAATTTTGATTTTTTTATATTTTTATAATTTTTTTTATAATGTTTTTTTTATTATAGTAATAACAAATCCAGCAACTACTGGAATATAAAAATTATCATCCCAGTTTAAGAATTCTAGTTCAATTGCCTCAGCTATCATACCAAAGCAGGAGCCAAAAAAAGCAATTTGCCAAGGAATAAAAAGAGAAGCTGCAATTGTTCCTGCAATTATGCCTGCAATAGTGCCTTCTAAAACTTTTTTTTCATTTATTATTAATTTTGTTTTTCCATAATATCTTGCTATTATATGTGCGAAGGGATCTCCAAATGTTAATATCATTATTGAAGCAGAGGCAATATTCTTTTCAAAAAAAAATATAGTTATAAGTGTGCCGATTAAAAAATAGATAGCACCTTTTCCAGGGAATTTTTCAAAATCTTTAGGTTTATCAAATAATTTTAATAAATATGTTATTATGCTTGGTTTTAAATATTTTACAATAACACTTAAAATAATGGCTATAACTAATAAAATAATTAATGAAACTAATAAAATATTTTTTTCTATGTTGTTTATTAATAAAGTTATAGTTATTCCTGAAAATACATGAAAAATTTTTCTTCTTATTTCATAAGTGTTTAACATTATGTTTCTCACCGATTCTTAAAGTATAATATCCAGATAAATAACCTAAAAATGCACCAGCAACAACATCACTTAAATAATGCTGATTTAAATATAATCTACTTATGCAAATCATTATTACAAAAAATATCCAAAATAATTTTAATTTTTTAAATTCCCTATCTAAAATTGGCAAAACAGAAAAAGCCATTGCTGCATGTGAACTAGGAAAACTATAATTTGGAATTTTTAAAATAAAATTGAATATTGAGATTATAGTATAATCCATTCCAAAAGGTCTTTCTCGCATAATAAGAAATTTTAATAAATAACTTAAAATTAATGAGGTAAAAAAGCTTATGAATAACAATGGAATATAATTATTTTTTCTCTCTTCATATAAAAATAATGAACTTATTATTATTAGAATAGCAAAGACAGTTATTTCATGAGAAAACCATTCCATTAACTTTATTAGAAAAGGATCTTTGAAACCTAAAACAAATTTGCTTATAATCTCATCAAAGAAAAAACTAATTATAATAAAAACACCAAAATAATAGATTTTTCTTTTTTTCATCATTTTCTTAATAAAATTTTATTTTAATAAAACAATAATCTAATTAATAATCTGTATCTTTATTTTTTATATTTTTCTAATTTAAATTTTTTTTCTAATTTTATCAATTGTTCCTGTTTTATGCATAACAATATATAAAATAATTAAAAATAGAATGATAAGTGTCATTATTGTTTCAGCATGGTCAATTTTTTTTCCTATGGTAATATAAAATTCACCTAAAAAAAATCCAGAAAAGATTAAAATTAAATTTCTTGGAAGTAAACCTAAAAATGTAGCAATAGTATATTTTTTTAGATCTATTTTCATTATTCCTGACAAACCAGAGATAATAGATAAGGGAATTATAGGCAATGCTCTTAAAAAGAATATTGCAATCTCTTCTTTTGTTGAATCAAATTTTTTTTGAAAATGCTGTATTTCTTTCCAGCTAATTCCATGATATTTTTCATACTTTTGTATAAATGGTTTTCCTATATAATAGCCAGGAATATATAATAAAAAAGAACCAATAGTTTGGGCTAAGCCAGCAACAAAAGCAATTAAAATGGATTTACTTAAAATTTCTAATAAAGTTGTATGGGGTATTAAAATATAGCCAGCCGCCATTAAAATTAAAGGACTAGGAATAGGAACAATTATTGTTTCAAGTGCAACACCAATAACAACAGCTAAAATACCATGTGTTTTAATTAACTCTAAAAGCCAATTGCTTAATTCTGAAAACATATTTTTTAAAAATTAGTTTATGTTTTTATAATTTTGTATAATTTTTCATTTAATTTTTTATTTTGAATAAATATTTTTATTAACTTTTTTAAGACAACTTTTTTAAACATCTTAATTTTTAATCATAAAATGGATTATAATATTGTTTCAAAAAAACAATTGGCAGTTTTATTATCAAGGTTAAAAGCATTTGAAAAACCATCTTTTAGATTAGAGCAATACTCAACTGATTCTGAGATTGCTGCAGAAGTTATATGGAATGCTTATCAATTAGGAGATTTAGATAATAAAGTTATAGCTGATTTAGGTTGTGGAACAGGAATTTTAGGAATAGGATGTTTGTTTATGAAAGCAAAAAAAGTTTATTTTGTTGATATAGATGAAAGGCAACTAAAAAATTTAGACAATAACTTAAAATTAATGGCTTTAAAAAATTATGAAATTGTTTTGAGTGATGTTAAAAACTTTAATCAAAAAGTTGATTTAGTAATTCAAAATCCACCTTTTGGAACAAAAAAAGAACATGCAGATAAAATATTTTTAGAAAAAGCATTTCAAATATCAAATATAATTTATAGTTTTCATAAAATAGAAAGTAAAAGATTTATTGAAGCAATTTCAAAAGACAATAATTTTCTTATTACTAATTATTTTGAATTTGACTTTCCATTAAAAAACACAATGGAATTTCATGAAAAAAAAGTTAAGAAAATTAAAGTAGGTTGTTGGAGGTTTGAAAAATTAAAATAAAAAAATAATATAACTTTTATAATTAGCAAATCCTTGGCACAATTCTTCCAGAGGGCATGCCTAAAATTCTATTTCCTAAAAATGTTTTTAGAATAACCTTTTTTTCTTCAATTACTTCGCCAATAATTTCAGCACTTTCATTAAATTTCTTTAATTTTTTTAAAACTAATTCAGAATTATCCTTACTAACAATGCATAAAAATCTGCCTTCTGATGCTAGTTCATATAAATTTATGCCTAATAATTCAACAACTTTTTTCACTTCTTTTTTTACAGGAATTTTTTCTTCATCAATTAAAAATCCTAAATTATTTTTTTCAACAATTTCATTTAAAACAGAAGCAATTCCACCTCTTGTTGGATCTTTTGCTTGTTTTATTAAACCTCTAATTTCATTAAATTCCTCTACTAAAGGTTTTGAATCAGAAATAATATCTGTTTCATAATTAAATCTTTTTGATAATAAAGCAACAGCATGCTCACCTAAACTACCAGAGATTATTAATTTATCACCAATTTCAATTTTTTTAGTTAATAATTCATTTTTTTTACATAGTCCAATGCCACTCGTGTTTATTATGATTTTGTCAATTTTACCCTTTTCCATTACTTTGGTGTCGCCAGTAACAATAGGAATTTTGTATTTTAAAGAAAGTTCTTTTAATGTATCAATAATTTTTTTTAAATCTTCAATAGAAAAACCTTCTTCAATAACAAAAGCTAAACTTAAACCTAATGGTTTTGAGCCCATTACTAATAAATCATTACATGTTCCGGAAAAAGCCAAATGTCCAATATTTGCATTAGGGAAAAAAATAGGATTAACAACAAAAGAATCAGTGGTAAAAACTAAAATATTTTCATTATCTAATTCATAGGTAGCTGAATCATTATCAAAATTTTTCCAACTACCTCTAAAAAAATCAAACAATTTTATTAATGAATGCATTTCTTTTGAGCCTGAGCCATGTGCTAAATTTATTTCTGACATTTTTATATTTTATATTGCTTTAATGTTAATAAAGTTTTACATATGTTAAAAATTTTTAACACTTTATATACAAAAAATTTTAATTAATTATCATACCTAAAAGCAATAGCACAAGAGCCTTCTTCAGATACCATACAAGCTCCTCTAGGTGTTAAAGGTGTGCATTTTACTTTATATAAGGGACATTCTTTTGGTTGTATTAAGCCCAATAAAACTTCACCGCATCTAGGTTTTTCTTCATTTAAATTCATATTTGTGCTATTTATTAAATCCACTTTACAAGTTAAGCATTCTTTTTCCTCACTAATTTTTACATTTTTTAAAATATCTTTGTATTTTATTTTTGCATTTAATTTAGAATTTTTTACTTCTAATCCAGACTTTTCTATTAATCCAATACCACGCCATTCAGAATCAACAATATAAAATGTCTCTTCTAAAAGTTTTTTCGCAACTTCATTTCCAGTATCTTTAACAACCTCAGGATAGGCATTGAAAACAATATTTTTTTCTTTAATTATTAGTTCTATTAAAATAGAAATTCCTCTTAATATTTGTTCTGGGCTAAAACCAGTTATAACTTGTGGAATTTTTAAATCCTCATAGGCAGTTTTTCCTATTATTGTGCTAACATGTCCTGGGCTAATAAAACCATCTATTTTTAATTTATCATGGCTAACTAAAAATTTTAAAGCAGGTGGCATTATTTTATGGACAGAATAAACACATACATTATTTTTTAATAAATATGAAGTCATTGGCGCTGTTGTTTCAAAACCGACTCCAAAAAAAACAATTTCTTTATTTTTTCTTTCAAATTCTTTTTTTAGTTCTAAAACATCTGTTGTTGAATAAATTTCAATTATATTTCCTGTTTTTGCTTTTGCTTCTTCTAAGTTCATATAAGAGCCAGGAACTTTTAACATATCGCCATATGTTGCTATTATAATTCCTGAAAATGCCAATTCTATTGCACAATCAATATCTTTTTGGCTAGTAACACAAACAGGACAACCAGGGCCAGAAATCAATTTAATATTTTTTGGAAGAATGTCTCTAATTCCATATTTCATAATAACATTTGTATGACCACCACACACTTCCATTAATGTAATTTGTCTATTTAATTTATAACTTAATTCATTAATTTTTTTCAAATGGTTTTCAATTATGTCTTTATTTTCAAGCATTTTTTTTATTTTTTATATATTTTGTTATAAGCTAAAGCAACAACAATAATGATTGCAGACGAAAATTCT
>JAVZBY010000006.1:4073-31030 GCA_038874655.1 Candidatus Woesearchaeota archaeon | reverse complement strand
GGGACATCCCCCGTCAGGTCTGCATCATTGTTGTTGCTTTTTAATTGTTGTTTTTTAATATTCTTTTTAATATTATTATCCTTTTCAATTTGCTCTAATATTTTTAATGTTTCTTTTGCGCTTAATTCAGAAACCTTTTCAATTGCAAATCCAGCATGAACTAAGACATAATCATTAATTTTCACATCAGGCATTAAAGAAATGTTTATTTTTTTAAAAACACCACCATAGTCAACTTTTGCTTCATCTCCTTTTATCTCTAAAATTTTTGCTGGTATTGCATAGCACATATAGTTATAATAATTTTAATTTTTTATAAAAGTTATCTTTAATTTTAGTTCTTTGTGAGAATAAGGTTTAATCTACTAACTTATTTATTTATTAATTTAATACTAAAATAATAAGATATTTAAATAAGTATATTTTTATAGATAGAGTGGATTATAGAGATTATTTAATAAATAAGTTTAAAAATTATTCACTAAATCCAATAATTATAAGCAAACACACTGAAATAAGATTAATTCAAAGAGATATTAATAAAAAAGATATTATAGAAAATATTTTAAATCCAACAAGACTTAAAATAGCTATAAGACAAGAATCTTTGAGAAAAAGTGAAGAAAAATTTGATTGTTATTTTAAATACAAAAAAAATTTTTATCACAGATATATTATTGCATTAAATTCAAATATAATTATTATTACTGCTATGATAATAAGAAGGAGATTGAAAAAATTTTTTGAAAATGAAACCTAACAAAAATATTGAAAAAAGATTTAAATTTGATTATGACATAGAAAATGATATTTTATTTATTTACAATCCTAAATTAAAATCTAATGAAAGTTTTGAAATAAATAATTTTATAGTAGATTTTAGTAAAAATAAAGAGATATCAGCAATAGAAATTTTAAATGCTTCTAGTTTTTTTTCTAATCAAGAAAATACAATAACTAATATTAATGATTGTTTTGTTAGAATTTTAAGAAAAAACTCATTAATTTATATTAAGATTACTTTCTTTGTTGAAAATGAAAAAAAACTTAATAATTTGATAATCCCCTTAAATCAAAATCTAGCTGAGATATAAACCAAAATTTTAAAATTTTGTAAGTTATTTGTTTTTTATGCATTTTTACAAGTATGTAATAAAAGGAATTGTGCAAGGTGTTGGATTTAGACCTTATATTTACAAAAAAGCAAAACAATATAACTTAAAAGGATATGTTAAAAATATTGGCAGTGGTGTTGAAGTTTTAATAGATGATAAGAATTTTATTGAAAAATTAAATGATTTGCCGCCATTAGCAAAAATAAATTCTTATTTTGTTGATGAAGTTGATTATGAAGAGAGTATTAAATTAAAAGAAATCTATAAAGATTTTTTTATTAAGGAAAGTTCTTTTTCAGAAGGTGAAACTATTTTACCAAGTGATGTTTCTATTTGTAAAGATTGCTTAAATGAATTAAGAGATAAAAACAACAGAAGATATAATTACTATTTTATAACCTGTACAAATTGTGGGCCAAGATATACTATTATAGAGGATTATCCCTATGATAGAGCTTTAACTTCAATGAAAAATTTTATTATGTGTAGTGAATGTGAAAAAGAGTACAAAAACCCCTTTGACAGAAGATATCATGCACAGACAATAGCATGCAGGGATTGCGGGCCAAAATTATTTTTAAAGAAATTTGAAACAAATAGTAATGAGAAAAATGTTAGTGTAATAGCAGAGGATATTGATGCAATAAAAAAAACAGCAGAATTATTGAAAAATGATAATGTGGTTGCTATAAAAGGAATAGGCGGTTTTCATTTATGCTCTACAATAAAAAATGTTGCTAAAATAAGAAAATTACTTTTTAGAGAGCATAAGCCATTTGCAATAATGGTTAAAAATTCAAAGGAAGTTGAAAAAATTTGTTTTGTTAATGATTATGAAAAAAAAATTTTAGAGAGCAAAGAAAAACCAATTGTTGTTTTAAGAAAAAAAAATCAAAATGATTTTTTAGAAGTATCTGAGTTAGATTCTTTAGGAATAATGTTGCCATACACTGGCTTGCATTATTTATTATTTGATTATATTGATGAGCCATTAGTTATGACTTCTTTTAATAAACCAGGAGAACCAATGTTGTTGGATATAAACTTTGATGCAAAAGAAAATACATTAGTAAAATATTATTTAGAGCATGAAAGAGAAATAATTAATAGATGTGATGATTCTGTTATTAAAGTAGTTTCTTTTTTTAATAATGAAAAAAATACAAAAGATTTTAAAAAAATTTTTTTAAGAAAATCTCGTGGTTATAACACAGAAATAATAGAATTGCCTTTTTCATTTAAAGATACAATTGCATTAGGTGCAGAGATGAATAATGTAATATGTTGTATGAAAGGTAATAAAGCATATTTTTCTCAATATATTGGGCAAACACAAAAACAACAAACATTTGAATATTTTAAAGAAACAATAAACAAAATGATCAAATTAACAAGATTAAAACCAGAGATTATTGCATGTGATTTACATCCAGGATATAATTCATCTATTTATGCAGAAGAATTAGCAAAAAAATATAATGCTAAATTAATAAAAATTCAGCATCATAAAGCACATATAGCTAGTGTTGCAGCAGAGCATTATTTTGATTTTTCTGATGGCTTTAATGAATTTATTGGAATTTCTATGGATGGATTAGGTTATGGCGAGGATGGCTCTATTTTCGGAGGTGAAGTTTTTTATTTTAATGGAAAAGATTTTTTAAGAATAGGTCATTTAGAGGAGCAATTTCAATTAGGTGATAATTTCACAATTTATCCTAAAAAAATGCTATTTTCTATTTTAACTAAGTTTTTGGATTTTTCTGAGATTATGAAAACAGAAATTTTTAAAAAAAAAGAAGAAAAAGAATATTTATTATTATATAATGCAATAAAACAAAATTTTAATTTAATAAAAACAACTAGCACAGGCAGAATTTTAGATTCTGTTTCTGCATTATTAGATTTATGTGATTATAGGGATTATGATGGCAGACCAGCATTGTTATTAGAAAGTTTTGCTTATGAAAACTTTTTGAAAAATGAATTTTATGAATTTGAACCAATTATTTATGAATTAAATAATAAATATGTTCTAATGACAACACCTTTAATTAAATTTATCTATGAAAATTTAAAAAAGGATAATTCTATAAAAAACAAAAAAAAATTATCATTAACTACTCATATTTATTTAGCAAGAGGAATGCTAAAAATAATAGATAAATTTATTCAAAAAAATTTTAATAATAAAAAAAATAAAAAAATTCCAATTTTATTCTCTGGAGGGGTTGCTAATAATTCCATAATTACCTCAATAATGCTAGAGAATAATGTTTTGATAAATGAAAGATTACCTTGTGGAGATGGCAATATTTGTTTAGGGCAGGGCTTTTTGGCTAACCTTAATTAGATAATCTATATTTTTCTTTTTTATTTTTTTCAAAAAGATTTAAAAAGTTATTAATTTAATTATTTTTTATGATTTTAAATAATAAAATAAAAGAAAATAAAAAAATAGAGGAGCTATTAAAAAATATGAAATAAAAGATATGAATTCTTGGAATGATGTTAATGCGGATTTAATTATGACAGATCCGCCCTTTGGGATAGAGTTTAGTGGAAAAAATGGTAATTATCATAGAAATCAAGAAAATGTTGTTGATGGCTATGTTGAATGGAAGGTTGAAGAATATGAAAAAAATATCAATATATTGTTAAAAACAATAAATCTTAATTTAAAAGAATCAGGTCAAGCTTTGATTTTTTCAGGTTGGAATAATAGCAATGTAATTCATAATGAAATTTTAAAATTCAAAGGTCTTACTCTTAGAGGAAAGTTTTATTGGGTTTATAATTTTGCTCCTTCTTGCAAGAAAAAACCTTCTCATAATGTTTATGAAATTTATTGGCTAACTAAAAGTGATAAATGGTATTATAATAAAAGATGTTCAACACATCATTGTAAAGATGGCGAGCCTAATTTAACAACATTTATTTTTAAGAGAGATTATAAAGTTAATATGCCAAAATATCCTACTAGGTTGCCTTTTAAACTTTTACAATCTTTATTAGAACATTTTTCAAAAAAAGGGGATTTAATTTTTGATCCTATGGCAGGAAGTGGTATGATTGGTGTTGTTTCATATATATTGGATAGAGATTTTATTTTAGGTGATCTAAATAGTAATGGTAAATTGGTTTTTTATCATTTATTAGATTATTATCTCAATAAAAAGGGTTTATTCCAAGACGAAAAATTAATGAGTTGGTGGAAAAATGAGAAATGAAGAATTTCTTAAATATGCAGAAGAGGTATCAAAAAATTTTTTAAATATATCTACAAAATGGGATGGAAAAAATGCAATTTTAGAGATGAAAAATTCAAATTTTAACCAATGGAAACAAATGAAGTGGATAGGTTTTTATTTTCAGTTTATATGTCAAAAAATTTTAAGAAATATTTTTCAGATTCCAGGACCAAAATATAGTAATGTTGAGTTTGATGGTTTTTATAAAATACCTTGGGATTTTAAAGCGCATGCTATAAATACAAGTAGTCATCAAATAATTGTAAATGATAAAGAAGCAATAGAAAAAGCTATTATAGACTATCATACAGTAGGTTTAATTTTAGCAATGGGTGAAGTTAAATATAATGACGAAAAAAGAACCTTTCAAAAATGGCATGA
This sequence comes from Candidatus Woesearchaeota archaeon, assembly GCA_038874655.1. Classification (GTDB taxonomy): domain Archaea; phylum Nanobdellota; class Nanobdellia; order Woesearchaeales; family GW2011-AR15; genus JAAXVZ01. Next base: position 26,283 of record JAVZBY010000006.1, on the reverse strand, counting down.
AGAATTAAAAGGTGGAAAATCTAAATATGAATTAGAAAGAATACAAAGAGGTGCTTGGTCTAGATTAAGAAAAGTTGAATTTAATTTAAAGCAGATATCTTTTATAAAAATTGATAAAACTACACTTCTTAAATCAGGATCGTTTCAAAGAGATTTTAGAAATGCAGATGGCAGTCCTAGAAGAGAAAAAGTTTTATTAGATTTAGAAAAGTTAAATGAGGAGATTTTATATTTCTTGAATTTTTAAATTACATACTTAAAAAGTTTATTTATTCAATACACTGTAAAACGCATCAAACAAAGGATGCTCTGTTGAAAATAAAAAGAATTTGCCCTTTGATTTCAATGTTTCTTGTTCAATATTTAGTATGTGTTTATACATTCTTTCTCTGTATTCTTGTCTTTTTCTTTCGCTAATGTAAGTTTCTAATTTTTCACCTGTCTCAGCATCTTCTAATTCTAGAGAGCCATAAACATTAAAGTTTGTTTCTGTTTTATCTAAAATTTGAATAACTTTTAATTCATGTTCTTTAAATAAGTGTAATGTGTTTTTTAAATGCACAACATCAAATAAGAAATCAGAAATAAAAATTACTAAGCTTTTTGTTTTTATTGTTTTTTTGTATTTTTTTACTTCACTTTCAAAATTAATAATACCTTTACATTTTACTTTGTTTAAATGATCTAAAAAACTTAAAACTAAGTTAGAGCCTTTTTTTGCTCTTAGATATTCTGATTTATCAGATAATAAAACTAGATTGAATCTTTCATTATTTCTAGCTGATAAATAAGCAAATCCTAAAGCTAACATTGCAGCATATTCAAATTTTGTATTTCCAGTGCCATAATCCATGCTTTTACTAACATCAATTAATAAATGCACATTAAGGTTTTTTTCTTCTTCATATCTCTTAACAAAAAATTGATCTGTTCTTGCATAAATTTTCCAATCAATTGCTCTGTAATCATCACCAGGAACATAGGGTCTAAAATCATTTATAATTAATCCATGTCCTGTAAAAGATGATTTTCTTGAACCAGAAAAACTTGAAGTCACTCTTTTATCTATTATTATATGAAACCTCTTTAATTGTGATAAAAATTGTGTATCTATCATGTTTTTTTATTTTTTGTTTTTATTTTTGTTGGCTATTTATCTTGCTTTATCTAATATAACTTTTATAGCATCATCTGATGTCATTCCTTTTCTTTCTGCCTCAAAGTTTAATATTATTCTATGCCTTAAAACAGGATATGCCATTTTATCAATGTCTTCTTTACTTACATAATTTCTTCCAGAAATTAAAGCTGAAGCTTTTGCAGCTAAAACTAAGCCTAATGAAGCTCTTGGAGATGCACCATATTCAATAATGCTTTTTTCTGTTCTAGTTAAATTAACAATTTTTAAAACTCTTTTTTTAAGATCAGATGCAATTGGCACTTCTTTTACATATTGCTGAAATTTTTCAATATCTTTTGAATCAAAAATTTTTCTTACTTGTTGCAGGGATTCTTTTCCTGTAAATCTGTCAATTATTTTTTCTTCTTCTTCAATGCTAGGATAATCAACTTTTATTTTGAATAAAAATCTGTCTGTTTGTGCTTCTGGCAAAGGATAAGTGCCTTCTTGTTCAATAGGATTTTGTGTTGCTAAAACAAAAAATGGTTTTTCTAATTCAAATGTATTTCTTCCAATAGTTACTTGTTTTTCTTGCATTGCTTCTAGTAATGCAGATTGTGTTTTTGGTGTTGCTCTGTTAATTTCATCAACTAAAACAATATTGGCAAATATTGGGCCTCTATGAAAAACAAATTGCCTTTTGCCATCTTTTTCTTCTAAAACATATGTTCCTGTTATGTCAGTTGGCATTAAATCAGGTGTGCTTTGTATTCTTGAGAAAGATAAGTTCATTACTTCTGCCATTGTTTTAATCATAGTTGTTTTTCCTAATCCAGGATAACTTTCTAGTAATGCATTAGCATCACATAATATAGAAATAACAATTTGTCTTATTACTTCTTCTTGTCCAACTATTACTTTATTCAATTCTTTAAAAACACTTTCAATTTTGTCTTCAACTTCTTTCATGATTGCACCTCATTAATTATATTTTATAGATTTTTTTAATAATATTTATCAAATTTGCTTTATTTTGTAGCATTATAAAATTTATTTTTTTTTATGTATATAAAGTTAATCAAAAGATATTTTTTTAAAAAATCATTTTGTTTTTTATTTGCTAAATCCTAAATAAGAAATTTTTTATAATATTCTTATATAGATAGATTTATAAATACTTTTTTTTTTCATTTTTTTAGTTTATTAGATTTTTGTAATTATTTTGAATAAAATAAAGTTAGTGTTCCCTTAGACTACTTCGGTAGGAGGGTAGAAGAGGTTGAAATAAATGGAAGATAAAATTATAAAAGAAGCTATATCCAAGTTAAAGGAAAGTCCAAAAAGAAATTTTAAACAAACAATAGATTTAATTATAAATTTAAAAGGATTGGATTTGAAAAAACCAGAGCATCAAATTGAATTGTTTTTACAAATGCCTAAATTTAAGGGCAAAAAAGCAAAGGTTTGTGCTTTAGTTGGTCCAGAAATGGCAGAACAAGCAAAAGCAATGGATCATTATATATTACTGCCTGATTTTGATAAGTTAGATAAAAAAGCAATAAAAAAATTAGCAAGAGAATATGATTTCTTTGTTGGACAAGCAACAATTATGCCTAAGATTGCAGCAGTATTTGGTAGAGTTTTAGGTCCAAAAGGAAAAATGCCAAACCCAAAAGCAGGTTGTGTTGTGCCTCCAAATGCTAATTTAAAAGCAGTATATGATAAATTACAAGGAACTGTTAAATTATCTTGTAAAAAAGCACCATTAATGCAAACCATTGTTGGAAACGAAGATTCTCCTGTTGAAGAGGTTTTGGAGAATATAAAATATGTTTATAATAATGTTGTGCATGCATTACCACAAGGAGAACATAATGTTAAGTCCGTTTATATAAAATATACAATGGGAAATCCAATAAAAGTTAAATAATAAATAATTAAATAACAAAATTAAAAAAACCGGAAGTGGAATAAAATGGCTAAAGCTCATGTTTCAGAAAAAAAGAAAAAGATTGTTTCAGAGCTAGTTGAATTAATAAATAAATATCCAATAATAGGTATTGTGAATATGAGTAATTTGCCTGCAAAGCAAGTTCAAGGAATGAGAGCAAAATTAAGAGGAAAAAATGTATTAAGAATGACTAAAAAAACCTTGATGAAGCATGCATTTGAACAATCAAATAAAAAAGAATTAGTGAAATTTGAAACATATATGAAAGATAGCATGCCTGCTTTGATTTTCTCAGAGGAAAATCCTTTTAAATTATATGCTGAGCTACAAAAAACAAAAACAAAAGCAGCAGCAAAAGCAGGACAAAAAGCACCAAAAGATATTGTTGTTCAAGCAGGACCAACACCTTTTTCACCTGGGCCAATTATAGGACAATTAGGAAAATTGGGTTTAAAAACAGGTATTGAAGGTGGTAAAATAGTAATTAAACAGGACTCAGTTGTTGCTAAAAAAGGAGATACTATAAATGCAGAATTAGCAGGTGTTTTAGCTAGATTAGGCATAGAGCCAATGGAAATTGGTTTAGATTTAATTGCAGTTTATGAAAATGGTACTATATATACTTCAGAAGTATTACACATAGATGAGAAAGAATATGCTAATAAGATAATGACAGCATACAATGAAGCATTCAATTTAGCAGTATATATTGCATATCCAACAAAAGAAACAATAAAAACGTTGTTAGGAAAAGCACATAATGATGCAAAAGCATTAGCATTATCACAAGGAATTTTAACTAATGAAACAGCAATAGAGATAATTAAAAAAGCATATTTAGAAATGCTTTCATTGTCAAAAGAATTAAATTTGTAAAAAGTTTGTAAAAAAATAAAAAATTAGGAGGAGAAAAAAATGGAATATGTTTATGCCGCAATGCTCTTGCACAAAGCAGGAAAAACAATTGATGAAGCACACTTGAAAAAAGTATTAGAAGCTGCAGGCTTAACTGTTGATGAAACAAGAGTTAAAGCTTTAGTTGCTGCTTTAGCTAATGTTAATATTGATGAAGCAATTAAACAAGCAGCAGTTGTTCCAGTTGCAGCAGCACCATCTCAATCAAGTGGAAGTGAAAAGAAAGAAGAGAAAAAAGTAGAAGAAAAGAAAGAAGAGAAAAAATCTGAAGAAGAAGCTGCAGCAGGATTAGGCGCTTTATTCGGTTAAATAAATTAAATTTTTTTTATTTTTAATTAAATTTATTAATTAGAACTTTTTAACTTATAATAACTTAAATTATATTTTGTGAAAAGAATGGAAGAAACAAAGTTTGATCAAAAGGAACTTTTATCAAAGTTATCAGAGTTAAGAAAAGAAATAGCTGCTTTAAGAAATAAACTTAATGAATTAAATGATAAAAAGGAATCCTTTTATCAAGAAAAAGAAAAATATTCTAAAAAAATTGTTTCTAATATTAATGAGATAAAAACTTTAAAAAAGGAAAGAGATGAATTTACTAATAAAGTTAAAGAGTTTAAAGATGAGAGAAAAAAACTTAATGATGAATTGAAAAAAGAAGCAGAAGTATTAAAGAATCTTATTAAAGAAAAAAATTCATTGAAAGATAAAAAAGATATTAAAGTAAATCCTTTAAGAATAAAGAAAACCATAGAAGAATTGGAATTTAAAATTGAAACAGAAGGAATGTCTTTTGAGAAAGAGAAAAAGGTGATGCATCAAATAAATGAATTAAAAAAACAATTAAATGAAGCAAAGGATTTAATAGAAATCTCAGAAAAAATTAAAGAACAGAGAAATAAAGTTAAGGATTTAAGAAAAAAAGCAAATTCTATTCATAGACAGGTTCAAGATAATGCTAAAAATAGTCAGGAAAGGCATGAAAAAATATTTCAATTATCAAAAGAGATTGATGAACTAAAATTAAAAGAAAAAGAGTTTTTTGAAAAGTTTTCAGCAGAAAAGGAGCAATTTATTAAAGTTAATAATGAGCTAAAAGAAAAATTAACACAAATGAATAAAATTAGCGAAGAATTAAAGAAACATAAAATAAAAGTACAAGAAGAATTCAAGGAAAAAGAAATTAAAACTTTGGAAGAAAAAAGCAAGCAAGTTGATGAAAAAATAAAAACAAAGAAAAAATTAACAACAGAAGATTTATTGATATTTCAAAAATTAATGTCTGAGGAATCTAATTTTGATACAAAAGAAGATAAAAATATAAGTGAAGATTAAATCTTAGTTAAATTATTTTCTTTTATAATTTTTCTTTTATAATAATTGAAAAAATTTTACAATAAAAAATTAAAGAATTATTTTGTAAAATTTTTTTTATTTTATTTTTTAAATTCTGTATAGCCGCATTTACCGCAAGAAATTCTATTTTTATGTTCAGCCATAAAAACACCGGGGCCACATTTTGGACATGTCTTATTTTTTGGTTTTCCATTTACATAAAGCTTACTTATTTGGACGACTTTTCTGTTTTTTCTACTTCCTTTTTTATCAGCCATAATTATCAACTCCTCTGATTTTTAAGTTTTTTATTTTTATTTATTGTTCTTTTTTCTCTTCTTTTGGTTTATGTTTGTCTAATAATTCTTTGAGTTCAAAGATTTTCATTTTTTCTTTATCTTGATATAGATGTGCTATTACCTTAGCTTTGTTTTTTCCAAATTGAGGATAAATATGTTTAATAACAATTAAGTCTTCAGGATGATTTAGTTTTTTAGATATTTCTTTTATAAGTTCTAATCTCGAAGGTGTTGCTTTACTATCTACTTCTAAAGAAACTCTTTTCCTTGATAATAATTTCATTTCTTTTTCTTTTAATAAGTGTAATTCCATTTTATCACCCTTTGTTTTTTAAAATGGGAAGTTATCTTATTTTTATTGCATATTTTCCTTTTTCCTTTATTTCAAGCTGTTGTGCAATAAAGGATTTATTAGCGTCAATAATATATAATTTTCCTTGATAGGTGTTAGTAAAATTACTCTCTTTACATATGGGACATTGCTCACCTTCAACAAAAATTTTACAGTTTTTACAGACTTTTTCTTTTACCATTAATTCCACCTAATTAAAAAGATTATAAAATACATCTAAAATCAATTATGCACTTAACACTTCAATAACATCTTTTGCAGTTACTATTCCAACAAGTTTGCCGTTTTTTAAGACTAATAAGTGTCTAAAACTATTTTCAGACATTAATCTTGTTGCTTCTAATATAGTTGCATCATGTTCAATCGTGACAGGATTTTTTGTCATAATTGTTTCTACTTTTGTATCTAAACTCTGATTTTTTGCGACAACTCTTCTTAAAATATCTCTTTCAGTTATTACACCTATAGGTTTCTCGTTTTCCACAACTGGAAGTATGCCAATATTATTTTCATCCATTATTTTTACAGCTTCTCTAATAGTAATGTCTTTTGTTATTTTTTTAACTGGTTTAGACATCCAATCTTCAATCTTTATTATTTTTATCACCCTTTTTTGGATTTAAATCTTCAGGAATCCATTCAAGCTTGCCTAAACCTTTTTGTCTCATAGTTAAACCAAACTTTGGATTTGTTATATCTTTATAGCTTACTGCAATAACTCTTGCTCTGCATTTATCACCTATTTTTAAAGATTTTTTTGAATCTTTGCCTAATAATACTTTATCTTTACTAAATGAGACAAAATCGTCCATAGTTTGTGAAACATGAATCATTCCTTCTATAGGACCCATTGTTATAAAGGCACCAAAATCAGTTATATCTTTTATTTGTCCAGTAATGACTTCTTGTAGTTCAGGTTTTAATGTCAATAAAGTAAAGGTAGTTTCATAATAAGCAGAGCCATCTCCTTGAATTACTTTTCCTTCACTTATCTCATCAACAGATAGAACATCTATTACAACACCCATGTCTTTTGAAATAAAGCTATCATAGTTTGCTTTTATTTGTGTAAGTAATGCTTCCTCAACAGGTTTATCAAAAAGTTTTGGATGAACTCTTATATGGTCTTTTACAACAATTTTATAGAACATTTTGCATCTCCATTATTTTTTTATTTTTTAAGTAAATAGTTGTTATGCCTTTATTTAACAATTTTTTTTTTAAATTTTTGTCTTGTGTTGCTACAATTGTATTTTTATCAATATACTCTAAAATAATGTCATCTACAATAACATCTTTGGAATTTATATCCTTATATAAAGTTTTTTGTTTAGGATTTATAAAATTAACTTTTTTTAGTTCTTTTTTTTCAATTTTTTGACTAATTAATTTTAAAGCCATTTTTGCAGCCTGTTTGTTTTTTCCTTTTTCTTCCTTGTTTTTAATTATTTTTTTTAATTCCTCTATTGTTTGCTCTAAAACCACGAACTCATATGGAAAATTAAGGATTTTATCTATCTCTGAAAAAATATCTACTTTCAAAGTAAAGGGGATTAATAGAAAGTTTGTGTCTAGGATTATTGTTTTTTTTGGTTTATTATTCATTTTTATCAAAGTTATCAAATTTTCTATTTTTCTTAAAATTATAAAAAATTATAAATTATTAAATTTATTTAAAAACAGAGTTTCTAATATATGGCTAATTTTTGGAAAATATCATATCTAAATCCTTTTCTTTTAAAAATCTCCAATATCCAGGTTTTAGGTGGCCTAATTCTAAATTTCCAATTTTAATTCTAATTAAAACCTTCACTTTGTAACCAATTTTTTCTAACATTCTTCTTATGATTCTGTTTCTGCCTTCATGTATAGTAATTTCAAATTCATTTTGAGAGAGCCTTTTTAATTGTGCTTCAACTTTTCTGCCGTCTATGTCAATTCCGTTTAAACTATTTAAGTGTGAATCATTAATGTTTTTATCAACTTTAACATAGTAGGTTTTTTTTATTTTATTTTTAGGATGCATTACTTTATTGGCAAATAAACCATCATTTGTTAGTATAAGCATGCCAGAAGTCCATTTATCTAATCTACCAATTGGGAAAATTCTTTCTTTTATTTTTATTAAATCTTTAACCAATTTTTTTTCATGTGGGTCTGACATAGAAGTAGTATAGCCAAATGGCTTATTTAGTAAAATGTAAATCTTTTTTTGATTTTTCTTTTCAATTTTTTTTCCATTAATAAAAATCTCATCATTTTCTGTTGCTTTATCACCTAATCTTACTATTTTATCATTTACTTTCACTAAACCTTTTTTGATTAATTCTTCGGCTTTTCTTCTTGAACAATAACCATAATTTGAAATTAGTTTTTGGATTCTAATTAAGTTTGTTTTGTTATTATTAGTTTCATTATGATTTTTTTGTTTATCAGTTGGATTATTATTTTTATTTTTCATATAACACATATAATCTTCCTCCTATAGTAAGGAGAATATGACTTTAATTTTATATCTTTCTTATTTTTTTTCTTTTTTTAGGCCTTTTTTTAAGATATGCTTTTTTTATAATTTTTTAACTTAATTTTCTTTGATTTAAAATTGATCTAGGGAAAACTTATGCAGAAGATTAATATAGTTAAACTATTTTAAATAGGATATGGTGTTTTTAAGGCAATCAAATTTTTATTTTAAAGTTATTTTTATTTTGATTTTTTGTTTATTTATTCTTAAATCTAATGCACAATATGAAGAAATTAGAGAAAAATATAAATTAAATTCTTTTGTTAATGATTACTCCAATTTATTAAGTTATGAGGAAATTTCAAATATAGAAAATGTTTTAAAAGAGATTTATGATTCTGGTATTGCAGAATATTCTGTTGTAATAGTTGATTCATTAGAAGGTTATGACATAGAGTCTTTTTCATATAATTTGGCAGAAGGAAGATTAGGTAATAAAGAGAAAAATAATGGCTTACTTTTATTAATAGCATTACAAGATAGAAAATATAGGTTTGAAGTTGGAAGAGGATTAGAACCATTGCTGCCTGATGTTATAGTGGCAAGAATAGGAAGAAATATATTAGAACCAAATTTTAGAAATTTTCAATATGGACAAGGAATTTTAGATTCAAGCATAGCAATAAGAGATTTTTTATTTAATAACACAGAATCTTTATACTATAAAGAATTTATGAAAAAAGATAATTCTGAAAAATATGCATTTATGATATTTTTTGGATTAATTTTTATGGTCATTTTAATACTTATTTTTGTTAATAAATCTAATAAATCTATAAAAAAAAGAGATGAAGATTATTTTGTGAGTGGATTTATGTTAGGAACAATTTTAAATAATGATAATTTTAAAGGCAGAGGAGGTTTTGGTGGTTTTGGAGGAGGTTCTTTTGGTGGTGGAGGTTTTTCAGGGAGGTGGTAATATGTGTTTTAATTTTTTAAGAAATATGTTTAAAAAAGATGAGACTAATGACAAAAAAGATAATGGAAATAAGGAGGTAAAGAAGCTTTATGGTGAAATTTTATTAGACTGTCCAAGATGTAAAGTAAAAATGAGAAAACTTAAAAAGAACGATATAATAATTGATGTTTGTAAAAAATGCAATGGTATGTGGTTAGATAATAATGAAGTTAATAAATTAATTGAGATGTCAAAAAATCATTTTAAAAATAAATAATCCCCTATGTTAAAAATAAAATATATTTTTTTAATTTATGGAAAAGGAGGTTTAAAATGAAAAAAAATGAAGATAAAAAAGAAATTAATTCAAATGAAGCGAAGATAGAAGAAAAAAATGAAAAAGGTTCAAATAAAACAGGGATTTTTGTATTATTAGGTGTTGTTGTTTTTTTTGTTTTTATAGGTTTGTTTTTTATGTCAACTTATAATAGTTTAGTTTCATTAGAAGAAGGTGTTAACCAAAGATGGGCTAATGTACAATCAGCATATCAAAGAAGAGCAGATTTAATCCCAAATTTAGTTGCAACTGTTAAAAAATATAGTAATTACGAGGGAGAAGTATTGACAGAAATAACAAGAGCAAGAGCCTCAATTGGTTCTGCTAAAACACCGCAAGAATTAGCAAATGCTGATCAAGAATTAAATTCAGCATTATCAAGATTATTGGTTATTGTTGAGAATTATCCTGACTTAAAAGCAAATCAAAATTATTTGGATTTACAAGCACAATTAGAAGGAACAGAAAACAGAATCAAGGTTGAAAGGGATTTATATAACAATGCAGTTAAAGAATTTAATCAAAAAATAAGGTTTTTTCCTTCAAATATTATAGCAAATATCTATGGATTTAAACAAAAAGAGTATTTTGAAGCTCAGAAAGGAAGTGAAAATGCACCTGATGTAGGAAAGTTGTTTGAATAATTTTATCTTTTTTTTTATTTTTTTATTTTCTATTATTTTGATTTTTAAAATAGTTATTTTTTATGTAATCTTCAATAAGATATGTTCCTGTGTTTGGTGCATCAATAAAGCCTTGCCATGCTGCTTTTGCTAATCTTCCATCTTGAAGCCAATAAAAAAGCCAATCAACACAATAATCAGGATTTTCTTGGATAAAGCCAGCGCCTAAATTTAAAAGCCATTCTTTATTATAGTTTTCATGATATCCTATTGGTGGTGCTATAATTATTGGTAAACCTAAGCCGCAATAAAAGGATAATTCGCTTGGTTTTGTCCATAATATATCTGTTTCTCTTAATAGTTTGTTAAATTTTTCAAAATAGTCTTTTTTTGAGAGTTCAAACAAGATAATTATATTTTTATCTAAATATTCTTTTAAGCCAATTTCATTAACAATTTTTTCATAATAACTTCTGACATGTAGTCTTATTCCAGCTGATAGGATGATTCTAATTTCATTTGAGATTATCTTTTCTTTTAATGATTTTAAAATTTTAGAGCCAACTTCAATTAAAGAACCAGCACCGCCAACAGCATACATTATTGTTAGAGGCCTTTTAATTTCTCTAATTCTGCCAATTTTTTTTGTTATTGTTTCTTTATATTGATTTATAAAAACTTTGTTTGGGTCTAGTATAAATAATCTATTTGCTAAATCTTTTTTTAATACTTCTTTTGTTTTTTGACTTTTTCCAATATTTTCTTTTGGCAGTGGAAAACCAGTTAAAACAATTTTATCTTCAGAAATACCATATTCTCTTAATCTAACTGCGACATGAACGCAAGGAGCAAAATAAGTTATTGTATTTTCTTTAGGATTATCAATAACCCATGCTCTTGCAATATCTGTATCTGTTGCTATACAATAAATATTTTTTAAGCCATGATAATAAGCTGCAATAGCAGGAACAGGATGTGTGGCAATTATAGGCAATTCTTTATTTTTTATGTAGTCAATTAAACTTTTGCAAAGCCCTTTTTTTAGAATTTGATTTTTTAAAATTAAAGTTTCAAAATCAGGTTTGCTTAAATCCCTAAAAGGATAAAAAGGACTAATATATTGAAATTTATCATACAATCCAAAAACAAAGTTTCCGATTATTGGAATTGTTTTTAACCTAGAAATTGTTTCATAAAGTTTTCTTGTGTTTTCCCAAATTTTTCTTTCTTCAGGTGAAATTATTTTATCGTTGTTTGCAGTTATTATTCTTTGATATGCAATTTCTTTTAAAGGATAGGCTGCTCTTTGATGACCATATCCCATATCTACAGAAATAAGCCATACTTTTACACTATCTTTTTTTTGATTTAGATTATTTTTTTTATTTATCATTTTTTATAATTTTGCATAAATAAAAGTTATAAATAATTATTAATTGATTAGAAATTGGAGTTTAAAAATATAATGGTTTTTTGTTAAATATTTTTTTTGATATGTTATTTATTATTTTTATAACTATCTTATATCTTATTTTTTAATGAATTTGATAACAGCAATTTATTTAAACTAAAAATCATTCAAAAAATTTATGGTTTTGTCCTTTGAAGTTAATAATGAATTAGGCTATTATTCTTTTTTTTTCATATTAGTTTTAGTAATTTTGTATTTTATGAAACCAAAACCAATAAAAAAAACAGTTCCTAGTATAATTTTTTTAGAAAAGAATGATAGAAAAAATAAATTTTTTTTATTTTTTAAGAGATTTATTAAAGATTGGCTTTTTTTGATTCAATTATTTTTAATAGTTTTATTATGTTTAGCTATATTAGATTTATCAACAGAAATTTTTGTAAAAAAGATTAATGAAGAGGTTGTTTTTGTAATAGATGCTTCAGCAAGTTCTCAAACAATTTTTAACAATAAAATACTTTTTGATTATTATAAAGATATAGCAAAAAAAAGATTAGGATTAAGCAATTCTATTGTTTTGGCAAAAAATAGTCCAGAGGTAATTGCAAAACAAGTTAATATAGTTAGTGCTAATAATATAATAAATAATTTAAAACCAAGTGATAGTTTAAGTAATATTTATGATTCTATGATAATTGCATCAAACTTAATTCAAAAAGGAAAAATTATAGTGGTTAGTGATTTTATTGATACCAATAATAAGGATATATTAACAGCAAAAAATATTATTGAAGCTAAAGGATTGAATGTGGAATTATTAAATCCGAGATTTGAGCAACAAGAACATTTTTTAGACAATGTTGGAATTATAGATTATAAATTAAATGGCAATCTTTTAGAGTTAGAAATAAAAAATTTTGGAAATAATGAAAAAGAAATAAGAATTGATGATAAAAAAATTTTGATAAAACCTTTTTCTATAATCAAATATAACTTAAATTTAGAAAGTGATAAAAATAAAATTACAATTGAGACAAATGATAATTTTAAAGTTGATGATATTTTATATGTTTCATTACCCAAAAAATCTGATAATTCCATTTTATTTATAACAAACCAAAAAAAATCATTTATTAAGAGTGCATTTGAGTCAATGCCTTTTGTTTCATTGAAGATACAAGAACCACCAATAGTTAATTTTGGAAATGAAAAAATAATAGTATTAAATAATGTTAATTATGATAATTTATTACCTGGAACAATTGAAAAAATAAAAGAAAATGTTGAAAAAGGTTCTACTTTGATAATAGCAGCACAAGAAAAAATTGATACTAATAAATTAGAAGATTTATTGCCTCTAAGTTTAGATTTACAAAACCAGGAAATAATAATCTATAATAACAATAATGTTCCAGAGTTAAAAGATTTTCAATTTGGTTTGTCTAATAAGTATTTCAAATCTGAATTAATTAATAATAATAGTATTATTATAGCAGAGGCAAATGATAAATTTAGAAGCCCTATAATTGTATTAACAAAATATGGCAAAGGAAATATATTGTTTTATGGAATTTTTGATAATAATAACCAATTTAAAAATAGTCCGCAATATCCTTTGTTTTGGATTCAAGTTTTAAATTTAATAAATTCAAAAAATTTTAAATTAAATTATAAAATTTCAGAAACTATTTATGGAAATAAAATTGTTGATCCAAATGGTAAAATTTTTGAAAATTACTTAACTCTAGAAAAGACAGGTTTTTATAAACTGGATGATATTGAAATTGCAGTTAATCTATTGAATACATTTGAGTCAGATATAAATCAAATTAAGATAATGAATAGCGATTACTCATCTTTAAATGTTGAAAAATCAAAAGAAAAAATTTCATTATTTTATGTTTTTGTTATTTTAGCAATATTAGTATCCTTTTTTGAGTTATATATATTGAAAAGAAGGGGCGACCTATAATGTCAATAATGTCTATCAATTTATTTAGTTTTTATTCATTTTACATAATTAACTTACTAATAGAAAATTTAAAAGATATAATTTTTAATTTTAATAAAATTAAATTTCAGCAATTAAATGTTTTGTGGTTTTTAGTTTTATTAATTTTATTTTTGATATTTTTGTTAAGAAAAAAATTTGTTAATGAAAAAAATCTCTTAATTAAAAAAAGGGGTTTAAAATTTACTATATTTGTTTTTAGGGTTATATTTTTTACTTTATTACTTCTAGCATTGAGTTATCCCTATATTGAAAAGCCAATTTCAAATGAAACAATGACAAAACTAAAAGTTTTGATAGATGACTCAGAATCAATGAAGATTTATGATTTAACTTTAATTAATGAAACATTAAAGAATTTGAATAAATCAATAAATTTAGAAGTTAAATATTTAGGATTAAAAGAAAGTGCTATTGGAAATGCTATTTTGAATAATTTAAAACCAGAAGAAAATGTTTTGGTAATTACAGATGGGCAAAATAATTTTGGAGTTTCTTTAAATGATGTTGCTTTGTTTAGTAATAATATAAAATCAAAAATATTTGCATTAAAATTAAAACCAGATTATAATGATTATTCTGTTGTAATAGATGGCCCAGATAAAGTTGTTAGAAATAGCGAGAATACTTTTTTAATAAAGGTTAATAGTGTGAAAAAAACCCCCTTAAACAATAACCCTATAACTTTGAATGTTTATTTGGATGAGCAACTTATTTTTACAGGAAAAACAGACAAATATGAATTGAAAAAATCATTTGACTCAGGAAATCATATTATTAAAGCTATTATTCAAACAGATAAAGATAGAAGTGGTAATGATAATAAAAATAATTTAGATAAAAATAGATTAGATGAAGATGATGTTTTTAAAGAAAATAATGTTTATTATAAAACCATAAATGTTTATGAAAAACCAAAGGTTTTAATGATATCAAATTCTATGGATTCTAGTTTTGAAAAAATTTTCAAAGAATTATATGAGCTTGATGTAAAACAAAAATTGCCAGAAGATAAAAAAGAATTATACAAATATTATGCAATAATTTTAAATGATATTCATTCAAATGTTTTGAGTGATAAAGATATTGATAATTTAGAAAATTTTGTTGTTGATGGTAATGGTCTTTTTGTAATAGGTGGAAAAAATTCTTATGACTGGGCAGATTATAATAAATCTTTGTTAATGAATATTTTGCCTGTATCAGTTGGAAAAGCAAACAAGAAAAAAGATATAACAAATATAGTTATATTGTTTGATTCTGGTGTATCTGCTGTTGAAGAATTAAGCCCTGGCATTACACAATTTGATGTACAAAAAACAATGACAGCAGATTTAATAAAAAGTATAAGCAATACTAATAAAGTTGCTGTGATAGAAGCAAATTATTATTTAAATACTATATCAGGTTTATCAGAATTAGGTCCAAAAAAATCAGAACTAATAAATGAAATAGCATTATTAAAACCAAAAGGAATTTCAGAGTTAAGATTTGCATATCAAAATGCTTATGAAATGCTCAGATTAACAAAAGGAAGTAAAAATATTGTTATAATTACAGATGGGTTATTTAGAGATGAAAAATTTATTCAAGAAAATAAATATGCTTTAGACCAAGAGGTTACTTTAAAATTAGCAGAGAAAGCAGCCCAAGATAATATAAAAACTTTTGTTATTGGTGTTGGTGAAAAAGCTGATGAGCAATATCTTAAAGCATTAAAAGATAAAGGTAATGGCGAGTATTTTAAAATTACAGAAAATTCAAAAATAAAGTTATATTTTGGCGATCCTAATGAGAATACAGATGAATTAAAAGTCTTTGTTTATGATTCCAATCATTTTATTACGAAAGATCTAAATGATTTGGGAAAACTATATGGTTTTAATAGTGTTTATCCAAAAGAAAATGCTAGATTATTATTGACGAGTTCTAAAGGAGATCCTATATTGACAATTTGGAACTTTGGCTTAGGAAGAGTTGCGTCATTAACTACATATGATGAATGGGCTCCTGATTTATTTTCGTTAAAAGGTTCAAAGGTTTTAGTAAAAACCATGAATTGGCTTATTGAAGATCCTGAAAGGAAAAATAAACTAATTATAAATGTTCCAGAGTTAAGGGCAAATGAAAATAATGAAATCACAATAAAGATTGATGATTCAATAAAATTAAATGAAAAATTAAATAGCAATGAATTAACTTATAATTTTAAAAGCCATGAAACTAATAAAGAAAATACAATTACAGAAAATACAGGATCTTTAAAGTTATATGAAATTAGAAAAGGACTTTTTAAATCAAATATTTATTTCAATGAAACAGGCTTAATTAAAATCTTTGATAATCTTTATGCAGTAAATTATAGAAAAGAATATCTTAATTTAGGATTTAATGAAGAATTAGAAAAAATAACACAAATTTCAGGAGGCATTTTAATTGAGGATAATAATCTTATTTTAGATGACATTAAATCAAAGGGAATAATACACACAACAAAGATAATTCCAATACAAAATTTATTTTTGATATTAGCGATACTTACATATTTAATGGAGATATTTGTTAGGAGATTATTTGAGATTCAATATTCAAAGAAATTAGATTAAGTGAGTTGAATGTATGGATTTATGTTTTTTCAGTGTAGTTAAATATTTTTATTTTTCAAAATACAAAAAAATATATGGATAAAAATATAAAATTATAAAAATTTAAAAATATTAAAGAATATTTTATTATATTATTATTTTATGTATGTTTTTAAGGGTGTTAGTATGTCATATTTGAAAAGAAGTCCAACATTAATAATATTTTTTTTATTGCTTTTTGTGATTATAGTTTTTGCAGCCACAGCTGTTTTATATCAAAAAGCATTAACTAAATTAAATGATAAAATTATTGATAGAGATAATAAAATAAGTGTTTTAACAAAAACTTTATCTCAGTTAAATTCTAATTTATCTGTTTTGAATGAAAAATTTGAATTACAATTATTAAGAGAGCAGAATTTAAGTAATCTTTATACAGAATTAAAGGATAATAAAGAAAAACTGGAAATAGAAAAAATAAGTTTATTGAAAAAGATTAATCAAACTGAAAAAGAATTATTTAATGTGAAATTTGAATTAAATAAATTAAATAATGATTTTGAGACATTAAAAACACAATATAGTAATTTAAATAGAACTTATTATAATGTTTTAGAGGATATAAAAGATGTTTGTAAAAAAGCATCATCTTTAAATATTTCAGAATGTAGAAATTATAGATAAAATTATGTAATTTTAATTTGCGTGTTTAATAAATAATTTTTTTAAATTTTATTTTTGATTTAAAATGAACATAAAAAATTTATATAGAGAATTATTGGTAGTATCTTTAATTTTGAATTTTTTTGATGCTTTATTGAGTGCAATTGCTATGTTTTCAATAGGATATTTTTTAACTTTCTTTATAAGGTTAGATGTTAAAATTGCTGTTATAGCATCAATATTATTTTTTATTAGAAGTCTCTTTTTAAAGATTACACAAAATAAAATAATTTTATTAGAAAAAAAATATCCTAATTTAAATGAAAAGTTGAGAACTTCTTATGAATATCAAGATAAAAGTAATACAATTATTAATGATTTGCATATGGATATTATGGGGTATATGAAAAAGGTTGATGCAAATGCTTTTTTTGAACCTAAAAAAATAGCAATAAAAACTTTTGTAATAATTTCTATGTTGTTAATAACTTTATATTTCTCTTATTTAGGTTTTGATACTTTTTTAATTAAAAGTACAATTCAAAGAAGTGATTTTGTATCTAAGTTTTTACCAAATGTTTTTGATGAATATAGAGAAGAGATAAAAAACAGAGAAAAATTAGATAAACCTAAATTGATTGATTTAGGAAAAAATGAATTAAACATATCTGTTGATACTTATAATACAGAACTGGACATAAAAAATGTTAAAGAGCCAGAAAAAAGTGATTATGGTTCAAAATTGCCAGAAGAGATACAATCAGCATCACAAGAGGTTTATCAAGAAAAAATTCCAGAAGAATATAAAGAAACAGTAAAAGAATATTTTAAAAAAATTAATGAATAATTAAAGTTATAATAAAATTAGACTATAAATATATTATGAAAAGATGAGATTATGAAAAAAATGTTGATTTTAATATATGATAATGAAAAAAAGTATCTTTTAAAAGATTTAAGTAAAGATTTTCATTGTGAATTTGGTTTTTTAAAATCTGAACAATTAAAAAAAGCAAAATCTGGAGACATATTAAAAACAAATATGAATAAAGAGTTGTTTGTTATAGAAGCTGATTTCATTGATATTTATAGTAAAATAAAACGAGGAGCTCAAATAATTCCAAAAAAAGATATTGGATTGATAATAACAGAAATAGGTTTAAATAAAGATTCCATTGTTATTGAGTGTGGTTCAGGTTCAGGAGCATTAGGTTGTTTTTTGTCAAAAATATGTAAAAAGGTTTATTCATATGAAATTAGAGATGATTTTTTTAAAATTGTTAAAAGCAACATTGATTTATTAGAATTAGATAATTATATTTTAAAATTAAAAGATGGAAAATTAGGTTTTGATGAAGAAAATGTTGATGCAATTATTTTAGATTTACCAGATCCATGGGAGTTTTTGAATATAGCTAATAATTCTTTAAAGATAGGAGGTTTTCTAGTATCTTATAGTCCAACAATTCCGCAAGTGATTGATTTTGTTGAATCTGTAAAAAATAAATCAAATTTTATTTTTTTAAAAACATCTGAAGTAATTGAAAGAGAATGGGAAATTAATAAAAGAAAAGTAAGGCCTTTTTCAAAAGGAATAGGACATTCTGGTTTTTTAACTTTTGTCAGAAAAATAAAAGATTAAAAATTAGGAAAAAAATTTAAGAAAAGTCCTATTATTATATTTTTATGAAACGAGAGATTAGAGTTATTGGAATTGATGATTGTCCTCATACTAAAAAAGATAATTTTGTTTATGTTATAGGCACAATATTTAGAGGTTCTAAAATTTTAGATGGTGTTATTTCTTGCAAAGTTAAAATTGACGGAGATGATGCCACTGAAAAAATTGCTTTTATGATAAACAATTCAAAATTCAAAAAACAATTAAAAGTTATTTTCTTAGATGGAATTGCAGTTGGTGGCTTTAATGTAGTTGATATACAAGAGTTATATGAAAAAACAAAGATTCCTGTTATTGTTATTATGAGAAATTATCCTAATTTGGAAAAAATAAAATTTACTTTAATAAAAATAAATATGAAAGAAAAAATAAAATTAATTGAAAAAGCAGGCAATATTTTTAATTTAGGAAAATTACATTATCAATTTTATGGTATTGAAAAAAAGGATGCTGAAGAATTAATTTTAATATCAAAAAGTAATTCAGAAATTCCAGAAGCAATTAGAGTTTCACATTTAATTGGACAGGGATTAATTTTTGGAGAAAGCAAAGGAAGAGCTTAGTTATAAGAATTCTTATAAACTTAATCCTCCTCTAATAGTATTTTCATCATTTCTGCAAATGCTGGTCTTGTGATTAAAACTCCATTAGTGACGCCTATTATTGTTGTTATGGCAAAGCCTTTTAATAAGCCTGCTCCTGCAAATAATAAAGGTATCATTGAAGCGATTGTTGCAAAATAAGATGCCATAACAATAAAAAATGCTTTTTTTAATCTGTCTTTAAATGATAAATATCTCTCTTCCTCGTTTTTCTTTGAAAGTATTTCATCAGTAATAACTATTTGATCATCTACACCTGTGCCAATAGCAACAATAATTCCAGCAATTCCAGATATATCTATATTCTGTTTTAAGAGTGAGGAAATCCCTAAAATTAGCAATATCTCAGATGTTATAACAGTTATTATTGGAATTGCAATTTTGACTTTTCTATATCTCAAAATAACTATTAAAACAACAGCTAATTCAGATAAAAGAGCAATGTAAACAGCATTTGTTAAAAATTCTTTTCCCAATGAAGGAGATAATGAGTCAGTTTTTATTATTTCTAGTTTGACAGGTAAACTTCCAGTAACTAAGATTGTTTGTAATCTTTTCATATTTCTTTGGGCATCTGTTAATGCTTCTTGTCTGTTTTGTCCGAATCCTGTTCCAGAAATTTGAATATCTGTTGTTGGATTGCCTTTAAGCTCAGAGCCGATTCTTAATGAATCAACTAAACTATCATCTAAAAATAACTCAATATTTTGAGATAGATAAGAATTGCCAGTGTTATCATAAACAACATCTAATTTACTTGTTGCATCAGCTTGTCTTTGGGCAGCTTCTTGAGTTAATTTTATAGAAAATCTAAACCTACAATAGTATCCTTCAGCATACTGCCTACAACCAAATTGAGGATCTATGCCAGAGCATTCAGATGTTCTACAAACATAGGTAATGTCCTTTCCACCAACAAAAATTGTTTCATTAGCAATTTTTGCTTCAAATTTTCCTTGTTTTGCTATTAATTCATTAACTTCTTCTTCATTAATGCCTGCTATTTCAACAATGATAAATTGATTGCCTGCTAAGTCATTTGCTTGTCTTATAACAGTATCACTTAATCCAAATAAATTAAGCCTTTCTTGCATATTGCTTAATAAAAAGTCCATATCCTGTTGGTTCAATTTCGTTTCAGGTTTTAATACAACTCTAGTTCCTCCCTGTAAATCTAATCCTAGTAAAATATTACTTTTTGGAGCATCATATACCTTTAAACCTAATTTTTCTTTGTCTAAATAATTCAGGGTATAGAATTTTTTTGTACTAAAAAACCAGAATTTTGATTTTTCAGTTTCAATTGTTATAGTTGTATTTTCTGGGATATTTGATAAAATGTTTTCATAATCTCTTACATCTTTAACAGGCAGATTGTTTATTTTAATTATTCTTTCTCTGCTTGTAGGAACATCATAAGGACTTGGTGAAATTAAGCCAGCTAAATTAGCAGAGCTATTTTGTTTTACTGTTCTTATTGCAACACCAGAAGCAAAAGGATTAGGTGAAATTGCTATTATTGTTAATAAAAGAAATACTATGTATATCCAAATTCTAGTATTTGAAAATATTTTTTTTAATTTTGACATTTTTATCTTTTAATTTTAATTTTTATTTTATTTTTAATCTGTTTTTGTTTTGTTTTTTCTCTCAAGATAAATTCTTAAAAATGTAACATTGCCTATCCATGTTGTAATAATATCCATGAATAAACCTACAACTAAAATAAGCATGATTTGTTTTAATGCTTCATTATTTGTCAATAAAAAGGATAATCCCATTGCAGCTAATCCTGCAGCAGACATTGTTAAACCTGTTTTCATTGCTTCAAAAATACCCTTTAAATCTTTGCTTTTTTCCTTCAATACTTTTGTTGATAATAATATGCTTGTATCAACAGAATATCCTATTAGCATTAAATATGCAGCAATTCCTCCAGCAGTTAATCTTATTTGTAAAAAATTCATAATCCCCAATGTTATAAATAAATCTAAGAATGCACTTAAAATAGCAGCAAATGTAGCATAATAATTTTTAAAATATAAGTGAAATACTAAGGACATGCCTAAAAAAGCAATAGCCAAAGCAACAAACATTTGTTTAAAGAAGCTTTCTCCTAAAGAAGAGCCCATGGTTTCTACGCTGTATTGATCAGGATTTAATTTTCCTATTTTTGTTTCTATCTCATTGATTAATGAATCTTTTTCTACATCACTAGCTTCAATAATAATGCCTTTTATTTGTCCGCCAGATTCAATTGTTCTTATATTAATAGAAGATTTTGGGAATTTTTCACTTAAATATTGTTCTATGTCTTTTATATTATAATTATTATATTTGTTTATACTTATTGAAATGCCTCCTTTCAAAGAAACATCTTTTCTTGTAAAATCTCCGACTTCTCTGTAAGTTGAAATTAATGTAAATATTGAAAAAATAATCAATACAACAAGAATTAAAAATAATTTTTTATATTCCTTAATATAGAAATCTTTCAATAATTCCTTTATTTTTTTATTTTTTTTTTCACTTGTTTTTTCGTTTTTTTCTTGATTGTGTTCTTTTTTACTTGAATTTTTCTGCATTATTTTTTAGAAACAAATATTTCTTTATAAATATTTTTACATATTATATTTTTTTATGATATTTATAGATTTTTTATTAGTTGTTAACTAAAATTAATATTTAACCAAAAACTTTATATATTTTCAGTCATTTCAACTATTTAATGAGTTTTCTTGGGATTTTAAAATGATTTTAAACTCTAACTATTTAATATTAATAAAGCAAGATCAATAAAGAAATAAATAAAAAAAGCTTATAAAATTATAAGAAAGGTGTTAATATGGTAGAAATTATGAAAACTGGAACAACAACTGTTGCAATAGTAGCAAAGGATTGTA
>JAVZBY010000006.1:0-4063 GCA_038874655.1 Candidatus Woesearchaeota archaeon | reverse complement strand
GCAGATAAAAGAGCAACAGCAGGAAATTTTATTGCAGGTAAAAAAATGGATAAAATTTTGCAAGTTGATGATAAGATGGTTATTACAACAGCAGGAAGTGTTTCTGATATTCAATTAATTGTTAAATTAATTAAAGCAGAATTGGTTTTAAGAAGATTAAGAAGCGGAAGAGAAAATATTGTAAAAGAAGCAGCTAATTTAGCATCAAGTATGGTTTATCACAGTATAAGAAGTTTTTCACCTGTTCCAGGAATAGTGCATTTTTTATTTGCAGGTTATGATTCTAGCGGAGCGCATTTATATGAAATTTATCCAGATGGTTCAATTAGCGAGGTTGAGGATTTTATAACATCAGGTAGTGGTGGAACTTTTGCTATGGGTGTTTTTGATGCTCAATACAAAAAAGATATGACAGAAGAACAAGCAATAGAATTAGCAATTAAAGGTGTTAATTCAGCATTGCAAAGAGATTCAGCATCAGGAGATGGAATTGATGTTGTTGTAGTTAATAAGAATGGAGTAAGGAAGATAATGACAAAGGAATTAACTCTAAATTTGTCTAAATAAGATTGAATGAGATTTTTTTCAATTTTTTATTTATTTTTTGGAAATAATATATTGAGAAAATAATTTATTGAAATGATGGATTGTTTATAATAAGGTTGTTAAGGTCTAAAAAGTATTAATTATAAAAAAAAGTTTGTCTGACTTACCTAATTTTAGATTTTATTTTTTTAAAAATTAAGAATCTAACATTAGGATTAATTAAATAACATTACTATAAATTATTAGTATAAATTTGAATTATTCGGATAAATTTATTCGTATAAATTATATGTTTTTTATATATGTTTACAAAAAGAAAATATCTATTTTATTATACAAAATATTATTATAAAAATAAAATTAGTTATTGTAAAAAAATATAGGGGGTTTTATAAATGACAGAAATATTAGATGAGATTCTTAAAGATATACCAAAAGGTAAAATCTCTGATGCAGTTTTTGAAGGTGCTAATATAGTACTCTATACAAAAGATAAGGATTTTTTTATTGATAATAATGGTATTATTAAAGATATTGTTAATAAGATTAAAAAGAGAGTAGAATTAAGACCTGATCCTGCAATAACACATGATAGAGAATTGGCTGAAAAAGAAATTAGAAGTATTATTCCAGAGGAATCAGGAATTGATCAAATTATTTTTGATCCGCAAAGATCTATAGTTATTATTGAAGCAGAAAAGCCTGGTGTTGCAATAGGGAAAGATGGTGAAAATTTAAGATTAATTAAAGAGAAAACACTATGGGTGCCCATTATAAAAAGAACACCTGCAATAAGAAGCCAGCTTATTGAGAATATAAGATCTGTTTTATATCAAAATTCTGATTATAGAAGAAAGTTTTTGAATAAAGCAGGGCAAAGGATTTATAATGGATGGTTAAGAGCAAAAAAAGATGAATGGATAAGAATTACATATTTAGGCGCGGGTAGGCAAGTAGGAAGAAGTTCTATTTTTTTACAAACACCAGAATCTAGAATTTTAATAGATTGTGGAATTGATGTTGCAGATGAAGAAAATGCATATCCTTTATTAGAAGCACCAGAGTTTAGAATTGAAGAATTAGATGCAATTATTGTTTCACATGCTCATATAGATCATTCAGGATTTGTGCCATATTTGTTTAAATTTGGTTATAAAGGGCCTGTTTATTGTACAGAACCAACTAGAGATATAATGTCTTTACTAATGTTGGATTATGTTAAAATTGCTAGAAGCGAAGGCAAAGAACCTTTATACACAAGTGAAGAAATTAAAGAGATGGTTAAACATACTATTACATTAGATTATGAAGAAGTTACAGATATTACACCAGATGTTAGATTGACTTTTTATAATGCAGGCCATGTACTTGGAAGTGCAATGGTTCATCTTAATATAGGAAATGGATTACATAATTTCTTGTATTCAGGGGATATGAAGTTTGGAAAAAGTATAATGCTAAGTCCTGCAGCAACACAATTTACTAGATTAGAAACTTTAATGATAGAAGCTACTTATGGAGGAAAAGATAATATACAGCCATCTAAAAAAGAAGCATACGAATATTTGAAACAAATTATAACAGAAACAGTAAAGAAAGGAGGTAAAATTTTAATTCCTGTTTTGGGATTGGGTAGAGCACAGGATATAATGATAATGATAGAAGAGTTAGTTAGAAATAAAGAAATAGAGGAAATTCCTGTTTATGTTGATGGATTAGTATGGGATATAACAGCAATTCATACAGCATATCCTGAATATTTAAATGCTGATATTAGAAAACAGATATTTCATAAAGATAATAATCCATTTTTATCTAAAATTTTTAAAGAGGTTGGTTCGCAAAAAGAAAGACAACAGGTTTTAGAAGAAACAGGTTCATGTATAATTTTAGCAACAAGCGGTATGTTAATTGGAGGGCCATCTGTTGAGTATTTAAAAGCATTGGGTGATAATCCTAACAATAGTTTAGTTTTTTCATCTTATCAAGGTGAAGGTTCATTAGGAAGAAGAATTCAAAATGGTGAAAGAGAAATAATATTTAAGAATGGGCAGAAGCAAGAAGTACTACAATTAAAATTAGATATACATAAATTAGAGATATCCGATCATTCTGATAGAAAAGAGTTGATTAATTTCATTGCAAAGTGTAATCCTAAACCAAAGAAAATATTAATTAATCATGGTGAAAGTTCTAGATGCTTAGATTTAGCAAGTTCTATACATAAAATGTTTAGAATTGAAACAATAGCACCAAGAAATTTAGAATCAGTTAGGTTGAAATAAGCAGAAATAATTTAATTTATCTTATTAGTTTTTTTAAAAACAAGCCAAATAAAATTAATAAAATAAATTTTATAATAGTTAAGATAATAATACTTTTTGAAATATCAAAAAAAAATATATCAGGAAATATAAATTTCATATTTGAAATTCGTGGATCAAATGCATAATTACCTGTAAAAAAAATTTTATGAAAAACTTCAAATAAAAAATCAAAGCCAAATAAAAAATAAAATATTGATATTAATAAAATGAAAGAAATTCCAATAAAACCTGAATAAATAAATGAATTAAAAAGTTCATTGTAATATTTTTTTTTTAGAAAATAAAACAATAAAATAAAAAAAATTACTAAACTTATTTTGTAAATTATATCTAAATTTTTAATTATAATTCTAACATCATTTAAATGACTTTCTTCTTTTTCATTAAAAAAATTTCTATCTAACTCATTTTTGTATTTTAGATAACCATAAAGATTCTTTGTTATATTCAACAAATAATTTTTTTCAAATTTTTGATAAATGTTGTTTTTTTCATATTGTTTCTCGTAGTAATTTAGATTGTATACGTATGAAAAGACAGATGAAAAAATTATAATAAAAAAAAGGCTTGCAATTAAAAAAATACTAAAAAATAGTTTTTGATTTATATTTTTTTGATTAATTTTAGGGAAATTTATTTTTTTTTGTTTATTTTTTTTGTTTATTAGCATTTTTTGAAATAACTTTTTTCTATTTTATTTTAAAAATATTTTTTTATATTATAAAGATTTAGGTTAAAAAATTTTTTCTGACAAATGATCTATTTGAAAGTTGAGTGAAATTGTTAATGATATTGACACAAGGTTATAGAAAGCTAAAATGAATTTATACTTTTTTGAATATAAATTTATCAAATAAAAATAATTTAATTAAGATAATAATATAGCCAATAGGACCTAGCAAAAATCCTAATCCAAAAGCTAGTTTTTTATTTTTAGTAAATATTTTTTTTCCTAACCATCCCCAAAAAAAAGATACTAAAAGTCCAGCTATAAAAGGTGTAATATATGAATATACTGTTGGTTCATAAAAATAAAATATATCCTTTCTTAAAGATGTTAAATAAATTCTAAATAAAAATAAAACATAATAAATGCTTACATAAATATCATAAGGAATATTATTATGTTCTTTTTCAAGTTCATTTAAATCTTCTTGTTTATCAAATCTATGATTACAAGTTTTGCAAAT
>JAVZBY010000005.1:6429-64763 GCA_038874655.1 Candidatus Woesearchaeota archaeon | reverse complement strand
GAAAAGTAAATCAACCAACAGAAGAATGCGATGATGGAAATTCAAACAATAATGATGGTTGTTTAAATACTTGCAAATTAGCAAAATGTGGAGATTCTTTTATATGGACAGGAAAAGAGCAATGTGAAACACCAAATTCTCAAAATAACCAGAATTGTCCACAAACAACACAAACATGTTCAGGAAAAAAAACAGGAATAAGAGATGCATATGGAAATTGTAATTCTCAATGTGGTTGTACTTATGATGAGTTTAATTTTAAATGTATAAAAGGTTCATGCGGTGCACAATGTTCTGTAGATAGCGATTGTAATGATAATAATCCTAAAACACAAGATATATGTAATACAAATTGTGGTTGTGAATATAAAACAATATGTACAGATGAATGTAAATTAGGAGAAACAAAATGCATAGGAAATGTGCTTTATGAATGTGGTAATTTTGATTCTGATATTTGCTTTGAATGGGGGTTAAAAAAAGATTGTTCTTATAAAAAAGAAACACCTTTAAACTACGAGTGTAAAAATGATGTCTCTGTTGCATATAAATTTTTAGAAGAAGGTTTTTGTAAAGGTGTATTTGGAAATAATGATTATTGTGATTCAAAAACAACTAAGATTATAGTTTCAAGTGAGAATTGTGGTAAATCCTTTTGCACTAAAACAAATGAATGTAGACAAGACAATATTTTTGAAATAGAAAGATGTAATCTAAAAGGTTGTGATTTAACTAATGGTAAATGTTATGCATCAACAGAAACAAAAATAAAATTAAAAGAAAATTGCGGCGAAGATAGTTGTATCTCAAATACTAAAAAAGATATATTCATACAAGAATATGTTGATGACCTTGAAAGTTGCACAGAAGGAAATTCATATTGTAATTTTGATCCAGGTAGAATTTATGATGTATGTATTAATGATAATCTTTTAAATCAAGTTTATTGTAAAGGCAATGATCATTCATTTGAACAATTTGATTGCTCAACTTTAAGTGGTTGTTATGATTTTAATTATACTCAGTGTGTATATTGCCCAGATGATTTTGGCAATTGTAAGAAAACAGATTGCCTAAGAACAGGAAAAGAATATAGGCAATATTATTGCGGTTCTGGTCAATGTAAATATCTAGTTTTACCAACTATAGATAAAGATAATGATAAAATAGATGATAGATGTGATACATGTATAGATGCTGACAAAGATGGTATATGTGATGACAAAGATAATTGTGTATATACTTATAATCCAAATCAAATTGATACAGATAATGATGGATTAGGTGATGAATGTGATAATGATAGAGATAATGATGGTTATACAGCAGATATAGATTGTAATGATTGGAATCCAAAAATAAACCCAGGAATGAAGGAAATATTAAACAATGGCATTGATGATGATTGTAATCCAAATACAGAAGATAGAGTTGCAAGCACCCCTAGAGAAATTTTTTATGTTAATGTGATAACTGATGAAATTTATGATAATGAATTAAATGTAATGGTTTCAATAACAAACATGGCAGATAAAAATCTAAAAAATATTGACATAAAAGCAACACTTCCAAATTTACAACAAAATCAACAAAAATTTATTTATTTACTAGAGCCAGAGCAAAAAATAACAAAGTTATTCAAATTTAACATAGATGAAAATGCTAATAGATATGAATATTTAAGAGTTACAATTACTTCAGGAGATTATAAGAGAGTTATATATAGAGAAGTCCAATTAAGGAATTAATTTTTAGTAATTTAGTATTAATTTAATATTAATTTATAAAATAAAATTTATTACTTATTGATAGTAAAAATAGAAAAATTTATATAGTACTTTAATTTTATAACTATTATATAATAATAAAAATTTATATTAACTAATTAATGATAAAAATAAGCAAATTTAAATATAACCTAAAATAATTCAAATTTATATTAGTCTAGCATGTTAACAAAGTCAATTAAATAGGAGGTAAAAAGAATGAAAAAACAAATAACAATTATATTTGGTTTGTTAGTATTGATAATGTCAATATTTGGTGCATTTGCACAAACAGAATGTGTTGATTGTTGCTCAAATGGAGTATGTTATGGAAATAGTGCTAACTCAGCAGCATTAAACATAGAAGAGTGTTTAGTTAGAGTTAATGATAGAATTGTAAAAAATGATGTTACAACATTAAAAGCATTTGAAAGAGGACAAGATCTAAATGTTAGAGTGGAATTTGTTTCTTTACAAGATGCGGATGATGTACAAATAATGGCTGTTATTACAGGTTATCACAGAGGAAGCAAATTTAGAGATCAAATATTTGATATAACCTCTACATTTGATGTAAAAGCAAATGTTTCTTATGAAAAGAACTTAAAAGTTAGATTACCAGATGATTTCAAAGTAGAAACTGGAGATGAGTTAAAATTAAGAATAATGATCTCAGATAAATATAGTCATACCTTTGTTAGAGAATATAACTTAAAAGTTGAAGCACCTGAACACAATTTAGTAATACAAGATATTGTTTTAGATCCAAGTGATAGTGTACAAGCAGGAAGAGGTTTATTTGCAAATGTAAGAATAAAGAACATGGGTGAAGAAGCAGAAGAAAGTATAAAAATTACAATAAGCATCCCAGAATTGAATATAAAAGCAACAGAATACATAGATGAATTAGAAGCAAATGAAGCAACAAGCTCAGAAGATATGTTTTTAAAAATTCCATCTTGTGCTCAACCAGGAAATTATATGGTAAAAGCAACAGTTGAATATGCAGATGGAGATGAAGAAACATTAAAACAAACATACATAAAAGTAACAGCAGATAACTCTTGTGAAATTTCACCTATAACACAAAACGAAAAAACAATAGTAACAATGCCTGGAAAGCAAGATGTTTTAAAAGGAACACAAGGCACAGTTTATCCAATAATTATATCCAATAACGGCGTTACTGATAAAGCTTACCAATTATCAGTTAGTGGTTTAGATTCTTGGGCAACCTATAGAGTTGAACCTAGTACATTAGTTTTAGTAAAAGCAGGTAAAACAGAAACAGCATACTTATATGTAACAGCTAAACAAGATGCAACAGCAGGAGAAAAAGTATTTATGGTAACAGTAGAAACATCAGGAGATAAAAAACAAATAGCATTAACAGCAAATGTTATAGAAAGTCAAACACAAACACAAAATCCTTCAATGGATTTAAGTAATTTAAGACAAGGATTAATAATTGGATTAATTGTCTTAGTAGTATTATTAGTAATTTTAGGTTTAGTAGTTGGCTTTGGTAAAATGAAAGGCAAAGAACCAGAAGAAGTTTCTGGACAAACATATTATTAAATTTTTTATTTTTTTAATTAAATTTTTTATAATTAACTATTTATAAAGAATATCTCCATAAAGGGTAATCTAAATGATAAATCTATACGATAAAAAAAGAGAATTAATTTTTAAAAACCCTTTATTAATAGTTTTTAAAATATTTGTAATCTTCTCAATTATTCTTTCAATATTACTCTTATCTTCTAAAAACATAAAAGCTGAAATCCAAATAAATTTAGGCTATGATGATAAAGAAGCATTATTAATAAAAAATAATTATGATAATAAAGAATTAATTTTAATGCAGGACTCAAAAGAAATACAAAAAACACAAAATACACAAGAAATAAAACATTCCTTTGAAGTAAATATTTATTATCCTAATAAAACAGATGAAAGAAAAGAAGAGAACAAAGAATATCTTAAAACAGCTATAAAAATAGAGCCAATTTTAACAAATCAAGAAATTTTACAATGCAACGAAGCTAATTTTTCCTTTAAATTAACAAATCCCTCTTCTAATAAAGAGATGTATTCATTCAAAATAAAAAATTTTAAAGGTTCTGCTTTTATGACACAAAACTTAGTTTTAAATCCAAATGAATATAGAATAATAAAATTAAAATTAGTCCCTGATTGTAAAGATATAGGCAATTTTAATCCATTTGTAGTTGTAGAAACAAATAAAGAAGAAGCATTATTGTCTTTACAAATTAAAATAATTTCAACAAACATTGTTGATGAAAATAATTGTGAATTTTATTATGATTCTGAATTATGTCAATCAGCTTTTTATATCAAATTAAAAAAAAATAGTATCTATAAAATAGATTTATCAAAATGGTTTTACGATCCAGATGGAGATAAACTAACATTTACTTCAAATAATCCAGATAATTTTGAAATAATTATAAAAAAGAACATAGCTTATATAAAACCAAATAAAAATTGGTATGGTGCAAAAGAAATAGCTTTTACAGCAGAGGATTCTAAAGGAGGTAAAACAACAAAAGTATTTTATTTCCATGTATTAAATCAAGAAAAAACATTCTGGGAAAAAGTATTAAGCATATTTGAATATTTTTGAATTTTAATTTTTTATCAGGTTTTTAGTTATTATAGTTTATTCTTAAACATTTTATTTTAATCCTAAGATTTCATTACATGCATATAAAAACATTCCAGAACTCCAAGCAAAAGGAATTTCTGCATTATATATTAATCTTCTTACTGGTTTTTCTTTATCATAGACCTCATAAACACCATTATACTTTATAATAAGATTTGACATTTTTAGTAAAATATCTATAGCCTCTTTTTTCATATTTACCTTATTTTTTGAAATTGCATTTATACAACCAAGCCATAACCAAGATAAGCCATTATGATAATCTTTTAAACCAATTAATTTAGTTTGAAAAGAAACAAGTTTATTTGAATAATTAGGATGAACGCATTTTGAAGGTATTTCATGTATGTCAAAAATATGGCTTGCTTCCTCTATTTTTTTAGATTTTTCTTTATCAGCAATATCCCAAATAACTGCTAAAAAATTACCATCACTAGAAAAATAATCAAATGTTTTTTTCAAATTTTTTTCATCAATTATCCAATCTAAATAATATTCACCTTGCCAAAATCTTTCATTAATCTTAGATTTCACAATTTTATATTTCTCATTGTATACAATTTCTTTTTTTTCGTTATTTAATATTCTATATAAATTTTCCATACATTTTAAAGCATAGCAAAAACACACATTTGTATAAAGAACTTTACCCCTTTTTTTTATGCTGTCAGCCCAATTACAAAATTCGTCTTCTTCAATCAAATAGTCATTATCTTTATCTTGATTAAAATTCCATTCCATAATCTTTTCAATTTTTGTTATATTGTTTTTTAAAAAATCAATATCTTTTGTTTCTTTAATATATTCATAAAAAGAAATTATAAAAAGAGAGTTTTGATCTACAGGTTTTTTATTACTTTTATCTATAAAATAAATTGGTTTTCTTTTAGAATCGTATCTTCTCATAATATAAGATAATGCAATTTCAAAAGAACTCTTTCCAATTCTTAAAGGCAATTGTCCCTCTTTATTTACATTTTTTAAAAAAAGCTCTAAATTTTTTTTCACTATATTATAATCCTTTAAAATTAAAGATCCAAAAGATGCAAAAAAACCATCTCTTGCCCAATAATCCTTAAAATGATGCAATCCAGCATAAATTCCCAAATCTCCATAACAATCTCTAAGATTGTTTTTTGCAATCTCAAAAGCTTTTTTAATATTCTCTAAATTTTCTTCAGATAAAAAATTAATGCTTTTATTCATTAAAAAAAATTAATCTTTTGTATTTTATATTTTTTGTGAATTTCTAAACTCTCCTTTTTATAAAAAAAACAATTATAAAAATATTTACTATTTACTAGGACAAACTTTATATATACAAAAGACATAATTATTTATAGGGATCATAATGGATATAGATGAACTTTTAGCATATCAAAATATGCTTCAAAAATCACTTAGAAAAGAAGTTCAAATAGATAGAAAAATAGAATTACTCACAATCATAAATCAACTTACTTTTGGACCTAAAAACATTGTTCAAAAAGAATTAATCTTAGTAGAAGCACAAAACAGAGGTTTTTCTGAAAGAGAAGTTAACAATTATATAAATGAATTAATAAAAGAAAACATTATTTATGAACCTATGCCAGGTTACATAAAAAAAAGATAAGTTAATTTTTGAGTTTTTTTATTCTTCTTCTTCCTCAACAAATTCTCCGGAACTACATTTAGGACACAAATATTCAGAATTATCTGTTCCTTCTATAGTTACAATTTTCATTACTTTTCCGCATTCAACACAAGTTACTTCTTCTTCAACATAATTAAGTTCTGCCATTTCGCATATGAGATTATTTTTATAAATTTAAATCTTTTCTTTATAATCATAAAAATTAACTTTAAAGGTGAGAGAATGGTTCCATTGTTTATGGATAATTCATATCTTAAAGAATTTGATGCTATTGTAGAGAAAGCAAATGGAAAATACATTATTCTAAATAAAACAGCATTTTTTCCAAAAAGCGGTGGCGTTGATAATGATACAGGCGTAATTACAAGAAAATCAGATAATAAGCAATTTAAAGTAATTTTTGTTGGTAAGTTTGATGGTTTTATTTCACACGAAGTTGATGAAGAAGGATTAAAAGAAAAAGATGAAGTTCATTGTATAATTGATTGGGATAGAAGATATTTATTAATGAGATATCACACAGCAGCACATGTTTTAAGTGGAATTTTTAATAAAGATTATAATTTAAAGATAACAGGAAACCAATTAACAACAGAGAAAGGCAGAATTGATTTTGACATGGAAACAATGGATTTAAATTTAATAAAAGAAGCATTTGAAAAAGCAAATTCTCTAATAAAAAAAGATTTACCTATAAAAATTTACTATAAATCAAGAGAAGAAGCAGAAAAAGATCCTAGCTTATTTAAATTAGCAATAGGTTTTCCGCATGATATAAAAGAAATTAGAATTGTAGAGATAGAAAATTTTGATGCACAAGCTGATGGAGGTTGTCATGTTAAATCTTTAAAAGAAATAGGAAAAATTGTTTTTTTAGAAGCAGTTAATAAAGGAAAAAATAACAGAAGAGTTTATTTTAAAATAGAATAAAAAATTTTAAAAATAAAAAACAAAAAATTTTTTCTATTTAATCTTTTGATAAGCTATATAAAGCTTTTAATGCAACAACAGCAGCTCCAGGCGCTACAAATAATGTTATATTAGCTAATAATGGATCAATTATTTTTAACCATTCTCCTACAAAAGGAATAAAACTTACAACCTTTGTTAAAGTTACAGATAAACTATTAGCACTTAACAAAAATGTTAAACTTGCTAATAAATACATTGAACTTTCTTTTTCAGTTATATTCAATAAACCTACAACTAAACCCAATAAACCT
Source organism: Candidatus Woesearchaeota archaeon (assembly GCA_038874655.1). GTDB lineage: Archaea > Nanobdellota > Nanobdellia > Woesearchaeales > GW2011-AR15 > JAAXVZ01. Next base: position 57,449 of record JAVZBY010000005.1, on the reverse strand, counting down.
AAGCCCCAGAATAATTGTCCTGTTAATGCAGAAACAATTGCTATAACCAAACCTAAAATAAAAGCCCATGGTCCAATCTTTTGTAGTAAAGTTTTTTCTTTTTTTGCCATGTAAATCACCCCAAATACTTTTTAAATATTAAAATAAAAAGGTAAATATAAATGTTTTCATTTTTAAGTAGTTAGTATAAAAATAATTAGATTCAAGATTCTTAAATTTATTTATTTTTATAGTTTTAATAAAATTTTTTGAGAATTATTTTTTAAAATTTAGAAAGTGGGGACACAGGGATTTGAACCCTGATCCGGCGGTAACTTCCTCGATTGACTTACCGCCAATAATTCATTGCTTTTCAGCTCATCGCTCCATGACTGGAGCCGCCTATACTAGCCAGGTTGTACTATGTCCCCATTATTTATAAAAATAGATGCATTATAAATTAAAAGAAAAATTAATAATTTATAAAACTTAATATTTATGTTTTAGTATACATTGAATTATTATTCATTCATAATCTCTTTTATAATCTCTACAATCTTTTTTCCATCTGCTTTTCCTTTTAATTTAGCCATTACTTTTCCAATCATTGCATTATAATTTAATCCTTTATTTTGTGTTATTATTTCAGAAATTTCTTTTCTTAATTCATTCTCATCCATCTTTTTATATTTTAAAAAATCAATTTCTTTATTTTCACAAATCTCAACAAAAATCTCAAAAACAGCATCTTTGCTTATTTCATTATTATTTAATTTTTCTAAAACCTTTTCAATTTTATCAAGATTATTTTCAATCTCTAGTTCTTTTCCAAATCTTTTTCTTATTTCTTTAGGGTAATCTAATAATGCAAAAGCCAAAAATTTTGGGTCAATATGTTTATATTTAGAAACAAAATAATCAAAATCATATTCTCTTATTAATTCTTTTGCCATACTCTTATCAATGCCATAGCTATTATGATATCTCTCAATTTTATCTTTTAATAATTCTGGTATTTTTATATTTTCAATAATCTCTTTAGTTATCTTTATATATGGTATGTCTGTTTCAGGATACATTCTATGGCTTCCTGGCAAAGGTCTTGCATAACTAGAAGTTGCATCATTATGATTAGGCACTCTTGTTTCATTAGGAACACCTTTTAAACAATAAAGAGCTCTTTCATAAACAGAATTAATAGCTTTTTTACATATTTCTTCTTTTTCTGCCACTATTAATATCAAATCATCTTCATTAGCATTAAACAGTTTTCTTAATTCAATAAATTCTTTTTCTAATTTATATTTTATTAAATCCTCATCACTATGTATCATTCCTTTTGTTCCATATGCTTTTGCATATTCACTTAATTCTTTACCAAAAGTTTTTCCTATGCATATTTCTCTTTTTAACAAACCTGAAAATTTTGGCAATAACAAAGCAAAAACTTTTCCATTATTTTTAATTAGGTCAGAAATTACCCTAAATTCCGTTTTTTCAAAAATATTTGTAACCTCTTTTTCAAATTTTTCAAACTTTTTTAAACCTCTCTTTTCTAATTCTTTTTTTATTTCTATTAAATTATATTGCCTTAAAACTTCATTTTTAACTAATAAATCTAATTTTTTTAAATCCTGCCAACCTTTTACTTCAATTCTCGTTCCATCTTTAATTGAAATATTTACATCTTGTCTAATTGTTCCTAAACCTCGTTTTACATTTAGAGACCTTAAAATTGTTCCAATTTCTAAAGCAACTTCTTTTACATGTTCAGGATCTTTTAATGAAGCATCTGTTCCAATCTCTAGCAATGGAATACCTTGTCTAGATAAAGAATAATAAACAATATTTTTTTCATTTATATTTTCTTTTTTTTCAATTTTGCAAGAATCTTCTTCTAAATTTAGCTGGACTATCTTTACTTTTCCTTTACTTGTTTCTAAATATGAATTCTCACTTTCACTTCCTATTAAAATAGTTCTTTGAAAACCAGAAACAGATGACCCATCAGAAACAGTTTTTCTCATAGTACATATAGTATCTGGAACATCTAATTTGAAAATTTTTGCAGCTTGTAAAGCAATTTCAAAAGCATCTTCATTAATCATATGGGGGGGTTCTTCATCTAAATCAACTAAGCAAACCTCTTTTTTATAGCCATGATAAATAAAAGTTCTATCTCTTAGTTGTTCATATAAAGAAGCAGCATCAATCTCACCAATTTCTCCAGCAGAAGCTCTTATCTTTCTTTTTATCTCACAAATTAAATCTTTTTCTTCTAATTTACTTTCGCAATTGCAAAACAATTTTTTAGTATTTAATTCTTGATGTATTTCTAAACCAGCTTTAAAACCTAATTTTTCATAATCTAAATTATCGTATTGAATCATATAATTTTTAATATTTTAAATATATTTAAAAAACTTTTTAATAAAAAATAATTAATAATAAATTAAATCTATAGAAAATAATAAATATTAGCAAAATACTATAATCTTATGTATAAAACTAAATACACAAAAGAACAGCTTATATTCTTTTTAAAAGAACTTAGTAAAAAAATAAATAGAACACCAAAGATAAGTGATTTAAATAAAAAAAATAATCTTTTAGAAATACAAAAAAATAAAAAATATCCTATTCCTTCATCAACAACATACATTAAGAGGTTTGGTTCATGGAATAATGCACTAAAAGAAGCTTCTTTAATAATTAATCAAAAAAAGTTTTTAAAACAAGAACTAATTGAAAATTTAAAAATTCTATATAAGGAATTAAACAGAATTCCTCAGCCAAAAGATTTAAAAAATAGAAAATGGGCAGGTTCATATTCTACTTATAAAAAATATTTCAAAACATGGGAAAATGCTATTTATGAAGCAAAATTAAAAAAAACAGATATATCCTCATTAAAAAAATTTGCAAAAAAGGAAAAAAAGCTTAAATTATAAAAAAAATAAATTTAAAAAAATAAAAAAAAATAAATTTATTAATTCTTAAATTTATTGATGCATTATGGATTACAGAGAATTAGTTGAGTTATATGAATCTTTGTCAAAAACAAATAAGAGATTAGAAAAAACTTTTTTAATTGCTAATTTCATAAAAAAAATTTCAGAAAAAGAATTTGATCTTTTACCAATAGCAGTAATGCTTATCCAAGGAAAAGTTTTTCCTGATTTTTCTCAAAAAAAAATAGGTATTGCAGACAAATTAGTAATAAAGGCAATAAGTAAAGCCTCACTAATGCAAGAACAAAAAATAATTGAAAAATTAAAAGAATTAGGTGATTTAGGAGATGTCGGTTATTATTTGCTAAACAAAAAAAAACAAGCATCATTATTTCCTAGAAAACTAACAATAAAAGAAGTTTATGATGCAATAAAAAATCTCTCTGAATACGAAGGCAAAGGCAGCATAGAAAATAAAATTACAATAATTTCAGAATTATTAATAAATGCAGAGCCAATTGAAGCAAAATACATAATAAGAACTTTATTAGATAATTTAAGATTAGGTTTTGGGAAAAGCACGATAAGAGATTCATTGATTTGGGCATTTTTCTCTGAAAAATTAAACTTAAATTATAATATAGAAGAAAATGAATTAGAAGCAAATCCCGAATATAGAAAATTAATTGATAAAATTCAATTTGCTTATGATATTTTAAATGATTATGGTGAAATATCTTTAATGTTAGCAAAAAATCATAGTCTAGATAATATACAAATTCAACCTGGAAAACCTATAAATTTAATGCTTTTCTACAAAGCAAGTAATATAAATGAAGCTTTTTGTGTCTTGGGAAAGCCGTTAGCATTTGAATATAAATACGATGGTTTTAGATTACAAATTCATAAAAATCAAAATGAAATAAAGCTCTATACTAGAAATTTAGAAGATGTTTCAGAACAATTCCCAGAAATTATAAAATACCTAGAAAAAATCAAAGTAGAAAAAATAATTTTGGATTCAGAGGCAATAGCATATGATAAAAAAACATTAAAAAATATTCCTTTTCAACAAATTTCTCAGAGAATAAAAAGAAAATATAATATATTAGAGATGGCAGAAAAATTTCCAGTAGAGATCAAAGTTTTTGACATTCTTTTTTTTGAAGATAAAACCTTAATTAATGAACCTTTTGAAGATAGAAGAAAACTTCTTGAAAAAATAATCCCTCAAGAAGAGCATACAATAACTTTAGCAGAGCAAATTATCACTTCAGATGAAAAAGAGGCAGAAATATTTTATAAAAAAGCACTTTCTTTAGGTTTTGAAGGCATAATGGCTAAAAATTTAAAAAGCTTTTACAAACCAGGTAGAAAAATAGGAACAGGTGTTAAAATAAAACCAATAATGGAGCCATTAGATTTAGTAATAACTGCTGCAGAATATGGTGAAGGTAAAAGATCAGGATTTTTATCAACCTTCTACATTGCATGCATTGATGAAAATAATAATTTTTTGGAAATTGGTAAAGTTTCTACAGGATTAAAAGAATTAGAAGAACAAGGATTTTCATTTAAAGAATTAACAAAGTTATTAGAGCCATTAATAATCAAAAAACAAGGTAAATATGTTAAATTAAAACCCGAAATTGTTATAGAAGTAGGATATGAAGAAATTCAAAAATCACCCACATATGAATCTGGTTATGCTTTAAGATTCCCAAGATTTATAAGATTAAGACAAGATAAAAACATTGATGAAATTAGTGATCTAAATTATATAGAAAACTTATATCAAACACAAAAAGGGAGAGAAACTAAAAACTAAATAAATAATTAAAATTGAAAATTAGAAAAAACAAACATTAATCTTTTTAAAAAAGAAAAAATTCAATAAAAAAATGGTAAAATGCTCAATATGTAATAAAAAAATAGAATACACCTTTCTTGGAAAAATTTTAGGCACATATGTAAAAAAAAATGCTAAACTTTATCCAATTTGTAATGAATGTCAAAAGAGATATAAAACAAAAGAAGAGATATTGTTAAAAATAAAGTAATTTAGAATTTTAATCAATAAATCTATTAAAGCCCCTGTAACTCAGTGGTAGAGTGGCAGTTTCGTATCTCTTTTTAAGCAAAAAAACTGCAAGTCGGGAGTTCAAGTCTCCCCAGGGGCTTTTATTAAAAAAATTCATTAAAAATCTAAAAATTAATTATTCAAGTTATTTTTTTAACATTATGTTATATTAATTAATTTTTTAAATATAAAAAAAATTTTATCATTAATGCCTATTAAAAAAGTTCCAATTTCAGAGGTTAGAAAAAAATATACTAAATTACCTATTGATAGAAAATGGCTTATTTTAGGTTTAATAATTTATATTTTTACATTTTTTTTAAAGATTCCAATAATGCCTTTAATTTATTTATCTATTTTTTGTGTTTCAAATGCACTTTTATTAACAATAGATAGATATGTTTCTTTGCCAATTGATGTTGAATTTTCAACATTTACAGCATCATTAATGACTATAGCATATGGTTTTAAATGGGGGTTATTCACAGCAATCTTAACTAAATTTGCAGCAATTGTCTATAATAGAAATTTTAGAGTAGATCATATTTTTATGATAATTGGTTATGTTATCTCAGCAATTATATCTAATTTTCTTAAAGCTTTACCAATTGTTTTAATAGGTATAATAGCAACAATAGTTGTTAACATTTATACAATCTTTGTTTCTAAATACATAACAATGTTAACTGATTATGAAATAATGACTTATGGTTTAAGTAATACAATTTTCAATTTCATACTTTTTATTGCTTTTTCAGAACCTTTATTAAGTATAATGATATAAATTTACATAATTTTAAGATGTCTCAAAAAATTTATTTTAAATTAATTTATTAATTTCAAAATGAAAATATCAAGATTTTTTAAAAGTGAAAATTTTAAAATAATTTTGTCTATATTAGCATTAATAGCATTTATAATTCCTTTAATTAAACATTATCAACCTTTATTATTTATTCTTATTTTATCAATATTTAATTCTTTTATCTTGATTTATGAAAGATATTTTGATTTACCTATTGATTTAGAATTAACCACATTCAATGTTTTTTTTATAACCTATAAATATAATTTATTTTTTGGTATTTTAGCAGGTTTTATCAGTAATTTAGCAGCGATGATAACTAATAGAGATTTTTCATCAGAAAGTATATTTGCAATTATTTCTTATTTTTTATTAGCAATAGTCTTGAACTTTTTTAGGATATTTTCACCTGTTATAGTTTGGTTTTTAGCAATCTTTTTTTATAATTTCATAAATTTAACAATATATAAATTTTTATTAGGTTTTCCAAATAAAGAAACAATTCTTTATTTAACTACAAATGTTTCTTTTAATCTTTTTATTTATTTAGTTTTTAAAGATATTGTTTTAAGTTTTTTATAAACAATTAAATCTTACTATTATAATTAAGATAACTTTTTATAATAACTAATTAAACTAAAGATTATGCCACATTATTTTTCAGAAAAACAAGATTCAAGTTTTTTAATGAAAAAAATTATAATAAAAACAAGAAAAATTTCATTTGACTTATATTCTTCTAATGGTGTTTTTTCTAAGGATCATTTAGATAAAGGAACAGAATTATTGTTAAATGAAGCAATTATTTATGATAATTCTTCTGTTTTAGATTTAGGTTGTGGAATTGGTGTTGTTGGTATTTATGTGAAATTATTATACCCCAATACAAAAGTTATTATGTCAGATATAAATGAAAGAGCTGTTTTTTTAGCAAGAAAAAATATTGAATTGCATAATTTATTAAATAAAAATATAGAAGCAAGAAAAAGCAATATTTTTTCTCATATTAATGAAACTTTTGACATTATTTTATTAAATCCTCCACAAACAGCAGGTAAAGAAATTTGTTTCATGATGATTGAAGAATCTTATAAACATCTTAATAAAAATGGTATATTTCAAATAGTAGCTAGGCATAAAAAAGGTGGCATTACTTTATCAAAAAAAATGATGGATGTTTTTGGTAATTTAAAAGTAATTGCACAAAAATCAGGGTATAAAATTTATTTGAGTGAAAAAATTTAATTAAAAAAATTAATTAAATAAACTTCTATTTTTATAATAAAAAAATGAAAAAAACTTTTTATATTGGAAATTTAGAAATAAAAGGCATTTTAATTTTAGCACCAATGTGTAATGTAACTTCATTACCTTTTAGATTAATATGTAAAAAATATGGTGCATCATTGGTTTATTCTGAAATGATTCATAGTGAAGCATTTTTACAGGAATCAGACAAATCCTATAAAAAAGCATTTTTTTTAAACAAAGAAAAACCTATTGGTGTTCAATTGTCAGGTTCATGTGTAGATTCATTAGTCAAAGCCGCAAAAAAAGTTGAAAAAATTTTGAAACCTGATTTAATAGATTTAAATATTGGATGTCCTGCTTATTCTGTTATAAAATGTGGTGCTGGCTCAGAATTATTAAAAGACAAAAATAAAATAAAAGAAATTGTTTCAAAAATTTCGTCTTCAATAAAAATACCATTAACATGTAAAATAAGAATTTTAAATGATGAAAAAGAAACAATAGAAATCGCTAAATTAATAGAGAAAAATGGAGCAAAAGCATTAACAGTTCATGGTAGAACACAAAAGCAAGGTTATAGTGGAAAAGCAAATTGGCAGATAATAAAAAAAATAAAATCCCTATTAAAAATTCCTGTGATCTTAAACGGCGATGTAAAAGATGAAGAATCAGCAAAAAAAGCATTAGAAACAAATGTAGATGCATTAATGATAGGTAGAGCAGCAATTGGCAATCCGTTTGTATTTAAAAGAATAAACTATTTTTTAGAAACAGGAAAAAAATTGCCAAAACAAACATTTACAGATAAAATTAATGATTTCAAAGAATTTGTAAATCTTTGTGAAAAATACAATTATTTGAACATAACTTATATAAAATTTCAAGCAACAAACTTTGCAAAAGAATTTACAGGAGCATCTTTACTAAGAGATAAAATATCAAAAGCAAAAGATTACAAAGAAATAATAAACCTTATGGAAGATATAAAAAATATTGATTAAATTTCTTTAATTTCATTACTATAAACAACTAATCTAATCCCTAATCCCAATTTTAAAACAGCAGATAGTAAAGCCATGTGCTCTTTTCCTTGTCCTGAAATGAAATTCAAAGCAACTTCTGTTCCTGTTAATTTATCTTTAAGGTTTTTTTTAAATGCTTCAATTAAATTTTCAATAGTATCATCAAAATTAACCACAATAAATTCCATATTTTCTTTTGCTCTAAATGTTTCTTTTCCAAATTGATTTGTTATTATAATTACTTTTTCCCAATCATAGGAATTCATTAATTTAATTACATCTGTCCATGTTCCTTTTCCAGTTGATAAAATTGTTATTAATTCTGTCATAAAAACTTAAAAAACAAATTAGTTTTTAAAATGCTTGTTTTTTTTAAATTTTCAAAACTTTTATAAAATATTTTTATTTCAAAAAAACTTATGTTATTTACTATAGGAGAGATAATAGATTTAATCATAATGGTATTTGCAATAGGTTTTATATTCTCAACATTTATAAAAAAAGAACCAGATGAAGAATATGACCCTATAAATTTTTATAAAAAAAATTCTATTTTTGAAAATTTTAAATATGCAACTATAATAGCTGCTCCAGCAATAGTTTTTCATGAATTAGCACATAAATTTACAGCAATGGCTTTTGGTGCTACAGCAACTTTACATGCTCCAATAGATTGGTATATTATTGCAATTGTATTAAGATTAATTAATGCGCCAATATTCTTTTTAGTAGGGGGCTATGTTTCTCATACAAGATTGCCTTTTTTAGAATCTGCAATAGTTTCAATTTCTGGTCCACTAACCAATTTAATTTTTTATACTTTATCCATTTTATTAGTTAAATTCAAATTAGTAAAAAGAAAATACTATAAAACATTAGCAATTATTGGAAAATTAAATTTATTCCTATTTATTTTTAATATGATTCCTTTTCCTGGATTTGACGGATTTAATTTTATATTAAATCTTTTTAATTTTTTTAAACAGTTTTTTTAAAATAATCTAAGTAAAGTATATAAATTCTATCTTATTATTTTTATTTATGCTTTTTCATAATAAATATTTTAAAGAAAGATCTAAAATACTAATATTATTAATATTAAATTTTATCTTTATTTTATCTTTTAAAAATGTTATTTCTTTAAATGCATCACTAAATTATCCTTTAAATAATACTCAAATAGAACCTTATACCAACATTTTATTAAATATTACTTTTTATATTAGTGAGGAGTTAGATTCTTACGCTACTGGTTCAGTAAGATTTATTAATTATTCTAGCAATACAACCTTGTGTTATAATGAGTCAATATATAACAATACAGCTGTTTCTTGTCAAGTTTTTTTAAATCCAGGTGATAATTTAAAATGGATTGTTAATTTGACAGATGAGACAGGTTTTGTTTCTGTAGGAATTTGGAATTTTAGTTTATTAGAAGATAATAAACCCCAAATAACCAAGTTAGAAGTTATACCCAATAATATAAATAAAACAACAAATATAACTTTTAATATCTCTGTAAAAGATGATTATAATAAAACTTTAATTTTGGAATATTATATTTATAATCAAACCAAATTTAATCAAAATGATTTAATATTCTCAGGAAATATAAGTATACAGAATAATTCTTTTGCATTAATAAAAAATTTAACTATTAATTATTTAAAAAAAGGAGAAATATTCAACTTAACTATAAGGGCTTTCGACATAGATTATTCAAATTTTAATTCTACAGTTGTTGAAGTCAAAGATTCTTTGCCCATTTTTTATTCTGAACTTAATTCCTCAGAAAAATTCACAAAAAACAGATTTAGAAATGATTCTATTTTATATGGCAACTGTTATTATGATGATATAGATAATGATAATTATGTTTTTACAGCAAAATTATACAAAAATGCAGAAGTCTATGATTATTACACACCCTATTTTATTTCAGTAGGTTTTTTATTTTTTTGCACTAGTGAATATTGTTTTGGTTATAATGATTATGGTCAATTAGGCGATAATAAAACAATTACTAATGAAGGAGAACCAGCTAAAATTAATATAAGCAGTAAATTCAAGAGGATATCTTCTGGATATATGTTTTCTTGTGGAATTCTAGAAAATAATTTTTTATATTGTTGGGGTAATAATGATTATGGTCAATTAGGCATAGGTAATTATGAAAATAAAACAATTCCTTATCCAATAAAATCAAATATTAATTTCACAAAGATTAGTGTTGGCTATGAGCATGCTTGTGCAATTTCAGAAAATAACTCTTTATATTGTTGGGGTTCTAATATTTATGGTCAGTTAGGCATTGGTTATGCAGATTTAAACATAACAAATAGAACTTTGCCAACACTTGTAAATTCAAGCTTCTTATTTAAAGATGTAAGTGCAGGATTTTCTCATACTTGTGGAATATTAGTAAATGGTAGTGCATATTGCTGGGGATTAGGTATTTATGGTAATTTAGGAACAGGAGATTTTAAAAATTATTCAAGTCCTGTAGCAGTTAATTTTTCAAATAAATTCATTGATATTTCAGCAGGATTTTCTCATACTTGTGGTTTATTAAATAATGGTTCTTTATATTGTTGGGGTAATAATGATCATGGTCAATTGGGCATAGGCAGTTTAGATAATTCTTCAAATCCATTTGCTATTGAAAATTATCTTTTTAAAAAAATTAGTTTAGGTTATGATTATTCTTGTGGTCTTTTAATAAACAATTCTGCTTATTGTTGGGGTAAAAATAATTATGGACAATTAGGCAATGGTTCTTTAAAAAATTCAACTTTGCCAGTTGCAGTAAATATTTCAGAATTATTAGATATTGATGCAGACATATTAGCTACATGTGGTATATTATTAAATAAAACACCTGTGTGTTGGGGTACTTTTACATCAGGTATTTTAGCAGCATATATTCTAAGTTTGGAGTCTGATATTGAGCAAGCATTGGAACTTATTTCTCCTTTTAAAATACCTTTTATTTCTAATTATAATACCACAAACATTTTAATGAATCCAGATTTAAAATTTGAAGACACCATAAAATTAGAATGTTCTTTTTATAATGAAACATCTTATTTTAGTTCAATTAATTCAACTCTACAAACAATTTCTTTACCTAATTTAGAGATATTTTTAAATTCACCACAAAATAAATCCACAATTAATAAGAGTTTTCAGATTCCACTAGCCTTTACTTTAAATGAAACTTCCAAATGTAAATATTCTATTAATAATCAAAACTATATTAATTTGAATAATTTTCAATATTCTACTTCCTTTTTAACAAACTTTAGCATTTATTCAAATAATAATCATTCAATAAAAATAAATTGCACAGAATACTATGGCATATCAAAATTATTTATTATTAATTTTACTATTAATGATACAGAAAAACCATTAATTACAATCATTAAAAAGCAAGCCACAAATGATACAATAAATATTACTTTTTCAACAAATGAGCCTAGTAATTGGACTTTCAAACTAATTGATAAACAGACAATTTATTATCCTTATTATGCAAATATTAGTTCAGCTAAATTCATTGACTTAGATCAAGACACAACATATTACTTCAACATAACAGCATGTGATCAACTAGGAAATTGTAATACAATAAGAGATTCAATAAAAACATTACAAAATTATAATTATGAAGAAAGTAGCTCAAGCACTAGTTCAAGTAATTCAGAACCCGAAAATAATATATACAAATTTACAAAAGTTTGGATAAAACCCACTAAAGGAGAATATGTTTTAAACATACCTAATTCACAAATACCTATATTACAGATTATTTTTAACTTAGATAATAATATGACAACAAATTTACAAATCTCAGTTGAAAAAATTAATCAATTACCTTCTACAATAGTCAATCTTACAAATTTTTATGATTATATAAAAATAGATTATACGCAAGCAAATTTATCTTCTATAAAGATTAAGTTTAGAGTTGAAAATACTTGGATAAATTTAAATAATATAGATTCAACAAAAATAAAACTTTATAGATATAAAAATGAATGGCAACAACTACAAACCTCAAAATTAGGTAGTGATAATTCATATACTTATTATGAAGCAATTACTCCAGGATTTAGTTATTTTTCAATTGCTGGTGAGAAAAATTTACAAGAACAAACTCAAACTCAGCAACAAAACCCAATAAACACAAATCAAGAAACTCAAAATAGTCAAACTTCTTCTAATAACAATCAAAATATTAATACACAAAATAATCAAAACATAGAAGATAAAAGAGAAAGTCCTAAACAAATTAATACACAAAATAATTCAAAAACTAACGAAAAAAATTTTAATATACTGCCTTATTTAATTGGAATCTTTATATTTTCTATAATTTCTATTATACTAATTTTAACTATTTCTCAGAAAACAGTTTCAATTAACAAAGATCAAGATTTAACAGAACTAAAAAATTACATTTTGAAATGCAGAGAAGAGGGAATTGATTCAATATCAATAAAAAATGCTCTTTTAAAAGTAGGATGGCCTGAAAATATTGTTAATTTAGCATTATCAGAAATAAAAATTCCAGTTACAGAATTAGATAAAATAAAAAAATACATTATAGAAATGAGAAAAACAACAGATGATAATAAAATTAAAGAAAAATTAAAAAGTGTTGGATGGCCAGATGAAACCATAGACATAGCATTTAAAAATCTTTGATTTCTTCATTATTTTTTACTTATTTTTTAGATTAATCATATCACCTATAGTAAGTGTCTCGTTTTTTGCTTTTATGTGTTGTGGTTCCACAACCCTTTCTTCAATTAAACTAATATTTAATTGTTTTTCTAATTTTCTTGCCATCTCTATACTTGGAATATAAGTGCCATTTTCTATTTTTTGCACAATAGATTCTTTTTCATTTAAAAATTTAGCAAATTCATCTTGTTTTAATCCCATTTTTTCTCTTTTATTTTTTATTATAGAAGAAAAATCTTCTCTAACAACCATTATAACTTCTCTTTCTTCAACCTTTTTTTCTTTTTTTAATTCTTTTTTTTCATTTATTTTTTCAGGACTTTGTTTTTTTACAATTTTTCCAAATGAAGCACAACTATTACAAACATTTAGTTCAACTCCTTCAATTAAAGCAATAACTAAAATATCTTCTTTTCCGCACATTTCACAAGAAGCCATTTTTTCACCTTTTCTATCTTTTGGGTAGTTATTATTTTTTTATTTCTTAATTTATATTTAATTTTGTCTTATCTCCTTTTCAAAACAAAAGACATCAAAAACCTCTTGTCCTTGACTTACAAAATATTTATTTACTATTTTAAAGTTATGTTTTTCACTAGATTTTTTTAATATTTCATTTTCTTTAGTTAATAAGACAATTCTACCTTTATTTTTTAAAATATATTTTGCTTGGTAAAAAAATTCATCATACAATTTTTCATATTCCTTTTCAGGTTTATTTTTTGAATATCTAGGCATATCTGTTATAATAAAATCAAAACTTTTTTCTTTTATTTTTGTATCAAGCCATTCTATTTCACATCTACTTAAATTAATAGTTTTATCAATACCTGCTAATTTCGCATTTTTTTGTGCTGCTTTTAAATATTTCATTTGATAATCATATCCATAAATGTTAGTTTTTTTCTCTTTGATATTTTCTATTTTTTCTTTTTCTTTATCAAATAGTTTTGTATTAATTAATCTTGTGAAAGCTAATTTGTCTTTATTATAATATTGAACAGGAAATCCAGTTGCATATAATGCAGCTTCAATAACTATTGTTCCAGAGCCCATAAAAGGATCCAATAAAAAATCATTTTTTTTAAACTCACTTAACCTTATTAAAGAATAAGCAACATTTCCTTTTAATGACTCAGGATGATTAAATATTTTATATTGTCTTTTAGATAAATCAAAACCTGAGAAGTCTAAACCAAAAAAACAATATTCATTATAAATATAAAAAAAGAATATAACTTCAGGATTATCATAATCAACATTATTCTTTATATTTATATCTTTAAAAATATTATTTAATTTTTTTCCAACTAATATTTCAATATCAGTACTTTTAAAATCATGATTTCCATGTCTTTCACATTCAACTTTAAAACTTTTATTATTAATTAATTCTTTTAGGTTTAAAAAGTTAATTTCTTCTATTTTCTTTTCTATTTTTTTAAAAAGATTATTTATTTCCTTATTTTCTTCAATTTTGAATTTTTCTAATAATAAGCATGCTCTATTTATAGATTGTGAATAATAGGTAATTTTTGCTAACTCAACATAATTTTTTATATCAAAAGAAACAACACTTTCATAAATTTCAAAATTTTGACAATTTATAAGTTCTTTAATCTCTATTTCAGAAATTTTTTCTAAATATTTGTTTGTGGTAATAAATGCTTTCATTTTTTTGAGAGTTCCTAGTGAAAAAAATATACTTATATTTTATGAACAATTATATATTATAAACAATTTTAGCAGCGTCTGCAACTTTATCATTTTGTTCTAATCTCATTAACCTAACACCTTGTGTGTTTCTTCCTATAACAGAAATAAACTTAGCACTTGTTCTAATTATTTGGCCATTAATACTAATAAGCATTATCTCATCTTCATCACTAACTTCTATAATGGAAATAACTTTTCCGTTTCTTTCACTTGTTTTAATATTAATAACACCATAGCCGCCTCTATTAATTAATCTATAATCCTGAATTGGAGTCCTTTTTCCATAACCATTTTCAGTAATAGTTAATAAAGTTTTATTTTCATCAGCAACAACCATTCCAATAACTTCATCATTATCTTTTAATCTTATTCCAATAACGCCTTGTGAATATCTGCTAACAGCTCTTACATCTGTTTCATTAAACCTGACAGCCATTCCATTAGCAGTAGCAATAATTAATTGATTATTTCCTTTTGTTTTAACAACATCAACAACATCGTCATTTTCATTTAATGAAATTGCCCATATTCCTCCTTGTCTTGGATTACTATATTCTTTTAAATGTGTTTTTTTAACCAACCCTTTTTTTGTAGCAAAAACTAAATAAGAATCATCAAACACATTAACAGGAATTACTGCAGATATTTTTTCATCTTTTTCTATTTCAACTAAATTTACAATTGCTTGTCCCTTACTATATCTTGAGTTTTCATTTATTTTATATACTTTAAGCCAATGTACTTTTCCCTTGTTTGTAAATATCAATAAATAAGAATGTGTATTTGCAATAAATAAATGTTCTAAAAAATCTTCTTCTTTAGTTTCTGCACCAATAATTCCTTTGCCTCCTCTCATTTGTTGTTTATATTCCTCCAAGGGCATTCTTTTTATATATCCAGAATGACTTATTGTTACAACAACATCTTCTTTTTCAATTAGATCTTCTATTTCTATATCCTCATGATAATCTATAATTTCTGTTTTTCTTTCATCACCATATTTTTCAATTAATTCCTCTTGTTCTTTAATTATTAAATTCAACACTTTTCTTTTATCAGCTAAGATTTCTTCTAATTCTCCGATTAATTTTATTAATACAGTATGTTCATCTTTTATTGCTTTTTGTTCTAATGAAGATAATCTTCTTAGAGTCATGTCTAATATAGCTTTTGCTTGTTCATCTGTTAAATTATAGTCATTTATTAAAACATTTTTAGCATCTTCACTATCAACACTTTTTTTAATTTTTTGGATAACATTATCAATATCATTTAGAGCAATAATTAATCCTTCTAGAACATGTGCTCTTGCTTTTGCTTTTTTTAGTTCAAATTGAGTTCTTCTTGTAATAATATCAACTCTATGTTCAATAAAATGCTCTATTAATCTTTTTAAATTCATAGTTTTTGGAACATTATTTACTAGTGCCAAAAATCTAACACTAAAACTGCTTTCTAACCTAGAATGTTTATATAATTGATTTAAAACAACTTCATAATTTGAATCTTTTTTCAAAGTCATCACAATTCTCATCCCATCTCTGTCAGATTCATCTCTCAGTTCAGCAATTTCAGTTATAACTTTGTTTTTTATTAAATTAGCAATTTCTTCTATTAATTGTGATTTATCAATCATATAAGGAATCTCTTTTACAATTAGAGAAACTTTGCCTTTTTTTTCTTCAATTTCTATTTTAGCCCTAACTTTTATATTCCCTTTTCCAGTTGCATAAGCCTCTTTAATTCCATTATATCCTAGTAATAAACCTCCAGTAGGAAAATCAGGTCCTTTAACAACATTACACAACTCATTTATAGAAATCTCAGGATTCTCTATAGTCATGATAACAGCTCTACATATTTCTTTTAAATTATGTGGTGGGATTGATGTAGCCATGCCAACAGCAATTCCAGATGAGCCATTAATCAAAAGATTTGGAATTTTACTTGGTAAAATAACCGGTTCTTCAAGAGAGCCATCAAAATTTGGTTGGAAATTAACTGTCTCTTTGTCAATGTCAGCCAATATTTCATTAGATATTTTTGCTAGACGAGCTTCAGTATAACGCATTGCAGCGGGGCTATCTCCGTCAATACTTCCAAAATTACCTTGTCCATCTATTAAAGGATATCTTAAAACCCAGGGTTGTGCCATTCTAACTAATGCGTCATAAACAGAAGTATCACCATGAGGATGCCATTTACCTAAACAATCACCTACTATTCTAGCTGATTTTTTATATGGCTTACCATATTCCAAACCAAGTTCTAACATTGTGTAAAGAACTCTTCTTTGAACAGGTTTTAAACCATCTCTTATATCAGGCAAAGCCCTTGAAACAATAACAGACATTGCATAATCTAGAAAATTCTTTTTTAACTCATCTTCTATAACAACAGGGATTATTTTATCAACTTCTTTTTCAGGGTTGTTATTTAGATTTTTAATATCTTCATTATTTAGACTTACATTACTTTTATTATTTTGATTGTTATTATCTTCACTCATTTTTCTATTGCCCTCTATACCTTTGAAATTCTGTATCTATATAAAGATTGTGGTATTCTTTATAGACGATAAAAATGATTTTTTAAAAATAAAAATTCAAAAATACTTAAACAAAAACTTTATAAATATTTATAATTTTTAAAAAATATTAAAAATTGTAAAAATAAACAAATAAACAGCAAAATTTTATTAAATAATTAAAAAAAGGCTTAAAATGGATGAATTAGAAAAAGATATGAAATCATTGTTATGTAAAACAATGTCCTATGAAAAAGAACCTTTTTTAGATGTAATCACAATCCTTTACTTAGAACCAAAAGAAATTTCCTTAGAAGAACTTGCAAAAAGAACAGGTTATAGTTTAGCTTCAATTTCAAACACAATGAAAACTCTTGAAAATTATGGTTTTGTTGAAAGAATAAGAAAACCAAAAACTAAAAAAGTTTATTTTTACATGGATAAAGATTTAGCAAAAATTAATTTACAAAAAATTAAATATATGTCTTCATATATCAAAGAGGTTTTAACACAATTACCCTTTATTATGCATAAATATTCAAAAAATAAAGATCAATCAACAAAAGAAAAGTTGAAAATAATAGATAATTATTATAAACAATTACTTCAATTTAGTCAAATTGTTGATTCATGGAAAAAGGATTTAGAAAAGATGATGATCAAATGGCAAAATCAATAATTAAATTAGAAAATGTATGGAAAACCTATAAAATGGGTGATGTAGAAGTACATGCTTTAAGAGGTATTAGCTTAGAAGTTTTAGAAGGAGAATTTTTAGCAATTCAAGGTCCTTCAGGATCTGGTAAAAGTACAGCAATGAATTTAATTGGTTGTTTAGATCTACCTTCAAAAGGAAATATTTATCTTTCAGGAAAAGACATTTCAAAATTAAGAGAATCTGATTTAGCACAAATAAGAGGCAAAAAAATAGGATTTATTTTTCAACAATTTAATTTAATTAACACATTAACAGCATTGGAAAATGTAATGTTGCCTTTAATTTTTCAAGGCATTCCTTATAATGAAAGAAAAAAAATAGCAACATCATTATTAGAAATGGTTGAGTTAAAAGAAAGAATGCATCATAAGCCTAAAGAATTGTCAGGTGGCCAACAACAAAGAGTTGCAATTGCAAGAGCATTAGCAGTTGATCCCGAAGTTATATTGGCAGATGAACCAACAGGAAATCTAGATTCAAAAACAGGATCTAATGTTTTAGATTTTTTAAAAAAATTAAACAAGGAAAAGAAAAAAACAATTGTTATGGTTACACATGATGATGAATTGGCAAAAAAAGCACAAAGAATAATTTACTTAAAAGATGGTCAAATAATATCAAAATAAACTAAAATATAAATTAAAATAAAAAATTACGCTCTTAAAAGATAAATTAATAAAAATTAATAAAACTATATTGGAGGTTATTAAAATGAATTTTATGAAAAAAACTATGTATGCAACAACATTTTTTTTAATTTTTGTTATTGCATTTAACTTGGTAAATGCACAAAAAGTTCCAGCAATAAATATAACTTTATTAAACCAAGAACCAGATCCTGTTAGTCCAGGAAATTATGTTGAATTAAGATTCAAAATTTTTAACAACAGAGCAGACACAGAAGCAAATAATTTCCAAGTTATGTTAGATCCAAAGTATCCTTTTTCATTGGACCCAAATGAAGAAGCAGTAAAAAACTTGGGCACTCTTTTAGGTTATGGAAATAGTCGAAATGTTCAAATAGTAAAATATAAAGTAAGGGTAGATGAAAAAGCAGTTGAGGGAAAAAATCCGATAATATTAAAATATAAACATGATAACTTAGATTGGTTTTCACAAGAATTTTATGTTGATGTACAAACAAAAGATGCAAATCTAGCAATAATTTCTGTTGAAACAAATCCAGAAAAAATAAAACCGGGACAAGAAGCAGTTGTTAATGTCAAAATTAAAAATATGGCAACAACACCTATAAAAGATATAACTCTAAAGCTAGATTTAACAATGTCTTCATTCATGAAATCAACAACTTTATCAACAACAGATTCAATAAATGCTTTTAATGCAATGCCTTTTGTACCTTTAGGAAGTTCCTCAGAACAAAAAATTTATACATTGTCTCCAAGTGAAGAGCATACTTTTTCATACAAGATAATCTCATATCCGGATGCAAGCTCAAAAATATATAAAGTGCCAATAATATTAAATTATTTTGATAATAAAGGTAATCAATACACAAAAACAGATATTATTGGTTTGATTGTTGGTTCAAAACCAGATATGAGTGTTATAATTGATGAAACAGATTTATATGTTGGTAAAAAGACAGGAACAGTTACTATAAAAATAATTAACAAAGGTTTCTCAGATATAAAGTTTTTAGATGTGGTTGCTAAAGATACAGATAAATTACAAATTTTATCTTCTAAAGAAGTATATATAGGAAATGTAGATTCAGATGATTATGAGACAGCAGAATTTAAAGTTTACACAAATGGAAATTTAGACACAAAAAAAGAACAAATTATAAAATTTCCTGTAAAAGTAGAATATAGAGACGCAAATAATAACTTTTACTCAGATGAATATGATTTAGATTTACCAATAGTAAGTCAATCTAAATTAACAGAATCAAAAAGCAATAGTATGTCAAATATAATAATATTATTATTATTGGCTATTGCAGGATTCTTCATATATAGAAGAATTAAAAGAAAGAAATAAACAAATTTTTACTTTTTTCTTTTTACTAAATTAAAAATTAATTCAAATCAAAAATAAAAAAATGATAAGAGATTATATTAAATTAGCATTTACAAATTTAAGCCATAGAAAATTGAGAAGTTGGCTTACAATGATAGGTATTTTTATAGGCATTGCTGCTGTTGTTTCTTTAATTGGTTTAGGTGAAGGACTTAGAGTTGCTATAACATCACAATTTGGATTTTTAGGAACAGATATAATGAGTGTTCAAGCAGAAGGTTTAAATTTTGGTGCTCCAGGAACTGGGGCAGTTAAGCCATTAGAAGATACTTTAAAAGATAAAATAAAAAATGTTAATGGAGTTGACACAGCATTTAACAGAAAGATTAAACAAGTGACATTAGACTTTAATGATAAAAGAAATTTTGGTTTTGCAGCTTCCGTTCCATTAGGAAAAGACAAAGAAGTTTTTTATAAAATGTTAAACTTAAAAATAGACGAAGGAAGATTTTTAAAAGATAATGAACCAAAATCTGTTTTAATTGGCTATAGTTATTCAAGCAAAGCAGTTCCAAGTTTAGGTAAAACAAAATTTGGAAAACCTCTTGAATTAGGAGATACTATTTTTGTTAATGGTAAATCATATAAAGTTGTAGGTATATTAGCAAAAAAAGGTTCTTTCATAGTTGATAATATATTGTTCTTTAATGAAGATTCAGATGTTTTTCCAGATGATGGAACAACAAGTATAATAACAATAAAAGTTAAAGATGAAAAAGAAATAAAAAAGGTTAAAGAAAATGTTGAAAGAGTTTTAAGAAAAGAGAGAAAGGTAAAAGTAGGTGAAGAAGATTTTAGAATTTCTACACCAGAACAAGCTTTAAAATCCTTGAATTCAGCATTATTTGCAGTTCAATTGTTTGTTTATATAATTGCAGGGATTTCATTAGCAGTTGGTGGCATAGGTATTATGAACACTATGTATACAGCAGTTTTAGAAAGAACAAGGGAAATTGGAATAATGAAATCAATAGGAGCCAGAAATTCAACAATATTTTTTTTATTTTTTATTGAGTCAGGTTTTTTAGGAATGGTTGGAGGGTTAATTGGTGTTTTATTAGGAAGTGGAATAGCTTTTGGTTTAGCTGAATTAGGTAAAATGTTTTTAAGTAGTAGATTAATAAGAGCAGAAATTAGTTTATTTTTGATTATTGGTTCATTAATGTTTTCATTTATATTAGGCACAATCTTTGGTTTATTACCTGCTTATAGAGCTTCAAAATTAAGTCCTGTGGAGGCACTAAGACAATGATTAGAAAACATATAGATACGACTATAGAAGACATTAAATATGGACTTAAAAATATCTATATGAAAAAAATTAGAAGCTTTTTAACAGTTCTATCTATTTTAATTGGAATAGCAGCAGTATATGCTTTAATGAGTTTTGGATTAGGTATTCAACATTACATAACAAATTTAGCCTATGAATCTGGTGCAGATAAATTATTCATAACAGCAAAAGGTTTTGGTGCACCAGGAACAGATCAAAATTTCTTTTTGACAAAACAAGAACTTAATTTTTTAGAAAAAAGACAAGGTGTAAAAGAAATATTAGGAGTTTATATTGCTCCAGTTCAAATAAAGTTTAACAATCAAAGAAAGTTTGCTTTTTTATCCGGATTTGACTCAGATAAATCACAACTAATGTTAGAAACAGGAAACATGGAAGTTTATAAAGGAAGAAATTTAAAAAGTACAGATAAAAACAAGGTTGTTTTGGGATATAATTATCAGTTTGAAAATAAGATTTTTTCAAAACCAGTAAAATTAGGTGATAATGTAGAAATCAACGGTCAAAAATATGAAGTTGTTGGTTTTTATAGTGAAATTGGTAATCCAAATGATGATGCACAAATTTACATGAATGAGGAAACATTTTTATCTTTGTTTCCAGAAAAAAGAGAAAGATACAGTTTTGCAATAATTAGAAGTGAAAGAAATATTGATCCTGAAAAATTAGCAGAAACACTACAAGATAAATTAAGAAGATATAGAAATCAAAAAGAGGGTCAAGAAGACTTTTTTATTCAAACATTTGCTGATTTAATTGAAACTTTTGGTTCAATTATAAATATAATTAATAGTGTTTTAATTTTGATTTCTTTTATTTCTGTTGTAGTTGCAGCAGTTAATATTATGAATACAATGTATACAAATGTCTTAGAAAGAACAAAAGAAATTGGAATAATGAAAGCAATAGGCGCAAGAAATTCAGAAATATTAAAAATATTTTTAGTTGAAAGTGCATTATTAGGTTTTATAGGCGGAATAATAGGTGTTTTTTTAGGATACTTAGTTGCTTCATTAGGTGGGCATATAGCAAGAGTTTCAGGATATTCATCATTGCAACCAATATTCCCATTAGAACTTACAATAGGTTGTATTTTATTTGCTACTTTTGTAGGTAGTATCTCAGGTATATTGCCTTCTAGACAAGCATCAAATTTAAAGCCCGTAGATGCATTAAGATATGAGTAGAAATTATATTAATAAGATAAAAATGATAAAAGATGTTATATTAAAAAAAAAATTTACATACAAAGAAATAAATTTTTTGAAAAAATTAAATACCCCTGAAAAAATTCAAAACTATATAAATACTTTAGATTATAACACAGGAAAAAGGTTATGTGTTTTAAAAGTTTTAAGACTAAGAAAAGCTGATTGTGTAGAAGCTGCGATTTTTGCATCATTTGTTTTATCGATACATAATATAAAAAATTTTTTAATCACATTAGAAGCTGTTAGAGATGAAGATCATTTTATTTGTGTTTATAAAGAAAAAAATAGATATGGCTCTTTAGCACAAAGCAAATTTTTAGGATTAAGAGATAGAAAACCAGTTTATAAAACAATTAAAGAATTAGTTATGAGTTATTATGAACATTATTTTAATTTTTATGGTGAATTAACTTTAAGAAGATATTCACTTCCATATTATTTAAAAGGGGATAAATGGATATATCATAATAAAGAGATTTATAAAATTGATAAGGAATCTTCAAATGTAAAAATGTTTTCAATTCTTTCTAAAGATATAGAAAAAAAAAGATTTTATGTAAGTAAAGAAAGATTTTATAGGGAAATTATTATTTTTCCTAAAAATGTAAAAATTGGAAAAAAATATATTCAAAGATAATTATAATTTTTCTTAATAAAATAAGAATAACTAATAGAGTAAAAGTTTAATAAAACAAAATTATAAAAAAAATCTTCAATAGGTATAGTTAAAATTTGCTACAAAATTAAGTTTTAATTATTAATTCAAAAATAAATACCCAAAATTTTATATAACTTAATCTATTGCTAAAATAAAATGTTTAAATCAAATAAAGAAAAAGATACAAACAATAAGGCAAAAAATAATAAAAATTTATTACAAAAGATATGGTATTTTGTTTGGGAAGATGATTCAATTCTCAGTTGGATTGTAAATATTATATTAGCATATGTTTTGATAAAATATATTATTTATCCAGGATTAGGTTTAATATTTGGAACAACATATCCTGTTGTTGCAGTTGTTTCTGGCAGTATGGAACACAAATTAAGTAATGGTTTTATTTGTGGAAAATTTCCAGAAAATTATCAGAACAACTTTGATTCTTATTGGGAAACATGTGGTTCTTATTATGAAAAAATTAACATAGATAAAGAAACCTTTAAAAAATTTCAATTTTCAAATGGTTTTAATACTGGCGATATAATTGTTTTATTTGGAAAAAAACCCTCTTCTTTAAAAATAGGAGATGTCATAGTTTTCAGAGGTTCGAGGTTTAATCCAAAACCTGACCCAATAATACATAGAATTGTAGAAATAAAAAATACAACCAATGGTTTAATTTTTCATACAAAAGGAGATCATAACTCAGATTCTATAAATGGATGTGAAAGAGATGGTTGTATTTATGAAACCGAAATAACAGAATCCCAAATTATTGGAAAAGCAGTTTTTAGAATTCCTTACTTAGGGTATATTAAAATTTGGTTTGTTGATTTTTTAAATTTTATTGGTTTAGGTAATTCAGTAGCAAGGTTGTTTAATTAAATAAGGCAACTAAAAATCCTAAATATATTAACAATTATTATATATTTTTTTAAAAAATGTGATAAAAATGATAAAATTTTGCCCAAAATGTGGTTCAATCCTATTACCCAAAAAAGATAATAATACTATATTTTTTAAATGTGCATGTGGTTATAGTGAAAACACAAATAAAGATACTTTAAATGTTAAAGAAAAAATTAAAGAAAAAAAAGAAATTTCAACTATAGAAAAAGAAATTGAGATACATCCTATAATAAAAGAAGAATGCCCAAAATGCGGAAATAATGAAGCATTTTTTTGGGAAGTACAAACAAGAGCTAGTGATGAACCTGCTACAAAATTTTTAAAATGCACGAAATGTAAGCATATTTGGAGAGATTACAAATAAAAAAAATGTCAGATGCATTTTATAAAAAAAAAATAATATTTGAAAAACCTAATTATACTAAATTGATTAATCAAGGTTATGTTTGTGTTGATATGCATTATCATTCAACTTTTTCAGATGGTGCAGCAACTATTAATGAAATAGTTAAAAAATTAAAAGATCTCAAAATAGGAATTTCTTTAACAGATCATAATGAAATAAAAGGCGTTTTTGAATTAAATAAAGTTATAGAAAAAAATAATCTTTTTTTGGTTCCTGGAATTGAAGTAAAAAGTCAAGAAAACATAGATATATTATTTTATTTTTATAATATATCAGAATTAAAAAAATTTTTTGAACAAGAAATAATAAAAAACAGAATAAACTATTTTCATAGTACAAAAACAAAAATAAACTTAGTTAAACTTTTAAAACTTAAAGACAACTATAAATGTATCACAAGTGTAGCTCACCCATATGGTTATAACTTAAGAGCAAAAAAAAATCTATTCAATGAATTTAGAGAAATACTTTTGAAATTCCCAAACATAGAAGTTATAAATGGTGGTAATAATAGAGAGGATAATATAAAAGCAATAAACTTAGCAAGAAAAAATAAAAAAGGTTTTACTAGTGGAAGTGATGGTCATTCAATTTATTCATTAGGAAAAACAATTACTTGTGCAAAGGCAAAAAACCTAAAAGAATTTTTAGATTCAATAAAAAACAAAAAAAATTTTGTTATTGGCACAGAAACAGATTTTGGAAAATATGGTGAATACATTAGATTTGGTTTTAATAAAATAAAAAATCTTTTTTAAAATAATAATTTTTGATTAAAATGGATCATAATATATATAACCTGAATGATTACATTAGCAATGATCATTTATCTATAATTGTAAAACCAAATAGCAAAAAAAATGAAATTATTGGATATGATCAAAATAAAAAAGCATTAAGAGTTTCAATAAAAGCTTCTCCAGAAAATAATGAAGCAAACATTGAAATAATTAAATTTTTTTCAAAATTATCTGGAAAAAAAGTTAAAATAATTTATGGATTAAAAAATAAAAATAAAATTTTAAAATTCGAATAAACTTGTTAATTTTATCTTTAATTTATAACTATTTTTTTTAAAAACTATTTTTTTTAAATTAAATCATATTAATATCTTCTAATAGATTCTCTAAATCCTCTTCATGCTTTACTTCATCTTCCATAATTTTTCTAATCATATTAAATGTTATTGGATCATCACCTAATTTTATCTTTTCTAACATTTTATGATAAACACCAATAGCACACCTTTCTCCTCTAATATTTTGTTTTAAAATCTCTTTAACATGTTCATTTGTTGGTTCATCATAACCACAAGTAGACATTTTTTTCCATTCATCAGGATTTAAAATAGGTTTTCCTCCTAATTGAATAATCCTATTAGCTAACATATTTGCATGTTCAAACTCTTCTTTAGCGTGCTCAATTAATTCTTCTTCAACATTTGGTCTCATTGGTCCTTTAACAATTTTTGATCCAACCCAATATTGATAATAAGCAAGCCATTCATCTGCCAATGCTTTATTAAGCATTTCGATTAACTCTTTTGAATCAATTTTTATAATTTTTGGCGCTGTTGTACCCATATTAATCACCTTACTTTAAGTAATAAGTTTATCTTTAAATATATATTCAATTTTTTAGCATAAACATTTTTTAAAACAGCCCATATACAATAAAGCGATTATTTGTAGTATTATGCTAATCACTAACACTAAAATACCATAATTATGAAAAAAATCATGAAAAAATCCAGGAAATAATGATGCAACACCAATAGAAATCCCAGCAGTACATACAGGAGCACCTATTCCGCACATATTAAGAGCGCCAAAACCAAATAAAGACAATATTATTGAAAAAAAACTTGCTCCAGTATGTTTTAAATTAATGACTTTTTCTTTTATAACTCTAACCATACATGTCATAACCATTGCAAACAAAATAATATAAAATATGCCCAATAATGTATAAACACCATAGAATATTCTTTTAGGGGTTAAAAAATATCCTATCAACAAACTTATTAAAAATACAATCTTACAAATATTACTTTCAAAAACAGCATATATAAATCTTGTTTTTTTAATTTTCATATTATTAAAAAAATATTTTTAGTTTATAAATTCTTTTTTTGTTTTTTATTTATTGTGTAAAAAGATAAATTTATAAATAAGTTATGAATACATATTCATAATGGTTAGACCGAAAAGGTTTAGATATATTTGGAATGAAGCAAAATGTAATTATTTCAAACCTAAAGGAATATCAATAAATCAATTAGCTGTAGTAAATTTAAATTTAGAAGAACTAGAAGCAATTAGACTAATAGATTATGAAGAATTAGAACAAATTAAAGCATCAGAAAAAATGAATATCTCACAACCAACATTTAGCAGAATTTTAAATGAAGCAAGAAAAAAAGTTGCTGATGCTATTGTAAATGGAAAAGCCATAAAAATTGAAGGAGGTAATTATAAAATGCCAAACAAAGATGGAACAGGTCCATTAGGTAGAGGCCCTAAAACCGGAAGAGGGTTAGGAAATTGTCAAGAACAAACATCTGATATTTTAAAGCCATTAAGTTTTGGTTTTAGGCAAAGGAAAGGAAAAAGATTCCAAAGAATGAAAAATCAATTAAAGGAGCAAACAACACAAAACAACGAAAAAACAGAAATTAGCACAAACTAATACTAATTTTTATTTATAAATTTATGTTATAACTTTTTTAATTAAATTTTTTAGTAATAAATTTAAACTACCTTACTTTTTATATTTAGGTGGATAAAAATATTTTAAAAAAATCTTATATAGAAATTGCTAAATCTAATGTTTCCACATTATTTAAAGAATATGAAACAGAATCCTTAGGTTTAAGTGAAAAAGAAGCAAAAAAAAGATTATCTTTTTTTGGCTATAATCAACCTGAAAAACCAAAAAAACACAATCTAATAATAAAATTTTTTTTAAAATTTCTAAATCCTTTAATTTTAATTTTATTGATTATTGCAATTATTAGTTATTTTTTTGAAAATGTAATTAGCTCAGTAATGGTTTCAATTATGATTTTAGTTAGTGTTATTTTAGATTTTATACAGGAAGTTAAATCAGGAAAAGAAGCAGAAAAATTAATAGAACTGGTTAAATCCACTGCAACAGTCTATAGAAACAAAGAAAAAAAAGAAATTCCTATAAAAGAATTAGTTCCAGGAGACATTGTTTTTCTTTCATCAGGGGATATAATTCCAGCAGATATTAGATTGATAACAACAAAAGATTTTTTTATTAATAGAGCTGTTTTAACAGGTGAAAGTTTTCCTGTTGAAAAAATTTCTGATTCAATTGATCCAAAAAACGATACTATAGAAGAGCTGAAAAACATTGCGTTTATGGGTACATCTGTAGATTCTGGCTCAGCTACAGGAATAGTAATAAAAACAGGGTCATATACAAAATTTGGGGAACTCTCAAAACAGATTTCGGAAGCTGGTGAATATGAATCTAGTTTTGAAAAAGGCATAAAATCTTACATGTGGTTAATGATTAAATTTACAATTATTCTTGTTTTAGTAATATTTTTAATTAATGCATTAATAAAAAGGCACATCTTAGAAGCATTATTATTTTCATTAGCAGTTGCAGTAGGTTTAACACCAGAGATGTTGCCAATGTTAGTAACTGTAAATTTAAGTAAAGGCGCAATCTCTATGTCAAAAAAACAAGTTATTGTAAAAAGATTAAATGCCATACAAAACTTAGGTGCTATGGATATACTTTGCACAGACAAAACAGGCACAATCACTCTTGGAGAAGTAATTCTAGAAAAACATATTGATATTGAAGGAAAAGAAAATGAAGATGTTCTAAAATTAGCTTATATAAATAGTTATTATCAAACAAGTTTAAGAAATTTGTTAGATAAAGCAATATTAAAACATCAAGTTTTGCATGTACAAAACTATGAGAAAGTTGATGAGATTCCGTTTGATTTTTCAAGAAGAATTATGTCTGTTATTATAGATATGGAAAATAATCATAAACTAATTTCTAAAGGTGCTCCAGAATCAATTTTACCTAAATGTACTAAATACGAATTAAATGGAAAAATAAAAAAAATTGACAAAAAAATAAAAGAAAAAATAGTAAATCAAAATCTAGAATTAAGTAAACAAGGTTTTAGAGTATTAGCAATTGCATATAAAAACTTTGAAAAAACGCAAAAATCTTATTCAAAAGAAGATGAAGACGATTTAATTTTATTAGGTTTTACAGCATTTTTAGATCCTCCAAAGCCAACAGCAAAAAAAACAATAAAAGATTTACAAGAATTGGGCATAAGAATAATAGTTTTAACAGGTGACAATGAATTAGTTTCAAAAAAAATTTGTTCTGATGTTGGTATTAACACTGAATTGATTTTAACAGGTGAACAAATAGACGGTTTAAGTGATGATGATTTAAAGAATTTAGCAAAAAATGTAAATGTTTATGCAAGATTAAATCCAATTCAAAAACAAAGGATTATTAAACTTTTGAAACAAGATCATGTTGTCGGTTATTTAGGTGATGGTATTAATGATGCACCCTCTTTAAAAGCAGCAGATGTAGGCATTTCTGTAAATAATGCAGCTGATATTGCAAAAGAATCTGCAGATATAATTTTATTAAAAAAAAGTTTAAGAGTTTTAGCAGATGGCGTCAAAGAAGGTAGAAAAACCTTTGGAAATATTATAAAATACATAAAAATGGGATCTAGTTCAAATTTTGGCAACATGTTCAGTTTAACAGGCGCTTCTTTATTTTTACCATTTTTACCAATGGCTCCTTTGCAGATATTATTAAACAATTTTTTATATGACTTATCACAAGTAGCAATCCCAACTGATAATGTTGATGAGGAATATTTAAAAAAATCAAGACCTTGGGATATCAATGGAATAAAAAGATTTATGTTAGTATTTGGCCCAATAAGTTCAGTATTTGATTTTATAACCTTTGGTGTTTTATTATTTATATTTCAAGCACCGGAGGAAATTTTTCATACAGGTTGGTTTTGGGAGTCCATAATAACTCAAACGTTGGTAATCCATGTTATAAGAACAGAAAAAATCCCTTTTATTGAAAGCAAGCCAAGCAAATTTTTAATTTTAACTTCCTTAATAATAATTTGTTCAGCATTAATCATTCCTTTTTCACCTTTAGATAAATATTTTGGATTTGTTATTCCTCCACCAACTTATTTTATTGCATTATTTTTAATAGTTTCATCTTATTTAATTATAGTTCAATTTGTTAAAAAATGGTTTGTTAAAAAATATGGTTATATGTAATTTTTATATTATTTAATTAATACTAAAAAATTTCTTATCCTATTTTTGACTTAATCTAATCAAACAAAAAACAGCAATAGGTTGATTCCAAAGTTGGAACAGTAGAAATTTGTCTTTCATAGCATCATTATTAGCTTTAAAAGATTGGATTAATTTTACATAATTATTAATATCTTTTGGTTTGGATTTTAATTCACATAGTGCTTCACTTGCTAAATATATTTGTTCTATAAAACAAGGAGAGCTTTCTTTTGTGAAACTAAAGCCGCCATCTTTTTGTTTATTGCTTAATATAAAATTTTTTATCTTTTCACTTTCTAATATCATTTTTAGATATTCAATTCTTTTAAATATTTTTCAGCAATCTGAAAATTACCTTTTATAAGTTCATTTTTAGCAAGTTTTAATTTTTCAAAATTTTTTAATTTTTCAGATTTTTCAATCATCATAATAATCTCTTTAATCTTAAGATATTCCTTTAATTCAGTATCATTTAACCTATTGACATTATGCAATGGAGGTTTAATTTTAATAAACAATGGTTTTCCAATATTTAAACTAGAATTATGAAACATTAAGGTTCCTGTTTCTAATCTAACAACAGCTTTTACAATTTCATCACCATATTTTAATTTAATCTTTTCAAGATCAACTTCATACACAGTTCTATGCTGGAATTCTGTTCCAATATTTGCTCTAATTTCACCAACAAAATCTTCTAAAATCTGGCTAATTAAAATAATTCCAATACCCCATTTTCTAAACTCCCTAACAGCTCTCTCTAAAGCAATCAAACCGTTTCCAGAGCCACCATACTTAGGCAAAATTCTATGAACTTCTTCAAAAAACAATAACAATTTAAGCTCTTGGCTTTCTTCAGGTGTTTTTTTAAAAAACAAATCGATTAATTCTGTTATTTTTTCATCTATCTCTTTTTCTGTTAAGTCATTAGCTATAAGAACATTTATTGAATTTTCTTCAAAAAAATTATTTTCACAAAATTTAGAATCTTTTTTTAATTTTATTATATTTGTTGGATAACTTTTAGCCTTTTCTTTTTTCATATCAAAATATCTGTATCTTTTAAATAACATATTATCATCTAATTTTTTTATAAATCCTGTCCATTGTGCTGTAGGGTCAATAACTAAAATGGAAATGCCTTTTGAAAAAGCTTCTTCTGCAATAATTTGTGCTGTAATTGTTTTTCCACCACCAGTTGAACCAGCAATAAATGCATGTTTTGTAAATTCATCAATATTAAAATAAAAATCTTTTTCTTTAAAAATTCCAGATTCTGCTATCTTGCCTAAATAAATGCTTTTTTCATTCTTTTTTACTAAATCAAATGTTATATCTTGAGAATATCTCTTAGACATTTTTCATTCCTTTTACAGAATTTTTTTTATTTAAAAATAAAATTATTGTTGCTAAAATAGAAAAGATTGCTCCATAAATAAATGAACCTTTATAAGATAATAGTGTCCATAAAAATCCAGCAATTATACTTGATACAAAATCACCTATTCCATTTATTGTATTTAATAATCCAAAACCAGTTCCTCTTATATTTTTTGTTAATAAATCTGCAGCATAAGCTCTTTCCATTACATCTATAAGCCCTGTTTCTACTCCTGCTAACAAAAATAATATTAAAAAACTAATTAATGTAGATGGTAAAAAAACAAATCCTAAGCAATAAATTGCAAATATTAAATAACCTAATCCTAATAATAATTTTTTATCAAGGATATCACCTAAATTTCCAAACACATAAGCAAAAATTGCAGCTCCGAAATTTAGAAAAACATAAAGTCCTGTTGAAATGCTGCCAGCAACTATAATTCCAAGATTAGGTTTTAATGCTTCCATGACTCTTAAAACTAAAAAAGTGTTTGCAAAATTTCCAATTCCAAAAACAAAAGCAGCAATTAAAAATTTTTTAAACTCAACTGGCATATTTTTTAAAGTTTTCAAAAAATCAATTTTATTATTTTTTTTAATATATTTCTCTTTTACGAAGACTACTGAAAAAATTGAAAACAAACCAGGAATAAAAGAAAGGAAAAAAACATTTCTTATTCCTATTAATGTCAGCATAAGAAAAGCAATTCCAGGGCCTAAAATTGCGCCTAACATGTCCATCATTCTTTCAAAACCAAATGACTTACTTCTTGTTTCTTTATCAACAGACTCAGTTAATAAAGCATCTCTTGCAGGGCTTCTCATACCTTTTCCTATCCAGCCAAATGTTCTTGCAATTAAAACATGAACCCAATGTGTTGCAAATCCTATCAAGGGAATAAAGAAACCAGTCATAATATAGCCAATAATAACAAAAGGCTTTCTTTTTCCTAACTTATCACTAAACCAGCCTGCAAAAGTTTTTATGAAACTGG
Organism: Candidatus Woesearchaeota archaeon; assembly: GCA_038874655.1. Lineage (GTDB taxonomy): Archaea > Nanobdellota > Nanobdellia > Woesearchaeales > GW2011-AR15 > JAAXVZ01. The sequence goes on along the minus strand of JAVZBY010000005.1, from coordinate 25,401 downwards.
AAGAAAAATCAGATATTCCTTCAATTATACCAAGAATTGCAGCAGCGCTTTTTAATTCAACTGATAAAAAAATTGGCAATATAGCTGTAGCCATTTCATGGCTCATATCACTAAATAAACTAGCTAATCCAAACAAAAACACATTTCTATTAAGCCATCCTTTTTTTTTAGCCATTTTTCTAAATTTTTTAATTAATTTAAATTAAAATCTTAATTTTAAGACTTATATTTTCAAATAATAGACTATATTTTTTATTCAATTCAACAATTTTATTTTTTCCTTCAATCATTTTATTTTTTTTAATTAATGCAAATGCATTCTCTATCTCATCTTTTAATTTTATTAATTCAAAATAAATTTCGTTAAATTCATCTATTTTATTTTTTAAAAAATCTGCTCTATATATCATAAGCTCAATCAAGGTTTTTGATTTTGCCATTAAGCCGAAAAAAGTAAACTGAAAATATCTAAAATGCTTTAACTTAGGATTTAAATAACTTAAATCTAAATTTTTGCATATATTTGACAAAATTTCTAACAATTCTTTTAGGCTATTGCTTTTCATTAAAAAATCTAATAAATACTCTCTTTCAAGATCATTTTTTTGTTTTGCTTTTTTATTCATTTTTTTTGATTATGTATATTTTATTATTAATATTGAAATTTTTTTATTTGCTATTTAATATAATCGCCATAAAATAATTTAAAGCAAAATATAAGATAGCCATTATTGCCAAAGCCATTATTATTGCTATACTTAATGAATATTCAATTCTTTTTTGTTTTTCCATTTTAGGAAAATGTCTATACGTCTCTAAAAAAACAAACATAAAAACAATTATTCCAGCAAATATCATAAAAGGAAAGGTTATTGGATTTTCCATTTTATTTTATACTGGTTTTTTATTTACAATCCTTTTTAATTCAATTTTTTCATATAAGAAGTCATCAGCTGAAGCAGTTTTCCATAAGGAAGGCAGACTTCATTGCCTAACATTAGTATTAACTAAATCTTAGGATTAATATTATTTTTTAAGAATTATTTAATAATTTATTAAGTTTTTCATCACTAGGCATACCTACACAAACAACCTTTTCATTTATTAATAAAGCAGGACTTCCCATTATTCCTCTTTTTATCAACTCATTGAAGTCCGTTATATATTCAATTTCAGCCCCTAATTTTTTTTCTTCATTAATTTTTTTAACTTTTTCATACAACTTTTTACAAGTAGGGCAACCGCTTCCTATAACTTTTATGTTCATGTTTTCACCCAAATTCTAATTAATTTTTTGTTATTTTAATTTTAAAATTATCTTAATAATTGTGGTGCAAATAATAAAATAAAACCCAAAACAGTCATGATAATTCCACCAATTAATTTGCAATATTTAGCATATTTATCTCCAAAACTATTGTTTACAGCAAAAGCAGCCATTCCAAAAACTACTAAATCATCTAACATAAAGAAAAATGTGTAAATTGCTATATACAAATAATTCATTAAAGTTGAGATATTGCTTAAAGCCAAAATTTGTGTAAAAACAGCAGGAATTGCAGCAGAGCACATAAATTCAACAGAATTAACAACAAAAGCCAAACCTATAATTGAGATAACTACTCCAATAGTTATAGGCTGTAAAGCGATTTTATCTATTTTTTTCATTGTTTTTTTATGATCATTAACATCACCAACTTTACAAACTAATTCTCCTTTTGTTGTAATATATTCTTTTAAACTTAAAATACCTCCACCTAATGCAATCATTCCAATAATTATTGTAATTAATTTCATATATCCTAAAAGCAAAAAAACATTGAGCCATGCAGTCATAAATAAGAAATATAAAACACCAGAAGCAAAAACAAAACTTCCAACAATAATCCAAATCTTCTTTTTATCATTTAAGCCAATTAAAATCCCAATTAAATAAACTAGAACCCACATCGCACAAGGATTAAAACCATCAATTAATCCTAAAATTATTGAAAGGCTTAATAAACTATATTTCGTTAAGTCTGTTTTTCCTAAAAAAGGCAGATCAAAATTTTTTATTGAATTTTCATCTGTTAAATTCTGGCTTGGCTTATTTTGATATTGCTCATTTTTGCATTGATTTACACATTGGTTTATTGCATTTAATAAATTCTCTTTTGACTGAACACCAATCAAAGCATTTTTTCCAAACCTATTGTTTACAAAAATCGTAGGAACAGCTAATCTTTTTGTATCTAAACCTGCCTCAGAAGCCATTTTATAAAATAAAGAACTTCCTTCTGAAGTAGATGCATCATGCTCAAAAAATTTTATATTTTTGTTCTCTAATTGATTAAACTCTTCTTTTATTGCATAATAAATGGGTTTTTGTTCATTGCAATGAGGACATGTTGGTAAATAAAAAAAATGAATTTCAATTTCTTCTGAAACAGATTTTTTAGATAAATCAAAATCTTTAAAATAAGCAATTGTGCCTAATAAAATTAAAAATAAAACTAAATACAAATTAAATTTTTCAGATAAAAATTCTTTAATTGATTTTATTAAACCCATTTTTATCAGCCAAATAAACCATATAAATATCCAGCACTTGTTGTTAAAATTACAATTAGCATTAAGTAAATAAAAGTTTTCTTTTTTCCAATCATTTTTGAAATTATCAATAGCCCTTGCAATGACAATACAGGATCAGCAAGCATATAAGCCATTAATGGCCCTTTATTCATTCCTAGCTTCATAAAATTTTCTGCAATAGGAACTTCCACTAATGCAGGAAAATAAGCAATTGCACCAAAAGCAACAGCAATTAAATTTGATGTAATTGTATTTTGTCCTGCAATTTTTTGAAATTCCTCTTTTGGAATAAAATGAGTAAACATTCCTGCCAAAAAAACACCAAATAATAACAAAGGGATTATATCTGAGGTAAACTTTATTGTTTCTTGCCACCAAGCATTTCTTTCTTCTCTTGTAAGCCATTTAAAAGCTAATATTATTTCAAATAAAGTCAATCCTAAAACAGAATATGTTTTTATATTATTTGGAATTGGAGCAGTTCCTATAATTAAAATGCTAAAAAGCAAAACCCAAAAAATTTTAGATTTAATGCCTTTTAGAGACAATTTTGATTCAGAAATAATTAAATCTGTTTTTTCGTGCTTTTCATTTCTAAAAAGAAAGTCCATTATTAAGCCAATTAAAATAGCAAAGCTTATTGAAAACAATAATCTGAAAAAGGCAAATTGCCAACCTATTCTTTGACCTGTCATCATCAAAGTAACAACATTATTAGAGGGCCCTGCATAAAGCAAAGTAACAGCAATTCCTAAACCAGCACCTTTTTTCCAGATTCCTGCAAACAAAGGTAAAATTGTACAGGAACAAACTTCTAAGAAAAAACCGCCAACTCCAGCAATTATATAGGCAAGGTGTTTTTTTGTTTTTCCACTTAAATATTTTAGAATAGTATTTGTGCCAATTAAGCTGTTTATTGCACCAGCAATAAAAAAAGCAGGAATTAAGCACATTAAAACATGAGCAGACAAATAATCAACAAGAGAGAGCCAGCCATTATAAATTCCTTGACCAATTATTTTTTGTATATCTTCTTGTGCTAAAAAACTTCCAATTTGTTTTTGGCCTAAAAAAACAATCAAATAAGAAAAAAACAACAAAAACAAAACCCAATTGTTATTAAAAAATTCTTTAACTTTTTTTATAAATTTAATCATAATTTCACTTTTTTATTATTTTTTAATTTTTATTTAGGTATAATATTTATGTTTTTTTAAATATTTATTTTTATAAATATTTGTATATTTAAATATTTATCTTTTTTATAAGAAGATTAAAATAAAAAATTATTCAAGTGCATTTAATATCTTCAAAACTCTTTTATCTTTTATAGAATAAATAACTTTTGTTCCTTCTTTTCTTGATTTTAATATGCCATTTTCCTCAAGTTTTTTTAAATGTAGAGAAACATTGGGTTGGCTTTTTTTTGCTAAAGGCACTAATTCACAAGCGCACATCTCTTTATCTTTCAATGCTTCAATTATCTTTAATCTTGTTTCATCTGCTAAAGCTTTTAGAATATCTAATTTTGCTATCTTATTTGTCATATTTAGAAAAAATATTTATGGATTTAAATATTTATTTTTATTTTTAAATTTTTTTCATTATAATCAATTAAATGCATAAACTCTTTAAAATTTTTTAATTTATAATTAGGAATTATTAATCATTGTCCTTTTCCTATTATTGTTATTTCATCTCTAGAAAGTTCAACATAATGCTTTTCCCAATAAAATTTTAAGCACATAATTCCTTTTTCACAAAAATTTCTTAATAATTTTTTTATGAAAAATATATTTAATTATGTCTCTTATTTTTTGCAACTTTGACTTTACCTATAAATAAAAAACCAATTATAAAAACTAATACAACCATAGATAAGATGATAAAAACAGGTGAAATCCCCTTATGATAATTCCATTTTTTAGATTCTTCTTCTATTGAAAAAGTTGTTTTTTCATTTAATCCTTTTTCATTTGCTGTAATCATTTCCCCTTGTTTTATAAATTCTTTCTGATTATTCATTTTGCTTCTGAATTCAACTTCTCCTTCTATTACTTTTATAGTTGATTTTTTTCCGTCTTCTTCTAAAATAAAAGTTGTTCCTTTAATTCCTGCCACAGCCTGCCCAAGTTCTATATCCATTGTTCCATCTTTTATTATTTTTTTAACATTATTATAAAGCTGACCAGACATTAGCTTTAATATACTTTCCTTTTTTTGCTTTAAAGGAAGCATTACAATTGTTTCATCATAAGGATATAAATTTTCAGGTGTTCTCATTTCATAGGGTTCGCTAGTTGGTAAAGATAGGATTATAGAGCTTCTTTCTTTTAATCTTATTTTTGCTCCATATGGCAATTTCATATCTAGTTTAGCATGATTCCAACCTTCTTCATCTTCAAATAAGGGCTCTCCATCTTCGTTATAACCTGTAGGCAAAAGAATTTCAACTTCACCTGAGATATCTGAAAACCTTATTCCAGAATCTTCTAATCCCTCAATTTCTACTACTTCAAAAACTAAATTATCTGGCCACCACAAATCTTTTTGGCTCATACTATTTTTTTGTATATCAAAAACAATTCTTGAATTACATTTTTCAACAGATGATCCATCAAAAACAAATTCTGTTGTTTTTTTATCTTTTTGAATTATAGCAGAAAACTCACAATAAAATATGTAAGCTTTATTTTCAGAATATTCTGTTGCAACTTTTAAAATCCCTTTTAGTTCTCCCTTTTTTTCGTTATAGTCTCCTTCAAAACTTATGTAATCATATCCTTTTTGAACATAAAAATCTAATTTTCCATCTTTTACGACCATTTCACCTAAGGGTATTTTTGAATAATATCCAGGATGACTTTGGCTTTTAATTATTTTAGGAATTAGTTTAAAGTCGTATGCATTAATATATGAAGCACATAAAATGAATAGGATTAAAAAAAATGTTTTTTTCATTATATCACATTTTTCTCATAATAATTATTAAATTATACTAATTCTATATAAAAAGTTTTGCATTTAGCATCTTATAAGGTATTATATATGTTTATTAGATTACTATTATTAAAAATCAATAGGGGGAGAGAATTAATTGAAACTATTGAAAAGAAAATTAAGATTCTATCTTCACATAAGCATAATTCAATTGTAAAAATCTTAATTTTTGAAAATACAATTAGGATGCATTAAAAAAAGAGTTAAAATATTCTTACAAAAAAATAATTTAAATATATCAAAATGAGTTATAATTAAAGATAATATGGATTCTTTAAAGGATAGTAGTGATTTTTATTTAATAGTATATAAAAATAGAAGAGAAAGGTTAATTTCAGGATATATTGTAATCATAGAGCAATATGATGCTTTAGCAATAATAAGTATCTCAAAATATCTTAATGATTTAAAGAAACCAGAAAAATATCAAGCATTAACTTTAAAAAAAAGTTTTGAATAAAGTTTTTTTTTGCTGAAAAAGATAAATTTGCTTGAGTTTGGAAAAGTAAATTTATTTATTTTTTTGGAAAGGACTTATTTGTATTTTTGTTAGTCATTATCCACTCTTGGAGCCAATATAAAACTTAACATCAATTTATCAGTTGCTCTATACTCTAATCTTAAGGGATAATCATTGTTGAATCTAACTATTAACTCATTAGCTACTTTACTTCCTTGTATCATTTTCTTTAAGTATTCAATTGAAAACTTTGCCTTTACTACATCATCACCGTCTTTTGTTATTATTGTGTTTTCGTCAGCAGGAATCTCAATTTTTACTTGTGATAAATCACTTTCAGCATGTAGGGAAAATTTCTTTTTATCACATATAAATTTAATTGATTCTGCCTTTATACTTGAAGCGTCTTCTATAGCATCATTTAAAGAACTAGGATTTAATTTTATAGTCAATGGAAAATTCAAAGAAGGTTCTTTTTGTTCTTTTTCATCCATATCAAGTATTGGCAGATAAAATGTTCTTGTTGTAATTGATCTCAAAACAATCTTGAATTTATTATCAACAACTTCCATTTCAACGACATCATTAGAGCCAGCTCTTTTCAAAACATCTTTTAAATTATTCAAATTTAATGCAATTTTTATGTCTTTTTCAACAATATATTCTGTAAAACTAGTGTTAAGTAATTTAAAAATAACCATAGCAACATTTGCAGCATCCATAGCAATTAAATCAATAGATGTTTTTGTAATATGAAATCTTGCTTCACTTACTAAATCAGAAATAATTGAAACACTATCTTTTAGTGCTTTTGAATCAGCCAAAACTAATTTCATTTTGCCCCCTCCTATGTTTTAAAGATTATAAATTTTAAAACTGACAAATTTTTATATTCTAAAATTAAAATTAATTTATAAATCTAACTCTATAATCTTAAATTTTGTTATACACACATTCTATACATTCACCATTGCAATCACTCCACCCATCTTTAGGTGGATTTATGACATCCTTTTTAGCATAATCTCCACTAGGACATTCATTACAATATCTCTGTAAAAAAGGACTTACACATTTTTCCCCTTTAGTTTGTTTAAAAATATCAGTTATAAATGTGAAAAAGTTATTACTTGATTTACCAAATATAAATAATAATATTACCATTACAATTAATAATAAAACTATAGCTACTGCTAAACTCATAGGAGAAATTTCAATTCCTTTTTTATTATACAAAATTTTTTTCATCAATATAAGTATTAAAATTAGTATTTATATATTTTTTTAAATAAAAAATAAAAATTAATTAGGTTTTGTAAAAAATTTACTAATTTCCATTATGATAAAGCCCGTGCTTGAAACTGCTAAGATTATTAGCCATTCTGTAAAACTTAATGGAACAGTCTTAAATATATTTTGTAAAAAAGGAATGTAAATAACACCTATATGAAATAAAACAGCTAGAACAATTCCTCCTAAAAGCCATTTGTTTGTAAATAAATTTAAATGTTTGATATCTGGGCTTAATGTTCTGCTACTAATTACAGCCCACATTTGGAACATAACTAATGTAGTAAATGCAACTGTTCTTGATTTATTTAAATCAGTGTCCTTATATAAACTAAATAAAAAAATAGTTCCAATTGCCATTATGATACCAAAAAATAATATAGACAAAAGCATTTTATTAGACAATGGTTTTTCTTTTGGATCTCTAGGTTTTCTTGTCATTATGTTATCTTCTGCTTTTTCAAAACCTAATCCGATTGCTGGAAAATTATCAGTTAATAAATTCATTATTAAAATTTGAAGTGGTGTTAATGGTAATGGAAAATACAACATTAAAGATATAATAACTGTAAATATTTCTCCACTATTACATGATAAGAAAAATCTAGCACTTCTAATTAAAGAATCATAAATATTTCTTCCAGTTTCTATAGCATTAACTATTGTTGCAAAATTATCATCTACTAAAATTGTTTTAGCAACAGATTTTGAAACATCTGTTCCAGTAATACCCATAGCTATTCCAATATCTGCTTTTTTCAATGCTGGTGCATCATTGACACCATCTCCAGTCATAGCAACAATATGTCCTTTTTTTTGCAATATTTCTACTATTCTTAGTTTTTGTATAGGCATTGCTCTTGCAACAACTCTTATTTTTTCAATCTTTTCTAATAATTCTTTTTCTGATAATTTTTCAAGTTCTTCACCCGTCATTACAATATCTCCTTTTTCAATTAATCCAATATTTTTTCCAATAGCTTCTGCTGTTAATGGATGATCACCTGTTATCATCATAACTTTTATTCCAGCAGTTTTACATTTTAAGATAGCATCTTTAACTTCTTCTCTAGCAGGATCAATCATTCCTACAATACCCACAAAGGTCAAATTGTTTTCAGGATTCTCATTTTCTTTATATTTCTTATAAGCAATTCCTAAAACTCTCAAGGAATTTCTAGCATAATATTTTATTTTTTCATCAAAGATCTTTTTGTCTTCTTCACTAATTTTTCTTTCTTTTCCATTATCGTAAATTTTATCAGACAATTTTAATAAAATATCCGCTGCACCTTTTACAAAAGAGTATTCTTGTTTTTCTTTTTTGTTATAAACAATAACACTCATTCTTTTTCTATCAGAGTCAAAAGAAAATTCTTTTTTTACTTCATATTGTTCTTTAAATGAATTTACTAATTTACTTTTCTCTGCTAATACTATTAAAGAACCTTCAGTAGGATCTCCTCTAATTTTATAAATATTATTTTCTTTAATTAGTTTAGCATTATTGCAAAAAAACCCAATTTTTAATAATAACTCAAATTCTTTTGTATCTACTTTTTTGTCCTCAACTAAAAAATCACCCTCTGGCTTATATCCAGAGCCAGTTACTTTAATCTCTTTATTATTTAAGAAAATATTAGTTACAGTTATCTCGTTTTTTGTCAATGTTCCTGTTTTATCAGTACAAATATATGTTACAGAACCTAAACTTTCTGCAGCAGGTAGTCTTTTAATCAACATATTTTGTTTGGCTAATCTTTGTGAGCCAAGTGTTAAACCTAAAGTTACAACTAAAGGCAATGAATTTGGAACAGTAGATACTATTAATGTTAAAGATGTTATTAGAATCTCTGCTAATGCTATTTTTTCACTTAAACCTAAAAAGAAAACAATACCAACTAAAACTAAGCTAATAATACCTATTTGTTTTGATAAAATTTCAAATTTTTTTTGTAAAGGAGTTTCAGTTTCACTTGTTTTTTGTATTGTTTCTGCAATTTTTCCTAATTCTGTATTCATTCCAGTTGAAACTACAATACCCTTTGCTTTTCCAGAAATTACAATAGTGCCACTAAAAACCATATTATCAATTTTATCAATAGCTGTTCCTTTTTTTAATAAGCAAACTTTTTTTGATGCTGGAACACTTTCACCTGTTAGAATAGATTGATCTACTCTCATTTCATAAGATTCAATTAACCTAATATCTGCAGGTACTACATCACCAGATTCTAATAAAACAATATCCCCTATAACAACCTCTTTTGCAGGTATAATTTTTTCTTTTCCATCTCGTATTACTTTTGCAGTTGGTGCAGTCATCTTTTCTAATGCTTTTATTGATTTATCGGTGTTATATTCCTGTATAAAACCTAATATAGTGTTAAGCATGATAATCACAAAAATAGCAATAGATTCTTTTAGTTCACCGACAAATAAAGAAATAAAACCTGCTATAACTAATAACATCACCAACCAATTTGCAAATTGATCAAGAAACATTTTTAAGATGGAAGTTTTATTTAATTCCTCTAATTCATTAAAACCATTTTTCTTTAATCTTTCTTTAGCTTCATCTTCACTTAGACCATTTTCATTAGTTTTTAGAAACTTTAGAATATCTTCTTTTTTTTCAGCATAAAATTCTTTCATCATATCACCTTAAATAGTTGTATCAAAAAGTCAATAAAGTAAATAAGTATATAACTCTATTATATAATTGATTTATAATTTTTTTGTTTTTTAGAAAATTATATAAAACTAATCTTCTATTTAATTGTTATGGAATTTAAAAATTTTATTTCAGGTAAAAATAAAATTATTCTTTTATTACTTATATCTATTATAATAATATTTATTATCTTTTTCACAGCATATAATTTAAATTCAAAAAATAATCCAAAAAATTGGATTATAAAAAATAATATTAGTGTTTATAAAGCAACAGATAAGCTTTCTTATCAAAATTATATAGGTCAACAAACTTTTGATTTAGACACTGTTTTTATACATAGTGGTATTTATTTAGGGAAACCTTTTAAAAGTTTTTACGAAGAAAACAACCAAATAAAAATAAGATTTTCAGAGCAATTAAAAAAAGATAATATCCCAGATGCATATATTTTTGAGAAAAAAGAAAACGAAGATTTAGTTGTTTATATTTTTTTAGATGAAGATTGGAAAAAACAAATTCCAGACACTAATATAATATGGGGTAAAAATTATCAATATGTAAAAAAGTTTTCTTTCAATGAAAAAAATGAGATTCAAAAAGGGATTTATATGGAAAAAATCATAGATGATCCTGAAAGATTTATGAATAATTATAAAATTCATTTAAGCTCTATTTTTGTAGGAAAAATTACAAAAGAAGATATAGAAAATAATGATTATAGTCATTCTATTTTTATTAGATTTTTGTGATTTTAAATTTTTTATAATATACTCAAATGTCCCCACGACTAGGCCATTTTCTTAATTTTTGTAATGCTTCAACACCTTTTGCACTAGCATAATTTGTTAATGCAGCAGCTCCTTTATAACAAACAGTTGTTGCTGTAGCACCAACACCTGTGCTAGCACAACCAAATGCAGCCAAACTTCCAGCAACATCATCTACAAACATAGAAACTAAAGAAACACTACCAATTATATTTGCTAAAGTTGGATCATAAGATTGATAACAATAGTTTGGTTCTTTTATTTTGTGTAGGTGTGCATTTATTTCTATTCCCCAAGAACTTAAAGATACTTCTTTGGTGTCATCTTTTAATTCAAGGTTATCAACAATTTTAACAGCAAAAGATGCATCAACCAATCCTCTCCTTTGAATCTCTTGACTAATACTAATCCATTTAATTAAATCATCTTTTTCAAAAAAATATTCTTTTTCTGTCTCAATTGCTTTGTCTTCATAATACTCTTTTTTTTCAAATAATTCAATATCACTATCATCTTTGAAGTTTATATCTTCCTTATATTTTACATAAATGGGTAAATAAAATTTAGAAAATGATATAAAATTAGGATATTCTGGAATTTTTTTACCATCTAATAATTTTATTTTATATTTTATGTGAGTAGGAATTAATATTTTTCCACTTTTAAAATTACCATAGTCTTTAAGCATAAGACTTGGATAGTCAGAATAATATTCTTTCCATATTTCTTTTTCTTCATCATTTTTGTTTTGATAATTATAAGGGTTATTTATGTACAAAAGTGAGGCTTTATACTTATTGGTTAGATAATTTATTGTTTTTTCTTCTGAAGCAAGATAATAATTCCAAAATTCGGTAATATATTCATTTTTAAAATTATTCATTAGATATTTTATATATGGAGAATCAACAAACATACCACTAAATTCTAAATTATCAAGTTGTTCATCACAATTATTTTTTATATAATTATTAACAGATTTACAATTTTCATCATTCATATATTTATAAAAAAATTCTCCTCTTTCTTGTAATGTATTTAATTCTTCAAATGCAATTTCTTTTAATTTATCTTTTTCTATTTTTAAAAATAAATTTGGCTCAGTCAATATTTTATCTATCTTTTCATAAATTTTGACATCCTCATCCATAGAATATAAAGGATAATATTTTGCTAAAATAACATATGCTTTTAATGCTTTTTCAATATCTCCCTCATTTAATTTTTTTTCTGCATAACTAAAAATAGAACTTAATTTTGTATTCTCATTAAAACTGGAATCTATTTCTTTTAATTTTTGCAATGCATCCCTATAATTACTAACATCATTTACCTTTTCTTCTAATTTAAAATTATATTCTATTTTTTTATAACCTAATGTGTTTTTTTTAACTAAAGTATCTCCAGAACCAAAATTATAGATATCATAATTTTTAATATTATTATACCCTAAATCAGATTGCCAAAAAGAATTACTTGTTAAAATTTGATGAAATTCAACTTTAGAAACTTCTAAATCTGCTTTACATGGACTTGCAAAATACATTCTTTTAAAAGCATCATTATCTTTTCCTTTTGTTCTAATAATTATGGTATAAGGATTAGCATTTTTTAAATCATATTCATAACCATAACCAAACATATTGGGTGTCTTTAAGACAATTTTATTAACACCATGCGGCAATAATTTTTGATTTTCACTATCAATTAAATCACCTAACCAACTAATTAAAATTAGTGTAAAAGCTCTATGTTCTGTATTAAATGCACTCAGTCCTATTTTTATTAATTTATTTTTTATTTGGACTTGATCAGTTAGAATCCCTAAAGGTGTTTTTGTAAATATTAGATTCCCATAAACATCTAATTTGTTTCTTTTTTCTAAATTTTCTAAAATAATCTTTATCTCATTCCCAAATCTTAGATCAGGATCTAAATTTTTATCCAATGCATCATTTACTTTTTTTAGATAACCTTGAAGATCAAAATCCTTTTTTAATAAACCACTATTTATAATATAATTTAAATCTTCACCTCTTTTTACACCTGTGTTTAAAAAAGTATCTAATGCTTCTTCACTTAGTTCACCTTTTCCAAAGAAATGAGTTAATGGAATTTCAAAGTTTCTAGCAATTCTTGCAGCAGCAACATCAATTTTACTATTTAAAGTAGGTTTTATTAAATCTTCTACTAAAATACTTGCATATTCATCTGCTTGTAGTTCTAATTCTCTTTTTGTTAAAGTTCCAGCATATTTTTTTGACCATTGTCTATTTATTTCTTCACTTAACTCTATAAATAAATCTTCTTCATTGGTTAATTTCCCTGTATTATCAATATATTTTTTATATATAGGAATAAACTGACTTGTATCTATCTCACCAAATTCTTTAAAAGGATTTAATTTTCCTCCAAATTTTTCAGCAGCTTCTTGAATCATCTCTATTTTATATACTAATTCTTTGTTTTGAAATTGTGCTAAAAATAATCTATTTTTTATTCTACTACTTTGTTTGGATATGCTTTTTATAATTCCACCTGCAAAAGTTTCTTCCATAATTTCACTAAGAGGAGCCTTTGCAATAGCCTTACTTATTATATTTGGATTAACTGGCAAAAGTACTGCAGAAATAGCTCCGCTATACAATGCAATAGGACTTAATGTTCCATAATCCGCTTTCCAATATTGATCCTCTCCATCAGGAAATGCCTCATAATAAATTAAATACTTAGGATCACCAAAACCAGCTATCCATTTATCAAAAAAACCTTTTTCATTGTTAAATTCTTGAGGTAAATTAAAATTATTAACATAACACTTAAAATATGGCGGATTAATATCATAAGCACACTTGACACAACTACTACCATAAACTTTCCCTTCTGTACAATCAATTCCTTCTAAAGCTTCAACCTGTTTAGCAATAATTTTTAAATCCTCAGTAATATCTTTTTTACTATCTTCGCAATATACAATATTTTTATCTTCGGAGCATTTTCCTGTTTGTAAAAATCCAGGTGAACAATCTCTTTGACACCATACTCCTGTTGCTAAACAATAACTAGCCATATCATTACCAATTCCTGCACATTCTTTTTTCCCTGGATTACAAGAGCCGCCTATTTTAAAATAACCTCCTTGATCACAAACTAATCTACAATAAGGTTTTTCTTCTGGGCAAGTATCTTTATTATTGGGGTTATATTCAGCAGGCTTATAATATAATAAATTTTCTTCTAGTGCTTTATTGACATAATATTGCTTATCCTTTTCATCTTTACTTAGGCAAACACCTAACTTCTCTGTACATAATTTCCCAGTATTTCTATTTTTTTCTACATCTTCATTTTCCTCATTATCTTCCATTTCTTTTGTATAATAAGAGGGTTTTATATCTCCACACGCTTTTTTCCAAAATTCCTTATCTTTATAAATATCGTTAAATTTTTTTTCATCAGTAATATTATTTTTGTCTAAATAAGTAATTGCATTAATACTACATATAAGTGCTTTGACAGAATTTTCAACATTTATTTCTTGAACATTTTTCGGAGCAAAAATAGTTGGTGAGAATTCACTTTCTTCAGGAAAAATTAATTCTCTTGCTTCTTCACCAACTTTTGTTAAGACTAAAATACCATTTAAAGCAACTAAAATTACTATAACTGATATAATTAAAACAATCACACTTGAAAGCATAATTGCTTTTTTCATCTTAATCCTCTAAAAAGATAAAGCAATTTTTCCATTACTAACTTATTTCTAAAAACAATTAATAATACAGCCACAACTAATGCTAATGCAATAATTAAAATTGCTGCAGTTTCAATACTTATTTCTGCATTTTTTTTAATTTTTTTTTTTAAATTTTTATTAATATTTTTATACTTCAGATGCGACAAGATAATCACACTCTTTTGATATATCTTCATATGGTATCAACTTAATTATATTAGCATAATAAACATCACTATTTTTATATTTATTTAATCCAGCTAAAGTTTTAAAAAAATTTATCCCTCCATGGTCATTTATCCTCATGAAAACAACAGCATATGCTCTATCCGTTCTATATTTTGGAAAAAACATCTCAGCAAATGAACTCATTTTATCAGTATTATATACATAATCATAATAACTTTCTTTTTTATCATTTCTTATTGGATGATTCCCCATCCATCTTGCAACAGAGCTATAATAACCATTATCAACTCCACTAAATTTATTATTTATTTCATCATCAAACTTTATTCTTGCGCATAAAACACAAAAAGTAGCAGTTGGTTTTATTTTACCATTCTTTATTGCAGAAATCCATTTCTCTATATTTTCACAATTTTGTATTCCATTTTGATTTTTATCACAATCAACAAAAGTAAACCAATTGTCAAATAAAGGCAATTCTCCTTGTCCAACAATATTCCAGCATCTTTTCATTTCCTCAGCAAATAATCTATCTAAATTATATCTTCCTCTAACATATTCTTTTTGTTCTATAGTTGGGTTATCTAAGGTTATTTTTTCACCATTACTAAAAATTTCTCTTGAATAATCCTCAAAATAACTAAATTTTGTTTCTTCTGGAATTTCTTGGTTTTTATTCCAATTTTTTACTCTTTCATATGTATCTAAACTTTGTGCTAATATTGTACTTCTATAATCTTGTTGTAATACATATTGATTTTCTATATTATCTTTTTTATTATTAACAACAGTAATTTTATTCACAGCGCAATTTGGATCTATAACAGAATTACCATAATTTAAAAAAGGCCTTGTTAATGCACTTGCTATAAAACTTCCTTCGCACATTAAATCTTTTCCTGATTCACCTAAGATTATCTTATAAAGTCCGGTTGTTATGAACAATATTAGGAATACAGCAATTACCAATATTGCACCAATTACTTCACTAATTACTAATGCACCTTTTTTTTGTTCATTTTTCATAATTTTCATTTTTTTATTTTGTTTGTGCAAACCCATATAATTAAAAAATATTTATTATATTTTTTTATTATGACATTATTAATTATCATTTTAAAGTATCTATTAAAAGTTGATTTAATTTTTCTTTAAAAATTAAACTTAATATAATCAAAAAGATAACACCTAATATAATAATTCCGATTATCTTTAAAATAGAACTGATTTCAGATTTTTTATTTTTTTTCATTTTTTATTTAATAATTGATATAGATTTTTTTACTTTATTTAATATCAAATATAGTTTGATATAAATATATTTACATATTTGATTAATATATTTTTCTAATCTAAAATGTCTTTTACAAAACAATATTAAAATAAATATCTAAAAAATAAGTAAATTTTTTTATTATAGATCTTTTTTTATGCTCATTTATGAATTATCTTACAAAATATAAATAATTTTATATAGGGGTGATTCATTAAATTTTTATGAATATGCCATTCAAAATTTTTAAATCAAAAAAAGCATCACATGATGCTTTTTCAATGTTATGGGAAAAAATAATAAATCTATTTATAGCTTTTTTTGTAATATTTGTTCCTTTAATGGCTTTTGTTTTAATGATAACTAGTTCAGATTACTTTGAAAGAAACTATATAGCCACAGATTTATCTTTAATAAATGAAGCTATATTAAGCAGCAATAATGATATTGTTTTTTTTTATGATAAAGAATTGCAAGATTATAATTTAATTTTTAATGAAAATAAATTACAAATAAAAAAAGACCAAGCAAAATTAGATTCTTTTTTCTTAGGTAATCCTTCTATTAAAATAAGTGAAACAGAACTTAATCCAATAATAGAAAAAACAACTAAAAATGAAAAAGTAATTCCTATACAATTGGCAATTATAAAGACAAATAAAAAAATAAATTATTATAATCTAAGAGAGAAAGCATTAGAAAATAAATAATATATATCCTAGATAAAATAATTCAAATAAAAAATTTAAAAATGAAACTAATCATTTCGAAAAAATTTGCAAAAAAAGCTGAAACAGGCACATGGGTTTTATGGTTTGTTAGGGTAATTATAACATTATTAATAATTTCAATAATAGTTTATTTATTAAATAACATTATAAAAGAAAATCTTGATATAAAAAAAGCAAGATTTTTTACAATTGCAACTAGGTTATTATATAGTAATGATTGTTTTGTTTATAATGATGGCATTATTAATAATCCTGGTGTTTTTGATTTTAGCAAAATAAATCAAGAAAGTCTTGATAAATGTTTTTCTAAAAGCAATCAACAAAGTACAGAGTCTTTGGCATTAAAACAAGAAGTCGGTTTTAAAGTTGTTATAAGATATAATGAAAATAATAATCCCTTAGAAAAAGAATTATTTTTTAATAAAGAATTTTATGAAGACGCCAAATTTTTAACATTTTCAAACAAATATGATTCCTATTCAAATAATTATCTTATCTTTTTAAAGAAAAATGAATTATTAATCCCTGCAAAACTATTTATTGAAGTGGTATGGAAAAAATAGTATAAATAAATAATTGTTTTAATAAATTAAAAAATACACACTATAAATCAAAAAAATGAAAAAAAATGCATACCTTGAAGCTGATTTAATATCCTTTTTTATTATATTCATTTTTATAGTTTTATTTGTAATATCTTTAAATTTTATAAAACTCTCTGAATTTAAACTAAATGAAAATCAAGATAAATTGCACAATGATCTAATTTTAGTAAATATTCTTAGATATCCAACAGAAGAGGGCACTTTTGCAGATACACTTTTACAAGATTATTATGAAAATGATTTTACAAAATCTAAACATTATTTGAACAAACTATTTTTTGATGCTTTTGATGAGAAAATTTGTTATAAATTTTCTATAGGAACCAAATTATTTCATGAATCTGAAAATTGTAAAAAAATATCTGAATTTATAAAAAATTTTGATGCTAATGCAAAAATTCCTGTAAATAACGAATATTTATATGTAAAATTATTTGATTGATAATAACATTGATTAATTATCAGGACACATTAAGGTAAAATGAAAAAAAAAGCAACAGAATATTCAGTTTTTTTAATGATTATTATTATCATAGTTATTTTTACAATTATAGTTAGATTATATACAAAATATAATTCTTTTGATGAAGTTATTGGCACAACATCCTATCAAATAATGAATACATACGAAAAAGCTGAAAAATTTAATTTTTATATTGAAAACTCTATTAAACAAAATTTCTATGATAATTTATTCAATAACTTTGAAAATGCTTTTAATATTGATTGTAAGGATGAATATTTTGGTTATAAATTAATCAATACTAAATCTTGTAAAATATCTCTAAATAATATAAAAATGATAGATATAAAGAAAACATTTTATTTTTTAAATGCAACATATCCAGGATATGATTTTTATTTTATTAGTAATGAGGATTCAAATAATAAAGAACAAAAATTAATAATCTATGCAAAAACAAAAAATAAATTAGTAACAGAACTAATGAAACCAATAACAGGAAAATGCTGCGCATTATCCACAGGATTGACAACAACTTATATAATGATAGAACAAGGAGATTGTAATTCTTTAAACACAGGATTAAATTTTAACAGTGCTTATAATTATTTTGAAGTTGATAGAAATTTTTGTGGAGATAACACAGATTTAGATTTAAAACTTGAATCTGATATTTTAAAAGATAAAACACAATTATATGCACAAACTAGTACAGAAAACAATAAATTTTCAGAGATAAAATCCACAGATAATACAAAAACTGATAAAAATAATTATTGCTCTTATTGTGGAAGCAATAAACAATTGGTTAAAAAATACTTTAGTGAAAGTTCAGTTGAATGTGATGTTAACATATGTTGTAATCTACCATGTCCTCCAGGAAATAAAAAATTAAACCTTCCTTTTTATGCACAGTGTGATTTTGGCATAGTAGCTTGTTCTGCTGCATGTGGACCAACAACTTTAAAAATGGCTTTAGATGGTTTCCATAATAGAAATTATGATTTATTTAAACTTTGGATTGGCGTAAGTTCTATAGGATCATATACAAACCCAGTTAGAATAGTAGAACATGCAAATAAGTATGATTCAATTAATTCATATTGCACAAAAGATATTTCTTTTGATTCTTTAAAAAATTATATAAATCAAGGAAGTCCTGTTATTTTATTAGTGTATATGCCACTTTATAATTCTGAAACAGCAA
>JAVZBY010000005.1:4008-6419 GCA_038874655.1 Candidatus Woesearchaeota archaeon | reverse complement strand
GTAAAGCATGGCATTTTATTTTAGTAGTGGGTTATGCTGATAATGAACTAATAGTGCATGATCCTTATCCATCTCAAGGAGATGCATCTTTAAGAAAATATGGAAAATATTTACTTATCTCAAAAGAAACATATCAAAATAAAATTTATCCTTCCTCTATATCCTATAGTTCATGTCCAGGTGTTGTTATTACTTATAATAAAGGTGCAAAAGCATGATATTAAAAAAATTAAACTTGCATTTATGTCATTTAAATATAAAACAAAGTGCTAAAAAGATAAATATCAAAAAAATAAATAAGTTTTCAATTAACTTATTAATTAATTTTATTATCCTTCTTTTGATTTTAGACAATAAGGTTTATGCACAAATAAATAATAATGAACAAAACGAAACTAATTTTTTATTGCATGATTTATTAGATAATTATGATTACATTCCAAAATCAGATGAACTAGAATTTTCAAATCAACTCTATTTAGCAATAATAGAAAATTTTTCCATTTCTTTATTTAAATACAATGAGTTTTACACAGATTTATATTATATTGGAGCAATTAATAAAGAGCCAGATAGTATTATCTATATTTATGATGAAAATAACAATGTAGTTAGTCAATTTCCCTTTTATAATGACCAAATAAATATAATTCCTTTTAATTCTAACTATAATAAAATTCAAATTGAAAACAATATAATAGAATTAACCTTTTGTAATTATAATGGTATATGCGAAAACAACAATAAAAATTTATTAGAAAACAATATAATATGTGAAGATTGTGAAAAAAGCACACAAGATAACTTTTGTGATACAAGTTTAGATAATAAATGTGATCCAGATTGTAATAATTTAGATTACGATTGTGAATGTCCTTTTTGCAATTATTCTTATGAACATTATCCAGATGAAGTTCCTGAAACCTGTGATTTATTTTCTGGTAGAATCTGTTCATCAGAGCAAATATGTACAGGTTCATTTATTAATGTTTCAGACACAGATAGATGTTGTATAAAGGGAATTTGTATTCAAAAACAAAGTGAAAAACAAAAACTAGAAATTTATTTTTTATTAGCATTTATCTTTTTGATTATTTTAATAGTGCTTCTAATTTACATTTTTAGAAAAAAGAAATTAATTACAATCTCAATCATATTCTTATTAATATTATCATTTAATATAAATGCAGAACAACCTTTATCAAGAGATCAAGTAATTGAAAAAATTTGTGAAATAACGCAATTATATCGTGAAAAAACAGGGATTCCAATTCCAAGTAGTTTTGTTTTAGGATTTGCCCAAACAGAAACAAGATTAATGCATTGGGACATAAAAGGAAATGTGAAGGTTAGTGGTGATAATGGTGTTGGAATAATGCAAATTACAGGAAATTTAGATAATAGAGGTTTTAGTATTAAAGATGGACACAAATTAAATGTATATAATTTTGAAGACAATATTGAAGCAGGAATATTAGAAATAATAAATAAATGTAAATCATTAAATTGTATGAATCCAAATTCAGAAAAACTATATTATTGTAAAAATTATAGATTACTTCCAGAAAAAAAAGTAATTTACAGAGGTTGGGAATTAGCAATAAGAGCCTATAATGGTTGGGGTTGTAATGCACCAATATTTAGAGATCAATGGATTCAAAAAAGTGGGGGAAATATTAATATTTTTAAGGAATGTATGGATGAGTATAATAATATGGACACATGTTTAGAAAGATCAGGCATTAATTTCAAAATTTTTCATTCAGGTTTTGATGATTCAAATCCCTATGATGGTTATGGTCCAATTGCAGCAAGAATTCAAAATTATGTTGATTTAGTATATGAAAATGCGAAAAAATTTGAAGAGCAAAAAGCATGTAAAAATGATATTCCCTTACAATCAATATCAACTGCTCAAAAAACCTCTAATTCAGAAGATAATAAAAAAGAAGAATCTAAAACACAAAAAACAGATGAACTAACAGAAATAAAATACATCATTAATAAAAATGGCTATTATTATTTAGATAACATAATAAAAACAGAAATTAATTTTAATACTAATAAAATAGAAGAGCTTCTTGATTTTATTTCAGAAAAACTATTAAAAGAAACATATAATTGTGTATTTGATTTGCAGTATGATTGTAAGTCTCAGAATAAAAACAATGTATGTTTTGATGAAAACAATGATTTAAAATTTTGTCAATCTAATGATGAACTTTTAAAATGTAAAAATCCAGATAAAACCTTTAGAGAATGTGCTTTAAGTATTATAAAAAAAAATAATATTAAAAATTTATATTTAGATTTCTGTCCTTCTGATATTGAAGAAAAAGAATGTTATGATAAAGGAGATATATATGATGGAAAAGAGTGTGTAAAAAAAACTTCTTATTACGATGAACATA
>JAVZBY010000005.1:0-3996 GCA_038874655.1 Candidatus Woesearchaeota archaeon | reverse complement strand
TTGTTATGAAACAGGGCAAAAGTATCCTTATTTTGATAAAGAAAAGAATAAATATTTATTAAAAAATTTAAATCTAAAATTCTCACTTTTGTTTAATAAAGATTTCTTGACTTTCAATTATGACAAATTTAGTTATGACCAAATTGAAGATTTAACCAAGACAAGTAATAACTTAGAAAAAGTTGAATATGTAAAAAATAACATAGAACAAGAAATAAAAACACCTTATTTATATAAATCAACTACACCTTTATATTATAAAGATTTGTTTAACGATATAAAATCTAAGTTAGGAGGAACTTTACCACTATATACTGATTGTACAGAAGATATTAGTAAATATGCATGGTGTTGGGTTCATAATGGTTGTCATGGATTTGGGATATATTGTAAAAAAGACAAATTAGAAAAAGCATCACAAAGTTATTTAGCACAACTTTTTGTACATGAAATAACACATAATTTACAAGCAGGAAGATGCTCCAATAGAGTAGAATCAGAATGGGGAGCAGAATATTATTCAGGAAGCCAATATTATTGTTTTAAAGTAGGAAACAATTGGCTTAAAGCTACTCAAGTAGCACAAATTATGAAACATAATGGTTGTAGTGATTCACAACTAATAGATACAGCATTTTGTAGAAATAAATGCAATAATCCAGCAATTGATGTTAAAGGGACCGCATATCAAAAATGCTAAAATTTATCTATAAATTTAAGTAATACTTATTCCATCTTTATAACTCAATTTCAAATAATTAGATTTTACATTTATATCTTTTGTTAAAATCTCAACATCTTTTTTAATTTCTTTACATCCTAATATAACATCTTTCTTTTTTACACATGCACAATATTTTCCTTTATCTAAATTGCAATTAAGATTTAGTTCTAGTGCTTTTTTCATAGAAACTATGTTTATATTATAATCGTTGCCCAAAATAGGTATATTTATTTCTTCATTTTTTTGTAAATCTTCTATTTCAGAAATTAACCTATTTAAATCATTAATCTCATTTTCAACTGCTTTACTTTTATTCAAAATTTTTCCAACACTTAAAAATACAGCTATTAAAGCTAAAACAATAATTACTCTTAATAATAATTCACCCATTTCTCTTATTGACCAATCTGTAGCTTCACTCATAAAAAAAATATAAGTTTTATGATTTATAAATTTTTTTAAGATATTTTTAAACTAGTTTATATTATTCTATGAAACTAATTACAACAATTTTTATAAACAAACAATCTTTTTTAATTCTTAGTTGGGGGTTTCAAATGTATAAAATACCATTATCAATGATAAAAGAAAAAATAAAAGAAAAAACTGGTTTATCAGAAAAAGAGATAAATACAAAAATAAAAGATAAAATGGATTTATTATCAGGGTTAATTAGTGAGGAAGGAGCAGCACATATTTTAGCTAATGAGTTAGGTGTTAAAATTTATGAAGATTCTGGTAAATTGCAAATAAAAAATATTTTAAGTGGCATGCGCAATGTAGAAATTGAAGCTAAAGTAATTAAAATTTATGAACAAAAAGAATTTGATAAAAATAATAGAAAAGGAAAAATTGCATCTTTTTTAGTTGGAGATGAAACAGGTATTGTTAGAGTAGTAGCTTGGAATGATAAAGCTGATTTGCTTAATAAAATAAAAGAACAAGATTCAATAAGGATAGAAAATGCCTATTCAAGAGAAAATAATGGCAGATTAGAACTTCATTTAGGAGATAAATCAAATATTGTATTAATTGATACACCAATAGAAGTAAAAGAAAAAAATGTTATAAGAAAAAAGCTTAATGAACTAAAAGAAGGCGATGAAAACATAGAGATTTTTGCAATTATTACTAATGTTTTTGAGCCAAAATACTTTGAAATTTGTCCTGAATGCGGAAAAAGATTAAAGCCATCAGAATTAGGTTTTATTTGTGATGAACATAATCAAGTTAATCCTAATTATTCTTATGTATTGAATTTGATTTTAGATGATAATACAGAAACAATAAGGGCAGTATTATGGCGAAATCAAGTACAAAATCTTCTAAAAATGACAGATGATGAAATATTATCTAAAAAAGATTCATCTTTTGAAGAGATAAAAACCGATTTAATAGGCAGATTTGTTAAAATGATTGGCAGAGTAAATAAAAATACAATGTTTGAAAGATTAGAATTTATTCCAAATCTAGTTTTTATTGACCCAAATCCAGAAGAGGAATTAAGAAGAATAACACAATTAAATGAAACAGATAATAAAAAAGAAGAAAAAAAAGAAATTTCAGAACATGCAAAAATAGTTAGTGAAAATAATAATAGTAATTTAAAGAGCAAAAATACAGAAATAGATATTGAAGAAGATTTATTAGAGGAAATTAAAGATTTAGATGAATTAGATATATAAAATAATTAAATATATACTAATTTAATATATTACTTTCTTTTTTTGCATTATCCTTTTTGAGGTTTAAAAATTGTTTTTTAAAATTTTTCATTGGACAATTTACTTTATCTCTAAAAATTAACCACTAGACACACTAGACATTCTGTTGTGAGATATTTAAATAAGATTGCTTTTACCTTTCTTAACTTGTTCGAACAAGCCCTCCAGCTCCTGGAGCCATGTAGCTCATAATGAAGGGAGCTTTGAAATAAAAACCGAAAAGGAAGGAGGTATAAAAATGCAAAAAGAAATATACAAAAAAGAATATGAAAAGTTTGAAAAACAAAATGAAACAAAATTACCAGAAAAAAAATTTAGAATTGGTTCTATAAGTGCAACAATTTGGAAAAACCAAACTGAAAAAAACGGTTCTATTATAGAATATAGAACAGTTTCTTTTGAAAGAAGTTATCAAAAAGATGGAAATTGGAATACAACAAACTCATTAAGAGTTAATGATTTACCAAGAGCTGTTTTGGTTTTGCAAAAAGCATATGAATATTTAGCAATAAAAGAAAATTCAGAGGAATGAATTTCTCAATTTTCTTTTATTTTTTGAAAATTAGTTTTATTCAGATAAAATAATAAAAGTATTTTAAAAAATAATAAAAAAATAAATTTATAAAAAGGTGATAATTATGAAAAATAAAAACAAAGATGATTATAAACAAGTTGTTGTTATAGATGAAAATTATCTAGATGAAGATAATGAAGGTGAAGATATGTCCCAAAAAAACAATAATATGGAAACAGAAGATTTAACAGTAATGGATTTGCCAGGTGTTGGGCCTGCTACAGCAGAAAAATTGTCAAACGCAGGATACGAAGATTTAATGGCAATAGCAGTAGCCACACCAGGAGAACTAGTTGAAGCAGCAGAAATAACAGAAGCAGCAGCAAAAAAAATAATTTATGCTGCAAGGTCTGCATTAAAAATGGGGTTTGAATCTGGAACAGATATACTAAAAAAAAGACAAAATATTTTGAAAATATCAACCGGTTCTAAAAATTTAGACAATTTGTTAGGCGGCGGCTTTGAAACAGGAGCAATAGTAGAATGTTTTGGCGAATTCGGTTCTGGAAAAACACAAATAGCACATTCCTTAGCAGTGCAATGTCAAAAAAATGATCCTACTGCTGTTGCTGTTTTTATAGACACTGAAAATACATTTAGACCAGAAAGAATTATTGAGATTGCAAAAGGTAATAATTTAGATCCTGATAAAGTTTTAGCAAATATAAAAGTAGCTAGGGCATTTAACTCTGATCATCAAATGCTATTAGCAGAAAAAATTGCAGAATTAATAACAAAGCAAGGATTAAATGTAAAGGTTGTTATAGTTGATTCTTTAACAGCACACTTTAGAGCAGAATTTATTGGTAGAGGAACATTAGCAGAAAGACAACAAAAATTAAATAAACATATGCACGATTTATTAAAATTAGCTGATTCCTATAACTTATTGGTTTATGTAACAAATCAAGTAATGGCAAAACCAGATGTCTTTTTTGGAGATCCAACAGCAGCAATAGGTGGACATGTAGTTG
>JAVZBY010000004.1:8250-82644 GCA_038874655.1 Candidatus Woesearchaeota archaeon | reverse complement strand
TTTGTAAGAAAAAGAATCTTTTGATTTTTATTTTATTTTTGTATAAATATTAGTTCAATTTTTTGATAATTATTCTTATTTTTTTTGTTTTTTTAATTTTTTTTTTGCACAAATTTTTTCTAATTTTTATTATTTTTCAATATTGAAATTTTTTATAAAAATTTATTAAATATTTTAATTTTTTATTAATTTTTTATATATTTTTTTGATTATATATTTTTATAAATTATTATATTTTATTATAATTTTATTTTTTTATTTACAATATTGAAAAAATATTTTACTATATCTTTAATTATTAAATATTTTATTTTTCTATTGTAAATTTTATTTTTTTATTTTAAAAAACTTTTAATGAAACTTCTTAAAGTTTATATATCAAAAGGGCATATAATATTCTATGGATACTATAACTTTAGAACTAATTAATTCAATTTTTTTAGATACAAAAAGTTATAGAGAAATTATGAAATTTGCAGAGGTAGATTCTTTAAAGAAAAATATAGAAGATATAGCAAATTTTTTGAGTTCATTAGATAAAAAAAATCAGCAAAAAATCTATTTTGATCCAAGTAAATCAGATGATTCTAGTTTTAATGATGTTTTAGATTCATTTGTGAGAATAAAGGATCAAAATTTTTTAAATACTTTAGATAAATGGACATTAGACCAATTATTGATTTTGTTTAATAAATGGATTTCAACAAAAAATTTATCAAACAATCCATTAGGTTTAAATAATATTGTTTTTGATTTTTCAAATGTTAATTCAAATTTGACAGAAGTAATAGAAAAAGAATTTTTTTCTAGTTTTAGTAGATCTGTTAGCAATGAAGAAACACAAGAATTTAAACATAGAAATAATGAAAATTTTGAGGTTTTATATTCTCTAAAATCAAATAGCTTTAATTATAATTTAAACGAATTCTATCAAGATTTTGTTTTAAATGCAGAGTTTTTAATTGATTTTAAGAATGTTTCAGATAATCCTTATAATACAAAAGCTTTGTATAAGATTTTATGAATTTTTTTTATTTTTTACTTACAATAATCTAATTTTCTTTTAAATAAAAATTTTTAAAATAAAAAAATTTTTTTCAATTTTTTTCTTTAAGATTATTCTTCAAAATAAGCATTTAATTCTTTTTCAAAATTTTCTATAAAGATTTGGCTATAAACCTCGTTTAAGAGTTCTTCTTCAATTTCTTTTACAATGTTTCTTTGTCTTATCATTTTTTCACCCTTTTTTTAATTTTTTAATTTTTTTTATTATTTTATTTTAAATACTCTTAAATAACAGTTTATTTTTTATTAAAATTCAATTTGTTTTAACAATAATCTTTTTTTGTGATACATATCAAAATTTTTTAGTGTTAATTGTTTTATTTGATTGAAAAAAATTTCTTCAATTTTTTTAATGTCTTCCATTTTTTCACCTTTTTTAATTTTTTTATTTTTTATTTTTCGACTTATACAATTCAATTTTTTTTCACTTATTTAGAAATTTGATAGTTAATTTTCTTTAAATACTTCACAACAGAATGTCTAGTGTGTCTAGTGTACTTAGCGAGTTTATTTTTCAATTTAAATTGTAAAATAAAAAGGTTTACAAAATAAAATAGAAACCTTTTTAATAATATATTTAATCCAATTACTTTATTTTTTATGATTTACAAGGGCTCGTGGTCTAGTGGCTATGACGCTCCCCTGACTCGGGAGAGTTCCCCAGTTCGAATCTGGGCGGGCCCATTTTGAAGATCTATTATTCAGCCAGACTAAATTATTTGAAATTTATTAATTAAAACTATAATTTGGTTAATTATAGTATATAGAAATATTTAAATATTATTACTATTTGTAAGTGTATACAAAGGGAGGGGTTTTATGTTAATACTTATTATGTTATTTTTTTCAATTGTCTCTTTTTTTGTAGTTATGTATCTTTTATTTTCTCTTTTGAAATCAAATCATAAAAAAGCAATTTATCATCATAAAAAATCTATATTGTTTGCAGAAAAAGGTGATTATGAAAAAGCAAAATTACATTTAGAAATATCTAAATTTTATAGAGAAAAATCAAAAAAATAAGTTTTATAAAAATAAGAGCATGTTAAAGGTGAGTAATATGTGGTATGAAAAGTTAGGATTTAGGGAAAATCCATTTACAACAAATCCAAAAAAAAATCACGATAAATTAGTTAGAATGGATGAAATTATTGATGAAATGTTTTATAGAATAGAATCTGGAAGCATGTTAGTTATTGAAGGTCCTCAAGGAAGTTGTAAAACAACTTTGATGATGATAGCAGCAAAAAAGTTTGGCGGGAATAAAAATGTTGCTTATGTTGATTGTAAAATTTTGGATAAAAATCTTAATATTACTCATGTTTTACAAGACAAATATGGTTTTTTAGGTAGAATATTAAACAAGAAACCAAAAGAGATGATACTTCTTTTAGATAATGTCCAAGAATTATCAAAAAAAAATACAGAAAGAATAAAATATTATTTTGATCAAAACAATATCAAGTCAATAATTTTTACAACTGAGAAATATTCTAAAGCAAAATTTTCTGAAAGCTTAAGAGATAGAATTGGAAAAAGAGTTTTAAAAATTCCAGAATTAGATGAATTTGATGCAATAGAAATTGTGAAAAAAAGAATTGGAGAAAACTCAGATTTATTCAATGAAGAATTAATTAAAAAATTGTTTAAATTGTCTAATAATAGTCCAAAATTATTTTTAGAAAATTGTGAAAAGGTTGCAGAAGCAGCTGTTAAAAAAGGAAGAAAAAGAGTTCAATTAGTTGATTTTAAGGTATTATCAACTTCACAAGAAAATGTTTCTGACAAAAAAAGTCAGGATAAAGATATTAAAGTATCTGATAAAAATGAAGAAGTTTCTGTAGAAGAAAATTAAGGTGAGAAAATGACAGATTTATGGTATAAAAAGTTAGGATTTTATGCAAATCCTTTTAGCATTAAACCAGGAATGTATGATACAGATTTAATTGCATATGATTTATCATCAATATTTAAATTAATTGATAAAGGCGAATTAGTTTTTATAGAAGGAGAATATGGAACTGGAAAAACAACAATTTTAAAAAACATAATTTCAAATTACAGAGGAAAAAATAAGATTATTTATTATAGTTTTAATTTAGCAGATAATTCTTTTGATGTGAATACTTTGTTAGAGGGTGCAAAAACCTTTTTTAAAAAAATAGTAGGGCTACAAGAAAAAAATATAATCTTTTTATTAGATGAAGTTCATTTAATGAAATCAAGTGAAGCAAAATCTTTAATTAAACCATATAAAGATGGTGTTATTAAGAGTATAGTTTTTGTGACACATGATTATGATGCAGTAACCTTTCCAGAAGAAATAAACAAACTTTTGAAAAACAATATAATCAAGACTGTGGAATTAAATAATAAAGAAGCTATTGCTTTAGTAAGAAAAAGAATAGGAAATATAAAAATATTAGATGATAAATCCATAATAAAAATATTTGAAATAGCAAATAAAAATCCAAGAAGACTATTAGAGTATTGCGAAGATGTTTTAAGATTTACTGTGGAAATTGGGGATGACAAAGTTAGTGATTATCATATTGAGGAAGTTTTAAAGGAAGCTATAAAAGAACAAAAAAGAATGAAAAAACTAAAATCTAAAAAAGCAGAATTTAAAGAGACTACTGTTGAAGAAGAAATTTCAAAACAAATTGTAAATAGTGAATTACAAGATAGTGGATTCAAAAATAATGAAATCCAAAACTATGAATTATCACAAAAAAAAGAAGAAACTATTGTTAAAATGAATAATCCTTCAATTGTAGTTGAATCAATTGTTGAAAAAAAATCTAAGCAAAGTAAAGAAAATTTAAAAAAAAACAAGAAAGAAAAAATAGATAAAGAGGTTAAAGAGAAAAAATTTAAAGTTAATAAATTGATTCCTGATGGCAATAAAAACACATTGGGAGCAATTAGTGAAAAAGAAGAGGAAAAAACAGAATACAAGGTTTATTATTTGAATGAGTAATTTTTAATTTTTTTCTAAAAATTATTTTGTCTTAATTTTTTATTTTTTTAAATTTTTTATGGACTCAGTGGGATTTGAACTTTTCTAAAATCATTTAACTCGTTAGTATCAAAAATATTTTTTATGGACTCAGTGGGATTTGAACCCACAGCCTTTCCTCAGCGAAAGGAACGCTCTACCATTGAGCTATGAGCCCTAAAAAATTATTTTTTGAAAAAGTTTCTTATTCTAATTTTTTTTACTTTATTTTTTTGTATAAAAGTAGAATCCTATATTAAATCTTTTTCTTTTCTTTCTGTTTCTTTTGCTTGTCTTCTATAATCACCATATTTATCTTCTGGAGAGTATTTTGGTGGTTTTGGAATTATTGTTTTTGTATTGCATTTTTCACATGTATCAGAAAGAGTATAAATATTGCAGTTTATGCATTTTTTTATATGTTTCATTTTTCTATTATCTTTTGAATTCATAGTAAGCTTTGTTTTTTACTTTTTGTTCTATAATTTCAGTTGCTTTTTTTAATGTTGTCTCAGCTTCTTTATAATCTGTGCTTTTTACTGAAATCTCATATTTTCCGCCGCCTAAATATTTTATTTCACAACCTGTTTTTTCTGCCTCTAACAAAGCCTCTTTTATTATTTCAACGCCATTACTTTCATAAGAGGTTAAAGTTATGACTCCTTTAATCTCAATATGTTGTGGTTTAAATCTTAAATTAACTAATTCTTCAATTTCATTTAATACTTTTTCATCTATTTTTAATTTTAATTCCTTTAATTTTAAATTACCAACTACAATATCTTCAAAAGCATTATGTAAGTATTCATAATCATTTAATAAAATAGTTGAAAGTTCATCGTATAATTTTTTTGTTTCTATTTTATTTTCTTTTGCTACATGGTCTAGGATTGCTTCTGCTTTTTGTTCTAATTTTATTTGATTAACTTTTTCTTTTCTTTCTTTTTCATTAACTCTTCTTAAAGATAAATCAACTTGTTTTTTTTCTTTATTAACTCTTAAAACTTTACAAACAATTTTTTTTCCTTCTTTTACATAATCTCTTATGTTTCTAATTCTACCTGCTGCAATCTCAGAAATGTGTATCATTCCTTGAAGATCATATTCATCAATATTTACGAAAACAGAACTAAATTGAACGCTAGTTACAGTGCACATTACAATCTCAGATTCTTCTGGAAATCCTTTTTTTCTATAGTACATTTTTTTATTTTTGTTAGTTTTTATTTTTATAATAAATGGAAAATTTAATTTACTCTAAAACCTCTAGGATTCTTGCTTTTACTCTTATTTTTCCACCTGTAGGTTCTGCAATTTCTCTTTCACAAACTAAGCATTTTACTTTTTGTGATGCTTTTCCAAAGATTATTTGTTCATTTTTACATTTAGGACATCTTACTTTTATGAATTTTGAATTAGGTTCTTTTCTCATTATAATTACCTCCAAAATTATAATATTCTAGTTAGAAAAAAGAATGATTTATAAAGATTGCTTGTTTAGATTATAATTTTTGCTTTTTTTATCATTTTTAAAAAAGAAATAAGGAAACATAAAAGTTTCCAAAAAAACCCTTGGTCTTTGTGTTGATTATTATAATTTAATTAGTGTTTAAATATTTTTTGGTGATTATATATGAAGAATTTTTTTAATTTTTAAATGTGAAAGTTTTTTATATTTCAAATATATATTTTTAAAAACATAAATATTTTATTTTAATTAATTTATTATGTTTATTTAGTTAAATTTTTAATGAATTATAATTAATTTATAAGGTGATATAAATGAAAATACTCGCTGCAGGTGATATTCATAGTGATCAAACACTAGCTGAGAAACTAGCTCAAAAAGCTGAAAAAGAAAATGTTGATTTAGTTATATTGTGTGGTGATTTAACTTTTCATGAGATGAATACAGATAATATCATTGGTCCCTTTGTAAAGAGAAATAAAAAGGTTTTATTAATCCCAGGTAATCATGAGACTGTTGCTACTATTGATTTTTTAGCAGAGATGTATGGTGTAAAAAATATACATGGTTATTCAGTTAGATATGAGAATATTGGTATTTTTGGTTGTGGTGGTGCTAATATAGGGCCAAAAAATAAAATGACAGATAAAGAAATTTATGACTTATTAAAACAGGGATATGAAAAAATAAAATATTTGGATAAAAAAATAATGGTCACACATGTGCATCCAACTAATACAAAGATGGAGAAACTTTCTCAATTTGTTCCAGGAAGTGAAGGTGTAAAAAAAGCAATTGAAGCATTTAAACCAGATATTATGATTTGTAGTCATGTCCATGAAGCAGAGGGTATAGAAGAAATAATTGGTAAAACAAAAATATTAAATGTTGGTAGACATGGAAAGATTATAGAAATATGAAAATTCTCTTTAATACTTTTTTTATAATTCTTTTTAAAAATTTTTTTAAAAAAACAAAAATTTAAATAGGAGATATTAATTAATTTAAATATGGCAACAGAAGCATCTTTGATTATAATGCCTGCTTTTATATTAGGTGTTGTAGTTGGTATTATTGAAATGTTTTTTGTACACTCTGATGAAATAGGAATGGGTTGGTTTAGTCATGGATTACATGCATTTCCCTTTGCTATATTATTTACTTTTGTTAGTATGAATATTGATTGGGCATTGCACTTTATTAAAATTGGAACTTCAAATATTTTTATTCACTATGGTGCTATTGCAGTTGTTTCAATAATAGCAATGTTAAAAATTTCTGCAGCTGCTGCTATTGCAGGTAGAGTTGGAGAAAGATTTGAACATACTTTAATGATCGGAGCAATAATCTTTGTATTAGGTATATTAGCTAGACCAATAGCTTCTATAATATTACCTTTATTACCCTCAACATTGAGATTTTGATTAATGAATTTTTTCGCAAATTAGTTTTCATTTTTTTAAATTAAAAATTTTTTTTTAAAAAAATTTATATTATTGTATTTTTTTGAAATATCTATGAATATTTGTGTAATTGGTAGCGGAAGTAGTGGTAATTCGTTTTTGATTGAAAATGATGAAATTTCTATTTTAGTTGATGCAGGATTTTCATATAAAGAATTAAAAAAAAGATTATCCAAAATAGGTAAAGAAATAAATGAAATAAAAGCTGTTATAATTTCACATGAGCATACAGATCACATAAAAGGTGTTGAAAAATTATTTAGAGAGGAAATTCCAATTTTTATGAACAGAGCAACTTATGAATTTTCTGATTTAAGGATAAAACCAACTCTTTTTGAAACAAACAAAAAATTTTTAATAAGTGATTTTGAAATATTGCCTTTTAGACAGGAACATGATGCTATTGAGCCATGTGGATTTACAATTGAAGATATTAAAACAAAAAAAGTTGTTTCTATAATGACAGACTTAGGAAAGCCAAATGAAAATAATATTAATGCAATAAAAAACTCTAATGCAATTATTATAGAATCAAATCATGACATTGATATGTTAATAAATGGACCATATCCATATAATTTAAAACAGAGAATTTTAAGTAATAAGGGACATTTATCTAATATTGATGCTTCACTTTTTGTTAAAAATAATGCAACTGAAAATTTAGAGAAAGTTGTATTATCTCATTTAAGTAAAATAAATAATACACATGAATTAGCTTTTAATACTTTCATGAATCTCACTAATGAAAAATATAAAACTTATATTTCAAAGCAATACTCAACTACAGAATTAATAAAGGTATAATATCAAAACCAAATAAATTAATTAAAAATTATTTATAAAAATGAGAAACTATAACTAAATTATTTTTACTTTTTGTGTGATTGCTTGTCCAGGCAAACCTTTTTCAAATAATGCTCTTAAATTTCCTTTTCTTCCATGAACAGAAGTAATTTTTCCTTTTATTTGTTTCTTTGTTTCAGTCTCATAAACAACTTCTTTGCCGATTAATTTTTCTGCTTTTTCTTTAGAATCAATGTTATCAATTTTTAATATTACTTGATTTGTTGTTTGAGTTTTTCTTCCTCTTCTATAACTTAAAATTGTTGCTTCCATAATGTTTTGGAAAGTCAAAATATTTAAAAAGATTGCGGATAATCTATTTTAAATAGGTTAGTTATCTTAGAAAATGATGTGTTCAGTTATTCAGATTTGTTTTTTAAATTCGAAATATTTATATAAGAAATTATACTCTTTTATTATAATTAAATATTAAAAAAATGATTTGAATAGGTGAAAATATGAATAAAAGAGGTGTTTCTCCTTTAATTGCTACTGTATTATTAGTTATGATTGTTGTTTCTATTGGTGCTGCTGTTATGGTTTTAATTCAAGGTATAAATCAAGAAAGTATTGATGCTACAACAAAACAACAAGGCATTTTGAGATGTACTAGTGATGTAGAGTTAACTCCAATAACTTTGGGTAATAAATATAGAATATGTATTAATGATTCTGTCTTTGCAATATCTTTAGAAAATAAAGGACAAGATATTTCAGATTTTAGAATAGTCTTTTTTGCAGATAATATCATTACAATTGATGGAAAAACAGCAGGTGTAAGCAAAAATAGTTTTGTAGATCTAAAATATGATATCTCTTCAATAAATAATTACTCAAAAATTGAGAAAATAAAATTATATCCAAAAATTCCAGGAAATGCTGGATCTCAAATAATTTCTTGTGATGAGCCAAATTTAGAATGGACAAAAGAACAAATAAAATACTTTAGTAATTGCAATACCACTACTTGGGATGATAATATACAAATATTAGGACCTTAATTTTATTAATTAAAACTTTTTTAATTTTTTATTAAGGCATTCTTCTTAAAGATTTTATTGAATAATCTTCTTTTTTTTCATTATTCGATTCTTCTTTTATTTTTACTTCTGTTTTTTTTTCTTGTCCAGAATAGATATAATCACTATAAGTTTTAAGTATTGATTGAATTGTTTTTAGTTCATTTTCAGATGCTTTTTTAGCATTCCATTCTAAATTGATGTTATCATTTTCTTTTCTTGGTAAAACATTTAATATAAGATGTGGTAAATCCTGACCAGCAGAGAGACCATTGTTTATTAAAATGTTTGTTCCAAAAGAACCAAGTGTTTCAAATATAGCAGTAGAAATTTTATTTGCAATATTAAATAAATGAGCAATTGTTTGATCATCGGCTTCTTCTAAAATAGGGGTATGTTTTTTTGGAATTACTAAAGTATGACCTTCAATAGCTGGACTTTCATGTAATATAGCAAAACATACCTCATCTTCATAAATTAATTGAAATTCTTTTTTATTTTCTAAAATCTTACAAACATCACAGCTCATTTTTCACCTTTTTATTTTATTGCCCAAATAATTTTGAAATTTTATCAATATCTATTTTTTCATTTCTCACATTATTTTTTTGAACACTACTTTCTTTGTCATTATCTTTTATGCTTTCTTTACTGTTTTCATTTTCTTCAGAGTTATGCTCTATTTGTATTTGTTTTCCACTTAATTGAGACATTTTTACAAATAATTTTGTTTTTATTTCTTCTAATTTTTTTATATCCACATTTTTTTTATTTAACTGAAATAGCATATCATTAGGTTTTCTCGGAATTAAATGGATCATAAAATGAGGTGATTTTTGACCTGCAATTGCACCATTTGCAATAAAAACACTTGTGCCTTTTATACCTAAGGATTTTAACATTAATTTAGAGGTTCTTTTTGCTATAATGGCCATATGAGAAATAATATTTTCAGGAATTTGTGGTAATATTTGATAATGTTGTATAGGTAATATTAAACAATGTCCCTCATTAGCAGGGTTTATATCCAAAATTACAATTACTTTATCATCTCTATAAATTTCATAACTTGGAATCTCTCTTTTAATTATTTTACAGAATATACAATTCTTTTTTTGTAGTTCAATAATTTCTTCAGGTGATAAATTAGACAAATCCATAAAGAGAAAAATAATTAAGTAGTTTATATTTTTATTCTTTTAAGAAGAATCACTCTTTAATAATACCATAACCAATTAACCTAAATCTTGTGCCCATTCTTCTAGAAATTGTGACTCTTGATTCTTTTTCAGCACAAACAGGCAGTTTTAATTTACATTCAATAATGTTTTTACTAAGTTTTGTTACAAAACCGACTGTTGCAGCAGAATTGACATTCAACATTAAAACTTCTGACATTTTTATAGAATCTACTTTTAAATCTTCTTTTGAACCAACAACTCTTTCCAATAAATGGACTTCTAGTTTTAGTGTGTCCCATACAGGAGGTAATTTATCAGGTAATCCAACAATATTACCAGTTAAACTATCAGATTTGACAATGCTAGGATCTAAAGGTGTCATTACAGCAATTGAGCCACCGGGTTTTACAGAATCAACTTTAGTATTTCCTGTCATTAAACTTAATATTTTTGTTTTTATAGGTTTCCAAACTTTTTTATTTGCTTCTTCATAGACTCTGCCTGGTCTTATTTCTATTTCATCACCCACTTTCAAAATTCCCTGTTGTAAAGCACCTCCTAGAACACCACCTTTCATGTCTTTTGGTAAAGTTCCAGGTTTGTTTATATCAAAAGACCTTGCAACAAACATTATAGGATTTGAGTTTTCATTTCTTTCTGGAGTAGGAATATATTTTTGGATTGCTTCTATTATGGCATCTACATTTATATTATGCTGAGCAGAAACAGGAATTATAGGAGCATTTTCATATTCAGTATTTTTTAAAAATTCTTTTATTTGATTATAGTTTTTTAAGGCTTGTTCCTCACTTACTAAATCAATTTTGTTTTGTACAATAACAATGTTTTTAATACCCATTATTTTTAAAGCCATTAAATGCTCTCTTGTTTGAGGTTGTGGACATTCTTCATTTGCAGCAATTAACAAAAGAGCGCCATCCATTAAGGTTGCTCCAGATAACATTGTTGCCATTAATGATTCATGACCAGGAGCATCTACAAATGAAACTTTTCTTAAAAAGTTTGCTTTATGCCCTTTTTTACATGTTTCTTTTGTTGTATAACAATCTGGCTCAGGACATTCATTACATTTTCTAAAAGTTGCATCAGCATAACCTAATCTTATTGTAATACCTCTTTTTATTTCTTCAGAATGTGTGTCTGTCCATTTCCCAGTTAATTTTTCTGTTAATGTAGTTTTTCCATGATCAACATGACCTACTAAGCCTATGTTTAATTCTGGTTGTAAATTCTCTTTTTCTTCTTTTTTTTGAGATATTTTTTCTGTTGTTAGTTCATTTGTTTTTTCTAAATTCTCATTTTTTATCTCAGCAATGTTTTCTTTCTGTTTTTCATCATTTTTTTCTTTTTTTGAGATTTTTTTTGATTTTTTTAATTTATCTTTTTCTATAGAATTATGAGAGGAAATTTCTTTTTTATTTTGTATATCATTATCTTCTTTTGAATCTTGTTTTTTCTTAGGCATTTTATAACATGAAAAGATAAAATGTTTATAAGTTTTGTTATAAGCTACTTTTTGTAATTTACAATTATCTTAATTATGAGTTACTAAATTATAAAATTTTTTTAAATAGAAAAATTTATAAATGATAAATTTAGGAAGAAATAAATATAACTTTTTTTTACAACTAATTTGTGAATATTTACTCCCAAAAACAAAACTATGGAATTAATGTTGAGAGAAATTATGAAATAGTTAAATTTCTAATTTCATCACATTTGAATATAGATTTATGGCCTAAACCCTATTCTAAAAATTTTAATTATCAAATTAATGGAACTATTAAAAGTTTAAGTGACTTAGGTTATGAGGATTTACAAGAGGTTATTGAACAATTAAATGCAATAATAGATATAAGACATTTAAGTGATTTAGAAAAAATTATACTTGCTAGAAGTGCTTGTGCAGCACTTACAATTTCTTGGGATTTTAAGGAATGTTCACCAAAAAAAAGAAAATACGGACCTGCTTTAGTAGTTTCTCATCCAATTACTGTAGCAGCAATGTTAGGAACAACTGACTTTTTAGTAATCTTAGCAGCATTAAGTCATGATACTATTGAAGACTCCCCGCAACATAAAATTTTAATTAAATATTATAAAGGGAAAGAATTAACTAAAGAAGAAATTGATCTCGTGGGATTGACAGACTCGGATTTAAATCCAAAGAGAAGTGAAAGAAAAAAAGTTTATGATAAATTATTAATAGAATTTATAGATACCTATATTAAAAATTTAGGTATTATGGAAGAAAAGAAGAAAGAAATCTTAAGATTTTATTTAAACGCTTTAACACATAGAGGCTATGTGGGTTATAATAAGTATATTATAAGGATGTTATGTTCTGCATCAAAGAAGTTAAATATAAATGATTTTTCAGGGTATTATCTAATTTTAATCAAGGGATATGATAAATGGGATAATACAAATTCAAAACCAAAATATGGGACTGCTGAAGAAATAAAAAAAGCTAGATTTAATATATGTAAGGATGCGTTTAAACTTTTATTAATAATTCAAACTATTGACTATTTTTTATTTCGTTTTAATAGGAGAATGAAAATCGTTCTTTCTAAAAGTTCTGAAAAAGTAAAAGAAAAATGGTTAGGCATGGATACAGTAGAGTTGAGTTCTTTATATGGGAAGTTATGTGGTATTGGAATTAAAAATCTTGAGGAAATATTGAATCTTTTAGAAATTCCTAATGATGAAGGAATTGATGAATCAGAATTAAAAAACTATATAGAATATCGAATAAATCGCTATAAAGACTCATCACCTAAGTTTTTAATATTAGATATTAACAAATTATTAAAAGAGAAACATACTAATTTGCTTTTAGATATTCTTAAACTGCGTAGTTTAGCTTTATATTTTTTAGATGAATTTAGAAAATTTAAATCATTAGATGAAAACAGAGTCTGTAAGTTGATAATTTGATTTTTATTATTTTTATGATTTTATTTTAATTTATTATAGATTGATATTTAATTGGTGATGTTTTTTACTATCTAATTATTTACTAATTTACTATTTTATTATTTAAAAAATAATAAGGTATAATTTATTAAAATTTAAAAAAGTTAAAATATAGATAAATTAATTAATACCTTAAATTAATTTACTTTAATGCGAAATATTTTGCAGATAACACATTAATGCGAAAAATTCAAAATCTTTATAAAAGAGAGCTATTTCCAAAAATATACCTAATGAATTATGAGGGCATATGCCTGAATGAAGGTAATCTTTCTGATTACCAGTTATTTGGATGAAATTTTATAAAAAAAGAAAAAAATATAAAAGTAAAAATTTTGAACGAGGGTGAAAAAATGTCTGAAAAAGCATATGAAGCAGTTGAATTGGCAAGAACAACTGGAAAAATTAAAAAAGGTACAAATGAAGTTACAAAAGCAATAGAAAGAGGATCAGCAAAGTTAGTTGTTTATGCAAAGGATGTAAATCCACCAGAGATAATAATGCATATTCCTTTACTTTGTAAAGAAAAAAATATTCCTTGTGTTGAAGTTCCAAGTAAAGATGAATTAGGTGCAGCAGCAGGATTACCTTTAGGAACAAGTAGTGTTGCTATTATAGAGTTAGGTGAAGCAGCAAATTTATTAAAGGAATTAAAATCAAATTAAGATAATTAATTTTGTCTTATTAATTAAATTATTAATTTGTTAATCAATTTTTAAAAAATTAATCAAAGGTGTTTAATATGGCTTTAAAAAAGATGCATAGTAAAGAAAAAAAAGAAGCTGAGCTTGAAGTTAAAGGTCAAGTTAATTTTAGTCAAGCATGGCAAGCTAGAGTTGAAGAAATAATAGGTAGAACAGGAACAAGAGGAGATGTTACTCAAGTTAGATGTAAGGTTTTAGAAGGTAGAGATGCAAATAAAATTTTAAGAAGAAATGTTAGAGGGCCAGTGCAAATAGGTGATATATTAATGTTAAGAGAAACAGAAATTGAAGCAAGGCCACTAAATAAGACAGGAAGAGGTCAAGGATAATTATATCTTTAATTTCCTTTAATTTGCTTATATAACAAACCATCCGAAAAGAATTATCCAAATTATAATTATTATAAAATATAGAGGTTGTTAAAATGGTAAAATGCAGTTTTTGTGGTAATACAATAAAAAAAGGAACTGGTAAAATGTATATAAAAACAGATGCTCGTGTTTTTTATTTTTGTTCAACAAAGTGTGAGAAAAATATGTTGAAACTAGAGAGAAAATCAAGAAATTTAAAGTGGACAAGAGAATATTCAAAATCTGTTAAAAAGGAAAATTAGAAAAAAAGGAATAAAATTTTGAATAAAATTTATAATAATATCCTTACCCTAATGTTTAATAAAAAATAAAAAAGGTGCTAAAAAATGCCACAAAGTTTAATTGAAAGAACCTTAGTTTTATTAAAGCCAGATGCAGTACAAAGAGGAATAATTGGTAATATTATTACAAGATTTGAAAATGCAGGTTTAAAGATAGTTGGCATGAAAATGGTTTGGGTTGATGAAGATTTTTCAAAAAAACATTATTCTGAGCATATAAATAAACCTTTTTATAAGCCATTAGAGGCATTTATTACAGAAGGCCCAGTAATTGCAATGGTTTTAGAAGGCATTCATGCAGTTGAAGTTGTTAGAAAAATGGTTGGTTCAACAGAGCCAAGAAAAGCATTGCCTGGAACAATAAGGGGGGATTTTGCTCATCATTCTTATGAATATGCTGACAAAAAAGGAATTGCAATTAAGAATTTAATTCATGCTTCAGATACAATTGAAAATGCAAAGAAAGAAATTTCCTTGTGGTTTAATGATGATGAATTACATAGTTATAAAACAGTACATGAAATACATGTCTTTTAAGATTTTAAGACAAGCTTTAAAAAATTTTGAAGAAAAATAATGAAGGTGAAAGTTTATGGCTGAAAAGATGGTTGATAGGGTTAAAAAAATTATGAATAAACCAACAAATATTAGAAATATTGCTATTTGTGCACATATAGATCATGGTAAAACAACTTTTTCAGATAATTTGCTTTCTGGCGCAGGTATGATTTCTGAAGATTTAGCAGGAAAATTATGTGTATTAGATTTTCATCAAGATGAGCAAGAGAGAGGTATTACAATAGATACTTCTGCAGTTAGTATGGTACATACTTTGAATGATGATGAATATTTAGTTAATTTATTGGATACACCTGGACACGTTGATTTTGGTGGTGATGTTACTAGAGCAATGAGAGCTGCAGATGGAACAATTGTTTTAGTTTGTGCTGTAGAAGGAATGATGCCGCAAACAGAAACAGTATTAAGGCAAGCATTAAGAGAGAGAGTAAAACCTATTTTATTTATAAACAAAGTTGATAGATTAATAAAAGAGTTAAAATTGAATCCACAACAAATGCAAGAAAGATTTGTAAAAATAATTGCAGGAGTAAATAAATTCATTGATAGTATTAGTCCTCCAGAATTTAAGGGTAAGTGGCTTGTTAATGTACAAAATGGTTCAGTTTGTTTTGGAAGTGCATTTCATAATTGGGCTATGAGTATTCCATATATGCAAAAAAAAGGAATTAATTTTTCAGATATAATAAAAGCTTATGAAACTGATGATCAAGAAGCTCAAAAAGCATTAAAGAAAAGAGCACCTTTACACGAGGTAGTTCTAGATGCAGTAGTTAGACATTTACCAAATCCAATTGAAGCACAAAAATACAGAATTCCTAAGATATGGCATGGAGACCTTGAAAGTGAATTTGGTAAATCTTTAGTTAATTGTGATCCTAATGGGGAAGTTGCTTTTGTTATAACAAAAATAGTAGTAGATCCATTAGCAGGAGAGATTTGTGCAGGTAGATTATTTTCAGGAACAATGAAAAGAGGATTACAAGTTTATTGTAATGGCGCAAAAGAAAATGCAAGAATACAACAAGTTTATATATATAATGGTCCAAAAAGAGAGGTTGTAGATGAAGTGCCAGCAGGAAACATAATAGGAATTGCTGGTTTGAAAAATGGTTTTGCAGGAGAAACAGTTACAATACAACCACAAGAACCTTTTGAGCAAATAAAACATTTATTTGAACCTGTTGTTACAAAAGCTATTGAAGCAACAAAGCCAAGTGATTTGCCAAAATTAGTTGATGTATTAAGAAAAGTTGCAAAAGAAGATCCTTCCATTACAATTCAAATTAATGAAGAGACAGGAGAACATTTAATGTCAGGAATGGGAGAACTTCATTTGGAGATTATTGAAAATAGAATTAAAACAGAAAAAGGTTTAGATGTAAGAACAACACCACCTATTGTAGTTTATAGAGAAACTGTGTTAAAGCCATCAAGAGAATTTGAAGGAAAATCTCCAAATAAACATAATAAATTTTATTTTAAAGTTGAGCCTTTGGATCCAAAAATAGTAGCAGCAATAAAGTCAGGAGAAATTCCAGAAATGAGGATTAGAAAAAAAATGCAAGATTTATGGGAGAAATTAGCTAATTTAGGAATGGATAGCAAAGAAGCAAGAGAAGTAAAAGATATATTTAAGGGAAATATGTTAGTTAATGCAACAAGAGGACAAGTTCATATAGGAGAAGTTATTGAATTAATAATGGATATGTTTGAAGATGTTATGGCAGCAGGTCCATTGGCAAAAGAACCTTGTATTGGTGTAAAAGTTATTTTAGCAGACATGGTGTTGCACGAAGATTCAATTCACAGAGGACCAGCTCAAGTTTATCCAGCAGTCAGAGATAGTATAAGAGCAGCAATGATTGATGGAAATGCTGTTTTGTTTGAACCAATACAAATATTACAATTTGATACACCAACAGCATTTTTAGGAGAAATTTCAAAATTATTATCATCAAAGAGAGGACAATTATTAGAAATGGAAAGTGAAGATGAATTTACAACAATTAAAGGAAAATTGCCAGTAGCTGAAATGTTTGGTTTAAGCAATGAATTAAGAAGTGCAACAGAAGGTAGAGCAACATTTTCAGTTTTAGATCAGACATTCGAGAAATTGCCAGAAGAATTACAACAAAAAATAATCATGCAAATTAGAAATAGAAAAGGATTAAAAGAAGAAGATATGGGTGTTCCAGATACATCACAATAAAAATTTTTTATTTTATAGTCATAGAAACACTTATAAAGGGATGTTATTTCCAATAAAATATTAATTTTATAAAAAACATTTTTATTATTTTGTACGGAGGAATAAAAAATGG
The DNA here is from genome assembly GCA_038874655.1 of Candidatus Woesearchaeota archaeon. GTDB lineage: Archaea > Nanobdellota > Nanobdellia > Woesearchaeales > GW2011-AR15 > JAAXVZ01. Next base: position 65,345 of record JAVZBY010000004.1, on the reverse strand, counting down.
CAAAAGGAAAAGAACATTTGAATTTAGTTGTTATTGGTCACATTGACCATGGAAAATCAACAACAGTTGGTAGATTAATGTATGATTCTGGCGCTATTCCAGAACAAGAGATGAGAAAATTAAAAGAATTGGCTGAATCATTAGGAAAAGGTGGTTTTGAGTTTGCATATGTTATGGACAATTTAAAAGAAGAAAGAGAAAGAGGTATTACAATAGATTTAGCACATAAGAAATTTGAAACACCTAAATACTTTTTCACAATAATTGATGCACCAGGTCATAGAGATTTCGTTAAAAATATGATTACAGGAGCTTCACAAGCAGATGTTGGTTGTTTAGTTGTAGCAGCAACAGATGGTGTTATGGCACAAACAAAAGAACATGTTTTCTTAGCAAAAACATTAGGAGTTAATCAATTAGTTATTGCAATTAACAAGATGGACATGGTTAATTATGACAAAGCAAAGTTTGAATCTGTAAAAGCACAAGTAGAAGGATTATTGAAAACAGTTGGTTATAAATTAGATACAGACATTCAATTTGTTCCAATTTCTGGATTACAAGGAGATAATGTAGTTAAAAAAACAGATAAAATGCCATGGTGGAATGGTCCAACATTGGTAGAAGCATTTGATAATTTCAGAGTTCCTGAAAAACCAATAAATTTGCCATTAAGGTTGCCAATCCAAGATGTTTATAACATTACTGGAATTGGAGTTGTTCCAGTAGGTAGAGTTGAAACAGGTGTTTTAAAACCAAAAGATAAAATAATAGCTGTTCCTGGAAGAGAAGGAAAAGGTGTTTTAGGAGAATGTAAAACAATAGAAATGCACCATGAACAATTGGATAGAGCAGAACCAGGAGATAATATTGGTTTTTCAGTAGGTGGAATTGGTAAAAAAGATATTGCTAGAGGAGATGTTGTAGGACATCCAGAAACACCACCAACAGTAGCAACAGAATTTACAGCACAAATAATAGTATTAAATCATCCAACAGTTATTACAGTAGGTTATACACCAGTGTTCCATATTCACACAGCACAAGTTGCTTGTCAAATAACTGAAATAGTTAAAAAATTAGATCCAAGAACAGGACAAGCATTACAAGAGCATCCAGATTTTATTAAAAATGGAGATGCTGCAATTGTAAAAGTTAAGCCAACAACACCATTAGTAATTGAAAGATTCAAAGAGATACCACAATTATCCAGATTTGCAATCAGAGACTCAGGTCAAACAGTTGCAGCTGGTATGTGTATAGATTTGGTTGCAAAACCAATGAAATAAATCCATGAATAAGATAAATTTTTTTATTTTTTATCTTATTTTTTCATGGTAAACTTAAAAATTATCATGAGGTAGGAAAATGCAGAAAGCAAGAATAAAATTAGCAAGCACAGATATAGATAAAATAAATCAAGTTTGTGCAAGTATTAAAGAAATAGCAGAAAAAACAGGAGTTGATATGAAAGGGCCAATACCCTTGCCAACAAAAAAATTAAGAGTCACAACAAGAAAAAGTCCTGATGGTGAGGGAACAGAAACTTGGGAAAGATATGAGATGAGAGTTCATAAGAGATTAATAGATTTAGGAGTTGATGAAAGAGCATTAAGATTAGTAATGAGAGTGCCGATTCCAGATGGATTAAACATTGAAATTGAAATGGTTGATGCATAATTTTCTAGTTTTTAATTTTAATTATCTCTATTTTTAAGTTTTAAAATTCTTTTTGAAGTTAATATTTAATAATAAACTAATTTTTAATTAATTACTAAACTAAATTCATACTATTTAAATAAAATTTTAAAATAATAAACCAAAAAAGCCAAGAAAAACAAGAGACTTAATTTTCTTCATCTACACCTAAGCCAATTTCTGCAATTTCCTCTAAATAATTTATTATAGTGTGTAAATTTGCTAGAATCATATATAAATTTTCTTTTGATTTCTCATTTAAGTTTTCTTCATGAATAGTTATATTGTAATTAAGTATTTCTTTTATTTTTTCATAATTGGTGTTTGAATCTTTGAAACTTTTTTTAAATATACTTGAAAATGCAATTTCATAAGATTCTAAAATTCTGTCATAAATTGTGTTTAATCTTTTTAAGCTTTTTTCTGATATTGCTTCTATTTGTAAAGCATTTTGAGAGATTGTATAAAAAGAATCTGTTATTTTTTCTATAGCATCAATTAATAATAAATAATCTTGACATTCTTTTAAAGTTACTTCAAAATTTTTTAAAATACTACTATTATGAATTGCAAAATTTATTTGTCTTCTTAAAAAAAGATATAATTTATCAACTTCTTCTTCCCAAAGTTCAATATTATTCAAATTATTTATTTCTTTATTTAAAATGCCTCTACTTTCTTCAATAACCATTTTTGATATGTTAAATTCTCTTCTTATTGTTTTAGTTAATGATAAATTTTCTGAGGTAAAGAAGTCTTGTATTATTAGTTTTGATGAGCTTTGTTCTACAATTTCATACCCCATAAATCTTTTTAGATTTAGTGTAATTTCTTTAAAAATGTTTTTTTTATCGTTAATTAGTATAGTAATTTTAGTTGCGCCATCTAAGTAATGTGCTGTGAATTTTCTTAAAAATTCTTCCAAAGAAATATCTTTATTCAATTTTATTTCAACTTCTTTTTTTAAAGGATCTTTATAATCCAAGCATATCCTTAAACTTTGATCTTTCTCTTCTATGATATTTACTTTATCACCGGCTTTTAAACCTTTTTTTACAATCCATGTTTTTGGTAAACTAACTATGTAAGTAGCAATTCCTGTTTTTTGTATTTTTCTTGTTTCCATTTTTCTCAACTTTTATTTTTTTATTATTTTATTTTTAATTTTTATATATATTTATTTTTTTTATGTATATACAATATATGTTTTTAAATAAAATCTATTTATTTATAAATTTATTATTTAACTGAAACTTCTCTTTTACTTTTTTAATTATAGAATTTTATTTAAGAGGTTTATATTTCTATTTATTAAATAATCCTATATATATTGAATAAATTAGTAAATATTTTATTTTAAATGTTTTTAAAATCTTGTTATAAAAACGACTTTTTATGAAATCTTATTTTATTAGTTCTATTTTATTCTCTGTTTTTCTTACATTTCTTACTATGAATGAATCTCTTTTTTATAGAATGTTTTTGCTTGTTATTGTTTTAGTTCTTTTTTTTATTACAATAATTTTATTTGCTTTAGAATATGATAAAGAGAATATGAAAGCATGGAATAAAAAAGAAATAAAGTTAAAGGAAGAATTATATTTAAGTTTTTTTAATAAATATTTTAAAGAAAAATTTAGTAAATAATTACATAAAAAATAAAAAAATTAAAAAAATAAGTGAAGAAATTTTATTTTTGCTTATTTTTTCTCTGATTTTTTAACTTCAATAGGAACTCCTGCTAAATCACCGATTACATTAATTAACTCTGTGTCAGTTGGAACTACTACTTTTGCATTATTAGCTAATGCTTTTTCAACAGCTTCTAGTCTTCTTAATAATTGTGCATTTCCTACAAAATATTTGTTGGCTGCTTCATTGACTAATTTTATTGCTTGTGCTTCTCCTTCTGCTTCTAATATCTTTGCTTCTTTAATACCTTCAGCTTCTTTTATTTTTGCTCTTCTTAAACCATCTGCTTGTGTTTCTGCTGCTAATGCATAATCTCTTGCTGCAATTTTTTCGTTTTCTGCTTTAACAACCTTATTCATTGTTTCTTGTACATCTTTAGGTGGCTCTATTTCTTTTAATTCAGTTCTAACAACTTCAATACCCCAATTATGTGTTTCTTCTTTTAATGTTTTCATTAATTCAGAATTAATTTTGTCTCTTTCACTATTAGCAGATTTTAATGTCATTGTTCCAATTATGTTTCTTAATGTTGTTCTTGCTAAACTTACTATTTGTACTTGATAATCATAAACATTATATAAAGAAGCTTTTACAGATTGTTCATCGGGTTTGACTCTAAAATAGACTTGAGCATCAACTCTAGCATTTAAATTATCATTAGTAATAATTTCTTGTGGTTCTGCATCAACCATTTGTTCAGTGATATTAACTTGATACATTTTCATTATTATTGGAATAATCCAATGAAAACCTGGCTCAGCAAATTTATGATATTTTCCTAAAAATTCTATAACACCTCTATGAGTAGGTCTTACTATTCTTACTCCACTTAAGAAAAAAATTATTCCTATTAAAATCCACCAAAACATTTATTTCACCTTTTTTTAGTTTTTACCTTTTTTTGATTTTTTTTCTGTTTTTTTTAATTCTTTTTTATCTTCAAATTTTTCTTCTTTGTTTTCTTTTTTACTATCTATTTTTTCTTTATCTCTTTTTAATATTAAATATGCTGGGCAAAAACCGATAATTCCTGTTAATAATGGAATTAAACCAATTAAACCAAAGACATTTTTATAGTTATAACCAAGTCCTAAAATTATTAACCCAACTATTATTCTTAATACTCTTTCAAATTTTCCAACATTGCATTTCATTTTTCCACCCCCCAAAAAATAGCTATTGAAAAATTCTTTATTAAGAATGTATTTATTAGATTATATAAATTTTACTATACAAAAAAGTATTAAATTATTTGTTATTAAATTAAAACACAAATTTTACTTTATTCTTAGATTTTTTCTTTTTTTATTTCTTCTTCTAATTTATTAGGATCTAATTTAATAATGTCAAAAATTTCTTTTTCAATTTCATAAGTCAATTTTTCAGCAAATTTTCTTTTTTCAGAATCAATAGCAGTATATCTTTTATTTATGTAATCCCATCTTTCTTTTAAAGAAATAATTTTGTCTCCATTAACTCTTTTATCTGCATAGGCTATTATTTTTTCTTCCCAGGTTTTATAAGGCAATATTGCCCCTTCAATAATATGTTGTTTTGCATAAAAACCTAATTCAGGGTAACCTTTTTGCTCTAAAATTTTTTTTGTATAATCTCCATGTAATACTTCTTTATGATTTAAGGTATACCACTTATCTAAATCATGAATTAAGGACGCTCTGTCTACTAATTCTAGGTTAATATTTATTCCTTTTTCCTTTAATTTTAGTGCGAGAAAATTAGCAACTTCATTTACTTTTTTTACATGATTTATTATGTTTTCTGGTGTTTCTAATTCTTTATAAAATTGTAAACATTGTTCTCTTGTTGGTAATTTCATAATAAAAATAAAAAAAAGTTTATTTAAATTTTTTATTTATTTTTTTAATTTTTATTCTATTGCAACTCCTCCTTTATATGGATTTGGATAATATACCTCGGAATAAGGAAGAGTTATACTATTTATTGTTTCTAAGTCATCTAAATTATTCATCTCTATTTTTTTCTGAGAGATAGTATATAAAACATCATCCATAAATAAAGATCTCTTTATAGCATTTGGACTGCCATAATACCAATAGGGGTATTCTTCTGTTTCAGCATGACTTACTTTTCCTTTTAATTTAAATCCTTGTTTTGTGATATCAAATACATAAGCACCTTGCCATACTTTTTGTTTATAAAAACCCCATCTTGAATCATATATCTCTTTTCCTTTTGTTTCTCTTACTGGAATTACTAGTAAGTTTTTATCTTTGCTGAATAAAAATGCCTTATGATTGTATAATGCTTCTGAGTCTGTTCCTTCTTTTCCAATTATATATTGGTCAATAAGCTTTGGATTATTAACATCTTTAACATCAAATAATGCTAATTTAATTCCATTAGTTGAAATAGTATTCCATTCATTTTCTTTTGTGTCTTTACCTAAGCCAATTATTGTATTTTCATCATAAGGATGTAAGTAATCTGAAAATCCAGGGATTTTTAATTCACCTAAGATTTCTGGTTTTTCTGGATTTGATAAGTCAATTACAAAAAATGGATCAATTCTTTGGAAAGTTACCATGTATAATCTATCTCCTAAAAATCTTGTTGAATAAATTCTTTCATCAGGAGCAATTTTCTCTAATTTTCCAATTACTTTCATATCTTTATTTAATACATAGATATTATTGTAAGTAATTGATTTCCCAGATGTCCATGCATCAAATGTTGTTGCAACTCTTAAATTTTCATTATGTTCATCCATTGAAAATTGATTTAATAAATATCCTTTTACTTCACCTTTTGCTATATATTTTAAATTTCCATCTTTTATTTGTATCTTATGAATGATTGTTCTTTTCAACTCTTCTTCTCTTTTTAATTCATATTGTGTTATTGCTTCCTCTACTTTTTCCATAAATTCAGTTTTTTCTGATTTTGACATTTTATTATACATTTCTTCAATTTCATTTGCAATTTTTTCCCATTTTTCATTATCTTTTAAATTGCTGCTTTCTATTTCTTTTATTTTTTCCTTTGTTTCTGTTGGTAATAATGGAACAATTACATCATAAAATCTTTGTTTTAGGTATTCATTATAGTTATTATAGTAAGGATTCCATCTTCCCCATATAATTGGATTATTTTTCATATATGATATGTAAATGTTGTTTTCACTAACAAATATTACATTAGAATAACCCATCATAAATGTCTCTGCTTTTATGCTATCTTCAGAATCAAGATTGTTTAAGTCAATTGATAATATTGTGTTAAAATTATAGTTGTTGTCAGGCTCATCAATATAATATATGTTTGGATTTATTGCAATTTTTGAATTTGTTTCTCTAATAACAGGCATATCAATATAATTATTATAGTAATAAACATAATCTTGTGCTATTATGTAAACATAGTTATCAATCATTCTTGATGTAAGATAATATCCTTTTACATCATAATCTCTAATTTTTTTTGGTTTTTCTCTATCACTAATGTCAAAAATTAAAACATGTGTTTTTTGTTTATAAATAGGCACTGGAATTATTTCATATTGCATAAAAGTATAAACTTCTTCATTTGTTTCTGTAAATACAATAAGTTTGTTTCCATTTAAGAATAATTCTCTTGGATTTCCGTCTATATATGTCTCAGAGAGAATTTTTGCATTTTCAGCAGGATAAGCATCTATAATAACTAATTTGTTTCCACTTATTAAATAAATATATTTGTTATCGTTTTTTATAAAATCAGCTTCATCAACACCTTGTATTTGTATGTTTGTAGTGCTATAATCAGAAGCCCCTTGTGAAACACTAGACATTATTGAAGAATCAGTTGACTTTGCCATTGTTTCCATAGTAGCTGTTCTAAAATTAGTAGCATATAGCCCATAACTGGCAATTTGATTCTTATTTAGGAATTCAATAATTTCTTGCTTTGAATTGAATTTTTTTAATTCTCCTGAGTCAAATTTTAAATTGTTATTATTTTGATTGGTATTCTGCCCAGGTTTATTTAAATTTATTTCAGTACAACTTATTAAGCTAAATACTAAAAAAATTAAAAATAATCCTAGTAATGTTGTTTTCATAAATTTATTTTTCATTATTATCACCAAAATTATGTAAGAAAACCTTTTTAATATACTTTGTGTTAATTTCAAGTTTGGTTGAAGTTATTAAAAAAATTTTATAAAATTTTTTAAGTTATTTATTTATTTTAGGATAAACACCAGGTTCCATTACAACTTTATCAGTTTTTACTGCTAAACCTTTTTCACCCATCATCTCTTTAGAGCTTAATAAAGCTTCACCAAAACAAATAAGTTCATTTTTTAAAGTGAATATAGCGACAATATCACCTTTATTAATGCCTGTTTCTAGCTTTGATACTCCTGGAACAGCTAAAGAAGCGCCATGACATAATGTATCAACTGTTGTATCCATAACCCAAATTTTTGGTAAATGTGATACTCCGTATTCAATAGGAAGAATGATTTTTCTCAAAAATTTTTCATTTCCTTGTTTATAGTAATAATAAGCATCTGTTAAATCTTGTAGTGTAGTTAAAGTTGTTTCATTAAAAGGTCCTGCTTTTGTTCTTCTTAGTTCAGCCATATGAGCACCACAATTTAATTCTTTACCAATATCATGCACTAATTTTCTTATATAAGTTCCTGCTTGACAACCAACTTTGAATAAAACATCTTGGTCTTTAATCTCTAAAACCTCTATATAATAAATTTCTCTTTCTCGTAATTGTCTTTTGACTGCACTTTTTACAGGTGGTAATTGATTTATTTTCCCAGTAAATTTGTCTAAAACTTTATATAATTCATATTCCTCAACTTTTTTGTGAAGATGCATTAAACAAACATATTCTTTTCCTGCTAAAAGTAGTGTTTGTACTATTTTAGTGCTTTTTTCTAAAGCAATTGGTAGAACACCTGTTACATTAGGATCTAGTGTTCCAGCATGACCACTTTTGTTTATGTTTAGAATTTTTTGCACATAAGCACTTACTTGATGACTCGTAGGACCTTGTGGTTTATCAATATTAACTATTCCTAATTTTATGTGCTCTTCAATTTTTCTGTTTTCAGGATAGCAACCAAATTTTTCACTTGTCTCAGAAATTTTTCTTATTAAGACACTTCTTTTTATAGTTTCAAAAGGTAGTAAATATTTATTGGTTTTATTTGAATTATTAGTATTTGAATTAATAGTGTTGTTGTTCATATTTTTAATCATCATTTTTTAGAGTATTTTAATTTATTTAAAATTATTTAATTCAAATAGTTATTAATTAAAGATTTCATTAATTCCAAAGATTTAAAAACATTTGATATTATCTTATAATTTTAATGGATAGATTTAATAGAGAAGAGTTTAAAAAAAAAGTACAAAAATATCTCAATATAAGAGTTCTTTTAATTTCCGTTCTTGTTCTTGTTGCTTTTCTTATATGGGCTAAATATGTTATTGGTATAGCACTTTTAGCTATTTTTTTGCCGTTTACTTTTCTTACAATTAGATATAGTAAAATGATACCAAATATTTCTATAGAAAGTAATACAGCTTTTACTTTTTTTATAGGTTATGTTTTTGGAGCAAAATATGGTTTAATATATGGTCCTATAGTTGGAATTAGTTGTTATGCTTTAAACAGTTTTATTTCACCAGGCTATATTTTAGCACCAATAGTAGCAGGAATTTCTGCTTTTTTAATTGGTTTAATAAATCCAACAATGCATTTAAGTTTTGTGCAATTCTTTTTTTTGACATTAATTTTAAGAACAATCTTGGCATTTGTAGTTTTTATTAAGTTATACGATCCAGTTGAAGTTACAATGCATCAAGTTACTCAGTTTATTTCTAATTTGATTATTTATTTGCCGATTTTGAGTTTGTTATATGAAATTATAAAGCCATTTGTTTAATTTTTTTTATTTTTTATTATTAGATTATTGCATTAGAACCTTTTATATTATAAACTTTTATAAATGAAATCTCTTTCTTTTGTTTTATGAGCTTTCAAGATATAAAAAAGATAGAATCTTCTGATTTTTATTTAGATTTAGCTTTTAGAAAAGCAAAAAAATTTTCATCAGGATTAAAAAAATCATTAAAGATAAATGACGAATTAAAAAAGTTGAGAGAAATTGAAATACAAAAAATAGATTTTGTAAGAACATTTTTAAAAGATGAATTTAAAAAAATTATACATAATTTTCCTAATATTGATAGTTTGAATGAGTTTTATAAAGAATTAGTAAAATGTACATTAGATTATGTTTATTTAAAAAAATCATTAGCTAGCTTATCATGGGCTAATGAAAAATTTGATTATTTTTTCAATTTTTACAAGAATAAAATAAAACAGGATAAGGAGTATTTATCAATAAAAAATCATTCAAGAGAATTTTATGGTAGAATTTCTAGTGTGGTTAAACAAATAAAAAAACATTTAATTTATTTAGAAGAAGCAAGAAAGGTTTTTAAAGAATTTCCAGTTATTAAAACTTCGGTTTATTCTGTTTGTTTGTTTGGTTTTCCAAATGTTGGAAAAACAACTTTGTTATCAAGATTAACTAGTTCTAAACCAGAAATAAATTCTTATCCTTTTACAACAAAGTCATTAAATTTAGGTTATATTAAAGAAGGTGGAAAAACAGTTCAAGTAATAGATACGCCAGGAACATTAAATAGACCAGAAAAAATGAATAATATAGAATTACAAGCATATTTGGCTTTAAAATATGTTGCAGATTTGGTTGTTTTTGTTTTTGATCCAACAGATGAATTTGAAAAACAAGATAAATTATTATATGCTTTAAGGAAGTTTCATAAACCATTTGTTATTTATATAAGTAAAACAGATTTAAGAGATGAAGAAATACAAGAATCTGTTAAGTTAATAGAAGACAATTATGAAAAAAATTTTCAAATTTTTATAGATGTAGAGACATTAAAAAATTTAATTTTAAACAATTATAACAATAAGAGTGTTTGAAAAAAAATTTAAATTAAAAACAAAAAATAAATTTAATTTTTTGTTTATTAAATTTTATTTACAGAAATACCACAAGTTGTTGGTAATTTATAGTTAGCTTTTTTTAATGCTTCTCTAGCAACTGGAATGTTTTGTTCATTTACATAAACAGAAATTATTACTTGTTTTTCTTTTAGTTGAACTGCATTTCCTATTGGTTTTCCAAAAGAGTGTGCCATTCCAGAACTAAATCTGTCTGCACCTGCACCAGCTGCCAATGCGTGTTCTCTTAAAATGTGATGAGGATATGTTCTTACTTGTAATCTAAATCCGTTTTTTCCTAATGTTTTTTCTAATAATCTTGTTGCTGTTGTTCTTCCAGATTCTAAGGCATTATCTCTTATTTGTAAAGCTTCTTTTACATATAAGTCAACTCTATGAGAAAAATTACCACTTAAATTACCAATATTGAATTTTACAACTTTACAAACAGGATTACCTCTAACAAATGATTTTTTTCTATACTTAGATTTTCTTGTATTTGGCCTTTCTAAGCGCCTATAACATACAAATTTTCTTAATCTTGCCATAAATTTTTTAAGAAAAATAAATCCTTTATAAAATTAACTACTTTTTAATTTTTTTAATGTTTTTTTAATTTTATTTCTTAATAGTTTTATAGAAAATCTAGGGCATTTTTATTTTTAATTAATGAGTAATTATTTATTCCTTTTATGTAAAAATCTAATTCAAAAACAAAAATTATTTAATTTTATTATTTTTTTACTAATAAAAGGGTAAAATGAATAAACTTAATAAAAAATTAACAATAAAGGAGTTTCCATTTGAAAGTAAACCTAGAGAAAGATTGTTTAAATATGGAGTAAACTCATTAAGTAATGCTGAGTTATTAGCAATTATCCTTAATAAAGGCACAAAGGAAAAGAATGTATTAGATTTAGCTAATGAGATATTGTCTATTTATAATTTAAAGCAATTATCAATTAAATCAATAAATGAGTTGTTAAAAATTAAAGGAATTGGTTTTGCAAAAGCTTGTCAAATTGTTGCTTGTTTTGAATTATCAAGAAGATTAGCTTCTTTTAAGGATGATGAAAAACCCTTGATTAAAGAGCCGAATGATGTTTTTAATTTATTACATGCTAGATTTTCTATTGAAAAGAAAGAGCATTTCTTATGTTTGTTTTTGGATGTGAAAAAAAGATTAATAAAAAAAGAGATTATGTTTATTGGAACATTGGATAGTAGCTTAATTCATCCAAGAGAGATTTTAAAAAGTGCGATTATGGAATCTGCTTCTGCAATTATTTTAGTGCATAATCATCCATCTGGAGATTCAACACCAAGTTTAGAGGATATTGAAATTACAAAAATAATAGCGAATGCATGTAAACTAGTTTCAATTCCTCTTTTAGATCATGTTATAATAGGAAATAATAATTTTACAAGTTTAAGAGATTTAGAAGAACTTTCTACATATTTTAATGGTTAAACCCTAATAAATATGTTTAACTAACATCCTAATTTAGTTTAAAATTTGCTATAGATCTTATTTAAAAAATCATATAATAAAAAAAAATAGAATTGAAAAAAGAATTGAAAAAAATTAAGAATTTTGTTGTTCTGTTTTTTGTTCTGCTTCTGGGAATAATGGTTTTTTTCCATATTTAATAACTTTCATTGAAATCTGAGTTATTTTTTCGTGAATTGTGTTTCCACACACTGTTTTTTTGTATTTATTTCCTTTGTTTTTGTTTCTTATTCCAATTCCACTTGTGATAAAAATCTTTTTTCTTATTGGACCTTCAATATCTTTTCTCATTGGAAAACCGCAATAATCTGCTCCACCTCTAATTTCAAATTCATAGCCTGGCATGTCAAAAGATTCGCCATTTATTTTATCTCCAATCTTTTTTCCAATAAATGCTTTTGCATTATCGCCAGATACAACAATTTGTAAAGATTTTCCTGTTTTAGGATCTCCTATAACTAATTTAAATTCAGCCATTCTTTCACCTTAATTTATTTTGTTAAGTTTTTCTAATTTTTTTAAAATTTCCTGGCTGAAGCTAGAAAGTCTTTAATCATCATATTAATGATGAAACCCAAGGCTTTTAGCCTCAGCATTATTTTAGATTTAATGTTTATTTAAAAATTTACCTAAAATTTATAAAGTATTTCTTTTTTCAAATGAAAAGAGATGTGGGATAAGCCAAAAGGCTCCTGAATCTGGAAGGTGAATAAAATGGGTTTATATAAATATGTGAAAAATTTGTGGAAAAAACCTAGAGAAAATCTTTCTGAGCTCTGGAAACAAAGATTAATACAATGGAGAAATGAACCTGTAACAGTCAGGATTGAAAAACCAACAAGAATAGATAAGGCAAGAGAATTAGGTTATAAAGCAATTCAAGGAGTTTTTATTGTTAGGCAAAGAGTTTCTAGAGGAGGTCGAATGAGACCAACAATAAGAAAAGCAAGAAGACCTAAAACACAAAGACAAAGAAAAATTTTAGAGATGAATTATCAAACAGTTGCAGAACAAAGAGCAAATAAAAAATATCCCAATTGCGAGGTTTTAAATTCTTATTGGGTTGGAGAGGATGGTAGATATCTTTGGTATGAAATTATTATGGTAGATAGAAATCATCCAGAGGTTTTATCAAGACATTATTTTGAATGGTTAAAAAATCCAGCTAATAAAGGTAGAGTTTATCGTGGATTAACTTCATCAGCAAAAAAATCAAGAGGTTTAAGAAATAAAGGAAAAGGAGCAGAAAAAATAAGACCTAGTAGAAATGCAAATAACTCTAAATTAAATAAACAAAACCAAATTTAGATATGTTTTTATTATTTTATTTTTTAATTTTTTTAGTTTTGGGCTCGTGGTCTAGTGGCTATGACAACTCCCTTACACGGAGTAGGTCCCCAGTTCGAGTCTGGGCGGGCCCATTTTAACTTTCAAACTTTTAAAAATACTATAAATAGTTTTAAAACTACTATAAAGTGGTTAATTTTATAAATAGGTTTTTTGTTCTCTTTTATTATGTTAAATATAGAGAATAAATCAAAGTATTATTTCAATTTTAAAAAAGATAACTTAACTAGAAAAAGAATTTTACAAGTAAATAATCTAAGTTTATATTTTTTTAATAAACCACTACTAAAGGGTATTTCATTTGAAGTTTTTGAAAAAGAAAAAATTGCAATTTATGGTGATTCTGGGAGTGGAAAAACCTTATTAATTTTATGCATGGCAGGTTTTTTAGAACATAAAGGAGAGATTATTTTTTATGAAAAAGCAGATATTAAACTTAAGATAGGAGTTTCAGCTATAGAAAATATTAAACCTATTTTTGAGGATTTTGATATTTTTGAAATTCTTGAATATTATGCTAAAAGCTTAAAACTTTCCTTTTCTAATGATAAGATAAAAAATTTTTTGAAATTGTTTGAAATATCAAATAAAAGTATTAAAGATTTAAGTGCTGTTGAAAAAGCATTCATATCTTTTTTGATAGCATATATTTCTGATCCAGAAGTTTTGTTATTAGACGAAATTACAAAAGAATTGAGTGAAGATAATATGATATTTTTTTGGAAAAAGATAGAACCTTTAATTAAAGAAAAAACTCTTATTTTCACGACAAAAAGAAAACAAGAGTTAATGATTGCTAATAGAGTACTTTTTATTGAAAAAGGAGAATTAAACATAATTTAAAATTAAACATAAACAAAAGGTATAAATTAGGTGTTTATAATGAAAGATAGCTTATTTATTGCAATTTCAGAAATTAAAAAATATTTAAGAGATCCTTTTAAGATTTTGGCTATAATTGTTATTTTACTTATTCCTTTAATTTATGGTTTTCTTTATTTATGGGCTTTTTGGGATCCTTATGGAAATGTTAAAAATTTACCAATAGCAGTTGTTAATCAAGATTTAGGTTATATTTATAATGGTGATTACAGAAATTTAGGTGATGAGCTAATTGATGAAATGAAAAATAAGGACTTTAATTTTTATTTTATTAATTATGATGAAGCTATGAGCGGATTATATAATAAGAAATATTATGGAATTATAATTATACCAAAAGATTTTACTAAAAATGTTTTTTCTATAAAAGAAGAGCCAGTTAAAGCAGAAATATTTTTTGAGAAAAGAGATGTTAATAATTTTTTAGGTTCTAGAATAAGTTTTGAAATAGTTAAAGAGTTAAATAATTCTTTGAAGGAAAAAATAAGAGATAAGTATGTAGATGAAATTATTCCAATTTCAGAATCTTTACTAAATAATATGTCTGAAGCTTCTGATGTTTCAACTGATTTAAGCAATGGAATTAAAAAATTAAAGTCAGGAAGCAATCTTTTAAAAGAAGGAAGTAATCAATTAAGTGAAGGGATTGAAGATATAAGTTTTTATTTAAATAAAGTAAAAGATGGTTCAGAAAAATTAGCAGAGGCAAATAAAAGATTATATGAAGGAAGCAAACAATTTTCTTCAAATATAGATGAATTATCTGTTTTAATCTCTTCATTGGCAGATAAAGGTGTAATAGATCCTAGTTATAAATTAAAAATGGAATTTTTGAAAAAACAAAATTCTGTTTTTGTTAATGCGCATAATGAGGTTTATTTAAGCTCATATAAGTTAAGTGAAAATTTAGAGAAGATTTATGAAGGAAGCCAAAAATTAAGAGAGGGTTCTAGAAAATTAGAAAGAGGTATTTCAACTTTAGAAAATGGAATAAAGTTGTCTTATTACGGTTCAAATGAGTTGAGTTCAGAATTAGCAAAAGCAAGTGATAATTTGAAAAAGGATTTTTCTGAACAGAAAATAAGGGAAAAATCAGAAATGTTGTTTAATCCTGTTATTGTCATTGATGTAAGTAAAGATAATGCAGAAACTTATGGAGAAGCATTATCTCCTTATTTTATATTACTTGCATTGTGGGTTGGTGCGTTAATTATTATGATATTTGTAAATCAGAGAGATAATAGTTTAATTATTTCAAAATTTTCAGATTTTTCTATTACATTAGGCAAATCAATTTTTCCAGCAATTTTGGCTTTATTACAAGCATTAATTTTGGATTTTTCATTAATTCTTTTTATAGGATTACAACCTAAAAATATTTTACTTTTTTTAATTTATACAGTATTTTTATCATGGACATTTTTAGCTATAATTCAATTTGTTATGGTTTTATTTGGAAAAATAGGACAAATCATTGCTATAATTTTATTGATGCTTCAACTTACTTCTGGAGCAGGAACTTTTCCAATTGAAACTTCTCCAGGGTTTTTTCAATTTATATCACCTTTTATGCCAATGACACATGGAATCTCTTTGTTAAGAGATTTAATTTTATTGAATGAACTAAATTTAATGTTTTTAGTAAAAGAAACTTTGATAATATTTTTCTTTTTTTTGTTGTTCTTTTTTGCTAGATTATTAATTACAAGAAAAAAGTTAAAAATTTCAGATATAATACCTTTAATTAATTTTTAATAAAAATTTTTTTTATTTTTTTATTTTTGATTTATTTTATAAAAATACATATTTTTTATTTTTCAAAGCTATAAAAGTAGCAAGAGTTTGATTGGTATCATTTTTTTTGTTGTATATTGAGTTTGGCTTTGTTTTTCTATCTCTCATAATTTTTAAAAGAATTTCTTTATCTGCATTTATTATTTTATCTCTATGCAGTTCTATTAATTCTTTTAATCTTTCATATCTTATTACAGAATTTTTATGTGGCTTTGTTTTATTTAGAAATTTTTTGTGAATATAGTGATTAGTATGAATATAAATGTTATTTATTTTTTCAATACTAGTAGAATTCTGATATCTTTCTATTGAAACTATTTCTTTTACATTGTTTGATTTTTTATTTGTTTTTTTCATTATAAGATAATGCAAGCCACCAGAGCTTTTTGAATTTTTTATTATTTTAATTGCTTGATTTATTGTTTTTGCTTCTAATAGTGCTCTTGCTACAAAAACTCTTGGCAGTTTTGGAATATTGCTTAATCTAGACCTTATTGAATTAACAGTTATTATTAAACCATAAGAATTCCATGAAAATGTTGCTCCTAAAAGTTCACCAGGATAAAAGTATGAGTAAAAATAAAATTTTTTGTTTTTTTTATTATTTTTATTTTTGTATTCTATTTCATTAATTATTTTTTCATATTTTATTAATGCAAAATCTTTTTTTCTTTCAAAAGTGTCCCCATCTTCATTATGAGCAATAAAACTATTTTTTCCTTTATATGCTATTGTGCTACATCTTTTTATATCAAGTAATCCTAGTAAATTAAGCATTAAAATTTCATAAATATTTGTATTAGAGCCATCAGAAATTCCTTTTAATTCAAGTAAGTAATTAGGGTATATTTCACAGAGTTTTAAAGTTTTTTCTAAATAATCTTTTTTAGAATCAATTAATCTTTTAGTTATTTTAAATTTTTTTATTCTATATTTTATTGCAGAGGAAAATATGTGGCCTAATTTATAACCAATTTGATAATTAGTCCCTTTTACTTTGATTAATTTCATTAATATAAAAAAAAGGTAGTTCTTTATATCTCTTTTTGTGTAATTTTTAAGTAATTATGCTTTTTCAAGTTTTTTTAGTTGATTTTTAGATTATTATGGTAAATTTAGTTTTTCTATTTCTTCTTTAAATATGTTAATTATTTTTTTGTGCATTCTTTTTGGTATTGTTAAAGATTCATGAATGCTGAAAAATTCTTTATAAAGTTCATTTTTTCTTTGTTCAGCTTCTTTTAAAAATTTTCTTTCAAATTCTTTAATCAAATAACCTTTTGAACCATTTTTGTAAGATAAATAAAAAGCTAATAACATTTCATCTCTGCCAACTCCTGCTAAATCATAAGGTAATGCATTTTCTTCAGGTTTACCAAATAAAGTGTAAAAATGCATTTTTTCTTTTTTGAACATATCTTCTTTAAAACCTACGGATTTAACATCAATATTAAATGCTTTTAAAAAAACATACATTCTAGCGCATTTTGAACAATTATGACACCATCTTGAATATTTTGCATAATTGTTTGCTGCCATACAAGACATCTGATATTTAGCATGCTTTGGATATCTAGTGTGTAAAATTTTTGTGATTAATAATTCATGGATTGGTTCTATTAAAGAAATTGCTGACATTTTTTTTGTCAATACTTTCAAAACCTTAGAAATTTCAACTACCCATTCACCGGATTGATCATAAACAGGGTTTGTTATAAAGCCTTCTTTATTTACATAAGTACTTGAACAGCTTGCTTCATTCCCATATACCATGTATTTTGCTTTAAAGTAATGGTTAAAGGGAATAGTTAATAGAGCATATTCAGTTAATTGAGAGCCATAAGGTAATTCAGGTTCATCAACACCTAAGTGAGGAGCTTCTCTTGTTAAGCTTAATTGATGTTTTATCTTATAAATAGGTTTTTTAAATTCTTCACTAAATTTTTTTATTAATATGTCTTTGTGCTTGTTTTCATATGTTTTTTTTATTTTTCCATTTTTATCTTTATATGCTGTGTCAGGCTCTTCGACATATAATAAAATAGGATTTAATTTCAATTCTTCTGCTAAGCAATAAGAAAGCAAGCTATCTTTTCCAAATGTGAATAAATGAACACTTCTGTAATTAACTTTAGGATTATAATCAAAAAAAGTTGGGTTATAAGATTTAAAATCATAAGTGGAGTTTATAAACCTTTTTAGTAATGTAAAGCTATCTCTGTTATATTCATCAGCACATGCAGGGATATAATATAAAATTGGTTTAACAAAAAAACTTCCTAATAAAGGAGAATTCATGTGAAAAAATGCTTTTCTTTTATTTAAGAGCATTGGTAATGTAAATGTAGTTAAAAAAACAAAATTTTCAATTGTTATTTTTTTAATTTTTTTTGGGAAAGTTTCCCAAATTATTTGCGGATATTTTATTGAATAGGTTTTATTATTTATTCTTACATTAAATCCTTTTTTTGATATGCTGTATTTTATAGAAAGCTCATCCATTTTTTAATTTTTTTAATTATAATTTTTATTCTTAATTTTTTTACTATTTTTTAAAATATATTTTTAATATTATTTATTAAAGGTTCTCTTTAAATAAGTTTCTATTTTTTTAATTATTTGTAAATTATTTTTTGCAAATTATAAATTTTGTTTTAAATTTTTTTTAGTTTCTAAAAAAAAATAAGATTTAAATAGATTTGATTTTACTAAAATTTCAGTTATTTGTGTGGATGGAGGTTAAAATGGCTAGACACGAAGAAGATTATGAAGATGAAGATTTTGTTGAAGAATATGATGACGAAGAATATGATGACGAAGAGTATAGCGATGAAGATTATGATGAAGACTATGATGATGAAGACTATAATGATGAAGACTATGATGATGAAGACTATGATGACGAAGATTACGAAGATTATGAAGATGATGAGGATAAGTATTAAATTTTTACAATTTTAGATTAATGAAAGAAATAATTTTTTTTGCTAAGTGATAAAAAAAATGAATAAATTTATATACCACTTTTTCTTTTATTTTTTTGTTAAAAATAATTTTTTGAAATATAACTATTGTGAAAATTTCAAAGATAAACTCAAAATATAAAAATAAAAAAGGAAGTGATAAAAGCTAAATGATAAATAGGCAATTGAGTTTGTCTTTCAGGATTGATTCTTTTAAAAAAGGTTTGATAAAGTTTAGTTTAAATTCTAGATTTTTAAATTCAAGTCTATTTTATAATTTTCTAATTTTATTAAATTTAAATCTTTTTTATAGTCAATTTTTTGTTAATCAGTTTTTTAGAGATAGATTGAGTATCCTTAATAAAGGGTTTAATCCTATTTTGTTAGAGATTTTTTTTCTTTTTACAATTATTTTGATTTTATTTTTTGTTTTTTATTCTCATTTTAAAAGATTTTTTTTAATAATTAATGCTATTATAAATAATACTAAAATAGAGGATAAGTATTTTTAAAAAATAAAAATGGAGGTCTATATAAATGAAAAAGTTTGTTTTTAAAAACCCTATACCAAGAATTGCAGTTGCTTTTAATTTAAAAAAAGAGCCACCTGCAAATATGCCAGAAGATTATTATGCTGAGTATGATAATTTGGCAGTTCCAACTGCAATTAAAAATGCATTAGAAAAAAAGGGTTTTATTGCTGAAATTGTTGAGGCAAATGAAGATTTTTTTGAAAAAATTAAATATGGTAATTATGATTTTGTTTTTAATATAGCTGAAGGTTTAAATGGAGGTTCTCGAGAAAGTCAAGTTCCTGCTATTTTAGATATGCTCGGAATACCTTATACTGGAAGTGGTGTTTTTACTCAAGCTTTAACTTTGGACAAAAGAAGAACAAAGGAAATTTTACAATATTATGGAGTTCCAACACCAAAATTTCAGATTTTTAGTAATTGGAATCAAAAATTAAATCCAGAGTTAAATTTTCCTCTTTTTGTAAAACCAAATGCAGAAGGTTCATCAAAAGGAATAAGAAATGATTCATTAGTAAAGAACGAAGAGGAATTAAGAAGACAATTAAGATTTGTTATAAATAATTATCATCAAGAAGCTTTAGTTGAAGAATATTTAGAGGGTAGAGAATTTACAGTAGCAATATTGGGAAATAATCCTCCAAAAGTAATGCCAATTGTAGAAGTGACTTTTGATTATTTACCAGAACATGTTAATAAGTTTGATTCTTATGAGGTTAAATGGATTTGGGATAATCCAAATAATCCAGTTGATCCTGTAGTTTGTCCAGCACAAATTTCAAAAGAATTAGAAAGAATGATAAAAGCTGTTTCTTTGAAAACATTTAAAGTTTTAGGATGTGTGGATTTAGCAAGATTAGATATAAGATTGGATAAAAATGGAATTCCGAATGTTTTAGAGATTAATGCATTGCCTGGATTGATGCCAGATCCTTTGGAAAATTCAAGATTTCCAAAAGCATGTTTTACAGCAGGAATGAGTTATGATGATATTATTTTAAGCATTCTATATGAAGCAATGAAAAGATATGGATTATTAAAAGAATTAAGTGCTGAGTTAAGAAATGATAATTTGTTGAGAAGGTAGTAATTAGAATTTAAGAAATAAAAATAATGATAAAGATAAGCAATGTATAGAGTGTTGTGAAAATGAAAGTTGATTGTAAAAAAACAGATAATGGTTTAAAATTAACAATAGATGAAAAAGATTTTTTTTTAGTTTATTCTAAAGATATATGGGATAATTATCCAGAATATCTCAAAGATATTTTTATTGATAATTATGCATATCTAAAAGTTTTGCACTTACCACAGATGTTAAGTCAAAATTGGAAATTTTCTAATTCAAATTTAAAAGAGATTGAATTTAAAACTTCTTATCCTTTATTTAAACAACAAATATTTAATGCACATTTAAACAATTTAAGTTTTTGTGCTGATGTAGATAATGTTTCAACAGAATTACAAATTAAAAATTTTTTGAATTTGAAGGTTTCTTTTGCTAATTATGAAATAAAGTATCCAAAAGAAAAGATTGATCTGAAAGAAAAAGTAATAGTAAATATGTCTTTTGGTAAAGATAGTTTATTGACATTTGCACTAGCAAAAGAATTAGGTTTAGAGCCAATTCCTGTTTTTATGTTAGATAATGCAGTTAAATTAGAAAATGAATATAAAAAGGAATTAATTAAAAAATTTTCCAAAGAATTTAATGTCAAGGTTTATACTTTTGAAAATAGTACAGGTGTAATTCATGATTATAGGTTTTGGAAATTACCTAGAACAGAGTTAGGATATGGTCATTTAATGACAGAACTTTTCTTTGATATAATGCCCATAGCTTATTATGAAAAAGCAAAATATATTTTATTTGGTGATGAAAAAAGTTGCGATGATACTTATATTAATAAAGATGGATATTTAAGTTATCCTGTATATGATCAAACAAGTTTTTGGGTAAAAGAAATGGATAATATGGCTTTTTTATTAACAGGAATGAATGTGTCAAGTTTTATTGAACCTTTGTATGAGTTAGCTATTATGAAAATTCTTCACAAGAGATATAAAGAAATTGGTAAATATCAAATGTCTTGTTTTCCAGATGAAAATGAATATGGAAAAAAGCATTATTGGTGTGAGCATTGCTCTAAGTGTGCTAGAATTTATATTTTTATGTTAGCTAATAATCTAGATCCGAAAAGTATTGGGTTTAGGACTGACATGTTAGTTAAAGAAAACGAGCATTTATTTTCTTGTTTTGGTGTTGAAAAAAAAGAAGGTTGTTCTGTCGGTTATGATGCTTCAGGTTGTGGTTCAGAAGAGCAATTATATGCATTTTACTTGGCTTATAAGAATGGTTTTAAAGGAGAACTAATAGATAAATTTAAAAGAGAATTATTAAAAAGTGTAGAACCAAGAGCAGAGGAATTAAAAAAGAAATATTACGGAATTCATGATTCTAGAACAATACCTTTGAAATTCAAGAAGAGATTATATAAGATATTTGAAGATGAACTAAAAAATTAAATTAAAGAATTTTATAATTTTTGTATTTTATTATTATCCTAATAAATATGCCTCTTTTTGTTCTGACATTTTTTTATCTTTTTCGAGAGTCAATTTTTTTAATTCTTTATAAAAAAATAAATCAATTACTCTATTGTTTCTGTCTATTCTTAAAATGTTGCATGCATCTTCATATTTCTTTATAAAACCGAAATGTGTTGCAGGAGATAATTTACCAGTAGATGTAACATAATTTTTTACAAAATTAAAACTTCTATTAACATAAATTTCAGGAACTTGGCCATAATAAAATATTTTTTCTTTTGTCATGATCTCATTTAATTTAGACAAATCAAATCTATCATAAAAAGGTAAAACTTCATTTTTAATAATTAAGCATCCTTTTTTTATTATTGTTAAATTATTATTATAGAGATTATTTATATTTTCTCTTAATTTGTTAGCGATTAGATAAGGAAGGTAAGGTTTTAGTAATTTGTATAATTCAATTATCTTATTTTTTAAAAGATTTAGATTCTCACTATTATTATTTAAAAGAACATTTATCATAACTTCAATTTCATTAACTAATTTTTTTATTTCTGGATTGACATCTTTATATAAGATTATTTGTTCAGGATGACCATCTTTTTTTGCTTCAGCAAAAGAGATTGTAGCCATCATTAATAGAGCATTAACATATAAAGAGGTGTTTTCATCGATATATTTGTTATAAAATTCCCATAATTCTTTTTCATTTTTGGGAAGAGAGACCATAGTGAATAAATTTTTTCTGAAATTATAGATCCAATTCATGTCTATTTTTCTTCTTTGATTTTTTTTTGAATCCATGAAATATGCTTCAGCTTCTTTGTATAATTCACATAAGGCCCAAAATAATAATAATGAATTTGGACTTAATTTAGAAGGAGTAGTAAATTTTTCTTCTATGGCATTTTTTACTTTTCTTTCCCAATTAGTAAAAGTCATTTGTTTATAATGTTGAATCTCATGTATTATACATTTTATAGGAAAGGCACTAAAAAATGTTTTTTCACCACTAAGATAATAGGGAAAAACTAGATATCTTGCAATTAATTGATAATGAAAGCCTAGATATAAGGTTTCTAAATCAGAGAGCGTTTCATAAACAATAGCTAAATTTTCTTCACCTAAATCCATAGCTTTACCAATTTTAACTTTTACTGTGAAATCCCCTTCTCCATCAGGAATAACATTATTATCACTCTTTAATATTTGTCCAATTAAAGGTGCTAAAAGCATGATAGTTTTTTCTTCAAAATATTTTATTGAAGGTGCTTTAATTTCATTTATATTTTTTACATATTTAAAATTTAATTTTAGTTGCAAAATATCCTTTGCTAATAGTCTTTCTTCTTCTTCAGCTTCATTATCTCTAGGCAAAGTTGCTAAGTCAAAATTATTTTTAAATTTATTATCTTGAAAAAAAGGATGCTGTTTTAATAAAATGGATTTAAAAAATTCAAATTCTTTATTTAGTAAGTCTTCATTAAATTCAGAACTATTTTTTGGAATGGAAAAATATAAATTTACATTTCTGCTTTTAATCTTAAAAGATACAAATTTTTTAAAATAATTTGCCATTAACATAATTTTAATATTTTTTTATTTAAATATTTTTCGCAAAATTTATATACTAGTATACAAATTTATAATATCATTGTAGTGTTATTTGAGTTAATTATTTAAGTATTCATAAAAATTAAAAAAAAATGTTAGAAGCCATTAATCCAGAGTTAAAATCAAATGAGCAGATTTTTAATATTCTTTTTAATAATGATGAGATTACATGGCAATCTATGATTTATGATTTAGTAAGTTCTGAGAAAATGGATCCTTGGGATATTGATGTTTCTTTATTGGCAAATAAGTTTTTAGAGAGATTAAAAAAATTAAAAGAAATGGATTTAAAGATTTCTGGAAAAGTTTTATTGGCTGCAGCAATAATGCTAAGAGTTAAGTCATATAGGTTTTTAGAAGAGGATATTAGTGCGTTAGATGCTTTAATAGCAAGTGCAAATTCTAATGATGAGGTTCCTTTTGAAGAATTGGTTAATTATGAGAATGGTGCTATTGATATAAGTAGTTATAATTTTAATGAATTAAGTGAAAAACCAACATTGTATCCAAGAACACCTCAGCCAAGAAAAAGAAAAGTAAGTGTTTTTGATTTAGTTAAGGCATTAGAAAAGGCTTTAGAAGTTTATCAAAGAAGACCTGCTAAAATTGTGAATCAGCCTGAAGTAAAAGCTCCTGAAAAACCGAGAGATATTAGCTTAGTTATAAAAGATGTATATAATAAGATCATTTCTTTTTTCAAAAAAAATAATAAAGAGGCAAAATTAAAATTTGAGCATTTATTACCAGATAATACAAAAGAGGAAAAAGTATTTACTTTTATTCCTTTATTGCATTTGGATTTTCAAAGAAAAATTGATTTATTACAAGAGGTTCAGTTTGGGGATATTGAAATAAAGTTAGTTGAAAATAAACTAAAAAATTAAATAATTATATTAATTTTAAATTTCTATGCAATTTTGCCCTAATTGTCAGTCTATTTTAATCCCGAAAAAGGGTTATTTTATTTGTAGCTGTGGCTACAAAAAAAAAATTGATGATAATGATGAGAAAATAGTTATAAAAGAAAAAATAGAACACAAAGAGATTGAAATTATTGATGAGGAAAATGAGCATATTGGAGATGATGTTTTGCCAATTAAGTGCTGGAATTGCGGAAATGAAGGTGTTTATTTTTGGATGGTTCAAATGAGAAGAGCAGATGAACCCCCTACTAGGTTTTATAAATGTAAAAAGTGTAAAAAAGTATGGAGAAGTGGGAAATAATAATATTTTTAATTAATAATCAAATAATCTTTTTTGCTCTTTTATTTCTCTTAAAAGTATGCTGTTGTTTAATTTGTCATAATTGAATTTCTTTTTCAGAAAAATTTCAGCATATTTTAGCATTAATTCTTTTGAGCTAAATTTTAGTGGATTGTTTTTTAATGCTTTTTTTACTGCTTCCCTAACAACCCAAACACCTAAAGGAAGATAATATTCATCAGAGATAAATCTGAAAACTAAAACAGAGGCTTGTCTTTTTTTTTCTTTTAGGTATTCTAAAATAGAAAGCCGTGCAGCATAATATCCGCCAACTGTGTTTTCAGCGTAATCTTTTCTTCCATTATACAATTCATAATCACTCATAGTTTGTTCAGGAATAGGATTATTTAAATCTCCTATATATGTTTCAAATAATTCATAAGCCCAAGGTTCAGGAAAAAATAAAATTAGATAATAATTCCCTAGATAATAACCAAAGTGAGAAACATAATCATAATAATTATAATCTCTTATTTCATTAATAATGCTTTTTCCAATTGAATCATCAATAGCAGTTATGCTCCATTTTGTTGGAACAATTTTTCTGTTTTCTTTTAAACCAATATTTCCTAATGAAAATACTTTTGTTAAAAAATAATTATCATATCCTTTTTTGTATAAATAGTTTATTGCTTCATTAGCTTTTAAATCAGTGTCATTTACAACTTTCTCAACAGGTTTTTTTATATGAGGATTTTCAGTAATGTTTGCTTTTTTTAAATTCACACTTGGTCCAAAAGGTGTTATTTCTTGTTCATAAAATATATTGAAAGAAGGTTTTTTTTCTAAAGAAACTTCAACATCAACAGGTTTTTCAGAGATTGAAATTTCTTGGGTTATTTCTAAAAATTTTTGATCAAATGTTTTTGCAATTGCTTTGTTTTTTGTTAATTCATTGAGTTTTACATTTGCTTTAAACTTTGAATTTATTAAATTGCTTCTGATTTCTATTACATTAGGAATATTAAAATTTTTTTCAGCCCATTCATTTGGTTTGTCTGAGTTTTCAGGAATTTCTTCATTTGAGAAAAAACCTATATTTACATTAGGGTAATTATTATGTCCAATAAACACATTAGGTGATTTTCCAAAATATTCTTGTTTTGCTTTTTTGTTAAATTGAATTTGATTTATTATAGAATAGACTTTTGGACAACTTCTTAAATGTTGTATTCTAGATTGACCACAATAAGAGCATTTAAAATTCATGAATTCTTAAAATAATTGTATCTTAAAAAAGTTTATTAAAGTTAATTAAAAAAAATAAATAATAATGAAAAAAAAGAATTAAAAGAGTAATGAATTATTCTTCTTTTTCTTCTTTAACTTCTGATGTTTGATTTTCTTTTGTTCTATATATTTCTGCAAAACTTGGGGTTACTACAATATAATCTTCTCCAAATCCTGCAATATCACCGCCAATTGCATCGCATGTTTTCTTTAATTTGTTTATTGCTCTTCTTAATTCAACCATGTCTTTTTCTCTTAAAGCTTTTATATTTACTAAAGCAATAGAATAACCTTCTCTTATTGTATCAACAACTTCTTTTACATCTGAGAAATCATCTAAAACAAAAGGTCTTACTATAATCTTTTGTGATGCAGATTTTTTAACAGCAGCATCTAATTCTAAATATTCTTCTTCAACATCTTCATTAGCTTCGTCATCAAAGCCCCATTTTTTAACTTTTTCTTTTATTTTGTTAAAAAAGTGTTTCATTTTTACACCTCTATAACTTAAATTAAAAATAATCAAATTTTAAATTGTAGTTTAAATATTTAAATATATGCTTTTTTATTGAAATATATGTTTTTATTGTGATGCTTTTGTCTTTTTTAATTTATTTTTTTATTTAAATTGAAGAGTTTTTATTTTTTGTTATATTTGAACTTTTAATTAAGATTTTCTTATCTTTAATAAAAAATATAAATACTATTATTTTACTAATATATTAATGTTTAAAATTTTATTTATTGAGGTTATTTTTTTAATGTTTTTAGGAATTTTCATTGGAATTTTTACAGGATTAATGCCAGGAATACATGTAAATTTAGTTGCAACTACTTTGTTAGCATTATCTCCTTTTTTGTTAAATTACTTGCAACCTTTGTCATTAGCAGTTTTTATTATCTCGCTTTCAATAACACATTCTTTTTTAGACACTATTCCAAGTGTTTATTTAGGAGCACCAGAAAATGAAAATGCTTTAAGTGTATTGCCAGGACAAAAAATGCTTTTAAAAGGTGAAGCTTATATGGCAGTAAAAATAACAATATTAGGCACATTTTTAGGAATGATTTTTGCTGTTTTATTAATTCCTTTATTTTTTTTTATTGCTAAAAATTTTTACCCTCTTTTTAAGCCCTATGTTATTTATTTTTTAAGTTTAATTATCTTTTATATGATTATAAGAGAAAAAAATTTTTTTCTTGCTTTTTTTATTTTTTTGATTTCTGGATGCTTAGGTTTAATTGTTTTTTCTATGAATTTAAAAGAGCCTTTGTTTCCAATTTTATCAGGATTATTTGGTGTTTCAGGGTTAATTATAAGTTTCAATGAAAATACTAAAATTCCTGAGCAGAAAATAGATAAAAAAATAGATATATCTTTTAGAGAAGTTTTTTCTTCTATTTTTGGTAGTTCAATAGGTGTTTTTTTGATCCAATTTTTTCCTGGATTAGGGCCTGCTCAAGGAGCTGTAATAGCTTCTCAGTTTGTAAAAAATATTAAAGATAAAACTTATTTAGCTTTAGTTGGAGCACAAGGCACAATGAGTGTTGTTTTTTCATTAGTTACTTTCTATGTTTTAGGTAAAGCTAAAGATGGTTCTATTGTGGTATTATCTAAATTGATTAAATTAGATTTTGATATTTTTTTAATTTTAATTTTTGCTATGCTTTTTTCTGGGAGTTTTTCTGTTTTTTTGGTTTGTTATTTTTCTAAAATATTTTCTAGTTTAATTATAAGGATAAATTATCAAATAATGGTTTTATTTGTTATTTTATTTATTGTCTTTAGGTCTTTTATTTTAAATGGATTGATAGGAATTTTAATTTTAATATGTGCTACATCAATAGGATTATTGGCACCTTTAAAGGGTGTTGCTAGAAATCATGCAATGGGTTGTTTATTAATTCCTGTTTTATTTTATTTGGTATGATTATTATATTTAATAATAGACTTATCAAAAAATTTATAATCTAATTTAATTTATTTTTTATAAATTTTTAAAATTTTATCAATTTTAAAAAAGAGGTAGTTTTATGTTTAATGATTTGTTTAGTACTTTTTTAGAATTTTTATATGCACCTTTAATTTATAAAGAAATGCTTTGGATATTATTGCCTTTATTTTTTGCGATTGCATTAATGGAAATCTATTTTTATAAATATCCAAGAGAAGGGTTTGGGCATCATAAAAGTTTAGAGAGCTCTATTTTTCTTATTTTTGTTTATTTTGATTTAATCAGATATTTAATAAACTATGATTTAAATTTAGCAAAGGCATTAGTTATTTTTATATTTTTAATTTTTACTTTAATAGTATCTGTATATGATTTTTTCCATAAATTACCATTAAAAACAATTTTTAAGATGTCTTCTAAATCTGTTATTGCTTTTTTTACTTATATAACAATTGTTTTAGTTTATAGTGATTTATTAAATAATGAAAGCTTCTTTCATTTGTTAAGTGTCTTTTTTGCTGTAATATTATTCTTTTTTATGATAGTTGTTATAAGGTTTTTGTATTCTTATTTAGAGCCAAGATCCTATGAAGAAATGCAAAAATTTTTGGAAAATGTTGAAAAGGATATAAAAAAATTGAATAAAGAGATTAATGATGAAGAGAGTTTAGATGAAAAATTAATTAAGAATAAAAAAAGCAAAGAAGAGTTTAATAAAGTAAATTTTATTAAAAAAGAAATTAAAAGAGAAGTTAAAAAGAAAAATAATAAAGATAAAAAATAATTCAAAAAATTTAATTTTAAAGTTTTATCCGAAATAGCTCATCTGTTTTCTGTCTCTCTCTTTTATTGCAGAAGAGCTTTGTTTTAATATTGTCTTGAATTTTTGCTCAAATTCCTCTGCTTGTTTTAATAATGGTTGATAATCAACTTTTAACCCTAGATAATCGTCTAATGCTTTAATTATGTTAGAAGCAGCTTTACTATCAGGAATTTCGCTTTTTGTTTCTGCAAATAAACAAGTTAAAGGTATTTTTGATCTTAGCATTAATGCACCAGATACACCGACAATAATGGATTCTTTTAATGGTTCTAATCCAATTTCTTTTAGTTTTGATTTTGTTTTTTCGTTTTCAGTATAGAAAAAAACTTTTTCAGAACCGTTAACAGTAGGACTAGAAACACCTTCTAATGAAATGATTTCTGTTGTGTTAGTATCATCTGCTAATTTTAATATATTTTCTGCTAGTTTCCATTCTAATCCATTGGAATTTAATATTGTGTGAAGTATAATCAAGTTATATTCTTTATCATAAAATATACCCATAGGATCAACTAATTTTTCTTTGTGGATTGCCACTGTAGCAGGCAACTCGTCATAAATAAAAGAGCCAATTTTTTCAGCATTTAAATGTTCAATTAAAAATTCAGTTGCTATTGTTCCAATTAATCCAAATCCAGGAAAACCTTGGATTATTTTTGGTTTTGTTATTTTTTTAGAAATTTGAATTTCCATTTTGCACCTCTTTTATGATTTAATCTTTGATTTGATTTTAAATTTTTATTTTATATTTTTTTAAGAAAATTAGAGTTTATAAAAGTTTGGGTTTTTAAAAAATATTTTCTTCTTATTCCTTAGAAATTACTTGTAGTTGTTGCTTTAATTGATTTAGTTCATTTATTATTTCATCTGATATTTTACCTTCTTCATTTATATTTCTTGATATTTGTTGTAAGGTTTCATGTATTCTTAATTTATGTGCTATTTTACCTCCAGGAGAACTATGATTTGGTTGTGTTTCTAAAAAATGTAGTAAATGGGTTATATTTGTTTTTAATGAATTTAATTTATTATTATTTTTCTTATTTATAACTTCATCACATAATGTTTTTATAGCATTAATTAAACTATCTATATTACTCCCTTGTATAATCTCATTTCTATTTTGTTCTATTATTTGGGATTCTGCTCTTTCATTCAAATGCTCTATTTTTTTTATTTGATCAATTTTTGATACTATATCTCTAATTAAGTGTCTTGTTTCTTGTATTAGATTAGCTAAATCTTGATTTGAAGTTTGTCCTTCTAATGAATTATCAACATTCCATAAATTATTTTTAGATTTTGTTATCAATGTATTTTGTTTTCTTTGTAATTCAACAATATGTTGATCTATTGTTGATAAATGTTTTTCTAATGTTTTTAAATCTCTAATAGCAGTTGTTATATTGTGTCCAGAACCTAAATTTAATTTATTTTCTATTTCTTCTTTCAATCCCTTTATTGCTTTTTCATCAGAAAGGTGATCATTTATAATTGAAACATGTGATATTCTTTCTTTTAATTCTTTTATTTTTTGGAGTAATTCTTCTAATATTTTTATTTCATTTCTATAATCGTTAATTTCATTTTCAATTAAGCTAATTTTCTCAACTAATTTATTATTAAATTCATTAATCTCATTTAATATTTCATCAATCAGATGCAAAGAGTTTTTTGCTTTTTCTTTTTCAAATGTTTCATGATTTTGAATTGGATTTTGATTATAATCATTATTTGAGGAATTAGAACTATTTAGTTCATCATTAGTAATAGTTTTTTCATCACCTTGTATTATCATTACTAATCCTATAATCATCATTATGAAACCACCAAGATTAATCCAGTCTAGTAAATCCCATAAATTTAGCCATTCATTAACTGTTCCTGTAGTAGCGAATATCATTAATAAAACACCAGAAACTAAAAAAGCAATTCCTCTTAATCTTCTATTACTTTTGTTTGTGAGTGCAAATATTAAAGCAGGACCAACAGCTAACAATAAAAATGCACCAATAAGGGAATAAGAATTGAAAATTAAATCTAATATAGAATTTGGAATTCCAATTGACATCATTAATGATAAAATCCAAGCAATAATTTTTGCATTCTTTTTTACTGTTGGATCTTCTGATCTCAAAAAAGCTAATGAATTTGGAACTAGTAATATTAAAACAGAAGCTAATAACATCCAAATAATAAATTTATAAAAGACATACTTTGTTGTGCCACTAGGTAAAACACTGAATATATAAGCAATAAAATCCCAAAAAGGTTTTAATGCTCTATATGTGGTTTGAGCACTGACAAAATCTATAATTAAGAAACCAACCAATAATAAAAATGAAAATTTTAAAATCTTTTTTTGTTCTTTTAGCATTTTTATTCACATAAATGTATTTATAAATTTTGAACTTCATTGGCTAATTTTCTATAGCCTTCTAATAATGCTTTGCATACACTTTCTGACTTTTGGATTGATTGATAAAATTTTGATAATAATTGTTCTTCTTGCTTAAATAAATTTATAAGATCTGCTTCATAGTTTATTGTTTTAATTTTTTTATTTATTTCATCTAATTTTTTTAGCTCTTCTTCTATTTCTTTAACCCATGCAATCCAAGTGTTGTAAGCATTTTCAATTTTTAAATCATCATTTTCTAAATAATTAGCATAATCTTTTATTTCGATAATTTTCTGATGAAATTTTTTTTCTTCTTTAATGCCTTTTCTTGTCATATTTCTTAAATATCTCAAACCAGAGTTAAAAGCATTTTGGAATTTACTTAAATTATTTTTTATTTCGGATATGATCTGGTTTTTTCTTAAATCATCAGCATTAATATATTCATTAATCTTTTTGATTTCACTATCAATTAAAGAGCCATAATTTTTTAATTCTGTGTCCATATTATTGAAATCATTTTCTAAATCACTTATTAATTTCAGCAATTTCTCTTTTTTCTGCTTTTTTCCTTTTTGTATTGCCGCAACAATCTCATTTTCTAAATTATTTATTTGTGCTTCTAATTTTAATGTTTCAGAATCAGCTGTTTTTCCAACAATCTCAAAAGTTTTTTTTAATTTATCAATATGTTCTTTTAATATGTTATGTAAATTTTCTTCTTTTTCACTTAATAACTCGCCTTTATAAAGTGCATAATCTCTTAATAAGCTAATAAGAATTTTATAATTAATTATAAATGACTTTACGACATTATCAAACCCGGACATAGGTTTTTTTTTGTCAAAAAAGCCTAATTGTGAAAATTTTGGATTTTGTTTTATGTTTTGTATAATTTGAATAATAGGATTAACCTTTTCTAAAGGAACAGAAAATTGAGCTTCTACATTATTTAATCTTTGTTTCTTTTGCTCTAGATTTAATTCTCTTTTTAATGATAATATATTTTTCTTTCTTAAATCTGAAACATTATTTTGAATTACCTCAACATCTTTTGAAAATTCCCTATTTAACTCAAAAAGTGCTTTAATCTCTTGTTTTAATTTTTTTAATTCAGAGTCTTTTTCTTGTTCTATTTCTTTATTTGTTATTGGATCTTTTGGATTACTGGGCTCTTTTTTACTTATTCCTGTTAAAGATCCACCTATGGATAAGCCATTAATCCACATTATTATCCCATATATTATAGATAAAGTTGCTCCTAAGATAAAAATATCACTTAAATTTGAAGCAAAACTATCATAAGCATATATTATTATTCCAATTAATATAAAAATTCCTCCTCTAGCAAAGTTATTTTGTGGCGTTTTACCACCTATAAAAAGTGCTGGTCCTATAAACATAATAAAAAGAAAACCTAAAAAAGCATAAGAACTAAAAATTAACTCTAATGCAGCATTAGGAATTCCAATTGTCATTATTAAAGCTAGAATAAATGTAATTATGTTTGCTTGTTTTTTTGCTGTGTCATTGTCAGCTTTTAAAGATTCTAATGCTTTTGGAGCTAGTAGCATTAAAAAAATCCATAATAGCATCCAAACTAAAAATTTAAAAAATATGTACCTTGTAGAGGGTTGTAGTAAATCTTTAAATATATATGAAATTAAATTCCAGAAAGGATTTAATGCTCTAACAAAACTTTGTCCAGATGATTGTGCTAAAACTATATTTATATCTAATAAAAATATAAATCCAACTAAATACAAGAGTGAAGTTTCTTTTTTTTTATTCAATTTTTCATCCAAAATTATAATATTAAAATTTTTAAGTTTTATTAATTTTTCTGTATTTTTTGTATTTTTAATTTGTTCCCTTTTTAAGTAAATTATTTAAATATACATCTAATCTACTTTAAAAGAATGACAAAAACAAACCATACTGAAGAAAAATCTGAATCAATCTCAGATTTAAAATTAAAAGTTCATGATTTTGTTGAAATTGAATACACAGGAAGATTAGAAGATAATACTTTGTTTGATACTACTGATGAAAATTTAGCAAAATCTTCTGGATTAACAAGACAAGGAAATTTTGGGCCAGTAGTAATTTGTTTAGGTGAAAATCATATCTTAAATTCACTAGATAAAGCAATACAGGAAAAAGGTATTTCAACATTTGATATTGAACTAGAACCTGAAAATGCATTTGGAAAGAAAAATGCACAATTATTAAAATTATTACCAATGAAAGTTTTTTTAAAAGAAAAGATAAATCCTTTTCCAGGATTAGAGGTTAATGTTGATAATATGTATGGTGTTGTTAGAAGTGTTTCAGGCGGTAGAGTAATAGTTGATTTTAACCATCCATTAGCTGGAAAAAGAGTAAAATATCACATAAAAGTCAATAAAAAAATAGATGAGCCATTAGAAAAAGCAAAAGCTGTTTTGAAAAACGAGTTTAATTTTTTACCAGAGATGAAGATAGAAAATGAAATTTTAGTTATTGATGAAAAGATTCCTGATGAAGTTTTAAACGCAATTAAAGAGAGAATTTTAAAATTAATTCCAGAGATAAAAGATGTTTCTAAAAAGCATAGTGAAGCACATAATGAAAAGGCAATAGAAACAACAAGCGAAAAAAAAAATAATTAAAAAATAATTAAATAAATATTTTGTTTAACTATTAATTTGTTATTAATCTTTCATTTTTATTAAAAAAGAGGTTTTGAATATAGTTTGAAATATAAAAGTTTAAATATTAGCACTACAATTAAGTAATTATAAATTTTTTATTAGTAAATTTTTATTTTAATGGGTGGAGGTGTTTATATTGGATAGTATAATAAAATCAGGAACACAAAGGGCTTCTTTATCACCAAAAGGTGTTTCTATTGAGCATATGAAACAAAGTGCTATTGATAAAGAATTAGAAGAATTATTGGCAAAACAAAGAGCAACTATAAAGGTAGTTGGTTGTGGTGGTGGAGGTAATAATACTATTAATAGAATTACAGAAGTGGGTGTTACTGGAGCAGAGACAATTGCTATAAATACAGATGCACAAGATTTATTGTATACAGCAGCAGATAAAAAAATTTTGATTGGAAAAGAATTGACAAAAGGATTAGGTGCAGGAAGTATTCCAAAAATTGGTGAAGAAGCTGCTAGAGAACAAGAAGCAGAGATAAAAAACGCTTTACAAGGAGCAGATATGGTTTTTATTACATGTGGTTTAGGTGGAGGAACAGGAACTGGATCCGCGCCTGTTGTTGCCGAAGTTGCTAAAAAATTAGGTGCCTTGGTTGTAGGCATAGTAACAATGCCTTTTTCCATGGAAGGAAATAGAAGATATGAAAATGCTGTTTTAGGTTTAGAAAAATTAGAAAAAAATGTTGATACTTTAATTGTTATTCCAAATGATAAATTATTAGAATTAGCACCAGATTTACCATTACATACAGCATTTAAGGTTGCTGATGAAATCTTAACAAATGCAGTTAAAGGTATTGCAGAATTAGTAACAAAAACAGGTTTAGTTAATTTGGATTTTGCAGATATAAGAGCAATAATGGGCTCTGGTGGAGTTGCTTTGATTGGTGTAGGTGAATCTGATTCTGAAAATAGGGCTATTGAAGCAGTGCAAAAAGCAATTGAAAATCCATTATTGGATGTTGATATTAGCGGTGCAACTGGAGCCTTAATAAATGTTGCAGGCGGACCAGATATGACCTTAGAAGAAGCAAGAAAAGTTGTAGAAACTGTTTCAACAAAATTAGATGAAGATGCAAGAGTTATATGGGGAGCGCAAATTTCAGAAGATTTA
Organism: Candidatus Woesearchaeota archaeon; assembly: GCA_038874655.1. GTDB lineage: Archaea > Nanobdellota > Nanobdellia > Woesearchaeales > GW2011-AR15 > JAAXVZ01. The sequence goes on along the minus strand of JAVZBY010000004.1, from coordinate 30,245 downwards.
GAAGGCACTATAAGAACAATTTTAATAATTACAGGAGTAAAAAGCTCACAAATCTTTGGTTCTAGTAAAAAGTTGGCAGAGAAAAAGAAAAAGGACATTGAATCAGAATTAGGAATAGAGTTTGTAGATTAATTTTTTGCATTAAGTTGCATTAAGTTTATTCTTTTTTTTAATTTACGAGATTAATAATTTATTATGTTTTTTTATGTTTTTCTAAATCTTTTATTATTTTTGGAATTTCTATTAAAGCTTCTTTAATTGTTTCTATATCTATATCATCGCCATAATAATTAATCCCATTTCTTAATTTTCTATATTTATCAAATCTTTTTGATAAACTCTCTTCTTTTAAAATATCTTTTAAAAAATAAGTTATGGATTCATGGTCTAAAAATTTATATCCTCTTAAATAACCAAGTGCCTCACAATATTGTCTCAATCCTTCATATAATTCTCTTAATATTGATTTTAAGGTATTATTATTAATCTCAATTAATTTTGCTGTTTCAATTGCTTGTTTTGAAGCAATAATTAAACTATTGGCTCTTAATTTATTTGGAATAATCTTTTTTACAATGCCTTTTTCTAATAATGTATCAAAATTCATACAATCACCAATTCTCCTGACAACACAATCCCATTGCAAATATTATTTATTAAATTTGGATTCACTTTTTTTGTTTTTTCAAAAGATTCTTTTGAAAATTTATGTATGCTTATCTTTCTATTAATTATATGTTCGTATTTTTCCAAATTGTTTTCATAAATAAATTCTTTTTTAATGTTTGTAATTATACAAATATCAATATCACTTGTAATATCATCCATAGCAAATGCATAACTACCAAATAAAACAATCACAGGATAATCATAAAATTTTTCTAAATCCTCAACTAAGTTAGATTTTCTTAATTTTTCTAAATTATAGTAAAGTTTTAGATTCAAAGTTTTTTTAGATAAAATTAAGTTATAAAAAATATAAATCCCTTCTTTTTTGAATGTTAAATAGTTTTCTTTTGCTAAAATTTCAAGATATTGTCGCACAGTTGTATGGTTAATTTGTAAGAGCCTAGAAAGTTCTCTTATAGAATATTTCTCATTTGGGTTTTCAAAAAAAGGGCTCAAAATGGTTAAATATTTTTCCACATGGAAATAAAAATTGACAATTGTTTATAAATTTTTCCAATTACTATATAAAGATAAGGACTAATCATGATGAAGTTATTATAACTAAATCTTTATAGAAATATTTATATTCTATTAGTTTTTAATTTTATGTGGTGATTATCTTGAAAAAGGTAAAAAAAAGTAATATTGTTCCGATGGATGTTCCGAAAAAAGCAGAAAAAGAGTATTTGAAAAATTATTCTTTAATAACAAAAAACACAGATAGATTAATGCTTTTTGCAGGCGACCAAAAATTTGAGCATCTAAATGATGACTTTAATGGAAAAACTAATGAGGATTTTCTCATTCCTGAGGAAGATAATGATCCTGAGCATTTATTTAGAATTGCTTCTCAAGGAATAATAGGTGCTTTTGCAGCACAATTTGGTTTAATATCTAAATATGCTAGATATTATCCAAAGATTAATTATATTGTTAAAGTTAATTCAAAAACTAATATTGTTAAAACAAAACAAAAGGATCCTTTAAGCTTATCTTTGGTTGATTTTGAAAGCATTTTAGATTTAAAAAAAAGAGTTAATATTGTAGGAATTGGCTATACTATTTTTTTAGGTAGTGAATATGAAGCAGAAATGGTTGGAGAAGCAGGAAGATTAGTTTCATTAGCACATCAACATGGCTTAATTACTATTTTATGGATTTATCCGAGAGGAAAAGCAATTAAAGATGAAAAAGATCCGCATTTGATTGCAGGAGCAGCTGGTGTTGCCTTATGTTTAGGAAGTGATTTTGTAAAAGTAAATTATCCTAATAAAGACGGCTTTTCTTCAAAAGATAGAGCAGAGTCATTTAAAGAGGCAATAAAAGCAGCAGGAAAAACAAAAGTAATTACAGCAGGAGGTTCCTCAAAAGATCCAAAATTATTTTTACAAGAATTATATGAGCAAATCCATATTAGTGGGGCTAGCGGAAATGCAACAGGAAGAAATATTCATCAAAAAACATTAAAAGAAGCAATTAGAATGTGTAATGCAATCTCTTCAATAACTTATGGAAACAAATCAGTAGATTTTGCTTATGATGTTTATTTAGGAAAAAAAGAGTTTAAACTTTAAATTTACATTAAAATAAAAAGTGAGATGTATGGAAAAGTTTTATGTTGGAAAATGTTTAAATTGTAAAAAAATGGTTCTAATGAAGCTAGAATTTTTAGAGTATGATGAATGTTGTGTTAATTTTGATAATTTAAAGATACTAAAAGTTTTTAATGATGAAAGCGAAGCTAAAAACTATATGAGTCTGTTTGAAAATGAAGAATAAAATTTAAGAAAAAGGCATAACATGAAAAAAAAAAATTCTTTGCTTTTAAAGAATGGGTTTAAGTGTAATTTAAATCATTTCTTTTATTTTTTTTTATTTTTTTTATTGATTTTTTTAGACCAGATTTCTAAATATTTAGTGAGAAAGAATTTTTTAATTAGTGAGAGTCATAAATTTTTATTTTTTAATATAACTTATTTAGAAAATACAGGTGTTTCTTTTGGTATGTTTAAAAACAATAATTTACTTTTTATTATAATCTCAATTGTGGCTTTTCTTTTTTTTTTACATAAATTTTTTTCTTTAAATTATAATCAAAATATTTTTAGGATACCCTTAATAATTTTATTATCAGGTATATTAGGTAATTTAATAGATAGAATTTTCTTAGGTTATGTTGTTGATTTTATAGATTTTAGGTTTTGGCCAGTTTTTAATCTTGCAGATTCTTATCTTACCATCTCCTTAATTTTTATTCTATATTTGTCTTTCAAAAAAAAGAAAGATTTATTTTGAAGAAATATAATTTATAAGAATTATTTTTTATTTTAAGCATTTTTTATGTTTTAAATTTTGATTTTTAAAATTAGTTAATTTTTTTTATTTCTAAATATTCTAAAAATATTATGTCCGTTCCAAAGGAAAAACCAAAAGCAAATTTAGTTATTTCAATAATGTTTTCTAAATTTTTATTAAATAGTGAAAAATATCGATTATTAATTGAAACTTTAAACAGAAATTTTGGAAATATTATTTTAGAAGATGGTTTTTTTGATTTTGATTTTACTAATTTTTATGAGAAGGAATTTGGTAAAAATTTAATAAAAAAATACATTTGTTTTGATTTTTTTGGAAGTTTTGGTATAGAAAAATTACCCAAATTAAAATTAATGTGTTATGATATTGAAAAAAGTTTTTTAATCAATGATAAGAGATTATTTAATGTAGATGTTGGTTATGTTAAAAGTAATGCTGTTGTCTTTGCTTCTTTTAAGGAAAGAGCACACAGAATTTATTTAAGTAAAGGTGTTTATGCAGATTTGCAGTTAGTTTATGAAAATAATGATTGGAAAGAATTTAAATGGACTTTTTCTGATATAATTTATAAAAAAAATTTTTTTTCAAAACTAAGAATTATGATAAAATAAAAATGATAAAATAACTAAAAAATAAAAATTTTAAAATTATTTATTTACAGCATTCTTGTTTTCTGACAAAATTGTAGATTATTGCAAATAAATAACCTAATACAAAGCCATCAAAAAATCCCCAAATTAAACCAAATATTAAACCTTTTAAGGAGGCTTCATATCCTAAAAATAAATTGCTTAATAAGTTGATTATAGCATTACCCCAACCATTAAATAGTAAATTAAGTATAACTAAAACAGAGGTTTTTAATGCTAATAAAATACCAAAAGAAATTCCTAATTTGCTTGGATTTAAAGAACAACAATGTAAGTGTTCATTTAAAGCATGATTTTGATTTTCTGATTTTTTTTCTTCAATTTTTTTTTCTTCTTTTTTATGTTTTTGGGATTTTGCCATTTTAACCTCCTTAAAAATTATGTTATCTTTTATATTATTTATTTATTGTTTATTTATTGATATATATCATAATATTAAGTATTTAATTTTTTCTAATACCTTTTTATTTTTTCAAAGATTTTTAAACTACTATTTAGTAGTAAAAAACGAAAGATTTAAATATTCCATATTTATTTACTACTATCATGTTAAAACAAATAAAACAGATTTATGTTAAATCTTTAAAAGAGAATAAATCTTTGTTGTCTATGTATGAGGAAGCACATAAATATTTAGAAACATTAGGCTTTGATAAAATTCTTTTATTGTCTATAACAGACTCAGACGAAACTTTTAGAAGTTTTTTATTTAAAAATGGTGAGGAAAAAATAATAGTTGAATATAAAAAAGACATGTATGAAGAGATTTTAAAATTAGTTTTTTCTACACATATAACTTTTATTTATGATATCTTGCTTATGAGATTTAATCAAATTTCCAGTGAAGAGAGAGAAAGTGTTTTTATTTATAATGAGTAATTTTTTTATCTTCTTGAAATTTATTTTCTTAAAAAATTTAAAAGTATAATATGAGTTAAAAAAAATTAAAAAAAGTTGTTAATTTTATTTTTTCTTAGCTCCAGCTTGTGCAGGTTTTTCATCAGGGATTAATTCTTTTATTATTTCATTTGGAATTCCTGCTGCAACCATTGCTGTTTTTATTGCTTTGTTGTCTTTACCAGACATTTGTGCTTGTATTTGTTTTGCTTTTGCTAAGAATTCTTCTCTTCTTGCTTTTAATTCTTCTTGTAATTTTTTCTTTTCTTCTTCTAGTTTTCTTAATTCTTCTGCAGATAATTCTGTTTTCTCTAATCTTATTTGTTCATCATATTTTCCCTCATTAACTTCTTTTATTGTTTCATCTGCTAATTTGCCTTCTACCATTATACCCATAGATCTACATGTTCCTAATATTTCTTTTACTCTTTCTTTTAATGTTTTTCCTAACAATGAATCAGATTTCATCTTTGCTATTTTAATTATTTGCTCTATCTTTAAATCTGCAACTAATTCTGTTTTTGGATTTCCACTTCCTTTTTGGATTTTTGCTTCTTTTAATATTAATTGAGAAGCAGGAGGTGTTCCAATAGTTATTGTAAATTGTTTTGTGTCTCTATCAACAGTAACCTTAACAGGGACTTGCATTCCTTTAAAGTCCTGTGTTTTTTTGTTTATTTCAGAGACAACTTGACCAATGTTTACGCCTAATGGCCCTAATGCAGGCCCTAATGGAGGAGCAGCAGTAGCTTTTCCACCTTCAACCATGACTTGAACTGTTTCTGATGCCATAGCAATTTGAATTTAGCAGACATTTAAAAAGATTTTGATTGATTAATAAAAAAGTTTAAAAATAGGATTTAATTTGGGTTAGGTATGGTAAATAAGGATTATGATAAAAATGATGAAAACTCAGAATTAGAAAAATCTCAAAATACAAAGAATATTTCAAATGAAAATATGGGAATGGATGTTTTAGAAAATCAACCATGCCCTATGTGTCATAAAGAAACATTGACATTAAGAGAAATGGAAAGAGAAATTCCCTATTTTGGTAAGTGTTATCTATTTTCAATGGATTGCTCAAATTGTAATTATCATATGGCTGATGTTGAAACAGATAATGACGGAAAACCAGTTAAATATACTTTAGAAATTGAATCAGAAAATGATTTAAATATAAGAGTGGTTAAATCAAGTCAAGCAACTATAAAAATTCCACATTTAATAGAAATAACTCCTGGACCAATTTCAAATGGTTATGTCACAAATGTAGAAGGCATATTAAATAGAGTTAAAAAAGTAATTGAAGATTTAAAAGATGATGATGATCCAAGTGTTCAAAAAAAGGCAAAAAATCAGTTGAAAAAAATACAAAGAATTTTATGGGGAAGAGAAAAAGCAACATTAATTATTAGTGATCCTAGTGGAAATTCTGCTATTGTTAGTGAAAAGGCGAAAAAAGAAATTGGAAAGAAATAATTTTTTTATAATTTAGTTTTTCTTTAAAATTTCTTCAAGCGTTTTTCTGGAATTTGTATCTATAGGGGGCATTCTTTTTTTCTCATAACTAATTTCATGTGGTTTTATTGGAAACCTTTTTCTTTCTGGAAAATAAGGTCTGTATTTTTCATTTAGGTATAAACCAATCTGAAGTGCTAATAAATCTGCAAAATTTATAATTGGAATCGCTTTATCTCCTGAAAACCAAAAATCTATATTTTGTTTTGGTAAATAAAACTCTCTTTTTTTGAGTATCTCTAAAATTATTTCTTTACTTTCTTCTAAGTTTCCATGAAAAGCATCAATTAAGACAACTAATTCTTGTGGAGAATAACCATTACAAGAGATTAAATGAGCTACTCCAGCATGTTCTATTCCTTGTCTATTGAATCTTCCATTATTAATACGAAGCCAATGATAATTAGACATACCTACTCTAATCATTTGTTCTGGTGTAGGTAAATTTGGAAGATTATTTGGGTTTATATAATTATCAACTAATGCTTCAGCTTCTCTAAGATAATCTTTACCTTTTTTTAAAGAAAAGGAATAGTTTGGTTTTGTTAATTCAGGATTTTTAGTTTCAGCTGCTACAACAATGCAACCTGTTTCTATGCCAAGTGTTGTTTCATCAATTCCTAAATAAGTAAAATTTTTTACCATTATAATAATATTTAATTTGAAATTCTTTTAATTAAGCACTTTTGCAAAATATGACCAATTTGGAATTATCCCTAAGTTATTAAATTCATGTAGTCTTTGTAGTATATAATCAAAATAGCCTCTGGAGGAAGCTCTTCCAAAACCAACAGGGAATTGAGGTATTGATCTTTCAACGCTTCCTCTATTAAATTGTTCAGGTAAATGTTTTAAAAAGTTATATTGTGTGATTATTGTATTAAATGGGCCTCTAATACTATTATATCCCTGCAAAAAATATCTTTCACTACAACTTTCAATTGGTTTAAATCTAGCTTTTGGGTCTTCAAAAGACCATTTTGAAAGTGCTAAATCTAACGGTTTATTAGAATCAATTAGTTCTTTAAATTTTGGTAATTTTAATAATTCCTCATATGCTAGGTTGTCTTGACCCCCATAGACGATTTTTGATGAAATTTGTTCAGCAGTGTCCCAAAAATCAGCAACTCTCATTCCTAACCCTCCATAAGGGCCATAAATGATCCAAGAAAAAACATATGACATAAAATCAGCACTTCCTGGACCTCTTAATATTCTAACATAGCCATCTAGAGTATTAGGACCTTGTACAGCTTCGTTTTGAATTAATCCAATCTCTTGAAGTGGTTTTAAAATTTTATAATTAAAAAGTTTCATTAATTTTTCTAAATTAGGTGGTTGTATTATCCCTAATTCTTCTGGCAAATGAATTAGGCTTAATGTTATGACATCATGCCAGATATTATTTTTTCCATTTGGTAAATTTTCCAAATTAATAGGTAGATTAATGCCACCGCCAAAAGGCAATCCTGTATTATATCTATGCTCAAAAGAATCCATCTTTCCAAGACCCCATCCAAAGCATGTCAAAAAAGCCATTGCTTGTTCAGGTTGAGTTATTTCATATTCTAACAAATCAGTTAGCCCAAACAAAGGTGTTTTCCCATCGCTTTCAAGAAATTTTATTCTTTGTCCTCTATAATTGTCATAATTTGAAATAGAATCTACTAATTTTAAAACAAACATAAAAACTTCATCTATTTGCCTTTGCATTTCTTTAAAAATTTGATTTGGTTCATAAGGAATTATGTTGTTTGAGTATAAGGAAAATAAAATATCAAAAGGTGTAATATTTGCATAAGGTGGTTTAAAATTTTCATCAAAGCTAGAAAATTTGAATTTTTTGAAATCCGGATATTGTTTTAGAAGGTTTAAATTTTTAGATAGAAAACCTAATGCACCTTCAATATGGCCTTGTTGTAAATGTCCTCTTATTGATAATCCTAAAAGAGCAATTCTTCCTAAACCTTCCAAACCTAATAAATCAACATTTTCTTGCATTCTCAAAAAATCTGCAACACAATATTGTCTTACATTAATATCATCATAAAGAGAAATTCTAGGGTCAACAATTTTTTTGATTTCTATAAAATTTTCTATTTTTTACACCCCTCTAATTTTATCAATTATTTTTTTTATTTTTAAACCTTTTCATTTTATAATAGTAAATTTTATTAACTAAAAAGAATTATAAATATTACTTCATTCTAATTTTTTGAAATATTTTTTTAGTTGTAAATAAATTTTAAATTTTAGTAAGGTGATATTATGATAGGTTTAATTGGTGGAACAGGTGTTTATGATCCAAATGTTTTAGAAAGTCCAAGGAAAGTTAAAATTACAACCAAATATGGAGAACCATCAGATTTAATTACAATTGGTAAAATAAAAGGAAAAGAAGTTGCAATATTACCAAGACATGGCTTAAATCATTTTTTTAGTCCAAGTAAAGTTCCTTTTAGAGCAAATTTAATGGCTTTTAAAGAATTAGGAGTAAAAAAAATAATTTCTGTTAATGCTGTTGGTTCTTTGAAAGAGGAATTAAAACCTGGGGATTTTGTTTTTACAACCCAATTTATTGATATGACTAAGAAAAGAGATTATAGTTTTTATGAAACAGAAAAAGTTGCACATGTTTCTATGGCAGATCCTTTTTGCAATTATTTAAGAAGTATTTTAATAAATAAAGCAAAGGAATTAAATTATGATTTTCATGAAAAAGGCACATGTGTTGTCATAGAAGGGCCAAGATTTTCAACTAGAGCAGAATCTTTTTTGTTTAAATCATGGGGAGCTGATACAATTAATATGACTTTAGTTCCTGAAGTTATCTTAGCTAGAGAATTGGAAATTTGTTATGCAAATATTGCAATGATTACAGATTATGATGCTTGGAAAGAACATGCAGTATCAAATATAGATGTCATTAATGTTATGAAAAATAATATTGAAAAAGTTAGAAAATTGATTTTAGAAGTTATTCCTTTGATAGACGATAAAAAGCATTGTATATGTAATGAAGCAATGAAAAATGCTTTTATGTGAATCTTTGATAAATATAATTTCAACAAATTTATTAAATAAGTTTATTTCTGAAATTTTATGCGTATTACATTAGATTTAACTAAAACAATTGACCAAAATGCTTCTCATTATTTTGAGCAAGCAAAGATAGAGAGAAAAAAAGCAGAAAGAGCTAAGCTTGCATTAGAAGAAACAATAAAAAAATTAAAACTATTAGAGGATGAATTAAAAAAGCAAGAAAAAGAAGAAGAAATAAAAAGTATTAAAAAAGAATGGTTTGAAAAATTTAGGTGGTTTTTTACAAGTGAAGGTTTTTTGGTTATTGCTGGTAGAGATGCAGGAACAAACGAGTTAATTATAAAAAAGTATACTGAAAAAACTGATTTAGTTTTTCACACTGAGATGGCAGGTAGTCCTTTTGTTGTTTTAAAAACAAATGGCAAAAAACCAAGTGATTTATCCTTAGAAGAAACAGCGATTTTTACTGCTGTTTTTTCAAAAGCCTGGAAGTTAGGTAGAACAATGACAGAAGTTTTTTATGTTAATCCAGAGCAAGTTACAAAAGAAACAAAAGCAGGAGAATATATTACTAGAGGTTCTTTTATGATTTATGGTAAAAAGAATTTTTTAAAACCTGTTTTAAAGATTTTTATTGGTATTATGAACGAGAATATTGAGTTAAAGTATGAGGGAAAATTAATGATAGCACCTGAATCATCAATTAAAAAAAACTGCAAATCATTTTTAGAGATTTTACAGGGAAATGAAAAATCTTCGGATATTGCAAAAAAAATAAAAATTAAGTTAAATTATTCTGGTAGTTTGGATGATATTATTAGAATATTGCCTCAAGGTTGTAAGATAGGAAAATGATTTTTTAAATACTATATTTTAATAATTTATTTTAATCATTTTATCATATATTTTTTTAAAATGGAAGAAAATTTAAAATATTTAAGAGAAAAAGCAAAAAATTTAGAACCAATCTTAAGAATAGGTAAATTTGGGTTAAGTAATAATGTTTATAATGAGGTTGAAAAGCTTTTAAAAAAAAGGCATTTAATAAAAATAAAGATTTTAAACAATTGTCCTATGGAGAAATCAGAAATCATAGAAAAAGTATTGCAAAAATCAAAAGCTCTTCTTGTAAGTGAAATTGGAAATGTTTTTTCTATTTATAGAAAATAAAGGGTTTGTTTTATAGTAATCTTTATAAACATTTGTTTTTTTCATAGCAATATGCAACATCATCATAGTTTTGGAAGAGGAACAAGACAAAAATTTAGAAAGGATTATAGATCAAAAGGCAAACTTTCAATTAGAAAGTTTTTTCAAGAGTTTAAAGAAGGGGACAAAGTTGTATTAAAGGTAGAGCCTTCTTATCATAAAGGAAGGTATTATCCAAGATTTCATGGTAAAATTGGTTATATTACAGGAAAGCAAGGAGAATGTTATAATGTCTTGATCAAGGATGGTAATAAGGATAAAATGATTATAGTGCATCCAGTTCATTTGGTAAGAAGTAATTAGTAGTGTTAGGAAAGTTTTGTTTAATTTTTAGAATGGTTTAATAAATTTTATTTATAATTAAATTATTCATTATTTAAAAGGTGAAAAGATGAATCCAAAAGTTATTTCTGAAGAGCCAATTAGTATTTATGATTTGAAAAAATTCTTAAAAGATATAAAAAAAAGAGATACTGAGCTTTCTTTAAGAGCAGGAAAAACAGAAGAATATGTTAATAATGTCTCTGTTTTAAAAGAAAAGGATGCGGAAGAATTAGAAAAAGAAATTTTAAAATTAGAAATTCCTAGAATGAAGGAAGTTATTGTAAAAAAGATATTAGATGTTTTGCCAGGAAGTGTTGAAGAATTAAAAGTTATTTTACAGGGATATTCTTTAACAATAAGTAAAGAAAATATGGATAAAATTATTGAAGCAATTAACAAATATAAAAAAGCTTGAATTTAGAGCTTCAATAAGTTTAATTAAAAAAAGATTTAAATAGTTTATTCTTTTTTGATTTAATATTTAGTAAAAGTAATGTAGTTTAATTTTTAAAAAATTTTAGAATATTTTAATGGGGGATGAAAATGAATAAAGAAGAAAAAGCAATTGTTTTAGATTTTTTGCCAAATGGTTATCCTTTTGATAATAGCCCTAGTTTTAAAAAAACACCAATTGTGCAAGCAATTGGAGTTAATAATTTCACATTGTTAGAATTAGTTCCAAAAAAAGATGTTGTTTTAAATATTCATCAAGAAATTTATATAGGTGAAGGAAAAAGAGATTTGATTCATCATATAAATGGTAGACTAAATCCTAGTAAATTAACAGCAACAGCAAGAGCAGAATTAGAATTTGTTGTAAATGATTTAGTTATGAAAAATGAAAAGAGATTTGTGGATTTTATTAATAAAAGCCAGCCAATTACAACAAGAATGCATGTTTTAGAATTATTACCTGGCTTAGGAAAAAAACATATGTGGGAAATAATAGAACAAAGACAAGAAAAGCCTTTTGAATCTTTCCAGGATTTAAAAAATAGAATAAAATTAATTCCAGATCCACAAAAAATGTTTTCTAAAAGGATTATTTCAGAATTATTAGGGAATGAGAAATATAATTTGTTTGTGGGTAAGTAAAAGTTTAATAAAATTAATAAAAATTATTTTTTTATTATTAATGATGACAGAATGGAGTTTTTGCATAACTTCTTCCTATTACCAAATATACTTCATTATTACCTATTTCATAACCAAAGGTTAATCTAGGGCAAGTTAATCCAATTGAATTAGGATCAAACGTAGGTGAATTAAAAGGCGAAGTGTATGCTTTAGGATGACTATGCAAATCCATTAAACAATTAATTGCATCTTTATCCCCTATGTATAAATTTGCAGGGATTAAACTTTTTGGCAAATTTTGTCTTAAAACATTAGAAACATAAGTTTCAGCATCTAATTTAACATCTCTAATATCTAAACCAGGAACACCTGCTCTAGCAACAAGAAAAGCTTCTTTAAAAATAGGAATATTCTTAATAGGTGTTAAACTTAATCTATCTTCCAAATCCATATTTTTTTTGTGAAAAGAATTATAAAAAAACATTATGTTAAAAAAATAACAAAAAAATAGAAAATTAGTTATTAATTTTTTTTATCAAAAATTCTCTGCAATTTTCGATGCAACTTGTTTTTTCCTTGATAATACTCCTGGAAGGAAGTCTGTTAAATTATTTTTTATCTTTGTTTTAAATATGCCTGATATTTTGTTTTCCTCATCGCTAACAACTAATAAGATAGAACCTTCTTGAATTATGTCTGTTAGCATTAGTATTATTGTGTGATAGTTCTGTTTTTGTTTTAATTCTTTTGATTTTTGTATTAAATCATTGAATTTTGGTTTTATTTCATCTAAAGAAGGCATTTCAATTTGTCCAATTCCGAATTTTTTTCCATTAAATTCAAAATCTTTGAAATCATTTTTTATTATTTCTTCTGGTGTCTTTTTTGATATCTGTGCTTTTGCTTTGAAAATTTCCATACCCAATTCTTTATAATCTATTTTTAATTCTTTAGAAAGTTTTTCTATAACATAGATGTCTTTAGGTGTTGTTGTTGGGCTTTTTGTAATAACTGTATCAGATAAAATTGCACATAACATTAAGGGTTTTATTTTCTCAGGAAGTTTAATATTTTCTTTTTCATATAAATCAAAGATTATTGAGTTAGTTGAACCCCATGGTTTTGTTATTATTTCTATTGGATTAGGACATTCAAATTTTATTTTATGATGATCAACAAAACCTAAAATATTTTCTGTACTAAAACCTCTTACTATTTGAGAGCTTTCATTATGGTCTACTAAAAATAATTTTTTTCCATTTGCATCTTCTAATAAAAGAGGCAAGTCATAATTATATTTTTTGAAAACATATTCTGTTTCAGAGTTTGGTTTTCCAGTCATTGCAGGTTTATATTTGTTAGTTTTATCTCTTAAATTTAAGAAAGCTGCCATTGAAACAGCAGAAACTGTTGTATCTGTATCAGGTGTTAAATGTCCTACAACATATACTTCTTCCATTTTCTCACCATTCTTTATTATCTTGATTTTTTTACTTTTTTTAAGATGAATCTATTTTTGCTTTATATAAAAATAATAATATATTTAAATAGATTTATTTTTAATAAATTTGGGGTGATTTTATGAAAAAAATTTTAATAATGCTTGTTGCATTGCTTATTTTTTCTGCATGCACAAGAACAGGTGAAGATCAAAATTTAAATAGCTTAGATACTAATTTAAATACAGAAGTAAAAACAACAGAACAAACAAATGTTGAAACAAAAAATGAGAATAATAATATAAAAGATTTTTTTTCAAATATACCAAAAATGCCAGAATATAAAGTTGTTTATTCTGTTAGTGATAATTTTGGAAATGTTGGGAGAGAGCAAACCTTAGTGTTTAAGGGTAAAAATTTTAAGTATGTATCAAAAGAAAGCAGTGTTTATAGAGTTAATGATAAAACTTATATGTGTATTACAGAAGAAGAGCCAATTTGCTATGAATTTAATCAGCAGAATGATATGATAAAAACAGATGAGGATTTAAGAGATAATTGGCAAAAATATAATGTTGTTGAATTACCTTCTAGGACAATTGCAGGAGTAAAGGCAAGATGCTTTGGTTATGAATTGTCAAGCACAAAAACAGAAACATGTTATTCTAATGAATTTGTTCCATTGTATCAAAAAGTTGAATCTGCAGCAGGTAAAACAGAAATGACAGCAATAGAATATAGCAATAAAGTTAGTGATTCAGAGTTTGAATTACCTGCAGAACCACAAGAATTTGGTATAAATATGGAATAAAGAATTAACTTGTTTTATTTTTTGTTTTTCTTCTTTTTCTTTTAATCTTCGTTTTCAAAAACAATTGTTCCATTAAGAATTGTAAATTTTTTTTCATATCCAATTAATTCAACAGCATCAATTTCATTCCAACCAGGAACATCTGTATCAACAGTTATTCTTATTGTGTCTGTTTTATAAGAAGTTATATTTTTGGTTATATTTCCTTCTAAACTACGATATTCTTTCTCTAAAACATAAGGACATTGTTTTGTTTTATAAGTGCCTTGCCATAATGTTTCATAACCATTATCTTTTTTTAACTCTATTTTTATAACACTTCCAGGATTGAAGTTTTCATAAACTCTTACTTTATTAACATATACAGGAATATCATAATTTAATTCTATCCAATGAATTCCATCATTTTCTCTAGAGATTGTCCATGCATAATTGCTGTTTTCACAATTTTTTACATTTGGTTTGCCAGTAGCAGCATAAGCACTTTGATCATCAATATTTTGCCCAGAACCGCCATATGAGTCAGATGCAGTAGCAGAAACAGCCCATTGACTTAATAATCTTGGTGTGTTATCTTTTGGTGTTTCCATTAAAGTGCAACTTGCTAAAACAAATAATGTAATAAAAAAAATTAATTTATTTGTGTTATTCATGTTAATTTTATTTATCTATGTGTTTATAAATATTACTATTGGCAAATTTAGAAAAAAGAAATTAAATTTTCTTTTTTCTAGTTTATAAAAAAGAGTTTTTCAAAAAATTTATAAACTTTTTTTTTTAATTTTTGAAGTTTTTTCTCTATAAAAACCGAAATCTTTATAAATGTTTTTTTTGTCCTATTTAAAAAGTTTGTTATTTTTTAATTGAAATTTTTAAAAATTTTTTAAACAGTGGGGTGAAATATTGGATAGAGAATATGTGAGAAAGTGCCCAGAGTGTGGCGGCACTAACTTGTTCTTTAACACTGAAAAAGGAGAGGTAATTTGTAAGGATTGTGGTTTAGTTGTTGAAGAAAAGATGGTTGACTTTGGTCAGGATTGGCGTGAATTTGATGGCGATGATGCTGACATGAAAAGAAGAACAGGTGCGCCAATGACCTATACTCAATATGATCAAGGTTTAGGAACAGAAGTAGGAAGAAAAGCAGATTTATATAATTTAGAAAAAAAGACAAAAAATAAGTTTTATAGATTAAGAAAATGGCAATATAGAATCTCAACTGCAATTGAAAGGAATTTAAAATTAGCATTAGCAGAATTAAAAAGAGTTTCTTCTTATTTGAAATTACCTAAGTCAGTAGAGGAAGAAGCTGCGAGATTATATACATTGGCAGTACAAAGAGGATTAGTTAGAGGTCGTAGTATGGAATCAGTGGTAGCAGGAACTTTGTATGCAGCATGCAGAAGGCATGAAGTACCTAGAACTTTAGATGAGTTATCAGCAGCATCGGGTATTGAAAAAAAAGAAGTTGGAAGAACTTACAGATTTATAACAAGAGAATTAGCAATTACAATTTTGCCAAGCAATCCAGTTGATTATATACCAAGATTTTGTAGTGCATTAGGTTTGAGTCCAAAAACACAAAGTAAAGCTGTTGAAATAATAGAAATGGCACAAGGCGCAGAATTAACCTCTGGAAGAGGACCAACTGGAATTGCAGCAGCAGGTTTATATGTGGCTTCTTTGGTTAATGGTGAAAAAAGAACACAAAGAGAAGTAGCAGATGTAGCTGGTGTAACAGAAGTAACCATAAGAAATAGATATAAAGAGTTATTAGCAAGATTAGGCTTAGAAGATGATGTGAAAAAAATTAGGAAAAAATTAAAAGATAAAGTTAAAGAAGCAAATTAATTTTTTTTTATTATTTTTTCCTTAAAACTTATGTAGATATTTTTTAATTTCAATTTTATTATTTATTATTTTTATTCCTTCTTTTTCTAAAAGTTTTTTCTTTTTAAAATTATTTTTATTTCCTCTATAACCACCTAAAGAACCATTGCTCATTATTACTCTATGGCAAGGTATATTTTTATCATTATTTTTGCTTAGTATTTTTCCAATCAATCTATATGATTTAGTATCTAATGCTTTTGCAATCTCTTTATAGGTAGTTATTTTACCTTTTGGAATTTTTTTTACTAAGTTATAAACTTTCTTTGAAAGTATTCTATTCATTTTCAAGGCAATTTTTTTTAGATCATGGATAAATATTTTAATAGTTCATAGAAATTTTTTTTTGTTTTATTATGTTTATAATTTTTTGCCATTTCTATAATTTTTTCTTTATGAATTATTATATTTTTTTCTTTTAATATTTTGTTTAAATCTTCTCCAATTAAAAAATCACAAAATTGTGTTATGTTTTTTGTGTCATTAGAGAAACGGGCTCTTTCAAAATCAATTAAAACAGGATTATAAGTTTCTTTTTTTCTTGATATTTTTTCTTCTATTATAATGTGTTTATGAGGATGGTGCATTTCAAATTTGTTTATTTTTAATTTATCTAGAATGAAAAGTTGTTTGAAGATTTTTTTTAAAACCAAGATAATTTCTTTTTTTGTTTTTTCCATAATGAAATCAAATATAAATTCACCTTTTACAAATTCATAAATTAAAAAATCTTTTTTTGATAATATTAATTTTGGCCCTATCTTGTGTTTATTTAAAATTTTTAAAAATTTAGTTTCATTCTCTATTGTGTTTTTTGCTTCACTATCTTTTCTTTTTATTTTTATAGCAACTTCTTTTTTATTTTTGTTTTTTAATATTTTTTTATTTTTTAATAACCCTTTAATTATTAAACCTCTTTTTCCTTTTGCAAATAATTTTGGATTTTTTATTTTAAGTTTTTCAAGTTTTTTTAAAATTTCAGATTTTTTTATTTTCAAAATGAAAATATCTTCAAAAAATATATGTATTTTTTCTAGTATCTCATAATCAAAAAGATTTTTTTTTAATGATTCTTCTAATAAAGACCAGCTTGCTAATGATGAACCAATCAGTAAAATAAAACCATCTTCTTTTAAATATTCATTTGCATTTTCTAAAAATCTTAGTGTTGTCTCACAACCTCTTTTTGCAGAATAAAGCGCAATATTTTCATCTTCTTTTTTTAGTATTCTTTCTTTTGGTAAATAAGGTGGGTTAAAAGCAATAATATCAAATTTATTTTTATATTCTTTTGGAATTTTTTTGAATAAATCAGATTCAATAAATTTTATATTTTTTAATTCCTTTTCATTTAATTCTTTTTTTGCATTTTCTTTTGCATATTGAATTGCTTTTTTATTTATATCAATAGAAACAACTTTTGCTTTTTTTTTCAGAGCTGTTATCCCTTGAATTCCTGAACCAGTACCCATATCTAAAAATAAAATACCTTTTTTTGTATATATTTGAACATATTTTTGTAATAAATAGGAATCCTCTCTAGGTTCATATAATTCAAAATATTTAGAAAATTGCTCATTTGAAGTTATATCACTAGAATTATTATTCATATAACAATAATAAAAAAGAAAGTTTAAAAAATTTTTTAATAATTTATTTTTTAAATTTTCTTAGCTTTTTTTTAATTTTGTGCTTTAATTAAGCTTTGGCAGTCAAAACATGGCCAATTATTCATTTCAAAAGAAACTTCCTCTGAAACACTTTCTTTTCCATCACTAACACTAACTTTTACTTTTTTTATGCCACCTTTTTCGCCATATTTAAAGACTTTTTCTTCTGATTCCATATCACCAGAGTAGGTTATAGTTAATTCATCTTTATCTGGGTCTTCGGCATTTACTTTAATAGTTACTTTTACTTCATCACCAGGTTGTTTTAATTCTACAAATTGAGGAACTACTTCAATACTTTTTATTATAGGTGGTTCATTTTTCTTTAATACTTCAACTTCAACATCTTTTTTTACAACATTTTGTCCATCATTTGCAGAAACTTTTATTAAGTATTTGCCAGCATCTCCTTTTTGGGTTTGCCATTTCCCGCTTTCTGATAATGGCTTTCCAAAACTTAATTCAACTTTATCATTATCAGGATCTTTTGCAGTTGCTTTCACTTGTAATAGATCACCTTCTGTTATTGTGTAATTTTCTTGTTCTAATTCTAAAATTGGTTCTCTATTAACATTTTTTACTATGATTCTTATTTTCTTTTCAACAGGGTCTTTGCCATCATCAGCAGTTATTGTTACTTCATATTCACCAGAGTCTTCATAGGTTGTTTGATATTTGTTTGAGGTCATCCAACCTGTGTATTTTACAGAAACTTCTTTATCATCTTCATCAAAGACAAGAGGTTTTAATTCAATAAGATCTCCTTCGTTAAATTCTAAAACATCATCAATCTGAATTATAGGACTTTTGTTTTTAACTAAAACTTTTATAACCATTTGTTTCATAACTAATGAATTTTTTTTGTCAGTTGCAGTTATTATTACAGAATAAAACCCAGCATCTCCTTTTTTGGTTTGCCATTTTCCATTTTCATCAAAAGGAAAGCTATAACCAATTTTAATATCATCACCATCAGCATCATATACATATGGTTTTAAATCAATTAAATCTCCTTCATATGCAATAATCATATTGTTTTTTTCTTCTTTTTCATTTTCTTTATTTTCTTGTTTAGTCTGGTTTTTTTGTTCTACATTTTCTATTTTTTCTTCATTAAGCACTTCTACAACTTCTCCAGTAATTTCATTATTTTTTTCATTGATTTGATTTTCAAGGTTGTTAGTTTGAGAAACATTTTCTTTATACTCATATTGTGTGCATGCACCTAAAATTAAAGATAACATCAAAACAATTGCAAATAATTTTTTCATTATACACCCCTCCCAGTTTAATATGTTTTAAGTCTTCTAATATTATGTTTTAATTATTTTATTTAGATATTTTTTAACTATTTAAATTTTTCAGTAATAAATAAATGTTACCAAAAACAAATGATAACTAATTTAAATAATTTACTATTGTTTTAGTTTATTTTTACATTTTTCTAAATTTGAGTAAAAAAAGAAATTGGAAAAAATTATATAGAAAACTTTTTTATTTTTTTATTTATTATTAGATTTTGAAACTAATTATAATTTTTTTAAATTAATTAAATTGATGTGGAATAATAAATGATAAAAAAAAATTTTTGTAAATCAAATATTTATCAAGACTATAAAAGAATAAATGATAAACAAATAAATGAAAGAAAAAATAAACTAAAATTTAAGAATTTAATATTATTTTATTTGCATCTCTTATTAATTTTATTTATCTTTTTATATTCCATTAATAGTGTTAATTCTCAATATAATATAAATGATTATCAAAATACAGGTTTTAATCCTTTGTTTAGTGATAATGTTTTTATAAAATTAATTTTAAACAATAGTTTTTACTTAAGTTCTCATGCTAATAATGTCAAAGTTCAGTTAGAGTTTTTTCCCGAAGATAGTTTTAATCAACAAGTTTTAAGTTTAAAAACAGAGCCTGAAGCTAAAAATATAGGATATGCATATGTTTATGAGTTTAATAGTTTGAATAAAGGTTATTATGATTATATTTTAATTTCAGATTTAAGAACTTCATATAATTTTAACAATATTTCAAAAAAGGTTGATTTTCCAATTAATAAAGAAGAACTTCCTAAAGAGGTTTTAATTTATTTGATGCCAACTAAAAAGATAGATATTAATGATGACATTTTGAAAAAAGCCAATGAATTAGCCTATGGCCAAGATGATTTGTTTAATGTTGTTTTTAGATTAGCTTCATGGGTTAATAATAATATTGAATATACCTTAACTACAAAAACAGCAGAAGCTTCTCAAAAGGCATCATGGGTTTTAGAAAACAAATATGGTGTTTGTGATGAGCTTACAAATCTTTTTATTGCTATGTGTAGATCACTAGGAATTCCTGCAAGATTTGTTTCTGGGATTTCATATACAGATTCTGAGTTATTTAGTGAGAATTGGGGTTTACATGGATGGGCAGAGGTTTATTTTCCTGGTTATGGATGGATTGCGTTTGATCCTACATATGGACAATATGGTTATTTAGATCCTGGGCACATCAAATTAAAAGATTCATTGGATTCTGATAAATCAAGCACAAAATATGAATGGCAATCTAAAAGTGCAGATTTATCTACAAATCCTTTTAATTTTAATGTTTATGTAGAAGATTATGGAAAAAAAATAGATTCTCCTTTGATAATGAATTTAAAACCTTATTATAATGAGGTTTCATTTGGTTCTTATAATCTAATAGTTTTAGAATTAGAAAATAAATTAAATAATTATTTGGCATTTGAAGTTTTTTTGAATAAACCTAAAGAAGTTAGTGTTATTAGTTTGTCTGAGGATTATTATTTTAATCCAAATTCTAAATCTATATCAAAGAAATATGTGTATTTAAAACCCCTAGAAAAGAAATCTGTTTTTTGGATAGTTAAAGTTGATGATTCTTTGTCAAAAAAATATATTTATAGTTTTCCATTAATGGCAATTAATAATTTTAATTTTAGTGTAATTTCAAGTTTTAATGCTTCTAATGAATTTGATTATTATTCTTTTGATGAAATAAAACAACTAAAAGATAGTTTTGAAATAGAAAAGGAAACTTATAAAAAAGATCTCTATGTGAAGTGTGATTATGAAACATATTATTATGTAAATGAGACAATGAATATTACCTGTAATTTTGAAAATAGGGGTAATATTTTTTTTAAAAATTTAAGAGCATGTATAAAAAATTGTGTCTATTTTGATTTGGGTATAAATGAAAATAAAAATTTTACATTTAGTATTACTTCTAATAAGTTTGGTAAGAATAATTTTACCTTATTGGTTTCTAATAAAGATATAGCAATCACTAAGAATTTTGATTATTATTTAGAAGATATCCCAAAACTTTCTATTGAAAATGTTATTATTCCTGATGAACTTAAATATGAGGATTTTGAGATTTCTTTTGAAATATGGAAACATTCAATAAGTAAACCTAAAAATGTCACAATAATTTTTAGATTTAATGATTATGAAGAGAAATGGTTTTATGAAGAGGTTGAGTCTAATATGAAGTTTAAGGTTAAGATAGATAAGTCTTTGATTATGTTAGGAAATAATACAATAAGTATTTATTTTAAAAAAGAATCTTTTTCTTCTTTTATTGAGGATGCATTTAAGAAAGATATATATTTTCGATATAATTTTTTATTTTTTATATTTCATAAAATAAAAAATACTATTTTTTTGTTATTTAAATAAAATATTTTAAATTTAGATTTTTTAATTAACATTAAATTTTATTTATGAAGTATTTATGAATTTATTTATAGGTTATAAAAAAATAAAAAAAGTTAAGACCAATACTTTAAAATAATACAAAAATTAGTTTAATATTATAATTTTATAGTTTTCAAATTTAACTAAAAAACCAGAGTTGTTCCGAATTACTAATAAAAACAAAAAAGATTCAATAGCCCTACAATAAACTTCTGCTTTTGCAGAAGTTATCAGTTTAGAGTATATAGTATCGCAAAAAGTTTTTTTGAAAGCAAAAATCAAGCTTTCAACAATATTTATTTGATTGTAATTTTTTTTATCAAAAGATTTTTTCATTTGTTTCCTATAGAATCCTTTAATTTCATAGGCAGAGAGATTTTGATGTTTTGTTGGGATAATAGCATTTTTTTTCTATGCAAAAACAGATGGAGCCTCTGCATCATAACCTTTATCCATAATAAAAAGATTAGGCTTATTTTTTAGATTGTTAATAAGATATTTTACATCTTTGATATCAGAGGCTCTTTTTGCTCTTAGTCTAATGCTAACAAATTTTCTATTTCTAACATCAATACAAACACTCAGCTTATAAAAAGAATTAACGAAATCACCATTTATTCTCTTAATATAATGCCAACTTCTAGTGCATTTACTAAGTCCTGTTCTATCTATCGCAACAATCTTACTTTTTACTCCAAGAGTTGCTTTAAGCAAATCCTGCCATATCTTTAAAGTATTGTCTTTGCTTGTTT
>JAVZBY010000004.1:0-8240 GCA_038874655.1 Candidatus Woesearchaeota archaeon | reverse complement strand
TGCATTTTGTTGCTACTATAAAACCAAGTTGATCTAGTAATTTGTATGTTCTTCTAAAGCTCAAACGAAATAAAGCTTTTGCTATTAATGCAAAAGCATGTTGCCAAAACTCATAAATCTTTGGCCCAAACCTATGCAAATATCTAGGTAACTTTGCTTTCTTAATCAAATGCTTA
Organism: Candidatus Woesearchaeota archaeon; assembly: GCA_038874655.1. GTDB lineage: Archaea > Nanobdellota > Nanobdellia > Woesearchaeales > GW2011-AR15 > JAAXVZ01. The sequence continues at coordinate 8,064 of JAVZBY010000004.1, read as the reverse complement.
ATTTTATTAACTAATCTTTCTCTTTTTTCATTGGTGAATCGCCTCTTAATTCAACACAGCATTGAGCCTATAGACTCATGCGGTTTTTATATTTTTTGAAATTTGGGACAGCGCCTTTTAATTATAAAAACTTTTAAATAGAAAATATTTATATAATCAATATTATTAATTAATAATTTAATATATATAAAGGAACACATATATAAATAAGTAAAAATATAAATAAGTAAAAGTATATTTAATTATATGCATTTTGGTGTTGTTTATGCTAATTTTTAAAGTAAAATATAAATTACTTTTTATTATTAATATAATCTTTTTGATAGATTATTTCTTTTTTATAAATAATTTTGTTTTTGGCGCACCATGTCCTACTACTTGGTCATCAAGCTGTTCTTTCTCAGATTGGTGTACAGTAGATGGATCTGAATATGGTGTTATAGGAACTTCATGTGTTCACTATATTCTTTGTAAGGATGGTAAAAAAGATTATCAAACAGTATCTAATAGTAATTGTTGTGGTAACAGTAAGTGTGAAAATGAAATAGGTGAAAGTTGTAGTACTTGTTCTAGTGATTGTGGTTTATGTTGTACAGCAAATGGAGGCACATGTACTACAGGTAGTCAATGTTGTTCAGGTTTATGTATAGAGGGATATTGTAGGGCATCATGTTTAGGGTATAATGGGCAGAGATGTAGTAATGATACAAATGCATATACCACAACAGCTAGTGGGATATGTGCAAGAAACAATGCAGGTAGTTGGTTTTGTGATAAAGATGAAGTATCATTTTATTCATCAAATTATTATACAGATTGTTATGAGCCATTTAATGGAGCACCAAGTTCAAGTTTTGCATGTGATAATGATGTAGATCCTAGTTATAGTGCAGTGGGGATATGTGTATACACATCAGGGACAATAAGCACAACAACAGTGAATTGTGATACATCTGGAGATACATGTTTTGATGGGACATATTATAGAGACACATGTAGTAATTGTTATACAAGTGGTTTAACAGCAAGAAGTTGTGATTCAGATGGCGGAACAAGTTATACAGCAAACGGTATTTGTGTATCAGGAGGAACATGTGCAACTGGCACAGTTTGTTATTCAGGGTCAGCATATTTTAGTGCAATGAGCTCATGTAGTCAAGGAAACACTTGTGATTCAAGTGTTTCAAATGGTGCATATGTTGCAGATGGCGTAGTTTATAATAATGATGGTAATAACATATGTTGTTATGGTACAAATGATTATGAAACTGTAGGTATTGGTAATTCATGTTGTTTAAATGGAGGGATTTTAAGTTCAGGTTCAACATCAGGTAGTTTATTATGTTATAATGGCGAGTTTTATGATTGTGGAGCACAAATATCAACTAGTCCAGATACAGACACAGATGTGGTTTCTGGAAGTTGTACTTCATATGGGGGCTATTATTGTAGTGGCACTACATGGACAACATTATTGCCAAGTGGTTGTAGTTGTATAAGGGGAAGTCAATGTATAAGTGGATTATGTATTGAAGGAATTTGTAGATTGTCATGTAACCCCACCTATAATGGACAGAGATGTAGTGATGATGGAAATACTTACTTCACATCAGGAGGAGGGATATGTGCAAGAAACAATGCAGGTAGTTGGTTTTGTGATAAAGATGAAGTATCATTTTATTCATCAAATTATTATATAGATTGTTATGATCCATTTAATGGAGCACCAAGTTCAAGTTTTACATGTGATAATGATGTAGATCCTAGTTATAGTGCAGTAGGGATATGTGTATACACATCAGGAACAATAAGCACAACAACAGTGAATTGTGATACATCTGGAGATACATGTTTTGATGGGACATATTATAGAGACACATGTAGTAATTGTTATACAAGTGGATCAACAGCAAGAAGTTGTGATTCAGATGGCGGAACAAGTTATACAGCAAACGGTATTTGTGTATCAGGAGGAACATGTGATAATACAGAGCATGCATGTTATGATGATAATGCATATCAAAGTTCATGTTCTTTATGTAGTTATGATTATGATTTAGATCCCCAAGGAGATTCATGTGATACAAATATAGGCGATGGTTCATATACAGCAAATGGACTATGTACTTATAATGATATATGTATCCCTATAGGAACAACGATAAGAGTTGATATAGCAAACAATAATTATTTTGTTGCTGGGTGTACAAATGGAAGTGGAGATAGATGTGATATAGATGGTGGAACTACATTTGATCAGACAGGTTTATGTACAATAGGATATATATGTGATGGTACAGATGTTACAAATGTAGGAGGTATTTATTATGGTAATTGTTCTAGTAGAGGAGGTTATTCATGTATGAAGAACGCAAATTCAGGGTTATTTACACAAACAGGCATGTGTTTTGATACAGGTGGTTTACTAGAGAATGTTAATTTTGGATGCACGATAAGTGGTTATATTTTTTATAATGGAACACATTATAAAAACAGTTCGCAGATAACAACAGATGATTATAGTTATGTGAAAGATTCAGATGGTAGGAGTTGTGATAACACATTGACAGATGGTAATTATAATCCGACAGGGATGATAACCATGACTGGATGTACAGCAAATGGACAATTAGTTAGAGCAGACAAAAATAATAATTATTTTACTAATGGATGTGATAATAGTGCAAGTTCATGCGGCTATGTAAGTTCAAGTTTAAATAGTCCTTGGGCAAAATTAGGAATATGTTGTTCAAATAGTTGTATTGGTTATGCGGATTCAAATTGTTGTAGTAATTCAGATTGTGCATTAGATTTAATTTGCTTTAATAATAAGTGTGTTGGTAAAGACATTGCAATAGAAATAAAAAATTTAGGTTTAACTGGAATTGAACATGTTAATAATTCTTTTACTTCAACAAGATCAGTAATGTTATTATTACACTTTAATTCTACTTTTGCTGTTAAATGTAGGTATATTAATTATGATGATCCTTCTAATATGCCTTCGAATGATTCAGTAGATTGGACACAATGGGAAACTTGTGTATCAACAAAGTTATGGGAATTAACGCCAAATGAAGGTTTAAAGACAGTTTATTATCAGATTGATTATGGTTCATATTATAAAATAGCAAATGATTCTATATATTATAATGCGTCAGGAGCAGGTTTGGATATAACACCGCCAAATCCACCTTATATAGTAGATGGGGATTATACGAATAATTTAACAAGATTAAAGATTGCGTGGTATAATGCATCAGATCCAGAGTCAGATATTTTAAATATTCCTTTATTGTATAAAGTAAATGCATATTCCAATGGAGTTCATACAAATACAATAACAACAACTTCAAATAGTTATACCTTAGATATTAGTAATTTACCTTTACATAATAATTCAATTATTTATGTAAATATAACAGTAATAAATTCAGCAGGTTTAATAGCTAATTCTATTTCAGATGGTGTTATAGTAGACACACAGAAGCCAATAGGAACGAATATAGATGCATATTTCTATAATTTATCCAATAATTTATGGACAATGTTTAATTATCCACCTTTAACAGAGGATACATATGTAGCAGCAAGAAATGTTAATATGACATGGTTAAATAAATTTAGTGATGCGATTTCAGGAGTAGATGCATATAGCTATGTTTTAACAAAAGATTTAAATACAGATGTAGATGAAATTCCAGAAGGGAATATAGGTAATTTTGATAAAGAGATTAGTAAGGTATTTACTAATTTAGGATCAGGTAAATATTTTTTTAAGATAAAAGCAAGGGATAAAGCAGGTAATTGGGGCGATCCTATAACATTTAATTTTTCATTAGACACAACACCACCAACAATCCCAAAAGTTGTATCAACAAATTATTCAAATAAGTTTTTAACAGCGAGATGGCTTAAATCAGTTGATCCAGAATCAGATGTAAAAGGATATAATATAACAATTTATAATTCATTATACACACCAGTAGCATCATATTATTTAGCAAGCAAGGATTTAGAGACATATACATTTGATTTAAGTTTATATCCAACAGATAATTATAACATAACAGTAGGAGCAATAAATTTTGCTGGATTAATTTCATGGTCATATCAAACAAAGTATAGTGATTTTGAGCCACCAGAGATTATAGCAAAGCCTAATAATACAATAGTAATAACAACAGAACCAATAATAGCAGTATTTACAAATGAAGATGCAGTTTGCTATTACAATAATACAATGTTTAAGTATACAAATACAACATATCACGAAACAAAGTTAACTTTAAATTATGGGGATTATGGTTATAAAATAAAATGTTATGATATGGCAGATAATATGGCAGAAACAGAAATTAGTTTTAATATACAGAATATTGAACCCCAGAGCATAGTGTTGGTTTCAAACACAAAATATTATGAAAAATTACCATTTGAGATAAAAGTAAATTTAATGGATAGTTCAAATAATTTATTAGCAGAAGCAGATGTAGATAACTTTAAATTAGAAAATTATAATATTTATGTATATGATTATTTAAATGGAACATATGGTATTAATTTTATCACACCAAAGAAAGGGAATTATAATTTAAATTTGATTTATAAGACATTAAGTTTGCCAATAAATTTAGAGATTAATGAACTTTTATTATATTCACAATATAGAGGTAGTGTTTCATCAACAATGAAAAATAGGGTTGTATATTTAGAGAATAATAATTTAATAGGCTTAGCTTCAGAGGATGAAGATCTAAGATTAAATTCTAACTTAAGTTTAGAAGTTTCTTATAATGAACCGTTATTTATTATAATGACAAAAGATAGTCAATTAGTTAATAAAAAAGACAGACAATTGATGGACAAATCTTTTTCAAAATTAAATACGCCTTCATTTGGATATGCATCCTCAGATAAAAAAATTATTGAATTTATTTTGAGTTATAATTTCCCAATTATATCATCTGATAAATCTATCTCCTTGGGTAGAACAAATTATTATATAAAAAACAGTAAGGAAAATAATCAAAAGTATATTGAATTTTTGAAAGAGTGATAATTTTTATTTTTTACATTTAAATAATTAATTATTTTTATTTTGATGTTTTGTAAAAATGAATAGAAAATCACAAGTTTATTTTTTGGCTGGTGTTATATTAGTTATGTCTATATTTTTATTAACAACAACATCAAAAATTTATTTTAATAAAAATAAAGATTACTCAGTTGTAGATAACTTTTATTATGAATCTATAAATGTTTTAAATTATGCTATTTTAAATAATGAAAATATAGAAGATGAAATGATCAAATTTTGTGATAATTTTTTAGATTATGTGAATGATAGAAATTTAAAATTTAATTTTGTATTAATCTTTTCAGATAGTAAAAAAAATTATTTATTGAACTACTTAGAAGATGAATTACTTGTTAATAATCAAATACTTAACAAAAAAGATGTTTATGAGATTAATGAAGAGGTGGTAAAATTTTATTTTAATGATCAGGATTATGAGATTGAATTAAATGAAACTTTTCCTTTTGTGAAATGTTTTTGTGTTTTAGATAATATTATTATTGTTAAATAAATCACATCTCTAGTTATTGATTAAAATATTTTTAATTTATAGTTAAATTATTTAAGGATATATGAAATTTTTAAATGAAAAAAATTTATATACATAATAATCATTATAAATAAAAATGAAAAAAGCAATGAAAAAAGCAGAATCACAGTATATAAGTTGGATTTTAATTTTTGGAATGGTTATTATGATTAGTTATTTTTTATTTAATTGGACTATGGAGCAAGCTAAAAAAACAGCAGAGCAAATAGAAACAACAGCAGACCCTTTAATTTGTGAGGATATAGGATTTTCTTTAAATGGGATATGTCAAAAAGGAAATAAGCTTTTTTTTAATGTTAGTAATACAAATACTATGATAATAGAAGGTTTTGTTGTTAAAACAGAAGGTCTTTATCCAGAAGATAAAAATTATTTAAATAGCATTAATGTTTTAAAAAATGTTCAGCCAACCTATTCAGAAGAGTTTTTTGTTTTTAAAAAGGGAACTTTAAAAAGTGTAGAGTTAATGCCCTTTGCAAAAAAATCAAATAAATATGTATATTGTGAGCAAAAATCTGTAAAAAAAAGCGATATAAAACAATGCTAAATAAGATATAGTCTAATAAAAATTGTTTAATAAAAAAAAGAAAAAAATTAAACATGTAGAAATTAAAAATGAAAAAAGCAGTATCACCTTTAATAGCAACAGTTATTTTATTAGTTGGTGCTTTAGTTATTGGGACCGTTGTTTTAAATTTTTCAGAAAGATCAACTAAAGAAATTACTGATAGTGCTAGTAATGCAATAGAAAAAGGTGTTAAATGCAATAATTTAATATTTAAATTAGTTAATTTAGAAAAAAATCCTTGTTATAATAGGAGCTTTTCAAAAAATTTAGAATTTGTTATAGAAAATCAAGGAAGTAATGATGCTTCAGGATTAATAGTATCTGTTTTTGATTTTGAAGGAACACCTTATAATTTTAAAATTTTTGAAGTCTTATCAGCGCATAACAGAGAGAAATATAATTTATCTTTGAGTGAAAATTTTAAATTTCCTCCTGAAAAAATAATTATTTCTCCAATTATTTCATTTACTTCAAATGAAATTAATGTTTGTAGTGATAATAGATTAGAAATTGAAGAAATAGAAAGATGTTGATTTGTTTATTTTAAATTAACTTTACTTTTTAATATTTTTTAAAAAATAAAAAGGTATTAACAAAAAATGGAAGAAAAAAAATATACAAAAACAAAGATTTTTTTGTTTTTACTTTTTGCAGTTATCTTCATTGTTTTATTTACAAATGTTTATCTTTTTGTTAAAGATTCTTTTCATATAATTAATAAAAAAAATAATGAAATAAGTTGTCTTAATTTGAAGTATGATATTTATGCAGAAGTTATTAATTCAAATGTATATATTACTATTTTTAATAATTTTGCACAAAATATAACAAAAATAACCTTTTTAGTTGATGATAAATCTCAAACATATGATTTAGAATTTAAAGGAAAAGAAAGTATAATACTTAAATTAAATATAACAAAAGATTTATTAGATAAAAGTATTTATTATTATTTAAACGATTGTGAAAATAAAAAAGAGATGCTTAGTTTAAAAAAGATATAAAAAAAGTTTTTGTTGAGATAAATTAGATTTTAAAAAATTAAGTATTTTGTTTATCAAAAATGAAATTAAAAAAAATCAGAAATAAGATAAATAAGAATATAATAGAGAACAAATCACAAATATGGGTTTCAGTAGTTATTTATACTTTAGTTGCACTTTTAGCATTGATTCTTGTTTTAAATACAGGGTTGCCATTAATGACAGAGTTAAAAGAAAAATCTACTTTTAATAAAATAAAAGATAATATGATTGAGTTAGATAAAAATATAAATGAATTATCAAAACAAGGAGAGGGTTCTCAAATTAGTGTTTCTTTTGATGTTAAAGAAGGAAATATTTATTTTAAAAATGGTGGAATTGTTTGGGAATATGAAACAACATCAAATATTATGCTGCCAAGAACTAGTATTAAAATTGGGAATTTACTCATAGCAAGTAATTCCAATGTTCAAACAATTGAATACCAAGATTCTTATGTTTTTAGAACTACAATAAAAAACGATACTTTTGAAGTTAAATTTAAAAAAATAAATAGCCCTGAAAATCCTGGATTTATTAATACTTCTCAAATTATCGAATATATAAGTTTTAATGACAATAAAATAACTGGATTTGATTTTTTTATTAATAAGAATGAGAGTTCATCTGTTGGAATAGGGTATATTGATTTTATACCAAAAGGAAATAATACAAATTTGGGAAAAGCAAAAGCAATTGCTTATGTTAATTCTAGTTTTGGAAAATATAAGTTAGAATTTACTTTGGATAGTTATGCAGATTTTTTAATTGTTAATTTTAAGGATTTTCAACCTAATTAAAAAAATTTGATTTATTAGTTAGGAATTAATAGTTTTTTAGTGGT
>JAVZBY010000003.1:125199-204035 GCA_038874655.1 Candidatus Woesearchaeota archaeon | reverse complement strand
TCTCTTTAATTTCCTTTAATGAATATTTTTCCATTGCTTTTTTTATTTCATTTAAAATGTTGTTAATTAATTCGTAATTTTCATATATTAATTCAGCTTTTTTTTGGTTTTCTTCTGAAGATTTTAATAAACTTGTTATTTGTGCTTCTTGGTTTTTAATAATTATTTCTAATTTCTTTTTTTCTTTTTCTATTTTTGATTCGTTTTTTTCTAAATTAGAATAATAATATTCCAGTATAGCTTGATTAAATGTTTCTTTTTTTTCTTTATATAACTTTAAGGATAAAAGTTCAAATGGACTAAAATTAATTGTTTTACTTTGGTCTTTATAGATAAAAGAATCAATTTTTATTTTTTTTATTTCTTGAATCATCTCATATAATTTTTTTATTTCTTTTTTCTCAGGAGCTGTTTTATTTTTATCAATATCTGCTCTATAGCACACCTCTTCAGAATATTTTCCACCTAACCCAAGAGAAACAGCCAAATTAATTACAATTGAATTATTGTTTTCAAAAACTTTTTTAAAATCGTTTTCATTTATATCTAATAGATTAAATTCTTTTTTTGGATATGTGTATAAATTTCCAGGCCTAATTAATCTAGAACCAAAGGCTTTATAGTTTTTTGCTAATTTAATAATGTAATTTTCATCGCATAATATAATATTTCCAGGTTTGATAAATTCAATAATTAAATATCTTATACCTTCTAAAGATTCAAGCTTTATTTCTATGATTCTTTCAAATTCTTTTTGTTTTATTGATAATATCCTGTTTTTTAGAATGTGTTTTCTTAAAGAAAGGGCAAATTTTGAACTTTCTTTTATTTCATCTTTATCATCTTTTAGAAATAAAAATTTATCTGTTATGTATAAAAATGTTTTTTCTTTTTTTGGAACAAATAATTGTAATATTATTTCTTTTTCTGTACCATATATATTTTCTATTTTAGAATTTTCGATATTATTTTCTTTCAACCAAAAATAAATATCTAATGAAGATAATTCTTGCATAATTAATTGATTTTTTTTTTATATTTAATATTTATGGGTTTTTAATTAATACATAATAATTTTTAATTTATATTCAATAAGTTTATTTTTTAGAATGAAAATATTTTTTTTTCTCTTGGAATTGCAATAGGAGCTTCACCACCATGCCATGTAAATCTTGGCCTAACTCTAATTTGATACATTCTTTCATTATTGTCATCTAAAACTAATGCTGCTCCTTTTTCTCTAGGTAATTCATCTAAATATTTATCTAAGCCTTTTCTCATGTATGATTGCATTAACATCCCTAAAGCATCTATATCTGGTTTTGCAGTAATCATATGACTTATTATTATGTCAGATTGTGTCATTACATCAGTGTGTATTTTTCCAGGTTGTTGTGTTGCTAAAACTAATGAAATTCCAGGTTGTCTACCTTCTCTTAAAATTGTTATTAATGGAGCTGAAGCAGGTGTTTCACCCACAACAGGGAGAAATTCGTGTGCTTCATCAATTATAAGCCAAACCATAGGATATTCCATCTTTTTTTGTTCTTCCTCTCCAAAATAATGAACGGTCTCATGTACAGCTTTAAATTCTTCATCTCTTCTAGCTAGCATTCTTTGTTGAAATAGTTTTTTTGAAACTAAGCCAATAACTAAGGACTTTATGTCCCAACCACGAGGCATAGTGGCATAAACGCTTACATCTAATATAGAAACTCTACCACCTTTAACAAGATCATTGAGTTTTGTGCCTTCTTTATCAAATAATCCCCAATTAATAGCACTTCTAAATTTATTTTCCGCAGCGTCTTTTGCTCTTTGAGTAGATCTTTCATCTTTTTGAATTTCTTTGATTATGTCTATTAAATCAAAATCAAGGTTATTCTCTTTAAATTTGTTAATAGCTCTTTCAGTTAATATGCCTTCTTCTGAATTTTTGTCTATTCCTAAAGTCATTTGCCAATCTTCGATATCTAATTCATTTGGTTTTATTGAAAAAGGAAAATCAGCAGGAATACCTTTTTCTTTAAATTCCTTAAAAAAACCCTTTGGTGTAAATATAGTAACATCTAATCCTTTAGGTTTTATACCCCATTGTTCTAATAAATCTCTTTCTTTTTGATTTGGATATTTCATAGTCCAATAAATACCCATTGTATCTAAAATAACAACTGAAATATTTTCTTTGATTTCAGGCTCTAAATCAGAAACTCCTTCTGCAATTACCCCCATTGTAAAAGATTTACCGCCTCCTCTTTTACCACAGACAAAAACAACATGGCTTCTTACAACATCTAATAACACATTATTGGATAAAGAAACAGTTTGTCCCATTTGTACATAATGTTTTCCTAGTAAAATTGTTCCTTTAGTTCCATATTTTTTTAAATCACTAGGACTTCTTCCTAAGACAATGTCATACATAAAATAGCATATAGAATGAAACTTTAAATAATTTTTTGTTTATTACGCTATTTTTAATATAATTATTTAAAAAGAAATTATTTTTAAAAGATTATAAATTTCTTATTTTGTGATAATATGAAAGATATAAAAAAAAAATATGTTCTGTTAGTCAATGAAAAAAATCAAATTTTAGGTAAATTAGAGAAATTAGATGCACATAAAAAAGGATTACTTCATAGAGCTTTTTCTATTTTTGTTTTTAATGAAAAAAAAGAATTGTTATTACAAAAAAGAGCGGAAAAATATCATTCTAGTTATTTATGGAGCAATACATGTTGTAGTCATCCAATTTCTGAGGATGAAAACTTAATAAAAAATGAAGCAGAAAAAAGATTATTAGAAGAAATGGGGTTTACTTGCAATTTAGAAAAAAAATTTAATTTTATTTATAGAGCCAGATTAGATAATAATTTAATAGAACATGAATATGATATTGTTTTTTTTGGTTTTGTTAATAGCAATATAAAAATAAAGCCAAATAAATATGAAGTTATTGATTATAAATGGATTTCTCTTAATGATTTGAAAAGAGATATAGAAAAAAGCAGAGATAATTATACACCATGGTTAAGAATTATTATAGATGAAGTTATATCTTTGATTTAGTTTTATTTTTTTAAATTTTAAATAAATTTTTCTAGAAAATTGAATATTTCATGTAATCTTGTTTCTTTGAATAATTTTTTAGAATTTTTATAATATCTATCTTTTAAATTTTTTACATAACTCAATGATGTTTCATTAATGATTTGAATAGCTTTTTTTATTTCTTCATTACTGCTATCTGGGTTTAAATTTAATAAAAACTTTATTTTATCATTGTCATTATTTTTTTTTAAAATATCTAGTGCCTTTATTAATAGTAATGTCTTTTTTTGTTTTTTTAAATCGCTTCCAATTTCGTGTCCTTTTTTGTTATTCATATCAATATCTAATATATCATCATTTATCTGAAAAGCAATTGCCCAATATAGAGAGGCTTTTTTAATTTTTTCAATTTGATTAATTAAATTTTTATTATTTGAAAAATTTTTTTGATTATTATGTGCTAATAATAAACCTAATTCAAAACATAAAGAAAATAAAACGCCAGTTTTTAATACTATCATTTTAATATAATCTTTTTCAGATATAAAAGAAGTATTATTATAAGTTATATTTTCAAATAAGATATCTAACATTTGTCCTTGATAGATTAATTTATCAGTTTCTTCTAATAGTTTAATGGCCTTTAATTTTTGTTGAGATGAAAAATCACTATTTATTAAACATTCAGTTGCTAAAATTCTGGTTAAATTACCTAGCATAATTGAAAATGAATTAGCAAATTTATTCGATCTTTTATTGAATAAAGAACCGTTGTAATTTATTTCTTTAAAATTTTCTAAATAATAATCTTTTACTTTTTTATAAACAGTTTTTTTATTTCTTCTAAATTCATCTTCGTCCATTATGTCATCTAAAATTAAACTGTATGTATGAATTAATTCTATTGCAAAACTAGGTAATAAAATTTTTTTTATACTATCTTCTCTATTAGAATTAACTTTTTTAGAATAAATTTTATAAGTTAAAATTAAAAATATAGGTCTTAATCTTTTTCCATTGTTTAATGCATAATCTTTTATTAACTCATAAAAAAAAGTTAAATGCTTTTTGTTTGTTTTTGAAATAGAAAGATTTTTTTCAAATTTTTTTAAGTCATTAGTTAAAAATTTTTCAAATTCTTGATTAAAATAATCTTTTAATTTTTCATATTCAGTTATAGTTTTAAAAGTTTTTTTTAGATTCTTATTTTTTTTCATTTTCATTTTTTTAAGTAATAACACACATATAAACTTCTTTGGATATTTCTTTTAGAGAATTATAAACTTTTAATTTATTTTTTTCATCAACTAAGGCAATTATATTTCCACCTTTTCCTGAACCTACTAATTTAGAGCCAAATGCACCATTTTTTAAAGATTTATTTACTAAATTATTAATTTCTGTATTTGATAAATCAATTGAGCATAAAAGTTCATGGTTTTTTACCATAAGTTTTCCCAATTTTTTTAAATCATTTTTTTCTAATGCGATTTTTGCTTCTAATGAAATTTCATTTATTTTTTCAAAAATTTCAGAATATTTATTTTCATTTTTTAGATAATTTTTTTTGACTTCTTCAACAACTTCTTTTGTTTTAGATTTTATTCCTGAATTTGCGATTATTAAGTGTAATGGTTTTTTTAAATTTATGAATTCAAATTTCCCTTTTTTGAATAATATTGGTTTTTCATAAACGATAGTTGTATTATCTATACCACTTGGTGTTCCATGAAAAATTTTTTCGCACTCAAATGCTATTTCATTTATTTTTTCATTTTCTAAATTTAATTTGTAATAATTTGAAATAGCTCTTATTATAGCAATGCATAAAGAAGCACTACTCCCTAAACCAGATGCTGTTGGAATATTGGACTCAATTTTTATAGATATTTTTTTATTTAATTTTTCATAAACTAGTTTTAGAACTTTACTTAATTTTTTATATTCTTCTTCGTCTAATTCTTTATCGGTTTCAAAGTTATAATTTTCATTTGAAGCAGTTGCTAAGGTATATAAAGATTTTATTGGGATAGAAATTCCATATTTTCCATATACAACAGCATGTTCTCCAAGTAATATTGATTTTGCACATGCTTTTGCTGTTATACTCATAATTTAATGAATAAATCTAAACTATAAAAAACTAACTTTATTATATTTTATTTTTATAGTAATAATTATTGTACAAGTTTATATATAAAAGTTAAAAAATACTAAATTCATATAAATATTAATTTAGTATTATCTCGCTTAAAATACCTTCATGATCAGATAAACCTTCAATAGCATATGATTTAAAATTTACTTTTTTTGTTGTCAAGATATAATCTATTTTTTTATCTAAAATTACTTTTTTCTCCCACCATTTTTTTGAGTATTTATTTTTTGAAGAAAATGTGTTTTCTATATTATCTGCATAATAAAAAGTATTAATTTTATCAAAGATTTTTTTATCAATGTTTAAATCACCACAAATAATTGAAAATCTATGGATATTTTTTTTTAATTGTTCAAATTCTTTTAATGCAATTTTTAATCCTATTTTTATATCAGTCTTATAATATAAGTGTGTGTTATATATATCATATTCTTTAAAACTTAGTTTTAGAAATCCTCTTTTAGCAATTTTATTGATAAGAGGATTATCTTTTGATTTTTTAAATTCAAAAAATTCTACATTTTTTGGTTTAATTTTAGTTAAACAAATTAAACCACTTTTATTCCAAAATTTTGTTTTGTTATACGAAAAAAAATATTTTTTTTTAATATTTTTTTTAAGATAACTAATATAACTGTTTTTCCATACTTCTTGTAAGCAGATTATATCAATCTCATTTTTTTCTATGTAATCAACTAAAAGTTTTAATCTTTTTTTATTATCTTTTGAGAAACCAAATGGCAATAGCCACATATTTTGAGTTAGAATTTTCATTTTTGTAATTATATTTTTTGTAATTGTTTTTTATAATTTTAAATTTTTATTTTCTGTTTAGTTTTTTATGTGCTTCAGCTAATTCTTTTGTTGTTAGAGCACTTAATAATGAAATCTCACCCGCTAAAACTGCAACTGCAATTATTTCAGCCAATTTTAACGAACTATTTTTACCTTCACAACTTAAAATAGAGAGACATTCTTTTTGTGTTTTTAATTTAGTGCCACCACCAATAGTGCCAACTTGTAAACTTGGAATAGTAATTGAAATGTTTATTGTAGATTTATTTTTGTTATTTTGATTTTCAATTTTTTCTATTGTTGTGAATCCGAGAGAACCATCAACAACATGAGCTAAATCCTGTCCTGTTGCTAAAAACATTGCTGCGATAATATTTGCAAAATGCGCATTAAAACCTAAAGAACCTGCAAAAGCACTACCTAGTAAATTTTTTCTGTAATTTATGTCAATTAATTTATCACTTGTGGTTTTTAATATTTCATTTATGTCTTTTTCATTAATGTTAATTGAAGCAATTACTTTTTTTCCTCTTGTATTTATTAAATTCATAAAACTCGGTTTTTTATCAACACACAAATTTCCAGATTCAGATATAAAGATTATAGATTTATGCTCTTTTTTTATATAATTTTCTATGATGTAATCTGCGATTTTTTTTCCTGCGATTGTTATCATATTCATACCCATTGCTTCATTAGTAAAGGCTTTTAATCTAAGCCAAATATTTAGTCCTAAAATATAGGTTTCAATTTTTTTAATTTCTATATGATTTGATGTTTCTTCTCCTATTTTTTTTAAAGTTTCAAAATTTTGTTCTATCCAATCTGAGAATTCTTTTAATTCATATATATCATTTGATTTAAATAATAATGATCTAGTTTGTTCATTACTTAGAATGATTGTTTTAGCACCACCACTTTGGTTTATTATTTTGCAACCTCTATTTACAGAAGCAACTAATGCACCTTCAGTAGTTGCTAATGGCAAATAAAAAAAACCTTTAGCATAATTGCCATTAATTAAAACTGGGCCAGATATACCTAATGGAATTTGACATGTGCCAATTAAATTTTCAATGTTTCCTTTGCAATCTTCCAATGATAAGATTGATTTTGATATGCCATCTAAACTTAAATTTAATTTCTTTTCTAAATAGACCAATCTAATTTTATCAGCATTTTCACTTAATGAATCTAATTCATGTAATTTTATCTTTTCACTTAATAATAAATTTAATAGTTCTTCATCACTATGGTTTTTTTCTTTTTTTTTATTTTCTATTGAGTTTAATTTTTTATTCTGTGAGCTTGAATTTATAACCATATTGAATTACACCTTTTTCATCATACTCTAATATTTTTCTAAATACAAATTCAACATTTTTACCAATTTCTATGTCCTCAAAATTTGAATCTACTATCTCAGCAGTTAATTTAGGGCCTTCATCTAATTGAATAATAGCTAATGCATAAGGTGGCTTTCTGAATGGTTTTTCAGATTCTGATTCTGTTGTTGTTCTTATAATTGTAAAAGTAATTATTTTTCCTTTCCCAGAAAATTGATAATCACTTAAGTTTAGAGAACCGCATTTTTTACAAACTTTTCTCCCAGGAAAATAAAGTTCATTGCAATCATTACATTTTTTACCAATTAAGCAATAATATTCAGGAATTTTTCTCCAAATTTTTGGTACTTTCATTTTTATCTTAATTTTTTTGTTATTATTTTATTTGTTATACTTTTAATAATTTATTTTTAAATTATTTACCAATTTTTTTAAAATTATTTTTTAAATATATGCACAATAGCAGTTCCACCGCTGCCTCCAACATTTTGTGTGAGTGCTGTTTCAGCATTTGTATTATTAGAAGCTTCACCTCTTAATTGTAAAACAGCTTCTATTGCTTGTGCAATTCCAGTTGCACCAACAGGATGTCCTTTTGCTTTTAAACCACCACTAGGATTTATTGGAATTTTTCCACCAATTTCTGTTTGACCTTCTTCAACAAATTTACCACTTTGCCCTTTTTTTACAAACCCTAGGTCTTCAATTGCCAATAACTCAGCAATTGTAAAACAATCATGAACTTCAGCAACATGAATATCTTTTGGCTCTAATTTTGATTGTAAAAATGCTTGTTTTGCAGCTTCAACAGTTGCTTTTATTGTTAGTAAATCTTCTCTATCATGTAAGCTTATTGCGTCTGTAGCATGACCACTTCCAGCTATCCAGATAGGAGTGTCAGTGAATTTTTTTGCAACTTCCTCACTAGCTAAAACAATAGCAGCTGCACCATCACTTATTGGAGAAGCATCCAATAACTTTAAGGGATCTGCTATTTTTGGTGATTTTAATACATCTTCTATAGATATTTCTTTATGAAATTGTGCGTACTTGTTTTTCAAAGCGTTTTTATGATTTTTTACAGAAACATAGGCTAATTGCTCTTCTGTTGTATTGAATTTATGCATATGAAGTTTTGCCATCATTGCATATAATCCTGGAAAAGTTGCACCGAATATGGCTTCTCTTTCAGTGTCAGAAGCAGTTGCTAAAATTTTTGTAATTTGGTTTGTGTTTAAATCAGTCATTTTTTCTACGCCACCAGCAACAACAATATCATGAAAACCTGAAGCAACATCTATGTATGCTTGTCTTAAAGCCAAACCTCCAGAAGCACATGCAGCCTCAACTCTAACACTTGGAATGTTATTGAAACCTAAGTGATCAGAAAATATACTTGCAAAATGCTCTTGATTATTAAATAATCCACCTGACATAATACCTCCATAAATTGCTTGAACATCTTTTTTATGTATGCCAGCATCATGGATTGCCTTAATTCCTGCTTCTACTGCTAAATCAATAGCATCTTTATCCCAATGATAGCCAAATTTTATTTGGCCAATACCTATTATTGCAACTTTTCTCATTTTTTTAAGATTTTAATTTTTTAATATAGTTGTTTTCCTGTGTTTTTTAAATAGGTAATGTAATCAATATATATTTTATTATTTAAATAATAGTCTAATGTTTTTATTTTTAGTTTTTTTATTTTTTGTCTAAATTCTATAATTTTATCAGTTATTGTAATATCAAAACTATCGCTTCCAGAGCCAGAACCATAAGATGTTAATAATATTCTATCATTAGGGTTTGCAATTTCTAATATTTTACATAATCCAAGTAATGAAGATCCTGAATAGGTGTTTCCAATTTTATTTACTAAAATGCTTGGCATTACTTGTTCTTTTTTGAATCCTAAAATTTTAGCTACTTCCAAAGGAAATTTTCCATTAGGTTGATGAAAAACAACATATTTGTAATCTTCTGGGTTAGTTTTTGCTTTTTGAAATAAGAGTTTTGTTGCATTTATTATGTGTTTAAAATATGCAGGTTCACCTGTAAAAGTTCCAGCGTGTTTAGGATATTTTTCATGTTGCCTACGCCAAAAATCAGGAGTGTCAGATGTAAAACTAGTAAAATTTTTTATTTCAGCAATTACATTTGAACTTCCAATTAAAAAAATAGCGCTTCCTGCTGCAGCAGTGTATTCTAAAATATCTTCAGGTTTTGATTGTGCAGTATCAGAGCCACCTACTAAAGAATATTTAACAAAATTTGATTTTACTTGTGATAAACCAATTTTTATTGCTTCTGTTCCAGCTTTGCAAGCAAATTCTAAATCTGCAGTAGAATAATTCTTTATGTTAAGAGCAGCAGCCACAATTGTTCCTGTTGGTTTAACAGCATAAGGATGAGATTCACTTCCAATATAAATACTATTTATGTCTTCGTAATTTATATCCTCTTTAATGGGAATTAAGCAATTTTTTGCTGCTTCAACTGCCATTGTAGCAGAATCTTCATCAATATTTGGAACAGATTTTTCTTCAATGTTCAATGATTTTTTTATGTTATCAGGGTTTTGAGAATGTGCTTTTGCAATTTCTTCAACTTTTATCCTATAAATAGGAATATAACTACCAAATGACACAATTCCACTCATATTTTTTTTAAAATAGAAAAATAAATATAAATTTTTGGTATAATCTCTAAATGATTATTAATTTTTATGTTATTTCATAACCTTGATTGCTAAAGTCAATGTCAGCATAATTATAATCGTTAGATTCTAGGAATTTAATTAATTGTTGTTTATTATAGTTAGAATCACATAATGCTAATATAGAATCACCTCCAGCACCTATAATTCCAGCTGTGAAAGCACCCTTTTGTTTAATATTATTTATGAAATTTGTTTCTCTCTCAGTTTCAATAGGAATTTCCGCCATTAAACCAAATTTTTTTCTTTTAGCCCAACTTTCTTCTAGAAAATCTTTTATTTTTTTTATATCATTATATTCAAAAGCTTCTTTTACTTTGTTGTTTATTTGATTATATTCATACATAAAAGATTCATATTCTTTTGGTTTTTTGTTTTTAAAGATTAATGCTTTTTTAATGAATTCTTTTGTTGAAACTTGTCTATTTATAAATATTAAAATTGGTAATAAGGATTGTGGAAATTCAAATTCTTTTTTTATATAATTATCTTTTTGGTTTAAATAGTCAAAAAAGTTTGTGGTTTGTGTTAAGTTGTCAGAAATGAAAAAATGACTTCCAAAACAAGCAGAAGCTATATCGTATCCACTACCTAAATTATTTTGTGCTTTATAGTGAGCATATCTAGATATTTTAAAAACAATATCTCTATTATTAATATCATGTAATGATAAAATTGAGGCAACTGTGGAAACAACAGAACATGAACTACTACCTAAGCCAGTTTTTTGATTATTAATTGAAAAAATTTGGTCGTTTATTGAAGTTAATTTTATATCTTTTATTTTTACTTTTTTATATGCTAAATATTGGAATGAATAATTTATTGCGTTTTTTATAAAGTTTAATGAATCATGTTCTTTTTCAAGTTTTAGAATGTTATTTTTAAAATTTCCTTCAATGGAAATTTGAAAATTTGTTAAGTCAATTATTAATTTTCCAGAATCTGTTTCTTTAACTTCTGTTGTTGTGCCTTTATTTATTGTTGCAACATAACCTAAATTACCTGGTTCTAAAATTGAATAGGCACCAAATATCAATATTTTACCATATGCTTTTGCTTTCATAGATATCTAACACCTTTTCCACATTTAGAAATTATATAATTAAAGTTTTTTCTTTTTAATTCTATTTCTATTTCAGGTAAATATTTTTCTAATGTTATAATATGTGCATTTGGACCAGCGTCAAATGTATAAGCAGCTTTAATTATTTTTGAGTTAATTTGTTTTATTAATTTTATTATTTCATATGATTTGTCGTTTAAATAATCTAATTTTGGAATTGTATCTAAAAAACATTCATTCAAATTATCAGATTCTTTCATTATTGCTTCAGCTAAGTTTATAAAATCTTTATTTATTATTGCTCTTTTTATCTTAAAATAGATTAGATTTATACTTTTTAACCTCTCTTGATATTTTTTACTAGTTTCTTTTGTAAATTTCATTCCTTGTCTAGAGTTGATTTTTTTTTCATCATTTGATATTAAAACAATTATATCTCTTATTTCTGGCCAATGTTTTTCATCTTTTATTTGTGTTGCATATTCATTTTGCCATTCAACAAAACCACCATAGATACTTCTACAAGCACTTCCACTGCCTAATCTTGCTAAACTTGAGAGTTCTTTTAAAGTTATTTTTAGGTTTAATGCTTTTGTTGAAGCAGCTGCTAAAGCAGCAAAACCAGAAGCTGATGAAGCTATTCCAGATGCAGTTGGAAAATTATTTTCACTAATTATTTTTGCTTTTAATGAAATATTTGCTTTTTTTCTCACAATATCTAAAAAATTTTTTACTCTATCTAATTTTTCTCCTTCTTGTTTTATATTATTTAAATAAAATTCATCTTCATTTAATTCTTTAGTAAACTCAACAAAAGTTTTTGTAGAAATATTTTCATCAAGGGTCATTGATATACTAGGATTCATTGGAATATTAAGAGAATCATCTTTTTTTCCCCAGTATTTAAGAAATGCTATATTTGAGTTTGCTATTGCTGTTGCTTTCATAGATTTTTAAATATTATTTTTAATATATAAAATTTAATTTTTTATTCATTTTATTTTTTTATAACTTCACCTTTTGGTTCTTTTTCTGAAAAAATTTCTGCTTCAAATGAATAAATCTGACTTTCCTCTTCTTTCCAAGCATCTTTATCTAATCCAGCTTTTTCACATACCATTTCTAAAGCTTCTAATGAGCTACATTTGTATTCAGTAAAAACTTGTGGTAACAATAAACCAGAATTATACATATTTCTTATAATTAAACCATGTTTTCCAATTATTATTTTTTTCAAATAATCTTCAGGTTTTTCTACTTCAATTAAAACAGGTTTTGTTAATAAACTTATTTCTATTGTTATAGAATCTAATTCGTCTTCTTCTAATGGCATAAATCTAGGATCTTTAAATGCTGCGGCTCTAGCAGCCTCAAAAATTGCTTTTTTTAATTCATAAACAGGCTCTGGAAAACCAATACAACCCCTTAAGTGACCATTCTTTTCTAAAGTAACAAAAACTCCTTTCTTTTCTTTGTCATTTTTTAAAACATCTGGAATGTTTGGTTTATTGCCAGAAAAATAGGTTTCAATAGATTCTCTAGCATATTTTATTAAGGTTTTTCCATAATTTAAATCTGACATAAATGATAATAAACAAAAGAAGTATATAAAAATTGTTAAATTATAAAATATAAAAAAATCGAATAAAAATTTTTATTTACTTAGATAATGTTTTTCTAATTTCAGAATTTCTTTTTTTTAATCTTGAAATGGCATCTTTTAATGCTTTTTTAGGTTCTTTATCTTTTGTTTCTATAATAAATTTTGGTGTGCCTATTAAAGGATGTTCAATATTATAAGCAGAAACAACAACAGATTCATCATTCCAAAGTTCTTCTCTTAATGCATTACATAGAGTATGATCTTCTCCTTTTAATTCAAAAACTAATCTTTTTGGTTTGTCTTCAAGAATATTTATTTCCATCATTTCACCTTATTCATAGGATTAATTGAAATGCCTATTACTTTAAAAAGATTTTGAGGATATTTTTAAAGTTAATTATTAAAGTTAAATAAATTTTTAAAAAATAAAATAAACCTATAAGTATGGACAAAATAGAAGATATGAAAAAAAAGTTCTCAGAATTTTTAAAAGAGAGAGATTGGGAAAAATTCCATAATCCAAAAGATTTAGCAATTGCTTTGTCAATTGAAGCTAATGAACTTTTAGAAATCTTTGAATGGAAAACAACAGAAGAATCATGGCAAATTTTGAAAGAAAAAAAAGATGAAATTGAACTAGAAATAGCAGATTTAATGCATTTTTTAATAGCTTTTAGCAATGCAACAGGAATTGATTTATATGAATCTTTTAATAAGAAATTAGAAATCAATAATGTAAGATATCCGAAAGAATTGGTTAAGGGAAAAACACATAAATATAGTTTTTATAGGAAAAATTTATCAGAAGAGATATAAACAATAAAATAAGAATAGAACTTAATTTTAATTTTTTTAGTCAATTAATCCTTTTTCATAAGCATTTTTTAAGAATGAATTTTCTAATTCTGAAATATCAAAATCAGGTGGAATTGGTTTATTATATCTCTTATAATAGTTTGTTTCATCATTTGGAGCTATATAATAGTAATATTTTTTTTCGAAATTAATTAATTTCCAAACAGTATATTTTGAACCAACATGTCTTGCAACAATACCATTAGGAATTAATATTTTGCCTCCACCAGATGGTGCATCAATAACTAATTGTGGCGTTGCAAATCCTGAGGTGTGTCCTCTTAAATTATCAATGATTTCTAATCCTATTTCAACACTTGTTCTAAAATGCCCTGTTCCTGGTGTAGGATCACATAAATAAATATAGTAAGGTTTAATACCCATTTGTAATAATTTTTTATTTAGTTCTTTCATAACATTAAGATTATCATTTACACCTTTTAGTAAAACACATTGATTTCCTAAAGGGCTTCCAGCTTGTAATAATCTATGTGCAGCTTCTTCTGCTTCATCAGTGCATTCTTTTGGATTATTAAAGTGCGTGTTTATGTAAATAGGTTTTCTTTTTCCATTTATCTTTCTTGAATTTAATTCTTTTAATTTTGATGCAAAATCATTAGTAATTCTTTGAGGCAATGTTACTAAATTTCTTGTGCCTAATCTCATCATTTCGATATGTTCAATTTCTTGTAAATCTGAAATAATTTTAAATAATCTTTCATCTGATAATGATAATGGGTCTCCACCAGAAATAACAACATCCCTAATTTCTTTGTGCTTTTTTATATAATCCAATCCTAAATTGATTTGTGTTATTGTTGCAGCACTATTAGGATTACTTACCTTTCTTTTTCTTGTGCAATGTCTGCAATAAACAGGACAATTATGTGTAGTATATAATAAAACTCTATCAGGATATCTATGAGTTAACCCAGGAACTGGCATATCATGGTCTTCTGCTAGAGGGTCTTCTGAATCATCAATATGTTCTAGTGTTTCACCATTCTGAGGAATTGCTTGTAATCTTATTGGATCATTAGTATTATCAAAATCAATTAAGGAAAAATAATAAGGTGTGATTGCAACCATAAAATTCAAAGAGGTTTTTGAAAAGGCATTTAACTCTTCTTTTGTTAATTTATTGCCTAATATTTTTTGAATTTGTTCTAGTTTTGTTATTCTATTAGATTGTTGCCAGTGCCAATCATTCCACTGCTCATTATTAATATTTTTCCAGAATTCATGTTTTTTTGTAATTGGGAAAGTCATTTGTAATTTATATATTAAAAAAATTATTTGTTTATAAATTTTATACTTTTTATAAGTTTAGTTTTAAATATTGATAAGATTTAAATTAACTTCAATTTAAATTGAACCTATAACTTTATTTAAATATAAAAAGATCTTTCTTATTTTAGGTGAGAAAAATGAAAAGAATTTTTTTAGTAGGATTTTTTTTAGTCATGGTTTTGATTAGCGCTTGTCAGAACAAAGAAATTGATAAAGAAAATGAAAATTTTGGAATAACAAATCCAGCATCAAAATATTGCGTTGAAAATAAAGGTCAAGTAAAAATAATAGAAACAGAACAAGGTCAAAAAGGAATTTGTGTTTTGCCTAATGGCATTGAATGTGATGAATGGGCTTTTTTTAGAAATGAATGTCCAAATAATAGTATTGAAAATAATAATGAAATAATAGCATTAATATATCAACCAAAGCAATGTGAAGAAACACCTTGGGAGAAATGGATAAAAACAAGCGATATTAGATGGGTAAAAGCACCGACAGAAAAGGAAGTTATAACTGTTTATCTGAGTAATGCATTCAATATAGAACTAGTGAGTTTTGAGAAAATAGAAACAGATAGAATAGTTTGTCAAGCTTGTAATGTTTGCCCAACAACATATTATTATGAAATAAAAGTAAAGAAAAGCGAGAACATTGAAAAATTAAAAGAAATTGGTTTTAATTAAGATTTTTTTAGATTATATTTTTTTAAAATTTCTTTTATTTACAGATATAATAAAAATAATCATAATAAATGAAGTCAAAGCCATTAAAGGAATAGTTATATAACCAAATTGAAAATAGGCTGTTGAACATGATATCCCATTAACATCGCAGATATAGTTTTGATTAAAAAAAGAACCGAATATTTGTAATGTATGATGATATATTGAAAATAAACTTCCAATTAAGGCTAATAAAATAATGTATTTTTTTAAAACAAAAAAATCTTTTCTAAATTTTTTAATGAACAATGGCAATCCTAATAATATAACTAAAGGATACATAAATATTCTTTGAAACCAGCATAATCTACAAGGTTCTAATTTTAAGATTTCTGAAAAGCTTAAACTTCCAATAGTAGAAACAAGAGAAACTAGAAAAGCAAAAAATAGGCTATATTTATAAAAAATTTTTAAAAAATTTTTAAAAAACTCTTTTTTTAAAATATATATAAATAAAAGTGTTATTAAAGCTAAATGTGAAAAAAGAGTCATAATAGATAATAAATATAGTAGCTTCATGTTGCTTGAAAAATATCAAAAAGATATAAAGATATTGTTTAATAAAATAATAAAAAAAGAGAAACTAATTTCTTACTTTTATGTTGTCAATAGCAACACTTCCAACTAAAGGCATTTGAACCATGCTAAATTCTTTTATTTTTAAAGTATCTTCATGTGTTCCAATTAAAACACCATCTACATATAATGACCATAGATTATTTTTTCTTACCGCTTTTATGTTATAAAATCTGTCTCTTTCAGGCACAAATGAAGTTACTATATAATCCCCTAATGAATCTTCATCACCATATCCTAAGGAAATAGAATGTTGGTTTATTGGAAAACCACTAGTAAATCCATCTTGTATTCTAATGTCATATCTCTTTTTTTTGTCAGAAGAGTAAAGAGCTAAAATTATACCCCTACCTTCTTGTGGGTTTCCTTCTGATTTTAACAAACCCTTAAATGACAATTCTAAATAATCTTTTGTTGAAAAAATGGTATTTGTGCTAAGTAATGACCAATATCTATCTGAATCATCAAGATTTATACCATCATGATGTAGAACGCCATTAACTAAATATACATTCCCACCTAAGCCTAATTCCCAAACAGGGTTATTTGTATAATCATTGTCTTTAAACATTTCTTTTAAAAAAAATTTGTTCTTTGCAGAAACACTCATAAAAGTCAAAACCAAAATAAGACTTAATAAAACAAGTTTTTTTTTCATATGCTCACCTCACACTATTTTATAACAATTATAACTATAACAAATCTTTCTTATTATATAAATGTTCTTTTTAATTAGATAGAATAAATTTTTTAAATCAAAATAAAAACTGCGCAGGGCAGGATTCGAACCTGCGAACCCACTAAGGGAATAGATTCCTCATAATGGGCAAGTGTTTTTCATAGCATAAAGCTCAACACTCAAATTTCTTGAGTCTATCGTGTTTGACCACTTCACTACCTGCGCATTAAATAAAATTATAGAAAAGAAAAAAGTTATTTTTTTTAAATTTAGTCCTATTTGTTATTTTTTTATTTATTCCTCATCTGGGTCATAAGAAGGAACAGCAGATTTGTTAATTATCATTATATCTCCAATAGCTTTAACTAATTGATGAGGAACAATTACTCCTTTTGCACTTCCTAAAACAGTGTTTAAAAAAGAATTTTTAGTTGCTTTTACACGCCAACCAGTTATTTTGTTAGTTGTTAATATTATTTCTTCAACATCTCCAAAATAATCTCCTTCATCTGTAAAAACTTTCATTTCATAGCATTCTGAGATTCTTTTCATTTTTAACATTTTAATGACCTCCTTACAACCATAAATTAAAAGATATATCACATATAAAATAGTTTATTGATTTAAATAGTTTTTTATATTTCAGTAATATAATGAAAAGTATGAAAGTTATTATTGTATCAGGAACTCCAGGAACAGGAAAAACAACAATAGCAAAAAATTTGGCGAAAGAAAAAAATTATGAATATATTGATGTAAATAAAATTATAGAGATTTATAACAATAAATATAAAATAATATCCGGATATGATAAAAAAAGAAATACTAAAATAATTGATACTGATAATTTAAATAAAGCACTTATAGAAATAATTAAAGAGAAAAAAAAAGATAAAAAAACAAAGGGAATTGTTATTGATTCTCACTTATCTCACTACTTACCTAAAAAATATGTAGATTTATGTATCATAACCAAATGCGAATTGAAGAAATTAAAAAAGAGGCTAGAGAAAAGAGGGTATTCAAAACATAAAATTAGAGAAAACTTAGATGCTGAGATTTTTGATGTTTGTAGAATGGAAGCTTTGGAATTAGGGCATAATGTAAGAGTTATAGATACAACAAATAAAAAATCAAAAAAAAAGAAAGCAGAAAACCAATAAAGGCAAGAAAAAAATTAATAATTAAAAATTTTTAAGCCTATTTTTCTTAATATTTTCAATAATTTAGGCATTGGTAAGCCAACTACATTTGAATAACAACCATTTATTTTTTCAACAAATATTGAACCTTTACTTTGCATTCCAAAAGAACCTGCTTTATCTAATGGATCACCAGTTTTTATATAATTTAAGATTTCTTCATCATTCATTTTTGTCATTTTTATTTCAGTAATATCATAAGTTAAATACTCTTTTTGTTTATTTAAATCAATAACACATAGTCCTGTAATAACCTTCGTTTTTTTACCAGATTGAAGTTTTAACATGTTGAATGCATCTTTTTTATCTTTAGGTTTGCCTAATATTTTATTTTTATACACAACAAAAGAATCTGCAGCAATGATTATCCCTTTATCATAGAAATTTGATACTTCTTTTGCTTTTAAAAATGCTAATTTTTTTGCTAGTTTTATTGGATCTTTTTCTTTAATAGAATTTTCATCTATATTACTAGGATGAATTATTATGTCCTCTCCAAAAATATCTTCTAGAAGTTTTCTTCTTCTAGGTGATTTTGAGGCTAAAATTATTTTTTTATTATCAATTTTTAAGTTTTCAACATTATTTTTTATCTTTTTCATTTTTATAATATAGGATTATTCTAAAACTTCAATACTATCAATTTTTCCATCTCCATCTAAATCAAAACCTTGAACAATGCAATAAAATTCTTTTTGCCCAGTATATCTGTAAATTACTTGTTTTGTGTATTTTGTGAATGCCATTACAGCTGCTTTTGTTCCTATGAATCTAATTCCTGCTAAAACTAATATATAGTAATTTGGATTAAGAGGATTAGGAATTTTTGAGATTAAACCTATACTCTCATCAGTATACGTTTTTAGTTTTGAGATTATCCCCCAGGGTTTTTGTTCTGAAAACTTTGCTGGTAGATATTCATTAATTTTACTGACAACTAAATTTGTAACTGGGCCTCCAACTAAAATTAAATTTTTATTTTGTTTCAAATCAATATCAACATCTAATTTTGTTGAAAATTCATCAACATTACAAAAGCTTCCCAAAAATAAAGCTAAATCAATAGCATAATGGCCATCTCTTGCTCTTGCTTTATGCTCACCATGTGGGTCAGGGCTGCCAACAACAATATAAGAATTTAATCTGCCTTCAAGAATAAAAGGTTTTAAAAAAGTTATAATTTCTTTGTCTTTTTCTTCGTACAAATTCTTTATGTTAAACCAATCAGTTGACATTGTAAAAGCAAAGTTTAGTATTTTTGGTTTTAGTTTTTTTGCAGTTGTGCCTCTTATTTCTTCTTTTTCTACGACATCTAATAAATCTGATTCAATCATTTGATTTATATGATAGTAAATTTTTTGTTCATGCATCTTTAATTCTTTTGCTAATTCTGCTGGATACATAGGCTTTTTAGATAAAAGCTTTAATATTTTTAATCTTATAGGATGGTTTATTAATTTAATAGAATTAGGATTATCAACAAAAATAGCAGGGCTATAATAAAATTTGTTGTCTTTTTCTTTTAAAACATATGTTTTCATAATAAACAAAAAAACAAACGAATTAATAAATATTACTATAAAATTTATATTATTATAAAAAAAATTATAATATTTTTATATATTTTTTATAAAAAAATATTCTTTTTTTGTTTTTTATTTATAAAGTTTTGTATTTGGTTATAAATTTTCTTTTAATTAACTTTTTAAATAAAATTTAATGCCAATAAATTATGGCTAGATTATTTGGTACTGATGGGGTTAGAGGCAAAGCAAACACATATCCAATTACAGCAGAAGTTGCTTTAAAATTAGGAAAAGCTGCTGCTCTTGTATTGAGAAATAAGGATGTTAATAAAAAAGTTAAAGAAAAAAAACCGGTTTTTTTAATTGGAAAAGATACTAGATTAAGTGGTTATATGTTAGAATATGCATTAACCTCAGGATTAACTTCCATGGGTGCAGATGTTTTGTTAGTTGGGCCTATGCCTACTCCAGCAATTGCGCATTTAACAAGGTCTTTTGCTGCTGATGCCGGAATAATGATTTCTGCTTCACATAATCCTTCTGATGATAACGGTATAAAATTCTTTGATTCAGAGGGCTATAAATTGCCTGATGAAGTAGAATCTCAAATAGAAGATCTTGTTTTAAAGGATTTAACTAATAATCATATAAAAACTGAACATATTACATCAAAAGAAATAGGTAGAGCTTATAGAATTGATGATGCACAGGGAAGATATATTGAATTTGCAAAAGGAACTATAAAAAATAATTCTTTAAATGGTTTGAAAATAGTTTTAGATTGTGCTAATGGTGCAGCTTATAAAGTGGCACCTTTAATATTGAGAGAATTAAAAGCAGATGTAATTGTTTTATCTAATCAACCGGATGGAAATAATATAAATAAGGACTGTGGTGCACTTTATCCAGAACTTGCAAAATCAGCAGTTTTGGGTTATAATGCAGACATAGGGATTACATTGGATGGTGATGCAGATAGAGTAATTTTAATAGATGAAGAAGGTAATATTTTAGATGGGGATTATATTTTAGCTATTGCTGGCTTATATTTATTAGAAAAAAATAAATTGGCAAAAAATACAATTGTTGCAACACAATACACGAATCTGGCTTTTGATGAATTGATGAAAAAACATAATGCTAATGTTGTCAAAGTTCTTAATGGAGATAGATATGTTATTGATGAAATGAGAAAAAATAACTATAACCTAGGTGGGGAATATTCAGGGCATATTATTTTTTCAGATTATAACACGACAGGAGATGGAATTATTGCTGCTCTGCAAATTCTAAGAATTATGAAAGAAAAAAAAATAAAGTTATCAAAATTAGCAAGTGTTTTAAAAAAATATCCTCAAATTACTATTAATGTAAAAGTTAAAGAAAAAAAGCCATTAGAAAAATTAAATGCTTACTCAATAATTATGGATTCAGAAAAGATTTTAGAAAACCAAGGAAGAATTTTAGTAAGATATAGTGGGACAGAGCAATTGATAAGAGTAATGGTTGAAGCTAAAGATTCTGGAATAATGAAAAAAATAGCTAATAAAATAGCAAACGCAATAAAAAAAGAGATAGGAGTATAAAATGGCAAAAAAAAATTCCATAAATAACAATAAAGTAAACAAATATAAAATAGATCAAGCAATAATCTTATGTGCAGGTAAATCTACAAGAGCATGGCCATTAACTATTACAAAACCAAAACCCTTATTAAGAGTGGCTAATAAAACACTTTTGGAATATAACATTGAAGCAATTAAGGATCTTACAAATGAGATATTAATTGTTGTTGGTTATCTTAAAGAACAAATAGTAAAATATGTTGAAGAGAAATATCCTAAACTAAATATAAAGTTTGTTGAACAAAAAGAGCAAAACGGAACAGGAGGAGCATTATTAGAAGTAAAAAATTATCTAAAAGACAGGTTTATAGTAATTAATGGAGATGATATCTATTCAAAAGGAGATATTGAAAATTGCTTGAAAGATAGATATTCTGTTTTAGCCAAACAAGTTTTTGATATAAGTAATTTTGGTGAACTTATTGTTGATGAAAAAAATAAAAAGATAATAACAATAAAAGAAAAACCACAAGAAAAAAGAAAAGGTTTTGCTAATACAGGAGTATATGTTTTAGATAAAAAAATATTTGATTTTGATATAGCTCTTTCAGAGAGAAATGAATATGAAATTACAGATTTTATAAAAAAATTATCTGAAAAAGAAGTAGTTAATTATAATATAGCAGATTTTTGGATTCCAATAACCTATCCTTGGAGTTTGTTAAATGCTAATGAAATAATTTTAAGTAATTTTAAAAAATCTATTAATAAAGGTATTATTGAAAAAGGTGCTACATTAAAAGGGAATATAATTATTGGACAGAATACAATTGTTAAATCAGGAAGTTATTTAGAAGGAAATATTATTATTGGGGATAATTGTGTGATTGGCCCTAATTGTTATATAAGAGGTTTTTCTAGTATTGGAAATAATTGTAAAATAGGAAATGCAGTTGAAGTAAAAAATTCTATTATTGGAGATAAAACTTCAATCGGGCATTTATCTTATGTAGGGGATTCTATTATAGGAAATAATGTAAATTTTGGTGCAGGAACAATAACAGCAAATCTAAGGCATGATGATTCAAATGTATTTTCTTTTGTGAAGGGTAATTTAGTTGATAGTGGTAGAAGAAAATTAGGTGCTATTATAGGAGATAATGTTCATACAGGGATACATACATCTATCTATCCAGGAAGAAAAATTTGGCCTAATAAAACAACATTGCCAGGAGAAATAGTGAAAAAAGATATTGAATAAAAAAAAGTTTTAGAAAATATTAAAAAAGTATTATTAAAAAAATACAAGGTGAAAATATGTGTGGAATTGTGGGAATAATTTCAAAAAATGATTTTTTAGTTAATGATGCATTAAAAAGATTAAAAAGATTAGAATATAGAGGTTATGATTCTTTTGGTTATTATTATGATAAAAAATTAATTAAAAAAGTAGGAAATATTGTTGTTCCTAACATAGAAGACAAAACAAAAAAAATTATAACACACACGAGATGGGCAACACATGGTGGTGTTACTGATTTTAATGCGCATCCACATTTATCTTGTGATAAAAAAATTGCTTTAGTGCATAATGGTATTATTGAAAATTATGAAGAACTAAAAAAAGATTTAGAAAAAAAAGGTCATAAATTTATAAGTCAGACGGATACAGAGATTGCGGCACATTATTTTGAAGAAAAATTAAAAATAAAATCAATGAAAGAAGCTTGCATTGATTTTATAAATGAGATAAAAGGAGAATTTGCAATATTAGTTGTTATTGAGGGAGATAATAATTTATATGCACTAAGAAGGGATTCACCTTTGGTTTTGGGAATTGGAAAAAGTGAGTTTTATTTAGCATCAGATATTTATGCTTTTTCTGATATAACAAATAAAGCAATTTTTTTTGATAATAATGAATTTGCGATCATAAATGAAAAAGATTATACTTTTTATAATACAAATGGAGAAAAAATTGAAAAAAAAATTTTTGAATTTTCATGGGAACAAGAAGAAAGCAAAACAGAAAATTATCAGCATTATATGATAAAAGAAATAATGGAAGAACCAAAAGTTGTTAGAAGATTGTTGTTAAGTTTGAAAGCAGAGCAAAAAGAAAATTTTGATAAATTTGTTAGTTTAATGAAAAAAGCAAAAAAAATAACTTTTGTTGCTGCAGGAACAAGCTATCATGCTTCTTTGTTAGGGGTTTATTATTTGCATAAATGCAATATTAATGCACAGACTATTATTGCATCAGAATTTGAGCATTTTGTAGGAGTTGATAAAGACACTTTAGTAATAGCAATATCACAATCAGGAGAAACAATGGATGTTATTGAAGCATTAAAGTACGCAAAAAAGAATGACGCAAAAATTGCCTCTATTGTTAATGTTCCTTACTCAACTATACAAAGGATGTCAGAAATTTCATTAAATATTGCAGCTGGACAAGAAATTTGTGTTGCTGCGACAAAGTCATTTGTTAATCAAGTTACTTTATTGTTGAGAATTGCTCAAGAATTTGGGTTTAAAATAAATTTAGAAAATTTACCTGAAAAAATTGAAGAAACACTTTTATTAAGAAAGGAAATTAAAAAAATAGCGAATTTAATTTACGATAAAAGAGATATTTATATTTTAGGCAGAGGTTTAAGTTATCCTGTTGCTAGAGAAATAGCACTTAAAATTAAAGAAATTTCTTATATACATGCAGAAGGCATGATGGGCGGAGAACTAAAACATGGAACAATTGCATTAATAGAAAAAGGTACACCAGTAATTTCATTAATAAGCAATAAGGATTATGCTATGTTATCAAATACAAAAGAGGTTGAAGCAAGAGGCGCTTTTGTAATAAAAATTACAAATGAATTAGAGGGTGATCTTAAAGTGAATACTGATAATGATGGTAAATTTGGAATTTTAGCAGCAATTATAGGTCAATTATTAACTTATTATATTGCATTAAAAAAAGATTTACCTATTGATAAGCCAAGAAATTTAGCAAAATCAGTTACAGTAAAATGAATTATATTATAAATGATAAAAAAATTAATCAACTCTTTTCCATTCTTTTATTTTTTCTTTTTTAAAAAGTATTTTATATAAATAATTAGAGATAGCATTTGTAATTAATTTAGGATATCCCCATTTTCTATATCTTCTTGGACTCTCATAAACAATCAAATTTGAGAAAAAATAAAGTTTGCCTATTCTTCCTAATCTTAAAAAAATGTCTGCATCTTCACCATAAGATAAATTTTCATTATAGCCATTTACCTTTTCAAATGCTGTTTTTTTTATAATTTGACATTGTCCTGATGCCATAGGATATTTTGATTTAAAACTTTTTTCAACAAAATAATTCAATAATTTAAGAAAAATTTTGTCTTCTTTTTTTTCTTCTTTTGGAAATACTCTGATTTTAGGAACACCTGCAACAATGTTTTTATTTTTAAGTTTATTTAAAACAATTTTACAAAAAAAGACAGGGTTTTTTATTTGAGTATCAGCATCACAAAAAACAAGAATAGTGCCTTTTGCATGTTTTGCACCTAAGTTTCTATTTTTTGCTATGTTTTGATTTTTTCTATTATTTTTGAAAACTTTGCAACCTAGTTTTTTAGCAATTTGTCTTGTTTTATCTTTGCTTCCCCCATCAGCAACAATAACTTCATAACTAAATTTGCCTTTTAAAACATTAAACTGAGAAACAACTCTTTCAATATTTTTTTCTTCATCCAAAGTAGGAATAATAAATGAAATCATAATCTTTCTATTTTTTATGAGGTTTTAAATTTAACTGTTTAGTATTAGTTTCTTTAAAAAATTAGACCTTTTTTAGAAAGGTTTATATACTTATTATATTACTAATATGATATTAATAAAAGAGGTGTTATCATGGCATTTAATAAAGATTTTCCAAAACAAGTTCAAAAAGCAGTTTATAATAAATGGGAAGAAGTTTATTTAACAGAAAAAGAAGAAAAAGAACAAGAGCAATTGGCCAGATTAGAGAATATAAAAAAAATGCATGAATCAATACAAGATGCCATTGAAATAATGCAAAAAGAAAATTTAAAACAATTTCAAACAGATATGATTAAAATTGCAATTGCATTATTTGATAAAAGAGCAAGTCATGAAGTTTATTATAAAGAGAGTAAAGCAAAAGAAAAGTTTGATAGAATTAATAAATAAATTTTTTTATTTTTTTATTGTTTTTTATTTTTTGATTCTAAATCAATAAATTCTTCAGGGTCAGCCACTGTCATTGATATAATTGAGGAAATAAACATAATTCCAAAAACTATCGAAAAAGTAATTCCCCAATCAGGATAATGTTTGTAAACGAAAAAAATAGAAATCATTAATCCAAGGATTGAAGTAGCCATAAAAGCACCAGATAAAGGAGCATATTGAAATCTTCTTTTCATTTTTATCAAAAAGTTTGAGTAAATATAAAATAATTTTTTTATTTTAAATAATTTTTGTTTTTTAAAATATATTTTTGAAAAATTATAAATAAAAAAAGAATTCTTTTTAAATTATTATTTTTTTAACTGTTTTGTGCAATATCAACCAAAAACATATATAATAACCTCTGCACAATCTTTTTCTGAGCCAAACATTCCTTTTTTAAATTCACTAGAAAAATTCGCATCTTTTGTAAATGGAGAATTACTTATTTTACCAATGATAGGAAGTAGTGCTAAAGAAGATTGGAACTTTAAATATATGGATTCACAATTAAAAAGGTTTCCTTTTGTTTATGATGAGATGAGGTTAAATAATAATGTAATGATTGATCAGTTTTATATAAGACCCTGGCAAATTGATCCTATTACTGGCTTATCGAGATTTACACAAAGAGCAATTAGCACTATTTTTGCGAGCCCCAAACAAAGATTAAAATATATTCCCCATAGCAATATTAAAATTCCAAAAGCATTGATTACTACAGGAGCAATTACATTACCTAATTATGCTACTTCTGAAGATTTTAGTGCAGAAAGAAGAAGATTAGGAAATTTAGCTTTAAGAGATCATATCTATGGAGCGTGGATTGTTGAAGTTATTGATGATGAAATCTATCATCATAGAAATGTGAGGGCATTATCTAATGGTAAATTTGTAGATTTAGGCACTTTATTTTTACCAAATGAAGAACCTAGAGAAGCAACATTAGAAGCAATTGTTTTCGGAGATTGGCATGTTGGCTACACAGATCCTGTTGTGAAAGAGGCAAATTTAAGGATGATAAAAGATTTTAAACCAAAAAGAATTGTTTTACATGATTTTTTTGATGGACATTCAGTTAATCATCATAAAGAAGGGCATTTAATAAGTCAAAAAATTAGAGAAGGTTCTGATAAAGGTTTTTTAAGTTTAGATGAGGAATTAAAAGCATGTTATGATGAATTATGTTATTTATTAGATGCATTAGAAACAAATAATAATGGTAGAGAAATTTTAGTTGTTTATTCTAATCATGATCCTATGATGTTAGAGAGATATTTAGATGAAGGTAGGTTTATCAATGATCCTTTAAATTTGAAAAAGGCATTAGAATTGGCAAAAGAATTTGCTGATGGTAAAAACCCTGTTGAAATGGGTATTAAATCACATGGGAAATTGCCTAAGAATGTAAAATTTTTAAGAGCAGATGAAGATTATAAAATCTTAGGATATCAGTTAGCAGCGCATGGTCATTTTGGTCCTAATGGAAGAAGAGGAAATGCAAAGACAATTGAAGCAGATGCTGGCAAAAGTATTTCAGGACATACTCATCAAGCTGAAATATTAAGAGACACTTATGTTGTAGGAACTTCAACTTATTTAGTTTTACCATATGCACAAGGACCAAATGCTTGCACTAATACACATGCTTTATTGTGGAATGTTAGTAATAATGGATTAGTTCAATTGGTTAATGTTATTAATGGTTTTTATTCTAGAGCAGATCAGAAGAGGGCATCTGAAAATTGATTTGTTTTAATATTATATTTTCTAAAATTATTTAAACATGGAATTATTTTTTTTTTAACATGCCTATTAGAAGAATAAAAAAAATTATAAATAAGGTTGATGATATAAAATTAAAAGATTTAGATATAGAAGAAATAAAAAAACCTTTTTATAATATATCTGCAATGGGAATTTTTATTTTATTTTGTATTTTAATCTTTTCAATTATTAGAAGGAGTATTTTAGGTCAAGTTGAGCCAAGTGAGCATCTCTATTTTGAGATTGTTTTTTTATTACTTTTAGCGGTTTTAGCAGAGGTTGCTGTATTTTATTTAAAAGCACAAAATGTCATTATTTTAATGATTTTAGGCATTTTAATAAGTCCAAGTTTTTTAAATTTTTCTTGGGATTTTTTTAATCTACCAGGTAATGCACCAAAGCTTTTTTTGAACGAAAATATTATAGAGATTTTTGCACAATTAGGGGCAATAATTTTACTTTTTAAAGTAGGATTGCATAGTAAAGTTGAAAAAATTTTTTCAAAGGAGAATTTGTTTGTTGCATTATCAGGTGTTTTATTACCTTTTTTTATGGGATATTTTTATGCACTTTTTTTAAGCAAGAATTTTGTTTATTCTATGTTTATAGGAGCAGCATTATCTGCTACAAGCGTAGGTGTTTCTGTTGCAATCTTGAAACAAATGAAAGTTTTGGATAAAAAGTTTTCAGAAGTTATTATTGGCGCTGCTGTTTTAGACGACATACTAAGTTTGTTGTTGTTGTCAATTGTTGTTAATTTAGCTAATGCAGAAGGAGAGATATTTAAAACAGTTTCTAAAACCTTTTTTACAGCAGTTGTTTTTGTAGTTGGAGCTATTATAGCAGGAAGATATATAGTTGAATATTTGGATAAAAAAGATTTAGGAGATAAAAGATTTTTACTTTCAATAGCTTTAATGCTTTTTTTTGCTTATGTTGCTGAAATTATAAAATTATCTGCTATTGTTGGAGCTTTTTTAGCAGGGCTTATCATAAATAGGAGTAGGCATTATGCAGAACTAGAAGAAAAAACATATGGCTTAGAGTTTTTATTTATGCCTATATTTTTTATTTCATTAGGCATATTAGTTGATGTTAAATCTATATATTTCTATTTTATTCCAATTTTAATAATTACTCTTATTGCGATAATTAGTAAAGTTATTGCATGTGGAGGTTTTTCATATTTACTAAAATTGAATTTTAAAGATTCTTTAATTGTTGGAATAGGAATGGTTCCAAGAGGAGAAGTTGCTTTAATAATAGCTTCTTTAGGATTGGCAAATAATATTTTAAGTGTGAAAGAATATTCTATTATTTCAGCAATGGCTTTATTAACTTCTTTTTTAGTGCCAACTATTTTGTCTTATTTGATAAGAAGGTTTTATAGTAAAAATAATTTATATTAATTTAAATATTTCTTCAATTATTAAAATAATAAATCTTATATAGATGTATTTTTTTAATTTATATAATGGAAAAAATATCTTTCGATTCTTTATCTCAGAAAGGGATAAACATTTCAATTAATAATTATATAAAAAAATTATCATTTTCTGTTTTTTTTATTTTTATTTTGTCGATTTTATTTATCTCATATTCCTTTAATAAAATCTTTGAAGTATTAATATTTCTTTTTATTTATGCAAGTATTTTTTTGATAATTAATTTCTTATATAAAAGTAATAAAATAAATATTGCAAATTTTATTAATGGATTAACTATATTTTTTTTTTTATTTATAGTATCACTAATAGTTTCTTATATTTATCATTTATACTTTTTTTATCATTTCTTTTTTCATTATCTTATTTTTTTAACTCACAAAAGAAATATCCTTTTGAATATATCTTTTTAACATTGTTAATAAGTTTAAATTTTTCATTTACATTTTCTTTTTTGATTTATCTTCTTTATGCTTTTGTTATTTTTGATTTCATTGGAACAATCTCTTTATTTAGTTTTATTTTAATAATGTCTTCTTTATTTATCTTTTTTATTTTATCATATTTTTTAATATCTATGAAATTACTTAAAAAGGTTTTTGGGGAATTTAATTATGTTGCATATTTTAGGTTTAAATTTTTTCCATTTTCTCTATTTAATATTCTCTCAGCAAAAGAAGAAAATGTTAAGAAAACAGTTATAAAATCTATGATGATATTATATCTTTTCTTTTTGATATTATGTTTTGTAATTGCTTCAATTTTTGGTATAATTTTTGTTAATAATACTTATATAAATATTAATAATTTTCAAAAAAATATTTATAAAATAACACAAACCCTTTCTGATAATCTCTTTGAAAATGAAGAGCCAGAACTTCAAAAAACACAGGTTGCAATGGAAATTAATAATAAATGGCAATCAATTCATAGTGAATTAATTAATAAAAATGTAGTTTTTCCAAAAAACTGGATAGAGAGTTTATCTTATTATTTTAATGGTAAAGTATATGAAGATATGAAAAATCATATTATCTTTTTTGAAAAATTTAGATTAATGTTAAGTGATATATTAGAATCAAAAAAAATTGTTTCTAATGAATATAAATGGATTAAGAAAAATATAATAAATAATACTCTCTTTTATGATGGTTCAAAAAGTATGAATGAGCATATAGAATTTCTAAATAATAATGTAAATTATCTTTATTCAAAAATATCAGAAATCAATCAAGATGATAAAAATGAATTAATAAATATTCTTCGAAATTCACCTTTTCTTGATAATGATTATTCTCTATTTTATAAAGCAACCAATAAACTTTTCACACATTTGGATATATATAAAATGGCAGAAAAAATAGTCCTTGAATTATTTGAAACTCGTCAAAAAATCAAAAATGAAATAATAAAACAAGAATATAATTTAAACCATCAAGAAAAAGATATAGATAAAATATTGGCATTAAAACTTATTGAAGCAAGAATTGTAAAACAACTTATTGTTGATTGTAAAGATAGTGAATGTAAACTAACAATTATAGAAAAAATTAAGGATCCTTTGTTTTGTATTTATTTAACTTCTAATGAAAGAGATCAATGTATAATTAATTATGCAATATATAACAAAGATATTTGTGAAGAAATTAGCAATACTAAATTAAAAAATGATTGTTTGAATAAATAAAATTAATTACTATATAATAAAATTTTATATTTTCTTTATCACTATATTGTTTTTTTATTTACTTATAATTTAAGCAATAATATTTAAGTAATAAAAATTTTCTTTATATTATGAATCTAATTGAAGCAATAATTTTAGGTATTATACAAGGCATTACTGAGTGGCTTCCTATAAGTAGTTCAGGACATTTAGTTTTGTTTCAAACTATTTTTAAAATAAAGCAACCAATAATTTTTGATGTGTTGTTGCATTTTGGTTCTTTATTAGTAATTTTATTTGTTTTTAGAAAGGAAATTTTAGAATTAATTTTAGGTGTTTTAAAAAGAGAAAAGAAATATATAAATTTAGCTTTAATGTTAATTTTTGCATCAATTCCTATTACATTAGTTGGTTTTTTTTTAAATGATTATATAGAGAGAGCATTTTCAAATTTAGCTTTTGTAGGTTTTGCATGGATATTTACTTCAATAGTTTTATTTTTATCAAAATATCCAAAAATAAAAGATAAGAATTTAAATTTTTTAAACACATTTTTAATGGGTGTAAGTCAAGCAATTGCAATTTTACCTGGTGTTTCTAGATCAGGAATTACAATTTCAACAGGATTAATTCAAGGAATAAAGCAAGAGGAAGCAGCAAAATTTTCTTTTTTAATGGCTATCCCACCAATTTTTGGTGCAACAATTTTAGAAATTAGAAATATTGGGCAAATTGAAAATTTAAGTTTTGCATTTATTGGAGTTTTGTTTTCAATGATTTCTGGATATTTATCATTGAAATTTTTACTACGAATTATTAAAACCAACAAATTTAGTTATTTCTCAATATATTGTTTTGTATTAGGTTTAATTATATTATTGAGTGTTTATTTATGAGCAAAAAACAAAATAATGAAGATAATTTAAAGAATTTGAATAAATCTGAAGAAAATTTGGAATATAATTTAATTGAGTTAGAAGATGAAATTTTAGAATCACAACAAGAAGAATCAGAATTAAAAAAAATTCTTAAAAAAACCTATATTATTTTAATCACATTTTTTATTATTTTTTTGCTTATTAGTAATTTGTTGGGATTTCATATATTAAATATATTATTTGGAAAAAT
The DNA here is from genome assembly GCA_038874655.1 of Candidatus Woesearchaeota archaeon. Classification (GTDB taxonomy): domain Archaea; phylum Nanobdellota; class Nanobdellia; order Woesearchaeales; family GW2011-AR15; genus JAAXVZ01. Next base: position 172,622 of record JAVZBY010000003.1, on the reverse strand, counting down.
TATAAGTACTGAAATTAATGATAATTATGAAATAATCTTGAATAATAAGAAAATTATCATTGGGAAAGAAAATTACAATGCATTACTTTCTATATTTAGACAAAATCAAAAATCAGAAATTAAGATGTGTTTATATGGTAATATCTCCAATGAGCAAAATTTAGGTTATCAAGTTTATAATGTTAAAGGAATTTATATACCAAAAATTTATGGAAGTGATGTTTATAAAGTAGTATCTGAAATTTGTGATGATAAAACTCTAATTGAATTACATACACATCCTATTTTACATTGTATTTTTTCTAATCAGGATATTGAATCTTATAATCAAATAAAATGGGATAGTCCTAATGTTATTATAGGCTTAATGTGTGATGAAAAAAGATTTAATTTTTATTTTGACTAATTTTATGTAGCATTTTAATAAAATATGATTTTAGAGAAATTAAAAATAACTTTTTTAAATTTAAATATTTTACAAATTATTATGAATAAAAATTTTGCTTTTGTTGTTATTTTTATTGGGATTTTACTTGCTGTTATGCTTTTTATGTTTAAAGCAAGAGAAGATTATTATATTAATCTATATGTTAAAAATGAAGGAACTTGTTTTTTAGATGATGGAACTTGCTTGCATGAAAACAGAAATTTTTTAGTGTATATTTTTGGAAGTGTTTTATCTGTTTCTTTGATTGCTTTAGGAATTTATTTTTTGTTTGAGAGCAAGTTTAAAAGAAATTTTATTATTGAAAAAAATGAAGAATCTGAAAAAACAGAAAAAGAAATAATAAAAAAAAGAATTTTGGATTTATTGCCTGATGAAAAATTAGTATATGATAAAATAGTAGAATCACAAGGAACAATATTTCAATCAGAATTGGTTGAGAAAACTAATTATAGCAAAGTAAAAATAACCAGGATTTTAGATAAATTAGAAGGAAAGGGTTTAATTGAAAGAAAGAGAAGAGGAATGACTAATGTTGTGATATTGAGGAATTGATTAATCATATTTCTTTTTATATTTTTTATTTTATTTATTTTTTTAAATTGAAACTAGTTTCATGTTAATTTCAAATAATACTTTTTAAGGTGTTTCATTCTTCTCTTTTTTATGAAAAAAACTATGATTATTAATGGTATGCATTGTAAAAGTTGTGTTAGTTTGATAAAGATTGCTTTGGAAGAAAAAGGAGTTAAAGCAAATGTAGTTATTGGAAAAGCAGATGTTGAGTTTGATGATAAAAAAATCTCTTTTGAGGATATTAAAAAAATAATTGAGGATGAAGGCTATAAAGTTTTAGGTTGATTTATATGAAAAAAACAAAAATTTATATTCCAGATATTGAATGCGAGAGTTGTGTAAAAGTTTTAGAAAAGGCATTTAGTAATGATAAAAATGTAAAAATTAATAATGATCATATTGAGATAGATGAATCTGAAAAACCTGAAAAATATATCAAAAAAATAAAAGAATTAGGTTATAGGGCTTCATTAAGCTTTGAAAGAAAAACATTTTCAGAAAGATTTAGGGATTTTATTGAAAATAAGCATAAATATTTTTTAGAATACAAATTAATAAAATATTTTATTTCTTTATTTTTTGTTTTAATTTTTGTTAATGCTGTTTTTGTTTTTGCTTTTAAATTATCTTTTGTAAAATATTTACAATATTTTATTTACTTGAATTTTAGTTTAGCAATAATTTCAAGTGTTTTATGGCACTTTTTAAGTTATAAAACTAAAATTACATGCATGACAGGAATGATGATTGGAATGACCTTTGGGATGCAGTCAGGAATGATGATTGGTTATATCTTTGGAATAACAAATGGCTTTTTTATTGGAGCATTAGTAGGAATGTTAATAGGTTTTTTTGTTGGTTTTATTACTGGACAATGTTGTGGTATTATGGGTGCTTTACAGGGTTCAATGTCTGGCATAATGGCAGGAACAATGGGAGCAATGATTTCAGTAATGTTATTAAATGATAATTTGAATATCTTTAGTCCGATTTATTTTTTCTTAAATGGATTAATCTTTTTATTTTTATCATATATGATTTATGAAGAATTAGCAGAAAATAAAAAATATGAGATTAATAATATTGATTTTTTAACATTAGCTTCATATTCAGCATTGTTTTTGATTTTATTGCTTTTAATAATTTATTTTGGTCCTAAGTCAGTTTTAGCTATTTGATTTTAAAAATTAACAATATTAAAAAATTTTAAATGAAAAAGGTGAAAAAATGAAAACAGTCGTTATTGTCTTTGGAATTGTTATTTTATTATTAACAATTATCTCTTCAAGAAATATATTGATGAATGATTTTAATATTTTGAAAGAAAACACAAAAGAACAAAGTATTAATCAAAATATTAATGTAAATAATAATGCAAATTTAAATAATATTAATAATCAAGATTTTGGTTTTCAAAATGTTAATTTAATTATAAATGCTAAAGGAAATTATGAATTACAGCCGAGTGTTTTAAAAAAAGATGTTCCTGTTAAGATGCTGGTTGATTTAAATTCTGTTTATGGTTGTGCAAGATCAATAGTAATTCCTCAGTTTAATGTCTTTAAAAATGTGAGGCAAGGAGATAATATTATAGAATTTACTCCAACAAAAGAAGGAAGAATAAGAATACAATGCTCTATGAATATGTATGTTGGCTATTTTGATGTTGTTTCAGATGATTCAAAGATAGATGAGTCAAAGAATAATGAATTGAAAACACAATCTTATGAAAACACCAAAGAAGATAATAATGAAGAAAAAACAAATCAAGATAATAATCAAACTACAAGAATAGGATGTGGTTGCGGGGGCAGATTTTAATGAAATTTGCAATAATAATTACAACTATAATGCTTTTCATTGGCACATTTTTTTATTTTAGATATTCACCAGTTATGATAGATGAAAATTTTTTTAAAAATTTAAAAATGAAAGTAGATTTTAGTGAGAAAAATGAAATGAAAGTTTTTTCTTATGTGAATGAGCAGGAATTAAAAAAACTAAAACTAAATGATGGAAAAATTTCTATTGAAAATAATAAAATTGTTTTAGGTTTTAATGAGGCAGAAATGATGAAAAATGAAAAACTATTTTCAAAAATTGATGATAATATAAACAATTTTTTTGGCATAAATGTCCAAATAGGTGGCGTATTGAAAAAAACAAATACAATGATTGATGATATGCATTTTTTATCTGAGGAAAATTTTTATAAAATAAATGGAATTGAAAATAAACTTTTTATTAAATTTACAAATAAAGGAATGCCTAAATTATTTTATAGTTATAGTTTAGGAGATAAACCCAATTTAGAGTTAATGGAGGGCAACATAAAAGATTATAATGTGAAGATAATTAACGGAAAAACATATTATCCTGTTGTTATTGGATTTGATGAAGCAAGTATGATGATTTCAGAAAAATTATTTCAAAAATCAGGTGATAAGATTGATGATTTTTTTGGAATAAATGTGCATGTTGTTGGTATTATAAATAAAACTAACTCTATTATTGATATGACTCATTTTATTCCTTTAATTGAATCAGATTTGAGATGATAAAATGAAAAATAATAGTAATAATCTTAATAATAACATTAATAATATAAATCTAGTAAAAAAAACATTTTCAATTACAGGAATGCATTGTGCTAGTTGTTCATTATTAATTACAAGATCATTGACAAAGATAAATGGCATTAATGAAGTTAATGTTAATTATGCAAATGGAAAAGCATTTGTTGAATATGATAGAAATTCGGTTAATGATGAAAAAATAATTAATATAATTAATTCATTGGGTTATAGAGTTGTTTTTAATTTTGATGAAAAAATAAGTCAGAAAAAAGAATTAAAGGAATTAAAGTTTTTATTAATATTTTCAAGTATTTTTGCAATTCCTTCTTTTATTATAGGTATGGTATTTATGTTTTTAAAAATAATGATTCCTTATCAAGAATTAATTTTATTTTATTTAGCAACACCAGTGCAATTTATTTCTGGGAGGAGATTCTATAAAGGAGCTTTTGCTTCTCTTAGAAATAAAACTGCTAATATGGATACATTGATAGCATTAGGAACAAGTGCAGCTTATTTTTTCAGTATTTATTCTATGATAATTGGTGGAGATGGTTTGTATTTTGAAGCATCAACTATAATTATTACTTTGGTTCTATTAGGCAAATATTTAGAAGCAAAAGCAAAGTCAAAAACAAATGAAGCAATTAAAAAATTAATTGATCTAAGTCCGAAAATTGCAACTCTAATAAAAAATGGACAAGAAATTAAAATTAGTGTTGATGAAGTTAAAGAAAATGATGTTTTATTTGTGAAACCAGGAGAAAAAATACCAGTTGATGGATTTATTATAGAAGGAAATTCTTTTGTTGATGAAAGTATGCTTACTGGGGAGCATTTGCCAATTGAAAAGAAAATAAATGATAAGGTTTTTGCAGGGACTATTAATAAAAATGGAAGTTTTAAATTTAAAGCTACCTCTGTTGGAGAAAATACAACATTAGCCAATATTATTAAATTAATAGAAGATGCACAAAATAAAAAAGCACCTATACAAAGATATGCGGACTTAATTTCAAGTTATTTTGTGCCTATTGTTTTATTAATCTCTTTAATAACTTTTAGTATTTGGTTTTTTGTTTTTAAAAATTTAGAATTGGCTATAATTAATTCTGTTTCTGTTTTAGTAATTGCATGTCCATGTGCATTAGGATTAGCTACTCCAACAGCAATAATGGTTGGAACTGGCTTAGGAGCTCAAAAAGGTATTTTAATAAAAAGCGCTGAGGCATTAGAAAAATTGCATAAAGTAAAGTATGTTGTTTTTGATAAGACAGGAACATTAACAGTTGGAAAACCAGTTGTTTCAGATGTTATTATATTTTCTAATGATAAATATAAATTAACAAAAGAAGGTTTTTTAAAGATTGTTGCATCAATTGAAAAAAATTCAGAGCATCCTTTAGGAGAGGCAATTCTTAATGAGTATGAAAAAATTTCAAAAGAATATTATAATGTTAAAAATTTTAAATCTTTTTCTGGTAAAGGGATTAAAGGAGTAATATTAAATAAGGAATATTTTGTTGGAAGTTTAAATTTCATAAAAGAATTCTTAGAAAAAAATAAAATAGTTTTAAAGAAAGAATATTTTGAAATTTTAGATAAACTTCAAAATGAAGGAAAAACAATAGTTTTAGTTGCTGAGAAAACTCTAAAAAACAAAAAAGAATACTTTAGTTTATTAGGTGTCATTGGAATTAAAGACAAATTAAGAGAAAATGCTATTGAGGTTATCAATAAATTAAAGGAACAAGAGATGGAGATTTATATGATAACAGGCGATAATGAAAAAACAGCAAAATCAATTGCTAATGAGTTAAAAATAAATTATTTTGCTAATGTTTTACCTGATGAAAAATTAAATTATGTTAAAAAATTACAATCTGAAAAAAAGGGATATGTTGCTATGGTAGGAGATGGAATAAATGATGCACCAGCATTAGCTCAGGCAGATATTGGAGTTGTAATGAGATCAGGAACAGATATAGCAATGGAAACAGGTGATATAATCTTAATGAATAATGATTTAATGTCTTTTGTTAAAGCAATAAATCTAAGTAAATTAACAATCAGAAAAATAAAGCAAAATTTATTTTGGGCATTTTTTTATAATGTTTTAGGAATACCAATTGCTACAGGATTATTTTATCCTTTGTTATTAAGCCCTATTATTGCAGGAACAGCAATGGCTTTTTCAAGTGTTAGTGTTGTTAGTAATACATTGTTAATGAGTAAGGATAATATTGATTAATAAAACCATAGATTTAATAATAATTAAAAACTCTAACTTTTTGTTTTGAATAAATATAAGAAAATAAAACTTTAAGGAGGAAATCAAAATGGGATGTTGTGAAGATGGTTCATGTGAATGTGGGCATAATCATGGACATGATATTACAATAGAGGATATTGTACAAAATAATAATATAGTTTTGAATACTTTAATAGATCTATTGATACAGAAAGGAGTGATTTCAGAGCAAGAATTAAGGTTAAAATTAGCAGATGTTGTAAAAGATTTAGAGATGCAAGAAGAAAGACAAGAAAAAGTTGAAGAAGAGATTGAAGAAGAATTAGAAGAATTACATGAATCAGATATAAACGATGAAAAAGAAGATTAGAACTATTTTTTATTAATTTTTTTCATATATAATTTAAAATGCAAAATCAAAACAAACAACTTTTTACTATTTTTTTTACTGTTTTTTTAGATTTATTAGGTGTTGGTTTAGTTATTCCAATATTAGGGCATTTGTTTTTAGATACAAATGGTATTTTACCTAGCTATTTTTCTTTAAGACAAAGAACAATCCTTTTAGGTTTATTAATATCAAGTTTTCCCATTGCACAATTTTTTGGTTCTCCAATATTAGGTGCATTATCAGATAGATATGGAAGAAAAAAGATATTATTAATTTCTTTATTTGGCACTTTTTTAGGATATTTATTTTTTGGTTTTGCTTTAATAACAAAAAATGTTTTATTATTGTTTATAGGAAGAATTATTGATGGTTTTACTGGGGGAAATATATCTATTGCATTATCTGCAATCTCTGATTTAAGTAATGAACAAGAAAAGCCTAAAAATTTTGGTTTAATAGGAATGGCTTTTGGATTAGGATTTATATTAGGACCTTTTATAGGAGGAAAACTTTCAGACGCTACTTTTTTTTATTTATTCAATAATACAACACCTATATTTTTTGCTGCTTTTTTATCAGCAATTAATATAATTTTAGTTATTTTTAGGTTTAATGAAACCTTAAAATATAAATTACATAAGGAAATTAATGTATTTACAGGTTTTAAAAATTTAAAAAAAGCATTTGCAATGAAAAATTTGAGATTAATGTTTATGATTATCTTTTTATTTACAATTGGTTTTAATTTTTATACACAGTTTTTACAGGTTTACTTAATAGAAAAATTTAATTTTTCACAAAGTCAGATTGGGGATTTATTTGCTTATATGGGTTTATGTGTTGCATTGACACAAGGAATTTTAACGAGACAATTATCAAAAAAATTTTTACCAGAACAAATTTTAAGATTTAGTTTAATCTTATTATCATTAAGCTTAGTTGCAATGAGCTTTCCAGATAAAGCGATTTATTTGTATTACTTAATTCCTTTTGTTGCTATTTCAAATGGTTTAACACAACCAAATGCAACAGCAATTATTTCAAACTTAGCAGATAAAGAATCACAAGGAGAAATTTTGGGAATTTCTCAATCAGTTCAAAGTTTTGCAATGTCTTTACCTGCTTTAATTTCTGGTTTTATTGTTTCTATAAGAATTGACTTTCCAATTATAATTTCAAGTTTTTTAATTTTTGTTTCTTGGGTTGCTTTTGTTTTATTTTTTAAGATTACAAAAGAAAAATTTCACGAAATTTAAGTTTTAAATTTTTTTATTTTTTAATAATGCCCATATTCTTTTTTATAAATGGGTTTTTTTATTTTACCTATAAAAATTCTATATAATTCAGAATAAATATCTTTAATCAATGTTCTATAAGTTCCTTCTTTTTCTTGTCTTCTTGGAACACAATAAACAAATGTATCAAAAAAAAATTTACCTTTAAATTTTCTTTTATTTAGTCTTTCAACAAAATCATGTTCTTCTGCCAAATAAAGTTTTTCATCAAATCCATTTATAGAATTAAAGCAATCTTTTTTTACAAATAAACATTGTCCTGAAGTATGATTGGGAATTAATTTATTTCCTATATTTTTTAACATGAATGAAAATTTAATCTTGTTTTTATTTGTTAAAGGTTCTATTCTACAACTGGCATAATCTAAATCATTATTAATTATCTTTTTTAAAAAATTTTTTAAAAAATCTTTAGGTAAAATGACATCACTATCTAAAAATAATAAGTCATATTTAGCTATTTTAGCACCATTGTTTCTTGCAACAGATGGAATGCCTCCTTTTGTTATTTTACAATTATGTTTTTTTGCTATTTGAATAGTTTTGTCTTTTGAGTTATTATCTGCAACAATGATTTCATAATCATTGAAGGACTGAGATTTAATTGATTTTAATAGTTTTGGTAAATATTTTTCTTCATTAAAGGTAGGAATAACTATAGATATTTTTCTTTTCATCTTTATAAATAAAGTTATAAATAAAGAATAAAAATTTTATTAATTTCTATTTTAATCCATATTCTTCTTTTGGCAATGTTCCATCAAATTTTAATTGACCATTTTCAATTTTCATTTCTTTTACATTTAGAACATCTAACCCTTTTACAGAATTTTTTATGTTGTACAATGTCCTTGTGGAAGTGCTTTCTATTTTATTATCATATTCCTTTGGAACCTCAAAATTATTTATTTTTATAGTTTCGTAATCTAATTCAACAATATTATTTTTTATTTCCACTTTTCCTTTTGCATAAAATGTTGGGTTTTGCAAGTATTTAATATAGTTTAAACCTTTATCAACTTCTTCATCTTTTAGATTAACAGATTTTTTATAATTTTCAAGAACAGATGTTTTAATTCTACCAGAAACTTCGGCAGTGTTGTCATTATTTATTCTAATTTGAACATCTTTTAATGGATAATATTTCCAATGAGGGCTGTTTGCCCATGCTGTTAATTCTTTGCTTGTAAAAAAAGTATTAACATTGTTATTACCTTCATAATAAATGCTTTTTTCTGTTAATGTATTTTTAGGAAGATCTTTTTTTATTACTCCAGATTTTTGTTGTGCTGAAATTAAATCCTGCTCTGTATATCTGATTCCTAAATCAACTGGTTTATTAAATAATTCTGATAAAACAGGAACAAAACCAAAATAGGCTAATAATAATATAGGTATTATTATAATTATACTAAGAATAATTAATAATTTTTTTTTCATTTTTTCACCTTTATTTAAATATTAGATTTAGTTTTAATAAATCTTTTCATACGGCAGCCGGGAATTGAACCCGGATCAAGACCTCTCTTCAATTTATTAACATAATTTATTATTATATGTTTTATACTTTTTTTATGGGAGGGTCCTATCATGCCGTTAGACCACTGCCGTATATACTAGCTTATTCTTATATGTTTTTAATGATTCAATAATTTTAGATTTTCTATTTTTAAATGTCTAATTTACCTATACCTTTGTTATTAATAAAATCTTCTATATCAACTATAACACCAATAAAGAAAAGTATTGTTGAAAATAAAGCATTTAAATTAAGAATTCTTGCAATAAGCATAAATAAAATTGTCATTGCAAAAATTCTTATAAAGTCATCTATCCAAAATAAAAACTTAAATGATTTTTTACTATGTCTTGCTAAATATGCAATAAACTTTATTTTGAATTTTATTAAATCTGCTATTATTTTTATTGGCATTTTTCTCAGATGATCTTTTGTATTTTCTAGTATTTTTTTTTTAATTTCAATTTTTTAAAATTTTAATTATACTTTTTTATAATTTATTTTTATTTAAGAATTTTTCCTGTTTTGGTTTGCCAAAGTAATAAATCTAATTCATTCATATCAATATTCAAAAATTTGCTGAAATCAATAAATTTTTGCTCTAATTCCAAATATTTCTTTTTTGTAATTGTTTTAGGAATTTCTCTTATTATTTTATATTCTAACATTGTTCTTAAAATATGTTTATCAAGGATTGCATAATCAAAAACGCCAATATTTCTTAAAAAATGACTTGCTTCTTTATAACTAAAACCTTTGATGTATGAAACAAAAAATTCTCGTAATTCTTGTTTATTGTGTTTTTTTTCATCAATTAATTTTTTAATTTCAAAATTATAATCTTTTTTTAGTTTTTCTCTATTATGAAAAATATACTCTGCTCTATTATGAAATCTAACCCCAGATTCTTTTAACTTTTTTTGTATTTCTTCTTTTGTTCCATTTATTAAAATATCTCTAGAATACTGAATTGCTTTTATCCCTGTTAGTGCAGAACCATTAGCAGTTAAAATACAGAAACAAAGTTCTTCAAAAATTCTTTCATCATTATTTTTATTAATTTTTTTTAATATTAACTCATTATTTTCATAAAACCAAGAATAATCCTCATTATAAAACTTTATGAAATCATCTAATCTTTTTCTTATTTTATCTTTTTTTGATTCATATTCTAATAAAAGATTTTTTATTTTTTCAGTAGCCTTATTTGATTGTTTAATATTTTTTTTATTTTTCTTTATTATTTTTTTTGTCATTTTTAATCTTTAAAATTTTTAATATCTTTTCAAAATTAAATCCAAAGTAAAATAAACTGTTTAGCCCTATAATTGTTTTTGTTAAATCTAAAAATCTTATTAAAATACTTATTGATAATCCAATTGCTTGATCTATTTTTAAAAAGCTAAGAGCTGTAATTTGTGAAATTTCAAGAGCACCCATGTTCATAGGTAAGGGAACAGCAGATGCAATAGTTATACTTATTATTAATAAAAAAATAGTGATTATATTAATATTAATATTTAGAAGCATTAATATGAATACATATTGAATTATAATCAAGAGTAGGACTAAAAAATTTATTAATAATGTTTTTATAAATATGTGGTTTTTTTTTCTGTGAAAATTAGAAATTATTTTTTCTATTTCAATTAAGTTTTGTTGTATTTTTTTAAATCTTTTAAATAACTTGCTAAAAAAGGGTTTGTTTTTTTTCATTGCAGTGAAATAATATATAATTATTAATAATGGGAAACTAACAATTAAAAATAAAAGGATTTTTGTTTTTAATGAGATTTTTATTGAAAAAAAAATAATTAGAATCATTATAAATGCAAAAATTAAATCTGTTAATGTTTGAATACTTCTATCAATTATTACTGTTGATAAAGCTTTTTTGAATTTTACTTTATCTTTTTTTAATAATATTGCTCTTATAGGATCTCCACCAATATTTGGTTGAGGACTTAAATAACCAATTGCAAAACCACTTAGCCTATATTGCCATATTTTTAGAAAATTTATTTTTATGTTGTTTGCTTCTAATATGAGTTTCCATCTGTAAGTTAACAAATAGTCAATTATAATAGCAATTATTATAAAAGCAATTAAAGGTAATATTGTAAATTTTTTAAATGCGTCTAGTGCATCTTTTAAACCAAAATGACTGTAAATTAATGAAATAATTATAAATCCAAATATAAATAGAGGAATTAATTTTAGTTTCATTTTATGATTGAAATTTTAAATCTTTTTAAAATTTTTACATAAATATTACAAAAGATTGAATAAAAAAATATTTAAATTCTAAATTTTATTTATATTATGAGGTGATAAAATGTTATTGCAATACAATGATGTGGTTTTTGGAGATAGTGCAGCAGGGTTATTAGGATTATTAATGGGGATGATGGTTTTTTTAGTTTTGTTTTCAGTAGCAGTATATGTCTATATGTCTTTAGCATTGATGAAAACAGCACAAAGATTGAATGTACAAAATGCATGGTTAGCATGGATTCCAATAGCTAATTTTTATTTGATGCTAAAAATGGCTAAAATGAACCCAATGTTAATGTTATTGATAATAGCTCTAATTATACCTTTTATAAACTTTTTTGCATCACTAACTTTAATGGTAGTTTCAATAATGGCACAATGGAAAATTTGCGAAGCAAGACAAAAACCAGGTTGGTGGGCAATATTAATGATGATACCCATTGTAAATTTTGTTATATGGGGTATTTTAGCTTGGGGTAAATAAATCAAAAAAATTTTTTTATTCTTTTTAATTTTATGTTTTTATCATATAGATTAACAATATTTTTAAAATAGTTTTTTTTCTTTTTTTTTGTTTTATATTTTTTTATATTTATTTATAATTAGTATGCAGCTGTAGCTCAGCTTGGATACAAGTAAGCCAAAAAGAGCGACTGCCTCCTAAGCAGTAGGTCGGGGGTTCAAATCCTCTCAGCTGCGTATTTTTTCTTTTTTTTATTTTTTGCTATATACTATATGAAATTTATCATGAATTCTGTATAAAATTTATCAAAAATTATTTAAAGAAAGATTCCTAATTATTTTTTATGAAGATTTTTAAAAAAAGGGGTAAATCTCAGTTTGCAATGGAATATGTTTTAATGATTGCTATTGCATTAGCTATTTTGCTTTCTGGAATTTATGTTTTTAGAAATTATGTTTTCCAAAGCAATGATTTTGCAATTAATAATAAACTAAATCAAATTTCTAATTTAATTATAAATAATGCAAGAAAAATTTATTATTATGGTGTTTCATCTAGAACAACCTTAACTTTTGAGATGCCTTCGGGTATTACTAATATGTATATATTAAATGTTAAAGGTGGAAATGAAACATATTTGATTTTTAAATATATTACAACAGGAGGGGAAAATAAAGTTATGTATGAGTCTAGTGTTCCATTGTATGGTGATAATTGCGATATAAATCCAGATGAACTTTGTATTGATAATGATTGTAAATGTTTAAAAAAAAGTATATATGGAGAAGGTTTAAAAGGTATTTACTTGGATGTAATCCCAAATTGTATTTATAAATATCAAAATAATAATGTAATACAAAAGATTTGTGTTAATATCTCAAAACAAGAATATAGTTAAAATTTGTAAAAAATGAAATCTCAAATTATTAGTATGGATTTTGTTATGACTTTTATTTTATATATATTTGCAGTATCCTTATTTTTTTATGGATTGAATAATGCTTTTTTTTTGACATCTGAAAAAAAATTGGATATTCAATATGAGTTAATGTTTAATAAGTTAAATGAAATTTATGATGAGGAAAAAGATTTTTTAGATGGAATTAAAATTGATAATAATAAGCTAGATGCTTTTTTTAATGAGGATAATAATGTTTTATATGACTTTTTTTTTAAAGATTTAACAACGAATTCTGTTAAGAGGATTTCTTATTGTTTATATCTACAAGATAAAAACAATAGGATAATAAAAAGCAGGGCAGTTTTTCCTAATTATAATAATAATTATGTTTATTTTTTAACTATTGGAGAAAGGATTTTATGTGGAGATTCTGATTTAAATAATATAGTTGCTAATCCAAAATGTTCGTTGAAAGAATCAATACTTATTAAGAGAAATGTTCTTTATGATTATAATAATCAAAAGGATATTTATACTTTTAATGTTTATATATGTGCAGAGTAAAGATGGCAAATAATTATATTTGTAAAAAGTTATGCAAAATGAGATATAAAAAAGCACAATTTTTCATAATTGATGGAATTTTTGGGATAATTATATTGATTATGGGGTATTTATTATTATTTTCAAGTTATAGGGCGGAAAGTAATGCTATAACTATGGATAATATAGCAGACAATTTTTATGATTTAATAACTAATGTTAAGGGTGAAGATTTGTGTAATGCAGGAAATTGCAATTTTAATAATTTAACAGCAATACATAATAATGTAAATATTAATCAAACTTTAATTACCATTATTGGTGAGTTATATAATAAAAATAATAGAGCTCAAATAAAATTATTAATTAAAGATTTTATAGACACATATAATTTAGTTGATGATAGATATGGACTTAAAATAAGAATAAACAATGAAGAGATTTTTTCAAAAGGTGATAAATTTCAAAAAGCTGAGCAAATAATTAATAGACAAACTATTGTTTTTGGGTATTATGAAAATCCAAATGATGGTAGTTTTATTAAATTTGGCCCTTATTTAGTAGAGGTGCTTTTTTGGAATGAAAAATAGAATCTTAATTAAATTAAAAAAATTTAGATTAAAAAATAATAAAAAGTCTGTTTTTTTTACAATTACTTCTATTTTATTTGTTTTTTTATTTTTAGCAACTATTGATTTAAACTCAAAAAGATATGAAAAAGTTTCAGATCTTGATGCTACAAGAGCAAGGTTAAAAGTTTTAAATTCATTTGTGAATGATTTTGAAAATTATTATTTAGAAAACATGTTATATATTAGTTCTAAAGAAGTCATAATTGGTTTATCACATTTTTATTATGATAATGGGTTTAATCAAAATTATATTAAATCTTTCTTATCAGCATTTCCAGATGTTTTTTATGATGGTAATTTGACTGTTAATAATAGAGATTATAATTTAACACAATTGAATTACATTGACAAAAGATATTTGTTTACTAATTTAAAAAGTGATTTAGAAAAAAATTTTTCTTACTTAAATATTGAATTGAAAAAATTAAATGTTTCTTTTTTTGGAAATTTTATTAAGCAAATTGATCCATGGACATTAGAATTAAATGGAACTTTTAATTATGAAATAGCAGATAAAACTAATTTTGCTTCATGGAAAGGGAAAACTAATAAAATAATAAAGATAAGTGTTTATGGAATTTATAGTTATGATTCAGCAGGAAATAGAGGTAAAATTACAAATAGTTGGTTGATTGATACTAATAATGATGACGAAGCATCTGTTTTAAATAAATTAAGTAAAAGTGATAATTTTAAAGGAAAAGGTATTTGTAAAAATGGTTGTCAAGAAACTTGATTAAAGTCTCTGTGAAAATTGATGTTTTTAAAATGAAAAAAATTAATAAAACTATAACAAAAGAAGGTTTGCTTAAATACTTTAAAATAGCTAAAATAGCTCAGATATCCTTTGAATTTATATTAATTTTTGGTATTGTTTTTTTAGTTATAACTGGTTTTATATATTTAATTACAAATAGAATTTCTGAGATTAGCCAAGAAAAAGAAAATCAAGAGATTATTAATTTGATTAATGATATAAAAAATGAAATTATTATTGCTTCATCAATGCATAATAATTATTATAGGGAATTTGAATTACCAACACGATTAATGGGATATGAATATACACTTAATTTAAGCAATGATGAAATAACCTTAATTATTTTTGATAAATATTATTTAGGCGGAAATAAAAAAGTGAAAAAAACCTATAATAGTATTTTGCCTACTTTTGTGAAAGGGAATTTTGCAGAAAAGATTAATGAAACTACTAATAGACATTGTATAACTAAAAGTGATAAAGATGGAATAAGAATTTCTAAAAATCAAGCTAGTTTGGAATCAAAACAAAGCAATATTTACAGCAAATATGATGTAATTGTTAATGAGAACAATGAGTTTGATTTGTATTTGAATCTTTATTGTGTTAATAATTTAAGATCTATACAAATTACTATAAAGTATGACCCTAATTTTATATCTCTTGAAAGGACTGGTATAATTACATCGTCATCTTATAATGAAAATAGTTTATTTGATTCTGTTTTTGTTGTTAATTTAGATAATTCTCATAAAGAAATAAACAGTATTTCTTATCCATTGATAAGTCCAAGTGAGGGAAGATTTAGTTTAGGAGTTATAGGTAATGAATGTGCTTCTGGTTCAGGAAGTATAGCTAAATTGACATTTAAAGCAAAAAATGTTAATGATGATACAGAAACTAATATTAATTTTGATGAATTATTTGGTGATAGTAATTTAAGGTTATTAGATTGTAATTTTAACGCATATTCCATTGAAGATTTACCAGATACAAAAAAAGGTGCTTTGATATTAATAAAGAATGTGAATTAGAAATGATATTTTTAGGATATAATTTATCTAGGAGCGAAAAGTTTATATATGTAAAAAATGAGATTACTTTTATTAAAAATTAATTAATAATGTTTTAAAAATAAAATAATACTTTTAGAAGGTGGGGTATATGAAAGAGAATTATAAGTTTAACAATTTTTATTATATAATATATTTAATTTTTTTTATAATATTTTTATTTCCCTCTAATGCTAAATTATGTAGTCAATATTGTTGTCAGGGAGATATTCAATATACTTATCCAAACTGTAAACCTGGCTTTGATGGATGTAGAGATGATAATGGTGTTTTAGCGTGTTGTTGTGGACAATATAATGAGGGTTCATCATGTACACCTCAATGTCCACCTGCATCTCAAGTGCAATGTGGTGTACAAATAACACCAACTAATAATTGTGGCACATGTTCTGGATTAGGAACAAAGTGTGGCTATTATGGCATATGTAATAATAATGTTTGTAATTATCCGCCAGCATCTTTAACTGCTTCTGTTTCAGAGATTTGTTTGAATAATAGTCCTAATTCAAAAAAATTTATTTTAGAAGTAGCTTGTACATATTGTGGAGATACTATAACAGTTGATAAAAGTTGGGATAATGAGGATTTAGTTTATAATAATGTTGGAAATGCATATGCATTTAGGGAAGAGATTCAAGTTCCTAATGAAGCAATTACACAAAGTATTGTTTCTAATACTCCTTTAAGGGTTATAGTTAAAGGTAATAGAAATGAAATAAAAACCGCATTAGACACAAATACATATGATGTTACAGAAGAAGTGATTGTTCCAATAAGATATGAAAATTTCTTCTATTGTCCAAAAGTTAATGATAATATTAATCCTGATTTTGATTATTATGTTTTTGAAACTGGAAGAGATGAAAATCCTTATGATTATACTTATTATTATTTTTATGAGAATAATTTAGTATATAATTGGGATGAATGTAATTCAAATACAAATATTATAAATTGTAGTTACAGGAATACAGATTGTGTTGACATTAATAAAAAAGGACATCCAGTTGGCACTTTAATTGATGCAGATGGTGATAATGAAATAGAATATTGTTATTCAAGAAATGGTATTCAAGGAGGGTGGCTTGATTTGGATGTAAATGAAGGGAATTGTACAGATAAAGTAATTATTAAAGAGTTTGTATCTATGTCAAATACACCTGAGACACCACAATATGTTTATCACTTTATTAAATCAAAATGGTTTGATTGTGAAAATGAAAATCAATGTTATTATGGTAAAGATACTTTTAAACCCAATGAAGAAGTTGAGGGGTTAGAAGATATTCAAGGATTGTGTTGTGGAGATGATAATAAGGAAATACCAATTGACTATTATGTTTCAATTAATACTTATAATTCTGTAAATCCAGCATATATGCAATATTCAGAAATAGGTCAATTGAGTAATAATCCTTCTTCATGTTGTATTAATAATACACATCTTTGTGTAGATGAGCAAGGTAAATGTAGAGAAGAAAATTTTGCATATTGCTCACAAGGTGTAAAAAAGGTTTGTAAAGAAGTTGAGATAACAAATATTTTAGGAAGACCAAGGTATGGTGTTTGGATAAGATATATAGATGAAACTTGTCAAAATATATGTTTAAAATGTAATGTTAATACAGAAGGAGAAAGTTCAAATGTAGTAGATGATGCAGATTTAACAGCAATATTTAATAATATCGGAAAAACAGATACAGAGTCTTTAAATATTTATGATATTAATAGTGATGGTGCTATAACAGATGCAGATGTTATGAGTTGTAATAGTTGTGTAGGTGAAAATGTTAATATATGTGGTAATGAAAAACTAGAATCAGTAGAAGAATGTGATGTTATAAATAATCGACCTGTTTTTGGCAATAATTGCAATGAATTTTTGTGTTCACAAAATAGTAAAAAAGTTTCACAAAGAATAGGATGTGCAGATTGTAACTGTTTATATGATTTACCCAAGTGTGTAAAGAATAAATGTGGGGCACAATGTGGTAATGATCAAGATTGTGGTGAAGGTAAAACATGTAATTTAAACACATGTAGTTGTGAATTAAAAGGTTGTCCAGTAGGAACAGGTTTATGTCAAGATGGAACATGTAGTTCAGATTGTAAAGAAACAGATACAGATTTTATGGGTTGTATTGGTGATCCAGATGGAAATTGTGTAGAAGGAGAAGGGTGTGCATGTTCAGATTGTTTAGGAAAACAAGATGGATGTGTTTTAGGTGCTGTTTGTGATACTAATTTCTTATGTCAATGTCCTTTAGGAACAACACTATGCCAAGAGGGGACATGTAGTGAAAATTGTAAAGAAACTGATACAGCATCAAAGGGTTGTAATATAAGAAATGGCATATGTGAAGAAGGAGAAGGTTGTGCATGTGTAGATTGCTCTAATAAAAAAGATAGTTGTGCACAGGGATTAGTATGTGATTATCTTAATGAAAAATGTTCTTTACCTTGTGTAAAAACAGAAAATTTTGAAAGTACATTAAATGATGGTGTTGATAATGATTGCGATGGTTTAATTGATGAACCAGAGTTTTTGCAGGGTTATGGAGTATATATATGGGATTCAAATTGTAATTATTTTGTTTGTACTTATTCAGACGATAGTATTCAACACAATATTACTATAAGGATAAATTCAGAAAAATCTATGCTTGTTAAAGAATTAAATAATTTTGATTTAAACCAAGATAGTTATCAATTAAGAGATAATAATAAAGAAGTATTGTACTTATCAAAAGTTAAAAATGATTTAGATTGTTTAGTTATAAAAACTGATTCAGTAATGAATTTCAATGTTAATTTTGAAGGTTTAGTTAATTTGAGAAAAGTATATTTAACACAGCGTAAAATTAATCCAATAACAAATCCATTTAGTTATTCTAATCCTTTATGTACAAGTGGATGTGATAAGCCAGAAAATTGTGGGAAACAAACAATAATACCTCCTTTTTTAGAAGGTTGTAGTGCAGAGAAATGTTTATTTGATTGTGGGGGTTATTGGATAAATACAAGCACTATTTTTGATGCTTTATTCCCAACAAGTAATTTAGGGGATTATTGTGAAAATTGTAAAAGTAATATGAAATGTTCAAACTATACTAATGAGATTTCATGTGTTTTTGATCCTTGTAGGGCATCATTAACACAATTTGGTTGTGTTTGGAATGGTAGTAATTGCAATGATGCATTTAAACAATGTTTGCCTGGAACAGCATTATGTAAAGACGGAACATGTAGTAGAAATTGTCTAGAAACAGATAGTGGTTTTGCAGGTTGTATAAATAGAAACGGAAAATGTGAAATAGGAGAAGGATGTGCTTGCGAAGATTGTAGAAACAAACAAGATAGTTGTGTTCAAGGAGCTATTTGTTCTTTTGGTTTATGTGGTTGTCCTGTTGGAACAACTTTATGTAATGATAATACCTGTAATGAAACATGTGCTAATCATGGAGGTGTTAAAGGTTGCATTGTTGAAGATGGTTTCTGTCAATTAGGAGAAGGATGTGGTTGTAAAGATTGTCATGATTTAAGAGACGGTTGTGTTTTAGGAGCAAAGTGTAATTATTTCACTTCTTTGTGTGTAGAAGATAGAACTTATTATTGTGATGAAGGAACTGTTTTATGTAATGATAATACTTGTGATGCAACATGTGAAAATCATGGCGGCAAAAAAGGATGTATAGGGCAACCAAACGGAGAATGTGAAATAGGCGAGGGTTGTGCATGCGAAGATTGTTATGAAAAAAGAGATTCTTGTAAGAGTGGATTATTATGCAATTCAAATACAAAATTATGTTATAAACCAACAACACAAAATCAACAACCTGTTTGTGTAGATTTAGATAATGATGGTTATTATAAAATTTTAAGCACATGTTCAGGTAGTAATGATTGTAATGATAATGATTATAATATAAATCCAGGAAGAATGGAATTATGTAATAATATAGACGATAACTGTAATGGACAAGTAGATGAAAACTGTCTACTTAATGAAGAGTTATTTACAATAACTATTAATACTAAAAATGTTGTTAATGTATTAGATTCTGTTTTAGTAAAAGTAAAATTAAAAAACAATCTAAATAGAGAGTTAGAAGATTTAGTTATTTCTTTAGAAGCGCCAAATAAAATAGATGTAAAAAATAATAATCTAATTATCAAAAAAATTACTGCTGGAGAAGAAAAAGAGATTAATTTTGTTGTTTTAGTAAAGGATTATACTTCAAGTAAAGCAATATTAAAATTATATATAAAAAACAATAATGATCTTTTAGCTCAAAAAGATATTGAGTTAGAAGTTGTGATTCCAGAATTTGAGATAAGAGCAATGCCAGATTCTAGATTCAATAAAGGAAACATGGTATGTTATGATTTATATTATATAGTAAATAACAGAGATTATGAAGGTTATTCAGATATAGAGTTAGATATACATGATCCATCTACTATATTCGGAAAAAGCGTTATTGTGGATTATATGAGAAGTGTTTATATTCAAGGTATAGTAATTGAGCCTTTACTATCAAACCCCTATTGTGTAAGAGAAGGAATTAATTATAAGATAAATGCTTATCTATACAAAGGAGGTAGTTTCAGGATCATTAATAAAGTAGCAGAATCTAGTGTTGATTTAGAATCTTAGTTGTTTATTTTTTTATTTTAATTTTTTTAAATTTTATAAAAATTTATAAAGATAACTTTATTTATTATAAAAGAGGTGATAGTTAATGTTAGTATTTGGAGTAAATATGCCTTTACCTGAAATTTTCTTTATGTTAGTGATATTATTTTTAATCTTGCTTGTTATAATTTTAGTTCAGCTGCAAAAATTACAAAGAATGACTACTGAAGAGCAAGAAGAATTAATGCAATTAGAAAAATTAGCAGAAGAAGAAAAAAAGGATTTAGATGAGATTAGAAGATTTGAAACAGAAGAATCAACAGATTTAAGTAAATTTGAACAAGAAATACAAGAATTAGAAGATGACACAGAAACATTATATTTAAAGAGGTTGGCTCCTGATTTATATAAAATAATGAACTATGTTATATGGGCAATGAATAAAGGATATAGTTCTGAACAAATAAAGCAAAATTTAGAATCAAAAGGATGGAAAGATAATAATCTAGTTGATATGGTTTTAAAAGATATTATGAAATATAAGGACTATTATAAAGAAGATAAAAAATTATTAGATTCTACAGATGAATTGAAGATACCTGAACCAAAAAAAGATGAAGAAAGTAAAGAGGCGAATCAACTTAAAGAACAAACTAATGTAAAAGAGAGTGAGGTAAAAGAGAGTGTTGTTAAAGTTGTTGAAAAACCAATAATTATACACCATAAAACAGAATCTTCAGATAAAAAAGTTAAAAAATCAGGAAAATCTCAAAAGAAGAAAAAAGTAAAATCAAATAAAAAAGAAGCAAAAAAATCAAAAGTTAAAAAAACAAATGCTAAAAAAAGCAATAAAAAATCTAGCTTTAGTGATGTAGAAAAAGAACTAGTTAAGTTGGAAAAACAATTAAAAAAAGAGGGTACACAAAAATTAAAAGAAACAAAAGTAAAGGATAATAAAACACAAAAAAGTGTAAAAAAAGAAACAAAACAAAAAAATAGTAAAAATAAGAAAAAAGAAATAAATTCAAATAAAAAAGAGCAAAAAAGTATTAAAAAAAAGAAGAAGCAACAAAATGAGAAAAAAGAAGTAAAAGAAGAGACTAATAATAAAAATGATAATCAGGATAAACCTAAGGTAGTTGTTCAAACAGAAAAAGGAGTAAATGTAGAGGTTAAAGTAAATCCTTAGATTTTTAAAAATTTTAATTTCTTATTTTTTAGGTCTTTATTTTATATTATTAAGAGATTAATTCTAAGATTTGTTTTAAATAATTTAAAATAAGAAATAAATTTGTTAAAAAGTGTGAGATAAAAAATAATACTATTTTATCCTTTGAACTTCCAATTAGATTGTATAAAAACGAGGCTAAAATCTCATATAATAGCATTAAAAATATAGCAATAATTATAATATCAATTTTTAAACTATTTAAAAGATTAAAAAATAATATTGTTAAAATAAGTGTAAAGGCACTTATTAATGTGTTTTGGTTTAATTTTTGGGCTAAATAATCTGCAATTATTAATCCAATTAAAGAAAAAGTTATGCTTAAAATAAAATTTTTGTAGGCGAAACATATTAATAGTGTAGAAAAAAAGATTAAGTCAATGCTTAATGTTGTTTTTATAAATTTATGGTATATTTTTGTTATTGAGGCTATTGCTATTATTATTGCAGAAAAGAGTATTTGTTTGATTAAATTTAAGTAGATAAAAAAAATTAGTAATATTATGATTAATATAAGAAAAAAGGTTTTTTTTTCTTTTACTCTTTTAAAAATTTTTTCTAAATTAGATTTCATTTTTATAAAAAAAAGAAAGTTTTTTAATAAATTTTATTTTATTTTTTTAAATAATTTTATAATCATAATAAATAATTTTATTTATAAAGGATGATTATTATGGAACAAAGTCAAGAAAGTAAAAATTCATATGAGCCAAAAGAAGCTGAAAAAAAATGGCAAAAATACTGGGAAGAAAATAAAATCTATGGATTTGATGCTAATGATGATACAAGAGAGTTATTTGTTATTGATACGCCACCACCTACTGTTTCTGGAAAAATGCATTTAGGACATGCTTTTTCTTATTCACAGCAAGATTTTATTGCAAGATATCAAAGAATGAAAGGAAAAAATGTGTTTTATCCATTTGGAACTGATGATAATGGTTTAGCTACAGAGAGATTAATTGAGAAAATCAAGAATGTTAAAGCAGTCAAAATGAAAAGAAGTGATTTTATAAATTTGTGTTTAGAAACCTTAAATGAAATAAGACCTGATTTTGTGCAAGATTGGAAAAATATAGGCATGAGTTGTGATTTTAGTTTGTTTTATTCAACTATAAATGGTCATTGTAGAAAAATAAGTCAAAAGTCGTTTGTTGAATTATATAAAAAAGGTAGAGAGTATAGAAAAGAAAGTCCTACAATATGGTGTCCAGAGTGTCAGACAGCAATTGCACAAGTGGAATTAGAAGATAAAGAATTAGATAGCACTTTTAATGATATTATTTTTAAGATTGTTGATGAAAACTTTAATGAAGTTGAAGATTTAATTATAGCAACTACAAGACCTGAATTATTAAGTAGTTGTGTTGCTGTTTTTGTGCATCCAGATGATAAGAGATATAAGAAATATGTTGGAAAAAAGGCAAAAGTTCCAATATTTGAACATGTTGTTCAAATTCTTAGTGATGAAAGAGTTAATATGGAAAAAGGAACTGGTTGTGTTATGTGTTGTACATTTGGAGATCAAACAGATATTGAATGGTTTAAAGCATATAATTTACCTTTAAGAATTTCTATAACCAAAGACGGAAAAATGACTGAATTGTCAGGAAAGTATCAAGGTTTAAACATAACAGAAGCAAGAAAAGAAATTATTAAAGATTTAAAAGAAAAGGCATTAC
Organism: Candidatus Woesearchaeota archaeon; assembly: GCA_038874655.1. Taxonomy (GTDB): domain Archaea; phylum Nanobdellota; class Nanobdellia; order Woesearchaeales; family GW2011-AR15; genus JAAXVZ01. The sequence goes on along the minus strand of JAVZBY010000003.1, from coordinate 149,377 downwards.
TAGTAAATCAAAAGCAAATAAAGCATAATGTTAATGTTCATGAGAGATGTGGCACGCCAATTGAAATTTTAAATACAAAACAATGGTTTATTAAATATTTGGATTTAAAAGATGAGTTTAAAAAAGATGGCTTGAAATTAAAATGGTATCCTGATTTTATGAAGTCAAGATTAATTAATTGGATTGATGGTTTACAATGGGATTGGTGTATTTCTAGGCAAAGATTTTTTGGAGTTCCTTTTCCAGTGTGGTATTGTAAAAAGTGTGATTATGAAGTTGTTGCAGATGAATCTATGTTGCCTGTAGATCCAATTGAGACAGATTGTCCAATAAAAGAATGTCCAAAATGTAATTCTAATGAGTTTGTTCCAGAAAAAGATGTATTGGATACATGGGCAACTTCATCATTGACACCAATTTTAGCAATTGAATTAGTTAAAGGAACTAAAAATTATGAAAAATTATTTCCAATGGATTTAAGACCACAAGCACATGATATTATAACATTTTGGTTGTTTAATACCTTAGTTAAAAGTCAATTGCACTATAATAAAAATCCATGGAAAAATGTAATGATTTCTGGTTGGGCGTTAGATCCACATGGAAAAAAAATGTCTAAAAGCAAGGGTAATGTTATAGCACCTCAAGAAATGATTGAAAAATATAGTGCAGATGCTTTAAGATTTTGGGCTGCTGGTTCAAAATTAGGAGATGATTTGCCTTTCCAAGAAAAAGATTTAATAACAGGAAAGAAAATGATTACAAAGTTGTGGAATGCAAGTAAATTTGTTATAATGCATTTAAAGGATTTTGATATTAAAAAAATAAAGATAGTTTATGATAATTTAAACGAGATTGATAAATGGCTTCTCTCAAAATTACAAAAGGTTATAAAAAATTGTACAGAAAGTTTTGAAAATTATGAATATTCAAAAGCAAAACAAGAGATTGAAATTTTCTTTTGGAATGTTTTTTGTGATAATTATTTAGAATTAGTGAAGGATAGATTGTATAATTCAAATAAGTATGAAGAATATGAACTAGAATCGGCTAAATTTACTCTTTATGAATCTTTGTTAACAATATTAAAATTAATTGCGCCTATAATGCCTTTTATAACAGAAGAGATATATCATCAATATTTTAGTAATAGACAAAATAATAGTAAAGAAAAATTAAGCATTCATTTAACAAAATGGCCAGAATTTAATGAAAACTTTATTAATCAAGAGTCAGAGCTTATTGGAGACCTTGTTGTTTTAATATTAAGCGAAGTAAGAAAATATAAATCCTCAAAAAGAATGTCATTAAAAGATGAAATTTCTTTGATAATTGATTGTAAAGAGGATTTAAGAAAAAAATTAGAGTTAGTTTTGGAGGATATTCAAGCAGTTTGTTATGCAAAGAATATTGATTTTGGAAAAGGAGATATAATTATAAGTGAAAATCTTAGAGTTTCTATTGATTAATAATTAATCATTCAGAGAAATTATTTTAATTAATGTTTTTAGTTATTATCTGTTTTTTGCATTTTTTCTAATAGAATAACTATGAAAATTATTAAAGGAATTAAAATTAAAGGTATTATTATGTATAAAATATTTTTTTTGTTTTCATTTTTAATTGTTGAAGAATAAATATAATCTTTTAATTGTGCTAAACATTCTTTAGAGATACTTCCTTCAATGTCATAGGTAATTTCAACTTTATCTAGAGTGTTAGAATATTGCCATGCAATTAGAGGATCATTTTCAATGATACGATAATTCTTTCCATTAAAATATAGATTTTCTGCTTTCTCAGCTAAGCATTTTGGAATATTTTGATAGTAATATAAATTATTTAAATTTTTTGAGTCAATTGTTATTTTATATTTGGTAAATTTTTTATTATCTATATAATATTCTTTTGTTTCAATTTCTATGTTTTCTTTTAATTTTTTTAATTTTTCCTCTTCATTTTTTGATATGTTTAGGAATACACCTTTTTTTGTTAAACTTGAAAGGTTATCTAATCTTATTTTTAATTTGTTGTCAAATATAATTTGTTGAGTGTTTATAGAATCACAAAGCTCTTGACCAGGATTTTTTATAAAAGGGCAATTATCTAAGTTGCCACAAATTGTATCTTCATCAATATCATTATTTTCATCATTTGGGCAAAGATCACAGATATCACCAATATTATCATTATCAGAATCTTGTTGATTTGGGTTATAAAGAGTTGGACAATTATCTGTATTACTACAAATACCATCATTATCAATGTCATTTAAAGGATCAAATGGACAAACATCACAAGCATCACCAATATTATCTTTATCAGAGTCTAATTGATTTGGATTATAACTTTCAGGACAATTATCATAATAATCTAGTATGTTGTCATTATCATAATCTTTAACGCAATTTGAGTTTAAATCACAAGCATCACCAATTCCATTTTTATCGCAATCTAATTGTTTAGGATTATTTGTTTCTAAGCAATTATCTAAATTACCACATATTAAATCTTTGTCAATATCATTGAATGGATCGTAAGGGCAAATATCACAAGCATCACCAATGTTATCATTATCAGAATCTTGTTGATTTGGGTTATATATATTTGGACAATTATCGATATTTCCACAAACACCATCTTTATCTAAATCATTAAAGGCATCTTTTTTACAAATATCACAAATATCACCTATACCATCACCATCTTGGTCTAATTGATCAGGATTATAATTAAAAGGACAATTATCTTTTGTGTCTAATATATTATCTAAATCTATATCACCTATACATTTAGAGTTTAAATCACAAGCATCACCAATTCCATTTTTATCACAATCTAATTGTTCAGGATTATATTTAAAAGGACAATTGTCAAGAGATATATTATTTAGTATATTATGACATATACCATCACTATCAATATCGTTTAATGGGTCATAAGGACAAATATCGCAAGCATCTCCTTTTTTATCATTATCTGAATCTTTTTGATCAGGATTATAATTAAAAGGACAATTATCAATCTCAGTAGAGATTCCGTCTTTATCTTTATCATTAAAGAAATCATTTTTAAATAAATCGCATTCATTTCCAATTCCATCTTTATCATCATCTTTTTGTTCGGGATTATATATATTGGGACAATTATCGTAAACATCTAAAATTCCATCTTTATCAGAGTCAATTGAGCATTCTGAATTAGTATCGCAAGCATCACCAATATCATTTTTATTGCAGTCATTTTGTTGAGGATTAAATCTATAAGGGCAATTATCAATATTCCCACAAATACCATCATTATCAATATCATTTAAAGAATCAAATGGACAAACATCACAAGCATCACCGATATTATCTTTATCAGAATCTTGTTGATTGGGGTTATATATGTTTGGACAATTATCAATGTTCCCACAAACACCATCTTTATCAATATCATTTAAAGAATCAAATGGACAAACATCACAAGCATCACCGATATTATCTTTATCAGAATCTGTTTGTTCTGAATTTGATATATAAGGACAATTATCTTTATTATCTTTTATTCCGTCATTATCACTATCAATAACACAAAGAGAGTTTAAATCACAAATATCACCAATACCGTTATTATCACAATCCATTTGTTCAGGATTGTATTTTAAAGGACAATTATCTGTATTACTGCAAATACCATCGTTATCAATATCATTTAATTGGTCATTTGGACAAACATCACAAGCATCACCAATGTTATCATTATCAGAATCTTGTTGATTTTGGTTATAAAGAGTTGGACAATTATCTGTATTACTACAAATACCATCATTATCAATGTCATTTAAAGGATCAAATGGACAAACATCACAAGCATCACCAATAAAATCACCATCACTATCTATCTGATCTGTGTTTGAAATTTCAGGGCAATTATCTATTGTAGTACAATAATTATCTTTATCGTTATCTTCAAATAATTCACAATTAGAATTGCATTTTTTTACACCTTTACATAGGTTTATGAAGCATTCTTCTTTTAAGGTGTAATCACCAGAATTGTAAATATCTTCATCAGTTAAACCATCACAATCATCATCTAAATTATTACATGTTTCATTTTTTGGAAATATAGCATTTTCACAAGTGCTCCATTTGCCATTAATACATTTTTGTATGCCTTTTTTACAAATTCCAATATTTATGCCACATTCTTTTATTTCATTGTTTATACATTCACAATTCTCATCAATTGTGCCATCACAATCATTATCTAATCCGTCGCAAAGATTATTATCTTCTTCAAGCACATAATTTTCGCCATAATTGTTTTTGTCACAAGTTAGCCATTCATTATTTATACATTGTTTTTTAGAATCTTTACAAATCCCAAGATTTAATTCACAGTTTGGGGCATTTTTTTCACAAATTATTTGTTTTTCTTTTTCTGATTCTGTGTTTCTAGAAGGATCTTCAGGATATGGATCAGTTATATCTGGATCATTGTCATCATCATCGTCAGGATCACAATATTTAGAGTATTTTATGCTTTTTATTTCACAGCTATAAGTTAAGCATTTACCTTCTGAGCAATAATCTTTTCCACTTTCTGGATATTCAATCCATCTTTCATAAGGATATTTGCTTTCACATTGACTGGAGGGACATTTTCTAAATTCTCCACAAGGGTTATTGTTATACTTGTATATGCATCTACCATTTTCGCAATAATCATCAGTACAGGGATTATTATCATCACAATTAATTTGAGAACAAGAACAGCCATCATTATTTACAGGCTCGTTATTTTTTGTGTTTAAACATTCTTTTTTTTCAAATTTATCATCTATGCCATCATTGTCAGAATCTTGTCTTTCACAATTACCATACCTATTATAAATAGGATCACTTTCACAATTATTAGATCCCATTATACCTAAACAATTTTCTAAATCAGTTTCTTTTTTTTCACAATCTGTATCAGGAGATTTAACAAAACAATCATTAGAATTATGTTTTGATCTTAAATAAGTTATTCCAGAGCAATTTTTATTGCAATCGTCAGTCATTTGTTTTATTTTATCATTAACACATGAATTAGAACCATCAATTCCTAAACAATTTAATGGATCTACTTGAGTTTCTATGCAAATATTGTTTTCTAATTTTTGAATAAAACATTTATCAGAATTAAATGAATCTCTATAATAACCTTTTGTACATCTTTTTTGCTCATTATTTTTACATTCTAAATTGCAGATTTGATAAAAAGGATTATCACAGGTTTTTTCATTTTCTTTTAGTAAATCTATACAATTGCATATATAAACTTCTTTTTCTGTACAAAATGTTTCAGGTGATTTATAATAACATTTATGTTCTTCAACATCATATATAAATTTGCTTTCACAATTTTTACATTCTTCATTATAAAGTTGGTATAATTGATCAGATAAGCAATTTAAATCGCCATTTCTTTTATTAGGGTTATTTAATTCAAAATCATAACACTCTTTATTATTTACATCTAAATATACGCATGAATTATCTTTTTTTGTTAATTTTTCACAGTTTAATGAATTTTTTTTAGGCCTTTTATAACTTTCTTGACAAGTAATTTCATTACCTTTGATTTCAATACTTAATATATTACAATTACATCTAGGGTCATTTTTGAATTCTTCTTTTTTGCAACAATATTTTAATAATTCATCAAAACCACAATTTACAGTATTAACATCTAAACAATTACACTTTTCTAATTCACTAGTTTCTTGTAATTCGCATAATTCTTTCTCTGGGTCTAAATAGTATTTATAGCAATTATTTTCCCCAGGATTTCTATAAAAATCAGTAGAGCATTTTTTATTTCCATTTTCATCAAGGATTGGTTCTATTTCTTTTATTGAAGGAAAATCTGTTAATTTTTCTAAGATTTTACAATTGAAGTTTTTGCCATCAAATTCGCAAAGTCTTATATAGTATTGATCAGAAACACAATTTTTAGAACATTCATTTGAAGAAGTTTCTATTTGAGTAATATCCATGTTACTAGATTTACATGTTGAGTATAAACCATCCTCTTCATTACCAGTTCCCATTATTTTATTTTCATAGCATAAGCAGCCGCCATCTTTTAAAGAGTTATCTTCATAGATATAGCAATTTGGAGAATTAAAATAAGATCTGCCGATTTTCTCATAATTTAAACTTTGTGAGTTTGAAAATTGTATAGTATTAATAAAGAAAAATAAAAAAAATGATACAAGAATTAAGAAAAAATATAACCTCTTTTTTATCATCTTTTTTTTCATTTTAATAAATTTTTTAAATTTTTAAATGATTAAAATCATAAAAAAATAATAGTTATACCTTTTTTAAATTTTTTTATTTTCTTTTCTTTGATTTATTTTTAGTTAAATAGTTTTTATATTTTATTTAAACATATTAATAATATCAATTATTAATTTTAGAGCATTAAATTTATATACTAATTATGACAATTAATTTTTATGATTAAACTCAAAAAAACACAGATTACTATTTTTTTTATTGTTGGAATTATTGTTTTACTATTTTTAATTTTAATGTTATATAAAAATACAAATTTAGGTTTTTCAAAGAGCAATTATTTTGAGTTTAGTTATGAAAGTAATATTAAAGAAATGATTAAATTATGTATTGCTGATGCAGCAAAAACAGAAATAGAAAAAACAGGTATTGATGAAAATAATATAGAATTATTTAAAAATCAAGTTAAGCAAAAAACAAAATTATGCACAGAACAACTTTTTTCAGAGGTAGAAAAGAAAAATTATCAAGTTCAAGAAGGTGATTTACAAATAAATGTACAATTAAATGAAGAAACAATTACTTTAGATGTTAATTATTTTGTTGAGTTAAAAAAAGAAAATCAAAAAATAGAGTTTAGAGAGTTTATAGTTAATATAGATAAAACTAATTTCGTTAGAATACCTAATGGTATAACCGATAGAGATATTGTAATTAAATCTATAGATGGTAAAGTTGATTTGTTGTTTTCAAAAGGAACAAAAATTCTAGATAAAAATGGAAATCCTGTAGATAAAATTTCTATAAAGATTCATGATACTAACTTTAATGGATTTGAAAATAAGGTAGTACATAGTAATATAGTCTATGAAGGATTGCCAGATGGAGTTGTTTTTTCAAAACCAGTTATTTTTTCTTATGATGTTGATGAAACAACTTTACCTTTGCCTATAAATAATTATAGAATTGCAACTTGGGATTCAGAAAAGAATTTATGGCGTGGTTTAAAAACTGAATATAAAAATGGAAGACTTATTGCAAATATTGATGGTTTTTCTTATAAATCTCCGTTGACAGATTGTAATACTTTAAAAATAATAAAATCAGATTTGTTATTTAAACCAATGTATTATTTTAATGAGTTATGTGAAAGTGAAGGTAATTGTTTATGTGATAATGATAAAGATAATTGGGCAATTAGTTATTATTTAGATAATAATAAAGTTTATACTACTCTCTTAGCTAAAAATGAACCAAAATACTTTGATAAGAGGAATAATGTGATTTATGGATATTATGAAAATAATGATATTAATAAAGAATTTATAAAGTGTGATGAAATGTTAAAAAGTATTCATGATAAATGTGTAGAGAATGGGAGATATTATAATCCTTATTATAATTTTGAAAATAGATTATGTCTAGATTCAAATTTAATAGAAGATGTTTCAAAAAATTTAGCTTATGATCCTGAAACAATAAAAATTTTATCAGGAGAAATAGATTCTATAAAAATGTGTAGTAATAAAAAGTATGGTGAATATTGCGGTTCAAGTAATGTTTGTATGCCTATTAGAGAGGGATTTTGTGAATGTAGATATATTGAAAATGATAACCTAGAAAAAAATGACGGATATTGTGATTCTAGATGTGTAGGTGGAAAAGCAGAAGGAGAGGATTATCTTTTAAGCATACCTTATGAACCAGGAAATTTGTGTATAGCAGAGGAAAAAACACTTTTAATTTCTGTTGTATCCTATTGTAGTAGTGGAGATTCTTGTTTTGTTCTTCCTTATACTATTAAAGAGGGTAATATTAATAAAAAAAGTTTATATAAAATAGAACATAATAAAATAAAGATAAAAGGTATTTATGTTCCTAATACTAATTTAAATCATTGTGCTTATGGAGGAGTAATTGTTAATTTTTTAGGATCAACCACATTACCAAGCTATTTTGATAAAGTTTAAATTAAATTTTTTTAATTTTTCTTTTGTTTGATTTTTTTATTTATATCCTATCCAAAGAACAGCAAATAAAGAAATAATTAAAACTAAAATCATTGCTAAAACTTTTGGATGAAATAGAGTAGCGCCAAAGTTTTGAGTAAAGCTATTTGAGGCAACATCTCCTTCTCCATTTGGAACAACAACATCAGGATTAGCGTTTCCTGATAAATAAGGCCCTGCTTGTTGTCCTATTTTGTTGGCAACATTAATTAATAAGATTATTATAGCGATTACTAAAATATAGGTGCCCATTGAGCTTGATAATGAACTTGGAATTGAGGTATTAAATGCACTGGCAATTATAATTACAAATAACAATGAAATAAGCATAATAATATACCAAGGAATTGTGTTTTTTATAATTTCAATTGCGTCTTGAGAGAATATCATCATTAATGCTAATGTAATTGCAATTACAGAATTAATGTATTTTTTTTCTTCTGATATTTGAAATGGGTTTTTAAACATTAATACAGCATAAGTTGCTGCAAAAACAAATAGAATAACAAATACATTTGAAAAATAATTCAATAATGATATATCTAATAAGGATGCCATTAATGATGACCTCCTTGGCTTCCACCACCATACATTCCGCCAAACCAATCATTTAAGTGTTCCTTAAATGTTTTTTTGTGTTGTGGAACATTTTCTTCTTTTGTTATAAACCATACTATTATTCCAAATACTAAAATAGCAACTAATAATTGCAATGTTTCAGGATCATTTAAAAAAGGAATCATTGGCAAGCCGCCAGCAGCAGCTATAAAGGTATAGCCAACACTTATTGCAGAGAATAAAACAACAATTCCTACTAAGGGTGTGCCTGCAACATTAACATTATTACCAAATACACCTATCATTAATAAAACCATCATAGAAGCAATCATTAAAACAGAAACATTAGGCAAAGCACTATTAATAATAGGCACAACATCAGGGCCTCTACCAACAATATGTGGCATTACAGATGCCATACCTATAACAAAAGCAACAATTGTATTGAATTTTTTAGAGTTTGGGCCTAAAATCATGCTTTTTTGTAAAACTGCAAATGCTATTGTGAAAATTAATAAAAATGGAAGAAGTATATCTAAAACACCCATTCTATCTAAAATTAGTATCCAATCTGTAAATGTTTGCATTTTTTCACCTATTTATTTTTTATATTATATTTTTATTATATTTAATCTTTTTTCTCTTCTACTTTAGATTTTTGGTCACTTGTAATATAGCCCATTAAAACTACAACTGCTATTGTTAATATAACAGCACCTACAGCTCCTGTGTCTAGATTAGTTACTAAAAAATTCCAACCATAATAAAGCCAAGGTGTTCCATCATTTGTTTTTAAAGCATGTAAAAATATTATTATAATTCCAATAAAGCTTATAACAGTAAAGATTGTTTTGTAAGTTTGGGATAATTCTAATTCTTTATCACCAGTATGAAATACACCCAGTAATAATAAAAAGCAAACACCTAATAGCATTAAAATGGTCATATTTGCAACAGCTTCATTAATAGTGGCAACTAATCTTGAGCTTGCGACAACTAAGAATGCAGTTACAAATGCAAACATAGCATTTAAATTTTTTTTAGAATATGTATGTTCACCAACATGCTCAACACCAAAAACTTTTGATTTTTCTAAAATGGCATAAACTAATGTGAAAATTAAGAGGAAAGGCAATAAAACTTCGTAAACACCTAATCTATCTAAAAAAGCAATTCCTGTTCTAAAAGGTGATGTGTAATCAGACATATAGATAATAGTATACATAATCCTATATAAACTTTTTGATTTTTAATTTAGATTTTTTTAAATTTCATTCTAAAAAGTTTAGTATCTAAAATTATTTAAATAAACAAAAACTTCATTAAATAAAAAATATGTTTTATTGTTAGCATTAATTATGGCGACCGTAGCGTAATGGTTAGCGTGGAGGCCTGTGGAGCCTTAGGAGGGAGTTCGATTCTCCCCGGTCGCCCTTTCCTCTCATTTTTTTGGTGTCTTAAAAATGGATTTGGATACATTAATTTTAAATACTATAGAAGGTTTTTTTCCTTTTGTGGAAAATAAAATTTATCCCTATATTGTTTTTGAAGGTATTGTTGGGTGTGGCAAATCAACACAAGCAAGATTGCTTTTTAGTTTTCTTAATGAGAAATATCCTAATAGTGTTTTATTAACAAAAGAGCCAGGTGGCAGTGAGGTTGCAGATTCAATAAGGAAAATAGCACAAGGAACTAGTTTTAATGAAGAAATGAATCCTTATACAGAAGCATATTTGTATGCCGCATCAAGAGCACAAACATTAAGAAATGTTGTTTTACCTAATCTTAATCAAGGCAAGATTGTAATTTCAGATAGAAGTTTTTTATCTAGCTTAGCTTTTCAAGGTTATGGCAGAAATTTGGGTTTTGAAAATGTGCTTTTAATAAACAAAGTAGCTGTTTCAGTAATGCCAGGATTAGTTATTTATTTAGATGTGCCACCAGAAATAGCAGTGAAGAGAGCAAATGATAAAAAAGGAGATAAATTTGAATCTATGAATTTAGAATTCCACAATAGAGTATTAAAAGGTTATGAGGAAATTTTTAAAAGAAATTTAGTGCCATATGTTAAAATAGATGGTAATAGAAAAATTGAACAGGTTTTTGAAGATGTTAAAAAATCTGCATTAAGTTTTTTAGAAAAAATAAATTATTAAGCTTATATCTTTATATAATTTATATAATCTTTGTTATAAATTAATTTATTTTTACTCTTCTTTTTCTTCTGTTATAAAGGAATCCAATGGTTTGCTTTTTATCATTGCGTCATAACTTATTTTTTTCTTTTGTATTGTCATTTTTACGACCTCTTTTGCTTTTTGTTATTTTTAATTTTATTATGTTTATATTATTTTTAATTTGGTGTTTTTTTGTTTGTTTAATCAAAATTTTCCAGTGCTTCCAAATCCAGCATCGTTTCTTTTTGTTTCTTCAAGAGAGTCAACTTCCATTAATTTAGCTTTAACAACTGGCTGTATTAACATTTGGGCTATTTTCATGTCTTTTTTTATGATAAAATCTTCTTTTCCTAAATTTATTAAGACAACTTTAATTTCTCCTCTGTAGCCAGAGTCAACAACACCTGCCATTGTTTTAATTGAATTTTTAGAAGCATAACCAGACTTATCCCATATTAAGCCAACATAGTTTTCAGGAATAGCCATTTTTATTCCTGTGGGGATTGTTTTTGTTTCATTTGGTTTTATAATCTCATCAACAGAGCTTCTTAAATCAATTCCTGCATCACCTTCATGTGCATAGAAAGGCATTGTTAAAGATTTGTCTAATCTAACAATTTTAACTTCAACCATGAATGATTAATTAATTCTTTTGTTTATAAATTCTATTAAAATAAAAAATATATTTTTTAGATTAGAAATTTTTATAAATACTATTTTTATTTTGTTTTTGATTTTTTAATAATTATAATAAATTTTTTTCTTATCTCTCAATTTTGAATAAATCAATTAGTTCATCAGAAATAATTTCTCCGGTTTCAGAATCAATTTTTATGTTTAATGTTTTAAATGTTCTTGTTACATAAGTAATATTCCAAACTTGTCCAATTTCTAAATTTTGCAATAAAACAATTTTTTTAAATGGAAAATGTTCTTTATATTTTTCTTTTTGTTTTTGTTCTGCTTTTTCTAATGCATTATCTAAATTTATTTTTACTTTGTTTATATCTAATTTTAAAATTTCTTTATTGTATAAACTTTCTGACTCAGGGTTTTCTGTTATCTTTTCATCATCAGAAATAGCGAAAGTTATTATTTTATTATTTTCTGGATTGCAATAGCCTATTTGCCATTCTAGTTTTACTTGCGGATCAATCATTATAAAAGCATGGCTTAAATAATACTTAGGATTTTCTTTTTTCCATTTTTTATATATTTCAGAGTTGTTTAATAATTCAATAGCTTTGTTTAATTCCATTTTTATACCTTTTATTATTTATATTTTTGATTTTTTTTATTTTTGTTTTCTTCTTGATATTTTATATTTTTCCTCTTATTTTTAAATCATATAATATTTCTTCAACTTTTTTAAGATTCCATTTTATTGAATCAGATTTTCTTCTGATTTCACCATTTCTTAATTCAAAATCTAGAAATTCGTTATGTATAATTTCTAAAAATGTTGAGATTTTCTTTACTTCGCTGAAATCTTCATTTACAACTGAAAAGACAGCTCTTCTTGTCAGTTCTCCTGTTAAATCACATAAGCCAAGTAAATAGTTTTCGGCATCAACTTCTATCTCTTTATTAGAGATTAATCTATTTTCAACAACAAAATAATAATAAGTTATTGCTTCTGTGTATTCTTGTAATGCGCTATTATAAGAACCAACATCAACAGTAGGAGTTTCAAGAATTAATTTTTTTAATTTTTCTAATTCTTTTTTTGCATTATCTATAGATTTTTTTGCTTCTTTTGTATTATTTTTATGTAAAAGGTAAATAGCTTGTTTAGATTCTTTGATAATAGGTCTTGATTTTATTATTATTTCTTCTCTGGCAGAATCAATTTTTTCAATTTCATTTCTTAAATTTTCAAAAATTTTTTTTGTATTTTCATCATTCATATTTTATAAAATAATTATTTAATTTATAAATTTTTATTGAAATTTTTAGTATTTATTGGTTTTTATTTGTTTCATATTTTTTTAAAGCTTTTTAGGTAGATAAATTTTTATAAAAGATTCTATTAAATATTATATGATGAAAACATTTCGTAAAAGAACATGTAAAAAGCAATATTCTTTGAATGTTTATTTTTCATTAATATCTAAAATAGTTTTATTTATAATACTTTTAGTTATATTTTCCAATTTTAAACCTTTAATTATAATATTGATTTTTGAGTTGTTGGATTTTTTTAAAGTTATTTTTAAACAGTTTTTTCCTTATATTCCTGTTGATTTTGTTTTTGTCTTTGGATTAACAGCATCATATTACTATGGTTTTGTTTATGGATTAATAATTTTTTGTTTAGGGATTATAAATAGAGCAATATTAAGTTGTTTAGAATTAAGGCATTTGACAAAAGCAATAAGACATTTACCTATATTTTATTTATCTACTATATTTAGAGGCATTAGTTTTTTTAATAATAATTTTTTTTATGTTGCTTTTACTTTATTATGTTTAAACTATCTATTAAAATATGGTTTTAAGATTGCAAGAGCAGATTTGGATTTTGAAAAAACTCCTTTTCATGTGATTAATTTTTTTCTTGCTATTATTGTTTTTTATTTAATTTCTATGATTTATTTTTATTTGCCTTTTTTGAAATAGATAATTTATCTTCAAATTTAATTTTTATAGTTTTTTATTAATATAAATAAATTTTTTAAGTTTGTTATTTTTTTTTATTTTTGATGGGCTCGTGGTCTAGTGGCTATGACATTGCCTTCACACGGCAAAGGTCCCCAGTAAACCTTATCAGGTTTAATCTGGATGAGCGAATTCATCTTCGATGAATTCACTTTATTGAAACTGGTATTGTTTGGGGGATTCGAGTCTGGGCGGGCCCATTATTTTTTTTAAGTTATCATTTTTTTTAATTTTTATTTTTTTGTATATCTTTTTGATATAATATTTATTTAAGGTTGTGATTTTTTTATTATTGTTCTTTCATAATAACATTATCTTTATTAAGTAAATATTTATTTGTTTTTGTAATGAAAGAAATAATTCCTGCAAAAAGGACTGAGAAAATTCAATATGCTATAAGAGATGTTGCAGTTGAAGCGCAAAGATTAGAAGGTCAAGGTAAAAAAATTATTTATTTGAATATTGGCGATCCATTAAAATATGATTTTGAAACACCTAAGCATTTAATTGAAGCAGTAGAAAAAAATTGGAAAAAGAGTTCTAGTTATGCAGATTCATTAGGATTAAAAGAAGCAAGAGAAGCAATTGCAAATGAGGCAAAAAGAAATGGTCTTAATGTAGATTATAATGATGTTGTCTTAACTTCTGGTGGCTCAGAAGGAATAACTATGGCATTAGGTGCATTATTAAATCCAGGAGATAATGTTTTAACACCAAAACCAGGATATCCTTTGTATAATGCAGTTATTAATTATTTTGATGGTATTGAAAACGAATATGAGTTAGATGAAGATAATAATTGGCTACCAGATATTGAAGATATGAGAAGAAAAATTAATGAAAAAACTAAAGCAATTGTATTGATTAATCCTAATAACCCTACAGGAGCAATTTATAGCAAAAAACAACTTAAAGAGATTGTAGATTTAGCAGCAGAGAATGATTTGCCAATTTTTTCAGATGAAACATATGATAAAATTCTTTTAGATGATGATAAATTTTATTCTGTTGGTTCTTTAACAGATGAAATCCCTGTATTAACTTTTAATACTTTGTCAAAAAATTATTTATGCCCTGGCTGGCGTGTAGGCTGGACAATTTTTTCTGGTTATATTGAGAAAAGAAGTAAATTTCAAGAAGCATTTAATCAATTAGCAAGAGCAAGGTTGTCAATAAGTCATCCAATGCAATATGCAGTAAAACCTGCTTTGGAAGGAAGTCAAAAGCATTTAAATGATATGATTACAAAGTTAAGAAAAAGAAGAGATTTAACTTACAAAAGGTTGAATGAAATTCCTTACATTAGTTTGGTTAAACCAAGAGCAGCTTTTTATGCTTTTCCTAAAATTGATTTGACTAATTTTGATTTTAAAGATGATAAAGAATTTGTTTTAAATTTATTAAAAGAAGAACATGTTTTATTTGTTCATGGTTCTGGATTTGGACAAAAAGAAAACACAAATCATTTTAGAGTTGTTTTTGCAGCATCAGAAGAAGCATTAGAAAAAGGATATAATAAATTGGAAACTTTTGTTAAAAGGCATTTAATAGAAAAATAATTTTATATAATAATTAAAAAATATATATTATTATTTTTTATTTTTTTTTTGATGTTCTTTTTTTGGAAGTGGTGTTTTTGTTTTGCTTTTTTTCTTTGGGTTGTTTTTTTGTTTCTTTTTTAGGGTAATAATAAAGTTCCATTATTTCAATATATTTGTTTTTATCTTTAACACCTTTTAATTTATCTACTAGTTCAAATTCGTTAAATATATCTTTTAACCAATTTGCAAAGTCATCTTTTTCATCATTTACATGATATTTAAAGACACTTTCTTCCATTACTTTTAACTCATTAAGAAGTTCTTTTATTGTTTTTAATGTTTTGCCATTACACAACCAAAAAATATTTTCATCAGGACATTGAATTTCTAATTTTTTTGCCATTTTATAAAAAGTTAGATCTTTGTATTTAAGAAACTTTGTAATCTTTTTATAGTAGTTATAAATAATTTGATTAATTTGGTAAGAATTAATTAAACTATGTTTTAATTTCTTTTTTCATCCATTCAAAATAATCCTTATTTATATTATCTAGTTCCCAAGAATAAATTGCAGGAACTTTATATGAATGAATTTTTTTAATTTCTTTTTCTATTTTTTTATAAAGTGATTTAAATGTTTTTATTAAAATTACATACTCTGAATCATTTTGTAATTCATTGTCCCAAAAATAGAAACTATTTATTTGAAAAATGTTTGTGCAAGCAATTAGTTTTTTTTCTAACAAATGTTTTGAAATTTTTTCTGCTTCTTCTTTATCCTTACAAGTAGTATAAATAATTATTGGTGTTTTTTTATATTCTTTTTTAACTTCTTTTTTTGGTTTATTCATTTTTTAGCATTTTATTTTTTATGATTTATTTATATTTTTTAAATAATATAATGATGTAATTTAAATTTTTTTATTTGAAAATATAATGAATTTTAGTTTGATATTTTTTTTATCTTTTTAATTGATAAACTTTTATATAACTTTTTTATTTTTTGTTATATGAGTTTAGATTTGTTAATTGGAACCTTTAAATCTGAATCAAGATTTAAAAAAAGAAGTCAAATCTATGTAATTAAAATCCCAGATGCTTTTAAAGAATATTTTTCAGAAGATTTTTATGTAATTCCAATTAATGAGGTAATTTTTGGAGTAAATTTCTTTTATTTTTTAGTTCTTGATAAAAAGGAATATGACGCAAAAGAAAAAGATGAAAAAGATTTTAAAGAAAAATTTTCTGGGGGTTTTACTGTTAAGGGAGGAGATAGAATAGAGTTTCCTATTCAATGTATACAAGAAAAATATAGAAATTTAAATAATGCATTCTATTTTCTTGGTTGTGGTGATCATATTGAAATATGGTTAGGTTTAGAATATGAAAAATATTTGAATTTTATTAAAACACATAGTGAATTGATAAATCAAACTTTAATCTCGTTTAATTTTTAATAGGTTTTTTGGATTTTTTGTTATTAAATCATAAAGATTTATAAACTAATTATGTATAATAAATTTTATGACAGATAATTTATTATTGTTTTTTGTTTTTAGTATAGGTTTTTTTATTTATCTTTTTTCAAATAAATATAGATGGCCAACAAGTTTATTATTAGTAATTTTAGGTATATTATTTAGAAATTTATCTGTAAATGGATATAATTTTGAGGTATATACAACTTTTCTTAATTTAGCTATTTTATTTATTATAATTATATTATTTGTTTTTTTGAATGAATTTTCGTTTCATGAGTTAGACTTGTATTCAGAAAAAGGATTAAAGATTTCTTTGATAAATATAGTTATAAATGTTTTGTTTTTTAGTTTTTTTATTTATTTATTTTTTAAATTAAATTTTCTTTTTTTAATATTGGTTTCTTTGATGTTGACCACAACAGATTATAGTGTTTATAATCATATTATTAAAAAAGATAGGGTTTTTGAATTTTTGAAATATGAAAGTATGATAGGTAGTTCAATAGTTATTGTTTTAGTTTTTTTAATATTTTCTATATTAAACTTTACTAATCAATTCTCTTTAAATAATATGTCTTTTTTATTACCATTTTTTTCTGATATACTTTTAGGTGTAGCAATAGGAATTATAATGGCAATAATTTTTTTTGATATTTTAAAGAATATTTCTCATTGGATTACAGAGTATTTAATTTTTTTAGGATTGGTTATTACTTATTTAGTTGCATATTTTTTACAGGCAAATGGAATTTTTGCAGTTGTTTTTTATTCTTTAATATTTGAAAGAATGACATTTAAGAGAAAAGATGAAGTTAAGAAATTACTTAAATTTGTTTCTTTATTTGCTAGTGCTTCTGTTTTTATAATTTTAGGATTAGTAATCCCTTCATATGATAAGTCTTTTTTATTGCAAAGCTTTTTGTTATTTTTGATTTATTTAATATTAAGATTTTTTTCTTTGTTTGTTGCTTTATTTGGAGTTCATCAAGATATAAAAGATATTATTTTTATGACTTTGAATTGTCCTAAAGGAATAGATGTAATAGCAATTTTATTCATTAATAATCAAGTTTTTGTTTAACAATATTATTATCCTTAATTTGATTCTTATTTTTGTTTTATATTCTTTAATTAGTTCTATTTTTGCATCTTACTTTTTAACAGAAAAAGAAGAAGCATAATTTTTTTATATTTTTTATTTGTTTTTAATTTCTCTGTAATAAACAATTAACTAATTTAAATAGATCTTTTGTAATGATGATAACTTATTACAAAAAGACCCCATACAAGCATACTGTATAATGCAATTATTATATAACTTGGGACACCTAAAGCAGATAAAATAAACGCAATTATTGTATAAACTACTAAGTTTAATAAAGCTCCTTTTACCATTGTTTTGTGTTTGCTCATATGTTAATTATTTTTGAATTAAGTATTTATATTTTTCTGTATCATCTTATTTTATAAATTTTGAAGATAGGAAAAAAACCCAAATATTTATAAATTAGAATAATTTTCAAGAAAATAACCCGAGTGAAAGCGTTAGGGTTAATAGTTAGTTTCTCGGGTTTTTTAAATTTGAGTTAAAAATAATAAAAATTATTATCTTTATAAGCAAGGTTTATAAAATGGCTGAACAAGAACAAATAAAACATATTGTTAGAATTGGAAATACTGATTTAGTAGGTGAAAAAGCAATTCATATTGCACTTTTAAAAATTAAAGGAATAGGTATTATGTTTTCTATGATGGCATGCAGATTGGCAAAAGTAAATCCAATGAAAAAAGCAGGTTTATTATCAGATGAAGAAGTTAAAAAATTAAATGATATAATATTAAATCCAGACAAGTATCCAATTCCTGATTGGATGAAAAATAGAAAACAAGAGTTTGAAACAGGAAAAACAACACATTTAATCTTAGGTAGCCTAGATTTTGCAGTTGAACAAGATTTAAGAAGAATGAAGAAGATTAAATCCTACAAAGGAGTTAGACATGCATTAGGTTTAACAGTAAGAGGACAAAGAACAAAAAGTAATTTCAGAAAGAATAAAGGTAAAGTTGTTGGAGTTAAAAGAAAAGCAGATGCAAAATCTGGTAAAGTTTAGTTTTTTGATTATAATTATATTCAAAATCATAAAAGGGTTATAAAATGGGAGATCCAAGAAAATTAAGAAAAAAATTTGATAAGCCTAATCATCCTTGGCAGAAACTAAGGATTGAAGAAGAAAGAGTATTGCTTAAAGAATATGGGTTTAAAAATAAATTAGAATTATGGAAATTAAACTCACTTTTGAAAAAATATAAATTACAAGTTAAAGAATTGATTCCAAAAAGAGATCCCAAATCAGAAGAGCAAAAGAAAAAATTATTAGAAAAAATGAAACAATATGCTCTTATCAAAGAAGGAGCAATTATGGAAGATATTTTAGCATTGAGTTTAAAAGATCTGTGTGAAAGAAGACTACAAACAATTGTTTTTAGAAAAGGTTTAGCAAGAACAATAAAACAAGCAAGACAATTTATAACACATGAACATATAATGGTTGGAAATAAAAAAATAACCTCTCCTTCATATATTTTGACTGCAGAAGAAGAAGCGTTGGTTAGGTTTGCAGATAATAGTCCTTTGTTTTTTGATACACACCCAGAAAGAATTCCTTTACAACAAGAATTGAGAAAGGAGATGCATGAATTAGGTTTAAAAGAAGAAGGAGAAAAAAAAGTTGAAGAAGAATTACAAAATTCATCTAAAGAATCAAAAAAATCTACAAAAAAAGATATAGATAATAAGGAAAAGAAATCAAAAAAAGTTAAAAAAATAGAGGAATAAAAAAATGGAAGAGCAAAAAGAAAAACCAAAAAAAGAACAGATAAGATGGGGTATTTGTCATATTTATTCCTCATATAATGATACAATAATTCATATTACAGATATTACAGGAAGTGAAACAATAGCAATTTCATCAGGTGGACAAATAGTAAAGTCTCATAGATTAGAAAGTTCACCTACTGCTGCTATGGCAGCTTCTAAGAAAGTTGCAGAAGCGGCATTAGAAAAAGGAATTACAGGAATACATGTAAAAATTAAAGCTCCAGGCGGCCATAATGGGCCAAATACTCCTGGGCCAGGAGCACAAGCAGCAGTTAGAGCATTATCAAGAATGGGCTTGAAAATTGGTATAATTGAAGATGTTACACCAATACCTCATGATGGCTGCAGAAAAAAAGGCGGCAAAAGAGGTAGGAGGGTATAAATGAAAATTGAAATATTGAATGAAAAAGACAATAAGATGTCTTTTTTATTAAAAGACAGTAATCCTGCATATGCTAATGCATTAAGAAGAATAATGATTAATGAAGTTCCTGTAATGGCAATTGAAGAAGTAGAATTTAAAAAAAATAGCTCTGCATTGTACGATGAAATAATAGCTCATAGATTAGGATTGATTCCATTAACAACAGATTTGAGGTCCTATGAATTACCCAAATCTGAAGATGATATAAAAGAAAGAAAGGCAAAATGTACATTAACTTTAACTTTAAGTGAAAAAGGTCCAAAAACAGTATATGCTTCAGATTTAGTTAGTGCAGATCCAAAAGTAAAGCCTGTTTATGATAAAATCCCTATTGTTAAGTTATTAAAAGATCAAGAATTAGAGTTAACAGCAATTGCAATTTTAGGAAAAGGTAAAGAGCATTCAAAATGGTCAGGTTGTCATGTTTGGTATAATTATAATGCTAATTTGAAAATTAATAATAAACACCCAGATTTTGAAAAATATAAAGATATGTATCCTCCACAAGTTTTTAATAAAAAAGGAGAGATTGATGAACAATTAATTTATGAGAATAATTTGATTGATGCAGTTGCACATGTTAATGAAGAAATAGTAAAGGTTAATTATAATGATAAGGAATTTAAGTTTTATGTTGAATCTTGGGGGCAATTAAAACCAAGAGAAATATTAAATGAAGCATTAAAAATATTTGATGAAAAATTAGATGAATTATCATCATTAATTTAATTATTAGGCTCACACTCTCAAATGCGGGGGTGGCA
This sequence comes from Candidatus Woesearchaeota archaeon, assembly GCA_038874655.1. Classification (GTDB taxonomy): domain Archaea; phylum Nanobdellota; class Nanobdellia; order Woesearchaeales; family GW2011-AR15; genus JAAXVZ01. Next base: position 128,615 of record JAVZBY010000003.1, on the reverse strand, counting down.
GAGCCTGGTCAAATAAAATTTTTTGTTTAGAAAACAAAAAATTAAGACTAAATGCGCTAGGTTGAGGGCCTAGTCCCATAGAGGGTGCGCGTGTTCAAATCACGTCCCCCGCATATTTGTATATTGAAACTGATCAAAATGAAAAACCCACAATTACAAACTTTAATAGTAGAATTGAAAAAAGCATCTATAGAAAATGATGCTAAAATTTGGAAGGTAGTAGCAACTTATCTAGAAAAAAGCTCAAAAAGAGCAGAAGTAAATTTAAGTAAGATAGATAAATATGCAAGAGAAGGTGAAATAGTTGTTGTTCCTGGAAAGGTTTTAGGAATGGGAGATTTAACAAAAAAATTAACTATTTGTGCTTATGGATTTTCATCAAGTGCATTATTAAAAATTCAAGAAAATGGTTCATCTGTAATGTCATTATCAGATTTAATTAAAAAAAATCCAAAAGGAAGTAAAGTGAGGCTTTTAATATGATACTAATAGATGCTACAAATACAATTTTAGGAAGAATGGCTGCATATGCAGCTAAATATGCATTGGAAGGAAATAAAGTAGTTATAGTTAATTGTGAAAAGGCATATGTCTCTGGGAGTAAACAAGATGTTTTTGCAGATTATTTAAATAGATTAGAAAGAGGAACTCCTAGAAAAGGGCCTTTTATTCATAGAATGCCAGATAAATTAGTTAGAAGAACAATTAGAGGAATGTTGCCATATAAAAAGGCAAAAGGTAGAGAAGCATATAAAAGAGTATTATGTTTTGTAGGTGTTCCAGAAGAATATAAAAATGAAAAACCAATTGAATTAGATAATAAAGTTAAAATTGAAAAATTACCTACTTTAAAATATGTTGATTTATTAACTTTATCAAGAAGATTAGGTGCTAAAATATGAAAACCATTGTCACATCTGGAAAAAGAAAAACTGCTATTGCAAGAGCAACATTAAAAGAAGGTAAAGGTATTATTAAAATAAATAAAATTCCAGTTGACATCTATCAACCATTTGGATATAGATTAAGAATTCAAGAACCATTGATGTTAGCTCAAGATGTTGTGAAAAAAGTTGATATTAATGTTAAGGTTAAAGGCGGCGGTCCAATGAGTCAATCAGATGCAGCAAGATTGGCTATTGCAAGAGCTTTATCTGAATATGAACCAAAATTAAAAAATATCTTTTTAGAATATGATAGACAATTATTAGTTGCAGATGTTAGATTTAAAGAGCAACATAAACCAAACAGACATGGAAGAGCAAGAGCAAAGAAACAGAAGAGTTATAGATGAGAAAGGGAATTATTTATTATATTTTAATTTTTTTTGTTATATAATTTTCAATTATTTTTCTTTAAATGTAAGGTTTCAATACTACCTTAGTTCGATTTAAACCCATTTTTGAAGTTGTTAATATCAATAACTCTTTTGTTTCAATACTACCTTAGTTCGATTTAAACTTATGTATATACAATTATATGCCTTTAAAATATCCAGTTTCAATACTACCTTAGTTCGATTTAAACATTCTTTCACTAAATTTATAGTTAGTCAAAGAAAAGGTTTCAATACTACCTTAGTTCGATTTAAACAACAAAATACCATTTATTTGTTATGTTCCATAAATTGTTTCAATACTACCTTAGTTCGATTTAAACATACAGGTTGCAGACCTGCAGAAGCAGTATTAATTAAGTTTCAATACTACCTTAGTTCGATTTAAACACTAATGTAAGTTATAACAAAATAAATGCAACAAGAGTTTCAATACTACCTTAGTTCGATTTAAACTTTTACTTTACAAAATAAAAATTTCTACGGATTACAAATGTTTCAATACTACCTTAGTTCGATTTAAACAGTTTCTAAAAAACTCTTAATATCGTCGATTTTTTCGTTTCAATACTACCTTAGTTCGATTTAAACAGGTGAAAAAATGAGTAAATTTGGATTATATTATTTGTTTCAATACTACCTTAGTTCGATTTAAACATCGCCGTTATAACTCCAATATTTATATGCTCCAATGTTTCAATACTACCTTAGTTCGATTTAAACGATGATATATAATTTAATCCTAATAAATGACTATCTGTGTTTCAATACTACCTTAGTTCGATTTAAACTTTTTAAAATTTGAAAAATTAAAAGGAAACATAAATAAGTTTCAATACTACCTTAGTTCGATTTAAACTTAATAGATGTTGCAGGATCTTTACTATTTTTTTCGTTTCAATACTACCTTAGTTCGATTTAAACAATATCATTCCCTGTTATTACATAGATAATTAACCAGAGTTTCAATACTACCTTAGTTCGATTTAAACCCTAGACATTTTTTTATTTTTTAGAGGAAAGCAATTTATATTTATATTTTTTATCCTCTAAAAGTACAATGTCATTTTTTTAAATTATTTATAAATGTTGGATTAAATTAGGTTTGAAATAGGATTTTTTTCAATACCTAGTTTTATTTTTTCAAATGAATAAGGATTATTAATTTTAAAGATTAATACAGAATCTTCTTTAGAAATCAAGCCATTTAACTCTTTTTTCACTTTTATAAATTCTGATTCTGTTAATTCGCCTTCAAAAACAGAGTTTTGTATCCAATTTAAATACTGTTTTAAAAATTTATTAATTTTATTTACTCTTTCTTCAGCCACATCATATACAATTATATAATACAATATTACCACCAGATTTTAAATCCTTGATATTCTTTTTCATTTATAAGATGTTTTATTAATTTATAGCAATCTAATAGTAAAAGTGTTTTATAAGAAACTATTCTATTTAATTTTGGATGCATTACCTTTTCTTTTAGTCTTTCATCAAATTCTTTTAAAACTAATTTTTTTCCATTTTCGTTTAGTATACATCTTTTCAAATCCTTCCTAAAATGATTTTCTTTTATCTCTTTTTTATTTATTAATTTTAAAATGGATTTTTGAACTATTAAAGGTTTGAACATTTCACTTAAATCTAATGCTAAAGAAAATCTCCTTTCAAATGGCTCATGTAAATAACTAATTGTAGGATTTAATTGTGTTTTATAGATTTGGCTTAAAGTAGTAGTATATAATAAGGAATTTAAAAAACTTATAAGGCAATTAATTTCATTTTTTGGTGGTCTTTTACTTCTTTCTTCAAATTCAAAATTCTCAATTATGACTTCATAGGAAGAATAGAATGTTTGCCAGATCCTTCCTTCAATATTCATAATACTCTCTATAGTATCAACTTTCTCTATCTCTTCTCTTAGTTTTCTAATTTTTTCTATAAATACATCAACTGGTTTATTATGTTTTTTATAGTGTTCTAGAACCTTTATTAAGTTGAATGAAACAGAGTTTATTATTTCTTTTGCTAGAAATATTCTTTTTTTTATATCTAAATAATGTTCTACTTGGTT
>JAVZBY010000003.1:121335-125189 GCA_038874655.1 Candidatus Woesearchaeota archaeon | reverse complement strand
TGGTTAACAATTAATATTCCAGAAACTAAACTCTCTCTAGGATAAAAAGAACCAAAATAATATCCATAATTATTAAAAAAATGAATTATTATTCCTAATTTACTTAAAAATTTTAAAAGTTTTGTATTGATTGAAACTTCACCAAAACAATATATACTTTCTATATCATTTATAGGAAAATATTTTTTTTCCTTTTTATTTTCAAAATAGAGTGTATTACTTTTCCTTCTTATCTTTCCAGATTTTATAATATATAAATTTTGTTTCATGAGTAGCATAAGTAATAATAACTACATTTTTTACAATATCTACCTTTCTTTGGATGAGGTATTTTATCATTACAAATTTTATTAATCTCTTCTATTGCTAATAATAACTTTTTCTCTTTTTCAGGAGTTAATGAAATCTCATATATTCTATTATTTTCTTTGAATTTAATTAAACCAGTCGTATAAAAATCATATTTTTTCAGTATATATAAATAGTATAATACTTGAAATTCACTTGCTTCTTTCGAGGAATTTCTTTTTTTTAATTCAAAAACTTTATTTTTTTTAAAACCGTCTATTTTTATATTATCTATGCTTATATTTTCACAATCCTCATGATAAATATTTCCAATTTTTACTAATTCAGATTGATGTTCACAAGTTATTTTTTTTGAAAAAAGCCATAATTTTCTTTTACAAGTAAAATAATAATTTATATGTGTTCCAGTAATAATCATTTTATATAAAATTGTCTTCTTCTTCTAAATATTTATCAATATCTTCTTTTATATCAAAGCCCATTTCAATTATTTCTTTAATTTTTTTTTCATCTTTTAATTTCATAATATAAAATCCTTTAAATTCATTTTTTTGTAAATATAATTCTCTATTTTTTTCTAAATAATAATAAGGTAGATTTATAGAAAATTGATAAAGAATTTTTAGTAATTCAAATTTAAATCTCTCATCATTATTTATCATAATCTCTTTTTTTATTTCTGTGATTATATCTTCCCAAGATATATTTTTGTTGCTTTTTAGTATATTAGCGAAAATTTTTCTTATTTTTGCTTCATCAGAGTTATCCCCTTTTTCATATTTTTCCATAATATCAGGAAATACAAAATTTACTCCAGCAATATTTCTAAAGATTCTTTGTGCCTCACTCTTTTTTTCTGTGGAATAATATTTTAACCAGTCAAGTGTATCATCTATCTTTTTTTTATAATTCTCTTTTATTTTATCATAAACTCTTTCAATAAGTTCTCTTTCATTTTCATAATTCAATACTTTATTTGTTTCATTCTTTAAGATTTCAATAGTTTTCATAATAGTGTCTTCATCATATATTATTTTTGTAATGTTATCTACCTCATATTCTCCATTCTTTTTGCCTGTAAATATATAAATATTAGCTGTTTTCCCTGAATAATTTTCATTTCTATTTCTCCATATTCTACCCCATCTTTGAATCTGACTTTCAATAGGAGATATCTCAGTTATTAGAATATCAAAATCAACATCAACAGAAGCTTCAACTAATTGTGTAGATACTAAAATTATTTTTTTGCCTTCTTTTATTTTGTTTTTAATTTCATTTAGTCTTGTTGATTTTTCTATCTCTATAATCCTAGAATGAAGTAGAAATATTTCATAGTTATTCAAGTTTTTATTCTCTTTAATCTCTTTATAAATTTCAATAGATTTTTTAACATTATTTACAACTATCATAATGTTTTTATCTTTATTATTACTAATTTTATCCACAATTTCTTTAGTTTGATTATCTTTTTTTTCTTCAATCATTGGTTTTTCTATTAATTCAATTTTATGCCTAGTCAAATTATAGTTTTTTATTTCATCTTTTTTTATATTATTTTTTTCAATAAGTTTTTTTAAATCAATTATCTCATACTCTTTTAAATACTCTAAAAAGAAGGGGGGTAAAGTAGCTGTCATTATTAATGTATTACCTTTATTTTTTCTAATTATCTCTAATGTTTTTATAATCACAGCAGACATTTCTGGGTTATATGCTTGTATTTCATCTATTACAATACAAGATAAAGGAACTAAAGATAATATTTTATCAAAACCATAATATTTTAATGAGATTAATAAAACTTGATCTGGTGTAGCAATTGTTATTGGTGCTGAAAAGTTTTTTGCTATATTTAATTTTTCTTCTGTTGTTAATTCATTTTCGTTTAACTCTTTTTTTAAATACTCTATAAATGAAGTAGAATGAAGAATACTTACATATTCAGAATCAAAATAGTTTTCTTTATCTGATTCTTTTTGACTAAATCTTCTATAAATGTCATTTAAAGCGACTCTTAAAGGTAATGTATAAATCAATTTTTTTTTTCTATTTTTTGCCCATAATAAAGCAAATTCTGTTTTACCTGAACCTGTTGGAGCAACAAGAATTAAATTGTGTTTATTAGCATAATTTAAAATTTGTTCTTGCCATATATTCTCTTTTTTTATGTTCTCTTTTATTTTTATGGGTAGTTTTTCATATACCTTTTTAATCTCTTTTTCTATTTCAATTTCAATATTTCCACTTGCGCTATAATCACATCTCCTTAAGAATCCTAAAAAAATAAAGAATTCATAAAATTGTTCTTCATTTAATTTATCAAGTTCTAAAAGTTTAAATTTTCCAATACCTTCTTCTTCATTAATCGATATATTTAATTCTTTAATTCTATTAAAGGTTATTTCATTTTTTAATTTATTTAATAACTCTGTGATGTAATCTTTTTGTTCTTTTATGTTAATTGAGTTTATTATATAATCCATCAAGGAATATACTATTTCTTTTATTTCTTTTTCTTTATTAATCATAAAATATAGATATTCTCTATATGAAATTTTGTCCTCAAATATGGAAGAAAACTTTTGTTCTTTATTCATATAATAATTATTATAATGATGTAATAAAATAGCAGTTCTTATTTTTTTAGCCCATTCCTCATTTTCAAAAAACAATAATGTATAAAATAAAGAAATTATCTCATGATCTTTAAATTTTTTATTATCTATATCTTTAAAAAAATCTTTTAAAAAGGTTAATTCTTCTTTATTCTCATCGTACTCATTTTTTTTTAATATTTTTTTTTGAAAATAATAATTTATTTTTCCAAGGTCATGTAAAAAACATGCATATAATAAATTATTAAAAAATTCATCACTTAGGTTTATATTATTATTTTTACAAAAATCTTTTATTTCTAATGCTCTAATAATTGTCTCTTTGAGATGATCTTTTAACAAGTAATTTTTTTCATTTTTAGGTTTGGCAAGTAATAAATCAACTATTTCCATTATAGCCACCCATAATCTTTTAAGATCTTGAACTTTTTATCTTCAATTTCATATAATTCGTATTTTATTTTATAGTTCTCTTTTATAGTTACTAAATAATCATACCCAGTATAAATTACACTCTCAAAATCTACATCTCTTTTGGTTTTTTTTGTTATTTCTGATTTGTGTTTAACAATATTCTCATTATTTCTAAATACTACACTAAGAGGTATATAATAAACAGGATATTTTTGTTTATCTATAGGGAAATCTTTTTTAATATATGTAGGAGCTTTTATTATAATATCTTCTTCAACTTCTTTTTCCTTTATAGGGATAATTTCTCTAACTTTCCTAATAAAAATAACATCTTCACTCCTACCTAAATAAAGAACTTTTTTTTGGTTTTCTAAATTATCTTTTATTTTCTTAATAAGTATTTCATTACCTTTCAAAAATATGAATAGATGACAATTAAAAAGTTCTTGTTGTGAAACAGGACTTCTCTGAGATTTAATACCTTCACTATAAATCTTTAAACCTTGATTTATT
>JAVZBY010000003.1:9807-121325 GCA_038874655.1 Candidatus Woesearchaeota archaeon | reverse complement strand
CCATTTTCTATTTCTATATTGCCTTTTATTAATTGTTGGTAATTCCAAAAAATACTCTCACAGCCACCATGTATACTGACTTTTAAATTTTTCCATTCCTCTAAATTCTTATGCCCATACCAATCATCACATGCATTTTGAAGCATACCTATTACTGTAGATTTAGGAGGTAAAGGAAAGGATTGTGCATAATAAAAAGTAAAGGGATTTCTATATTGAGCAAAAGGTTGAAAAATTTCTAGATAAATTGTTTGTTCACTCATTTTTATAAGATACCTCAAGACCTTTCCTTTTAAAGACAAAAATTTCATTATTAATAATGTTTTTTTGGAGAAAATCATCTATTTTTTTTAATAAATCTTCTTTTTTAATTTCCGTTAATTCTTTAGTATCATAAATAATAAATTTAGGAGGATTTGATTCAATAACTTCATTTTCAATTTCAATAACTTTTCTTCCTTCACTATCTACAATTTCTTTTGTTTTTGTTATTATTTTATAAATATTATTTTTAGATAATTCAATTCTATCAAGAAAAGTATTAAAATTCCCATTTCTATAGAGACCACATATCATTAACCAGGGAGATAAATCTTCTAATCTTCCTTTTATTTCTCTTTTTAGACATAATAATGTTTCAATTAGAGTTTTAATTCTAGTATTTTTTTCTTCTGTTTTATCTATATCTCCTATTTTATCATTACCATGTTCTTTTAATAAGTATTTTCCAACTCTATCAACATCAATAACAACACTATAAATATAGAAATCCTTTTTTTCTTCTAAATTAACAGGATTGCTTCCTTCACCACCTGCTCTTTTCATATTATCTAAATTAGCCGTAAAATGATTATCAAAATTAAAAGGTGTTAGTGAAATTGCATGCGAAATTTTTACAGGTGAAACTCTTGTATATGTTTTTTCATCTTTTTTATTCTTATTTTCTTTTTTTTTAGCAGCCATAAATCCAAATAGGTCAAATTCAGAATAATCTAGTATTTTTTTGTCTTCAATAATATTGATTTTAGGAGAAGCTACACCCTCTTTTTCTGCTTCTAATTCATCCTTGCCTGCTAATTTCCAAGTATCTGGATGTAATTTATTTGCCCAATGTAAAATACTATATCTTAAAGCATATCTACTAACTAAAGTATATTGTCTTCCATCCCATTTTGTAATCTTCTTTAATTCTTGAAAATTTCCATGACCTTGATCATAATTTAATGAACTTGCATGGAAAACAATATCCATCACAATATATTTTCTATAATTTTTTTCTTCTGTTTTAGAATCTTCTTTTATTTCTTCATTCATTTTTAACACCTCCTGTATATGAAGACATTATGCCTAAAATAATTGAATAAGCAAAATTTATAAAAACACTTTCAGGCATAACATCATAATAATCCTCTAACTTTTTTATTAATATGAGAAAATCTTCTTTTGGTTTATTTATTGATTTTAATAAAATATAAAAAAATCTTTTTTGATCATTATTTTTTACATATTCTAAGAGATTATATACTAATTTTTGTTTATAATTATCTGACTCATTTTTGAAAACTTCAAAAGAGGTTTCTTTTAATTTTTTAAGATCAAGTTTTAATTTTTCATCACCTAATACTCTTTGCCAATAATATTTTTCAGTCATTTTTTTTCACCTTTTATTAAATAAAGAACTAGAATCAAGGAATAATATTCAAAAGTTTTTTCATTATTTATTATTTTTTTAAAAATAAACTCTTTTATGTTTTTATTTCGACATAATTTTAAATTCTCATTTAAATTTTTTAATAAGATATTTAAAAATAGATTTTTGTTTTTTTCTTTAATAGAATTATATAATTCTATGGCAATTCTTTTTTTTGTTTTAGAATCATTTGAAATTTGATTAATAAAATTTGCATTTATAGAGCACAGAATAATTTCTTCTTTAATTTTATCTAATAAATCTTTGTAATTATCAAAAAAATTTTGACTAAATATATTTTTTTCAATTTCTCTTATTTTTTTTATCTTTGCTTCAATTATTAAAGAATAAAAAGAAGCATTAAAAACCAAATTTGTTTCTTCACCTAAAACTAGATTAATATGATTTAAAATTAATGGATATAAGGGCTTTCCTTTTATAAATTCTTCAATAATCCAAACATATTTATCTTTTATCTTACTATTTTTGCTATATATCAAAATATTTTTGTTTAAATTTTCACGAATTTTTTCATCTATTATTAATGAGGATTGGAGTTTTGGAAATGGTATGTATTCTACTTCTATTTTTTGATTTTCTCCTGTCTTATATTTTATTATGTACAAATTCTCTAATGCCCACTCTGTTTTTTTTTCTATTATTAAATCTATGAGTATATTCCAAGGAATTTTAAAAAAAGAATCTTTATCTATAGAAATAGATTTAATTTTCATTTTCTTAATTTTTTGAGTTAGTAGATATGAAACAGATAGATTATTTGAGTAAAAAAATAAATTTTCTTTATTAATCTCTTGAAAAGCAAAAGGGAAATTTATGAAAAAAATATAATTATTAAAAATATTATTAAAAAAATTATCTGTATAGGAGATATTCGAAAATTCCTTTTTTGATGGTAAAATTTTATTTATTGTTTTGTCAATATTAATTAGAGCTTCTTTTTTTGGTTCAGTTAACCCTAATATTTCTTTGAAGTTTTCTTTTTGCTTATCCTCTTTAACATTTGGTTGAAAAAATAAAAAATTTTGAAAAAAATAAAAAGAATTTTTTGATCTTAAATCAATCCTCCCGTTATTAAAATAACTTTTTTTTATTATATCCCATGTTTTTTCAAATATATTTTCTTTAAGTTCTTTAATCTCCTTTTCAATTTTTTCTATATATATATTATGATTTTCTTTTTTTTTCTCTTTACAAATTAAATTATTGTAATAAACATAACCAAACGGAAAATACCCATAATAAACCTTCTCCTCATCTTCTTCTATTTTTTTATTTAATTCTTCTAGATTCCATCCATAAACTTCTCCCATTAGATTAACAAATCCTAGAATTCCTGTATCTATGAACCAATTACCTGTAAATTCAAGTTTATAGTTTTTTTTATCTTTTTTCATTTTATTTTTTTATTGGATTTATAAAACCAAATCCTGAGCTATTTAATTCTCCAAATCCTGTTTCAATGCCAAATTCTAGTATTTTTCTTTGTATGTCATTTAAGTGGCTAAATTCAAACTCCCATAATGTTCCAACAACAGGATGTTCTTTTCCATTTTCAATTACATGAACACAAACCTCTTTTTTAAAATTAAAAAATTCAAATATTTTTGTATAATCCATTTCTTTATTATAATATAAATTATACTTTTTAATTAAGTTCTCTGTTAACTGTTTTATAAATGGCTTTGTTTCATATTCTGTTTTCCAATATTCGTAAGGTCTATTACTAATAATATTATATTCTTTATATCTATTTTTTGGAATTCTTACTACTATAGGTGTTCCAGTAATTAAACGATTATACAATTCTTGATTTATAATTTTTAAATCAACTAATTCAAATTGCATTTCACCAATCTCTATAATTTTCTCTTCAGAAATTTTTCCTTTTAGCCAGTAAATAAAATCTTTATTTGGACTAGAAATTAATAAATTCCTAATTTTATCAGTTTTGATTTCTTCAATTGGAAAAATATTTGAAAAACAAAAAAACTTATATTTTCTTTTGTCATGAATATCAAATATAGAATTTTTTAACAAATTATAAATAAAACCTCTTAACTTATGGTAATATTTTGTATCATAAATACTGTCCTTTCTAGATTTTAATTTGAGAATTAATCTCATTAATGATTTAAAAATAATAATATTATTTATAAATCTTACTTGAAAATGTCCAGTGTCCAGTGTATGTTCCAAAAAAACCTTTATATATTCTCACATATTTTAAAACTTTTTGTATTTCAATTTATTATTTATCAATTTAGGTTGTGAGGTTGTTGTTTATGAATACAAAATTAAGAACACATACTTGTGGAGAATTAAGAAAATCAGATATTGGAAAAGAAGTCAAATTGTCAGGTTGGGTAAATTCTTATAGAGATCATGGTGGAAAGATATTCATTGATTTAAGAGATAGATATGGAATTACACAATTAGTTTTTGATCCTAGTCATGATAAAGATAGTCATAAAATTGCAGAAACTTTAAGAAGAGAGTTTGTGATTCATGCGAAAGGAAAAGTAAGATATAGAGGTGAAGGTTTAGAAAATCCAAATTTAGAAACAGGAGAAATAGAAGTTTTAGTTGATAATGTTGAAATATTAAATAAAGCAGATACACCTCCTTTTGAGATTGATGATAGAATCGATGTTTCTGAAGAAATAAGATTAAAATACAGATTTTTAGATTTAAGAAGAAAAAGATTACAAGAAAATATTATTTTTAGAAGTCATGTGGTTAAATTTATAAGAGATTGGATGTTTTCACATGGTTTTACAGAAATAGAAACACCAATATTAACTGTAAGCTCTCCAGAAGGAGCAAGGGATTTTTTAGTTCCGTCAAGATTACATCCAGGAAAGTTTTATGCTTTACCACAGGCGCCACAGCAATATAAGCAATTATTAATGGTAGCTGGTTTTGATAAATATTTTCAAATTGCTCCATGTATGAGAGATGAAGATGCAAGAGCAGATAGAAGCCCAGGTGAATTTTATCAATTAGATTGTGAAACTAGTTTTTTAACTCAAGATGAGTTTTTTGATTTAATGGAACCTTTATTTATAGAATTAACAAAAAAATTCACTAATAAAAAGATATTACATCAACCATTTCCAAGATTAAAGTATAAAGATGTAATGTTAAAATATGGAACAGATAAACCTGATATAAGGTTTGGATTAGAAATACAAGACATAACACAAATAGTAAAAAATACAAATTTTGAGGTTTTTTCTAATGTAATTAAAAACAAAGGTGTTGTTAGAGCAATAAATGCAAAAAAAGCAGCAAATCTTTTTACAAGAAAGGATATTGAGGAACTAACAGAATTAGCAAAAAGTCATGGTTTAAAAGGATTGGCTTATATTACTTTAAAAGATGGAGAAATAAAATCACCTATTACAAAATATTTAGGTGATGAAATAACAAGTAAAATATTAAATGAGATGAAAGCAGAAGAAAATGATATAATATTTTTTGCAGCAGAAAAAGAAAAAATTGTATGTAAGTCATTATCTCAAGTTAGATTAGAATTAGGAAAAAGATTAAATTTGATTGATGAAAATATTTTGGCTTGGTTATGGGTAGTTGATTTTCCAATGTATGAATTTAATGAAGAAGAAGGAAAAATTGATTTTTGTCATAATCCTTTTTCAATGCCTCAAGGAGGTTTAGAAGCATTAAAAACAAAAGATCCTTTGGATATTTTAGCTTATCAATATGATATTGTTTGTAATGGAGTTGAATTAAGCTCAGGAGCAGTTAGAAATAATGTTCCTGAAATTATGTATAAAGCTTTTGAAATAGCTGGTTATGGAAAAGAAGTAGTAGATAAGAAATTTGGGCATATGATTAAAGCATTTAAATATGGCGCACCACCACATTGTGGTTTTGCTCCTGGTATTGAAAGATTAGTTATGATTTTAAGAGGAGAGCCAAACATTAGAGAAATAACTGCATTTCCAAAAAACAAAAATGCAGAAGAACTTATGGTAGGTAGTCCTAGTGAGGTTGATGAAAAACAATTAAAAGAATTGCATATAAAATTAGATTTTATTAAGAAAGAAAATTTTAAAAAATAAAATTTTAGAGTATGAATTAAAAAAAGGTGATAATATGCAAATAAAATTTATTCCTAATACTTTTGGTGTTTTATTAATAACAGCTTTTTTTATCTTATTAGGAGCATTATTATATGCTTTGCCAGTTTGGCTTATATGGAATTACTTAATGCCAAGATTATTTGGTTTACCTAGATTAACTATCATAGATGCATTTTTGCTAAATTTGTTAGCAGGCATATTATTTAGACCTAAAGAAAGTAAGTAAAATAATAGAATGATTCACTATATAAAAAAAATACAATCCAAAGTAAGAGAAAAAACAAAGGAAAATTTAGTTTATAAGTTTTTGTTGTTTTCTAATTATTTATTTAAAAAAATTTTTTCAGATAAAAAATTATTTATATTATCTTTAATATTATCTTTAATAATCTTTTCTATAATCAAGTTTATTCTTTCTGATTATTTTAAGAAGATTTTTTGGACTTTTTTTTTAATTTTTTTGGCTATTTTGTCTTTATTGCCTCAAAAATTTAGATTTATGAGCTTTATTGGTTTTGAATTATGTATGATGGCTGTTGTTTTAATAACATTAGCATATGGAAGAAAATATGGTGTGTTTGTTGCTTTTGCTTCTTTAATTGGAGGCTATATTCTTTCTGGAAGTTTTAAACCAACTTCTTTTATTTCAATTTTTACTTTGCCGTTAATTTCATTAATAGTGCCTTTTTTTGACTTGCCTTTATTTTATTTAGGAATATTAATGACAATAATTTATGATGTAATTATTTTACCATTATATATCTTAACAGGTAGTAATATCTATAAAAGTTTTATTTTCTTTATTACACACATTATTTTTAATGCATGGGTTTTCTATTTTATAGCGCCTTTTTTTCTTAATATTATAAAATAGTATAGTGTAGTAAAATAGCGTATAATCTAATTAAATAAAATTTTAACATAAAGTTATAATAATAATTTTTTTATTTTATTTTTTTTAATATTTTAACATTATGTTTTTATTATTTTTTGATTTTTGAAATCTAATATTCAAATTAATTTATTTTTTATTTTTTTAAAATTGTAAAATTAATTGAGATAAATCAAATATTATATGGAGGGGAAAAAATATGGCAGAATGTCCAGAATGTGGTGCAGAAATTAAAGCTGAAAATGTTGAAATTGGCGAAATTTTAAATTGCCAAGATTGTGGTTCTGAATTAGAGGTTAGGAAATTAAATCCTGTTGTTTTAGAATTGGCTCCTCAAGAAGCAGAAGACTGGGGTCAATAAATAACTAAAGTAATTCAATAAATTTTCAAAAAATTTTTTTAAAAAATGATAAATCAAATAGATGTAAAAATATTGGATACAACATTAAGAGAAGGAGAACAAACACCCTATGTAAATTTTAGTGTCGATGAGAAAATAGAGATTGCAAAATATTTAGATAAAATTGGAGTTGATATGATTGAGGCTGGTGATCCTAGTGTTTCACCAAAAATATTTGAGGCAATTTCAGAAATTGTAAAATTGAATTTAAAGGCAGAGATTGTTGCACATTCATTAGCAATAAAACAAAATATTGATAATGCAAAGAAAACAGGAGCAAAAAGAATTGTTGTTTTTTATCCTACTTCAAAAATACATTTAGAAACAAAAGTAAAGAAAACTGAAAGAGAAGCTTTGGAAATAATAAAAGAAAATGTTTCATATGCAAAATCTCTTGGTTTAAAAGTAAGATTTACACCAGAAGATGCCACAAGAACTGATTTTGATTTTTTGGTTGAAGCATGTAATACAGCAATAAAAGCAGGAGCAGACAGAATAAGTTATGCAGATACACTAGGAATAATGCTGCCAAATGTTTTTTATCAAAATGTAAAAAGATTAAAAGAAAAATTATTGCCATGTGGTTTAGATGTGCATTGTCATAATGATTTTGGTTTAGCATTAGCAAATGCAATAATGGCAATTGAAGCAGGAGCAGATTGCATACATACCACAATAAATGGTATGGGTGAAAGAACAGGAATTCCTGATTTAGCAGAAGTTATTATGACTTTTAAAGTTCTTTATGGATTAAATAAGTTTAATGAAAAATATTTGATTGAAGCTAGTAATTATTTAGAAAAAATATCAGGTTTTTTTATTGCACCTAATAAGCCAATTACAGGAATAAATGCATTTTCTCATACTAATGGTGTTTTGAAAAATCCTAAAACATATGAGCCTTTTGAACCAAGTTTAATAGGTAGAGAAAGAAAAATTATTGTTGATAAATACACTGGAAAAGCAGCTGTAAAATCAAAATTAAGTGAATATGATATTCAGGTTAATGATGAGCAATTAGAGAAAATTGTTTATGAAATAAAGAAAGTAGGAGATGAAAGAAAGATATTACATGATATAGATATTATAGAAATTGCAGAAAAGGTTATTGGAAAAAATACAAATATAATTCCAGAAGGAATAAATGCTTTAATTTTAATTTCTGTTGAATCAGAAGTTTATACTAGCTCAGTTGTTAGAATTTTAAAAAATTTTAAACACGTAAAAAGTGTTTTTGAAATAACAGGAGAGCATGATATTTCTATATATGTTAAAGTAAATAGTACAGCAGAATTAAACAACTTAATTGAAGAATTAAGATTAGTAAAAGGAATAAAACAAACCAATACAAAAATAGTATTGAAAAAACATAATGGTTATCTTAATGAGAATAAAGGTGAATTTTAATGGGAACATTAGTAGAGGAAATTTTTTCAAGAAAATTAAATAAAGAAGTAAAAGCAGGAGATTTAGTTATTGCTGATGTTGATTTTATAATG
This sequence comes from Candidatus Woesearchaeota archaeon, assembly GCA_038874655.1. Taxonomy (GTDB): domain Archaea; phylum Nanobdellota; class Nanobdellia; order Woesearchaeales; family GW2011-AR15; genus JAAXVZ01. Next base: position 112,720 of record JAVZBY010000003.1, on the reverse strand, counting down.
AGCCATGATAATACTACGCCATTAGCAATAAAATCTTTTAGAGAAGTCGGGAAACCACTTAAAGATAAAAATAAGATTGTTATTCATTTTGATCATGCATATCCAGCACCTAATTTATTAGCAGCAGAAGCACAAAAAAAGATTACTGATTTTATTAAAGAGCAGAAAATAGAGAATTTTTTTAAAAAAGGTGTTTGCCATCAAGTAATGATTGAAGAGGGATTTATTATTCCTGGAAATATTGTGATTGGCGCAGATTCACATTCTAATACTTATGGTGCATTAGGATGTTTTTCATCTGGTTATGGCTCAACAGAAATAGCAGTTGCTTGGATTACAGGAAAATTATGGTTTAAGGTTCCAGAAACAATTTTGATTAATATGACAGGTAATTTAAAAAAAGGTGTTTATGCAAAAGATGTTATGATTTATATTGCTGGATTATTAGGAATGGATGGAGCAACATATAAAAGCGTTGAGTTTTCTGGAGAATTTATTAAAAATTTGCCAATGCATGAAAGAATCGTTTTTTCTAATATGAGTACAGAAATTGGAGCAAAATGTGGTTTAATAAGTTCTGATAAAAAAACAATTGACTTTTTAAAAAATGAAACTAAATTATTAGAGAGATTTAAAGATACTATAAGTGAAAAAGATTTGATTGAGATTCATCCAAAGAATCCTATTTATGAGAAGATTATAGATATTAATGTGAATGAAATAGAGCCGATGGTTTCTTGTCATCCAGATGTTGATAATGTAAAAAAGTTAAAAGAGGTTGAAGGTTTAGAAATAGATGAAGTTTTTATAGGAACATGTACAAATGCGAGATATGAAGATTTAGAAATAGCAGCTTCTATTTTAAAAGGAAGAAAGGTGAGTAAATTTACTAGAACTATAATAACACCAGCTAGCAATACTATATATGAAAAAGCATTGAAAAATGGTTTAATAAAAATTTTCATTGATGCTGGTTGCACAATAACAAATCCAGGATGTGGTGCATGTATTGGCAGACATGGTGGTTTGTTAGCACCAAAAGAAAGAGCATTTACAACAATGAACAGAAATTTTATAGGAAGAATGGGAAGCCCAGAAGCAGAAATTTATTTAGGAAGTCCTGCTTCTGCAGCTGCAACAGCAATAGAAGGCAAAATTACAGATCCTAGAAAGTATTTGAATTAATTAACATAGGTGAAAAAATGGATAAAACTCAAAATAATTTAATTAAAGGAAAAGTATGGAAATTTTCAGATAATATGAATACAGATGAGATTATACCTGCCAGATATAATATTACAATTGACCCTAAGGAATTAGCAAAAAATGTTTTTTGTGAAGTAAGGCCTGATTTTAAAAATGCAAATGAAAATGATTTTGTTGTTGCTGGTTATAACTTTGGATGCGGCTCATCAAGAGAGCATGCTGCTGTCGCATTAAAAGGGAAAAATGTTGTTGTTTTAGCAAAATCGTTTTCTAGAATTTTTTATAGAAATGCTATAAACATTGGATTGCCAATTTTGGAATGTGATACTGATAAAATAGATGAAAATGACATTTTAGAAGTTGATTTAGAAAAAGGAATAATAAAAAACATAACAAAAAATATAGTTATAGAAGCAAAGAAGATGCCAGAATTTATCTTAAAAATAAGAAATTCAGGTGGCATTATTAATTACTTAAAAGAGCATGATTTAGAAGAACTAAATAATTAATTGAAATATTTTAGAAATATCAAAACAGAAAAATGAAAACCTACAAAATAAATGTTATGCCTGGAGATGGAATTGGAAAAGAAGTAATTGATAGTGCTTTATTAGTTTTAAATGCATTACCTTTAAAATTTGATTTTGTTTTTTCTGAGATTGGTTATGAAACATATTTAAAAAAAGGAACTAATTTACCTGAAGATACAATTGAAAATATAAAAAATACAAATGCAACATTATTTGGTGCAGTAACAACACCGCCAGATATTAAAAATTATAGTTCTGCAATAATAAAATTAAGAAAATTATTTGATTTATATGCAAATGTAAGACCATGTAGATCAATTCCGCATCCTATTTCTAGACAAGATGTTGATTTAGTCATTGTTCGAGAAAATACAGAAGATCTTTATTCTGGGATTGAAAGAATTGAAGATAATGGAAATAAAGCAATAACAGAAAGAGTTATTACAAGAGAAGCAAGTGAAAAAATTATAAGATTTGGTTTTGAATTAGCAGTAAAACAAAATAGAAAAAAGATAACTATAGTGCATAAAGCAAATGTAATGAGAGAGACATGTGGGTTATTTAGAAAAATTGCTTATGAGATTTATGATGAATATAAATCAAAATACAATCAATTTAATATACAAATGGATGAAATGCATGTTGATGCTTGTGCAATGCAATTAATAAAGAATCCAAGCCAATTTGAAATAATTATAACAACAAATTTATTTGGTGATATCTTAAGTGATGAGGCTTCTATGCTAGTAGGTGGCTTAGGAATTGCATATTCAGGTAATATAGGAAAAAATAATGCGATATTTGAGCCAGTACATGGTAGTAATCCAAAAAATGCAGGTTTGAATAAAGCAAATCCTATTGCAGCAATCCTATCTGCAAAAATGATGTTGGAATATCTTAATGAAACTTATTATGCAGAAATAATTGAAAAAGCAGTTTATGAAACAATAAAGGAAAATAATACTACTTATGATTTAGGTGGCAATAAAACAACAAAAGAGGTTGCTGAGAAAATAAGAGAAAAAGTCCTTAATTTTTTAAAATAATGATAAAAAAACAAAGATAAAAAAATGGTGAAATCATGAAATTAAAAATAGGTTTTTTGATGACAAAATTAAGAGCAGAAGAAAAATTTTTGTTAGATGAATTAAGAAAAAGAGATGTTGATTTAATTATAATTGATGATAATATTGAATTTTTTGACATATCAAAAAAAAAGTATGATATTGATGTTTTGTTTGAAAGAAGCGTTTCTTATAGCAGAGGATTATATATATCAAAATTATTTGAAGCACAAAATGTTAAAGTAATTAATCCTAGTTTTATTGCTGAGAGATGTGGTGATAAATATATTACAAGTCAGATTTTAGTAAATAATAAAATTCCAACACCTAAAGTTTTTATGGCTTTTTCAGAAGAATCTGCTTTAAATGCATGTGATTTTTTAGGATATCCTTGTGTTTTAAAACCAGTTATTGGTTCATGGGGTAGATTAATGGCTAAAGTAAAATCAAGGGAAGAAGCAGAGTCAATAATAGAACACAAAGCAACATTAGGCGGCTATAATCATTCCATTTTTTACATTCAAGAATATATTGAAAAACCTGGGAGAGATATTAGAGCTTTTGTAATAGGGAATAAAACAATTGCAGCAATCTATAGAAATTCTGAACATTGGATTACAAATACAGCTAGAGGAGGTAAAGCAGAAAATTGTCCTATCACAAAAGAGATTGATGAATTATGTAAAAAAACAGCAGATGCAATAACAGATAAAAAAGGTGGTTTATTAGCAATAGATATTTTTGAGACAAAAAATGGTTTAATGGTAAATGAAGTAAATCATACAATGGAGTTTAGAAATTCAATTATAACAACAGGAGTTAATATTCCAAAATTAATGGTTGATTATGTTTTGGAGCAAGGAGGTAAAAAATGAAAATAACAGCTTCAATTATAGGAGCTTCTGGCTACACAGGAGGCGAAGTATTGAGATTATTGCTTAATCATCCTTATGTTGAAGTTAAGCAAATAACCTCTGAAAGTAATATTGGTAAATTTGTGCATCAAATACATCCTAATTTGAGGAAAAAAACAAGCTTAAAATTTACAAGTATGAATAATCTGGAAGAGGTTGATGTTTTATTTTTAGGATTGCCACATGGATTAAGCAGTCAAAAAATGAAGTATTTTATGAGTAAAGCAAAAAAGATTATTGATAAAGGAAGTGATTACAGATTAAAAAATAAAGATGACTATGTTAAATGGTATGGTATGGAACATCCAAATCCTGAGTTAATTGAAAAATTTGTTTATGGGCTTCCAGAATTACATAGAGAAGAAATAAAAAAAGCAGATTATGTTGCATGTGCCGGCTGTAATTCTACTGCAACAATTTTAGGTTTATACCCTCTTTATAAAAATAATGTTGTTGAAGAATCAAGAACAATTGTTGAAGTAAAAGCAGGCAGCTCTCAAGGTGGAAGTAAGCCAAGTGAAGCAAGCCATCATCCAGAGAGAAATGATTGTGTTAGAAGTTATCAACCAACAGGACATAGGCATATGGCAGAAATTATGCAAGAATTAAAAACAAATTATTTTGGATTTAGTGCAACAAGTATTGGAATTGTGAGAGGAATTTTAATGACAGCACATCTTTATTTGAAAAATGAAATGGAAGAAAAAGATATTTGGAAAATTTTCAGAAGTGAATATCAAAATGAACCATTTATAAGATTTGTTAAAGAGAAGCAAGGTATTTATAGATATCCAGAGCCAAAAATATTGTGGGGAACAAATTATTGTGATATTGGGTTTGAATTAGATGAAAATGATAAAAAAAGATTAGTTGTCATAAGTGCAATAGATAATTTAATGAAGGGTTCAGCAGGACAAGCAGTTCAATGCATGAATTTAATGTTTGGGTTTGATGAAACCTTAGGATTAGAATTTAGTGGATTGCATCCAATTTAATATTTTAATCTTTATATAAAAATTATAAAAAATGTGCAGATTGCTATATATTAAATCAAATGAAGTTTTTGATATTAATCCTTATTTAGAAAAATTTGCAGTTATTTGTAAAAATAGCAAAGAAAATCAAGGACATGGATGGGGGTTGGCTTATTTAGATGAAAAAAATAATTTTAATTATTACAAAAATATAAATCCAATATGGACTGAGGATTTTAGTTTTACTAAAAATAAAAAAACAAAAATTTTAATTGCACATGCAAGAAGCGCTTTTGAGGATAAAGACATTAGAATTGAAAATAATATGCCTTTTTATGATGAAAATTATGTTTTTATATTTAATGGTGAATTAAGAGGAGTTAAAATAAAAGAGCATGGTAGAATAGGAGCAGAAAAAATATTCAATTTTATTAAGAGGTTTGATAAAAAAGATTCAAAAGAAAGTATGAAAAATGCAATGGAAAAAGCTATTTCTATAATAAAAAAAAGAACTGATTACATAAAAGCATTGAATATAATTATTGCTAATAAAGAAAAGGTTTTTGTCAATAATTATTTTACAACAGATGAGGATTATTTTTGTTTAAGAATGAAAAAAGAGATTAATGAAAATAAAAAAAATAATGAAACTAACAAAAATGAAAGATTAATAATTTGCTCACAAGAATTTGAAAACGAAAATAAAGAAAATTGGAAAAAACTAAATTTAGGATTATATGTTTTTTAGGTTTGTTTTTTAATTTTTTTTATTATTTTAGGAGGGAAAAATGATTATAATAAAAATAGGCGGTGGTAAAGAAATAAATATTAATGGGATTGCAAAGGACTTGAAAATTTTTTTAGAAAAAAACAATAATGAAAAAATCGTTGTTGTTCATGGCGCAAATTATTTGAGAGATGAGTTAGCAAAAAAATTGAATGTTGAAAAAAAGGTCTTGAAATCAATAAAGGGCTTTGAAAGTGTGTATAGTGATGAAGAAGCTATTGATTTAATTTTAATGTCTTACAGCGGTTTAAAAAATAAAAGAATTGTTGAAAAATTTTTACAAAATGGGTTGAATGCTATTGGATTATCTGGGATAGATGGTTCTTTAGTTGTTGGGCAGAGAAATCAAGGAATTAGAATAAATGATAATGGTAAAATAAAAATTGTCAGAGATTTTTCAGGAAAACCAAAATCAATTAATCTTAATTTATTGATTTTGCTGCTTGATAATAAGTATATTCCTATAATTAGCATTCCTATATTAGATGAAAATAATTTTGCAATAAATACAGAAAATGATGATATTGTTTCATTATTGAATGAAAAATTAAATGCAGATTTAATTATAAGTTTTATAGAAGCAAGAGGTTTTTTAGAGGATAAAAATGATGAAAATACACTAATTAAAAAATTAAATTTCAGTGATTTGGAAATAATGGAACAGAAAGTTGAGGGAAGAATGAAAAGAAAAATTTATGCTATAAAAAAGTTGTTTGAGTCAGAGTATATTAATCCAAATTTAAAGATTATTTTGGCAGACGGCAGAATTGAAAGTCCATTGATGAATGCTTTAAATGAAAATGGAACAATTATCACAAAAAATTAGTTAAATGAGAAATAAATAATAAGAATTGAAAAACGAGATAAAAATATTAGAAAATAAAAATATAAAATAAAAAGGTGATAGAAAATGAGTTTCAATAAAAATAATTTTGATTATGAAGAATTAGCAAATATGCATAATACTTATGTTGCACCAACATATGGAAACAGAGGTTTGTTTATTGAAAAAGGAGAGGGTGTTTATTTATATGATAATAATGGAAAAAAATATTTAGATTGTTTTTCTAATATGGGTGTCAATGTTTTAGGCCATAATAATAAGGCAGTTAAAGAAGCTATAATTGAGCAATTAGATTTAATAACAAACTTGCATGGGAGTTATATGAACTCTAAAAGAGCAATTTTCTCAAAGAAGTTATGTGAAAAAGCAGGTTTAGATAAAGTTTTTTTTTGTAATTCCGGAGCAGAGGCAGTTGAAGCAGCAATCAAATTTGCTCGTTTGTTTACTGGAAAGAAAGAAATTTTAGCTGCAAAAATGGGCTATCATGGAAAAACAATTGGAGCTTTAAGCTTAACAAAAACAATGCCTAAGTATAATGAGCCATTTTTGCCTCTATTACAACATGTAAATCATTTTAGTTATGATGATATTGAAAGTTTAAAATCAATTATTTCTGAGGAAACTGCAGCAATAATATTGGAGCCAATACAAGGAGAAGGAGGAATTAGATTGCCAAGTGATACTTTCTTTAAAGAAGTTAGGAAAATTTGCGATGAAAAAAATATTTTATTAATTGTAGATGAGATTCAAACAGGTTTTGGAAGAACAGGAAAATTATTTGCTATTGAGCATTTTGGAATTAAACCAGATATAATGTGTTTGGCAAAAGGCATTTCAGGAGGCTTGCCTGCTGGTGCTGTTTTAATTAATAATAAAGTTTCTGAAAAATTATATCCAGGTTGTCATACAAATACCTTTGGCGGAAATCCATTGATAAGCGCAGCAGGAATTGCTGTTTTAGATTATATTGAAAAAAATAATTTATTAAAAAATGCTGAAGAGGTAGGAAATTATTTTTTGGATAAATTAAAAAATTTAAATAAATCTGTAATAAGAGAAGTTAGAGGAAAGGGATTGATGATAGCAATCGAATTAAAAACAAAAAATACAGAATACACAAAGAAACTGCAGGATAATGGATTAATTGTAATTCCAACATTGTCTAATATTTTGAGATTATTACCACCTATAATTTTTAGTAAAGAAAATGTTGATGAGGCAGTTAGTATTATTGAAAAGGTTATTAATTGAAATAATCTTTTTAGTTAATTTTTTTTTAAAATTCATTTTCTCAAATAACCTTATAATTAAATTTATTGAGGAATTTCTAAACTTCTATAATATAAATAATCTAAATAAAAGTTTAATGCAGTTTGGCTAGGGATTAAAATAGAGCCTTGATTAATTTTATAATAAAAAGGTTTTTTTAACTTTTTATTAAGATCATTTTCTATTTCTCTTATATTAATGTCTAATTTGATTTCAGGATTCCACAAAGGATTTCTTATTTTTAAAAAGTCTAATATTTGCTTTAAGTCATTTTCAGTATATATGGTATAACCCAAACCAAGATATCTGCAAAAAAATCTTTTTTTTTGAGCATAATTAATAAAAAGGAACATAGTATCAATATTTTGATTATGATTTTCTGAAAGGATAACTTCTAAATTAGTATCTTTTAATCTTTCTATACTTTTTTTGTAATTTTCAATAAAAGTCTCTAAGTTAGATATATTTCTTATTTTTTTTGAGGGTTTTACTGCATAAGATAAGATTAGTGTCATTTTTTGTTTTTTTGCTTTTTATATAAATTTTTTAATAGCTAATAGTTATATTTATAATTATTGCATTATTTCATTTTCTTATGAGCGAAGATGTAAAACACTGGGCAGACCAAATTGCAGATGAAGTTATTGAAAGGGTTGAAAATAATCCCGAGTTGAAAAAATTAGTAGATAAAAATGGCTATTTTGTTTATGATGAAAAAACACCTTCAGGAATAATTCATATTGGTTCTGGAAGAGGTTGGATTATCCATGATGCTATTGCAAAAGCATTAAGAAGCAAGGGAAAAAATGCTAGATTTGTATTAAGTTCAGATGATATGGATCCTATGGATAAAATTCCCTCTTATTTGGATAAAAAAGAATATGAAAAATATATGGGTATTCCATTTAGATATATTCCAAGTCCAATGCAGGGATATGAGAGTTATGGGGACTATTATTTTAAACAATGCACAAATTTGTTTCCAGATTTTGGAATTGAGGCAGAATTAGAAAGCACAGGCCAAGAATATGAAAAAGGCACTTTTAATAGAACAATAAAAATTGCATTGGATAATGCAGAAAAAATTCAAAAGATTTTTGCAGATTTATATGGTGAAGAAGTTGCAGCAGCAAATAAATTACCTTTTAATGTTAGATGTCCAAATTGTGGAAAAATAGCAACTACAATTGCATTAGAATGGAATTCTAAAAAAGAATTGCTTTATTTTGAATGCAAAGATGGTGTTGTGGCTTGGGCATCAGGCTGTGGCTATAAAGGGTGGATTAGCCCCTATAATGGAAATGGTAAATTTCCATGGAAAGTTGAATGGGCAGCAAAATGGCCATCTAAAGGAGTTATAGTTGAAACAGCAGGAAAAGATCATTTTACTAAAGGTGGTTCAAGAACAGCTGCTTGTAGAATATCTGTTGATGTTTTTAATTACCCACCGCCATATCCAAGCAATGGCTATAATGAAGGTCCTGGTTATGAGTTCTTTACAGTAGGTGGAAAAAAGATGTCCACTTCTAAAGGAAGAGGAATTGGTTTTGCAGAGAGCATTAATTTTGCACCTGCTAAAATGTTAAGATATTTGTTAATAAGAACTAGGCCTAATGCAGTTATAGATTTTGATCCATATGGAACTAATGATTTAATACTTTTATATGAGAGATATGATAAAGCAGAAAGAATATATTTTGGTTTAGAAAAAGTAGATGAAAAAGAAGCAATAAAACAAAAAAGAATTTATGAGTTAAGTCATGTTGGAAAAATTCCAGAAAGATGTCCACCACAAATATCTTTGATACATGCATCTGTTATGGTTCAATTATTTGAAAATGATGATCTCATTATTGAAAAATTAAAGGAATCTGGCCATATATATGAAGATGCGACAAAAGAAGAAATTAATTATGTAAAAGATAGGCTAAAGTTTGCAAGAAAATGGGTAAATGAATTTGCAGATGAACAATATAAATTCAAATTGCAAGAGAAACTTTTAGATGAGAATAAAGAAAAATTAACAGATAAGCAAAAACAAGCTTTAAAGTTAATTGCTCAAAGATTAAAGCATGGCAAATGGACAGAACAAACTTTATTTAATGAATTTTATACTATTGCAAGAGATGAGGTAAATATTGAGCCACAAGAATTATTTAAAGCTGCATATTTGGTTTTATTAGGCAAAGAAAAAGGCCCAAAATTGGCACCTTTCTTATTAGTAATAAAAGATAAAGCAATTAAGTTATTTGATGAATTATGAATAATTAAACAAAAGTTTTATAATACTTGTTTTTTTTCTTTTTGTAGGGTGATGTTAATGAATAAATATTTTTTACTTTTAGTATTAGTTTTATTTGTTAGTGCATGTGTAAATGTTCAAGAAAAATCAATTATAAATGAAGAGAAAGATGCTAAAAAAATAGAAACAAATTCTAATGAAGAAAACCAACAACAAATTATAGAATATACAAATAATAATGATAAAAATAATGATATTCAAGAAAACAATAATGTTCAAGAAAATAATCAAGAAAACAATATTCAAGAAAATAGGAATAATGAAAAAATTTCTTTAAGTGAATTATCTAAGCATAACTCAAGAAATGACTGTTGGGTTGCATATGATAAAAAGGTTTATGATGTAACACAGTATTTAGGAAAACACCCAGGTGGAGTTGATGCAATATTAAAATATTGTGGAACAGCAGATCAATTTCAAGAAGGATTTACAAAAAAACACGGAACAAGTAAAAACGAAATTTTATTTGAGCAAACATTTATAGGGTATTTGGAATAAAAATCTTTTTTATACTAATTTTAAACTTTTTCTTTTTTAAATTTTTATAAAAGTTATTTTTTTTGAAAACTTTTAATTTATTTAGTTAAATATAATTTTTTTAAATAACCTATTATTTTAGAAAATAGGTGATTAATATGAATTTTAAAGATATTGTTTTAAGTAGATATGCAACAAAAAAGTTTAATGGAAAAAAGATTCCTGAATCAAAAGTAAAAGAATTGTTTGAGATTATAAGATATAGTCCATCTTCTTTTAATATACAACCTTGGGTAATAAAGGTTGTAAAGGATAAAGAAACAAAAGAAAAATTATTGCAATTTGGGTTTAATCAACCTCAAATAATAACTTGTAGTCATTTACTAGTTTTTTGCGCAAATAAGGATATAGAAAAAAACATAGATAAGTTAGCGAAGGCATTTCCTAATGCAACAGAGTATGTTAATATGATGAGAGGTTTTGTTTCTCAAATGAATGAAGAACAAAAATTAAGCTGGGCGCAAAGGCAAGTTTATATTGCATTAGGTTTTGCAATGTTAGGAGCAAAATCACTAGGTTTTGATTCATGTCCTATGGAAGGATTTATGCCAGATAAATTTAAAGAAGTTTTAAAATTACCAGATAATTTAGTGCCTAGTGTTTTATTGCCAATTGGTTATGCAGATGATAAACCAAGAAAAAAATATAGATTCTCTAAAAATGAGGTTTTTTTAATTTAATGTTTTTTATCAATAATATTTTTTTTCGTTAGTTTATTTTTGTTTTTTTATTAACAATAAAATTTTTAAATGTTTTTTTTTTATTTATCGTAGATGATGAAAAATAAAACACAAATAACAATTTTTTTTATTATTGGATTAATTGTGATTATATCAGCAGTTATATTTTTATCTTTTAATAGAAAACCATATTTTCAAAAAACAGAAGTTTCTTTTAAAAATAATATTTTAACAGAATTAAAGAGTTGTGTTGAAACAAAAGTATATGAATCTATTAAGGAAAATGGTTTAAATTATAATAAGAATAGTTTATATTTGAATACAAAAATTAGAAATTGTGGTAATGACCTATTTTCATATTATATAAATAAAGGATATAATGTAATAAATTCAGAACCTAAAATAAATATCGAAATTAGCGAAGATTCATTTTTTGTAAATGTTGATTATTATATTCAGATAACTAAAGATAATGAAAATTATAAAATTGATTCATTTTTTATTAATGTTCCTTTAACTAACAGCTATAAAATAAATAATAATTATGAAGGAATTATTTTTTCAGCAGATAAACAAGCTAGATTATTCATAAAGAAAAATTCTGGAATAAATGATATCTTATCTGTAAAGGTTGTTGATAAAAATTTTGATAATTTAAAAAATGATATTGTTGTAAGCAATGTTTATGAATTCTTGCCAGATGGTTTAAGTTTTAACCAACCTTTGGATTTAGAGCTAGATTTGCCTAATAATGACTTTTTTGATTTAAGTCAAGCAACAATAGCATATTGGGATGAAAAATCTAAGATCTGGAAAGGATTAAAATCGGAATTAAAAGATAATAAATTAATAACAAAAGTTAATCATTTTACAAAATTTGCTATTGTTTTGGGTTGTAATGAAAAATCTAATAATAATATTATTGATGTTCCAGCATTATTTCAACAGAAATATGGTTATAATTTAGTTAAAAAAGATAATGAAAAAGAAGAAGATTTTGTTAAAAGATATAATGATTTTATTTTAGGTTTTTGTAGAAATGAGGTTATTGAAAATAAAAAAGAGCCATTTTGGTTAATAAATGATGATGAAACAATTAGCCCTACAAGAGAAGAGTTTTTAAAAATTTTAAAAAATGATGATGCAAAAATAGAACTAAATAAACAGGTTTTAGATAAAGAAAAATATTTTTTTGATGGCACAGATTTTTGTGAAGAAGAAGCATTAGTTAATGTTTATTGCTGTTGTACAGATAATAATAATGATGGAATTCCAGAATCATGCTTAGATAAACCTTTAAGTCAGCAAGAATGCTGGGCTAAAGAATATTATATATTTAATTATAAAGAACAAAGCATTTGTCCACAAGATTCTAGTTTGTATGAAAAGGTTAGAAAAAAAATAATAGGTTATAATAATAAAAAGTGTATAGGTGGAAAAGTTGAAGATGGAAATAACGATGGTTTTATTTTACAATTGAATTTTATGGATAATGGAAATGCATGTATTTTTGAAGATAAAGAGGTTGAAATAGTTTCTATTTATAATGGTCTTGAGAATAGTTCTAAATGTAATTTAAATTATAATTTAATGAAGGATAATAATTTTGGTGTTATTATAAATTCTATAAATGTTAAAGAACCAGATGAAGGTTTTTGTGCTAATTGTGGTGTCAGAATAAAATTTAATGGTATTGGAATTGAAAATTACACTATAAATAATGTTTGTAATGATAATGAAACTGCTAAGTTTGTTTATGAAGAGGGTTTGTTTTCTTGTAGAAAATGTAAATTAAGTAATGGTGTTTATATGACTTCAGATGAAATGGTTAATGAAGAAGAGTGCTTATGCAATTATGAAATGCTAGGAAGTGCTTTTTGTAAAATTAAAAAGAAATGTGATTTAGTTAATGGAAAACCACAACTAGTTGATTGGACAGATGAAAAAGAAACTTCTTTATGTGAAATATGTACACCTTTAAATAAAGATGTTAAAGAAGGTTGTGAAAAAGTTATTTTTATGGGTGGTTAAAGTGAAAAGAAAAGTGGTTTTTTATGGATTAATTACAATATTTATATTATCCTTATTAAGCTTCAATGTTTTATCTGTGGAAACTCAAAGAATTTATAACCTAAATAGGAATTGTCAAAATATAAATGCAGTAGGTTTAAGTTCAGCATGTAGATGTGTTTTAAATACAGCAAAGGAAGGATTAAATTATTGCAGTCAAAATCCAAATATGCCACCTTGTTCTGTTGCAGGCGATGTTAAAGGGGTTTGTCAATTTATAACAGGAATGGATGCAACATCCTGGACAGTGTCTTTTTTAGATAGAGCTTTAACAATTTTTGGAATTAGAGATGAATTTTTTAAAGTTTTAAACTTTATTGCAAATGGTGCTAATCAATTAAATGATAATTTTAATATAAATGAAAATTGGAAAAATTTTTTTGATTATTATAATGAATTAAAAAATGATTTTAATAATAAAAATCAAGAAAGTAGATTTTATGATTTGGGTTGTAATAGGGATGTGAATTATTTTAATTGTGTTGCACAGAATAAAATGGACCCGTATTGTGGTTATATTAATGGAAAACCTAGAAATGAGAATGATGAATGTTATGTAAAACAAATAAATTGTAATGAAATAAGTAAAGATTTTCCACAGGATTGTATTATTAATCAAAGATTTACATGTATGAATGTTGGGTTTTATCTATATAAATGTCTTTCACCAAAATATGACTATGAACTATGTCAAGAAAATTGTGGCAATACTAATAATTGCAAAGTAGTTGGGTATAAAGAAACAGAAAGCTGTAAAAGAAATAATGATTTATATGACCTTAATTTAAATAAATTAACTTTATCAGAAAAATATGGTTGTGAAAGTATAATAGAATTAGATTTATCTATAAAAGAAGGAGACTCTAGTTATATTTATAATCCAAACGATCCTAATCAAAAAACAAATGGTTATTGTGTTCAAAAAACATGGGAAAGTATAATGGGTTATTGTACAGGAGACAATAAATGCTATCCTTTATGTTATAAAACACAATATAATCTATGTTGTCCGCACATAAATGAAAAAAATCTATGGACAGGAAATGGAATATGGGCAAAAGAAAATGATTGTAATTGTCCAGGAATAATAAAAATTTGTCAAAGTATTTGTGAATTACAACCAATTTACCAATGTGAATCTCCACAAACTAATCAAAATACACAAAACAATCAAAAAACAAATACTGGATCATGTCCTTATGTTTATAGTATTGATGATAAAGGAAATGAAATATTAGAAGAGGATTTGCTTGTTTTAAAGTATTCTGAAAATAATGATTATTATTATACAAATTTGAATAATTATTTTGAATCAATTGTTATAAAAGAACATTTAAATGAAAGAACTTATTTAGATAATATAAAACTTTTAAAGTCTGATAAAAATAGTTATATTTCAAATAAAGGAAATGTTGTTTCAATAAAAAATCCTGAAAAGGTTTTATGTGAGACAAAAGAGGGTGATGATTGTACAAACATAATATCAAGAAAAGATGCAGGGTATTTTTCACCTTCTATTGATGTAGATAAACTGAGAATAATAAAATCAACAGATTATAATGTAAAAGCTTATTCTACAAATATAGAAAAAATTAAACAAAATTATAATAATAATTTTAATGATGATAAATTTGATTATTTAATTCTAACATTACCAAAAAAACAAGAAAATGCAAAATTAATTATTTCTGCAAGCATGACTGATAAGATTGGTGTTTTTGAATATAAATTATCAGAAAAGGATATTAATGGTATATTACCAACCATATATAAATTATTAAATTATGATATTATATATGATATAATTCAAAATAAACTAAAAAAGTATGGATATGGAAAGGTTTATGCATATGTTGATGATAAATGGGTTTTTGTTGATGAGTTTATTACTTTTTCACAGAAAGATTTTATAATTGATTTAGAAGATATAAAAACAGATAAAATTAAAATTGAATTTTATCAAGGGATATATGCAATAGATTATATTGCAGTTGATTATACAAATGAAAAACCAGAGGTAAAAGAAATAACTTATAGTGCCTATCTAAATAATTTAGATGTTAGTAATGATTTGAAAAATAAAGATAAAAATTATGTTATATTGGAAAAAGGAGATGTTTTATTAATTAAAGCAGAAAAAAATGATAATAGCAATTATTTCTTAATAACTAATGGATTCTATCAACCAGGAATTAATAAAAATTATAAACCAAGTTATAATTTAGGTGAATTTAAATTTATTTTAAATTTAATAATGGATGACAAAAAGATAGAACAATATATTGATAATATTATGATAAATTGATTTTTTCGCTTTTTATATAAGCTTTTTAAATTAATATTTTTTCTATTTTTTTATGAAAATTCATTTACATCAATTTCTTTCTAGGACAGGAGTATTTAAAAATAAACAAGAATTAATAAATGAAATTAAAAATGGATTTGTTAGTGTAGATGATCAGATAATTGTTAATCCTATGTATAGATTTAATCCATTAAAAAAGGTTGTTAAATACAAAGGTAAAATATTAAATATAATTGATAAAAAATATTATTTTGTTATAAATAAACCTGTTGGTTATTTATCTACAAGATTAACAAGTTTAGATATACATAATAAAAAGAAAAGTGTTTTTGATTTGTTGGATGTAGAGGAAAAAATAAAAAGAACTTTGTTTTGTGTTGGCAGATTAGATGAAGATACATCAGGGGTGTTAATCATTACTAATGATGGAAAACTCGGTTTTAAGATAGCACATCCAAAGTATAATATAAAAAAAACTTATTATGTTGTTTTAGAAAAACCAATAACAGAAAAGAAAGTCAAAGAAATAGAACAAGGTGTAGTTATAAATGTTGAAATCGATGGAAAATATATGAAATATAAAACACAGCCATTTAAAATAAAATTGATTTCAGAAAGAAAATTGCTTATTACATTAAATGAGGGTAAAAAAAGAGAGGTTAGAAAAATATTTGAGGCTATAAATAATAAAGTTTTGAAATTAGAAAGAATTTCTATTAATGATTTAAATTTAAAGGAATTAAATTTAAAAATTGCGCAATATAAAGAAGTTAGTTTAGATTTTTTGAAAAAGAAAATTGGTATAAAGTAAAAAATTTGTATAAATTAATAATTATTTTTTTAATTTTAATATAATTTATGATTTTAATAATAATCTTTTAGATTTGTGTCAATTTTTGTTTCTCTGTATTTACAATATTCACAATTTTCAGATGAATTTGGCATAGATTCATCAAGTAGTTTAAGTGCATCTTTCCATATTTTTTCAGCTTCTTTTATATTAACATCAATTTTAACTAAATGTGTATGGAATAAAAAAACATTCTCTACTATCTTATCAGGATGATAAAATAATAGATAAGAATAATTTTCTGTTTCATATCCGTTTTTTCTTAAAAGAAAATTGTATAAATCTAATTGAACTCTATAATGTTCATGAGTGTCATTTTTTACTTCATAACCCCTGGTTTTATAATCTAAAACAATTAATTTATTATCTTTTATTAATAGATTGTCAACAGCACCTCTTAAAATATTGCCTTTATTATCAGTAAAAGATAATCCAATTTTTTGATCTCTCCATTTATTTAATAATTCTAAATTAGAAAATAGCTTTGCATCAACATTGTGTTTTTTTAAAACAGGTGGAATGTCATTTTTTTCAATATATGAATCAAAATGTTCTTTTAATATTCTATCTATTCCACTAGGTAATGAGGGAAAAATTCCCTCAGGTCTTTTTATATTTTTTCTAAATTGAAGCCAAAAACATTTAGGACAATCTAAAAAAAGATTTATGGTTGAAGGACTTAATGAATAAGGCATTAACTTTTAAAAATAATTGTAATTTATATATTTTACAGAAAAATGTCTAGTGTCCAGTGTTAAATTATAATTAAATTATAATTATTATTTATAAAAGGGACAAGTTAAACATTGTTGAGCAGGCTGTTCATTTATTATCTTAGGACAATCTGGAAAAGTGCCTCTGCAATTAGGATAATGTTTTTTTGCTAATCTATCTTGAAGAATAGCCCATTTTGGAATAACAACATGAGTTTTTTTATGACTAGGTGATTTTCCCATAATAATAATTAATACTAATTAGAATATAAATTTTGCTAATTTAAAAGTTTATAATAAATTATTAAAAATATGATCTATTCAGTTTTGCCTAATTTTTTTTCATATTTTAAGTAAGCTTTTTTTATTTTTTCTTTTAGTTCTTCTTTAAAATCAATATCTTTTAATTCTTTATCTAAATTGATTTTTTTATATTTGGTTAAAGTTCCAATAAATTCTCTGCCAACTAATTTAGAGCCATTTTCAATTTCATAAGCAGGTTTTTTTCCAAAGTTTTTTATTGCAGGTAATTTAGTTATAGAATTAGACCCTGCTAACAACAATAGAGGAATTTCTTCTGTTTTATCAGGCCAAGAGCCGCTTACTATAATTAATTTAGGAAAAGAAATTCTTGTTTTTGCTATCCATTCTATATAATATTCAGTTTCAGGTCCTTTTTTAAAAATAGTGTTTTCATGAGGAACTAATCTATAAAAGTTTATTCTATCTAAATTCCATTTTTTTATTAAATATTCTAATTTTGGGAAATCCTCTATTGTTTCACCTAAACCAATTATAATTGTTATTGTTTTTTTTAAATTGTATTTATCAGCAATTTTAAACATTTCATCAATCTTATCTAAAGGTTTATCTGGAACAATATCTTTTCTTAATTCTTCATTTACACATTCTACTGTGCCTGTTAAACCCTCTACATAGGGCAATAATTCTTTAATTTGTGTTTCTCTTAAAGTGCCTAAGTTAAGCCAAATTTTCTTTTTTGTTATTTTATGCATTCCTGAAAGAACTTCTTTTAGGTCTTTTGTAGACCAAGAGGATATGCCAGCACTTAAAAAACCAATCTCCCAACCATATATTTTTGTAATTAATGTTTCTGCTAAAATTGATTCTAATCTTCTTCTAGCATAAGAAGGTTTTTTTATTCTATCTTTTATTGTATACATGTAACAAAATTTGCATGTTGGTTTAGCACAAAACCAAGAAATGAAAATTGCTCTTTCAAACCATGTAATATTTTCAAAATTTTGATTATAAATAGAATTGGCCTTTAAAATTAAATCTCTTAGTGAGTTATCCTTTATTTTGATTAAAAATTCTTTTATAGTATCTTCTCTTTTTTTTTCTAAATCTGTCATTTTATTTTGAAAACATTGTTTATTTTAAAATTTGTTTTTTTTTATTTATTTAAAAGAATAAATTTAAAAAGATGTCTTTTTAATTAAATTTATGAACAACAATATGGAAAAAGAAACTGAAAAAAGTAATTCAATTAAAGATAAATTTAATAATAACATTAATAGAAAAGTTGATGATATTATCAAATTTACAAATATTAATAGAGCAATTATTTTGTTTTTTGTTATACTAGCAATTTTTCAGTTAATAATTTATTTGAATAATAAATATTATTATTTGCCTGGAAATATCTCTAATATTATTAAATTAATAATCTTTATAGCATTGGCATTTTTTTTGTCAAGTGTTTTTATAAGATTTACTTCAAAAATTTTTATAGGGTTTTTATCAAAAGAAGATAATATTGAACAAATTTTATTTCTACAAAAGTTTTATAGTTTTGTCATTTATTTGATTGCGTTTTCAGCTGTTTTAATTAAGCTAGGATTTTCATTGAATAATTTATCAGTTATATTAGGTTTGGCAACAACAGGATTTGCTTTTGCCATAAGAGAGGTTATTTTATCTTATATAATATGGTTTATGCTTCTTACAAAGAAACCTTTTAGAATTGGGGATTATATAAAAATTGGTGATGAAGAAGGAAAAGTTCAACACATAGGAACTTTTTATGTTTTATTGGATAATACACCTACCCATAGAGATGATTTTATAAGAGTTCCTAATAGGACATTTATAGAAAAACCTATTATTAATTTTGGCAGAGAAAATGTTTTAGATAAAGTAAATCTTTATTTAAAATCTATTCCAAAGAATTTTGAAGTTATTTCAAAAAAATTAGAAAAAGAGTTTTTAAATTACAATTGTAAAGTTTTTTTAAATAGTGATAAAGATGGGATTTTTATGACTATTGTTTTTAGATCAGATTATTTAGAAAGAAAAGATATAATAACTAAAATTTTACTAAAAATAAAAGAATTAGGGATAGAATTAAAATAGTTTTTTCTTTATTTTTAAAGATAATTTTTAATAGTGTTTAATTATTTATTACTTTTTAATAGTAAAAAAAGAAAAATTTATAAATTGATACTACTTTTTAGTAATTATGATTTACTTTGATAGGTTTAGGTTAAGGTTATTATTTCTACTTGTATTTGTGTTTATGTTAGGTGTTTTTACTACAATAACTTTTAGTTATTTAATAGAAGATAAATCAGTTAAACAAACAACAACAATAATAGAAAAAGCACAAGATGGAAATATAGTTGCTAGAGTTGTAGGAACACCAGAAGAAAAGCCAAGTCCTTATGACAGAATTACAGAAGATAAAATAAGAGTGGAAAAAGATAAAGTTATAATAACTATTGACAATCCACAATGGTCTAAATTTACAGATACAAATAGTATGGATCCAGTTATTGATGTGGGTGCAAATGCTATTCAGGTTATACCAAAGACAGAAGCAGATATTCATGTAGGAGATATTATTTCTTATGTTTCAGATTATGCAGATGGAATTATTATCCATAGAGTAATAGAAATTGGATATGATGAGAAAGGATGGTATGCAATAGCAAAAGGTGACAATAATCAAAGAAATGACCCTGGAAAAATAAGGTTTAATCAAATAAAAAGGGTTGTTGTTGCAATAATATATTAACTTTTTATAGTTTTTTAGTTTATAAATTTTTAAATTAATTATTTTTTTAAAAGAATATGCCCTTATGTGATTTATGTGAAAATATTATCCCAACTTCTTTTTTAGGATATAAAGGAAAAAATTCAGATATAACTAAAATTCTTGTTTTAGGTCATTTTGCAGATTATCGTGTAATTGATGATAATTGGTTAGAACCCTTTACAAATTCCTTAACTGGAAAGTATTTTATAAAATATTTTCTAGGAGTTTCTGGTTTGTCTATGGAAGATATATTTTTTGTTAATTCCTATAGGTGTTTAAAAAAGAGTGTTGATGATGCTCCTACACAGAAAGAATTAAAGAGATGTCTTCAATTACATCTTTTTGATATAGTTAATAGTTTTAATCCAAAGGTTTTAATTACGTGGGGTAGGCCTGTTTTAGATTCATTGTCCTCTGTTTTAAATTTAAATATTGAAGGAGAAAGTTTAAAGTTAGATAAAGGAATGGTTATTATTTATAGGGATTCTTTTATTTATGCAACTTACCATCCAAGTTATTGGGGTAGATATTCAGAACAAAGGGTTTTACTAGGAAAGCATTTTGCTAATTTTTATAATGCATTAGCTTAGGTAATCTTTAAAAATATCCTCTTTTTATATTTTTATGAGGCTAGGCTGGGGTGCTCGTCCTGCCCTGTAACCCTAAACGGATGTAAGAGGGAGCCGAAGCCCAGGAAAAGGTATTTTTGTTTAAGCAATAATCTTGGCTTCAACTGAGAAGTCCTGTCCTGATTGACCTGTTTTTTTGAGAACCTCATCAGGCCCGGAAGGGAGCAGTGATAATCAAAAAAATGGGTGCTTTCAGGGTAGCGGGATGGAGAAGAAGTCAAGGCAATTATTGCTTAAGCAAGGTATCGATTCTTGGGCGTGCCTCATTTATTTTATTTGTTCTTTTTATTGAGATTATTTTATAATCTATTTAGAATATGATGCTAATTAAAATATTAAATAAGTTTCTTAAAGGATTATAAAGAATTAATATACCAATGATTATTAAACCCATTAAATTAATATTTTTCCAGATTAATAGGCCTTTTTCTTTATTATTTTTGAATAATGTTTCAAAGTTTTTTCTTAGCATTTGGGCACCATCTGTTATAAAAATTGGAAATAAATTAATTAATCCAATGTTAATGCTAATAAAAGATGTCCATGAAAATAGTTCATAAAACCATAATAATATTTTGTAGATTATATTATTAAATTGATTATTATTTTTTAATGTTCTTTGTTCTTCTAGAATTAGTATTCCTAAATATGCTTTTGTTTCATTTTTCGGATGTATAGTTGGAATTATTTTGTATTCTTTTTTTATTTCTTTTTTGTTTTCATCAATTTCTTTTATTAAAATGTTTGTTTCTTGATTAGGTTTTAAATTTTCTAAAGCAAATTCTAAATCTGTTCTATTTTTTATGTTATATTCATTAATTTTTATTATGATTGAATTATCTTTTATTCCAGAACTATATGCAGGAAGTGTTTCATTTTTGATTATTCCTATTTTGACACCATCACTATAGGTCATGCTTAAAACAACATTGCTTAACCCAATTAAAATAATTATGCATATTATCCATAAAACTACATTTGATATTGGCCCAGCTGAAAATATGGATAATTGAACTTCATCAGGTTGCTTTTTAAGATCTTTTTCATCAGGCTCTACAAATGCGCCTAATATTGGGCCAAAAAATGCAATTCCAGAGTTTTTTATTTTTACATTATGTGCTTTTGCAACAATACCATGAGAAAATTCATGGACAATCATTATAATAAATAAACTTATCCAACCGATAATTAGTGGAAAAGTTATTCCCAAGCCAGCAATAGGTAAACCAGGAATAACAGGACTACCCCCAATTGCACCTGGTTTTTGAATTATAATTTCATATGCATTTTTTATTAATAATCCAGAAACAATTATAATTCCAAGGTATGCAAAAAAGATTCCTATATATCCTAAAATTTTGATTATGTCTCTAAATTTTTCGCTAGTTTTTTTCATAAAATTTATGCCAAATTTTGTTCTATATAGATAAATAAAGGGTGCTTCTTCTTTGAGTTTTTTTCTATTTAAATATATTATTAAAAGGAGTGCAGAATAAAATAAAATTACAAATTTATATTGATCTAAAACAGAATAAAAGTTGTTTAAAAAACTCATTTTTCAATTTATTTTTTTCTAACAGGCCTAAAATTATGGCTTCCGCATTTTTTACAAGTCACTTTTTTAGCTAAAACCTTTAAATTTGGTGCTCTGATTTTTGAATTACAATCTCTGCATATAAATAAATTTTTAAACATTCTTTTTTCAGCTTCAGGGAATTTAACCATTTTAACACCTTTTTGTTTTTCAATTTATTATTATTTTATTTTTAAACTCTATTTTTGATTATTTTACTCAGATGACTTTAATTGTTTCATTACCTTTTCTCCTAATATGTCCCAATAAATTATATTAACACCAGGCTTGACTTTATCTTTTAATTCTTCTGGGATTTTTAGATCAAAAGTCATGTATGTTTGCATATCCATAACATTAGCAACATCTCCATTAACAGATAAAACATTTGCATCTAGTTTATCAATAATAGGAACTTCAACATTATCATGTCCTGGCATAACAACATCTCTTTTTTTTCCGTCTAACATGCCAACAGCTAATATTCTTGTTTTTGCATGGCCGTGTTTTCCAGGCCTTGATGTTTGTGTATCTTGAACTATGCAAGCTGCACCTTCAATAACAACATAGCTGCCTTTTTTAAGGCTACTTACTGAAGCTAATTTTGTACCTGCCATTTTTATCAACCTTTTAGAATTTTAAGTCATTTATAAAACTTATTATGCTTTTATAATTATTCTTTTAATGCTAATATTTTTTAATAGAAACTTTGATTTAATAAATTTTTCTTATTTTTTATATTTTTAATATCTTTTTTATAAAGCTATTGTATATTTTTACTTTTTAGATTAAATTTTTAAAAATCGATAGATTTAATAATTTATGTTTTTTAACATGAATTGGTGGGATAAATGTATGATGAATTTCTTATTAATAGAGATTGTCCTCTAGAAAAAACTTTTAAAACTTATTTTGGAGAATTAAAAAATTTGTATGAATTAAAAAAAGAATTACAAGAAAGAGGTGATGATTTTTATTTTTCTTATGTCAATGAAAAAGAAAATCATTTTTCAAATTGGATAGAGCATGTTTTTTTAGATAAGGAGTTAGCTGATGAGTTAAGAAACGCTAAAAATTCAAAAGAAGCTGTAGAAAAGATAGCCGAAAAACTAAATTATGTATTATTGCATGAGAAATTTAATAAAAATAAAAAGGGAATATTAAAATTAGGTAATAAGTTATATGATTTATATAAATATGAGTTGCAAAATAATTTTTATAATCTCACTAATACAAATGATAACAAGATATTCTCAAATAGGCAGATTGAATTTAATCCAGAGTTTCATATCTTTGAAAAATTAGAGGATATTGACTTTAAGAAAATATTAAGTTTTCAAAATTTAGATTTTCAAAAAACTTTAACTAACAAAATAGATACTTCCAGTTTATCAAATAGTAATCAAAATTTTAGTTTAAATAAAGAACTTTTGTCAAATTCTTTAATATCAAATAATTTTAATAAAGACAAAACTTTAGAAATAGAAAAAGATTCAATAACAAAAAAACCGATAATGCCACCACCTCCATTACTGCCTTTTGGACAACATAATACTTTTTCTGAAACAAGTTATAACCAAAAATTAGAACAATTTGATAATGTTGGAAAAAAAATGTTATTAAATGATTTTGTAAATAGTTTAAGTGATAAAAAAAAGGAAGCATATGTTAATGAATTTATTGAAAAAGATTTGAAACAAAATAAAATTAGTATTTTTGAAAAATTTTTGAAGTTTTTAAGATAGTTATTTTAAATAAATGTTTATTAAATATGCTTAGGATAATTTTATTATCTTCTTTTTATTTCTTTTTTTTATGATAATTAAACAAATTCCAGAGGATTTTATTGTAGAAGAAATACCTCTGTTTACAAATCTATTAGATAAGGGGGATTATCAAATTTTTTTGCTTGAAAAGAAAGATTATGATACAGAAAAGGTAATCCAAAAATTAAGTGAGATTTTTAAAATTCACAGAAAATTTTTTTCATATGCTGGAAATAAAGATAGAAAGGCAATTACTAGACAATATTTTTCAATAAAAACAAATAAAAAAATAAATAATTTAGAAAGAGATTTTTTTAAAATAAAATTTTTAGGTTTTTATAATGAGCCAATTTCATTAGGTTGTTTGAAAGGGAATAAATTTACAATAACTATAAGAGATTTATCTAAAAAAGAGATGGACTTTCTTTTGGCTAAATTATATAATAAAAAAAATTCCCATAAGAATATTGATTTTATTAATTATTTTGATGAGCAAAGATTTAGTAAGAATAATTATGAGATTGGATATTCTCTAATAAAAAAGGATTTTAAAAGAGCATCAGAATTAATTGATTCAAATGAAGTTAAAAAATATTTAACTCTTAATAAAAATGATTATGTTGGAGCAATAAAAAAAATGCCTTTTAATATATTAACAATGTATATAAATTCTGTTCAAAGTTATTTATTTAATGAGTTTTGTGCAGAATATATTAAAAAAAAGGTAAAAAGTTATTTTGAGGTTGATTATCATCTAGGTGAAACAAAAAAAAAGATAATAAAAAAATTTGTTTTTACTAATGAGAAAATTGAAAATATTGAAGTTCCTTTAATTTCTTTTGATACTTCATTTGAAAAGAAAGAAATTACAGAAATTTATGAAAAAATATTAAAAAGAGAGAATATCTTATTAAGTGATTTTGTTATAAGACAGATTCCAGATTTAACAGCATTTGGTAGTTATAGAGATTTAATTACAAGTGCTAGTGATATTAATGTTTTAGATTATGGTGTAGATGATTTAAAAAATAACTTAGAAAAAGAATCAAAAATAGAAAAGAAAAAAATAAAAATTTCCTTTACATTAAGTAAAGGAAGTTATGCAACAATTTTTATAAAATTTCTATTTTCTTCCAAAGATTTTTTGTAAAAAATCTATAATTGTTTGGACTAAACTTTTGGTTTCGTTTATTTCTTTTGAAACATCAATGCACAATTCATTTAAACAAGTATTGCTTAAACATTCAAAGTTATTTATGCATCTTTCTTCATTCTGTTTTTGAAGTTCTAATTTATTGTCAAAAGAGCAATAATAAGCAATTCCCTCTTCTTTTATTCTAGCTCCATAGGGTAGACATTTATTTTTTACATAACAACCATCACAATTGCTGCATTTTTCATATTTTACTAAAATTCCTGTACATGAATCATACCAACCTTCTTTTTCAGTTCCTATTGCAGCACATTTTAGTTCGCAATTATTGTTATTGCTATTACTACTACTTTTTTTTATTTCAAATATTTTGCTTATTTTTTTTGTTTGTGTAAGCTGTTGTAAATTATATATTACTTCAATTTTATATAAACCATTATCAGCTAAAACTTTTTCACAATTTGAATCTTTGGTTATGTAAAAATATTTATCCCAGACATAAAATCTTGTATTCTCCTTTGGATATAATCTAAATTGTGTTTTAAAGGCAGTATTTTCACAATTTTTTGCTAATTCATATTCAACACCATTTATGTATTTATATATTTTAATATCTTCTATATTTGCTATAACCTCAATATTATTAGGATTATATACATTTAGAGATAGTGTATTTTCATCTTCAATTAAATTCAAATTTAATAATATATCTTCTTCTTTTAAATATACGCTGAATGATGTCGATGCTTGGTAGATATTATTAGAAATGTCTTTTGCTTCTGAATACACATTATAATTGTTTGATGGCATAACAACTAAACCTGTTATTTGAGATGATAAATATTTATTTTTAAATTCTTCTTTAGAAATTTCAGCAAGAGGATATTTATTGCCTATAATATAATTACTATTGTAATAGCATATTATATTACATTGGTTTTCTATACAAGTCTTTTCACAATTTTTATTTACAGGTAATTCATATATCTCTTCAGAGGTTTGGACATAAGTTTTTACTTCGAAATATTTTGAACCTTCTAATATACCTAAAATATTAACAGTTTCACCATAGTTATAAAATTCTTTATCAGTTTTTATTTTAAAGATGATGTTATCCTTTTTTTCTTCTTTGCATTCATAATCAAAGTAATATGAGGCAACACCACAAGTATCTTCTTTACATTTTTCTTTACAAATTGAATTTGCAATTTTTAGCCATTCGCTAGATGACTTACATGAAAAACTCCCTTGACTATAAGAAACACCATTTTGACATATAAATGTAATTTTTCTAAAATAATTATTTAAGTATTGATTGTTAGATTCTTTAACTTCTATATTTTTTGATACTTTAGAACCTTTTGAATAGGCTAATATAATATTATTACCTGATTGTGTAAAATATCCTTTTAAGGTATATTTTACTTTTACACCTTTTGGTATGCCATAGGGGTAATTTTTATAATTTAATTCATTTCCATTAATATCTGTCCAAATACCTTGAAAATCTTTAACTTTATATAACGATTGACCAACAATCATTGGGACAAATTCTTGTAATTTTTGTAATATAATATTAGATTCACCATCATTTATAAAATATACATGAATAAATAAAGATTCATTAACAATAACATCCTGCTTAGAATTAAGTACTTCTACTTCAACACCTTCTAAATGTAACTTATTTTGATTTAAAGTTGGTAAACAAAGTATTGTTTTTCCTGTATTTGTAACTATAAATGCATTAACCTCTTCTGTAGGATCTAAATTATATAATATAGTATAATATAAATTATTAGTACTAGTTTTTCTTAAATAAGATATTTTACCTTTTTCACTCATACAATAACTTTTTTCTATATTAAAATTTCCAGAAACAGAAACATTACAATATATATATCCAGTTCCATCATAATCTATTATCATTTCACTTTTAATAGTTTGACAGGTTGGTTCTTCTGGAATTTTAGATGAACAAAAACCTTCAGAGCAACCATCTTCACAAGAAATAATTTTTGTTTTTGCAGTATTATCACTACAAAAATTTTCAACTAAAAAACAATTTTTACCGCTACAAGAATCTTTTTTTTCATAGTTTATGTTTGTTGTTTGTAATACACACATGTCCTCATAAGTTATTTTTTCATTATTAACATACCATGTAGTAAAACCTTTTTTTTGATAATCTAAACCATCGCTGTCTGTACAAGAGGTTGTTGCTTGTTCATTAGGACAAGGATAGAAATTGCAGTTATTATTTGGGTTTCTTGTAACAAAACTTCCATCAGTGCATTGTAAAACATCATTAGTACAAGCAATTCTTGATAGTGAATTACTAATTTGTCCATAAACAAAAGTTATAAGAAAAACACTTATTATAAAAAATAAAAAAATAGTTTTTGTTTTTAATTTTTTATTCATTTTTAATTCCTCCTAAAATTTTATATTTTTTGTTTTATTTTCCCTTTTATTTTTTATCTAGTTATTACAAAATAGTCCCACCAATTATTTGAAATACCGTTTGTTTTTCCTGGTGCATTAGGTATATGTTTAAGCCACCATTTTTTATGTTCTCTTGCATTACAATCCCAAATATCGCAATTAACATTAGTAACTATTCCTTTTAGATTTGGATAGTTATACCAATCATCACAATTGGATTTTACTGTTTCTTTGTTACTCCATTCATAGTCTTGGTGACTATTAGGTGCAAAATGCACATTACCACAACCAAACACATCTATTGGTTTTAATTTTTCTTTACTATTATGATTATATGTAAAATTTTTCCATGGGTTATTTGGAATTTCATTAAAAACAAAATATTCCATTGTTCCCTCAACACGATGTCCAAAGTCTTCTAACATCTCTTCAATTTGTCTTTCATAACTAAATCCCATAATATGAACAGGTTTTAAGCAATCTGTATTTTCAATTACAGGACCGTTTGTCTCCCAACCAGGACCAGCCATATTTGCTTCGTAAAATCCAAAAAATGGTCCATTAAAAATCCAAACTTCTGTAATTAAACCTTTATTAACTAAATCACATACTTTAAATTTTGATAATAATATTTCATAATCAACTTCATCAGGCATATGGCATAGTTCATGATTATTCAAACATTGTAGATAAGTATTTTCATTATATCTAAATCCATCTTTTTTAATTGGAAATTCATCACTATAAGTATAATTTACAACTTTATATTTGATATATCCATTACTAGCATTATAAATGTCTTTAATATAACCATCAATTAAATAGTCAATACTATTCCATTTCATATATCTTGTTAAATTGATTCCGTTTATTTTTGGTTCTATATTTATTACCATTACATTAACTGTTTTAGGATTACTAGTTTCTAAACATCTTCCATCATTACATCCATAAGGACATCTATATGTTTTATTGTAAACTATGTCCTTATAACAATAAAATTCAGTTAAATTATAATTATCTCTGCAGTTGTCTGTTTTTGTATAAATATTTATATTATCTCTTCCATTGACTATACCTTTTGTATATACATTAAATCCTTTGTCAGTATCACTACAGTATATACAGCCTTCGTCAACTAAATTATTGCAGTTATTATCTTTTCCATCACATATTTCATCACTTGGAGTGCAACCATTTAGCCATCTTTTTATAATATCTAAAATGCTTTCTTTCTTTGTACATTTATTATTAGAACAACTATTACTAATACACTCTTTATTCGCTAAACAATATTCTCCATTTTCTTTAGGTTGATTGTATTCTTTTGAGGTAATACTACATTTTTCATACTTTAATAAAACACCTGTACATGAATTATACCATCCTTCATTATTAGTAGAAATTGCTTTACAAACAGGATTACAACTATTTGCTTGAGGGTCTAATACTAAAAATGTTTTAGATTTGAATATGCTTGTATCAGTATTTTTTATTGAGTATTCAACTTCAGCTTCGTAAATTCCAGAGTTTGCATTATAGTTACATTCATTATTTTCTTGATTTTTTAATTTTTTATTCCAACTAGAAATCTCTATAAGTTCATTAGAACCTATATTTACATCTCTATTTTTTATATTTGAATTACATAAATCTTTTAATTCTACTTTTTCATTATTTATATATTTATAGATTTTTATATCTTTAACCTGGATCTCTACAGGTAGCTTTTCCTTATTCTTTAATAGGACTGCCACAAAAGGTAATTCGTTTGCGTTAACCTTTAGCTCAATATTAGTCTCATTAATAGATACACCAAAAGAAGTTGTTGCATTATTAACATATTCAGTATTGTTGATAATAGTTATTGCTCTTGAAAAAACATTATATACTTGATTAGGTAGTACAACATATCCAGTCATCATGTTGGTAGAAGTACTAGTATCTTGTCTTATTGGTGTAGGAGGTTCTATTTCTTCATTGCTTCTAAATGAGGTTTCATCACCTATTTTATATTCACTAGTATAGTAGCATTTGTTAATACAATTTATTAAAGTGCATCGTTCACATTCTTTATTAACATTTAATAATCTTATTTTTTTATCAGGTGTTTGAATCCAAGTTTTTACTTCAGAGTTATTAGTACCGATTACTGTGCCAATTATTTTTACAGTTTCACCATATTCATATACTTTTTTATTTGTTTCTAAGGTATAAGATATTAGGGGGGATTCATGTTCAATATTATTACATTGTTCACCGATTATGAAATTTAATATACCACATGAATTATTAATTAAAGAGCATTTATCTTTACAAAATTCATTTGCGATTGTAAACCAACCTGCATAAGTATTACAAGAGGTTTGACTTTCTTGATTGACTTCAGTTCCATCTTGACATATCCAATAAGCACTTTTATATGATAGGGATTCTTCTAATAAATTATTCACATTGTTTTGTGAGAGACTATTTAATTGAGGATAACACTCAAATGTAGAATTATAATAATAACTTTTTATGAAGGCTCTTACTTTTTCAGTGGGGTTTAAATTTGTTAAGGTTGTTGAATATAAATCTGTTGTTTGATTTATTTCTCTTTGATAAGCAAAACTTTTATTTTTACGAGTGCTTTCACCAATACAATAACTATTAAATTGATCAATAGGGCCCTCAACTAAAATGTTACATACAATAGTTCCTTGATTGTCTATGGTTGTTGGAAGAGTTTTACATTTAGGGAGTTTATCATAACATGCAGATTTATAACAACCCATAAAACATTCTTCATAGCTAACATTAATATTGTTATTATCACAATAATATTCTGCTAGGTATTTTCCAGATCTTGAAGCTGAAAATTCTTTTAAATTATCATCATAATAGCATGTGTCTTTTTTAATTATATTACCTTTGGTTGAATTTCCAGGAATGCTTAGATTATAATAATCAGTATCTTGACATTGAATTTTTTCTTGTATAGGAACACAAACTCCAGATTCATCAGGATAAGTTATAAAACCATTCTCATATTTACATTTTAATCCATCACAGCATAAATAACCTGCAAAGCCACCACACATTTCTCCTTCTTTGCTACAATTTAAATTAGTTGTATTTGTTTCTTGATTTGTGGTATTTGTTTGTATAGAATAGAGTGATTCTTTTTTATTTAATGGAGGATAACATTCTTTAGTTCCATTATAAAAAGTTCTGATATAAACTCTAACTTCTTCATTTGGATCTAAACCCGTTAATGTGTTATAATAATGATAAATATTTTCTTTAACTTTTTCCTGTATTAATAAAGAAATATTTTTTCTTGTTTTTGAACTAATGCATATACTTTTATCAGGATCAATTGGCCCTTCAGCAATAATATCACAGCCAATATAACCATAACCATAAGGATCAACATACATTACTGTTCCAATAGTTGTGCAATTTGGTTCTTTAGTGTAGCATGCACCATCAATACAGCCATAGCGACAATCTATATAAGTGACATTAATTTTATTATTATTACAATAATATTCAGCTAAATATTTTCCATAAATATAAAATGATTCTTTATTATTTATATCTAATAAGCAACTATCAGTTTTTCTTTCTAGATTATTAATTGTAGTGCTTTTTTTTGTAAAATTTAATCCATCACTATCAATGCATTGGTTTATGTTAGTCTCTTCTCCAGGGCAAGGATAAAAATTACAATTATTAAGAGGGTTTCTAGTAACATAACTCCCATCAGGACATTGTTTCATATCATCTGTACAAGCAACTTTTTTTAATGTATTAAATTGTCCAAATGTAAAGTTTAAGATAATAGATAATATGATTATACTTATGAAAAATAAGAAAATTTTTTTCTTATTCATTCTCCCCACCTCTTGATTTTCCTATTTATAATAACAAAATAATTTATAAACCAGTATACATTTTTTTGATAAGAAATCAAGTTTAAATATTTTTTCGTTTTATAGTGTTTTATCTATTTTTTTATCTAATTTTATATAAGTTAATAGTATCTAATAATTTTTTAAATACTTCCTCTATTTTAGAATATGCACTAATATTATAGAATAAGTCTTTATTTTTTTTTTTATAATAATCTATTAAAGGTTTTGTTTCTTTTCTATATACTTCTAATCTTTTTTTAACTACACCAGGTTTTTCATCATCTCTTTGCTTTAATTCTGAACCACATTTATCACATATATTTTCTTTTTTAGGTTTTGCACTATAAATATTATAAACAGAATTACAATTAGGACAAGTTCTTCTGCCAGAAATTCTTTTTATTATTTCTTCGTCATCTAATTCAAAGTTTATTATTTTATCTATTTTAGCTATTGTGTCTAGAAATTCTGCTTGTGCTATTGTTCTTGGATAGCCATCTAATATAAAACCATTTTTACAATCGTTTCTATTTAATCTTTCTTTTATCATATTATTTGTGATTTCATCAGAGACTAGTAAACCATTATTAATAAATTCAGATGCTTTTTTGCCTAGTTCTGTTTGATTTTTTATGTTTTCTCTAAAAATATCTCCTGTTGATATATGTGGTATTTTTAATTTTTCAGAAAGTAATTTTGCTTGAGTTCCCTTTCCAGAACCAGGAGGACCTAAAAATATTATATTCATTCTCTCACATCAATATTATTATTTTATATTGTTATTTTTTTTATATTATATAATTTTAATAACTTTTTATCCAAAAACCTTTTATCCAAAATAACTTAAATCTTCTCTTATATCAGTTTCTTTTTCCCATAAAGTTAATCTTCTTTTTAAGTGTTTTTCTATTTCACTTTTTAAGTTGTTCCATTCGTTATAGCTTTCTATTATAAATTTTGCATTTTCTTGTTCACTATTGTTTAATGAAACTAATGAGGATTTTCTTAATATTTTTATTAATTTTTTATAAATTGAATAGGCGCTATTTTTTGTACTTTCTTCAATATAATGTGCTTCATATAAATCAGCTAAGCTTGATTCTGGTTGTAAGATATTTTCAAACATTTCAGAATAAAAAGCAATTTTTTCATATATTTTTAATCTTATTTTTTGTAAGATTAAATCAGATTCTTCATTTATATCTTCTATGTCAAATTCCTGATTAATTAAATTGTAATCAGGAAGATTATATTTTTTTTGCAATTCAGAATATTTTTTTTTTAGCATTATAATTTAGATAAAGAAAAAATATTAAAAGGTTTTTATTTGTTTTTACATTGATATTTATTGTTTTTTTGTTCACATATAGGTTTATATGAATTACAGCATTCTGTACCACATTCAATTTCTCCTTCTTTGCATTTATTTGTTGGTGGATTAGGTGGATTTTCAGGAGGGTTTGGAGGTTGTGGATTTTCTTCTTTAGGTGGATTATCTTTTTTTATACATATATTATTTTTACATTCTTCATTACTACTACAACAATAGTTTCCACATTTTATTTCATTTTTTTTGCATTCATTAGGTTGGGGTGTAGGAGATGGACATTTTCCACAATCTTGAGGACAATTATCACAACTTTCTTTATAATCACATATATTATTTTTATTACATAAACCTGTTCCATAACATTTTGGATTACATAAAGACTCAGGTTTGCATTCTGAAGGATCAACCTTTTTGCCATTTGAATATATTGGAGGATTGTTAGGATCACAAACGAGTATATCATACTGATGTGAATTGTGTCCATTCCAAGAGTTTGGGCAATTAGAGGTATATTCTCTAAAACAACCAGGTTGGCCTTGATCCCAATGACACACCTTACATAAAGTATTTATGCTATTAGGACAAGTACAATCACTTTTACATTGTCCAGGACAAGATTTGTCATCTGTGCCATCACATTCTTCAATAAAACCATCATCATTAGGTCTTTGAATTATGTTATCACCGCAGTAATTTTTTTCTTCTTTACATATACATCTTTGTTTGCTAGTCATTATACAAATCCCTTTTTGACAATTAACTCCTGAACCATCAGGTTTTAAATCGCATTGCTCAAATTTTTGATTAATAATTCCATCACCACAATAAACTCCTATGGAAGGACATGTGCATTTTAAATCACCTGACATTATACATTGTCCATTATCACATTCTTTTCCAATTCCTTCTGGATTAATATCACATTGTTCCCAGTTTTGATTAATAATTCCATCACCACATTCTATTTTTTCTTTTGAAGGGCACTCAGTTAATATTAATTCAGCAGAAACATAAGCACAGACATCTTGACTTTCTCTTTTGTTTATTACATAACCTGTTATTTTGTTTTTCCCTTTTTCAGATCCTATTAATAGGTTTTTCACATCCATGATACATTCTTTATTTTCACATCTAAATTCGTGGTTGTTTAAATTAATAATACATAAGTCTTTTTCAGAACATTTTATTTTTAATTTTGCTTCAGTTTCATCACATATAGGTGAAATTATCTCAAAATCATAAGTGACAGGATGATCATTATTTCCAGCACCTTCATAACCAAAATCTGGGCTATCTTTATAATTACCTTGACTAGATCTTAATCCTGTTTTTTTATTTCCATAACCCCAAAACATTGGTGTAGCTATATCAGTTTCGTCAATATTACAATCAATAATTGTTCCAATAACTGTTCCATGTTCTATTTTACATTCTACTAAGTTAGGAATTAATTGCTCTTTAGATATATATTTATAATCTAAAATACCATCATTACTTGGATTCCAAGGAGCCCAACCTTTTTTTTCGAATTCTAAATAAATTTCTTTTGCTTTTGATTTACATTTTTTTAGGCAATCTTCTTTATATAAATCACAAGATACTTCAATAGCATTTTTATCATTAGTTATATCAATACATTTTAGACAGGGTTTATCATCACAATAATTATCTGTTATTGAATATAAATCATCATCATCCCAATCTTCAATAGATAATTCAGCATGTTCATTAGGTTCAAAGCTAGGAATTATTATCCAATCATTTATATTACTATATTTATATTTTATTAAACTCATATCACTTCCCGTTATTCTATCATTTTTTGTTTCCTGTATATTAATCTCTTGATTTTCATTTAAATC
This sequence comes from Candidatus Woesearchaeota archaeon, assembly GCA_038874655.1. Taxonomy (GTDB): domain Archaea; phylum Nanobdellota; class Nanobdellia; order Woesearchaeales; family GW2011-AR15; genus JAAXVZ01. Next base: position 77,960 of record JAVZBY010000003.1, on the reverse strand, counting down.
TTCAAATTTCCAAATATTTTGTTCATTATATAATTCACTTTTTAATGCTCTAATCCCTGAAATATGAATATATTCAGTATTTAAATTGTCATGTCCTCTTATTAATAATGTTTGATACATTTGTGGAGTAGCATAAACACCATATCTATGTGGGGCATCTCTTTCATCTTTTTCTTTAAAATCATTAAATTTCCATCTAGTTTCATAAAATTCTTCATATTCTTTTGTTCCAATATTTTTGTTAAATAATCCGGTGTATCTTTTATCTATTTCTGGTCTTTGTTCAATTATTTTTCCTTTTGGGATATTATCAGGTGAAGAAGAACATGGTCTATGTATGTGTTCTATAAAAAAATCCCATTTTAAAGTTTTTTCTTTATTTTTTTCTTCAGTGTAAGTATTTTTTACTAAAGCAACTGGACTAAAATGATCAAAATCTGCACAAATTATTTTGTTTTTTGTATTTATCTCACTTTCTCTTGCAACCCAAACTTTTCTTTCTTCATCATACCATGCTAGTGCAAGATTTTTTTCATCACTATCTTCATTTAACATATCTTCAATATAATTAATACATGCTTTTACTTTATTGCTAAATTTTGAATCTGTTATATAATATACTTTTGTTCCTTCTAAATAAGGGTTTTGGGATATTTTTTCTTTATCATCAAATTTTGCACTTAATAAGTCAATCTGAAAATTATCCTTTGAATAAATTTTAGTGTTCTCTGGTATTTGAAGTATGAAATATTTATCTGTAGATATTAAATTAAATTTTTGACTTTCTTTTATTTTTTCAATTTTTTCTTTTTTTAAGATATATTCAAATTTTTTAAATTCTTTATTATTATCTTGATAACTAACTTTTATAGGTAATTCTCCTTTTACATGAATACTGTCTTCATAAATATTAACTTCTATAATATAATCTTTACTTAAAGGAGTTTCTATTTGTATATTGTAATCAGTGTTTTTTAATGGGCTATCTAATAAGCAATAATATAGATAATATTTAATGTAATTCTCTATATCTTTTTTGTTTTCTTCTTTTATGAGATTATATGTTAATGCGTTATTAACTGATTTCTCAATGCATAAATCTCTAAAATTGGAATATTCTTGTATTTTTGTTGTAAATAATACAGAACTATAGGTAGAACCAACTTTATTATCTTTATTTAATAAGATTATCGATAAAACGAGTGTTATAATCATAATACCAATTATTAAAAAAATAGAAACTTGATTTTTTTTCATTTTTAACTCCTTTTTTATTTTACAATTTTTTTTACCAATTATTAGATTATGAATGTTAGTATAAAAATTTTATTATAATTTTATTTAATTATAAAAAATTGAGGATTTATAAAAAATACATTCTTTTGCAATTATTTATTTTATGGATTCTCATTTTTTATAGAAATCCTTTTAAATGGCAATTTCTTACCTTATTTGAATATAATTTTTTTAAAAAAAGAGGCTTAAATTGGACGAAGAGCAAATTAAAAAAGAGATAGAAGAATTTACAAAAAGATATAAAAATCAAAATTTAGGGGTTAAGACAGATGATTTTCAAGATTTTGAAAACGAGATTTTGCCTAGTCATTATTCTTTTTATGAAAAATCTTGTAATTTCTGTGCAAAGATAATATCTTTTAAAGTAGATGAGAAAAAAAGAAAGGAGATTGAAGAAGCCTTAGAAACATGTCATTTAAAAACTACTCCAGAAGGAGTTAATTCTTTTGCTGTTTTAGTTCCTTTAAGTTTTGTTTTAATTTCAATATTATTAACTTTTTTAATTAATGGCTTGCTTTTTAATGGCGAAGGCATAGTCTTTTTTATTATGGTTTGGCTTTTTTTTGGTTTTATTTCAATTATTCCCTTAATGAATTTACCATTTATTATGGCTAATTCTTGGCGATTAAAAGCAAGCAATCAGATGGTTATGTCTATTTTTTATATTGTTTCTTTTATGAGACATACTTCAAATCTAGAATTAGCAATAAAATTTACTTCTGATCATTTACAACCTCCTTTAAGTATTGATTTTAAAAAAATTATTTGGAATTTAGAAACAGGAAAGTTTCATTCATTGAAAGATTCCTTAGATAATTATTTAGAAAGATGGAAAAAATATAATATGGAGTTTGTTGAAAGTATGCATTTGATTGAAGCTTCTTTATATGAGCCAAGTGAAAAAAAGAGACTTGAATCTTTAGAAAAAGCAATGTCAGTTATGTTAGAATCAACTTATGAAAAAATGCTTCACTTTGCACAGGAATTAAAAAGCCCTATAACAACTTTACATATGTTAGGTGTTATTTTGCCAATATTAGGTTTAGTTATTTTGCCTTTAGTTGTTGGTTTTTTAGGAGGTGTTGAATGGTATCATATTGCTATTTTATATAATCTCTTTTTGCCTTTGCTTGTATGGTATTTCGGCAAGATTATTTTGTCTACAAGACCAAGTGGTTATGGACAAGCAGATATTACTGAGGTTAATGAAGAGTTAAAGAAATATGCATATTTGAATATTAAGTTTTTTAATAAAGAATATAGAGTAAATCCTTTATGGATTTCATTAGGGATAACTGGTTTTTTTGTTTTTATAGCTTTCTTACCTTTAGTTATTTATGGGATTAATAATCTTTCAGGTAGTTATTGGGATATTGGTTTAACAAATGATTATGATTTTGAGATAATAACTTCAATGGACAAAGTAAAAGAATATTCTTTTACTTTTTTAGGTTATAAAGAAAATAGTCAAGGTAAGATAATTGGACCTTATGGAATTTTTTCAACACTTTTGAGTATTTTATTGCCTTTAGGATTAACACTAGGGTTGAGTTTCTATTATTTAACTTATACTAGAAAATTAATTGAAATTAGGAATAAAACAAGAGAGTTAGAAAATGAGTTTGCTGCAGCTTTGTTTCAATTAGGAAATAGAGTAGGAGATGGGTTGCCTGCTGAGATTGCTTTCTATAAAGTAAGCCAAATCACTCAAAATACTAATGCAGGAAAATTTTTTGAATTAGTTTATAATAATATTTCTAATTTGGGAATGGGTGTTGAAGATGCTATTTTTGATAAAAAATATGGTGCAATTAATAAGTTTCCATCTGCATTGATTCAGAGTTCTATGAAAGTTTTTGTGGAAAGTGCAAAAAAAGGACCTTTGATTGCATCTGAGGCGTTGATAAATATTTCTAATTATGTTAAAGAAATGCATAAAGTTGAAGAAAGATTAAAGGATTTAATGTCAGAAATTACTAGTAGTATGAAAAGTCAAATAAGTTTTTTAGCGCCTTTAATTGCGGGTGTTGTCATAGGTTTGACATCCATGATAACAACAATATTAAATAAATTATCTGCTCAAATGGATATTTTAACTAGAGAAGCAGGTGGTGCTGCAAATGCACAACAATTTGGTTCAATGTTAGATTTGTTTAGAGACTCAATCCCTAGTTTTTATTTTCAAGTTGTTATTGGAATTTATATAATTCAAGTAACATATTTATTAACAACTATGTTAAATACTATTGAAAATGGTTATGACCCTTTGAATGAAAAATATTTGTTAGGTGTTTATTTTAAAAAAAGTGGTTTACTTTATTGTTTAATTGCTTTTTTTGTGATTTTGGTTTTTAATTTAATTGCAGCAACAGTTCTTCAAAATACAAACTTAGTTGGAAATATTTAAAAAGAAATTTTATGTTTTTTCTAAAAAATTTTTTAAAAAGCGCCTCGAGCCAGACTCGAACTGGCGACCTATGGATTAACAGTCCATCGCTCTACCTACTAAGCTATCGAGGCATTAATATTTATTAATGGATTAGATATTAATTTAAATAATTTACTGAGTTTTTTGTTTGATTTTTTAAATTGATTTATACTTACATTGTAAGTAAATATTTTATTTTTTATTTTAATTTATTTTTTTATAATACTTACAATGTAAGTAAAAAACCAAAAAGTATAAATACTTACAATGTAAGTTATTTCTTGTGAGGGTGGGTAAAAAGAATAATAATGAAATAAATATACCTCTGTCTATATTTAATAATAGAGATTTTTCTTTTATGGAATCTGTTGTTTTTTACATGAAAGAAACTCTTAATATGAGTTATCATGATATTGCAGATTCTTTGAATAGAGATGATAGAACTATTTGGACAATATATAATAGGGCATTAAAGAAGAAGAGGGGTGATAAAAAATGACATCACCCTTACAAGAGTTTATAAAGGCAATTAGAGAGGCAGAGAGGAGAGAGCAAAGAGATAGAAAAATAAAGAGGTTAATGAAGCATGAGTCGTATGTGTTATTATTTATAATAACAATATTTTCAATAGGTTTATTTTATAATTTATTTGGTCAAAATTTAACAGGGTTTTTAATTTTTGGCAATACAGAAATAAAAGAAGTTATTAATGTTAATCAAGAGTTTTATGATAATAATGTTCTAAGATTTAATGTTAATGGAAATTTAACATCTCTAAAAATAACTGGTTCTATAATAGGAAATGGTTCTGTAAAGGTTTTATTGATTGATAAAAGTAATAATTCAAAATTGGTTTTTGATTCAAATGAACTTAATAGAAAAAATATTTTAACAGGTTTAGTTGTTGAAGATATTGTTCAAGAATATAATCAAGAAAATAATTTAACTAATAATGAGGTTAATCCCTCTGTTAATAATCAAGAGTTAATTGAAATTACAGAAGAAACTCAAACCATTGAAGAAAATAATATAATTAATGAAAATTTTTCTGTTGGAGAAAGTTCTAATTTAGAAAATATTTCTTTAAATAATAGTCATGAAGTTATTAATGAGGAAATAATTGAAATAAGTTTAAATCAAAGTTTAAATGAAACAACAATATTAAATGAAACTATAATTGAAGAAAATATTATAGATAACAATACAAATATAGCATATGAGTTTAATGAAACCAATTTTACAGATGTAATTATTCCAGAAATAATTATTAATGAAACAATCACAGAGAGTAATGCTAGTGAAAATATAACTATTGAAGAAAGAGTGCTTTTATTCAGTAATTATTGTTTAGAAACATGCAAATTGTATAATTATGGCGATGAAATAGTTTTACAGATTATAGTTGAGAATGCTGTTTTAAATTTAAGTTCAATTGAATACACTTTTATTGAAAATGTTTTTGTTAATGAGAGTTTAAATGAAACTTTCTTAAATGAAACTTTGAATGAAACTTTAGTTAATGAAACATTGCAAATAATTAATTTAACTTTGAATCTAAGTTCTGAGGAAATTGGTGTTATTGATTTTAATTATAGTGCTAAAATTAATGAGCCAGTTTTATGGAAAAAGAAAATTAATTTGTCTATTACTAATTATACTATATTGCCTAAATCTGCTTTTAACATCTCTTTTAGTAATGATGATATTAAGCCATATGTGTATGCAGATAAAAACTTAATTGATGTTGAACAATTTAATAAAGTTAAAAAAATTAAATCAGAGTTAAAAGAATTAGAAAAACCTGTAAGCAAAGATAAAGCTAATTTATTGTTAAATAAATTGAATGAACTTAATTCTGAATTACAAAATCTTAATAACATAAACTTGAATTTAGATAATGTTAATGATGTTGTTTTAGTCTTTGAGAAAAATGATTCTGAAAATTTATCTGAAAGTAATCATGAAAGTGAGATCTTAGAATTATCTTTCTATACTGAACCACCTAAAGCTGATGAAATTATATTAAATGAAAATAAAAAACATGTTGTTATTTCATCAGATTTGCATTATGAAAATGTCCTAGCTTATACTAATATTAAAGAATCTAAAAAAGAAAATATAAAGGTTTATTGGTTTAAAGATGATCAGAAAATATTGTTTGAAAATGTTAATTATTTTGATACTAATGATAATGGCTTAATTGATAAAATTGAATGGATTGTGCCTCATCTAAGTAATCAAACTTTTGAAATTTCTATAATTGTACTGAATCCTTACACCTATCTAAAAGATAATGAAATATGGATTGTGGCTTTTAATACTAGCGGAATTGCTAATTTATCTATTAGCTCTACTAATGCTAATTGGACTGAAATCTCTGTTGATAATAATCAAACTTTTGATGAAATGTTATTTTTAAACCTAAGTTGTGGTAATTACCCTCTCCTAGATAAATTATTAATAGTTGATGTTAATAATATCACTTATAATTACTCTGATTTATCTGAAAACTCTGTTAAAATCAAAAAATTGTTTATTCCAAATTTTGAATGTAATCAAACTGCTTATCTAAAAAATTACATGATTAAAGCTGGTTATGCTACTTTGCTTTTTGAGTTTGAAAATGATTTAGCTTATGTAAGTGATTATGCTTATGATCCTAGTTATTATTATTATGTTGAATTTAGTAATATAAGTGGTTGTAATGCAGTAGGAGGATGTGTTAATGCACAAGCTTTCTTTGATGGTAATTGGTTTACTGGTAGTGAAGCAAATGATTATTATATCTCCTCAATTTATTATAAACCAAATAATGTTACCAATGTTAAAATTATTTCTAATCTTAATAACAATATTACTTTACCACAATCTTGTGTTGTTAGAGAACATAATATTTCAGTATATTATCATATTTTAGCATCTCAAGCTATAGATCTAATAGTTCATTGTATAGAGTTTAATAATAGTGATAGAATTATATATTCCTCTGAAATAGGAGAGTTTCCAGATATAATTTATTTTTACGAAGAAGGATTGTGGTTTTTTATTAATAATACAGAACCTATACATGATAATCCACAAATTAACCCACAAACACCAACTTTAAATAAAACAATCTTTTGTGATACTACAAATCTAATAGATTATGAGGATCATTTTATTAGAAACATAACAACATGGTATATTAATAATAAAAGTATTTATTCATTAAATTTACCTTTTGAAGGAGGTTCAACTAGTGGCGATAATTTTTCAAATGGTTCTACAAGAGATTATGTTTCTTTAAAAAATGTTAGTGTAGTAAATGCAACATATTTGCAGTTTTCAGGTATAATAGGAGGAGCATATTTTTTTGATGGGGATTATGATTATATCTCCGTGCCTTCTAATAATGATTTAAGGCCTTATAATAATTTTAGTATCTCAGTTTGGATAAGTTTAAATTCAAATAATACAAATCAAACAATTATTTCTTCAGATAGTGATGGAGGTAATGATGATGGATATTTTTTAAGAATAACTGATCAAGGAAGAGTTAGCTTTGCAGTTTTAAATTCTAATGGCTATGCTTTACAAAATGTAACTTCAAATATTACTTTAGGAAAAAATATATGGTATAATATTGTTGGAGTTTATAATAATTCTGAAATATCTCTTTATATTAATGGTTTATTAGTTGGTAGAAAAATAGGAAATGGAAATGTAGTATATACTGTTAATAATTCTATAAATATAGGTAGAATAGGTGGTACTTATCAACCTAATACAGAATTTTTTAATGGTATTATTGATGAAGTTAAAATTTTTAATATTCCTCTCTCTATTTCATATATTAATTCAATAATTTATCCTTTTTCTTTCTCAAATAAGGAACAATTTTTAGATTTAAAATATTTAAATTTAAAATTAAATGATGAAATTAAATGCTCTATAACTCCAAATGATGGCTATGTAGATGGGATAACTAAAAACAGTAGTTCTGTTAAAATATATCCTTCTGCACCAACACATGATGATCCTTATATCACACCTAATCCAGCAAATATTTTTAGTGATTTGACTTGTAATGCTAATAATGTTTTTGATGCAGAGGGAGATCAAGTTGTAAATATAACTACTTGGTATAAAAATAATCAAAGTATTTATTTGTTGTATTTGCCGTTTGAAGGAGGTTCAATAACTGGAACATATTCAAAAAATGGTTCAACATTAGATTATGTAAGTTTTACTAATGCATCTGTGGTTAATGCTACATTTGACACAACTGCAGGTATAATAGGAGGTGCTTATGTGTTTAATGGAAATTATCAATATATTGTTTTTCCTTCAAATCCTAATTTAAGGCCTTATAATAATTTTAGTGTTTCTGCATGGATATATCTTTTTGATAATAATACTTATCAAATGATTATAAGTACTGATGAAGATGGTGGGGGAGATGATGGCTATGGATTACAAATTTCTAATGAAAGTAGAGTTAGGTTTTTCGCATCGAATAACAATGGTTTTGCATCTCAAAATATTACCTCTAATACAGTATTAGGAAAAAGAAAATGGTATTATATAGTAGGAGTATATGATAATTCGAAATTACTTTTATATGTAAATGGGGTTTTGGATAATAGTAAGCAAGCAAATGGTAATGTTATTTATACTGTAAATAAATCTATCAACATAGGTAGAAGAGGGGGAATAGGTTTACCAAATACACAATTTTTTAATGGTACAATTGATGAGGTTAAGGTGTATAATTTTGTATTATCAGATCAGCAGATATATAATGATTATCTTTTAGGAATTTCAGGAAAATTAAGTAATATTATATCTTTTACAAATACTAATTTTGAAGATGAATGGAAATGTTCTATAACACCCAATGATGGTTATCAGGATGGCATAACTAAAAACAGCTCAAGTGTGAAAATAAAACTTAATGATGCACCAACACATGATAATCCTTATATCACGCCTGATCCTGCTTATACTTTTAATAATTTGACTTGTAATGCTAATAATGTTTTTGATGCAGATGGAGATCAAGTTGTAAATATAACTACTTGGTATAAAAATAATCAAAGTATTTATTTGTTGTATTTGCCGTTTGAAGGAGGAAGTAATAATACTTTTACAAAAGATTACAGTGGCTATAATACTAGTATAAATTTTTCAAATAATTTAAATTGGTCAAGAAAATTTGGTAAGGTATTTGGAGGATATAATTTTAATGGCACTAATTTTATTTATGTTAATAATACAAATTTACTAAAAAGTAATAATATCTCTATTTCATTATGGATAAAGCCTACAAGGTTTGATGTAATAGATAATATTCTGAGTAATGGAATATATTCAATATTTTTACTTAATGGTTATCCAGGAGTTTCTTTAAATGAAAATAATAAAAACAAAACTTTATATGAATTTAGAAAAAATTACTTTTTAAATGATTTAAATGATGATACATATTATGAATATTTAACAGATTTAATAGTTGATAATGAAGATAATTTTATAGCTGTTGGAGCAGGTAATAATAACCCTTATTCTATTGATCAAATAATTATGAAATTTTCACCAAATGGAACTTTACTTTTTAATTATACTTATCCAAATTTAGGTCATGATAGATATTTAGGTGTAGATGTAGATTCAAGAAATAACATTTATGTAGCAGGATATATATATGATTCAGTAGTAGGGCATAGTCATTATTTAGTTAAATATAATTCTACAGGAACTTATTTATGGAATAGAACATTTAATCCGACATCAGGAACAGATCTTTATAATGATGTTTTAGTTTATAATGATACATTGATAATTGCAGTGGGGATTAAAGCAACAACTGTTTATGATTGGTTTGTTTCAGCTTTTAATGAAAATGGTGTAAATTTGTGGAATTATACTCCTCAAATTAGTTCAGGAATTGATTCTGCTAATATTATTGTTAAGGCATTAGATGGTTCGTATTATATAGGAGGATATGATCAACTTTTAGGTAATTTTCAGTATAGAATAGTGAAATTTTCACCTACAGGAGTGAATCTTTTCAATATTACTACAAACCCAACAATATATAATGATACACTTCAAGATATGAAGGTAGATAGTGAAGATAATTTAATAATTGCAGGAATCGCAAATCAACCAATAGATAGCTATATTAATGTGATGAAGTTTGATAAAAATGGTAATAACTTATGGAATTATATTTTAAATCCAACACCATTTAATGATAGCATACAGAAAATTTTAATTGATTCAAATAATGATATTTATGGCCTAGGTTTTTATTGGTTAAATTCAACAAATAATGTTATTTTTGTATTTAAATTGAATAAAACAGGTTCACAGGTTTATAATTTTACTTTAGATTTATCTAATTATAAGGATGTTTTTCAAGTAGGTACCTTTGATTCCAGGGAAAATTTAATATTAGGTGGTAGATATTCAATAAACACAACAGATTCAGCATTAATTATTAGAAAGTTTGGAAATGAAGTGATTAGTAATGAGACGATAAAACAAAATAATTGGACACATTTGTTATTAACTTTAAATAGAGATATTTTTAAATTATATGTTAATGGTATGAATAAAAATTCTTCTCAAGTGAATAGTAATATTTCAAACTCAATTTTAAATTTAGTTATTGGTGCATCTAGTGGTTTGTCAAATTGGGCTTTACATAATACAGGAAAAGCACCTTATAATGGGTTTATAGATGAAATCAAAATATATAATTATATTTTATCTGATGAAGAAATTCTAAATGAATATAATTATGGTATATTAAATAGAACTAATAATGAATTATTAAGATATGCGTTTAATTTAAACGATGAACTAATTTGCTCAGTAACACCTAATGATGGTTATCAAGATGGAATTACTAAAAATAGTACAAAGGTAAGAATTAATTTAAATTCCCCTCCAAGAGTTTCAAACATACAAATTTTACCTAATGAGCCAAATACCACATCAAATTTAAATTGTTATGCAACTATCGTTGATGATTTAAACACCTCTTTAAGAGTTGAATATTTTTGGTATAATGGAACTAATTTATTTTCATCAGGAAATGTTAGTGTGAATAATAACACAAATACTTTAATATCATTTATAGCCAGTTCTAATACAAAAAAGAATGAAATATGGAACTGCACTATAAAAGCATACGATGGTATTGATTCAAGTAATTATAATTCAACAAAAACAACAATTGTTAATAGTCCACCAACTATTCCAATATTAATAACCCCAACAAACAATAATCATACTATACATGAAAGAAAACCTTTATTTCTGTTTAATAGCTCAGATTTAGATTATGATGATATAAATTATACAATAAATATTAGTTTTTCCTCTACTTTCGAATGTGGTCCAGATGTTAGTATTAATGTTTCTGATACAAGTTATCAACCAAATTATGATTTTTGTGTTGATAGACTAATTAATTGGAGTGTTCGGGCATATGATGGTTTTAATTATAGTCTATGGAGTCTAGCATGGAACTTTACAATTGAATCTTTTTTAAGTATAAATTTAACTGTTAATTCAATTGATTTTGGAATAATGAATATTTTAGAATCAAAAGATACTGATAATGGTTATCCACCTCTAATAATAGAGAATAATGGTAATATTGTTGTTAATATTACAAGAATTGGTGCTAATCAATCACCATTTATAATGGCGCCTTTAAATACAATTTATTTTAGATATAAAGCAGATAATACTAGTGAAATGCCTTCTTTTGATTATGCAAATTCACAAACAGAATGGGCAAATATGACAGATATATCAATTTCAAATTCCACATTATTAAGAAATTTAAATTATAGTGATGAACATGATACTGCACAAATTGATATTAATATAACAGTTCCGATGTATGAGCCTGGCGGCCCAAAATATGTAACAATTTATATAGTGGGTGAGCAGGCATGAGAAAAATATTTTTAAAATTTATTATGTTAATTATGTTTTTAGTAAATATAAATATGATCTTTGGATTAGGAATAGCTCCTGCTAAAAATAAGTTTGATTTTAATCAATTTCAACAAGAAGGGGCTTTTAGAGTAGTTGTTGATGATACACCTACTAAAATAATAATTTCGAAAGAAGGAGAATTAGCAAAATATATTTCACTTGATAAAGAAACGATGATTATTGAAAATAAAGAAACATGGATTAATTATAAGATTCAACTACCAAATGAATTACCTCCAGGTGAAAGATCATGTTCTTTAATTGTTTTGGAATTACCTAGAGAAATGCAAAATGATGTTATAATGGCAGCTCCTGCAGTAATGCATAAAATAATAGTTAATGTACCCTATCCTGGAAAATATGCAGAGGGTAATTTATTTATAACAAATACAAAAGTTAATGAGCCTATTATTTTTACATTTGCAATAAAAAATTTTGGAAAGGAAAAAATAGAAAATGCAAAAATTAATTTAGTAATTAAGGGTCCAACAAATGAAGAATTATATAAAGCAACATCAGAATCAAAGTCAATAGAGTCGAATAAAGAAGAAAGTTTTATTTTAACCTGGCAAACTGAACATTCTGGAAGCTATGTTTTAGAAGCAACATTAGAATATGATTCTAAGATTTTAGAATTCTATCAAAAATTTGATGTTGGAAATTTAGAAGTTGAAATTGAAAAAATAGAAATAAATAATTTTAAAATAGGTCAAATTGCAAAACTAGATATCTATTTAAGAAATAAATGGAACAAGCAAATTAAGGCAGAAGGAAAAGTTGATGTTTTTAAAGATAATAAATTAATTTCAACTTTTAATGCAATTCCTGTTAGTATTAATGAAAAATCAACTTCAATTATGAATGCGTATTGGAATACAGAAGGTTTAACTATAGGTGAATATGAGCTCTCTACAAAGGTTATTTATGAAGATAAAATTTCTGAAAAAACTTATACTGCTTATGTATCACCAGATTCGGTGAATTTTAAAAATTATGTGAGTGCAAAAGTTATTGGACAAGGAAATAAATTTCAATTAAATATTTTAATTATAGGTGTTATAATTTTAATTTTATTGAATATAATTTTGATTATTTTTATTCTTAAAAAGAGAAATAACTAATAAATTTTTAGATTTAGGAGAAATTAAGTAGATTTAGTATTTTATATCTTACTTTTTTTTTTAGTATTTAAAAAGAGTAAAGTTTATATATTAGTTAATAATAAAAAAAATTTGTTAAATATAATTTAATTATTTGTTATTACTTTGTAATGGGTGGGGTTTATGGATGAAAAAGAAGATTTGCCAAAAAGCATAGTTGTGATATTAGTTGTTTTGGCAGTTGTTATATCAATTCTTGGTACTTTTACTGTATTGACAGAGATTAACAGATTGAATAATGCGCCAGTACAGCAAGGCACAAGTAGTCAGAATGCGAAAATTTCTTTACAAGTTATTGATCCAAATGCACCAAGTGGAATTAAAACAACAGGTAAAATAATATTCCAAGTTTTAAAGGAAGAATAGGAGGTAAAAAAATGGATGATATTTCAAATAGAACATTAGCACTTTTTTTGGTTATGTCAATTGTTGTTTCTTTGGGAGTAACAATTTATTCATTAAATAAATTAAATCCTTTTGGGATTACTGGCCAAGCACAAAATGTTCCTGGAAAAGTAAATTTATCAGTTCAGAATTCAATTAGTATAATACTTTATAATGCAACAGTTGATTTTGGCACAGGTTTTGTTAATGTTAGTTGTTCAGAGATTTTATCAAATAGCAAGACAGCAGCAAATTTGACAGCAGGCGCAGCTTTTATTGATACAAGTGATTGTTGGACAGGCAACAAAACACCAACAAGTATAATAGTAGAGAATAATGGTAATGTTAATGTATCTGTTTCAATAAGAGGACCAGATCCAAGAGCATTTTTTGGTATGTATAATGGTTCTTTCACATATAATTTAACAGCATTGGCAAGGAATTATGAAGCAAATTCATGTGCAGGCACATTACAATCAAGTTATGTGCAATTAAATAATAATGCATCATTTTGCACTCGTTTAAAATATTATCCAGACTCACAAGATAGTATTGCAATAGATGTTAATGTATTAATTCCAGTTGATTTACCAGCAGGAACTTATGAAAATAGCACTATTGAATTTTATGCTGTGCAAGTTTAATAAAACTAATAGGTGAAAACATGGTTAGTAATAAGTTTTTAGCATTTGTTATAATGCTATCAATTTTTTTTTCTGTTTCATCTACTTTTTTATTGATGAATCAATTAAATAAAATTGCGATTAGCACATATCCGACAGCAAAAGCAACAGAAATGGGTAGAATAAATTTAAGTGTGCAAAATTCTATTAGTATAGCATTATTAAATTCTGTAATAGATTTTGGAGTAGGCTTTATAAATTCTAGTTGTGATGAAATTAATTTAAATGGAAAGACATTTGCAAATCTAACAGCAGGATTAACTTTTATTGATAATACTGATTGCTGGACAGGAAATACAACACCAACAAGCTTTATAATAGAAAATAATGGTAATGTTAATGTATCTGTTTCAGTAAGAGGACCATCTGCAAAAAGTTTTTTCAATAATTATAATGGTGCATTAGGTTATAATTTGACTGTTGTAGCAAGAGAGAATGAAGCAAATTCATGTGCAACAGGATTATATACTTGGCCATGGGTAGAATTATCAGAGAATGTTACATTATGTCAACGATTAAAATATTATCCTGATACAGAAGATAGTATTGCTGTTGATGTTAATGTACTAATTCCAGTAGATTTACCTGCAGGAACATATGAAAATAGTACAATAGAATTTTATACAACACAAGTTTAATTTTTATAATTTTAATTTTTATATTTTTTAATTAAACTCTTTTAATGTAAAAATGAAAAAAAAAATTTATTTTTTATTTTTTCTTATTTTGAATCTTATTGTAACTAGTTTTTTTATTTATGGGTTAGGGATTTCTTCAAATAGTGGTGATTTTTTAAGGAGATTTGATTATGAACCAAATAAAAAATATGTTTTTGATTATGAACTAATAGCAAACGATGGTTATTTGGCTGATTATGAGTTTTTTGTTGAATCTAAAAGTAAAGTTGATTTAAGACAATATGTTATTATAGAACCTAATACTTTTAAAGATGTTCCTGCAGGAGAAACAAGAAAATTTAAGGTTTTAATTAATTTGCCGAATAATTTAGATTCTCCAGGTGAAAATGAAATTATTGTTTTTTTAAGAGATATTGCAAAAGATACTTATGGTGGTTTAGTTGCTAGGCCTGTTGTTGGATTAAGATATTTAATTTATGTTTTATATCCATGGAAGGCAGTTGAATGGACTATTAGTTTGCCACCTATGAATTTAAATGATAAACAAGATTTTAATATAAATGTTAAAAATATCGGTGTGCCAACAATAGAAAAAGCATATGCAGATATTTATGTTTATAATATTGATAATCAACAAATAAGACAATTAAGAACAAATGAAATATATAATTTGAAATCTAAGGAAGAAAAATCATTGACAACTTCTTTTGATGCAAATGGTTTATTATCAGGAGAATATTATGCTATAGCATATCTTAATTATGATGGTAATATAAGCAATCAAACATATTATTTTAGAATAGGACAAAAAAATGTTAAAATCTTAAATTTTACAAAATTAATTGAATATAGAAGTATTAATAAATTTGATATTGAAGTAGAGAGCGAATGGAATAAGGAAATTAATAATATATATGCTATTGTTGATGTTTATACCGAAGATAAAAAAACAAAATTAACTAATTTTAGAAGTTTTGATACCAATTTAGGGAGATTAGAAAAAAAAACATTAGAATCTTATTTGGATGCAAGAAATTTTGATAAAGGTAAATATAAGATAGTTATCACTTTAAATTATGAAGGAAGTACTTCAAGTTTGGAAGATTTTATTATTATAGATGAGAATATAAATAAAAATGTTGTTGAAGAAATCCCAGGAACATTTAGTATGAAGAAATTTGTTTCAAATATTATATCAAATATAACTTTAGTTAATGTTTTAGTTTTTCTATTGATAATTTTTGTTTTATTATCCTTATATTTAGTTTATACAATTTTTAAATCAAAATCAATAGAGAAAGAAAATATTTCAAAATCATTTGTTAATTCGTCTAATTTTGATGATTTGCTTTTTGATGAAGAAACATTAAATAAAATTAGAGATCTACAGAAATTGTTTAGTAATGAAGAAATCAAAGAGAAATTGATAAAAAAAGGTTGGAATCCTGCTAAAGTTGATAAATTGTTTAATTATTTAAATAAAAATAAATAGTTCTTTTTAATTTCTTTGAGATATTTATTTTTTTATTTTTAATCTATTGTAATTTAATAGAAAGGGTTAAAAACTAGCTTATTTTTTCTATATTTATGAAAAAAATTTATATTTTTTTTATGTCTTTTTTAATAATCTTTTTGTTAGCTATATCTGCGTATTTACTTTATTATAATTTTAATGTTTTAGTTGAAGTTAAAAAATTGCCTTTAAGTGTTGAAGTAGTTGATAAAGCTATTGTAGGTATAAATTTAAACACTGATGGGTTGTATTTTGATAAAATATCTAGTGGAAATGTAGGAAAAAGAGCAATAACATTACAAAATAATTATAATAAAGATGTTTATGTATCTATTAAAGTTGATGGAAATATAAGTCCTATGATAACTGTTTCAGACAATGATTTTATTTTAAAATCTAATGAAACAAAATCAGTAATATTTTATTGTAATGTAGGTAATTATAGCTTAGGAAAATATAATGGAATAACAACAGTTGTTTTTAAAAAGGTTTAATATTTTTTTAGAGTTTCTACTTTTTTATCTAATTTTATTTTTTAGAGGTAGGCATTTTTCTCTTTTTATTACTTTTTTATAAAAAAGAAACTTATAAAAAAGAGTACTAATTATAACTTTATATGATATATTTAGGAAGTGATCATGGTGGTTTTAGATTAAAAGAAAAAATAAAAAAGTTTTTAGAAAAAAAAGGATACTTGTTTGTTGATTTAGGGAATAAAGTATATGATAAAGATGACGATTATCCTGATTACGCTTTTTTAGTGGCAGAGATGGTTTCAAAAGAAGATGATGATTCAAAAAAATGGAAAGATAGGGCAAAAGGAATTTTATTTTGTAGAAGCTCAGCAGGAATGATAATAGCAGCTAATAAATTTAAGAATGTAAGAGCAGTTTCTGTTTTTGATGTTAAGTCAGCAAAGCATTCTAGGTTGCATAATGATACTAATGTTATTGGAATTTCAGGGGATTGGGTTAATGAGAAATTAGCAAAAAGAATTATTTTAGCTTGGCTTAATACAGAATTTAGTAATGAAGAAAGACATAAAAGAAGATTAAAAAAAATTAAAGAACTAGAAGAAATTTTATATAAATGAGGATACAATAATTAAGTTTATAAATAAAAATTTATGAAAAATTTAATTATACTTAACTTAAAATGAAAATAAATTATAAAATTGCACCATCTATTTTGTCAGCTAATTTTGGAAGTTTAAATAATGAAATAAAAGAAATTGAAACCTACTCAGATTTATTACATATAGATGTAATGGATGGTCATTTAGTTCCAAATATTAGCTTTGGTTATGAAGTTATTAAATGGATAAAAACAAGATTAAGTTTAGATGTTCATTTTATGATAGAAGATCCATTAAAGTATGCACCTGTATTTAAAGAAAATTGTAATAATATTTCAATGATAAGTTTTCATCCTGAGTTATTTAACAAGAATAATACAAAAAAAGAAATTAAAAAATTAAAAGAAGCTATTCAAAAAATAAAAAAATTAGATGTAAAAGTTGGTTTAGCTTTAAATCCTGATAAAAAGATTGATTTAATAAAGTATGTGTTAGATGAAATAGATTATGTTTTAATAATGAGTGTTTATGCAGGTTTTGGTGGGCAAAAATTTATTCCTAATGTATTAGATAAAGTAAAATTATTAAGGGAAAAGTTAACATTTCAAAAAGATATAGAGATAGATGGAGGTATTAATAAAGATACAATAAAATTAGCAAAAGAAGCTGGCTCTAATATTTTTGTAATAGGTAGTGCTATATTTAATTCAAGAGATAAAAAAAAAGAAATTAAAGAATTGAGAAAATTAATTATGAATTAGATATGTAAATTAAAAAATAATTTTAGTATGTTTTATAAATTATGTTTTTATTATGCTTTAATTTTTTAAATGAATCTTTTATATTTTTAATAACTTGGGTGAAAAAATGGCGGAAATATTGGATTTCAATAATGTGAAGGTTGAATGGCTTGGACATGATGGGTTTAAATTTTATTATAATGGTTTGTTTTTGTATATTGATCCTTTTGAAGCTAAGGATGAAAAATTAAGAGATAAATCTGATATTGTTTTAATAACACATAGTCATTATGATCATTGTTCAGAAAAAGATTTAAAAAAAATAATTTCCGAGAAAACACAAATATTTTGTCCTTATGATGTGCCAGATAAATTAAAAACTATAAAAGCAAATTTTAATAAAATGAAACCAAACGATAAACTAAGTTATAAAGATGTTATTATAGAAGCTGTTCCTTCTTATAATATAAATAAGCCCTTTCATCCTAGACAAAATGAATGGTTAGGTTTTATTTTTACTATAAATGGAATAAAATTTTATCATACAGGAGATAGTGATTTTATCCCAGAGATGTCTGAAATTTCATGCGATGTTGCTTTTTTACCTGTTTCAGGAACTTATGTAATGAATGTGAATGAGGCAGTTGAAGCAGCTAGAAAAATAATGCCTAAAGTTGCAATACCAATGCATTATGGAAAAATAGTTGGTGAAGTTAGTGATGCTGAGAAATTTAAAAAATTATGTACTTTTTGCCAAGTAAAGATTATGGAGATTTAAAAAATTTCTTTATTTTTTTAAATTTTCTATTAGTTTTATCAAAAAGATTTTTATTATAATTTGTTTTTTTCTTTAATGTGATATCTGTTATTTTAGTAAAACCAGAAACATCAGGAAATATTGGTTTTATAGCTAGGATAATGGCTAATTTTGATCTTGATAATTTAATCATAGTTGAACCTTTATGTGATTTCTTAGATAATGATGCATTAAAAAAAAGCATGCATGCAAAAGAGATTTTAAAAAAAGCAAAAAAAATAAATTATGAGGATTACTTTAAATTAAGAAATGATTTTGATTTAATTATAGGAACAACCTCTGTTTTAGGAACAGACTACAATATTAAAAGAATACCATTATCAAGTGATTTTTTTTCTAAAAAATTAAGGTCTTATGATACAAAAAAAAATAATATTGCGATTGTATTTGGAAATGAAGGAATTGGTTTAACAAATAATGAATTAGAGATTTGTGATTTTGTAATTACTATAGAAACATCAAAAAAATATCCTTCCATGAATTTAAGTCATGCTGTTGCCATAATCCTTTACGAAATTTATAAAAAAATTGGGGAGAATAAAATAACAAGTCATTTAAAATTAGCAACTAGAAAAGAAAAAGAGATTATATACGATAATTTATACAAAATTTTAGATATAATAGATTTTTCAACAAAAGAAAAAAAAGAAACACAAAAAAAGGTTTGGAAAAATATTTTTGAAAAATCAATGATTACAAAAAGAGAAGCTTTTGCAGTTATAGGTTTTTTAAGAAAGTTAAATAAAAAATTAATTAATAATAGATAAAAAAATAAAGGGATATAAAAAAGATATAAAAAATAAAAAACATATAAAATAAGTTTAGCATTTTTTAATGTTTTTCTTTATGAGTTCCTTACATCTTATATTGTTCTCTAAATAAGGAATTATTTTTATTCCATTTATATCTTGTTTTAGGTTATTATCAATTACTTTTGTTAAAACTTGATCAGGCATTAAATTTATAATTGATGTATCAACTTTGTTGTTGTTTAAGAATATATCTATTTTTTCAATTTTTTTATTTCCATTATTTTCTAGTATCATTTGAACTTTAGAGTTATCTGGAAATGAACATAAAATTTCATTATTATTTGATTCAAATATTTTTATGGAAGCATCTTTGCAATTAGGATTTTCAAATAAGTTTAAAATTAAATCTTTAAATAAAAATATTCCACTTATTAAAGTAATTAAAACCAAAATAATTAGGACAGGGCTTAATAAATTTTTATTAGTTTTATTTTTTTTATTTTCTTTATTCTCAATTTTTATGTTTTGGTTATTCAAATTGTTGTTGTTTGTTAAATTGTTGTTATTTGTAATTGAAGGAAGAACAATATTTAAGGATTGTTTATTTAGTTCATCAAAGCATTCTTTTATTAGATCAGGGCTATAATTGTATTTTAATAGATGATTTTTTATTGTTTCATCATCAATACCTTTTTCTTTTAATGATTTGATATATTCTATGATTTGTTGTTCTACCATTTTGTATAATTACATCTTAATCTAATTAGATATATTAAATTATGTTTTATTAGATTCCTTATTTTTTTTAAAAAAATAATCGGCAACTAATTCATTATGACTAACTTTAGCGTTTTTTCCTAATTTGTAATAAACTTTTTCAGCAAGGTTGCCCCATGAGTAATTACCTTCCTCTTTTTTAACCTCAATTTCAAATTCATTAAGTTCATAACCTTTTTTTAAATTATAATATATAGACCTTTGTGTTACTTTGGGAAAGATTTCACAATAGATTTTATAAATATCATAGCCATGAGCTTTTTCCATATAAAATAGAATCTCAGATATGTTTTCTCTTATCTTAGAATAAGAAGGTCTACCTCTCATAATTGTTTATTGTAGTAAATAAATTTATATATTTTTCCATATTGAATATAATAAAATATCTATAATACTAAAATATCTATTATTATGTAATTTTTTAATGCTTTATAAAATGGTAAATAAATTAAATTTGATTTTTCATTTGAAAAAACCCTACCTGGAAATTGCTAAAGAGGAAGTTATTTCTTTAATAAAACCAAATAGATATTTTTTATTTGATGATATTTTGCTTTGTGAATATAAAGGTATTACATTCTCATCACATATTTCTTCAAAAATAGTTGATTTTTATTCAAAAAGGTTAGGTTTTACACATTCAATTTATAATTTTATTTTTAAGGCAACTAAAAATAATTTTTTTAAAAAAGTTAGGAATTATGATTGGTATAAACTATATAAAAAAAGTTTTTGTGTTAGGTATCATGGAAATTTTTTTCAAGAAAAATATGTAGCTGATTTGATTTATGAAAATTTAAAAAGTTCTTTTAAAAAAAAACCATGTGTTAATCTAAAAAAACCATTTACAAAAATAGAGTTTTTTGAAAAAGATGATTTTATAATAGCAGGATTATTCTTAAAAGAGGTAGACAAAACATATCTTAATAGAAAAGCACATCTTAGACCTGGGTTTCATCCAACATCATTAAGCCCTGATTTGGCAAGAGCGTGTATTAATTTAACAGGATTGAAAAAAGGTTTAATCTTTGATCCTTTTTGTGGTTCAGGTGGAATTTTAATAGAAGCGGGGTTAATTGGCTTTAATGTTATGGGCATAGATATAATAAAAAAACAATTGGATTATGCAAAAATCAATCTAGATTTCTATAAAATAAAAAATTATAAATTATTGAATTTAGACGAAAGAAAAATTACTTTGAATTTGCTATTTGATAATAAACTTTTTTCAACAAAAATGGATTTTGCAATAGTTAGTGATTTGCCTTATGGAAAAGGTTCATATGGAAAAGATTTAGAAAATTTATATGAACAATTTTTAATTAATTCAAAAGATATTATGAAAACTAGTTTTAAAAAAGGTATAAATATGGTTTTAATTTTTCCACATTTTATTAATTATAAAAAAATTATAAGAAAATTAAATCTTAAAATAAAAAGAGAATTTAGTTATTATGTACATAAATCATTGACTAGAAAAATTGTTGTTTTAAATTTAAATTAATTGTTTATATCTTTATAGATTGTTTTCTTCGTTATTTGATTTTTTTAATTTAATTGTCATAGCTACAATAGTTATTATTGCTAAAATTGTTAAAATTATAGCACCTCTTATATAGGGATTGGTTATTTTTAAATTTAATAACAACCCTTTTGGACTTTCTTCTTTTAATTTACTTTGACTTACTAAGTATTTACAGCCTTGGATTACAGAATCAATAATTTTCTCAGCTTCTTCATAATTTTTTGCTTCCATATAATTAAGTGATTTCTTTAAATATTCATTTAATTCTATGCATTCAGGATTACTTGATAATAAATCTTGTGCAAATGTTATTTTTGTTGCAGTTATACTTTGATTTCCTCTAGTTTTTTCTATTGCATTAACATAAATAATTGCTTTATCTCTGTAATTAGGTTCTGTGACATTAGCCCATATTATTATCTCATAATTGTTTTTTAATTTGTAATCTTTTATGATTAAATCTGTTTTTACAATTTCATTTGGTTTTAATTCTGAGATAAATGAATTAGAAAAGCTTAAATCAGCAGAGCTCGAATTTGTGGATGCAGATAATATAATACCTCTTAAAGTGGTGTTGCCTTCATTTTTTATGTTAATTACTTGTCTTATTGTTTCATTTTGATAAATTGTTAATTGCTCTGGAACAATAATATCTAAATAAATCTCTTTTTCTTTTTCCACTTCTTGTAAAACAGAATAAGGCACATAATTAGTGCTTTGTGAGGTTCTTGTCGATGTAGATTGACTGACTTGTTGATTTTGTTCTGGCAAACTAATTACATTTATAATAACAGGGTTGCTTTCAATTGTGTAAGTTCCATCAGATGCATAAAAGGTTATTGTTTCATTGCCTAATTCCAATGCAGTTAAGCTTATGGAATTTTTGTTTATGGAAATAGAAACTTTTGTAGCATTTGAATGTGTAAATGTTAAATTATCATTGTCAGGGTCAAAAAATCTTGGCTCATCACAAATATAGCCCGGCAAAATATCTCTACAAGTAAAGTAATTTGGAATACTTATAGTTTTATTTACTGTGATATTAGGAAGAGAATTATTTAAAATAGGAGGTCTGTTATTATTTCTAACACTTATGTTCCATGAAAAAGAAACAGAGTTAGCAATTCTATTATTTACGATATCAGAAACTATAAGTGTTATGTTATAATTTCCATGACTTTCATAATCAAAGAATAAACTTAAGTTTTTTTTATCACCTATTTGTTGATTATTTCTTAACCATGTAAAATTTAAAGTGTTTTTATCTAGATCTGTGCTATTGTGATCAAAAATAATGGTCATTCCTTCAGAAATATTTATATTTGTGTAATCACCTAAAAAATTTGATCTGGGTCTCCAACCATTTGAATAATTTGTATAAGGACTACCATAAGGTGTTATGTTATTAATTACAGGAGGATTTGTTCTGTTTATTACAGTTAATTCCCATAAATATGAATTTTTTAAATTATAATTGTCAACCACACTGAAATTGATTATATAAATTCCTTGACTACCTAAAATAGTTTGGAATGATAAGAGGGCTTTATAATTTCCACTATTGTTTATATTTTCAAAAATAAAATCACTTAATGAACTTTCAGAACCATTTATAAAATTATAACTGAAAATTAAATTATCATCTTGACTACATAATAAATCATCATCACTAGCAATTATTTCTAAATAATAAGCTTCATTTTCAAATAATGTAGTGTTTTGTATTGGTATTATTATAGGTAAATCAGGACTCATATTTATATATACTCTCATGATACTAGAGTTTTCTGCGCCATAAGTATCTCTTATTGTAATTAAAACAGAGTAGTTTCCTACATCTTGGCATGTTGGTGTGAAATTTATTAATCCTGTGTTTGTAATATTGAATAAAGTTGTGTTTAGAAAAAAGCTGACATTTATATCTTCTTTATCAGTAGCATTAATTTTTAAGGTATATAAAATATCTTCTTTTGCATAAATATCTGGTGGTGTTTGATTAAAATAGGGTACACTATTATTTAAAATGGTTATTTTAAGTATTTTTTCGTCAAATAAACCATATTTATCACTGACATTTACTTTATAAGAATAAGTTTTTCCAATATTATCTAAGTTAGGTGTGAAATTTATTTCTCCTGTATTTGAATTAATACTTATAAAAGGACAATCAAAACATAATGAAGAATTTATATTAAATGTTAAAGAATCACTAGGATCTGTTCCATATTCAATGTCAGGATCAGTAGCATTTATATAATATCTAAATTTAACATAAGCAAAAGCAGTTAAATTACTTAAGTTTATATTTGAAAAACTATTATTAATATGATTGCTTATTTCTTTTATGATTGGTGGATCATTTACATTGGTAATATTTAAAGTAAGATTAACTTCAGAATAAGCATTTTTTGTATCACTTGCTCTTATTTTTATTTGCTTGCATTTTATATGGCTCTCATTTAACGGAGTTGCTTTTAATAATGCAGAAGCATTTCTACTGTTGTTTAATATCGTTATATTCCATGGGTTGAAGCTACAAGTAGGTGTAATAACAAAGAAATTTATTAATTCGTTTTCATCAATGTCAGTTGCATTTATAGATAAATTAAAATATTCTCCTTGACTATAATTTCTTGATTTGCTTTCAATATTGGTTATTATTGGAGGATGATTTATTGCAATAACTTCAATGTTAATAGAACTATTAGTAGAGATATTAGTATCCATAGGGTCATATAAACTTAAAGTTATAGAACAGTTTCCAACTAAACTATAAGGAAGTGTTTGATTATTTATTACTTGAAAAATAAAAGTGTAATTGTTAATTCTAACTAACTCATATGCTGTTTTTGAATCATAAGGACATATTTTATTGTCAAATGTTAAATTAAACTTTCCTGTTGGATTCTCTTCATCACTTGCAGTTATTATATATTGTATTTTTTGATTTTCATATTTGGAAATATTTACTAAACTAGGGTTAAAAAATGGAGGGTCATTTCTTGCAGTAACATTGAGAGAAAATTTTTTTGAATTTGATAATCCTTCTGAATCTAAGGTAAGACATGTAAAGTTATATAATTTTGATTTCTCAGGTTCAACATTACTTGATGTTGGTGTCCAAGAGATAATTCCATTATTAATTGTGAATGTGTTTGGAATACATATATAGGAAATTATTTCATCACCATCTGGATCAGTGGTTGATATATCTCTTATATAGGTTGAATCTTCTTCTATTGTGTCATTAACCACATTAGGTTGAAAAGGAGGTGCGTTTCTAATTGTTATTGAACTACTTCCAATATTATTAGCATCATTCCACTCTACAACTGTGCAATTCCAAGTTTCACCTTTTCTTGCAATGAAATTATTTAAAATTTGTATACTTGTTGTTTCTTTTACAACACTATAAAGATTAGAGCCATTATACCAACTAACATTTACTTTAGGATTTAAACTTGTGTTCCAAGAGCAAATTAAATTATCAAGAGTTGTTGCGTTTTTTGGAGATAATTCAACAGGGGAAAAATCAACCGAGTAAACATTATTTAAAATTAAAATTAGAAATAATAGATTAATTATAAAAAAAATA
Organism: Candidatus Woesearchaeota archaeon; assembly: GCA_038874655.1. GTDB lineage: Archaea > Nanobdellota > Nanobdellia > Woesearchaeales > GW2011-AR15 > JAAXVZ01. Next base: position 52,582 of record JAVZBY010000003.1, on the reverse strand, counting down.
AAAGCCATGCGTTTTTTTCGGGGGTTGAATGCATGGCTTTTCATAGAATTAAGATGATAAGAATTTTGTAAAAATAAATTGTTTAAATATTTTTTTATATGATTTAAATTTTTTTTCATTTTCTTTAATTTATGAAATTTTATAAATTTTATTTTAATTTTTTTACTTTTTCTTCTAAAACATTGACAATGTATTCTTTCAATGTTTTTTCTTCTATGGCACATTGAATTTTTAATTTTTTATGTAATTCATCAGGAATTTCAATGTTTATGTTTGTCATTTTTTATTATTTTTTTAACAATCTTATGTTTATTTTAATAATTATTGTTTTTATTTTAATAATTAATAAGTTAGTTAAGTTAACTTATTTAACTAAGTAAATTAATTATATTAAATTAAATAAGTTATTATTTAAATATTTTACTAAGATTTAATGTTTTTATAATCTTTCTCTTAAGATTTAGTTTAATTTTGAATTTTTTAATTTCATTTTGGATAGATTTAAATATAATTTTTTTAATTCATTATTTACAAACATATATAAGAAAATTAGATAACTACTAAATATGAATTAATGTTTTAAATAGATAATTAAAAAATCTTTAAAAGGTGAGAAGATGAGTTTTTTAGACACTTTATATTTTGGAAATACTATAAAACAATATTTATTATTTTTTGCATATATAGCAATAGCATTTTTAGTTGGAAGAATATTGTATTATATATCTACTAACATAATTAAAAAATTTACTTCCAAAACAAAAACAAAATTAGATGATATTATAATTGATATGATAGAGGAGCCGATTGTTTTTTTAGTAGTTATTGCTGGGTTTTTCTTTGCATATCATCAATTAAACTTATCAGAAAAGGCATATGATATATTTAATCGAATCTTTAAAATTTTAGTAATTTCCGCAATTTCATGGCTTATAATTAGATTAATAGATGCTTTGATAGTAAATTATTTAATGCCATTATCAGAAAAAACTAAAACAGACTTGGATGATTTATTATTTCCACTTATAAGAAAAATAGTAAAAATATCATTAACAGCAGTAGCAATAATAATGATTTTAGATAATATGGGATATCATGTAACAAGTATTTTAGCTGGTTTAGGAATTGGTGGTTTGGCCTTTGCATTAGCGGCACAAGATTTATTAGGTAATTTTTTTGGAGGATTAACTATTATTATAGATAAGCCTTTTAAAGTTGGTGAATATATACAGATAGGTGATGTCCAAGGTGAAATAGTAGAAATTGGTTTGAGAAGTACAAAATTAAAAACACCTAATGGTGAATTTATCACAATTCCTAATAAATTTATAACAGAAAAAGCAACTATAAACCATAAAAGATTAAATCAAAAACTTGTTATTATGACATTGAACTTAGTTTATAACACTAGCAATGAAAAAATGAAAAAAGCAAAAAAGATAATACAAGAGATATTATCAAAAGAAAAGTTGATATTTAATTACGAAGTTAATTTTATTAATTTTGGTGCTTATAGTTTAGATTTAGAAGTTAGGTATTTTATTGAAACAAACCAACCTAAATTAGTTAGGGAAATTAAAGATAAGATTAATTTTAAAATAAAAGAAGAATTTGAAAAAAATAAAATAGATTTTGCATACCCAACACAAACAATAGAAATGAAAAAATAATTTAATTTTTTTATTTTTAACAAACCTCTTTATCTAAAAATACTGCTTCAACATAAGGATCAGATTTTAATTCCTCTATAAAACTTTCATTTATATTTTGGGTTTCAATTAATATAATTGCTTTTAGTTCTTTATTATATATTTTTGCAATGTCTAAAACAACTCTATGTGCATAAATAGAATCAATACAAAAATAATCTTTATTATATAATGTGTTTAAATTAATGCAATAATTTAATCCCTCTAATTGACTAGTATTTATAGATATTGCAATATATTTTATCGGATTAATTATATCTTCATTTTTAAAAATAGTTTCATAGTAATCTTTTGAGTTTAAAATTATTTTTTCGGAATCAATTTTTTCTTTGCTTTGTTCTAATGGACTTATAATTATATTTATATTATTGCTAACTTCATTATAAATGTTTTTTAACAAATTAATATAATCCTCAGAAGTAATAATTTCCTTATCTGCTTCCTTTTCTAGAGAATTTGGCTTATCTATTATAACAAAAAATATTTCCTTATTTTTTTCTTTAATATCATATGTGTCTAAATTATTATATATATGTTTTATAATTTCGAATAAATTTATAGTGTTTTTATCTATTTTAATAATGAATTTTTTTCCATTACTTTGTTTTATTAGTTCTATGATTTTGTCTAGATTTTCTTTTAATATGATGGATTCATCATTATTTATGTTTCTTTTTTGATTAATTACATATAATTCCCAAGAATTATTTTTGTTTTCATTAGAATATATATTTAAAAATTCATTATCTATAATAATATTTTTTTTGAATTTTATAAATTTATTACAACTTTCTTCATCTACAATATTATGATTATTTGATATTTTTGAATATTCTTGTATTTTTTCTTCATTTAAATAGTCTTGTTCACTTGTAAATCCTCTATCATAATTTTTATCATATTTTATTATCTCATTTTCTATGATTGTTAAATTAGATTTTTTATATATTCTTTTTATTGTGTTATTATTAATAATGTTTATCTCACTATTTTCTAATGATTCAGCATATTCAAATGATTTTTTAGATATCTTTAATTCATTTGGAAATAAAACTATTTTTGAATCATTAAATAATATTTTTGGATTATTATACATATTTATTGATAGAATTTTTTTTCCATTTAACCTTGAAGAGTCATCAATTCTTAAATCAGGTTCATAGTGTTCTACAAGGTATATAATTCCATAATCAAGATTATTTATATTTTTTATATCAATTTCACTCTTATTTTTTATCTCTTCTGGAATTTCAAAATATATGTTTGTGGTTCCTTCATCTTTTTGAATAATGCTGTAATTATTTTTTTCTCCATAGAAAATAATTTTTGGATTTTTTTTATTTTCTAGAATCTCAAAGTCTAATGTAATTTTTTTAGGAAGGTTAATACTATTTTCATAATCTATATTTTGGTTTTTTAGATATATTTTAAATGCTTTTTTTTCAATTTCAAATTTTAAAATATTTTCCTTATAATTAATATTATAAGAACTTAACTCAGGATTTATTGTTATTTCTATATTTGTTTCGGTTTCTATTACATTTTTTATTTCATCTAAAGATAGGATTGCACTCACAGATAATATCTTCAAAATAAATATAAGAGCGATAAAACTAAATATTATTAATAAAACTATATTTTTACTAATTATTTCTGTTGATTTTTTTTTGTTCATTTTTAACTAATATTTAATTGCGAATCTATATAGTGAGTTATTATTTTCAGTTTCATTAATTTGAATTATTTCATAAATCCAGGTTTTTTCACTGATCTTTATAATATTAACTTTAATTTTTTCATCATCTATGCCATTTAAATTAAGCCATTCATCTTTATCTAAATTATTAATAATTTTATTAGCTGCTTTTACTAAGTTTAATAAATTTGATTTTTTATTTACATAAATTTCAGTTATATCTATTTTTTTGTTTTTATAGTTAATTTTTTCTGAAAACTCTGCTTTTATATTTATTTCATCTTTTAATAAAACTATAATAACATTAATATTGTCTTTATCAATTTCAATATATTCTTTTTTTGCACAACTTTCAATATTTCTTTTTATATATTCTGCTATAGAATTAGATAATTCTTTTTCATTTTGAATATTCTTTTTTCCATCATAGTATAAGTAGCCAATAACAATCTTATTTGATGAAATATATTCTTTTGGATTTAATAATCCTTGATTACTTATCTTTAAAATTGCTTCTTCGGATAAATTGTTTATGCATTTTTCTAATCTATCTTTAACATAATAATAATCAGGATTCTCTAAATTTTGTTTAATGGTGTTATTTTTTGTAGAACTTGTTATTTTTATTTTTTTAGGTGTTAAGTTTATTATTAATAATGTGGTTATAAGAATTATTAAGCCAATTATAATAAAAATACTTATTTGTGATTTTTTATTTTTACTTTTCATTTTTAATTTTTTATATCTCATTAATCGATTTTTAATAAATTTATTTATATTAAATTGTTTTAATACCAGTAATTATAAAATATTTTTTATAATAAGATTTATTGAATATTTCTTTTATATTATCTGTTATTTTTACTTTATTTATTTTTGCTATTGCATATATGCAATCATCTTTGACATAGGTTTTTATATATTTATTTTTAAATCTTTCAACATGTTCTTTCATGTTAAGCATAGGTCCTTTTATTAGTTTTTCAGATTTTAATTCAAGGTTTTCTGAAATATAAAATAGGGTTATTATGAGCTCTTTTTGATTAACTGATGTACCCCAATTACTATCTACTATTTTAAATCCTTTTTTTATTAATTCGTCTTTTAGATAATTATGTGTTTTTAAAATTTTAGCATACAAAATTTCTTTATATCTTTCTTTTTTTAAATCTTGGTCTATTATTTTCATTTCTACTATAGTAATTTTATTCTGTTCTTTTATTTTTTCATTTATTATTTCTTGTATAGATTTTTCTTTGAAATAATCTTCACTAGGATTTTCTAGAAATTCTTTTGCTTTTTCTATGAAAAGATTAAATTTTTCATAGGATAAACTTGCAGCTGCATTTCTATATTTTAATATCGGATCTACTATAATTAAAGGTCCTGTTGTTTTTGCTTTATTTAGATTAAAAAGCACATCGTCTTTTGATTTAAAGTGTTTTTCAGGATCAATTATCACCTTAGGTTTCCATTTTATTGATTCTTTTAATAATTTTAGAAAACTTCCATAATAAATTATAAGAATGTCAATAACATGTCCTGAAAAGCCATTAATATAAGATTCAGCACCATAGACATTAATGCCTTTACAAAATTTTTTTGCTAATCTTATTTCATCTTCTTGTCCTTTTTTTAAATTTTTTTTAACCCATGAAACATGTAAAGGACTCATATCAGTAACATTTATTGCTTTTTCAGGATTTTTTATGTCTAATACAGGCACCAATTCATAACACAAAATCTTTTTGCTAAAATGATTTTCTTCAAAAGTTAGGTTTTTATCTTTTATTGAAAATTTGACTATAAAATAATCTCTGCTTCCATGTATTTTTTCATATTTTATTTTTTGTTCTAATAAAGATTTTTCTAATATAGAAGATATGTTTTCATTTTTATAGCTATAATCAAATTTGATAAATAAATCAACATCAAAATCATCTTTAAGAAATGTTCCCTTTGCAATACTTCCACCTTTAATACATTTTATTTTGAGATTCTTTGATTTAAAGTAAGAATTTAGTTTATCTACAAAAGAATCAATATTTTTTATTATTTCAATATCAGGTGTAATCTCTTTTTTTATCTTTTCAAGAATATCTAGTATTTTTTTATCTTTTGTTTTTTTTATCATCTTTTTACATCCTTTAATTTTAATTATATTTACTTTAATTTTAGATTATATTTATTTAATACAAATTAGCAATTATAATATGAATCTTCTTAAAAAAATATTCTTTTGGATTTTTTGAAAATTTTCTTTATTTTTTTATTAAATAAATATATACTTTTTAAAATAGTTTCCTATTATTTTTCGCAAATTATTATTTTTTATCTATGTCATTAAATTATTTTTTAAACTAATAATTTAACTTAAAAAAATTTTTATATTATTTTAATTTTATTTATTTTATGACAGATTTTTTTTTTGAACTTATTAAAAATAAGATTATATTAAGTGTTTTAGTAGCTTATCTGATAGCAGGTTTTCTTAAAGTTTTATTTCATTTAATAATTAATAAAGTGCTAGATATAAAACTTTTCTTAAAAACAGGAGGTATGCCAAGTTCGCATTCTGCAACAGTAACTGCAATGACCTCTATTTTATATTTGTTAGAAGGGTTTTCTAATTTATTTGTAGTGTCTTTTATTGTTAGTTGTATAGTAATAGCAGATGCATTAGGAGTAAGAAGGGCAGCAGGAAAACAAGCCAAAGTGCTTAATGAAATCATATCAGAGTTATTTAAAAATAAAAATATCAAGCCAGAGAAATTATATGAGTTTATTGGGCATACGCCTTTACAAGTGATAGTTGGTATTTTAATTGGAATTTTTAGTGGTAATTTAGTTTATTATTACTTTTAATATTTCTATATTTTTATACACAAGTCATATATATTTTATTTACTGATATATTTTATGTTATTTATTTTTTAGTTTAGAATTTTGTCTATAAATCTAAAAGATTATTTCTAAAATTAGGATTGTTAGAAAAAACAATATGTTGTTTTTTAATATGAATATTATTTTTTCAAATAAATTAATTTCTTTTAGATAATAGTACAATGAAGAGGAAACAATAAGACTATAAAAAAATATTAATAATGCAACAATTAGACTAACTTCGTTTTTAAAGGTATTAAATAAAACAAAACCAGAATATATATATAAAAAATTATCTAAATAAGTTTGTAGTCTATAATTTTCTTCGATAAGATATTTTTTATTTTCCTTTTGTTCAGTTGATTTCTTAGATTTTGAATAATTAGCTTTTATTTTTATATTCTTTTTATTTAAAAAATTAAGATTCATAAGAACTAATAGAAAAACAAAAACTGAAAAAAGAATAAAAATTGAGATTAATAAATTGTTCATGATAAAAAATATCCATAAACTTATCATAATTGATAAGATAAAAACTTTAATATACCTAAAGAAAAATTGAGCATTTTCAAGCTCTTCTTCGCAATGCTTACTTATAATTAAGCCAAATATTAGTCCACTATAAGATAAAAGAGCAATTATATAAAAATTTATGCTGTTATTAAAAATAGCCATTTTTTCCTCTATTTATTTTAACCAGTTTTATAATTTTTAATTTATTATCTTTTTTATTCTATATAAGGTTTAAAAACTTTTTCTTAATTTAATATGTTTATCAACCATTAGTTTAAATTGGGGTATATAATTTGTATTATTGAGATATATCACAAGTTTTTTATACTTTATAATTTTTTTTATATTTATGAATCCTATTGTGAAAAAAGATATTCTTAATGTGTTAAATGAAGCAATCTCCATTGTAGAAAAAAAAGAATTGTTTAAATTAAGAGAGTTAAGTGATCATGTTATACATAATGCATCTATTTTTCAAGATAAGGATACTTTGACAATTGCAGTTATAATTTATGCTTTGTCAAAACTCTATAAATATAATGATATCTCAGATTTAATTATTGTAAAATTTAAAAATGCATTAACTTATTTAGAAAATGGTTCAAATTCTAATTATGAAAATGAATTGAAAAGTATAATTAAGGATTTGTCCAAAAAAGATTCTTACATAAAAAGTTATATAAAAGAAGCATTAGAAAAAGCACAAATAAAAAAAGCATCAAGAATGTTTGAACATGGTATTTCATTAGGACAAGTTGCTGATGCATTGGGCATATCTCTATGGGATTTAATGGATTATGTCGGTAAAACACCTATAATTGAAACTTATAAAAATAAGACAAATGTACAAGATAGAATGAAAAAAGCAAGAGCAATATTTAATTTATAAATAAGATAAATGTAATTTCATTTTAAAATGAAAATTATCATTAGTGAGGTCATATGAAATCTTTAGTTTTTGACACAGGACCTTTAATTACACTTTCATTGAATAATTTATTGTGGATTTTAAAACCACTAAAAGAACAATTTAAAGGAGAATTTTTTATAACAAAATCAGTTAAAAGAGAAGTGATTGATAAACCTTTGGAATCAAAGAAATTTAAATATGAGGCAATACAAATATTAAAGCTTTTAGAGGAAGGAATTATAAAGTTAGTAGATGATAATAAAATAAAATATAAGGCAAATTTTCTTTTTAATGAAATAAATTCGTTTTTTAAAGCGCACGATAACTTTATAAAAATTGCTCATTATGCAGAAATAGAAACTATTGCAGCAGCATTAGTTTTAAATTCTGACGCAATAGTTATAGACGAGTTTATTACTAGAAATTTAGTTGAAAATCCAAATTTAGTGCATGAGAGATTAGAAAATAAACTTCATTTAGTTGTAAAAGCAGATGAACAAAAAATTAAGGATTTTAAAAAAATAGTTAATTTAACTATAATTAGAACATTTGAGATAGTTTTAATAGCATATGAAATGGGGTTGTTTAAAGAATATTATTTAAAATTACCTAATTCAAAAAGAACTTTATTAGAAGGGCTTTTATGGGGGATTAAATTAAATGGCTGTTCTGTTTCTGAGGATGAAATTAAAGAAGCTTTGAAGATAGAAATATCTTAATCTTTATAATTTTTTTATATTATTCGTCTACAAAATCGTAAGATTTATATAGTTGTTATTCTATATTATACTCGGTGGGGAGACATTCTTTTAATTCTCACCAATGAAATGTTAAAGGAGGTTAAAAAATGGCTGAAAAAGTAGCAAAAGTAGGAGTTAAAAAAGAAGATGGCTATCTATATTTTGTAGATAAGCAAGGAGATATCTCTAGAGCAAAAATGGCTAGAGGAGGAAGAAAAAAAGGAAAACAAAAAGTTGAAAAAGTAGCAAAAGTAGGAGTTAAAAAAGAAAAAGGCTATCTATACTTTGTTGATTCAAAAGGAGATGTCTCTAGAGCAAAGATGGCTAGAGGCAGAAAATAAAGAATTTGTTTAAAAATTTTTATTTACTCTTTCTTTTTTTCTTTTATTAATTTTTTTGTTTTTACTTGTTTTTATAAAAATTTTTAAAGTTGCTTTTTTTTGTTTATTTTTATGAAAAATTCTAAAAATTGCAAAGGAATTATTATTTCTGGAAAGTTCGGAGAAATTATAGCAAGACAAAAATCTGATGAAAGAATTGAAATAGGAGAATTACTAATAGCAGAAAATAAAAATAAGCATAAAACAATTTTTCAAGTATATGATCTAATTTATGGTAGTCAAATTTCTTCAGAAAATTTAGAGTTAATCAGTGGTTTAAAATTAGAAGAAAATTCTGATCTATATTTTATGGATGAAAAACTTAGAAGTTATAATCTAGCAAAATTAAAAAATATGTTAGTTATTGAGGATAATAAAATAAGTTTAGCTAAAAATTTACCAGATTTTTTTTCAGAATTAAGAGAGATTAATAGTGAAGATTTAAAGTTTCTAACAAAACCTGAAAATTCTCTTTTTTTTGGTTATCTTAGAAGTGGTTCAAAAGTTTTAGATGTCCCAATTTATTTGAAAGGGGATGATGTTTTGAGTCATCATATCTTGATACCAGCAACAACAGGTAGAGGAAAAAGTAATTTAACTTATGTTATGTTATGGGATTTAATGGATAAAGATTATGCAGGTGTTTTAGTTTTGGACCCCCATGATGAATATTTTGGTAGAAATAAAATAGGCTTGAAAGATCATCCAAATAAAAAATTAGTATATTATACACCTAATAATGTACCCCCTGGACAAAGAACATTAAAAATTAATTTAAAGCAATTAATGCCCTATCATTTTGATGGTTCTCTGGAATTAACAACAGCACAAAAAGAAGCCATTAATGTCTATTATAGAAAGTATAATGAAAATTGGATTGAATCTTTGTTGTTAGAAAAAGAAACAGATACAGTTGTTAATGAATCTACTTTAGCTGTTTTAAAAAGAAAATTATCTCAATTATTAGATATTGATGTAGAGCCTTTTAAAATATATCCTAAAGGAATATTTGATTTAAATTTAGGTCAAACAACTATCAATGATATTTGCAATGAATTAGAAAAAGGAAAAATTGTTATTATAGATACTTCTAATTTTTCGGGAAATATAGAAATCTTAGTTGGTAGTTTAATTACAACAGAAATTTTTAACAGATATAAAATGTATAAATCTAGTGGAGAATTGAAGAATAAACCTGTTATTAATATTATTCTTGAAGAAGCGCCAAGAGTTTTAGGCAAAGAGGTTTTAGAAACTGGGCCTAATATATTTTCTACAATTGCCAGAGAAGGTAGAAAATTTAAAATAGGACTAACAGCAATAACACAATTACCCTCTCTAATTCCAAGAGAAATTTTAGCAAATATGAACACAAAAATTATATTAGGAATTGAAATGCAACCAGAAAGACAAGCAATAATAGAATCAGCAGCACAAGATTTAAGCAATGATTCTAGAACAATAGCTTCATTAGATAAAGGAGAAGCAATCATAACTAGTAATTTTTCAAAATTTGCAATTCCAGTTAAGATTCCGTTGTTTGAGGATTTTGTAAGAAAATACGAGAAAAATTTTCAAAAGAAAATTGAAGAAAAAGAGTTTCATGGTATAAATTTTAATTAATGTTTTTAATAAGTTATTTTAATAAGTTGTTGTTTAATATTATTATGTCCACTAAAAAAATATTTAACAAAAAAACTCAAATAACCTTATTTATAATTATAGGTTTGTTTATTTTACTATTGTTCATATTATTTAATAGAGCATTATTTAAAAAAGCAACTCAAAATAACCGAAATTTTGATTTTACAGCATTAAAGAATTCATTTGAGTTTTCTGTTCAACAATGTTTAAAAATTTCAACAGAAAAAACAATAGAGAGATATGGTCTTAATTATTTGGATGAGCAGTTAGAATATTATCTAGAAAAAAAGTTTAATGAATGTTTAAATGTTGAGGATTTTAAAAAAAAAGGTTTGAATATTGAATATACTTTTTTTGATATTAATTTAACTAAAACATATCTGGATGAGGAAGAGAAAATTTTGATAATAACAGAATTAAATACAAATTTAACAATAAAATATGAAAATCAAAAATTGGAGTTAAAAAATAAAGTTATAGATTTAAAATATTCAAAAGATTACATACCAAAAAATTTAGTAGGATTTAACCCTATTTATAGAGGAATTTTTTATAAATATGAAGAAATTAATGATCCAAGACCTTTACACATTTTTGTGGTTAAGGTTGATTTGTATGATCCAACATTAAGATTTTATGTTACTCCTAAAATAGCGCCTAATGTAATGACAACTTCTGATTTTTTAAGACAAAATAATTTACAATTAGCAATAAATGGAGGTGGTTTTGATATAGGCAATACAAATGAGGTAAATGGCTTTGCTGCTTATGATGGAAAACCTTATTCTAATCCTGAGTTTAAACCAGATGTAACTTTGTTTGTTAGCGAGGATAATCAAATATATATGATGCCAAACATGCCTAATAATTATAAATATGCAATCTCAGGATTTAATCATATTATTGAAAATGGAAAAATTTTAGATAGATTTTATAAAGGAAATCCACAACATAAAGAGGGTTATGATTATTTAAATCCAAGAACTTCAATTGGGTTAGATGAAAATGAAAAATGGCTTAATATAATTGTTGTTGATGGCAGAAATCCAGGAATTAGTGAAGGGGTTTCTGCATTAGAGTTAGGAGAAATTCATTTGAAATATGGAAGCACAAATATGATTAATATGGATGGTGGAGGTTCAACAACATTGGTTATAGAAGAAAATAGTGTGCCTAGAATAATAAATACCTTGTCAGATGGTTCTGAGAGAGCAGTTGCTAATCATTTTGGAGTTTGGGCTGAAAAGTTGCCTTCACAATTTAGTTTTGTTTTAAATTTTCCAAATCTAAAAATAGATTATGTTGATTTTGATGATATTCCAAAAAATAAATACACTCAATTATCTACTTTATCTAATAATGAAAATATAGTTTTGTTTAGAGAGATTAATAGTAATATAGCAGCAGGAGCACAACCCTCACAATTAGGATATCAATGGTTAGCTTCAAAAGGTTATAAAACTGTTTTAGATTTACAAGGTATTGATAATAGTTATATTGCAAAGAAAGCAGGTTTAGAATATATACATTTGCCTTATCCAGGAGCAAAAGAATCTTGGATGAATAATGTTTTAAGTGTTTTGCAAGATTCAGATAATTATCCAATTTTTGTGCATTGTAAATATGGACAACATAGAACAGGATTAGCAATTGCTTTGTATAGAATGAAAGTTGATGGTTGGTGTTTTGATAAAGCTTTTAATGAGTTAATGTATTGGGCAGATAATTATTTTCCAGGAACAGAAACAGATAAACAAGAAATTTTCAATTTACTTAAAAAATATTCTAGTTGTTGATATCTTTTATTATTTATAATTTTTTTTATATTTTTTTATTAATTCATTGTTTTTTTATTAATTAATTTTAAATATTTTGTTTTATTTATTTATAATATGAGATTCAGTCATTTAGCAGATTGTCATATAGGTTCTTGGCGAGAGGATAAATTAAAAGAGCTAAACACAGAAGCATTTTTCAAAGCAATTGATATTTCTATAAAAAAAGAAGTTGATTTTATTTTAATTTCAGGTGATTTGTTTAATAATGCAATTCCAAGTATAAATAATATAAAAGATGTTGTTAAAAAGTTTCGTGAATTAAAAGAAAAAAACATAAATGTTTATTTGATAGCAGGTAGCCATGATTATTCTCCTAGTGGAAAAACAATGTTAGATGTTTTAGAAGAAGCTGGTTTATGTGTTAATGTTGTTAAAGGTGAAGTTATAAATAAGAAATTAAGATTAAAATTTACCATTGACAAAAAAACAGGAGCGAAAATAACAGGAATGCTAGGTAGAAAAGGACAATTAGAAAAATTGTATTATGAAGATTTAGATTTGGAGCATTTGGAAAAAGAAGATGGTTTTAAAATATTCATGTTTCATTCTGCTATTACAGAGTTGAAGCCAAAAAACATGGATAAAATGGAATCTTTTGGCATTTCTTATTTACCAAAAAATTTTGATTACTATGCAGGTGGTCATGTTCATATTATTGAAAAAGTAGATTTACAAGGATATAAAAATATTGTTTATCCTGGGCCTTTATTTCCAAATAATTTTCATGAATTAGAAGAATTAAAAGGAGGTGGCTTTTATATTTATGATAATGGAAATTTAATAAGGGAAAATATCAATATAAAAAATGTTTTTACAATAACTATTAATGCAACACATAAAACACCAGAATTAATTACAAATGAAATTTTAGATAAAATAAAAGGAAATGAATTTTACAATACTTTGGTTTTAATAAGGGTTTATGGTGTTTTGGAAAGTGGAAAACCTAGTGATATTGAATGGAAAAAGATTTATGATTTTTTAAATGGAGCTTATTTTGTAATGAGAAATACTAATGGTTTATCTACAAAGGAATATGAAGAAATAAAAATAGAAGCTTCTAACACTTTAGATGTTGAAAATACATTAATAGAGCAACAACCAGTTTTTAAAAATTTCACAAAAGAAAAACAAATAAAATTAATAAAAAACATGATGCATTTTTTAAGTTCTGAAAAAAAAGAAGGAGAAACTAAATATCAATATGAAGCAAGAATAAAAGAGGAGATGGATAAGTTAATTTAATCTTGGCAGATTATTAGAATATTGTTGTACTAATTCTAAAAAAGTAAATATATCCTTTGCGAGTAAGGGTATAAACACATAATTTTTATTATTGGACATCTTTAATGGTATTTTTAAGGTGATAGCTACATTTATGGCTGATGAAAAAACAAAATTTGGATTCAAGTTGATTTCAATTTTGAAATAAGCTTCTTTTTTGTATTGTTCAACTATTTTATTTATTTCATTTTCATTAGAAGAAATCATTAATAGGCCATATGGTAAAAAGCCTTTTGTTTGTAAAGTTTCTAAAGCGGTTAATTTATTTTCAATTGTTTCATATGGATCTTGAAAACGAGAAACAAGATCACTGACTTCACTATAACGTTTCAAATCTCTCCAACCCCCTATAGGATCTTTTTTGAAGACAATTTCTTTTGAAAAAAAATAATAAATATTCATTTTAATCCATTTATATGCTGTTTAATTAGTTTAATAACATCTTCTATATTTTTTAAATCAAAACTTCCCATTGCAAATTTGTCTTTTCCACCGCCTTTGCCATTATATTGCTCTATTGATTTTTTCAGTAATTCTGGAATATTTATCTCTAAATCATCAGTACAAGTTAATAGTATTTCTGCTTTGTCTGAGTTTTGATTTTCGTTTATAAAGCAAATAATTGATTGATTATTATTTTCTTTTATTTCATTTGATTTGTCAATTAATTGCTTTTTTTCTATATTTTCTGTAATTTTATATATAAATTTTACCTTTTTGTTTTTATAATTTAGTTCTTCTATATGATAATTGTCTAATGCTTTATAAGAAATTTGCCTAAATTTTTCTTTGTAGTTTTCGGATTCTTCTTTTATTTTTTTTATATGTGTAGGAACATTAATCAAATCAGTTTCTAATAAAAAACTAGAAATTCTTGCTGTTTTAGACATTTCAAATAAATATTTTTTTGCATTTTCACCAGTTGTGAATCTAATTTCATATCCTTGTTTATCTTTATTGAATTTTGTGATTAAAATATTTTCCACAAAGCCAGTATTAAAAGCATGTGTTCCTGTGCAAGCAGAATAATCAAAGTCCTTAATTTCAATAACTCTAACAAAGTCATTTTTTATTCTTTCTGGTTTTATTCTTATTTTTTCCATCATAACAGCATCTGTTTTAGGATATTCTTTTTCAATAATCTCTCTATCTTCTTTAATTATTTTATTTGCTAATTCCTCAGCTTTAAACAATAAATCCCAATTTAGTTCTTTATCATAAAATATAAACAAAGAACTTTCTTTTTCATCTAAATCAATTTTGTTTAATTTAATTTCTCCAAGAGTAATTTCCAAGCTTTTGAATAAGATGTGCTCACCAGTGTGCATTTTTATTAGGCTGATTCTTCTTTCTTTGTTAAGAATTAAATCAACTTCATCATTTATGTTTAAAGTGCCTCTTATGGGTTTTATTTTATGTAAAATTTTTTCTTTTTCATTATTGTCTTTATTACTCTCTTTAAAAACTTCAACAACATTGCCTTCAAAATTATTATTTTTTATTATTCCTGTATCATGAGGTTGACCTCCACCACCAGGATAAAATATTGTATCATTAAATTCAACTAATAAAAAATTATTTTCTTTTTTTATGTTTTTTACTATTGATTTAAATTCAAATAAAAATGGTTTAAAATAAGTCATTTTAAATTAAAAAGAAAATTGTTTTATAAATATTTTTTTTAAAAAAGCCTCAAAATTTTATATAAAATGTTTTATTTTATCATATAAAGTATGATATTTTTTCTTTTATTTATCATATAAAGTATGATAAAAATAATATTTTTATATTAGGTTTAATTAATTTATTATGAAATGATCATCTCACTAAATTTTAGAGAAAAATTAAAAGAAAAGTTGTTTCCTTTTGTTAGACATTTTTTTGGAGAGGCTTTTGAGCATTTTATAGAGTTAGGTTTTTGGGGATTACTATTAAAATTATACTTTGGTTTGCATTGGAAAAATTTAGTTGCTCTAGTTGTTTTAATTATTATTTTATCTATTTTTAAAAAAGCATATTATAAAGAAGATATGTTTCTGGCTTTTGCAATTATGATGCTTTTTCAAGAGAATATTTTATTAGGATGGTTTCTTTTTATTTATATATCTTATTTTAGAGGAATTACTGGCTTATACGAAGAAGAGAACAGAAAATCAGAGAAATATAGTGTTTTAAAATCAAGGGCATTAGGTTTTATCGGGCAATATATTGCGCCTTTTTTATTGCTTTTTGTGGCTAGAAAAAATAAAGAATTACGAGATAATTTATTTTTCTTGACTTTTTTATGGTTTTTGCATCATTTAAACTATTATATTTTACTTCTTTTAGATGTTTTAACTCATAAAAAAGATTATACAATAAAACAAGTAAAAGAAATATTTTCAAAGGCATTAAAAGATACAAAAATAAATTTCATAATTACTTTTGTTTTATTTGTTTTATTTAAGAATTTAATAATAACCTTTGTTTATAAAGTTGTTTCTTGGGGTATTTTGGATTATTTGTTTGAAGCGTTAAGTTGGCTTATTTAGTTAATCGGACTGACCTAAATTAATGTTGTTAATTTAATACAAAAAAAGGAATTCCAAGTTAGAGGTTTGTTTATCAAACCTTCTAACATAGCAGGGGTTTTTCCTTTTTTCTTTTCAATAAAGTTGTGTTGAATGCTGAATATTTCAAGTCTTTGATTTAGTGATTCTTTTCTTTTTGGAAAGCTTCTTGCTTTTCTTGCCATCTATTCACCTCTTTAATATTAAGAAAAGAATTAGTATATAAACAATACTATCTTAGGTCAATTCGTTAGTTAAATTTAAAAATTTTTTTTATTTCCAAGTGGCTATGTTATATATAAATGAAAAACCCAGTAACCTTTCTCAAATAATAGAATATCAATTATATGAGTGTGTTCATAGTATAAATAAAGTGACTGAAACTATAAGGATATATTCAGTAAATTTTTATAATAAATTATTAGAAATTTATAAGACTTCTATCGAAAATTTTATTTTAAATCTTTCCTATTTTTATGAAAGATATAAAACCTCTTTGTATAATAATGGTTTTGTGGATTTAAGTTTTGGAGCTTTATTTTCTAAAAAAAATCAAGGGACTATAAAAACTCCAGGAAATGGACATGCAGGCAATAGTCTTGGAAGTGGCTCAAAAATACCAAAATCAACACCAGATAAGAGAAAAGGTGGACAAAACGGGCCCAAACAAAAATGAAATTTTTATTTTTTAGATTTAAATTTAATCATTTAAACTTAATCATTTAGCATTGCTATTAATTTTTCCCTTACTTCTTTAGCATCGACTTTTCCTTTTGCTTTTTTCATCACACCCCCTAATAAAAAATTTAATGCTTCTTGTTTTCCTTTTTTAAAATCATTAACAGCATTTGGATTTTCATTAATAGCTTCTTTACAAAAATTATCAACTAAGTTTGAATCTTTTAAAACTTCTAAATTATTTTCTTTTATGTATTTTTCAACATCAATCTCTTTTATTGCCAAAATTTCAATTATCTTCTGAGCGGTTTTTTCTGTTATCTTATTGCTTTGTAAAAAATAGAGTAATTTTATGAATTCATTTTCATTTATGTTTAAATCTGAAATTTCTATCTTATTATAATTTAGCACTCTGATAATTTCTCTTCTAATCCATTTTGCGGCTAATTCTGGATTTATTTTTTGGTTAATTTTTTCAGTATTTTTTTCATCTATTGTTTTTTCAAATAATTCTGCTAGTTTTTTTTCATTAGCAATTATTTCAGCATCTTCATAGGGAAGATTATATTTTTTTGTATAGGTCTCAATTTTTTCATCTGGTAATTCAGGAAGTTCAATTTTGAATAATTTTGTTTCAATGGGCACTAAATCTGGCTCAAAAATATAACCATAATCTTCTTCAGTTTCTTTTTTTCTTAGAGAAAAGGTTATTTTATTTTCTGAATCATAAGCTCTTGTTTCTTGGAATAATTTTTTTCCCTCTTTAATTTCATGCTTCTGTCTTAGAATTTCATAATCTAATGCATCTTGTATGTCTTTAAAGCCGTTTATGTTTTTTATTTCTGTTCTTACATAAACAGATTCTTTTATTGATATGTTAGCATCTGCTTTCATTATACAAGTTTTATCATAAACATTTAAATAATCTAAAATGGTTGATAATTTTTTTAAAAATAATCTGGCTTCTTCACTAGAATTTATATCTGGTTCTGTTACAATTTCAACTAGGGGATTTCCGCTTCTATTATAATCAATCAATACATAGTTTGATTTATCAATTCCCGCAGGATGAATTAAGGAAGCAGGATCTTCTTCTAAATGAACTCTTTTTATTCTAATTTTTTTTATGTAGTAATTATTAATATTGTTTTTATCTTTAAGATTTAAATTAATAAAACCATTTTGTCCAATTGGATTTTCATATTGAGTTATTTGAAAATTTTTTGCCATATCTGGATAAAAATAGGTTTTTCTTGAAAAAATTACATCATCAGCAATATTGCAATTTAATGCTTTTGCTATTTTTAAAGCATATTCTATTGCTTTTTTATTTACTTTTGGCTTACTTCCTGGCATTCCTAAACAAATTTCACATGTTCTTGTGTTAGGTTGATTTAATTTTTCTGTGTTGTTTTCATTTAAATTGATAGGTTTTCTAGAACATGAGCAAAACAATTTTGTTTCTGTATTTAATTCTACATGTATTTCTAAACCAATTATTATATTTTTATCAAAAATTGTTTCTTTATTAAATAATTCTTTATTGTTTTTCATTTTCTTTTTAATAATTTTTTTATTTTTTGCATGTTATTTATTGCTTCATCATAACCAACTTGAATTTTATCTTTAGCATCGTAAAATGCAAATGTGCTAAATCCGTGCTTTATTTTAGGTCTTAAAACAATTACTTTGTTTGAGTATTCTTTTTCATAAAAATAAGATAATTTTGACAATAATAATTGATAGGTTCTTTCAAACACATCTTTGCTTTTTTCATAATTCTTTTCTTCATAATCAAAACCATATAAATCAACGCCAATTATGACATCAGAACCCATTTCTTTTACAATGTCAATGGGTAAGCCATCAGCTAAACCACCATCAACTAAATCTTGGTTATTATATTTGACGGGCATGAAAATTCCAGGAATAGAACTAGAAGCCATTACAGCATCTATTATATTTCCTTTATCAAAAATAATTGCTTTCCCAGTTTGGAGTGAAGTTGCAACACACTTAAAAGGAATTTTTGTTTCTTCAATATTTTTGTTATCAAAAAATTGTTTTAAAAAATTTTTAATTTTATCTCCTTTTATTAAGGATTTTCTTGGGTCATTTAGATCTATTAATTTCATTAAATCTTTTTTTTGCAAATCTATAACATATTTCTCTAGTGAGTCAATTTCATTATATAATGCATAATAAGCACCAATAATACTACCAATACTAGTTCCAGCAATGTAATCTACTTTTATATTATTTTCTAATAGGGCTTTTATAACCCCTATATGGGCATATCCACGAGCGCCTCCACTTCCAAGAGCTAATCCAAGTTTTATTTTTTTCATTTTAATAATTCAATTATTATTCAAATTTCTATTTTTAGTTTAATAATCTGGCAAAGTCAATTAATCTTTTTTCTTCAAAATGATTTGCTATTAACATAATTGAAGTAGGAAGTCCTTTTGAGAATCCATTAGGCATGCTTAAATGAGGCAATCCTGCTAAATTAGGGCCAACAGTCATTATATCCATCATATAATTTTCTAAAGGTGTTAATTTTTCTATTTCAGAGAATTTTGGAGCAATATTTGGCATTGTTGGACTTATCAATATGTCATAATTTTCAAATAATTTTTTGTATTCTTCAATAATTTTTGTTCTTACTTTTAAAGCTTTTAGATAAAAGGCATCTCTAAATCCTGACATTCTTGCAAATGTTCCTAAAATAATTCTTCGTTTTTCTTCTTTAGAAAATGCTTCTGTTCTAATGTTTGAGAAATATTCATTAAAGTTGCCTTTTAGTTCTTTTTCATATCCATATCTTATTCCAGAGAATTTTGCTAAATTTGTTGAGGCTTCTGAGATGGCAATTAAATAATAGGTTTGTATACCATATTTAAATGTTAATGGCAAAGAAACTAATTCATAATTAAGATTGGCTTTTTTTAGTGTATCAAATAAATTTTTCTTTACATCAGACTCAATGTTTTTAATAAATTCTTTTAAAATTGCAATTCTGAAATTATCTTTTTTTAAATTTGTTTTTTTAGTATATTTTGGAATTTCAATTTTTTTACTTGTGCTGTCTTTTTCATCATAACCAGCAATTATTTCCAACATTAAGGAGATTTCTTCTATATCATTTGCCATTATCCCAATTTTGTCTAGGCTATTTGCATAATCCATTAACCCATATCTGGAAACTAAGCCATAAGTAGGAGTTAATCCATAAACACCGCAATAAGCAGAAGGACAAGCAATACTGCCACCTGTGCTTTCAGCAATTGCTATGTGTGGAATTTTTTTCTCATTTAATTTTTTAGTTATTCCAGCTGAGCCACCTGAAGATCCACCAGTTACTCTTTCTTTGTCAATTGGGTTTAATGGAATTTTTTCATCTAACCCAACATTAACATTAAAAGAACCAAATCCAAAAGCATCTTGTGTTGTTTTTCCTAAAATAATGGCCCCCTCTTGTTTTATTTTTTCTATGACAGTTGCATCAAAAAACGGTTTATAATTTTTTAAAATTTTGCTGCCTGCTCTAGATTCTAAATCTTTAACACAAATGCAATCTTTTACAGAAACTGGCAAGCCATAAAGTTTTTTGTTTTTAATTTGTTCTTTTGTTAGATTTTTTGTTTCAGAAAACAATTTTTCAGTTTCTTTTAAAGTATATTCTTCATTTAAATTAATAAAATAATTGTATTCTGAATTTATATCTTTGCAAACTTTTAAAGTGTTTTTTATATTTTCAATTATATTAATTTCTTGATTTTGTGTTTTTTTTATGAAGTCTATTGCATTCATTTTATTGGTTATTTTGTTTATTTTATTAGTTATTTGATTATTTATATTTTTTTATACTTATTATTTTTTAACATAAGCTTTTTTTATTATAATTGGTTCAACGGGAACATCATCAAAATAACCGATTGAATGTGTTTTTGAATTTTCTATTTTGTCTATTGTTTCAAAACCACTTATAACTTTTCCAAAAACAGCATAGCCATAATCTCTTACACCATAATCTAAAAAACTATTGTTTGCTGTATTTATAAAAAATTGAGAAGTGGCACTATTTATTTCTGATGTTCTTGCCATTGCAATTGTGTATTTTAAATTTTTTAAGCCATTATTTGCTTCGTTTTTTATCGGCTCTTTTGTTTTTTTTTGATTCATGTTAATATCAAAACCACCACCTTGAATCATAAAACCTTTTATGACTCTATGAAATATTAAGCCATTATAAAAACCCTCATTTACATATTCTAAAAAGTTTTTTGTTGTTATTGGTGAGTTTTTTTCATCTAATAAAACCTCAAAATTACCTCTGTTGGTTTCAAATACCACAATAATATTTTCAGACATATTTTCACCTTTTTTTGTTTTGCTTATGTATATTGTTAATAAAGTTAATAGTGATAAGATTAGGATTAAAATTAGTTTTATGTTTAATTTAGGTTTATTTTTTGTTTTTTTTATTATGGTTTTTTTTGGCATTTTATTATAATGATATAAATGTTTTATTGCTAGTTAGCTTTAAGATTCAAATAAAGATATTAAAAGAAGATTAATATATTAAGGAATTATTCTTTATAATCTTCCTATTGCTTCTAATAATTTTCTATGACCTTTTACTAATTCTTTAAATTTTAAAACTTCTTCAACTACAATTTTATATCTTTCTTCATCTTTCAAATTTTCTGATTTTTCCATTTTTTATCCACTCTTTTATTTCATTAGTTTTATAATAACCTTCTCTCACACCAGTTAATATTTTTGCATTAGTTGGATCATCTTTAATATTAAATTTTGCTTTATTTTTTTTTATAAAATCCTTTGTAGTTATGAATGCAGTTCTTCTATTACCACTTGCAAAAGCATGTGCTTTTACTAATTCAATTAATAATACAGCTGCTTTATCATATATGTCTCCTTCTGTTTTTTTACATTTTTCAATTGCTTCTAATAATTTAGTATAACTTAATAATTTTGAAGAGTCTGCTTTTTTTGTTTCAAACATAGTTATTGCTAATGCATTAAATTGAATTATTAACTCAGGTGAAGGATATAATATTTCTTTCATATAAATAATTTAAAAATTTAAATTTATAAATATTTTGTTAATTTTTAGAGATATTTATAAAATTCTAGGCCCTTTAAAATAACCATCTTTTTTATGCATTGTGTTTTTTAAAGCAGTTTCATTGTCAGTTGATTTTTTTACAATGTCTTCTCTGAAATTGTTTTTTAATTCAATAGGCTGAAAACTAGGCTTTGTGTTTTCTGTTTCTATTTTCTGAATCTCTGAGAAATAAGTTAAAATTTCAGATAATTGAGGCATTAATTCATTAAGTTCTTGCTCTGATAAATTTAGTCTTGAATTTTTGGCTATTTCTAGTAAGTATTCTTTGGTTATTAAATTGCTTGTTTTGTTTGTTTTTTTATGATTTGGTTGCTTATTTGCCATAAGAAAAAAAGAAAGAAAAAGAGCTTATAAAATTATTCATATTATTCTATTATAGATTGAAGATCAGTAATAATAAATTTTAATTAAACTAAATTATATTAATTTATCGTTTATATTGAAATAAATACTATTCTTTGAATATTTTTATTAGTGCTGCCTCAACTTCTTTTATTTTATTTTCTTTAAGAGTACCTATTTTATAAAGAATTAAAGATTTATCTGTTGTGAATATTTTATTTGCTCTTATTAAACTGGTTAAATTTAAACTACCTTGCTTAAAATCATCATTTGCTAAAATAATAGAATAATCATCAATTCTATTTTGGCTTGTTATTTGGCATAAAATAATATCATCACTTTTTAATTTTGCAACAACTAAAGCAGGCCTTTTTTTAGAATTACTTAAATCAGAAAAAGGAAAAGGCAAAACAACAACATCTCCTTTTACAAATTCTTCCATGCTTCTTCATCCTCTTTGCTATTCCATTCTTTAGATAATGACTTTTCACTAGCTATTGCAGTAAATATTTTTTCATTAATTATTTCTAAAGGTCTTAATTCAATTCTATCTTCAAAAGAAATAATTGCAACTTTTGAGCCAATTTTAAATCTTTTTCTTATCTCTTTAGGAATAGCAATCTGGCCTTTTTCAGTTATTGTAGCTGTTTTAATATCTAAAATTGACATATTTATCACTTTCTTATAAGTAAGAAAAGTAAGACAATTTATAAATTTAATCTTTTTTATCCTTTTTTTAAAAAAAGAAAGAAAAATTTATTTTAAATTTATTGCAAAACCCAGTATTTTTTACTTGAAGCTGTTGTTGTGTCTTCATTTAAAATTGCAATTACTGTTGTTCCATCTAATGCATAAACCTTTTTTCCTGGAGCATAATCATTTGCGTAAAAATAGCCTGCTTTGCATAGATAAACACAGTCCTTATTACCTGAATTACAATCTTCTCCTTGAGAATTAATTAAAAAAGGTTGTGAATCAGGGCCACAATATTTTATTGGTTTTCCATCATAAATTTTTGAAGTTCGCCATTTATTGGTGTTTAAATCGCAGTAATATATTGTTCCACCAATATTAATTTCTGGAATTGTTTTTTTGTCATTATAATTCTTATAGCCACAAATAGCCCATGTTCCTGAATTACAGATTTTCTTTTCAGTGAAATAGCCGTTTTCATAACAATTAGTATCGCGGCCAACACAATAAGTATTATCATTACAGCAAGTTTCAAAAGTATAGCCATCAACATCTGTGAATGAAACATAAGTATCTGGCTCTATAGGTGGATTAGCTTTTGAATTAGCATCACATCTTGCTTGTACAGTTGAGGATTTACAAACTCCATTAGAGCAATAGCCAAATGGAAAGTCTGGATCATCTTTTCCACTATTATAAGTTGAGCAATCTTTTGTCTCTGTAGTATATCCTTTTTTTTCTAATAAATCACACTTATATTCTATTGTTTTTTTTCCATCAGTCTCACATTCATCTGTCTTTGTTTCGCTTTTCCAATTTTCACCCTCTTTATACTTAACCTGTACAGTTCCTAATATTGTTGGGTCATTATTAGGATCTGTGTCATAGCAGGTAGGCATATTACATAAATCATTTGATACTTGTCTGTATGAAATTCCAGCTGAATAATAAATAAATTTCCCACCATATCTGTTTTGGCATAAAGATTCGCATGTTGTTTTAAAGTCTTTTTCATCTAAATCTTTATCTTCCATATCTTTGCATTCACAAGTGCATGAAAAGTCAGAACATATAGTATTTGAAATCTGACCATTAGGAGGTTCTATTTTTTCACCATTAATTATTCTGCATCTTGCAGATTCTTTTTTAATGCAGCCAGAAAAGTCATAAGTGCAATCATTTTTGCATTTTAAAACACCGCCAGAATAAAGGCTTCCTATATCTGGCATTCCTTTGTAATCTGTGCATGTTTTACCATTTAATAAATGTGTTCCGTCATCGTCTATATCACAAAATTCATTACTGTCAACACTCTCAGATCCATCAGGTTTTTTTGTGCATTTTCCACTATCTCCTAATGCCAAATAATCACATCTTGCTACATAATCCCATGTGCAATCTTCTTTGCAATGGTAGTTCGAAGTTAATATGACATTTGCAGTGTCTTTATATCTATTAGAATCTAATTGATTGCATTTTTTTTCAGTTGGCGGATTAACCAAAGGATCACATTGCTCATCTTTATCTAAAACACCATTTGGTTTTCCACCAACACAAGCACTTCCAGGTTTGCCTGCAAACTGATAATTACTAAAATCATTTGTTCTTTTTTTACAAACACTAGTGTCCCATTGGCAGTTTATTGTGCATTTTGTAATATCTCCATTATTATCAAAATCTTCATACTCATAACCTAAAACCTCAGAACACTTAGCTTGTTGATTTGTTCCTGATTTTGGAGTCATATCACTTGGAGAAGTTGGAATACACTGCATACCCAAATAAGTAAAAATAGTATCAACATCAACAATAACATCACCTACATATGTCTCTTTCTTATCATAACATCCTTTTTGTGCATTTTTACATACAATATTATTATCATCAGTAGGGCAAGTAAACATCATTTCTGTTGTTAATTCAACTCCATTTGCAGCATAAAATTGTTTAACTTCTTTTGAATCAAGTAAACTTGAAGTTTTTATTGCTTTGTTATCATCAGTTATTTTATTTAATACGTTAGTTAGTTCATTATTATTTATATTAACATTATCAGTATCAAAAGAACATTTTGAATTATAATTAGTTAAATAAGTTTTTCTTTGGTCTATTGTGCATGCTTGTTCTTTAAATCCATTGCCAATTAATGAAACAGAGCCATCTCCAACTAATTCACTTATTTTTATTGTATCACCTTCTTTTAAATTTGCTAATTCTTTTTCATCAAGTGAAAATTCTAATTCAACAACATTTTCACCTTCTTTTATATAAGTGTCTTGTGAACAACCAGTTCCTTCGCAATATTTATTTTCTTTTACTTTTAAGGTTAATTCATAAACACTATTACTATCAACATAATCAAATGCAAAGTTTGATTTTCCTTTTTCTGGCAATGGATAAGAGTTGTCGTTTATTTTGAAGTTTGTGATTTTTAAATATTTATGATGTGTTATTACAATTTTATTATTCTGTGTTTTATGTGGATTAAAACAAGAATTTTCATCAAAGAAAAATTTAAATTCTGCCCTGCCGCCAAAGTTTTGTAAATTTTCATAACCCCATGCATACTTAGGAGTTGCTGGTTTCATGCCATTTTCAGGTTTGCAAAGGAAGTAAGCACCATCATATATATCCTCAGTAGAAGGATAAAGTAATAACTTATTAGCAAATTCATCATTAATGCCATCTCCATAAAAAACATCATCTGTTATTTTTTTGCCTTTGTATTTATCATCAGGTTCTGGCTCAAAATAAGTGCCATCTTCTTTTATGCCTTTTATTGTTTTGAAATATTCACCCCATTCAGGGTTTGAATCATAATAATTTCCATCATTAGACCATCTCCATACCACATTATCAGATTGATCAGGCACATCTTTTATAAAATATTTTTTGCATAAATTTGCTGTGTCAGAAGTGCATAGTTTTTTACAAACTTCAGTATAATCTCCAGAACTGATTTTATTTTTACAAGTCTCATCACATAAATAAGGATAATAAGATGATATTCTCAACAAAACTTTATCCAAATCTTTTTCTGGATCATCATTAGGGTAATTAAGTTGACTATCTCCATTAGCATCTGTAAATATAGGTTGAATTAATTGGCATTTTTCCATATAATCTATAACTTGCCCATTTATGCCTTTTATTAAATATTTTTCTTCATTTTTTTTTCTTGTTGTAAATATTGAATAAAAATCCTTTATATGAAAAAATAACTGCTTTTTAGATTCAATTGTAAAAACAGTATCTCTATTTATCAAATCACAATTAGGGACAAAAATATCTTCTAATTTATAAGTTTTAGCAGATGAGCCACAATCACTTACAGGAACTGGGTCTGATAAATGAGGAACTTTTGCTGTTATAAGGTTTTTGTTAGTATCAACGCTTGTTTCATAAGCAACAAATTGTCCGTCTGATAAATAATTGTAATAGCTTAACATGAAATTTTTTTCGTTTGTTTCTTCATTAGGATCAGGGTCATGATAGTAATAACTTAATTCTACAGGAGGATCAAATTTAGCACCATCTGGCTCAATTCTATAAAGAACTGGGCCTATCATTATACTTAAATCTTGTGGCAATATTTCCTCTTTTGGTCTTGGAATTAATTTCATTTTTATTTGTTTTATAGGCTTATCATCACTTGTTAGTGCTTTTGTTCCTTTTTTAATTCTAAAAACAACTTTAGTATCTGGAGAAACAATTTGGAAATCTTCTAAAACATTTGCCAGAATCATCTGTTTTTAATGTTTGAACAACATTTAATGGCAATGTAAAGCTATTTCCTTTTATTTCTATTTTTTTGCCGTCTTTTTCTGCAATTAAAACACCTGTGCTTTCAAAAACAATAGTATCTTCATAAACCCTAACTTTAGGAACAAAATTTGTAAAATCAACACTATAGCCTAAAGTTGATTTTTCTCCTAAATAAAGGCATTTTTCAAAATTTTGTATTAAATATTGTTCTAAGAAACCATTTGCATTTTCAATAGTTAATGCTTTAGACATTCCTTCTAATAAAATTTCTTTCATGCATTTATCATATCTCTCTTTAAAAACATCTTTATCTGAAGAAAAAGAAACACCTTTTTTTGTTTCTTTTAGTAATTTATTGTCTTTATTCAAATAAAAAATTGCCATTCCACCCACAATCAAAACAACCAAACCAATAACAACAAACAAAGTTATTTGCGCTTTTAAAGATTTTTTCATTAGTTCCCCACCTATGAAATTTTATCTTATATTTTTATACTTTATTTTACTATTTATTTATTTTACTATTTTTTTACTATTTATTTATTTTACTATTTAGGATATAATTAGAATTATATTAGACTCTCAAAATATAAACTAAAAATCAAAAATACCCCTTTTTAAAAAAGAAATAAGAAGCAAGCATGGCTAATCCAGATGATATTAAAATTACATAAACAAAAGCTATATGAGAATCTTGAAATGGCAATTCAACATTCATTCCATAAAAGCTTGTTACAATTGAAGGAATTGCTAAGATAATAGTTACAGATGTTAAGAATTTCATTACAATATTTAAGTTGTTTGAAATGATTGATGCATATGCATCCATTGTGTTTGATAAGATATTTGAGAATATATTCACCATATCAATTGCTTGTTTGTTATCTGCAATTATATCTTCTAATAAATCTTCATCTTCGTCATACATTTTTAATAGCTTACCAGTCATTATTTTTTCTAAGACCTTTTCATTAGATAATATAGCTGTGTTAATATAAACTAAACTTTTTTGTATGCCTAATAATTTTATTATTTCCTCATTTTTAAAAGATTTCATTATCTCTGATTCAATTTTTTCAATATTTTTTTCAATATCATCTAAGTATTTTTGATAATTTCTATTTGCTCTTGCTAGTATTTGTAAACAAAATCTTGTTTTTTTTGTGGTGTAGAAATTTTTAATTTTATTAGATAGAATATCATTTATAATTATATTATCAGTTGAGCAAACAGTAATTATATTTTTCTCTGCTACAATAATACCAAAAGAAAGTGTTTCAATAAAATTTTCTCTTAAATGTGGGATTTTAATAATAATTAATACATTACCATTTTCTGTTTCAATTCTAGGTTTTTCATCTGGGTCATTAACGCTTTTTAAAAAATCTTCTGGAACATTTTGTTCTTGTGATATTTTTGAGATTTCTTCATCATTAGGATTTATTAAGCTAATCCAAGATCCTGTTTCGCTTTTTTCTAATGTAATAAGTTCTTTATCAGATTGGCTTTTTCTGTAGATTGTTAGCATATTTATTTAATAAAGTAAATAGAATAAAAATTTTACTATTTTTTTTAGTATTTTTTATTTATTTTATTTACTTTTTTATTTTTTCAGGACTTCTATTCTACCATAATTATTAACATTTAGGTAGTTTTCACCTTTATATTGTTTGAAATAGCCGTTTATTATTTCTATGAGTTCCTTTTTTTATATAATCTATCTGTTCATCCCAAAGATTTAGAAAATATCTTTTTTTTTCCTTTGTTTCAATAACAGCAATTGCTAATTTTCCTTTTTTTCCAAATTTCTCGAATTCTTTTACTTCTTTTATCTCAATAACTCTTGCTTTTATATTTATGTTTTTCATTTTTAAATTATTTGATTCATTTTAAATAAAAATTTAATTTAAATAAAAATTTAAAAAATTTTATAAATTCATTGCCATTGGATTTTAAAATGTTTGAAGATGTAAAAGTAGCAATAAAAAATGACCCTGCATTACAAGGCAATATTTTTAGAAATTTAGAAGTTTTTCTTTATCCTAGTTTATATGCTATTATAATCCATAGATATGTTTGTCATCCTTTATATAAATTGAATGTTCCTTTTTTGCCAAGGTTAATTTCACAGTTTATGAGATTTTTAACAGGCATTGAAATACATCCAGGAGCTAAGATTGGAAAAGGTTTTTTTATTGATCATGGAATGGGTGTGGTTATAGGAGAAACTGTTGAAATAGGAAATAATTGTGTTTTATTTCATAATGTAACCTTGGGAGGAACAGGAAAACATCTAGGTAAAAGACATCCAACAATAGGAAATAATGTTTTAATAGGAACTGGTGCTATTTTATTAGGTCCTATAACTATTGGAGACAATGTTAAAATTGGAGCTAATACTTTTATAATTGAACATGATGTGCCAAGTAATTCAACAGTTGTTGGAATTCCAGGAAAAATAGTTAAATTAAATGGAAAAAAGGTTGATTTAGAATTACCTAAAACAAAAATTAAAAAATAGGTTTATTATCTAAATTAAAATGGTATTAAAATTTTATAACACCTTAACAAGGCAAAAAGAAGAGTTTAAAGAAATAAACCCAGGACAAGTTAGAATATATAGTTGTGGGCCAACTGTATATAATTTTGCACATATAGGCAATATGAGAAGTTATGTTTTCTCTGATATGTTGCGTAGATATCTAAAATATAAGGGCTATGAAGTAATTCATGTTATGAATTTAACAGATGTTGATGATAAAACAATAAGAGATTCACAAAAAGAAGGTGTTTCTTTAAAAGAATTTACAGAGAGATATACAAAGTACTTTTTTGAGGATTTAGAAACTTTAAATATTGAGAAAGTGGAATATTATCCAAAGGCAACAGAAACAATAAATGAGATGATTGAAATATCAAAAAGATTATTAGAAAAAGGAATTGCATATAAAAGCGAAGATGGTTCTACTTATTTTAGTGTTTCTAAATTTAAAGATTACGGGAAATTATCAAAAATTAATGTAGAAAATTTAAAAGAAGGTGCAAGGGTAAAACAAGATGAATATGAAAAAGAATCTGCAAAAGATTTTGCATTGTGGAAATCATATGATAAATCAGACGGAGATGTTTATTGGGAAACAGAGTTAGGAAAAGGCAGACCAGGTTGGCATATTGAATGTTCTGCAATGTCTATGAAATTTTTAGGACAAAGCTTTGATATTCATACAGGGGGCATTGACTTAATTTTTCCACATCATGAAAATGAAATTGCACAAAGCGAGGCTTTTACAGGAAAAAAATTTGTGAATTATTGGCTTCATTGCGAGCATTTATTAGTAGACAATGAAAAAATGTCAAAAAGCAAAGGCAATTTTTATACTTTAAGGGATTTATTAAATAAAGGTTATAGTGCAAAAGCAATAAGATACTTATTAATGGCTACTCATTATAGACAAAAATTAAATTTCACTTTTTCAGGATTAGAAAGTGCTGAAAACACAATTAAAAAATTTAAAGAATTTATGTTGAGATTAAAAAATATTGAAGAAAAAAATAACAATAATAATTCAAAAGTTAATGAATTGATAAAAAAAGCAAAACAAGATTTTGAAAATGCAATGGATGATGATTTAAATATTTCAGAAGGATTGGCTGTTATTTTTGAGTTTATGAATCAAATTAACAAATTAATAGCAGATAACAATTTATCAAGAAATGATGCTTTGAAAGTTTTTAATTTAATGATGGAATTTGACAAGGTTTTAGGCATATTAGATTTCAGTGAAGAAAAGATTCCAGAAAAGGTTTTGGAATTAGTTAAAAAAAGAGAGGAAGCAAGAAAAAATAAAAACTGGAAATTGTCTGATGAATTAAGAGAAGAAATTAAAAAATTAGGTTACTATGTTGATGATAGTGGGGAAAAAAGTATAGTGAAAAAGATTTAAATTGCTAATGGCAAAGAACTATATCTTTTATAAAATTGTTCATTTTTATTTTTTTCATTTTTATCAATATAAGCATCTACAATATAAATTAATCTATATCTATTATTTGGTATTTCAAAAAGGACATATAAAACATCCTTATTTTCAAATAAATTTGTTATTCCAAGATTAGTTAATTTTTCTCTTAAATCTTGTGAAATAAGTATGTAGTTATTATTAATAATTAATAGTTCTAATGAAGCCAAATTAATATTTAAATTTGTTTCTGAATATGAACTTTGTTGAAGCATGTAATCATATAAATTTGCTTTTGCACTTATTAATAGGTTATTTGAATTTTTTAATCTTTCCAAAAGATAAAACTCAAAATAGCCAACATTGTAATCAGGAGATATATCTAAAGAATAACTTTTTAAGATTTCTTTATGAATTCCAAATATTATGGAAAATTGATCTATGGTTTGAATTATTTCAGAGATATTCCTAAATCTTTTTTTTAATTCATGTTCTAGTTTGCTAATGGGAAATCACCTTTCTCAGTATATCTTTTTGGTGATCTTTTTTTTAATATTTTAGCACCATAATTAGCCATAACATATATAATTTGACCATCTTTAAATTTTATTATTGCTTCAATTGGGAGTTCATTTATTTTTGGATTGAAAGATTCTACTGCCTTAGGAAAGCAATATAATTCTCCATTAACTTCTTTTGCAGTCATTTCTCCCAAACCTGTCCAACCAATGCTTAAAAGATAACCCTTTGCCTTAATTTCAGGACTTTCATTTTCTTTCATTGAACTAAAGATTCTTTGTTCTAATTTCTCTGGATTTATACATCTTTTCTTAGTGCAATTATCTCTTTCAGTATAATATGACAAAATCAAATTAGCAAAGTAATCTGTTGGAATTCCTGTTTTTTGATATAAATCATCAATTAAAATTCTAATCTGCCAATATTCACCTTCATTAAAATTTTGTTTAATTTTTTCTTCCAAATCATCGCTTATTGGCTCAAGCATTTTTTAATGCACTTTTATTTTATATTTAAGTTTTTTTGTTATTTTAAGAATAAATTTTATATAGCATGATAATTTTTTCATTATCTATGGTAATTTTTTTAAACAAGATTGGGAATCAAATTAATAATAATTTAAGTAATTTGTATAATCTATATGAAAAGTTTAACATTCCGTTAGGATTTTTAATAACTTATGATGAAATTGAAAATTTTGATTTTTCTAATGATGAATTAAAAGAAGATCTTTATGATTCTTATTTGACATTAGATATAGATACTAGTGGTTTTAATATTAATAAGATCTTAAGTGAAAAAGAGCCGTTTGTTGTTATTAAAATTTTAGATAAAAATGGGAATAATGTAAAAACAATTTTTAACATTAAAGGAAAAGAATCTTTTTTAAATATAATTAATGAGATAAAACATAGTCAATTTTCATCCACAGATTTTTTTGTTTTTTGTCAAAAGATGATTTTTTCAGAGATAAGTGGAAAGTCTTTTTACGATAATGAAAATATTATTGTTCAAGCGTTATATGGAATTGGTAAGGATTTTAGCAAAAGGAACAATGATATTTATATTGTAGATAAAGATTCTTTGAGTATAAAGTCAATAAAAGTTAATTATAAGGAATTTGCATATTTCTTTGATAATGAATCTGAGAAAATTGAAAAAATTAATTTAAATGAAAAATCAAATAAACAAGTATTAAGTGAAAAAGAAATTTTTGAAATTGCTAGATTAGTGAAAAGAATTTCTGTAATTTTGAATAAAAAAGTAGGTATAAATTTTGGTATTTATAAGGGTGAAATTTATATTTTTGATGTCTTTGATTTAGACAATAATCTTTTAGGTTCTCATGATGAAGAATTAATTAAAGAAAATTCACAAAAGAGTATTTTTTCAATTAATCAAATTGAGCAAAAGAAAGAAGAAATTATTTCAGAGATTAGTGATAATAAAACTTTTAATGAGAAAAATACTGAAGAAAAGAATAATCTCTATAATAATTTATCTAGTGAAAATGAGGATAATGAAAAAAGTATTGATACTATAACTATAAAAGAATTGACAGATTCAGATGAATATATTGAGATAGATAAAATTCTTGAAAATTCCTATAAAAAAGATATTCAAGAAACAAAGCAAGAAAAACAACAGATTAATGAAAAAGAGATTATAGAAACTGATGATGATTTTTTATTTAGTATTGATGAATCCACGATAAACCAGGCTTTTATTAAAAATAATCAAAATAGTTTATCTGAAAATAAAATTTTTGATCAAAATAAAGCAGATGAAAATACATTAGAAAAAGAGATTGGAAATGAAAACACAAATGAAGAAAACAAAAAATTAGAAGAATTAAAAAAAATGATTCATATTAATTTACATAATCTAATGAATTCCATTTATGAATATGAAAAGGAAAAAATGAGGCAGATATTGGAAAAAAATAATGTGGATTTATTAGATAACATAAAATAAAAAATGTTAAATATTTAAATTAGAATATAAACTATGGCAAAATCAAAAAAAATTTTAGAGTTAGAACTTACTTTATCAACTCTTAAATATTTGACAGATGCAATTTATAAATTAAATGGTCAATCCTGGCAAACACAAGGTTATAAAGATTTTAATGATTTAAAAAATGCTTATCATAATTATATTCAAAATTGTAAAGGAGCTTTTAATGTTATAAGAACTTTATTAAGTATCAAAAATAGGGATGAAGCAGAAAAAGTAGCAAAAGAATTGGGTTTTAATAATTTACAAGAATTTATAGACCTTTTTAATAATTATAAAGATTATTGGTTAAATTATTGGAAAAATCTTTAAAAATTATATGTGTTAATTTCTTTATCCAACAATCTGTTATAAATTTCCATTATTTGAGGATAATATATAGCTTTTTCTTCTTGATTCATTGTTAGGTATTTTTTTTGTAGGATTTCATATATTGTTTGAGCGTTTTCTAAATCTTTTGTTTCAACATAAACTTCAAATTGATGTATTAAAGATTGTATATCATCTTCGCTTATCTGTGGTTCAATGAATTTGTTTGATAAAACTTTTAAATCTTTTGTTTTGAAAACTTCTAATATTTCAGGATAAATTTCTTCTCTTTCATCTTCTTCTAATTCATCAAATAATCTCTGGATTTCTAAATAAGCGTCTCTTGCTCTTTCTTTTTCATTATGCTTTAAAAAATCTCTTGCAATGTTTAATAATCTTAAAATATCTAATATATTTGGGTTTCCAACATAATCATTGCTTAAACCTATGTCAATACCCTGTTCTAGTACTTTATCATCACTAGTTTTTAAATTTTTTAAATTTGATTTTAATAAGTCTAGTTGTTTTTCCTTTTTTTCAAACTTGCTCAAATTTAAATCTATTGAAATACCTTTTCTTTTTAATTTTCTTTCTATTCTTAAAATCTCTGTTTTTTCTCTTTTGATGCTTTTCATTACATCATCTCTTAATCTTTTGAAAGAAGCAATTCTTTTTTCTATATGCTTTCTCATAAGTTCTATTCTGTAGTTTTTGTTTTTTAAATCAAAATTCAATCTTTCAATTTCTTTTTCAATTGCTTTTATATCAGTTTCTTTAATCTCTATGTTTTTGTGTTTTTCTTTGATTTCTGCTTCTGTTTTTTCAATTTTGTTTTTATATTGTGTTAATGCAGATTCTTTTTCAAGAATTTCTTTTTCCTTTTCATATAAAGATTTAGATAAATTTTCATATAATTCATCTTTCTCTTTGAATTCTTTTTCTAATTTTTTGAAATATGCTTCTTTTGTTTTAACTTCATTTTTTAATTCTTCTATTTTATTTAAGTTTTCTAAACTTTTTTGTTCGTATTCATTAATCTTTTTTTCTAACTCTTTATTTTGTTTAATTACTTCATTTAATCTTTTCTCAGTTGACAATAAATCTTTAATGGCAAGTTCAATATGTTTTTTTAATACACCAGAAACAAAATTTGAGTATTTTCTTTTTTCTTCTAATAGATTATGCTCCTCTACACTTAATTTATTTTCTCTTTGGTTAAAAAATTCTTGAAGTTCTAAAAAATTTTTTTCTTTTTCTTTTAGATCTTCTTTTAATTTGGCTATTTCTTGTAAGGCATATTGATATTTTTCATTTAACTCTTTTTTTATATTTTCTATAATTTTTTCCTTTTCATCTAGTAATGATTTTTTATTTCTTAAATCAATTTCATCTTTTTTTATTTTTTCTTCATATTCTTTTAATTTTGATTCCATTAAGATTAGTGATTTTATCTTTTCATCAATTTTTTTTTCTTGTTCTTCAATATCTTTTTTCTTTTCTTCAAGTTTATCAAATTTATTTGTTAAATTATTTTTTAAAATATTAAATGCAGGCAACTCTTCTTTTACTTTATTTAATTCTTCTTTCTCCTTTTTTATAATATTCTGTTGTTTTTCGATTAAGTCAATTTGTTCTTCTAATGAGGATTTGTTTTTTTCTAAACCTTTTTTTATACTTTCAATACCTTTTTTTAGGTTTTTTGTTTTTTCTAGTTCTTTTTCTTTTTTTTCTTTTTTTCTTAATTCTTTATTAGTTTTTATTTCATTAATTTTATCTTTTTTTTCTTGAATTGTTTTTGTTATATTTATTTCATTTTTTATATCTAACTCTTTCTTGTCTATTTTTTCATTAATTTCTTTTTCACTGATATTTGTTTTTTCTTTGATGTTAAAGGAAGGTAATTCAAAAGAGGGTAATTCTTTAACAATTTCTTCTTTTTTTAATTCATTGTTTTCTTTTAAATTTATTTTAGGAGAAAACAGAGATTCTTCTAATTTATTAGTATCTTTGACTGTTTCTTTATTTATTATAGATTCAGAAGCTTTTCTTTCTATAGATGATTTATTATTTAAATCCACAGTTAAATTTTTTTCAGATGTATTCTTATCAAAAGATTTGAATTGATTAAGATCAGATAGCAGTTTTAATGCTTTGTCTATGTTTTCTTTGTTTACTTTATTTATGTCAAATTCCATTTCATTTAAAAAATCACATAAACTTTCAATTTTTTTGCTTTCTTCTATATCAAGGTTTTTTTCTTTAAGATCAAATTTTAAATCTTCATATGTGAATCTGTAATGTACATTATAATTTTTAGAAAAATAATTGTTGACTATTTTTTTTAATTTTTCAAAATCTTTGAAGAAATCAGTGCTTTTTTCCAAATCTTTTCTTAATAATAAAATTTCCTTATCTAAATGATCATTATAGTTGGATTTAGATTTAAATATTACTTCAAAAATACCCATAAAAATTACTATATATAAAAGGTATATAAACTTTACTGATTTTTCTGTCTATAAATTTAATTTTTTTTTCTTATTTAAAGAGTATTATGTGGATGATGTGTTTAAAAAGATAAGAAAATTTAAAAGTGGGACCACCCGGATTTGAACCGGGGTCTCGTCGTCCCAAGCGACGGATCATAGCCAAGCTAGAACATGGCCCCAAACCTTTTATTTTTTATTAATAATGGGAAATAATAAGCATATTTTAAATATATCGAATTTTTTAGTTTTGTCTAATTTTTTGATTTTTAAATTATATAATAATTTCTTTTTTAGGATTTTTTTAGTTAATTATTTAAATATATGGGATTTTCAACTTGCTATGGTCAAAGAAGTTCCCACATCAATTAAAAGATTTGGTCCTAGATATGGAAGAAGAACAAAATTATTATTTGGTCAAATAGAAGAACAGCAAAGAGCTTTACATAAATGTCCTTATTGTAATAAAGTAGCTGTTAAAAGAAAAGCAGCAGGCATATGGGAATGTAAAAAGTGTAATGCTGTTTTTACAGGAAAAGCTTATGTGCCAAAATAAACTTAGTATATTTAAAATTAAGTAAATTAATCCTTTAATTAAAAGTTTGATTAAAATGGTATTATACAAATGTTTTAATTGCAATAAAGAAATTGAAGATACAACATTAAGAAAAAGAGTAAGATGTATTTATTGTGGTTCAAAGTTATTGTTTAAGCCAAGAACAACAGTAACAAAAGTAAAAGCAAGATAAACAAGATAGAAACTTCAAATTAGAGATTGATAAAAAATTAAAATAAATTTTACAAATATAATTAGACTAAATTATACTTAATAAAAATAAACTTTTTTTAGTAATAAATTACTATGAAAGCAGAATTAGAGTTTTTTAATGATGTTGAAAATTTATATAAGATATTACAAGCAGAAAATTTGAATTTTCAAAGAGCACATTGTAATTATTTTATAGAAAATAAAAAATTAATAATAAAGGTGGAAGCAAAAGATATAATTGCTTTTAAAACAATTCTTAATACAATATTAAAAATCATTGAGGTATATGAGAAGGCAAAATGAAAAAAGAAACAGAAGAAAAAATTAATCAATTGCAAAATATTGAGCAAAATATTAATACTTTAATAGCACAAAAACAACAATTTCAAAGCCAAAATTTAGAAATAGAAAATGCATTATCTCAAATAGATAAAACTGAAAGGGTTTTTAGAATAATAGGAAATATAATGGTTGAATCAACAAAAGAAGAGGCTAAAAATGATCTGAATGAAAAAAAAGAGGTCATAGAACTTAGGTTAAAAACAATAGAAAAACAAGAAGAAAAATTAAGACAAAAAGCAACAGAATTACAACAAGAAGTGTTAAAAGAAATAAATAACTAATTCAAAAAAAAATCATTACAATAGATTTCATATTAATTAGTGAATTATTGATTATTAAAAGATTAACAGGGTGATTAAAATGAAAACACAGGATGTTATAGAAACAATGAATGAGCTATTAAATGATAATACTGTTCCAAAAAATATTAAACAAAAATTAGAACAAATAATAAAATCTTTACAACAACCAGGAGATTTATCTTTACAAGTTAATAAAGCATTAAGCATCTTAGAAGAAATTTCTGAAGATGTTAATTTACAACCTTATACAAGAACACAAATATGGAATTTAGTTTCCATGCTTGAAACATTGGTTTAAATTTTAATAATTTTTAATTTATTTGTTGTTTTAGTTTTTTTTATATATCAATTTATTTGCTATTTTTTTATAATAATGTTAGATTTTAATGCACTAGAATTAGGTATATAAATTAAATCTCCTTTTTTAGTTTCTATGACTAAATGGAAAAGTTCTTTTTTTAGTAATCTACCTTCAATATTATCTATTTTAACTTTATTGTTGATTTCTAATTTTTCTTTGCTGTATAGATATAATCCTGCTATAAAATTTGGGAATAAATCAATTAAAGCAATGAATATGGAGATTAGAATCAATAAAAAAATCATCAATACAAAGAAGGTTATTAAAGTGTTAGCAATATTCAATATTTCTAGGGTATAAAGAATTGTTATGAAATATATTACATAAGAAACAATTAAACTTAATATTTCTTCAGCATTTATCTTAATGCCTTTTTTTTCTAATTTTTTGTTAACTTGGTTGTCATTTAAAATTCTGTATGTTGCTTTTCCTAAAACTTTTCCAACTATAAATCCTAAAAAAAATACAATTAAAGCTAGTAATATTCTTGTTAAAGTAGTATTCAAATTTTTTAATAAGTCATTAATAAAAGTGATTATGTTTATAATAAATGTGTTCATAGTAATGTGTTTTTTTTAGAGATATTTAAATTTAATCGCTATAATCTAAATTTTTATATGCTCTTTTTGTTGTTTTTTCTAATGTAGATTTTAAATTTATTTTAAAAATTTATAAATGAGAATATATTTTCTTTTTTAATGGATAAAGATATAAAAGAAAAATATTTGAAAGCTGGAAAAATTGCTTCAGAAGCAAGAAAATACGGAATTTCATTGATAAAAGAAGGTGTTTCTTTATTAGAGGTTAGTGAGAAAGTTGAAAAAAAAATTATTGAATTAGGAGCCAATTTTGCTTTTCCTCCACAAATTTCTTTAAACAATATAGCAGCTCATTATTGTGCTGATTATGAGGATAAAATTGTTTTTAAAAAAGGTGATATAGCTAAATTAGATGTTGGAGTTATGTTTGATGGTTTTATTGGTGATACTGCAGAAACTATTTGTGTAGGCTATGAGAATGATGAAACATATATAGGAAATAAATTAATAAAAGCATCTAAAGAAGCTTTGAATAATGCTATTAAAATTATAAAACCAGGCATAACAATAGGAGAAATAGGAAGAGTTATTCAAGAGACAATAAAATCTTATGGGTTTTCACCAGTAAAGAATTTATCAGGTCATGGCTTAGATCAATATGTTTTTCATGCAAAACCAAATATCCCAAATTTTGATAGTGGTGATAAAACAAAATTAGAAAAAGGCATTGTAATAGCAATTGAGCCATTTGCAAGCACAGGAAAAGGTATTATTTATGAGAGCAGTAATGCAAATATTTTTTCTCAAATAGCAAAAAAGCCAGTTAGAAATATGATAACAAGACAAGTTTTAAGTGAAATTGAAAAATACAAGAATATGCCATTTACAACAAGATGGCTTGCATATAAATTTGGATTGCAAAAAACGAACTTTGCTTTAAGAGAGTTATTGCAATTAGGTATAATAAGAAGCTATCCTCCTTTACCTGATGCTGATAATGGTTTAGTGAGTCAAGCAGAGCATACTATTATTATAGAAGATAAGATTATTGTGACAACATTATAAATTATGAATATCTTAAGTTAATTTATAATTCTATTTAATATTAATTACCATTTTTTTACAATCAATCCAGAAATATTTTCAAAATCTTTTATATTTCTTGTAATTAATATAAATTTATGAGATAAACAAATTGAAGCAATTAAAAGATCTAATTCACTTATAATTTTTCCTTTTTCACTTAATTCTTTAAATATTTTTCCATAAATAAAATATGTTTCTTCATTTATATCTAAAATTTTTATATTATTAATTAAATTTTTTATTAATTCAATATTCTTTTTTGGTTTATTTGATAAATATGCACCTTTATATAATTCACAAACATTTATTTGTGTGGTAGAAACAATTAAATCACTATTAAAGATAGATCTTCTTAAAGATTCATCGCCTCTTAAAATATCAATTAATATATTTGTGTCTAGACAATACATCAGAAATTAACCTCTTTAGATTTTGATCTTTTTCTATCTTCATATATTTTTTTAGAAATTTCTTCCCATTCTTTTGTATCTTCTTTTAAAATACCAAAAAATTCAGATATGTGTTTTTTTTTACCTGCTATTTTTCTAACAACATCAGAAAAAGATTCACCTTCTTCCTTTAAACTTTTTAACAACTCATATGCATCATCTGATAATGAAATAACTTTAGTCATAATTGTATGTATATATGTATGTATATATAAAGTTTTCCTTTGATTAAAAATTTAATACTTTGATATTTTAATTAATAAAATTATTAGATTAAAGTTTTTGGATTTAATCTTAAAGGAACTATTTCTTCAATAAAGCCAGAGTATCTTGTATTATGTATTAATACTAAATTAGGGGTTATATGAAATTCTTGATAAATTATTGCACCATAATTTTGAAGTTGTGATACACCCTCTTGATAATGATTATAACCACCTTTTATTTCGTATACGATAACTTCTTGGTTTTTCGTAAAGCAAACAACATCAAGAGAAAATGAGCCAATTTTAACTTCAAAAAAGACATGAGCAAATCCTTTTTTTTTAATTTTTTCTTTTATCTTTTCATGACTACTAGGATCATTTCCATGAACAACTATACTATTCTTTCTTTGTTTACAATATTCAAAAAAAGAACCATTAAAATGAAATTTAACTATTGGAGGATTAAAATTTTCGTCATAAATTATATTCTTTTGTCTTCTAATATAATAATCTCTTTTTAATAAATTAGGATTTGATAAATTATCAGAAATTATTCTGCTTATTAGTTCTAATACAGATTCGCTTTTATTGATATGTGTTTTTAAAAATTTTAAATAATTGTTTTTTGCTGCTTTTCCTAAGCCTATAAATAATGACATCATTTCTTGCCTAGATAAATGTAAAATGACTTCTGTGGGTAAATCATATTGTAATCCTAAAAGTGTATTTTCTAATTCTTCATAAGAAAAATTCAATAAAAAATTATCAATATCTAGTTGGTTTACTCTACTCTCTGTTAGACTATCAATACTATATTTATGTTCTAATTGTTGTTTAACTTTTCTTCTAAGAGTATCAATATCCTCTTTTTTTTTGTTTGAATATATTTTTTTTTCTAATTCTGATATAAATTGAGTTCTATAAGCTTCAAAATTACATAGTTGCCAAATTAATTTTTCAACACTCATAAGTAAATACAATATTATCTTTTATATTAATTTTTTTATTTTAATATTTTTACAACTTCTTCTAAACCTAAATTTTCTTCTTTTCCAGTTTCCATATCTCTTAGTTTTAATTTGTTTTCTTTTAACTCTTTTTCACCCACAAATATTACATATGGAATTCCTAAGGAATTAGCATAATCTAAGTTTTTTGAGATTCCTTTTTCTAATAAATCAAAATCAGCATTAATGCCATTTTTTCTTAATTCTTGTGTTATTTCAAATGCCTTTTTCTGTGTTCTTATAGGAATAACAAAAACTTTAACAACACTTTTTTTTTCTTTTTCATTTAAGGTTTTAGATTTTTCTTTTAATGCTTCCATTATAGGAACTAATCCAAAGCTTATTCCTGTGGCAGGAATTTTATTTTTGCTCTCTAAAAGCAATCCAATCATGTTATCATAACGGCCACCACCACATATAGAGGAAGTTATTTGAGAATTATTTAAAAATCCTTCAAAAATTATGCCAGTGTAATAAGAAAGACCTCTTGCTAAGCTTGGATTGAATTTTAATTTTTTTAGTTCTTTATCATTAAAATATGAAAAAAATTCTTTTATTTCTGAAATCCCTTCAGTGTTTATTTTTTGTTTTTCTAATAAATTTTCTATTTTTTCATAATCTTCAATTTTGAAAATCTCTAAAACTTTTTTTATGCTTTCTTTTTTTACACCTAATTTTAATAATTCTTCTTCAATTCCTTTTTCTCCGATTTTATTTAATTTGTCTATTATGATTATAGCACTTAATCTTTTATTTTCTTCTATATTTGCATATTCTAAAATTGCATTCAATAGTTTTCTATTGTTTATTTCTATATAAGCATTTAAATCTAACTCAGAAAAGACATCTAAAGCTAATTTTATTATTTCTGCATCTGCAATAACATTAGGAATGCCTACAACATCAACATCACATTGATAAAATTCACGCATTCTTCCTAATTTTATTGGCCCATCTCTATATACTTTGCCAATTTCATACCTTTTAAAAGGCATTTTTAAGTTAGGGTTCATAGCAATATAACGGCACATAGATAATGTTAATTCAAATCTTAAACCTAATTCTCTATTGCCTTGGTCTTTAAACTTAAAGATTTCTTTCATTGCATCACTATCAGAACCAGCTCCAAATTTTACAGATAATACATCAAATCTTTCTATGATGGGTGTTTCTAATGGATTAAATCCATATCTTTCAAAAACATTTTTTAGTTTTTGTATTAATTTTTCTCTAATAATCATTTCTTCTGGATTAATATCCCTTGTTCCTCGAGCAGTTTGTAAATCTTTCATTTTTTCACCATTTATTTTTACATTTATTATAGATGCTTTATTACAGATTAATTGTTAATATTTTATTTATTTTTATAGTAATTATTTATATAACTATTTATCTAACAAACTCAACATTTTCCATATTTTGAAATTGTTTATCACCTGTTAAAAATTTTATTTTCATTTCTTTTGCAATTACATAACCTAAACAATCAGTAAAAGAAAGTTTTTTTTCTTTGTTTTTATACCTAAAAATATTTGCTTCTAATATATTATTAATACTAATTTCAATTACTAAGTCCTGATAAGAAAGTGCAATATCTTTTGCTATTTTCTCTTCTGTAATCTTTAAAAGATTATAATGAAATTCCATTA
>JAVZBY010000003.1:6029-9797 GCA_038874655.1 Candidatus Woesearchaeota archaeon | reverse complement strand
ATTAAAAATAGTAATAATTAATTTTTTATTTTTGTATTTTTCATAAATAGTGTTTCCTTTTATAATCTCCATTAATGCAAAAGTATCTGCAAAAAAACTTTCACTCATTTTTTAATTCCCCATAATTCAAAATCACTTTCATCTAATAATAAATCAGTATCAAAATCTTTTTCTTTTAATAAACCAAAAGTTCTTTTTATAGGGTTTTTTCCTGTTTTTGTAATAAAAATTTTTATTCTTTCATTTTCTTTTATATTTTCTTTTTCAACAACCTCTTTAGGAATTATAAAACCAATAGAATTACCTATTTTTCGTGCAATACATTCAATTTCTATCATTTTAACCAAAAAAAGAATAATTTATTAGTATTTATAA
Organism: Candidatus Woesearchaeota archaeon; assembly: GCA_038874655.1. Taxonomy (GTDB): domain Archaea; phylum Nanobdellota; class Nanobdellia; order Woesearchaeales; family GW2011-AR15; genus JAAXVZ01. Next base: position 9,422 of record JAVZBY010000003.1, on the reverse strand, counting down.
AGTTTTACAATGTTAAATTTAACAAGGTTAAATTTATTTGAAAATTTTTAGTTTTGTTACTTTTTCAATTTACAGGCCAAAATGGCTTTATTAATCCTTTCTCAAATAAATCTTTTTTGCGCCAATTTATTTCAATTATGTTATTTTTCAAAAAGATAAATCCTTTTAAGTTCAAAGCAAAAATTGCTGCTTCTATTAATTGCTGTGGTGCTTTAATTTCTCTAAAAATAGATTCTATTGTTTTAGGTTTTATTGTTTTTTCTAGTATTATGTATTCTATAGGGGGCAATTTCTCTGGTTCAATTTCAAATGTAAAATTGACTAAAAAATTTTCTATTTCTGTTTTAGGCTTTTTTTTAATATTTAATTTTTTTATGTCTAAGTATTTATTAACTTTTTCTCTATTGTTTGACATATAATCTAAAAATATTTTTGCTATGAATTTGTCGCCACCATGTAAAAATATTCTTGACATTATTTTCATATATTCATAGTATCTTTTTGTTAAGTTGTTTTCATCTTTAACTTTGCTGTAAATAAAATATCTCTCCTTAAATGTGTTTAATAAATCTATATTTTTGGTTAAGTTATAAAAAATTTTTATTGAAAACCATTGTGTAATTCCTTCTTCAAACCATTCAATATAGATTTGGTCTTTTGTTTTATTTTGTGATAAACATGTGTGTATTTGTTCATGAATCAATAAAATTGGTGTAAAACTTGAAACTCTCTTTTTTAAAAAATAAATTCCACTATTTTCTTGACCTTCAAAAATTGTTATTGAGGAAGCACCTTTTAATTCAAAGCTTATTAATCCATGGGGAAAATGTTCTTCAAAGTATAATGGCCTTGGTTTAAAATTTAAGCCAAGTGTTTTTTTAATTTCTTCTCTTATTTTAGGAAGCATATCTTTCCAGAGTTGGTCATCAAATTGTTTCTGACTATGTTTTAACGCATCTTTTATTTTATCAAGATCTCTTTTTAATAATAAATTATGAGCATGTTCTTTTTTTTCTTGAATTATGTTGTTTAATTTTACTATTGTTGCTTCTGAAAATTCATTTTCTTCTTTGAAATGTTTTTCTATTAGATTGTATAAACTGGGTTTATAATAATTTAAATTAGATCTAAAAAAAGCATCTTCTATTACTTTTAATTCAGATAGATTTATCATATTTATAGAAAAAAAAGTTTTAATCTTTAAATATTTGCTATTTTTTTAATTAAAAAATGTTAAAAAGTCCCGTTAGAACAATAGAAGATTTGCTTAACATATTAAATAAAATTAATAGGACAAATTTAATCTTTTTTGTAGGTGCATTTGGACCTTTTCATGTAGGTCATTTTGATAATGCACTTTTGGCAGCTAATTATTTTAATGCTTTAACAGTTATAGCCCCTATAGAAAATATACCTCATAAACCAGATGTTTTGCCTTATCAATTAAGAACTAATATAATAGATGTTTCCATACAAAATTATCCTCATCTTATAAGGTTAGAAGAAACAGATGAATTAAATAGTGAAAACTTTATGTTGGTTTTAAATGGATATATGATTTTTTCTTTTATCTGAAAAAACTGAAAATCTAATTCCTACTTTGGCACCATTAGGTATTGAGATAGTTCATACTGGAAGAACATTAAGTTTTGTACATGAAAATATAGAAAGAAATCCACCTATTGAAGTAAAAGAGGTTATTTTACAAAGTGGTATTGTTGTTTTTAGTTATGATCTATTCTAACAATTTTCCAACAATGTATGTATCTAAATAATTATTATCATCACTAATAAATGCTTTATTTTTTTTTCCTTCTATTTTAAATCCAAGCTTTTTTGCGATTTTTAAAGAAGATTTATTATTTTTTACAATTTCTGCTTCAGCTCTTTTAAATCCTTTTTTTCGTGCATTCTCAAGTGCAGTTTCAAGTAATAAAGTTCCTAGTCCTTTACCAAAATAATTTGGATGAACACCCCAACTAAGCTCAATCCTATGTCTAATTCTTGATTTTTTTTTAAAAGAATATGTGATAAAACCACATGCATTTTTTTTATTATTTTTTTCAAAAGCAATAAAATATACACATGACGAATTATATTTCAAAGATTTCTTTAAATAATTTAAATAATACCTTTTACATTCTTTAATTCCTGTAAATTCCCATTTTTTACTTTTTAAAGATTCTTTAATTAAATTATAGATTAATATTGCATCATCTTTTTTAGCTTTTTTAATAATAAAATTCATTATATTAAAATATAAATAAAAGAACTTAATAAAATTTATTATCTTTAAATATTTGCTATTTTTTTTAGATTTTATGAAACTTTTATTGTTTTCAGATATCCATGGAGATTTTAAGGCATTAACTAATTTAAAAAAAGAATCAAAAAAAGCAGATTTTGTTATCGCAGCAGGCGATATTTCTGTCATGGAAAGAAATATTGTTGAGATTTTGGATTTTTTAAATTCTTTTAAGAAACCAATATTATTAATTCATGGTAATCATGAAAATGAATTTAGGTTAATGGAATTAACACAAATGTATAAAAATTTAATTTTTTTACATAGAGGAGCACATCATTTTAAAGAATATGTTTTTTTAGGCTATGGAGGTGATGGTTTTTCTACATATGATCCAGAGTTTCTTAAAGTGGCTAATTTTTTTAAAAAAGAATTACAAACTAATAAATCAAAAAACAAAAAAATAATTTTTATAACACATCAACCACCGCATAATACAGGAATAGATCTTTTAGGAAATGAACCAAGAGGAAATAAAGATTATAGAAGATTTATAGATGAAGTGAAACCTCATTTAGTTATATCAGGACATTTGCATGAAAATGCTGGAAAAACTCATATAATTGAAAGAACTTTGTTCATAAATCCTGGAAAACAAGGGGTTTTTGTGGAGATTTAATTAATCTATCCTTTAATTTTCCCTTGCATTATTCAAAAATTTTTTAAATTTGCAAAATTATATATATATTAATGAAAAATAAAAAAGTATTAAAAAAAAATCAAAAATTAAATTTAATAAAAAAATTTCTTTTAAAAAATAAAAATTTTTTGTATGAGAAATACAAAATAAAGAAAATATCTATTTTTGGTTCATATGCAAGGCATCAACAGAAAAAAAATAGTGATTTAGATTTATTGGTTGTTTTTGATGAAAATGCAACTTTGTTTGATATGATTTCAGCTTCAAATTTTTTAGAAGAAAAATTAAAAATTAAAATAGATATGGTAACAGAATATTCTTTAAACCATAAAATAAAATCTTATGTTTTAAAAGAGGCAATTGAAATATGAAAAATAATTTAATTTTTATAGAAGATATTTTGGATTCAATTGCTGATATTGAAAAATTTTTAAAAGATTATAATATA
>JAVZBY010000003.1:0-6019 GCA_038874655.1 Candidatus Woesearchaeota archaeon | reverse complement strand
AAAAACATTATATGCTGTAATAAGATGTTTTGAAATTATAGGGGAAGCCTCGAAAAATATTGACAATGAATTTAAAGAAAAATACCATAATCTGCCTTGGAAAGAGATGTCAGGGTTAAGAGATAAATTAATACATGCTTATTTTGGAGTTGATATAAATCTTTTGTGGAACACTATAAAAAATAATTTGCCAAAATTAAAATCTGATTTAATTAATATAATTAAAGAACAAGAAAAATAATTATAAATTTTTTTTCAAAGTTTCAAGTAAATAATCAATCTCCTCTTTATCATGTGAAGCATTTATTTGTATTCTTATTTCGTCTTTCCCTTTTGGAACAACAGGATAGTTAATACTAGTAACTAAAATGCCATTATCAAATAATTTTTCTGTTAGTTTTTTAGATTTTTCTGGGTCACCTATTAACAAAGGTTGTATAGCGTGTTTTGAATCTGCTGCTAAAACTAAATTTGTTTTTTTAATTTTTTCTTTAAAATAATTAATGTTTTCATCTAATTTTTTTAATAATTGTTTTCCTTCATATGATTGCACTAACTTTACAGATTCTAAGGCCGCTGAGGCAGTTCCAGGGCTTATTGAATTTGAATAAATATATGTGGCAGATGACTCTCTTAAATAATCTATGATGTCTTGATTAGAAACAACATAGCCTCCATCACAACCAAAGCCCTTTCCTAAAGTTCCAATTAAAATATCGCATTTAGCATTGCAAAATTCTTCACATCCTTTTCCATTTGAACCAAAACATGCAACACCATGGCTGTCATCAATTATTGTAATAATTCCTTCCTCGTAAAAATTGTCATATGAATCACATATATCTTGTAATTTTTTTAAATCTTGATATTCACCTAACATACTAAATATGCCATCACTAATAACTAAAACTCTTTTATATTTGCCTTTGTTTTGTTCTAATATTTCTTTTAAGTTTTCTAAATCTAAGTGTTTGAAAACTATTCTTTGTTCTTTTGGTAAATTAGCTATTCTAATGCCATCAATTATACTTCTATGGTTTAATTCATCAGAGATAACTAAAACATTATCATGAACTAATGAGTCCTTACTTTGCCCTTTAATTAAAGAGTGAATTACAGCCATATTAGCAGCAAATGCACTGCTAAAAACAATGCAATCTTCTCTATCATGAAATTTTGCTAATTCTTTTTCTAAATCTCTATGAATCTTTAATGTGCCAGAAATAAATCTAACAGCTCCTGGGCCTGTGCCGTATTTTTCTGTTCCCAAATGTTCTGCTTTTTTTAATTTTTCATTATGTCTTAATCCTAAGTAATCATTAGAATTGAAAATTAAGAATTCTTTTTCCTTTTCATCAACTTTTAATATTGCTTTTGTTCCTTTAAAATCAAGAATTATTTTTTCATTTCTTTTAGAAACATTTGCATTATCAATTCTTTCAACTTCTTTTTGCAACAAATTAATAAAATTTTGTTTTGGCATTTTTATTCATTCTCTTTTTTATTTCAAAAAAATTTATCTTAATTTTTTCTTTAAATTTTCAATCATGACTATTGTCATTTTAGATAAATCATATTTGTGTTGCCAACCCCAATCGTTTCTTGCTTGGCTATCATCTATTGAGATTGGCCATGAATCAGCTATTTTTTGTCTATGATCTGGCTCATAAACAACTTCAACTTTAATGTGTTTATTAATTTCATCTGCTAGTTCTTTTGCAGAAAAACTTATTGCAGCTAGATTATAGCTAGTTCTTATTGTTAATTTTTCTGGTGGTGCATCCATTAACTTTAAAGTTGCTTCAATAGCATCATCCATATACATCATAGGCAATGTTGTTTCTGGTTTTACAAAGCATTTATATTTACCATATTTTATTCCATCATAAAATATTGCAACAGCATAGTCAGTTGTTCCTCCACCTGGCTCTTGTTTCCAGCTTATTATTCCTGGATATCTAACACTTCTTACATCTACACCATACTTTAAATAATAGTATTGACATAAAAGTTCTCCAGATACTTTTGTTACACCATACATTGTTGTTGGTTCTAATATGGTTTTTTGTGGTGTTTTTATTCTAGGTGTAGTTGGGCCAAAAGCAGCAATTGAACTAGGCCAGAATACCTTTATTTTGTATTTAACAGCCATATCTAAAATGAATTTTAAGCTGCCCATGTTTAGATTCCAAGCCAAGTTAGGATCTTTCTCACCTGTCGCAGATAATAATGAAACTAAATGATAAATTGTTTTTACATTGTTTTTTTTAATAACTTCTTCAACTTTTTCAAAGTCCATTACATCTAATTGGACAGAAAAGCCATCAAAATCATTTGGAATTTTTCTGCCTAATGCTAAAACATTTTCTTTTCCAAATTTTTTTTGCAATGCTGGAACTAATTCAGAACCTATTTGGCCAAACGCCCCTGTAACTAAAATTTTTTCAATCATAAAAAAAAGATATTTTTTAGGTTTAAAAAAGTGATGTTAATGATGTTAAATTATTATTTTTTAATAAAAATTATAAAGTTATTTTCTTTTTTGGTTGATATTGTTATCTATTTAAAGTTAGAGGTATAAAAATGTTGGATATAAAAGCATTAGAAAATTGGCTTTGGGAAGCAGCATGTAAAATAAGAGGTCCTGTAGATGCACCAAAGTTTAAGGATTTTATTTTACCTTTGATTTTTTTAAAAAGACTCTCAGATGTTTTTGAGGATGAAGTAGAAAAATTAGCTAAGGATTATAATAGCAAAGAGATAGCTGAAGAATTAATTGAGGAAGATCATACTTTAGTTTGGTTTTACATTCCAAAAAAAGCTAGATGGAAAGAAATTATAAAACAAAGTGTAAATTTAGGTGAATATTTAACAGATTGTGTAAGAGAAATTGCAAAAGAAAATCCAAAATTAATAGGTGTTATTGATATTAAAGATTTTAATGAAACTGCAGCTGGACAAAGAGTTGTTAGTGATGATAATTTAAAGGCATTGTTAGATGTTTTAAATAAACACAGATTAGGTTTAAATGATGTTGAACCAGATATTTTAGGGAGAGCATATGAATATTTGCTTAGAAAGTTTGCTGAAGGTTCAGGACAAAGTGCAGGAGAGTTTTATACACCTAAAGAAGTTGCTATTATAATGGCTAATATAGTAAATCCAAAGCCAGGTGATAAAGTTTATGATCCTTGTTTAGGTTCAGGAGGTTTGTTAATAAAAACATTTCTTAATTTTAAGCAAAAATATGGTGATGATACAAAAATAGAACCTTTGGAGTTTTATGGACAAGAAATTTTACCAGGAACTTTTGCAATGGCTAAAATGAATTCTTTTATACATAGATTAGATGCAAATATTGTATTAGGGGATACTATGAATAAACCCGCTTTTACTAATGAAGATGGTTCATTAATGAAATTTGATATTGTAGTAGCTAATCCTATGTGGAATCAAGATAATTTTAAGCAATCTACATATGAAAATGATCCTTATAATAGATTTATCTATGGTTATCCACCAAATAGTTCAGCAGATTGGGCATGGGTTCAACATATGTTTGCTTCATTAAATGATAAAGGAAGAATGGCTGTGGTTTTAGATACAGGTGCTGTTTCTAGAGGTTCAGGAAATGAAGGATCTAGTAGGGAAAGAGATATAAGAAAAGCTTTTGTTGAAAATGATTTTATTGAATCTGTGATATTATTGCCAGAAAATTTGTTTTATAATACTACTTCTGCAGGGATTATTTTAGTACTAAATAAGCTTAAAAAAAATAAAGAGAAATTTTTACTTATTAATGCTTCAAAATTGTTTGAAAAAGGTAGACCAAAAAACTTTATTCCAGAAGATTATGTGAAAAAAATTAGTGATATTTATTTAAGTTTTAGAGAAGAAGAAGGAATAAGTAAAATAGTCTCAAAAGAAGAAATAGCTAAAAATGATTATAATTTAAGTCCATCTAGATATGTTCTATTAAATAATCAGGAAAATACTTTGCCTTTAGATGAAGCAGTTGTATTGTTAAGAGAGGCAAAAGAAGAACAACAAAAAGCAGAAGAAAAATTAAATAATGTTTTAGAAAAATTAGGGTTTGATGTAATATGAATATTATTAATTTTGTAAATAGACAGTTAATTTATTTACAATTTCTTCCGAAAAAAGAAGATTTGGAAAATAATGATCTAATAAGTCTTTCATATCTTTTAAAAGGAAAATCTAAAAAAAACACATTAATAAATGTATTAGAATGGCAGCATAATAATCTACAGTACTGGATTGATAGAAATGTTGTTTATACAATTTTGCTTATTATAGTTTTTTTTTCAATAGGTTTTTTGAATCATTTCTTGAAAGCAAAAATACCTTTTTATGTGTTATTAATTATTTTAATTATTGTATTTTTTGGAGATATTACATTAGATCTTATTTATTATTTTGTTTCATTATTTTTTTTATTGGTTTTAATGGCTTTTATATTAGCGTTTAATATTAATTATGTTTCTTTAACAAAAGATGTTTTTTTGATTTTTGTTTTTTCCTCTTTTGTTTTAGGTTCTTTTTTATCAATATTGACTTATTTATTTGTGAAATATAAATCCATAAAAGATTCAATAAAAGATTTTGAAATTGCAGATACTTTTAAATTAAGTTTGCCTGTTGAAAAAATATTAAAATATAGGTTATCTATATGTAGAGATTATGCAAAATTAACAGCTGCATTGCTTTTGAAAATTTATCCTGATGATGAGGTTTATTTTGTTTTAATTCCACAACATGTTGCATTAGCAGTTAAGTATGAAAATAAGTATTTTGTGTTAGATCAAAAGTTGCCTATTTTTAGATTGGAAAAATGGTTAGATTATTGGAAGGATAAACAAAAAAGAAAAAAGATGAATTTTAGTATATTAAAATTAAATTTAGAAAAAAATCTTTTAAATCTTGAACCAATAAAAATAGAATTAACTAATGATGTTAAAGAAATGAATTTAAATGAATTAAAGTTAAAATTATTGAAATCATTTAGCTTAAAAAATTTAAAATCAGATGAAGTTAAAAAAATAAAAGATTATTATTTGATAAAAATAAATAATGTATTTCCTTATGATAGTGAGGATGAATTATATTTTGAGTCATTGGTTGAGTTTATAAAAAATAAAATTTATGAGGAATTAGTTGGAAATATAAATAATCTAGTTTATATTGATATTTTTAAAAATAAAAAAAATTTGTTAATAAAATGTTATTTAAGTAAAAATGGAAACAAATGAATACAAGCAAACAGAAATAGGAGAAATTCCTAAGGATTGGGAGGTTGTTAAGTTAGGAGATATAGTAAATTATGATTTAGGTAGGACTCCAGCAAGAAAAGAAAATAATTTTTGGACTAATGGAAACATTCCCTGGGTTAGTATTGCGGATATGAAAGATAATATAAAAATATATTTTACTAAAGAAATGATAACAGATTATGCTTTAAAAAAAGTTTTTAGAGGGAGACTTGTAAAAAAAGGAACATTATTAATGAGTTTTAAATTAACTATTGGTAGAACAGCATTTTTAGGTATAGATGCTACACATAATGAAGCAATAATTTCTATTTACCCTAAAAAAAATGCTAGTGATAATTATTTATATTATTATTTACCTTCGATTGATTATAGTCTCTATAAAGATAGAGCAATTAAAGGTAATACTTTAAATAAATCGAAATTAAATAAGATTTTAATTCCCCTCCCACCTCTTCAAGAACAAGAAAAAATAGCATATGTTTTGTCAACAATACAAGAGGCACAAGAAAAGACAGAAAATTACATTAAAGCATTTAAGGAATTTAAAAAATCAGTAATGAGTTATTTGTTTAAATATGGTGCAATAAGCAAAAATGAAATTGATAAAGTAGAATTAAAACAAACAGAAATAGGAGAAATTCCTAAGGATTGGGAGGTTGTTAAGTTAGGAGATATAGTAAATTATGATTTAGGTAGGACTCCAGCAAGAAAAGAAAATAATTTTTGGA
>JAVZBY010000002.1:201710-274043 GCA_038874655.1 Candidatus Woesearchaeota archaeon | reverse complement strand
AAAAGATTGGCTGATACTGCTGATTGGGGATTGTTAGCTGAAAATTATATTTTAGCACAAAATATGGCAGTTGAGAAGATTGATTAAAAGGTTATATTTAAAAGTTATTTAAATAAGCATTATAAGAATTAAATAATTCGTTTAGGACATATATGATTTAAAAAACATTCTTTACATTTAGGTTTTCTTGCTTTACAAATTTTTCTACCATGCTCTATTAAATAATAAGTTATTGTATTCCATTCATTTTTAGGAAAAATTTTCATCAAATCTTTTTCAATTTTTTCTGGTTGTTTGTTTTTTGTTAAACCTAATCTATATGATAATCTTCTAACATGTGTATCTACAGCAATTCCTTCATTTTTGTTAAATCCATTTGATAAAACTATGTTTGCTGTTTTTCTAGCTACTCCAGGCAATTTTAATAATTCTTGCATTGTATTTGGAACTTTTCCATTATGTTTTTCCAATATTATTTTACAGGTTTCTTTTATGTATTTTGCTTTTGAATTATAGAAACCTGCACTTTTTATGTATTGTTTTAACTCATTTATGTCTGCTTCTGCATAATCCTTTGCTGTTTTGTATTTTTTAAATAATTCTTTTGTAATTTTATTTACTCTTTCGTCTGTGCATTGTGCTGATAATATTACTGCTATTAATAATTCTAATTCATTAGAATAATTTAATGAGATTTTTGCATAGGGATAATTCTTTTTTAATAATAAAAAAATATCTCTAACTTTTTTATCCATATTGTTTAAGAAAAAAATTGGCTTTATATAAATTTAGAATTTATTTATATAAATTTAGAATTTAAATAGGATTTTAATAACCTACTTTTTAAAATTAAAAATACTAATATTATCTTTCATAAACTCTACTTTCTTGATTACAGAAATTACACCATCTATTAATTAAGAAATTTTTTTCTGCTTTAACAACACAGTTTAAACATTTACTATACGGATATAAAGTTGATTTTATAACCATCTCTTTTTCTTTTGATTTGTCTATGGACATACATTATCATCTCTGATTGTTGCATTATCTATTCTTTTTTTACTCCAACCTATTATCCTACCACAATTATTACACATTATTGTTCCGTCTGTGTTTTGAAATGGTTTAAAAAATATGTTTTTTAAATCAACAGAGCTCATCATAGTTCTTTCATATGGACAATCTGAAGGAATATTATCTTTTGCTTTTATGTATATTCTCATAAATATAAAATCTAATTTTTTTATATTTAAATCTTATGCAATTTTTAAAAATTAAAAAAAGAATAAAATAAAAAAATCATAAATTATGTTAAAAAATTAGGATTATTAAAAAATTAGGATTAAACCAAATCTTTTCCTTCATCATTTTTTATTTTTATAACTAAAACAGGGCATGCCTTGGCTGCTTCTATAAGATTGTCATTTGCTTCTGTTTCTAGTTCAAATTTACCATCGCCTATATCTTTTCCGCCTATTAATTCTGCTTTTCCATCAGAAACCATTTTAAAAAATTCTGGTGCCATTGCTGCACATGCTCCAGCTCCAATACAATTTTCTCTGTCAAATATTATTTTATATCTAACCATTTTTTTACCTCCAACTTTTATAATTTAATTATTATATTATAAAAGATATAAAATTAAAAAACTAATTTTTTTTGCTTATTTTTGAAAAAACATTATCTAAAATTCCTTTTTTCTTTTTTTTGCTTTCTTTTATGTTTTTTTCTTCTTTTGATTTGTCTTTTTTCTTTATTTCTTTTTTTTCATCAACTTTTTCTATATTGGATTTATCACAAATTTTTTTTTCTTCTTTCTCTGGTTCAACAAATTCAAATTTTATCTCTCTTTTTGGTTCAACAAATTCAAATTTCTTTGTTTCTAAATTTTCCTTTTGAATTGGTTTTTTTGAGAGAGTTTCTTTTTCTTCTAGTCCTTTTTTTTCTTCAGGGTATTCGGTTTTTAAAATAGGTTGTTCCATATTAATTTTTTGTAAAAATGAAATTTTATCTTGCTCATTATTTTCATTATAGTGAGAATGCTTTTCTTTATATTCTTTTTTTGTTAATAAAGGTTGTTTAAATGATTTCTCTTTTGAAAATTTTTCTTTTTTATCATCTGCTATTTGTTTTATTTCTTTTCTTATTTGTTTTTGCTCATAAAATTTGTCTTTTATCAAAACTCTATCTAGGTCTCTATCTAAATCAATAAATTCATCTGCCTGTGAGATAATTCTTGAGGATGCTGTTTTTCCAAAAGCAATTACTTCTGCTCTACAGCCTAATGCTTTCACATGTTCAATTAAATCTTTAAAATCACCATCTCCAGAAACTAAAACAACAACATCTAATTTTGAAGCCATTCTCATTATATCCATTGCAATCCCCACATCCCAGTCACCTTTTTTTGCTCCACCAAAAAAAACTTGTAAATCTTTGCTTTTTACTTCATAACCTAATTTTTCTAGTGCTTCAAAAAAGTTTTCCTCTTCTTTTATGTCTGCTTTTATGACATAAGCTATAGCTCTAATTAATTTTCTACCTGCAACTGCTTTATTTAAAATGTGCCCAAAATTTACCTTTGAATTATAGAATTGTTTAGCACTATAGTACATATTTTGTATATCTACAAAAACACCTACTCTTTGATCTTTATGTATTGGCATATTTTCACCTTGACTAATAAGTTAACTAATAAAACATTTAAGTTTTCTCTTTTTTATTTAATTATAGTTTTTATCTAATTTTTTACTATTTTACTATTAAAAGTTTATTTAAATTTATTTTTAAAAAATTTTTTTAGAATGGAATAATTTTATATACTATAAAAACTTTTTCCTTACTATGATTATTGTAATGAAAATTTTATTAATAATTTTTTTATTTTTACTTAGCTCTTTACCTTTATACTACTCAGTTAAATTAATGAAAGGAAAAATCACATTTTTAAAAGCTATGTTTGTTTCTTTTATGATAGGTATTATAGTTTCAGCAATTAATCTGAAATTCAAATTATTTGGTAGTTTTTTATCTTTTTTGATAACTATTTGGCTTTATCATGAGATTTTTAGATTAAAATGGTATAAGGCATTTTTAGTTTGGCTTTTGCAATTATTATTTTTAGCAATATTTTATCTATTCGTTTTTTTATTTGGATTGAGTTTAATAGGAATTAATTTAATACTTTTTTAAATAATTAAATGAGAAATAAAAAAATTGTTTATTTCAATTCTTTTTTGAATTTTTCAATTATATTAACAGGAGTAGGATCTCTCTCATACTCTAAAGCTAAGTAGTAAGAAACAAATAATCCTGTCCAAACACCAACAATCAATCTAGTTAGAAAATTATCTCCAACTAAACCTAATTCTGTGAAACTAACTTTATATTGATTTAATAATTTTTTAAAGACATTAATTCTATCTTTAATTTTTAAGTAATCATCTTTATCTGTTATTAGTATTAAATGCGTTTTTATATGTGAGTCAGTTATATTGTTTTCATAAGCACAAATTTCATTGTGATTAAACTCAGGAAAAACATTGTAAAATGCATGGGTTTTTGCATTTTCATTTATGTCTGTTTTCCATTTTTCAGCTATAGAAAATAATCTTTGAGAAGAATAAATTATAGGAACTTTATTTTTTAATTTTTTTGCAATTAATTTTGCTTCTTCTTCAATTGAAATTCTTTTTAAATAAGAAACCAATTTTTTTATAGTTTCTTCTTGTTCATCAATGATTCCAGAATAACTTAAAACATTTAAAATACTAACTAGTAAATAGGGAATAGCTAATCTTGGTTGAACTCCCTTTGGAACTTTTATGTATGGGTTTTTATTCATTTTAGATAATTCTTCTAATTTCCCACCAGAAGAAATAGCAACTACTCTACAACCTCTTCTTATTGCTGCTCTATATGCTGTTATTGTTTCCTCTGTGTTTCCAGAATAAGATATGGCAAAAACTAAGCTTTTTTTTTGTATAAAATTTGGCAAATCATAATCTTTTATTACAAAGATTTTCATTGGAAGTTCATTCAAATAAGTATTTATTAAATCACCTGTGAAACCGCTACCACCCATACCTAAAATTGCAATGTTTTCAACAAATTCTTTTGGAAAAGTAATATCATCTCCTAAATTAATTGCTTCTTCAAACATATTAGGAAAATTTCTTAAAACTTCTATCATATTAGATTTATCTATTAGCTTATTTTCCATTTCCCAACCCCTAAATTATTTTTAGTTTTTATATAAATTAAAGATTTTTGAAGTTATATGAATTTATACAAATTTAAAAATGCATTTATTTCATTTTTTAATTCTTTTGCTTCACCAACTACCATACCTGCATAATCTTTTCCACTGCTGCCTAATAAAAATTTGTCAAAGATTGTTTTTATAAATACTTGTTCAGGTCTTGTATCCCAGGCACCTCTTCTTGATTCTAATACAAAAGCATCAATAGTAATACTTACTTTTCCTTTATTGAGCAAAGCATTTATATTATCAATTTTTTTTGTTATTTCAATAATGTTTTGAAAATTCATAGTAACTTGTATTTCTAATGTGTTATTTTTTACTTTTTTAAAAGGTCTTATTTTTAAAAGAAGATTTCTACCTTTTTCTGTATAACTTTCATTATGGGTTTCAACTTTTTTTACATAACCCCTTTTTCTAAAAAAAGAATCTATTAAAAATAGTAAATCATTTAGATTAAATATACCTTCATAATTAACAGCCATGCCTAACGCTGCTTCTTGAATTTCATCTCGTATCATTTTGATTTAAAAATTAATCTTTAATAATTATCTTTCATAAACAAATTTGTTTATGTTTAGATAACCAGCTAATTCTGTTCTTAGTTCATTGATTACATGTCTTACTACACCTAACCAATATTCAATTTTACTCTTGTAAAACCATTTTTCATATGCAATCATAAACATAAATCTCCATGGTTTTGAATCATCAAAAATGCCAAAGTAATTTGTTTGGACAAAACCATCAAAAATAATATTTAGTTTGCCTTGATTTGTTTTTACTTTTTGACCATCTACTTCTTTTTCAACTTCAATTAAATCATAACCATATATCCATAATCTATTAGATATTCTTACATAAGAATCTGTTTTTTTATAGTACTCTGCTTTTACATGAACATATTTACCTTTTTCTGTGTTATATTCTTCATCAAATATTATTTTTTTATCAAAACCTTTTGTCCTATAATATTTATCTATGATTCTAAATACTTCTCTCATACTAAATAATCCTTCAAAGTTTAATGTTTCTCCAACAACTGGTGTATAAAATTCTACCATTTTCTTTTTTTTAGTTTTATCTTAAATCATGATTTTTTAATAAGCGTTTGTTGCTGTTTCCATTTCTAAATATTTTTTTACATCTTGCATAAAACCATATAAGTAATAATCTAAATAATCAAAATATTTTAATAATGTTTCATGGTATAGGATTTTATTATTGAGAAAGTTTTCCATTTTCTTTTTTCCTTCATCTTTTTCAAAATCACCATCATAATCAAGAATATAGCCACCATTAATAACAACTTTCATCCTTGCTTCTGTTAAATGTTTTAATTTACCATCCTTAAAAACTTCAACAGGTTTTGCATCCCATAACCATATTTCTGGTAATAATTGAAACATACAATAAAAACTAATTTTTTTTCTACCCATCATTTTATAAATTCTATAGGGACTTTTATCAATGATTTTTGTTTCATAAAAATCAAAATCATGATCTTTAATCCATTTAACCATAAATTTATAGAAACCATCAAAATCAAAAACACCACTATACCTAATTATTCTATGAAATCCATATTTACTATAATCTGCTAAACTTGTGTCCATATAGTATATTAATATGTATACTGGTTTATATAATTTTTGATTTTCTAGTAATTAGAAGGAAATTATTTTAAAAAATCAACACAACTACCATTTTCATAAGGAAAAATTCCAATATTATTAGACCTTACTTGCTCAGAAGAACCAGATGCTAATGAAACATAGTTTTTATATCCTTCTTCTGAAAAAAAACTAGAACCCCCTCCACTTGATAATGTAAAAGCTCTTTTTGCACCTAATTCAGCTAACCTTTCTGCTACAAATCTTAATGTCATGCCTTCTTGATAGCCACTTTGGAAAACAACATCGCTTACAAAGACAAATAAAGTTTTTCCATCACTACTTATGCCTATTGCTGATCTTGGTACTATTGAATTATAAGAGGATTTTGGATTATTAAATTTTTCTGGATTTGGTAATCCATTTTCAACAATTAAAGAAATACCTGAGATTGCATGCAAAATATCTTCTTGTATTGATTCAAAATCTTTTTCATATCCTATTTCAACATGTCCATCTTTAAAAACATATAAAACAGGAGACCATTGCTCTTCACTAGGAGGATTTAAGATTTTTCCATTATAAACATGAAGTCCCAGAGGTTTAAAGGAATTACTTCTTTCATCCCATTCATCTCCACTAATGCCTAAAATTATATTTTCATTTCCACCATTCTTACTAGTTACAAATTCTTTTGTTGTTCTTCCATAACCAAAAATATCAGAAGTTACTGTAATTCCATTTTGATTTAAATCAACTATTAAAAGATGATAATTACAATTTTTTAAATAACATGCTGTCCCGACATATTCATTTTCACTATTTGTTGTAAAAGGCACTTTTTTATACCAAATACCTTTTGAAATTACTGAAAAACCTTGTGAAGAATAATCTTTACAAGAATAAGGTGTTGGTGTAATTGTAGGTGTGTTTTGTGGTTTTTGCATTTGAGTTTGCATAACAGGAATTAAAGTTTCAGTAGGTTTTGTAGTAGTTTGAATTGGAGGAACTTCTGTAATCGGAATACCTTCTAAACTCTTTTCATTATAAAAAAAATCTCCCTCTTTAGCATTATTCAATACAACAGGTAAATAAATAGTATTAATTTGTGAATTAGTTTCTGCTGAAATAGTTGGTTTATTTTGTTCTGTTATTACTCTTTCATTTATATTAAAATCATATCCAGGAAGTAATCTAGAAAATAATTGTCCTAAAATTAAAACAGATGAAAATGCTATTTTTGAAAAATTTGCTTCTGGTTTTAAATAGTTATATCCTTTAACTAAAACATAACTACCTAAGGTAGTTAATCCAAAAAGTGTTAAATCTTGCATATCAACAAAATTTTTTAAAGTTAAAAATAAACCACTGCTTAATAAGCTTGTGGCTAATATATTTTCTAATGATTTTAGAAGTCTCATTTTTCACAAAATGGTAAGTTTTGGTATAACTCAGATAAAGGACTTCCTTCTGGAATAGTCATTTTTTCAGCATTTAAATACCCCTTAACTAGTTGAGATCCAGGGTCAGTGCCCTCTGGCGTACTAATGTTAGTAGCTATATTTTGTTGTCCACTAGAAGCATTACCAAAATTTACTAATTTTCCGTTTGGCGAATTTCCTACAAACACAAAATTTCCCTCTGGATCAAATTTTAAAGTAAATGGTCCATTAGATCCATAAACAACATTAGGCACATCTTCTTTTTTGCATGCTCTCTCTAAACTATATGATGGTGGTGTTGATTGTGGTACTGGATAGGGTAATGTTGTAGGTGTAGGTGTAGGTGTTTCTGTAGGTTTTACTTTATAAAGGTCATGTGTTTCTGTTAGTTTAGTTTCTAAACCTTGAGGTGTTGTTGAAGGATAAGGTGTTGTTTCTACTGCTGCAGGTGTAGAGAAATAATTTGATATTTGAATATTTGGTATTTGAACACCTGCTTTCTGTAATGCTTGATAACCGAAATATAAAACTACTCCAGCAACTATCAATTCTAATAAAAGTGTACCTACTCCATTAAAAAATTGTTCTGCTTTATTCCAATAATCCTTAATCCTATTTCCCAAACTATCTTTTGGATCTTCTACTTTTACATCAATAAAAGCAAAACCATTTTCAATTGTAATAGAAGGAATAGCATGTTTTTCTGTAATGCTCCTAATAGTATCAACAAGTGCTACATAAGTTTTATTTCCTTCACTTAAAATCAATTCTAACCCAATACTTTTTAAAGTAATTCGTGGCTTTTTTGTTTGAACATATTCAATTGGAAAATTAGAATTTTCAATTAATTTATTCCACAAATAAGCTTCTTTATTCAAAGTTTTTTCATATTCTCTTATTGTGGCAGGAACTTTTATTTGCCAAATATTCTTACCCTCACTATCTCTCTTTTGAACTCCAGCATTTATTTCTAAAATTCTTTTGATAACTTCTGCTAAATTTCCATCATTAACAGAAGAAATCCCAAAATTAGTTACATATATTTTTAATAAATTTAGTAAGTCATTCCCACTATCTAATCTACTAGAATTAGAATGTAAAATTGTTAAATGTGGGTTTCTTTTATCATCTACTTTTTCATCAACTACAATACCAGCACTTTCTAAGCCATATACCTTTATTCTATCAGACTCAAAAGTCGGTTTTTCTTCACTTTTAATTATAACACCAACATAATTCCCTCTTTCTGGTAAAAATGGATTTCGATTCTCAGATGTAATAACTCTTAAGGTTGCTATTGGGATAAAACTATCTGGTAAAAGATTTAACAAAGAAAATATTCTCCACCAAAGATTATATGGATCTTGTTTTAAATTTAAACCAGCACCTTTTCTTCCACTAACCCAAGAGTTAAATGTTTCCTCTTGACTAACGCAAGAGTCAAGTGAATTAAATTTAACTGGATCCTGCTCATTTAATTCATTTTTTTTTTCCAAAATTAATTCAACAGGTATTGCCAAAAAATAATAATCTGTCATTTTATAGTGGTAGTAAATTTTTATATTTAAAGATTATGGATTTTTTAATATTAATTCTTCAAATTCACTATAAGGTAATTCAATTTTGACTAACCTTCCATAGTTTAATTCAATATTTTCTCTATTCATTAAAGAGGAATAAATTTCTCTTTGTAAATCAAAAATTTCTGAAAGATTAAATGAGCCTTCTTCTTTTCTAAAAGTTAAGATTACACCTGGTGCAATTTGTATTTGATAAAAAGGTATTTTTCCTTCTTGGTCTATTTCAGGAATCAAGAAAAATGAAAAAGGATTTTGTTCATAATTTGGAAACCATTGCTCCTTTGGGTTAAATATAACACTACCATCACCACTTATTTGAAGACTATTTCTTAAATAATCTGGAAGTTTATACTGTTGTTGCTGTGTATCAGGTAGTACTCTTTTATTTGTATAGTCTTCTAAATTAACACCTTCTAGATTAAAAGTTTGAATTTCGTCCCAATGTCCCTTATTACAAGTATAAGCATTTGCTTTTTCTGGTAAAGGTGTTTGTCTTAAACTCCCTTCCATAAACCAAAGTTCTCCCTCTCTACATTCTTCAGGACCTTTTACACCTTGTTTTCTAAAAGTGTTATTAACTAAAACTAAATCTGGATGTTGTTTGAGATAATCTATTAAAGATATTTCAGATGCACTTTCTCTTTCATTTGGTAATTGAACCTCTCCTATTAATGTTGATATTAAATCTTCTCCTTTTTTAGAAATTTCTAAATGTATTTTGTAAGTTTCCCAGAATTCTTCTTGAGCTTTTTCCCAAGATGAAAAACCATAATTTTCTGGATAATATTGATTATTAAAACCTCTAGATTGTAAACAAGTGCCTGGTGTTCCTGCCCATTCACACTGTAATTCTTTATTTAAAAAATCAATAAGTTCTTCTTTTGTTAATTCTTTTAAAAATGTTGTTGGGTCTTTAGTAGTATATAATTTTATTCTACTCTCCAAAAGATAAGCACCTTTTGCTAATTGTGTTTCTTTATTATTATTATTATCTGGAAAACCTTTTTTATTAAGTTCTTGATTTGTTGAATCAATAATTTGAAAAAAACCATAAGCACTTGAATTAGGGTTTTTAGCATCAAAGTTATATCCACTTTCATTTCTCGCAATAGTTAATAAAAGTGCTCTTGCTTCAGGGCTTTGTCTTAGAAATTCAATATATTCATTAACTAAATCATTATCTGAAAGTTTTTTTTGTTCTACTAAATTATTTATTGAAGAAACGTTTTCAGGATGTTGATTTAAAATTACAGTAAAGGTAGGATCTAAAAAAACACGTCTTCCTGTTTTAGGATTTAATAAAGAAAGCTCTACATGATAATGAGGATGTCCATTTGCTGCACCTTCCATTCCTGAATCAGCTACATGAACAAATTTTTCTGGATTTTCTTTAATTTGTTGATTTAAATAATCTAATATTTGTTTTATTTCATCTTCATCTTCAATTAAAGCATTTTGATTAGGAAAAATCCCATGTCCAATTCTTAATTGTAATTCCCAATCATTATAACTACCAAGTTTTATTAATATTCCATTTTTACCATAACCCTGTGGCCATGTTTCTTCTACTATTGTTGCTTCTAATCCCTCTGGTCTTTTAAAGAATGCTTGCATTCTATGAATGTTAATTGGAATTTTATTTCCATTTGAATCTATAATTGTATACTCTCCTGTAGGATCATATAAAATACTTGTATAATCTGCGCCCATATGAAATCCTGATGGACCTATTGCCTTATTTTCAAAAGAAGGAGGTATTGACTCAAAATTAATCAATGGTGTCAAAACTATTTTAGGAAATTTAACTGTTAAATATCTATATCCTCCTGTCTCTCCATATGGATTAAAATCTAAATAGTTTACTTCCTTACCTTCACTATCAACTATAAGCACACTTCCTTTTAAAGAACAAATTGCGTTTTGAAAATTAGGATCTGAAAAAATTTCGTTAATTTCTGTTGGTGCTGATTTTGGATCATAATTTTGAAAAATTTCACATGCAGGTGGCTGTTGAGATTGTGGATTAATTAAATCAAAAGAGTTTGCTAAACCCGTATTATAAAGTGAAATAAATAATCCACTTAATAACAAACCTACTTGAACAATTCTTTTTAATGAAAAGAGCATTTTAAGGATAAAAAAAAGAATATATTTAAATTTATTGTTATTTTATAGTAGTAATTAAACTTTTTGTAATTTAGTGTAAAATTCTTCAAATTTAGAATGTGTCTCAGGATATCTAGCACCTAATTGTGCAAAATAAGTTGTGCTTTGTAATAACAGATCATTAAATCTTTGCATAAATCTCTCATCTTGATTAAAAAAAGGCTCTTCAATAATGCTTTTAATATATTGAACAACTTCATTAACTTCAATCAAATTATTAACAATACCTAATCCTGCAATTTGTATATATTGAATAGTTAATCCTAAAACTCCTCCTTTTACAATAATGCTTAAATTAGATTCATTATTATTTTCATTATTTAGGCAATATTCTTTTAATTTATCAAATGCATTTTTTGTTTTTCTTGCATAATCTAAAACAGCATTATAAAACTCTGGTTTAAATTCTTTATTTAGTTGGGTATTATAATCAATTAATCTTTGAATTTCAAAATATAAACTTTTATCAATAATTGTAGAGATCTCCTTCTTTTTTTCAGGTAAAGCTTGAATTAAAAATAAATAATTGCTAACAGCTGTTTCAATATCAACAGCATTAAAATTTAAAAATTGTGAAAAATACTTACTTAAAATATCTAAGCCATAAGAAATAAAAAAATCAGCAATTTTTCCATAAAACTCTTTATGTTTTTCTCTTTTTTTTAATTCAATTGCCTTTTCTAAAACTTTATGAACAAGAGCATATGCAGAAGTTAAATTTGTTTTTATCTGTTCATATTGTTCTGGTGATATTTGACTTGGTATTTGTATATTTAAAACCATAGAAGCAAAAGCAAACTCACTAAAATAATAATTACTAAATCTTGAAGCTAATTCCTCTAAGAAATGTTTATTTTGTCCTTTTTCCCTTCTTAAAGAATGTTCATCCAATATAGCATCAAAAACATCAAAGAAATTATCTAAAGTTAATTTATTCAATTTAATTCCTTCAGGCAAAATTCTTTGGTGATAAATATCAACTAAGTTTAATAAGTTATTTCTGCTTTTTTCTGCATAATTTATACCCCTATATCTTATATTATTTCTTGAGGCAAGGCTTAGGTTTATTTTTAAACAATTAAAAAAGTGGTTGTATATATTATTAAATTTTTGATTATGCTCTGGATTTTGTATTTGTAAATTAGTCTGGTGAGGATTATAAAATTTATTAAATGCATTTGCAAAGTTTCTCCATTCAAAGAGTCCATAACCATATAATAAATTATCAACAGTATTTCTTGCATTTTTCCATCTTTCATTATAATAATTAATCCATCTTTGATGTTTTCTTTTTTGTTGGTCTGTTAAATAAGATCTTAAAAATTCTGGTGGTTTTGGTAAATTTTCTCTAAAATTTAATAATCTTTCAATAACCTCTTCCATATTTAATTGGGTATTACTAATTATTTCATTTATATCTCCTGGTGGTTGTGTTGTATTTGTTATTTCACAAACTAAATTAATCAAATTTTCATTTAAATATAAAGCCCAAGAATATAACCATTGATTTAAATTACCTTGTATTTCATAAGGAGGATTCTCAATTCTTATTGGTAAATGGTCTCTCTTTATTAATTGTTCTTTTGATTGCTTTTCTCTTCTTTTTGGTTTTACTCTCAAAGGTTGCAATAATCTTGATTCTACTCCTTTATTGCTAGAATTATAATATCCTTTAATTCTTTTCATTATTTTAAAAAAATAAAAACCATTATATAAATTTTACTATTTATTAGTAATAACATTATAAGTATTTGTTTTTTAACTTTATTTTATTAATATGAAGAGAAGAAAAAATACTTTAATTGATTGACTATTGTTGAGGCAATGGTAAAATTTCAATTGTGCCGCCAAAAGTTGCTTGATACATTTGTGCCCAAGCTTGTAATAAAGATACCATATTCTCAGGAACATAGACTTTTAATGTTTGTGAATTAGTTTGTTTGCAATCAGGACCTAATAAATTTCTTGCATTGTCTGTCCACATTGCGCATAAATCAGGCATTTGAGGAATAGCATTAGTAATAGTTTCTATTGATTGTTGTACTAATTTTGCTTGTTCTTCTTTTAATCTTTGCTCATATAAATCAAGCCAATCAGGCCTTTGAATTTGTCCATTTGGCTCATAACATGGCTCACTAATTCCTGGTTGAACATTAAAGCCATCCTCTTTTAACCATTGAGCAACTTGACAAGATGTTTGTCTTAAATTTCTCAAATCTTGATAAGCAGAAACCAGTGTTGTTTGTTTATTTGGACCTTGTGAACTTCTCCAATATTTTAATAATTCGTTATTTCTATTTGGATTATTAGGATCACCATCATTTAAATAAATTAATTCTACTGCATTTGGGAATCTTCCTAACATATCAAATTGTGAAACATCAATTCCAGATTCAGGAAAAACTATAACAACTTGCCTGTTTGCTTCATATTCTTGTTTTATTGATATTGATACTAATCCATATTTGCTAATCTCTTGGATATAATTTACTAATCTTTTTTCATGTTCTTCCGGAGTGGAAGCAGGTTTTGAAAAATAAGTTTCAGGTCTTAGATTTTTAGGTAATACAGTTAATGTTTGAAAAGAGATAATAGCATTTCCATTATAAGCATCAGTTGTGTTTGCAGATATACTACTTAAAGGAAAACCTACTTTTGTTTCTAAAACAACACCAGGAATCTCATAATAATTTTTTCCATTCTGTAATGCTATCTCATTAATTTCTGTACTTCCAATTTCTTGTAAATTTATGTTACCATTTGGCTGAATTAAAGTTACAAATTTAATTTCTTCCCCACCCTTTAAATTAACTATTAATAAATTAAATGAATCTAATATATCTTTTAAGCCCGGGATTGGTGATTTATATAAATTATTCAAAAAATCTAAAAGTCCAATATCACCTTTCCAATAACTTAGAATAGTGTTTGCAAATGAAGGTAAAAAAAAATAATTTTGTGGTTGTGTAGGTATATTTGTATAAAAAATTATACATAAAGAAGGTTGTTGACAAGCACCAGGATTACTGCTACTTATTGCAATAGGTATACTTTGTTGAGCAGAACTGTTAAATATATCTATTACATTGTAAGTAATTGGTTCTAATTGTTTTAATTCAACTGTTTGTCCACTTGGTAATGTTACTTCTTGACTATTACCATAGTCCCAATTTCCTGTCATTAAATTTCCTAAACTTTCTATTTCTTGAGAAAATTGCTTTTGCATCTGTTCAACAGTTGATATTGATGGTTGATTATATTGATCTAATAAAGGAACTTTAATCAAACCTAACCTATAACCACCATATAATAATCCTACTGCTATTGTCCCTCCAATAACTAAATTTCTTATAGTTTTACCTATAATTTTTAATGCTGCTTTTGCAACTCTTTCCTCTAATGACATAAGTTAAAAAAAAAATAAATTATATTTAAAGATATTGTTATTTAAGAGTAATAATAAGTAAAATAAAATATTTCAAAAAATAAATTCTAATTATAAACTGTATTCCCTAAATAATTCCTAGTAATCATTCTTATTTCCATTTCTTTTTTTTCAGGATATAATATGTGTAAAACTTCATGAGTTAAAACTTCAATATATTCATTTCCTACTAAAGAATCCAATATCTCTATATAATTACTATAAATAAAAGCCCTTCCTAAAACACCATTTCCTAAAACACTTTGAGGAACTCTATTAACAATAACCCCTGTTGGAACAAATAAGCTAAAGTATCCAAAAGAGCCATATATATCTTCATTTAGTTTTTTATTGTTTTTATTTTGTTCTTTTTTATCATCTTCAGTTATTTTTCTTTTTAGATAAACATAATATGTGTTTGGAAAGAATTCATATAAAAAGATTCGTTTATCATCTAATTTTTCCTCTTCAATTATAAAAACGGTGTTATTTAATTTTGAAATTTTTTCTTGCAATGTTTTTTCTTCTAAATTTTCCTCCAAGAAGTTGTTATTTTTAAAAACAATTGTTTTTTCTTTTACTAATTCTTCTAAAATCTCTTCAAGTAAAGAATTATCTCTGTTTTTTTCATTAATATTATGAAAAAAACTATTTTTTATTTCATTGTTGAAAAAATAATTTTCATAAAAGGATTTTAAAAAAGTATTGTCTAAATTGAATTTATTACCAAATATTCTTTCTTTTAAATCTGTCAAATTCATAAAAATAAAAAAATGAAATATATTTTTAATATTTTTTAAAGATGATTTAATTTTCTATTTTATACTTTTTCAATTTATTGTTTTTAAGTTTTTACTAATTTTTTACTAATATCTCAACATCATTACCAAATAATTCACTTAAATTGTTAAATAAATTATTTTTTAAAAATACATTTTCTGGAATTTTCATTTCTGCCAATGCTTTTTCTAATTCTTCTTGTGTAGTCTCTCTTATATTTATTAAATTACCATTTTCTAGGTCTGCTTTACTAATTTTTTTATCTTTTGAGTCTATATCATGTATTATAAATGCTACTTTGTCTAGTAAAATAACTTCACCAAATTTATCACCATATTTTACTTTAATTTTTGCTTTTTCTAATTCTGCGCCTCTTTTTTTATGTATGTATTCTATTAAGAAATTATGAAATTCCTTACTTGATTTATTAACTTTTGAAATATCTGTTTTTGTTAATTTGCCATTATCATAATCTTCTTTTGCTTTTATGATATCTTTTAATTCTCTCAAATATTTATGAGGTATTTTTCCTGTATCTATTAAAGCTGTTTCAAATAATTCCAAAACTTCTTTTTCTTTTATTTTTTCTATGCCCTCTAATTTTAAGACATCTTTTACAATTGTTAATGTTGTCTCATAAGTATTAATAAGAGATTCTTCTTCTTTTACTTTTTCTATTTGCTTAAATAATTTCTCAATTCTTTTTAAGTATTTTTTTGCATTTTCAACTAATTCATCAACTTCTTTTCCTGTTAATTCTTTTTTTGTTCCATGTTCTAAGTCTTTTCTAATTTTTATGTTCTTTTCTAAAATTTCCACATATTCTTCTTCTAGTAATTTTTCTTTTTTAACGAAAATTTCTCTCATTATTTCTGGTGTTTCTTTTGGTGTTGGAGGAGCAATACCATATAACATAATTGCTGCTTGACTTGGAGTTAATATTGCATAAAATGTATCTTCCATACCTATTGTTTTTAATTTAAAATCAACTGTTTTCATTAATTGATCGCCTGATTGCATAAAAATATCAATTGCCTCTTGACTTGGTTTTATTTTACCCATTTTTAACAATTGTTTCCAAGGCATGAAAATTCCTCTGTCATAAAAAGGAATACCATCTCTTAAAAATGTAAAGATTATTGGATTTGCTTCTTTTATGTTTTCCCAGAAATCTGTTAAGATATAAACTTGAATGTTAATTTTATTTCTTATTCCTGTTAGTTCTCCTGCTTCTAAACCCATTCCTATAATGATTGCTCTTAATTTTTCTTTTAACTCAAATCTAGACATTTTTTTAACATCGGTATCATCAATTACTACAAAAACATCAATATCAGAATCTTTTGTTGCTTTTCCTTGAACTAGGCTACCAGCTAGAACATAACAAACAATATATTTTTCAAACTTTGCTAAAACCATTTGCTTATGGACTTCTGCTATTTTTATTGCTGCTAACATCCCTGTATCATAAACAGGTGTTCCAGAAGCTATTAAACTTAATGTTTCATATTTACCATCATAACAATTTTCCCATAATTCACTTAACAATAAGGTTTCAACCCAAATGTTTTTGTCAATATTATTTGCAATTCCTATTATGATTTGAGATAATTTTGCTTTTAATTCTATTTTAGTCATCTTTTGACTATCACTATCATCTACTAAAACTAATGTTCTAAGTTCATTTTTATTTTCTTGTACTACAGGACCTTGTGTTGGATTTAAAGTAGGTGAATTGTTTAAATTTGGTAAATTAGCTGGTGTTTGTAAAGTTGATTGCGTAAATGGCATAAAATTTGGTATTCCTGGAATTAATGGTGATAATCCTGGTAAATTTTGATTTGGTAATCCAAAATTCGGTAAATTTGGTATATTAGGCAAAGGTAAAGGCAAATTACCTAAAGGATTTTGTGCTCCTTGTTTTCTAGGAGGTAATAATGCTATTCCCATTATATATTTATCAAATTTTTCTAAAACCTCTTTTTGAAATCTCTCTAATTTTTTCTTTATTTCTTCTAATCTTTCTTTAGTTTCTTTTGGTAAGTTTAATTTTGATAGGTCTAAATCATTTAAAGTTAATGGGATATTTTGCTGACTTTGACCTTCAGAAAAAGACTCTTTTGTTTTTTCATATTTATTGTTTGAATTTTCTTGCTTTCTTAAATCATATTGTTTTTCTTCTTTTGAATTCATCATTTCACCTTTTTTTTATTTATTTTTATATTAATAATTTAATATTAATATTTAGTTTTTAAAGATATTTTTTATTATAAATTATATTTTTAAGAATGAATTAGATTTATAAAATTTCTTATTTTTAATAATAATTGAATTTTAAATTATTTTGTATAAATGAAAATTTAGTAATATCATTTTTACTATTTTTTATATGCTATCAGTTTTACAGTATCAGAAAAAAATTCTGAATTTGGTAATTTGATTTTAGTAAAAGGAAAAAACGAATTTAAATAAGATATTCTAATTTTTTGAAAATTGGTTCTTTCCAAAAAATATTTTAGAAAAAGAGGGGTTATATGATTAATGTGATCACCTAATCCTGGATTTTTTTTATGTGTAATAAAATATGAAAAAAATAAGAACCATAATTTATTTTTTAGATTAGCCAAATTTGGTGTTGTTAAATATAGAATTCCTTTTTCTTTCAGAACTCTATTTATTTCTGAAAGTATGAATCCAGTGTTATATAAATGCTCAATGACCTCTGTCATGATAACTACATCAAAGTAATTATCTAAAAAGGGTAATTTTTGTGTATTTAAATCGCAAAAAAGTATTTTTATTTCTTTAAATTTACATATTTCTGGATTATAATCAATAGCATATACTTCATAACCTATTTTTTTTGCTAATTTTGAATAAATCCCTGTTCCTGCACCCACATCTAATAATCTATGTCCCTTTTTATAATTATTTTTTAAGAATTTTTCTAAATCAGTGTAAATACCTTTTTTACTTCTATTACTTAAAAATTTTTTTTCAAAATCAGAAAACATTAAAAAAAATCTTATTAATAAATAAAAATAACTAACTCATAAAATTATAGCATGTTTTTTTAAAAATATTTATAAATTCAGTCTATTTTCAACTAATTAATCGATAAATATTTTAATGAATATTAATTATTAGATATTATTTGTTAGATATTAGTAGTTTATTGATGCAGCGGGGTAGGGCAGCTAGGAGTGCCCGTTGGGCTCATAACCCAAAGGTCGGAAGTTCAAATCTTTCCCCCGCTATACAATTATTCATTGTATTCTTTTATTTGTTTCATTTTTTCATATTCTAATTTTTTTCATATTCTAATGTGTCAATATTTAATTAGGATTTTCATCTTTATTTTTATTTCCGTTTCATCAACGATAAAATACTTCATTATTCCTCTCAGGTTATTCTTTAAAGGAAAAATAATGAAATATTACAAATAGTATACTTTTTTATATACTAATTGATAAAAACAAAACATTTATATATCAGTTTCTTTTTATATATAATTATTTAGAAATAATTTCCATTAATATACATAAAAATACTAATTAAATACTAATAAACAAAAAAATATATTGGTAAATAAAAAAAGAATATTATTTGCCTAAAAAACAATTTAATATCACTTTTGTATAAAAAGCATATAAAACTATAATTAAATAAATAAAAAATAAAATAAAAACAGAAAAAAAGAAAATGGTTCCTGTCATAAAATCATACAACAAAGAAATTTTTTTATCTATGAAAGAGATTAGAGAAATAATTTCAAATATTAAAAATGCCAGAGATAATTTGATTTTTAGAGTTCTTTATGAGACAGGTTGCTTGCCAAATGAATTAGTTAATATAAAAATTAAAGATATTTTGGGCAATAAAATAAGATTAAATAATAGGTTTGTTTTAATCAGTGGAAAATTAGCTAAGGATTTATCATTATTCATAGAAGGAAATAAACTAGCAAAAGAAGATTTTTTGTTTTTTTCAAGACAAGGTAAAAATATTTCTGAAAAAAGAGTAAATCAAATTATAAGATACTACACAAAAGATTATGATTCAAATTTCAATCCTATAAAATTGAGATATTATCATGTTTTACATGCTTATTTGAATGGTGTTTTTATTGAAAATATTGCAAAAAATTTAGATTTAAGTGAGTTTAGAGTTTTTCAAATTTTACAGAATTTTAAATTTTCTGCTAATAAATTTCAAATTGGCAATTATCACAATTTTTTAAAGAGGGTGGGATTATGAATATATTAAATAAAGTAAAATATTTTTTTGTTTTTTTATTGTTGGTTTTTTTTATAAAAAATATATTTGCTGAACCTTCTGGAGCTAATTTAATTATTGGAGAATCCTCAAGAAGACCAATTTCAAATGCAACAAATTTAACAGCACAAAACGGAAATATTACTTGGGTTAATGCTGATTTAACACAAATAACAAATGTATGGCAAGGTTTTTTTGGTAGAGTTTCTGGTGGAATTGTTTTAGAAAATGCTAATGGAGATATTTTTTATGATTGGAATGTTGTTGATGCTATTGGAGAAATAATTGCAACAAGAAATTTTGTTAATGACTGGAGTAATGTTAAATGCACAAATCAAACAGAAATTTATTTAGAAGAAGAAAGATTAAATATCATGAATGAAACTTCTGATGGAATAAATGATACTTTTATTTACACAAATCATCCTAGTTTTGATATAGCTGGAAAATTTTTATCAAATTGTAGGGCAACAAGAACACATAATAGTACAAATGCACAAGCTGTTTTTTGGAATGTATTACTAAACACTAATGAAACAAATACAATTTACACAGTTTTAATGGAAAATGACAGAATCGGTTTTAATGGCACAGAAGTAGATTTCCAATTATTAGTTCCTGTTGATAAATTAACTGGATTTGCTACTTACTTTATTTATGTTGAGTTAGGTTAAATAGTTAAAAAAGCTAGTATTATAAAATATTTTTTATAAATATTTTTTATATATTTATTTCTATTTTTAAAAAATGTTTGATAAAAGGGGTCTTAGTTTAACTTGGCTAGAATACAAGATTCGGGATCTTGTGATCTGGGTTCAAATCCCAGGGACCCCATATTTTTCTTTTATTTGTGCTTTGTGAAGCAAAACCAATTGCATAGCAATTTTATTTTTGATTAAACTTTTGTTTAAAAGTTTAGTTAATGACTTACAGAAATTAAAATAATTTAGTCATTGTAAAAAAAATACTTAATTTTTTTATTAATAGGAACTCTCATAGAAAATTATAAAAACATAAAAAAATTAATTTTTAAGTATTTTATACTAATTAGATATTTAAACTTAGATATTTAAACTTTTAAAAACTATAATAAAAGGTGAAAAAATGGGAAAATATCATTGCTATAAATGTAATAGAGAGTATGATGCCCATGAAATTAGATTTACTAATACAAATAAATTTGCATGTGTTTATTGTTTAGGTGTAAAACCAAGAGAAGATTTGATGACAAAAAAATTAGAACAAAAAGAAGTAAAAAAAGAAGAAACAATTGAATATATCTGTGGAGGTTGTGGTTATAATTTTAGAAGAAAAAAATCATTTTTAGTAACATCTTGTCCTTATTGCGGTAAAGAAGGTTCAATTTCAATTAAAAAAACCACTACTGCTGAAAAACTAATTAAAGAAAGTGAGGATTTTGATTTTTGATTTCTTTGTCTATTCTTTTTTTCTATCTTAATTTTTTATATTAATAATTTAAAAAAACTAAAAAAAAAGCTGTTAATAATACTTCTCCAACAATGGCTTAATATCTATATTTTCTATATCTTGTAAAGCAACAGGGATATCTTTATCTTGTGGTAGTTCATCAGAGTAAGTTGGTCTTTGTGTTTTATAGAATAAACCAATTGGTATTTTTGGTTCCCATTCCCAAACTTTTTTACATGCTTCTAAAAAATCATCTGTTTTATAATCTGTACTTTGCAAATCATAAACTCTTTCTCTATAGTATTCAAAAGTTTGCCATGGATTATATGAAACACAAGGTTGTAAAACATCAATAAAAGAAAAGCCATTGTGTTTAATTCCTTGCATAATCAAATTTGTTAAATGTTTTAGTTCGCCTGCAAAACCTCTTGCCACAAATGTCCCATTAGCTGCTAATGCTAATGCTAATGGATTTATTGGTGGTTCTATTGAACCATGTGGCGTACTTGGTGTTTTTGTTCCTTTTTGAGCTGTTGGTGCAGCTTGTCCTTTTGTTAATCCATAGACAGCATTATTATGAACTATATAAGTTATATTAACATTTCTTCTAACTGCTTGTAGAAAATGATTTAAACCAATACCATAACCATCACCATCACCGCCAACTGCAATTACTGTTAGTTTAGGATTTGCTAATTGAACTCCTGTTGCTGCTGCTACTGCTCTTCCATGTATGCTTTCTAAACCATAGGTTTTTATGTAATGCGGTAATTTTCCAGAACAACCTATTCCAGAAACAACTACAACATCTTTTGGATTTAAATTCAAATTTGAAATTGCTTGTTTTATGGCCATTAAAATTCCAAAATCACCACAACCTGGACACCATTGAATTTGATTTTTATTACCTAATTCATTAACAGAAACCATGTTTACACCTCTTTTATTTATTTTTTCAATAATAATTCCTTTGCTTTTTGATAAATTTCTTCTGGATCAAAAGGTCTTCCATCATACTTTAATAATGTGTTTTCAATGAAAAAGCCAGTTTTTTCTCTTATTAAGCCACGCATTTGTGCTTCACTATTTCCTTCAACTATTAAAGTTTTTTTTGCTTTTGATAAAACCTCTGAAACTTTTTTTACTGGAAAAGGATTTATCCAAAGAATATGCATAAAATTTACTTTAAAACCATCATTTTTTAGCCATTTCATTGCTTCTAGTATCATGCCTTTATTAGAACCCCAGGAAACAATTGTTAAATCTGGTTTTTCATCACCAAATATTTTTGGTGCTATTTCTTCATCTTTTATTGCTTTTAATTTTTTAGCTCTTTTTTCAACTTGCATTATTCTATTATGACTTTCTTCACAACTAAAACTTGTTTCATCATGCTCATAACTTGTTGAAACATAAAAACAATTTGGCTGTCCTGGAATTGATCTTGGAGATATGCCATCTTCTGTTAATTTATATCTTTTATAATCAATTTGTTTTTCTGCTTCTTCATATTTTAATAATTTTCCTCTCTCTATTTTTAGATTAGCTGTATCAAATGGTTTTATTGTTTTAGAGGATTCTGAAACATGTTTATCCAATAAAATTATGCCTGGTGTTTGAACTCTGTCTGTTAAATTAAACATTTTAAAGGTTTCATAAAAGGCTTCTTCTTGATCACCAGGGGCAACAACTAATCTTGGAAATTCTCCTTGCGATGCATGTAAAACAAATCTTAAATCTGATTGTTCTGTATAAGTTGGCATTCCTGTACTTGGGCCTGTTCTTTGGCTTTCAATTATAACTAAAGGTGTTTCACTTAAGCCAGCCATTCCAAGAGCTTCAACCATTAAAGAAAGTCCACCACCTGAAGTTGCAGTTAAAGATCTTGCTCCTGCCATTGAA
Organism: Candidatus Woesearchaeota archaeon; assembly: GCA_038874655.1. Classification (GTDB taxonomy): domain Archaea; phylum Nanobdellota; class Nanobdellia; order Woesearchaeales; family GW2011-AR15; genus JAAXVZ01. Next base: position 251,169 of record JAVZBY010000002.1, on the reverse strand, counting down.
CTACCTGTAAGCATATTTATTGCTGCAATTTCATCTTCAGTATGTTTAACAACAATATTATAATTATGCTCTTGTGCAGCCATAAAATGTAAAACACCAGAAGAGGGAGTCATTGGATATTCTGCAACAAATTTTGTGCCAGCTTTTATTGCGCCAATTGAGGCAGCTTCATTTCCTGATAACAAAATTGTTGGTTCTCTATTTATTTTCTGTAATTTAACTTTGAAATCAATTTTAAAATTATTCATGAAATAGTCATAACCTAATTTAGCTGCTTTTTTATTTATCTCTGCTATTTCAGAACCTTTCTTTTTTTCAAATTGTTTTTCCAAAGCTATATTTATCTTTTCTAAATCTATATTTATTAAGCCAGCAATGACACCTAAAGCAACAATATTACCATAAAGTTTATTTCCTAATTCTTTCCCTAATGAATAAAAAGGAACTGGCAATAAAATTAAGTCATTTCTATTTATGTTTATTTCTTCTTTTTTTATTAACTCAGAATCATAGATTATAGCCCCATTGTTTGTTAGTTCATTAAAGTGTTTATCTATTGTAATCTTATCTAATGCAACTAAAATATCACAGGTTTTTATTTGACTATGAACTTCTTCGTCTTCTGCTCTTACATAACAAGAATTATGACCACCTTTAATTAAAGAAGGATATTCTGCTGTGTAAAAAACATATAATCCCATTTTTTGAACACTACGAGCAAACATTGCACCAATAGTAAAAACACCACTTCCTGCTGGACCACCTGCTTTTAAAGCTACTTTATTAATCATTTTATCATCCTCTTTTTTTATAATTTTTTTATGAAAATTTCCTTTATTAGAAATTTTATTATATGATTTTTTTACCACTTTCATCATCAATTAAATGAATAACTTCAACAGGACAACTTTCTGCTGCTTCTAAATTAATATCAAAGTCCTCTTGATTTATTTTCCTTTCTTGCCATCCATTTTCTTTTGATTTTCCTCCAATAATATCAGATTTACCATCATCATTCATTTCCCAAAATTTAGGAGCAATTGTTGCACATGCACCACAACCAATACAATTAACTCTATCATGTTGTAATGTATATGTTTTAGCCATCTAACCACCCAAACCTTTTTTAGACATTACTTTTTTAAATACAAATTTCTTAATTATAAATAAGATTGCTATTAAATAAAATAACAATGATTATTAAATTTTTTGTTAAAGGTTATAAATTTTTTGATTTTAGATATAGAAATCTATTTAAAATGATTAATTTTAATAAAAATTAAAATGAACAAAAATGAGTGGTTAGTTAAAGAAATTGAGAAAACAGATATAAGCAATTCCATTTTAATAGTTGGCTTGCCAGGAATAGCGAATGTTGGAAAAGTTGTTGCTGATGTTTTGATTGAACAATTAAAAGCTAAAAAAATTGTTGAATTTTTTTCATATAGAATGCCTAATTCTGTTTTTGTAAATGAAAATAATTTAATTGAGATGCCTAAAATTGAGATGTTTTATAAAGAAAAGAGTAAATTAAATTTTCTAATATTAACAGGAGACAGCCAACCGATTGATGAAATTGGTTGTTATAGTTTTTGTGATAGTGTCTTGGATTATTTTGTTGAGAATAAAGGAAACTTTATTATAACATTAGGAGGGATTGGATTACAAAACATTCCTAAAAATCCGAAAGTTTATATTACAGGAAACAATAAAGAAAAAATTGAGGAATTTTCAAAAGATTTAGAAAAAGAATTAAAAAAAGATGTTTATGGTGTTGTTGGGCCTATTATTGGTGTTTCCGGTGTTTTATTAGGTTTAGCTGAAGAAAGAAAAATAAAAGGAATCTGTTTATTATCTGAAACTTTTGGGCATCCTATGTATGTTGGTTTAAAAGGAGCTAAAAATATTTTAAATATTTTAGAAAAAAAATTTGAATTAAAATTGAATATGAAAAACTTAGATTCTGAAATAAAAGCATTTGAATCCAAATTAAAAATTGCAGATGAATTATTGAAAGTTGGAAAAAGTAAGAAAGAGGATGTGAGTTATATTGGGTAGTTTAATTATTACAAGTTGTTAATTATTTTAGTAGATTCCTTCTCGTGGTTGCCAATTTCCACCATATTTATCATGCAGAAAATTTGTTATTTGATCTTTATTTAAGATTGCTACTAATGGATTTTCTCTTGTAAAGTCATAAATTCTATATGTATCATTACCTAAAGGAACAACATTAACAAAATACATGAAACCTTCTCCATCTTTATCTGTCCAGTAAATAAAACTATCAATTCCATTTTGTTTAAGTAATTTATAAAAACCTTGTGTAAATTTATCGCAATCAAAATCCTCTATTCTGTTTGGATTGCAAGTTCTATCTAACTCGGTTGCATAATTAGAAGTTAAATCTTCTATAATTTGGATTAAATTCATTTTTTTTAAAGAATAGAACTTATATTTAAAATTAAACCTTTTAATTGCTAAAAATCCATTTTATAAAAGGAATTATTTTAATTTTTTTATTATTTATTTTTAAAACATCATATTGCTCTAATGTTATAATTAATCCTTCTTCTATATTAAAAAAGTTCATTGCTTCTAATAAGCCATTAATTTCTCTTTCTTTGTTTGCCTCATTTAGAGTATAGCATACTTGAATTAGATTTGTTATTTTTTTGTTTTCTTTTACAACAAAATCACATTCATGTTTATTTGAAAAATAAAATAAATCTTTGTTTTGCCTCTTTAATTCTAAAAATATAATGTTTTCAAATATTTTTCCAAAATTATTTGAAAAGTTATAGCCAAAAATTTCAATAAAACTTGGGTCTATTAGATATATTTTTCTTGGATTTTTTAATTGCTTATTTAATGAAAAAGAAAATTTTAGTACTTCAAAGAATAAATAGCTATTGCTTAAATAATTAATATATTCTTTTACACTTATAGCATTCGCTAAATTTAATGTTTCTTTTAGAGAATTATAGGTTATTAATGAAGAGACATTTGTTGATAATATATTTATTAGATCTTTTAATATCTTTTCTTTTTTTAGTGAATATCTAACAATAATGTCCCTATATAATATATTTTCAAAAAGGGTTTTAATATAATCCTTATCCTTGTTTTTTAAATATTCAGGAAAACCTCCAAATATCATATATTCTTGAAATAATTTTTGCAATTGCACTTTTTTTTCAATATTATAAAGTTGCTCATTTTTAGGAAAAATTTTAAAGTTATTGTATCTTAAGAATTCAATAAAAGAAAAGGGATATATTTCAAATAATTTATATCTGCCTGTTAACCTTGTTCCTAATTCTTTGCTTAATAATGAAGCATTTGAACCAGTTATAATTATTTTTTTATTTTCATCTTGAAGTCTTCTTATAAATAATTCAAATTTTTCTATATTCTGAATTTCATCAAAAAAATAATAATTAGAATTGCCATAAACCTCAATTAGAACTTCATTTAGTAATTCAAATTCTTCTGCTTTAAAATTAATAAACCTTTCATCTTCAAAATTAACATAACAATAACTTAAATTTTCTTTTAAATGAGCCATAATTAATTTTAGTATTGTAGATTTTCCACTTCTTCTTATGCCTGTTAAAATTAATATTCTATCATCATTTAAAAAAGTAATAATTTGTTTTAATATTTCTCTCTCAACATAATTCTCTTTATTTAAATTTGAAATTTGGTTTTTTTGCCTATACACAATTTGCCTTAATATTTCTTTTTCCATAATACTAATTAGTAATTAGTATTTATATTTAAATGTTATCATTATTGATTAGTATAATATTATTTATTTAAAAAAAGAAACCAACCTATATTTTTAAAAAAAACTTAATTTTTTTTCAAAAAAAATGTGGAATTATATAGGTATTGTTGATAATAAAATTTATCAGGATATTTTGTCTTATATAAAAGGGCTATCTAATAAAAGATGTCTTTTAATAAGAAACAGGTTAGAAAAAGCAATTGAAGCTGCAAATAAAAAATCAGAAGATTTTGAAGAAACTAACAAAAAATTTAGAAAACAGGGTTATAAAGCTGCTGAAGAGGCTTTTTTATATTTGAATCAAAAACAATATTCTACTTGGACAGTTGAGGACATAATTAAAGTAAATTATATAATAACGCAAGGACAATTTGGAGAAGGTTTTAGAGATAAAAGAGTGTTTATACAAGGCTCAAATGTTTCTGTTCCCTCTCCTGAGAAAGTTCCTTACCATATGCAATATATTGAAATGATTTTACAAGAAAAATATCAATCCTTTAGAAAAATCTATTTTAGTTCATTTTGCAGGAGTCAGAATTCATCCTTTTATGGATGGTAATGGAAGAACTTTTAGATTATTACAAAATACTATTCCTTATCAAACTCATAGTTATCCATTTAATATTAATTCTAAAGATAGACAAGAATATTATAATTTACTGGAACAAGCAAGTCAAGAATGGCTTGATATGTATGATAATTTACCTTCAGGATTAACTAATGTAGAAGTTTTACAAAGATTATATTTAACACCAAGAAATAAAATAAGAAATTTTGGTAACTTTGTAGCAGAAAATATCTTAGAGCAATTCAAAAAATATTAAAATAAATTAATTTATAAATGTAAATAAAAAACCTAATTCAATCTCAAGCATAGAAACAGGCATCTCAACTCCAAATTTTTCTAAAACACTAGGATGTATTTCTCCTAAAAAGCCGATTTCTTGCTCATTTTGATTTAGTTTAAGAATTATTTTTGCACATCTACCTTTTATAAATGATTTATGTTCTGCCTCTTTTATTTGATAGTTATTTTCATTAAATCCAATTGAATTTAATAAATATTCTAAAATCTGCCTTATTTTCGTGTAATCTGCATTAATATCTGAAATTGCTACAGCCAAATCTGTTTTTTCTTTGACACCTGTTTCTTCATTTTTATCTTGATTAAAAACAATACCAATTTCAAAAATATTTTGCGGATATTCATTATGTGTGTTTTTTGATAAAATTTCCATAAGATTGGGCAATAATGATTTTCTTAAAATATTGTGTTCTGCTGATTTAGAGTCAGCTATCTCAACAATATCTTTCATATCATTTTCATCTAAATTCATTTTTAAAAGAATTTCTTTATTAGTCAAATGATATGAACTTGTTTCCATTAAGCCCAATCCAATTAAAAGATATGCAATTTTTTTTTTGAATTTTTCAAAACTATCCTCATTTCCAGTTGTGGCTTTTTTTGGAATTTCAGGTTTAAAATTTTCATAGCCATAAGCAATTGCAATATCTTCTGTTAAATCAACTTGATGTAAAATATCTGCTCTATAAGCAGGAATTAAAGCAATATGTTCAATCTTTCCTTTTTTAGTTATTTTTTCATAACCATATCCCATTTTTTCAAGCAATTTTTTTACTTCATTTTCATTTAAACTTAATCCAAGCCACTTATTAACAAAAGATAAATCAAATTTTAATTTCCTTGGCTTTAAATTTGGTGTTATTAATAAGTAATCGTTTTTTGATTTTTTCATTTCAAAGTTTTCTGCTTTTATTGCCATATAATTAGAAGGATAAATAACTTCCATTTGATAAATTTCAACATCTTCTGACATATCTGCTAATGCACAAACTAAAATATTTAAAACATATACATTTGTTCTTAAATCAAAGCCACTTACCTCAATAAAAACTTCTTTTGTTGATTCATCTACCTTTCCAGTGTAATCAGAATTAATTATAGGTGTAAAACTTAATATATTATTTGCTGAATCTCTAAATATTGCGTATTTATTTAAGCCATCAACTAAATGCTTAAATTCTTTACCTTTATCATGTTTTTCTAAAATTTCTAGAGCTGTCATCTCAGCATTTGTGTCTAATGGTTTAAATTTAATTTCATTTGGTTTTTTTGCTTCAAAATAAATTGGCAATTTAATTTTATCCAATGGATAAATTCCAATAGCTGCTTTTTTCCTTCTTCTGCAAAAGGTTATGTGCAATTTTTCCTGGATTTGAATAATTTCTTTTATTTTTTCATCATTCAGCTTTAAATTTTTAACAATAGCACATGCCGTATAAGGTCTGACATTTAAATTTTCTTTTGAAACATAGACCTTGTAATCTTTTAATGGCTTATTTACTTTATATTTTTTTAAGCCAAATTTTCCTTTAACACCTAAAAAACTACTCAATGCACGAGCAAAGCCTTGTTCAGATAACATATCTGGCCTGTTAGGAAAAACCTCTACGATAATTTCATTTTCATTTATATCTTCTAGAGCTGTTCCTATCATTGAGATTCTGTCTTTTAATTCCTCTGTTGATAGTTTTTTTCCTATCAAACTTTCTAATACTTTTCTATTAATCTTTATTGTTGGCATTTTAATCTTTTTAATTTAAATTTAAAATTATAATTTTTTTATTTCAACCAAATTTTTAATTCTCTTAATTGTTTTAAATCATTTTTGTATAAATCCCTAATATCTTCTATTTTCCAGTATTCTTTTATTAATCTGTCTAAACCTAACCCCCAAGCTAAAACAGGAACTTCAAAGTCCATTAATGGTTTCACAACTTCTGGCCTAAAGATTCCTGCGCCTCCTAATTCAACCCATTCTTTTCTTATTGGATGATAAACATCAACCTCTGCACTTGGTTCTGTGTAAGGAAAATGGCCTGGTCTTATTCTTACATCAAGGTAGCCCATTTTCTTGAAAAATTCTTTTAAATAGCCTAAAAGATTACTAAAATTTGCATCTTCATCAACAACAATGCCTTCAACTTGATAAAATTCAAATAAATGTTTCCAATCTAATGTCTCATTTCTAAAGCATTTTCCAACTGCAAAAAATTTTGCAGGCAAATCTGATTTTTTTAATTTTGCTAGTGTTTGTGCACTCAAAACTGTTGTATGAGTTCTTAATAAATTTTCTTTTGATTTATCTATTGAAAAAGGATTTTGCCAACCTAAGGAATTAGTTGTCCAACCATTTTCATGTGTTTTTTTAACCCTCTCTAAAATATCTTTCTCTTTAATTTCTCCTGATTTCGGTTGCTTTAAATAAAAAGTATCTTGCATTTCTCTTGCAGGATGATCCTGCGGCACAAACAAAGCATCTAAATCCCAAAAACAAGTATGAACACAATTCCCTGTCATTTCTTTAAAACCTAATTCTAACCAAATACTTTTTATGTATTCAACTGCTTGTAATGTTATGTGTCTTTTTGCCCCACTTATTTTTGGAACATTAATTTCAACATCATATTCTCTAAATGTTTTGTTTTTCCATGTTTTTTCTTTTAAGTCGTTAGGTGTTAATCTATCTATTATTTCTATACTTTCTAATTTTAATTTTTTCAATTCTATTCCCAACTCTGTTAAAAAAACTTTTTTCAATGTTTTTTTTTCTTTTTTTAAAATTTCTTTTCTTTTTAATAGTAAGTCAGCAATTTGTTTCTCTTCATTTGTTAATGACTCAAAATCCAGTGGAAAATTTTTTTCTAAGAATTTCTCTTCCTGTGTTTTTTCTGATAAATATTTTTTTCCTAATTCTGTTATTGAAAAATGCATTTCATCATATTTCTTAATTTCTATTAAATTGTTTCTTTTTAATATTCCTATTGAAATGTTTATTTCTTTTTCATCTAAATAATTTTTTATTTCACTTAATTTTTTCTCACTATCTTTGATTGCATTTAAAAATCTTTTTTCAGGTAAACCTCTCTCTTTATAGATAATACCATTTTTATCTAAGAAGATAAGTTCTTTTTCTGTTGATTCTGTTCTTAAAATATTTTTGTTTTCAAGCCATTGTATTGCTCTCATTACTTCAACATCTTTTAGATCTTCATTTTTTGCTAATGAGAAAAGTTCTTCTAAAGAGATATCATTAGCTAAAAGAGGAAAAACTTTTCTTTCTAACGGATGAAACTTAGAAATTATATTAATTTCATTTGACATTTTAGATCTTAACGCATTTTTAAGTTTAGTTAATTTCAAATTTAGATTAGAATGTCTCTTATCTTTTTATAATTTTTGAAAACTTAATAAAAAATGAATAATCTACCTTTTAGTTTTCAAAAAATTTTTTAATTTATATAAAAGCGAAAAGTATATATACCCTTTTTTATTATAATAATATAATAGTATAGCAAAAAGTATATTTGGCTTTAATTTAGATTTTAATTGTGTATGCAAATTTAAGATATAAAAATCAATTTATTTTAAAAGTTAGTTATAAAATTTGGAGGGTCTTTAGATGGCTTTAGAGTTGCCTTTTATGAAAAAAAAGAAGAGCAAAGAGGAAGAAATTCATGAGATAGAGCATCACATAAAAGAGTTAGATTATGATTTAAGAAAATTACAAAATAAATTAAAAAGTGAGAAAGATGTTATAAAAGAGAAATTAGATGCTATTGAAAAAAGATTATATGAATATGAATTTTTAAAAGTAGAAACAGATAAGAAAGGAGAGATAGTAAAAAAAAGTGGACAAGAAGAGTTTGAAAAATTTCAACATAGATTAGTGAAAACTGAGTTTCCAAAACCAGAAAGAAGATTTAGAATAGTATTAGAGTATCCTAATTTTAATATTGAACAACATTATTACTGGTTTTTGAGATTTATCAGTGAAACATGGGGTTTTGATAAGGTTGAAAAAGTTATTGATACAATGGCTTATAGTGTTGCTTCTAGCATGTTTGGAAACATGCAAAATAGAATTGGAGCACAACAAGCACAAGTTAGTCAATATCTTAAAGGGATTAGTGATATGATTAAGGGTTTGTTTCAGATGGTTAGAGAATTAAGAATTTTAGATGAAAGATTACAATATTATTATGACAGTGATGGCGATCCAAAAGGAGATAAAAATAGTGCTTTAAGTTCTGAGATTGTTTTAAAAGGTTTATGGATTGATCAAGTAGAAGGCGGTGCAAAAAATCCAGCTTCTGTTTATGGATTAGCAAATACAATTGGTTTTAGTGTACTGCCTGATTTATTTTTTAGAGTTCAAGTAAAAGATCCTAGTGAAATTGAATCAACAGTGGATAAATTAAAGTTTAATGCTAAAGTTAGAGAGGTTTTAAAGAGAAAATTAAGGCAGTATTATGAATGGAAAAGAAGAACAAAAAAGGAATTATTGGTTAGAAGAGATTTTGAAATAAAATATATGAAACAACATTATGAAACAATAAGAATGTATATGTCTTGGGTTAAGCCATATTTAAGAAATTTAAGAAGATTAAAATTATATGAAAAAAATATGGATAATCCTCATATTATACAGTCATTTGAAACTCAAATTATTGAGATTGAAACATTATTTATAAGACAAGATTTTAAGGTTGCATATCCTGTGTTATCATTACATATTTTTTACAGAGTTAAACCAGAATTGGCATATCATAGTTATGAATATCAACATAAAGGTCCGATTTATACTGGTATGGCTGATATAACTTTAAGAGCATATGCTTGGGATGATAAAAAGATTAAAAATTATATAAAATATAGACAAGAAGATGATATAGACTTAATGACACTTATTGATAAATCTGTTCAAGATGCTATGGATGCATTAGGAGATGATTTAAAAAAATACTTGAAAGAAGCTGATCCAAGTTTGAAATTTGGTGATGAAAAAGAAGAAGAAAAAAAAGAAGAAAAGAAAAAAAGGTTTGAATTATTTGCTCCTTTTATGGATGTTGTAGATGGTTTTAAAGAGATATTTACATCTTTTAGTCCACCTAAAGGACCTGCTGAAAAAAAACCTGAAAAAAAATCTGAGAAACATAGTCATGGTTATAAAGAACATGTAGAAGAACATAGAGCAGTACATTTTGCTGCAGAAGCAGCATGGGAAACTTATTATAGATATAAGATGGGACCTGCAAGCACATTATATTGGGTAGAAGCTTAATTCAAAAAAGAAAATTAAAAATGACAGATTATTATATCCCTAAAACAGAAAGTAAAAATCCTGTAATGAAAGAGATAGATAGAAGTACAGAGATTGGTATTGATTCTTGGGGAACAACTACAAATCCTTTTGAACATCAAACTCAAGCATTGAAAGCTAGAATATTTCATGGTGCTAATAGAATAGAATTTGAATTCTTTGGAGCTGGAAAAGGTAGAAAAGAAGCAGCAACTCCAGAAAGCTTTGGAAAAAGAGAAAGAATGGATATGAGAGAACTAGCAGAGATAAATGAAGTTGAAACTACAACTCATGCAACAGTTGGGATTACTGGCTTGTCTGGTTTGGATATGCAAAGTGGTTCTTTTGATGATAGACATAGAAAAGAAGCAATTGATGAAATTAAAAGAGCAATTCATTTTGCAGCAGAAGCTACTACTGGTGGAGCTGTTGTTTTTCATACAGGTGAAGCTCCAAGGTATATGTATGGTAAAGATTATATGAAAGATGAAAAAGGTAACCCTATGTTTATGGCTTTCCCAGAAGAGGAAAAAAGAAGAAAAATTTTCTTAGTTGATCCTATTAGTAAAAGATTAGTAGCACAGGTTAGTGATATTGATAGATTAGCTGTTCCTATATACAAAAGAGATGAAAATGGAAGAATACAATATTTAAAAGATGAAAATGGAAATTATGTTATTGATCCAACCTTAAAAGATTATGACACAATCCATGAAGGAAAAGTACCTCTTTACGAAACTGATGAAGAGGGAAATATAAAGACTGAGATTATAGATTTTAATACTTTTAGAGAGAGAAGAAGAAAGGAGTATATAGATTTAAAAAAAAAAGAACCTAGTGAAAAAGAATTAGCTAAAGATTTCTTTTATCAACAAAAGTTTGTTGATGTAATGTATAGTTTATATTTTGGAATTGGACATGAAAAACAATATAAAGAATTATTGGAACAAAGAGAAAAAATAATCAAAACATATAATTTTTATAAACAACTTAAAGAAAAGGTTCCTAAAGATGAATGGTGGAGATATGAAAAAGAAATACAATATGACAGACAATATAATTTATTGCCTCCTGATACAAAAGACCCTATAAAAATACTAAAAGAAATGCTTTTAGAAAATGAAAGAAATATTGCTTATATTAAAGAATTGGCGTTACATGGTAGGAGAACTGCATCTGAGCAGTTAGATGTTGTTAAAAGATCTGAATTAGCTGAAGATTTTGCTGTTGAACAATCTGCAAAGTCTATGGCAGAATTAGGCATTTATGCTTGGCAAATGACTGAAAAAGCAAAAAAAGAAGGGCAAGGTGAAAATGGTATGCTAAAATTAAAGCATCCCATTTATATTGCTCCTGAGAATTTATTTCCTGAAGTTTATGGCAGCCATCCAGATGAATTAAGAAGATTAGTTGAATCTGGTAGAAAAGAAATGGAAAAAGAATTAAAAGAAAAATATAAAATTTCAGAAGAAAAAGCAAAAGAATTAGCAAAAGAACACATAAAAGCAACTTTTGACATAAGTCATGCAAATATATGGAGAAAGTATTTTGTTAGTAAACCTGGTGAATCTCTAGAAGAGAGAGATAAAAGATTTAATGAATGGCTTGTAAAAGAAGCTAAAAAATTAATTGAAGATGGAATTGTTGGTCATATTCATGTCAGTGATAATTTTGGTTTTCATGATGAACATTTAACAGCTGGTGATGGAAATGTTCCGTTGAAAGAATTTATAAAAGCTGCAAAAGATGCTGGGTTAAGTGAATTTATTGTTGAAAGTGGCTCTTTTAATCCGATGACTTCATTACCAGATACTTGGATGCACTTTGATAGTTCTGTTTATAATTTGCATGTTCCAGGTTTTAAGATTGATCCATGGACAGAGCCAAGTATTGGACAAACACCCTATGGATGGAACAATTTTTACAGAAGTTATTTTGGAAGAACAGAAGGACCAAGATATTTGGTTGGAGATACTGCACCAAGTGAAGACTATAAAGGAGCTCCGTTTTACTCTGGTTTAAGTATGGAATAAAAAGTATATTATTTTATTTAATAATAAACAAGAAAATTAAAAAAGAAAAAAATAAAAACCTAATCATATAAAGATTAAATTAACGATAAAAAAAGGTGAGCTTAATGGAAGCAGAAATTAAAAAAAAAGAGGAAATTGATAAAAAAAATGAGTATCCTAAAGATGATTTAGACATTGCTTATCATTTTTCTGCTGAAATTTCTAAAGAAATGGGTAAATTATTAAAAGGTATTGTTTTATTTGGAAGCACTGCAAGAAAAAAAAAGCCAAGTCATGATATTGATATTTTAATAATTGTAGATGATTTAACTGTTTATTGGACAAAAGAATTAGTGCAAACATATAGAATTATTGTAGATAATTTGATTGCTAAAATTTCTAAAAGATTACATATAACTACTTTTAAATATAGTTATTTTTGGGAAATGGTTAGATTAGGTGATCCTATTGTCATCAATATATTAAGAGATGGTGTTCCAATAGTAGATAGAGAATTTTTTAGGCCATTGCAAGTTCTTTTATATCAAGGTAGAATAAGACCAAGTAAAGAATCTGTTTGGACTTATTATTATAAAAGTCCACAAATGCTGCAAGAATCAAAATTTAAAATGATTTCTGCTGTAATGGATTTATATTGGGCTGTTATTGATGCAAGTCATGCTGCATTAATGAAAATTAATGAAATTCCTCCAACACCTAATCATGTAGCTGATATGGTTAAAGAAAAATTAGTTGATACTAGTTTAATAGAAAAGAAATATGCTGATGTGGTAAAAAAATTTTATGATTTAAGTAAAAAAATAGAATATAGAGAAATAAATGAAATATCTGGAAAAGATTATGACAAATATTATAAAGAAGCTGAGGACTATGTTAATAGATTAAAAAAGTTTATAGAAGAAAATGTATAAAGATTAAGTTTAAAATAAAAAAATTGAAGATACAAAAAATAGAACAAAAAAATTTATTTTCTTGTTTTCTTATTTTCTATGCTGAGTGAATTTTTCACTATTTTTTTATATGCAATAAACAATATTAAAGATAGTTCTAAAAATAAAACAATCGGTCTAAGATATCTGTTTAAATCATTAAAGGTTTGTGTGGTTCCAAAAAATAATAAAAATATTCCTGAAAACATAAATCCTGTTCCGATAAATTCTATTTTATAATAAATACCAAAAATTATTGCTGCTACACCTATTATAGCTAATATGTAAAATAAAACTAAATTATAATTTTTTAAAGCATTATTGTAGTTTTTTTGGCAATAATCACATTCTGAAACATATCTGCAACCTTTTTCATCATAGTCATATTTAACAATGCCTTGATTTTTAAAACACTCTTGTTCTTTTTTATAATCATAAGTACAATTTTCTTGATTTTTTTCATAATTAAAGGAATTATCATAAGTAGTATTGCAGTAATAATTAAAATCGGGTCTTGGATAAATTGCCTCAATAGAAAACATAATAAAAGAAGTAAATAAAATCATTATTGCAATAACAATTGCATATTCTTTTAATGCCATTGATTCAATAAAGAATTTTTTATTTATAAAATTTGCTTAAATTTTTAATTTATTAAAAAATCTAATTTATATGACTAATTTTATTGAAATAGATGGCTCTCTTTATGAAGGTGGAGGTCAAATCTTAAGAACTGCATTAGCTTTATCTGCTTTAACTAAAAAAGGTTTTGTTATTAAAAATATTAGAAAAAATAGACCTCAGAAAGGGTTAAAACAACAACATTTAATTGCAGTAAATGTAATTAAAGAAATTTGTAATGCTGAGGTTAAAGGGAATTTTATTGGAAGTGAAAATTTAGAATTTTATCCTAATGAAACTGAATTTAAAAATTTGAATATTGATATTGAAACTGCTGGTTCAATTACACTTTTATTACAAGCATTAATGCCTGTTTTAATTTTTTCTGACAAACCCATAAAAGTAAGAATTAAAGGAGGCACTGATGTTAGTCATAGTCCTTCAATTGATTATTTTATTAATGTGTTTCTTCCATTTTTTAAAGAGATTATTGATTATGAGACAGAATTATTAAAAAGAGGTTATTATCCAAAAGGGAATGGTGATTTTATTTTAAAAATAAAACCAAAATTTAATTTTAGTTTTAAAGATTTTTCATCGTTCTCAGAGTTTTATAATTTTTTAAAAGAACAAAATAAAAAAATAATTGCTAAAAAAGGTAATTTAATTTATATAAAAGGCATAAGTCATTCTTCTATGGATTTAATAAAAAATAAAGTTTCTGAGAGACAGGCAAAATACGCTAAATTTGTTTTAAGTAATTACCTCCTAAATAATAAGTTAGAAGTGCCTATAAAAATACAAACTATTTATAATGAAACATTATCAACTGGCTCTGGAATTACATTATGGGCTTTTTTTAATTCAAAAGAAGATAATTTTAATAATTTAAAAATAAGTAATGATGAAATAAAGATTGGCACTATACTTGGCTCTGATTCATTAGGAGAAAAAGGAAAAAGAGCAGAAATTGTTGGAAAAGAATGTGCTGAAAATTTAATAAAACAAATTGAATCTGTTTTTGATGTTGATTCATATTTAGGAGATCAATTATTAATTTATAAAGCATTATTTGGCGGCTCTTATAAATGTGAAATTACTGGGCATTATAAGGCTAATGAATATGTGATTGAAAGGTTTTTGAGTTAGGAATATATAAAATATTAATTTATAATTTAATTAATCTTTAATCTTATTTTTTCAAAATATTTTAAAAAAAATTGGAGGAGTAATTTTTGGAATAACTATACTACCATTTTCAAAAAAATCTGTTCCTTGATATAACTGTTGTAGAGATTTTATAATATCTTTATAGTTTGGTGTTTTATCAGAAAGAAATAGTTCAAGAACTGAAATTTTTGCATTATATCTTAAAATAAGACCTAGGTGTTTTTCACTATTTTCTCTATTTTTAGTATCTGTGAAATATATTCTAAATGTATTTAGGAAATTTTCTCTTTTTTGCTCTAAATAAAAATTTGGTAAAAATTGTGCTAAATAAATAGCTAATGAATACAAATCAAAAACAGCATTTGTATTAACCTGAAAAATATAAAATTCCTCTGCTTTTGTTTCTAATGTCATTTTAACCATTAAATTTTAATTTAAATAAATTTTTATAAAAAAGAAATAAATTATATAAAAAAGTTTCTATTAAAAATTTGAAAAAAGTTGAGATTTAATTAAAAAATTAAATTTTATTTTATATCAGCCAAATTAATCTCATCATATAATGTTCTTAACATATTATGGATGTTTTCTTTTTCTTTTGGATTATTAAAAGTAGTTTCATAATATTTGTCTCTAATTTGATTGTAGAATATTTTTGCATCTGTTATTTTATTGTTTTTTAATAAATCTCTACAAGTATCTATCATTTGATAAAGTACATGTATTTTTCCTGCGGTATTTTCAAATGTTGGCTCTTTTATATTTTTTACGAAATTTATGTCATCAATATTAATTCCTGAATTTCTAACTAATCCTAATTGTTCATGTAGATATTGTTCAAATTCATCATCAACTAATTTATCTTTTTGTGTTTCTATAATATCTTTTTCATATTCCAATGCAACTGATTTTTTATCTACTAATTTTTCTTTTTTCTTTAATTGTTGTTCTTTTAATTCAATTTCTTTTTCCTTTTGTTCTAATTTTTTTCTTTTTTCCTCTAGATTTTTTAATATTTCTTTTTCATGACTTTCTAATAAATCTAATCTTTTCATGTATTCTGCTTCTCTTTTCAATAAATCTTCTTCTTTTTCCTTTAAAACTAAATCTTGTTTTTCTAATTCCTTAACAATTTTTTCATAATTTTTCTCTTTTGCATTTAAAGTAATTGCTCTATCTTCTAATTCATTTGCTTTTATTTTTAATTTTTCCTCTTGTTCTTTTAAAAGTTTATATTTTTCATCTAATTCTTTTTCTTTTATTTCTATTTCTGCTTGTTTTTTTGCTAAGATTTGACCTCGTTGGAAATAATCTTTTTCTAGATTTATTAAATATTCTGTTCTTTCTCTTATATCTTGATCAAGTTTTCTTCTTAAATTCTCTATTTGCTCAACTTCTCTTTTATATGTTTCATCATGCGAAGATAATTTTAATTCTCTTTCTCTTAACAATTGTTCTTGTCTTTCTAATTCAAGTCTCTTTTTTTCTAATGCTTCTAGTATTTTTACTAATTCTGCATGTCCTTCAATTTCAATTAATTTGTTTTCATTTATTTTTGAAACTTTTTGCATTACTTCTATTTTTTTTCTTTCTTTTTCTAATTTTTTAACTACATCTGTAATTCCTTCTTGCACTTTTGTTTGTTTTAATTTCTTTTTTATTCTAGTTATTTTTCTAGCATTTGTTATTATTTTCTTTGCTTCTTTGTCTGGAATTTTTAATTTTTTTGCTAAATCTTTGAAAGATAATTCTGCTATTTTTTGTGCTGTTTTTATACCCAACTTTTTTAATTTTTGTTCTCTCTTAGGACCAATACCTTTAACCTCTGAGATTGGGATTTCTTTTACTTCTTGCTCTTTTTCTGAAGATATTTCATCTTGAACCTTTTCTTCTAAATTACTTTTTAAATATGCTTCTCCTTCTTGAAGCATTGTTTTTTCATTTTTAGTAAGATCTTTATCTGATTCATCAATTGTTTCTTTATTAACTGTTTCAAATGATGTATCTAGTGAATATTTATTATCTATTTTTTCAGATAGATTTATTTTTTGAATTTCTTTATTTAATGGTTCAACTGAAAGATCACTTAATTGTGCTTTTTTGTTAAGTTGTTCATTTTCATCTTGTTTGACATTAATATCTTGATTAATATCTATTTTTTGATTAATATCTGTTTTGCTTGTATCTGAATTCACTTTAATATTTTCTAATTGATTATTTTCTAATTTTAAATTATCAATAGAATTTTTTTCCAATGTTTGATTTGGTAAATTTTCATTTAATATTGGTTTCAAAGAAGGTGGTGCAAATTCTAATTCTGATAAATCTGTTATTTTTTTATCTGATTGTTCTGGTTGAGGCATTTCTACTTTGGGTGGCTCTATTTTTGGGAATAATTCTACTTTCTCTTCTTTTTTCTTTTTAAATAAAAATGAAAACAAACCTTTTTTCTCTTTTTTTGTTTCCTCACTTGGTTGAATTGGTTTTATATCTATTTTAGGCATTTCTGGTAAATCATCTAATTTTAAGTTGTTTTTTTGATCATTAAAATTTACATCTTTTTTATTTTCCAAGGTTGGTTTAAATTCATCTATATCTAATTTTGGCGGCTCTGGTAAATCATCTAAATTAAATTTTGGCGGCTCTGGTAAATCTAAAGAAAGATTGTTTTTATTATTATCATTTTTAGGGTTAGCATCAACTTTTTTATTTTCAAATTTTATATCTATGGGTTTATCTTTTTTATTTAATGTATTAAGAGAAGCTGATTGATCAAAAGCTTTTTCTTCAGGCATATAATTTCCCTCCGTTTTTTGAAATTTATTTTCTAAATAAAAGTTATAGACTATTTTTTATATTCATAATTAGTTTTTTATTGAATTTTTTAAAAAAATTTTTTTATTGTTTTTTATTTAGTATCTTAAAGAGATATACTCATTTAAATAGTTTATCATTTATAATATCAAAAAATAGAATGAAAATGAAAAAGAATGGTTAAAATTGAAAAATAAAAAAGAATGAAAAATAAAAACCAAGAATTATTTTTTATTAATAGCTTTTCGCAAATAAAACTTCATATTGAGCTTTTTTTCCACAATGAAAACAATTACCTAATTTTTCTTTTTGTGCTTGTTCAAAAGGGATACATGTTGTTTTTACTCCCTCTGTTTTATTTCTTATTTCATCTTCACATTCAATTAAGCCACAATGCTCAGCTCTTATGTATTTTTTTTCTTCAACAGCTTTTAAAAATTCTTGCCATGTTTTTATTTTTACTATGCTTTTTTTAATGCTTTTTTCTGCTTTTTGGTATAGATTTTTTTGAATTTCTGTTAAGAGTTCATTAACTTTGGTTTTTATATTAGAAATAGGTATTTGATATTTTTCACTTGTGTCTCTTCTAGCTATGGTTATTTGATCTTTTTCTAAATCTTTTGGCCCTATTTCTATTCTTAATGGAACTCCTTTTAATTCCCAATTATTAAATTTCCATCCGGGTGTGTATTGCTCTCTTTCATCCAAATAAACAGAGTATTCTTGTGTTAATTCTTCTTTTATTTTTTTTGCACTTGATAAAACTTTTTCTTTAGTGTTTTCAAACAAAATTGGAATGATTACTATTTGAATAGGAGCAACTTTTGGAGGTAATACTAATCCTTTGTCATCGCTATGCATTATTATCATAGTTCCTATTGCTCTTGTAGAAAATCCCCATGAGTTTTGCCATGCATATTGCTTATTGCCTTTATTATCTAAAAAGGTAATTTCAAAAGCTTTTGAAAAATTTTGTCCTAAACAATGTGATGTAGAACATTGTATTGCTTTTCCTATAGGCAAAAATGTTTCAATTGTTGTACTGTAAAGAGCGCCTGCAAATTTTTCTCTCTCTGTTTTTTTTCCCTTGATTACTGGAACTGCTAGCAATTCTTCAAATGCTTCTGCATAATAATCCAAAATTTCTAAAACTTCTTTATCTGCTTCTTCTTTTGTTGCAAAAACACTATGACCTTCTTGCCATAAAAACTCACGGGTTCTTAAAAAAGGAATTGCATATTTAAACTCCCATCTAACTACATTACACCATTGATTTAATCTTAAAGGTAAATCATTGTAGCTTCTAATCCATTTTGAGTAAGAATCATAAATTATTGTTTCTGATGTAGGTCTTAATGCTAGCTTTTCATTTAATTTTTGATTACCTGCATGTGTTATCCATGCAACTTCAGGAGTAAATCCCTCAACATGTTCTTTTTCTTTATTAAGTAAATTTTCTGGAATCATACTTGGAAAATAAGCATTTTTTACGCCTGATTTTTTAAATTTTTCATCTAAAAATTTTTGTAATTTTTCCCATATTTCATATGAATAAGGTTTAAAAACAATACAACCTGAAACAGAACTATAATCTGCTAAGTCAGCTTTTTGTATTAGTTGTGTATACCACTCTGAAAAATTTTCATCTTTTTTTGCTGTTAATCCCAAAGTAGATTTTTTTTCCATTTTTACACCATTAGTCCATATAAAAAAATAAAATATAAAATAAACTAATTCTAAAAATTAAAATATTATGTAATTTAAATATTCATCTGTAAATATTTCAATTTCA
Organism: Candidatus Woesearchaeota archaeon; assembly: GCA_038874655.1. Classification (GTDB taxonomy): domain Archaea; phylum Nanobdellota; class Nanobdellia; order Woesearchaeales; family GW2011-AR15; genus JAAXVZ01. Next base: position 231,856 of record JAVZBY010000002.1, on the reverse strand, counting down.
TCATCTATATTTAGTTCATATTCCGGTGAAATTGAATCTATAACTAAAATGCCTTTACTTTTAGGTTTTATTATAATTTTATTATCTTTATTTGATTCTAAAAAACCATTTTTTAATTTATAGTTTTTTGTTAGTCTGCCTTCATACAATTCTCTTACAACAAATTGAAATTTATTATCTGTAATTTTTTGTTTTTTTCCGCCTGCACTTGAAAGCCACGCATGACTACCAGAAGGTGTTCCTACTAGTATGCCTGAACTTCTTTGGAATTCCTCTTGAATTTTATTATTTTTTTTAATTTGTATAATATAATTAAAAACATTATAAGGTTTTTCATCACCAATATAAACTTCATTTAAAATTAATTGTGGTAGTTTTTTATTATTAATCTTTGCTGACAATCTCAAAAGTTTTAGAATAGAATAATCTTCATTTAGTTTGCCTTTGATTATTTTTTCAATTTTCTCCTTATAATTAGTTAAAGTTAATTGCATATAGAAACCTTCTTTTTTTTCTGGATTAGGATTAATTCCTATAATAGGAATATTTTTATTTAAATGAGAAGCTCTTAAAAATGTGCCATCGCCTCCTAAAACAACTATTAGATCTATATTTTTATAATGTTCTTCTAATAATGAATCTCTTTCAACACATAAGCATTTTGACTTTTTTTCTAAAAAATTTAATATTTCTTCTAGATAATGACTATCTTTTTGATAAACTAATAAAAAATTCTCAAACTTATTTAACATGAATTTATAAAAAATTAAATGAAATTTAAAGTTAATTATTATTTGATTAATTTTTAAGTATTAATTTTGTGTTTATTATATCTTTGTAAGCATTAACAAATTATTTAAAAGGCAAAAAAATCTAGGTTAAATTAAATGTTAACTTAAATATAAGAAACATAAACAGGATAAATAGTAAAAAAAGATTATACGCATAAAAAATGGATAAAGTTAGACAAGATATTAAAAAAAGGGAATTAATAAGTTTAGGTTTAGCATCTTTTTTTAATGATTTAGGTTCTGATATGATTTATCCTATATGGCCTTTATTTATAACATCTGTTATGAATGCAAATATGTTTATTTTAGGTTTAATAGATGGTATTGGTGATGCTATTGTTGCTATTTCAAAAGCATTATCAGGGTATTTATCTGATAAAACTGGAAAAAGAAAGGTTTTTATTTGGTTAGGTTATTTAATGGCTTTTTTTTCTAGATTAGGTTATGCTATTTCAAAAACATGGATTCATCTGATTCCATTTAAAATCCTAGATAGGTTTGGAAAAATAAGAGGTTCACCTAGAGATGCAATTGTTTCTGAAATATCAAAAGAAAAAGGAAAAAATTTTGGTATAATTAGATCTATGGATAATTTAGGTGCTTTTTTTGGAGTAATTCTTTGTTTAATTTTAATTAATTTTGTTGATATTAAAACTATTTTTTATATTGCTGCATTTCCTTCTTTAATTTCTGTATTGTTAGTTTTATTGTTTATAAAAGAAGGCAAAAGAGGTAAAATAAAAAAAATTTCACTTAATCTTTTTGACAAAAATTTTAAGATTTTTTTGATTTCATCTTTTTTTATTACATTAGGAAGTTTTAGTTATTCTTTTTTTTTGATTTTTGTAAAAGAGTATGGATTAAGTGAGAAAATTTTACCATTATTTTATTTATTATTTACTTTTATGGCTGCTATTGCATCATATCCAAGTGGAAGATTATTTGATAAATATAAAAAAAAGGTAATATATTTTGCAATATTTTTATATGTAGTAATGCTATTTTTATTTACAAAAATATATTTATTAGAGAATAGTTTAATCATTCTTATTATGCTATTTTTAGTTTATGGTATTTCAAAAGGAATTTTTGAAACATCTATGAGTACTTTATCTGCACAGTTAAGTCCTAAAAAATTAAAAGCAACGGGTATTGGAAGTTTTCAATTAATAACTGGTTTATCTGCTTTACCAAGTTCAACTATAGCTGGTTTTCTTTGGCTAAAATTTGGATATATAATAACTTTTTATTTTGCTATTGTCTCTATGATAATTGGATTTGCAATATTAATTTTTGTTAAAGAAAAATAATCTTCAAATAAAAAATTTTTAAATAGTGTATTATAAAAATAAAGTTTAAAGAAAACAAAATTAAAAGATTATTTTTTAAGATTTATTTTTTTATTACTTATTTTTACTCTTTATCATCTTTATTTAAATCCTTCTCTAATTTTTTTCTAGTATCTGGATAAACTCTTTTTATTTCTATAGGTAAAACACCATTTTCAAATTCTTTCATTGCTATTTTTACAGGATCATATCTTAATTCTTCTAATTGCTCTTTTGATAATTTTATAACAAAAGGAGCTCCCATTGAGATCTGCAATGCTCTAGCACCTATTAATCTTGCTTTTTCATATTTTGTATATTCCATTTTTTCACCATGATTTTTATAAAAATTTATAAAAGTTATGAAAAAATTTTTATTTTAAAAACTTTCTTAATTCTTTTGATTTTTCAAATGCTAAATCAATCATTTTACTAATATCATTTTGGCTTAATGGTGTGCTACCTCCTTTTTGTAAAGCACAAATTGTACCATCTTCTAATGTTGCTACTGTTAATCTTGCATCTAAAACAGCTTCTTCTTGTGGAAGTGGGTCAACTATAAAAAAATCACCTATTTTTAAAACTGTTATTGAAACTGGTTCTGTTAAGATAGGCAATTTTTTATTTGTATGTTTTTTATAGTCAATTTTTTCTCCTTCTATTTCTGGAAATCGTGCATTTTTTAATGCTAACATTGCTGCTAATGCTGATGCATCAAATAAATTTCCATTGTCATTTATAGGGATCAAGTCTATAACTACTGTCCAAACTAATTCACCTGGTGTGATACATAGTTTTTTTGTATCAATTGCTTTTGCTTCTCTAATTCCTCTATCTACAACTCTGGCTAATTCAATTGCTTGAATTCCTGGCGGCCCAGATTCAAATTCAGGATTGCTCATTGGCAACAATTCTGCATTTACCATTATTGTACCTTCATCTGGTAGATCTGGATAGGGTTTACCAACTTCAAATTTGACACCTGCTATAACTTCTGTATCACCAATTTTTACTTTTGCAGAGCCTTCTGCTGTTTCAATTAATCCTGTTTCTACTTCAATTTTTCTATATTCTAAATTTTTTCTACCATCAAATCTTATATTATTTTTAAGGTAATTTAATATGTGATCATTAGCCATTTTTTCACCTACTTCTATAGTTTATTTAATTCTACTAACTCAAATTTCTTTTTAAGAGCTATTCTTTGAATTTCTATTATTTTTGGAATTGCTTTTTTTCCTAATTCTAATGCTTTCATTAGGTTTTCTTTAGAAATCTTTCCATCCATTTGTAATAAACTAAATTGTCCCGTACTTGGGATTATAGCAATTGGAATGTCTGCCACATCACCCTCAGGATAAGATTCCTCATTATAATCTAAGTCTAGTAAAACTTGACCATCTACAATTCCAACTGAAACTGCTGCTACTAAATCTTTCATTATTAAACCCGCATCTGCTAATGCCATTGATGCTGCACAGATTCCAGCACATCTTGAACCTGCATCTGTTTGACTTAATTCAATAAAAACATCAACTACTGCATTTGGAAAGTCTTCTAAATTTAAAACAGGAAGTAATGCATTTTCTGTAACATAAGAAATTTCTCTGCTTCTTCTACTTGGGCCTGGTTTTACTCTTTCACCAGAGCCAGAAAAAGGCATCATATTATAATTACATCTTAATAATCCCTTTTCAGGATTTTGTAAAAATTTTGGAAATAAATCTCTTGGTCCATAAACAGCTGCATAAGCAATTGTTTTTCCAATTTTAAAATATGCTGATCCATCTGCATTTTTTATTATTCCTACTTTTGCTTCAATTGGTCTTAATTCATCAAATTTTCTTCCATCTAATCTTTTTTTATAACTCATCATTATCACCATTATTTTCTTTTAGTTCTGATAAATCTACTTTTTTACCATTTTTTTCTAAGAATTCTTTTATTCTATCAGTTAAACCTGATAAATGACTTTCTCTTTCTATTTTTTGTATTGTTTCAACAGTTAATATTTCGTCTTTAGGATTTATTCCTTTTATCCAAACTATCCCATTTTGGCCTACAATAATATTACAATTAGTTGCTTTTTTTAACATACTAACCATTGAACCTTGCTTACCTATAATTCTTGGAACTTTTGATGCAGCAACTTTTAGAATTCTACCATCTTCTAATTTTCTTAATCCAGGGCCTTTCATTGTTAAATCTATTAAGTTTTGACTTGTTACATTGATTATTTTTGTTAATATGTAATCACCGATATCAAAATATCTTGTTAAATCAGAACCTCTTCTTATAAAATCAGATGTCCCATCTTTCATTGATAGCATTGCTGGATATGCTGAATTTGTATCAACAACCCAACCATTAATATTTACATCCTTAATTCTACCTATAATCACATCGCCTGTTTTAGGCAAATATTTTCCTGATAAAGGTATTATTTTTATAACTTTACCTTCTATTTTTATTAACCCTAATCTTGAAGCAATTATATAATTTCCTTGTCTATACATACCTTGTCCTGGTAAATAGGACATACCTTCTGCTAAAATCTCGCCAGGACATACAATATCCTTTTCTTTAACTTTTAACTCACTTTCCATAAATTTCACCTATCTTTGATTATTTTTTTAATTTTTTTTGTTATTTTTTCTTAAAATCCTATTTTTCCCTAACTACTCTTGAATCAAAATCTCCTTTAGTTAATTTGTTTAAAGCATCAAATAATTCTGTTTGCAAACCAGCAGGAATTTCTACAACACATAACCAGGAACCATCGTTAAGCCAATTATCTGATACTATTTTTCCAAATCTTTCTACAACAGGATATGCTTTTGCTCCAAATTGCGAAGGAATTTTTAATTCAATTTCTTTTGTTGATAATTTTATTGGAAGAATTGGCTTTAATGCAGAAACAATAGCATTTACTTGATCTTCTGCTTCTTTTAAATCATCAATTCTAACTTTTGCTTCTTCCATTGCACTTTCTATTCTAATTCTTGGATGAGGTAATCCTGTTCTTGGATCAATTGCATTTCTAACAATGATATCAATTATTCTATTTCTTTTTTCTTTTCTTTTTTGATCTCTATATTCTTGTGTAAATTGTATTTCTCCTTCATTTAATATTATCTTTGCTACTTTCAATGCATCATCTGTTCCAAAAATAGACTTCATTTTTTCATGAGAAGCCTCTAATGCTTTTTTAGCATCACTAAAAATTTTTTCAAATAAAATAACTTCTCTAACATCCATATTTGGATTTTTTTTGTATTCTATTATTTTGTCAGGGTTTATTATAACCTCAAAATGCTCAGAACCCTTTTTTAATTTTGCCAAGTTTAGAGAAATCTTTTCTTGGTCAAATGTTTTTGGGTTTTTCATTTTTACTACCTTTTTTTATTTTTAATTATTTTTTACCTTTTGAGTAAGCTAAAATTTCTTCTTTTGATAATTTTTTAAATTTTGAATCTTTGATACTAACAATTGCTGCATCTATTCTTTCAGGATCAAAATTTTTGTCTAATGTTTTTTTCAAAGCATTAATTGCTAATTTTAAACCCTCTTCTATAGTTATATTATCATTGTATTCTTTGTATAATATTTCTTCTATCTCTGGTTCTGCTTCTCCTATTACTGTTGCTTTATATTGAAAATAAATTCCTGTAGGATCTGTCTCAAATAATTTTGGAATACCATTATCAACTCCTGCAACTAAAATTGAAACACCAAAAGGTCTATAGCCGCCTGATTGTGTGGTAATTTGTTTTAAATTACAAATGTCTTTAACAATTGATAATAAATCAATTGGTGTGTCATAAGTAACCCTGTGTTGTTGTGCTAAAATTTGTGCTCTTTCTATTAAAACACGAGCATCGCTTATTATGCCAGATGCTGTTGCAGCAACATGTTCGTCAATTTGCCAGATTTTTTCAACAGATTCTGAAACTACTAATTTATCTACTAATCTTTTATCTGTTACTAAAACAACACCATCTTTACATGAAATTCCAATTGCTGTACTACCTTGTCTAACTGTTTTTTTAGCATATTCTACCTGAAGTAATCTTCCATCAGGTGAAAACATTGTAATGGCTCTATCATAACCCATCATTTGATGCTGTAATGGTTGCATTTTTTCTTCCTCCGTTTTTTTATTTTATAGGTTTTTTAATTTCACTTTCTTTTAAGATTACAATTTTTATAAAATATTTATTTAACCCAATCTTTTTATTTTTAATCTTCCTTTTTTTTATTTTTTAAAAATTTTCTAATTTTATTAATTAACCCTGATGTTTTTGTAGTATATATTATAATTTTTATACCATCTATTTCATAAACATTTGCCATTGCTAATCTTAAATGATTCAGATATTTATTGTTGATTCTTAATATTTTAAGGTTTATTATTTTTGTTTCATTAGTTATATTATTTTTCTTTTTTTTTTGTGATTTTTCTAATAATTGAATTTTTTTTATGTTAGCTTTTACAAGCTCAAGCTTACCAAACAATTCTTTGAAAGAGGATAATATAGCATAAAAAACTTTATTATCATCTAATTCTTTTTCAGATATGTAATCATAAACAACATATCTTTTTTTTTGCCTTAATGTTGGTAATAGTGGTTTTCCTTTCATGGATTTGTCCGCCACTAGAGAAAAATCTATTCTCTTTCTCTCGTAAAATTAAAGAAATGATGGTTCTTTATAAAGATTGCTAAATGATTACTAAATAGATAAAAAATATGCGGACGGCAGGGTTCGAACCTGCGCAGGCACTAAGCCAATAGGTGTCTTAATGTCATTGCCCTTATTTTTTGATTTAAAAATTTAGTATATGGCTCATCACACCTAAGCCTATCCCGTTTGACCACTCCGGCACATCCGCAAATAGATAGTTGTTTTACACAATTTAATTATAATTTTTAAGTTATTTATTAAAGAACTAGGACTTTTTTATATATTTTTTCCTATGTATTTTTTCCTAATTTTTGTATAACAAAACCTTATAAAAACAAGATTTATATAATAAAAAAGATATTTGATTTATTATGGGGTTAATTAAAAAAGGAGAAAGAGATAATACTTCTGTAGAAGATCTAAAAACCGATAATAGGAAAGAATCTATTTTATTTTTGTGTGCTCATAATGATGATCAAATTGTAGGTGCTGGAGGCACTTTAGCAAAATATGCTAAAGAGGGAAAGAAAGTTATTACAATTATATTTTCTTTTGGAGAAACATCATTACCTCATTTACAAGAAAAAATAAGTAAAAAAACCAGGGTTTTAGAATCAAAAAAAGCTGCAAAAATTTTAGGTGAAAGTGAAATATATTATCTAGGATTAAAAGAAGGCAATTTTAAAAAAGAATTTCAAGAAAAAAAAATTTATGAAAAAATTAAAAAGATTATTAAAAAAGTAAAACCTAGTAAAATATTTACACATTCTATTGATGATCCTCATCCAGATCATAGAGCAACTTATGAGTTTATAATAAATTTATTAGATATAATGAAATATAAGTGTGATGTTTATTCTTTCAATGTATGGAATCTATTTATTAACTTTAGAAATAGAGATAAACCAAAGTTAGTTGTTGATATTAGTGATACTTTTGATATAAAGATAAAGGCATTTAATGAACATAAAAGTCAGAAAGCTGCTATTTTATCCTTAATGTGGAATATTTATTTACAAGCTATTTTAAATGGTATAAATAATGGTATGAAGTATGCAGAAGTTTTTTATAAAGTTAGATGAATAAATTTAAAAAATTGAAAAATAACATGAAAAAATAAAGTTTTTAATAAGATGAAAAAAATTTTAATTGCTACTGATGGTTTTTTACCAAGATGGGATGGTATTGCTAGTTTTCTTAATGTTATAATACAAGATGATTATGAATTGACTATAATTGCTCCAAATTTAGGAGATTACAATTATAGTTATAAAGCAAAGATTATAAAATTTAATACTATTAAAATTAGATTAGGTGATAATTATTTTGCTAGTAAGGTTAATTTAAAAATAATGGCTAATGAAATAAAAAAAAATGATATTGTTTTTGTGCAATGTTTAGGTCCTATAGGAATTTGGGGTATAATTTTAGGCAAACATTTTAAAAAAAAGGTCGTTATGTATAATCATATGATTGAGTGGGAGGTTTTTCCACAGAGCCAAGGAATAAATTTTCTTAAAGTGCCTATCAATATTATAACGAAATTCTTTTCTTTAAAGTTATATAAAAAATGTGATGTTATTATTGTGCCATCATTAGAACAGGCTGAATTATTAAATATTTTAGGAGTAAAATCTGAAAAAAGAGTTGTTCATTTAGGTGTTGATGTGAAAAAATTTAAGCCACCTGTTGCTAAAACTATAGCTAAACAAGAAATAGGTATTGATACAAATAAATTTGTTATAGGATATGCTGGTAGGGTAAGTTTAGAAAAGGATATAAAAACATTATATAGAGCTTTTGTTAGATTTAATAAAAAATATGGAGACTCTTTGTTATTAATAGCTGGCGGTGGAAGACCAGAATTAGAAAATTTATTTTTAAGTAAAAAAGATGTTGTTTTAACAGGATTAAAAAATAATTTAGCTCCTTATTTTCAGGCTATGGATATTTATGTGCATCCTAGCTTAGTTGAAACAACTTCTTTAACAACTATGGAAGCAATGGCAACTGGCTTAGCTGTTATTGCAACACCAGTTGGTTTTATAAAAGAGTATATAGACGAAGGTGTTAATGGATTTTTATTTCCAAAAAAGAATTCTATTGCATTATTTGAAAAGCTATGTTATTTAAGAGAAAACCCAGATAAAATAATTGAAATAGGAAGAAATGCAAGAAAAACTATTATAGAAAATTATACATGGGAGAAAACAGCAAATGAGTTAAAAAAAATATTTGATCAGTTATCTTGATTATTTAATAAGAATTATTTTTTTGCAATATTTTATATTATTATTTATAAATTTTTTAGTATATTGATTATTTTTTTCAGGTTTTTTAAATGAGAGATTTTTAATTAGTTTAACATTAGTTTAATTAATGTTGTGTTGAAGAAGATCCCTCTAACATAAAAGAAACTTCACCCATTAGTTGGGCAACTTTTCTTAATTCTTTTTCCAGTTCCATATTAACAATGTGTTCTTCTCTCTCTACTTCCAAAATTTCTTTTAGTTCATGTGAGAAATGTTCTAAGAAGTGTAATATATCATGCAATTCCTTTTTTGTAATTTCACCACTTTTTAATTTTTTTTCAATGTACTCTAAATTTTTTTTTTCATGTGGTTTTAGTTTATATGCTCTTGGAGGTACATCTTTTAATAATTCTTCCTCTGGCACATGACCATGATCGTCAGCATGTTTTAAACCTTGATGACCTTGTTGTGCTCCTGGATAAAAACCGCCGCCACCCATGACTAATCTAAAATAATGTGTATATATAAATTTTATCTAATAATAATTTTAATTCTTTATTCTTTTGATTATTTGTTTAGTGTTTTTTAAGAATCTGCATTAAAATAAATGAGAATAGTATAACAAACCAAAATATTAGATCATTTGTTTTTCTTAATGCAAATAGAATCATATTTAAAATTAATAAAATTACTAATACGATGTAAATTAACCTAATAAAAAAAGATTTTTTTGAATTTTTTTTAGTTTGAGCTTTTTTTGTTCTTAGAATACTATCTGCTTTTTTCTCTTTTATTATTCTATCACTACCATGCATATTGTTATAAATAATAGAAATTTATTTAAAGGTAATTATTTGTAATTAGCATTATTTACAAATAAAAAAATCAAAAAGTTATAGAAATAATAAATAAAAAAAGGTGTTTAAAATGATTACAGATGAATTTTTAAAAGGTGTTTATTTCAACAATACTGGACAAAGTTATATTATTGCTGCTTCAATTTTTATGCTTTGTTTTGGTTTATTGTATCTATTTAAAAATATTTTTATTAATTCATTAAAAAAAATAGCAAAGAAAACAACATTTACTTTTGATGATATGATACTTGAGTTTATTGAAGATATTCCTTGGTTTTTTTATGCATTTATTTCTTTTTATGCTGCTGCTATGTATTTAATTCTGCCAGGTGATGTAGATTTAGTTTTACATAAAATGATGTTTATTATGTTTGTGTTTTTTATAACCTTAGCTGTTAATAAAACAATAGGACATTTTTTTGATTTAGAGATAAAAAAAAGAAAAGAGAAAGATAATAAAGATAGCTCTTTATTAAAAGTAATGTGCAAAATATTGCAAATTTTTATATGGGTTATTGCCATATTAACAGCATTAGCAAATTTAGGTATTAATATTACTTCTCTTATTGCTGGTTTAGGTGTTGGTGGTATTGCTGTTGCTTTTGCTTTACAAAGAATTTTAGAAGACATTTTTAGTTCATTCAGTATTTATTTTGATAAACCCTTTGAAGAAGGAGATTTTATTACTATTGATAATGAAGCTGGAACTGTTGAACACATTGGAATAAAAAGCACAAGAATAAGAACATTACAAGGTGAAGAGTTAGTCATATCTAATAAAGAAATGACTACAGCAAGAATCCATAATTATAAAAAAATGCAGAAAAGAAGAATTGTTTTTACTTTTGGTGTTGAATATGATACAAGTGTTGAGAAAATTAAAAAAATAAAAAAGATCATAAATGATATATTTAAAAAAATAGATAATGCTGAATTAGATAGAGCACATTTTAAAACTTTTGGTGATTTTTCATTGATTTTTGAAATAGTTTATTTTATTAATTCTAGGGATTATAAAGTTTATATGGATACACAAGAAAGAATTAATTTAATGTTAAAAGAAGCATTCAAAAAGGAAAAAATAAATTTTGCATACCCAACAAACACAATAATATTAAAAAAATAATATTATAAAATGAATTAGATTTAATTATTAAAGAATGAAATTAATTAAAAATTTAGTTAAAAATAAAAAAATTTTTTTTTATTTATTGTTTTTTTTGTTATTTATTATTGTTTTTGTTTTGAGATTTTTTCCTATAAGAGTTTCTTATGGTTGGGATGAATCTGTTTATTTGCAGCATTCTGAATTTTTCTTTTCTGGAAAAAATAATTATAATGAGTTTAATTATAGACCAATTTTTCTATCTTTAATTTTTTATTTTGGTTATTTCATCTATCATAATGTCTTAACTGCAAGGTTTATAGTTGCTTTATTAGGAAGCATTGGTTTTTTAATGGTTTTTTTAATAGGAAAAGAATTGTATAATGAAGAGATTGGTTTTTTAAGTTCCATATTTTATGGTTTTTCAACTTTTATAGTAAGTATATCAAAATTAATTTTAACAGAAATTCCAAGTATGACTTTTTTTATGATATCTTTTTATTTACTTGTCATTGGAGTTAAAAGAAAAGAAAAATTAAACAAATATTTGTTTTTATCAGGTTTATTTTATGGGATTAGTCTATTGACAAGATTCACTAGTTTATTTTTATTTTTTATTTTGATTTTATATTTTCTTATTGGTTTTTATGAGAAAAAATTTAGAAAGATTAAATTTGAAGTAAATTTAAAATTTTTAAGTTATATTTTAGGTTTTTTTATTGATTTTCTAAAGAAATTTTTTTACTTTTTTGTAGGATTTTTTTTAATTTTAATACCTTATTTTGTTTGGATTCAAGTAAGGTTTGGTTTTTTTCTTTATCCCTTTTTTAATGCATATAATTATGTTTCTGATTTTAATGAGAATAATTTATTCTATGTTATTAATTTTTTTAATATTTATAATGTAATAATTAATATAGGTTTTTTGATATATATTTCAATTTTAGTTTATTACTATTTAGATATTTTTTTATTAAAAAAAAGATTTAAAAGAGAAATAGCATTTAATTTGAATAATTTAGAGTTTTCAAAAGGGTTAAATGAAGATTTTGTTTTTCTCTTTTGGATTATTTCATATATCTTTTATATTTCAATTATCCCCCATAAAGAATTAAGATATTTGTTGCCTATTTTTTTACCATTTTTCTTTCTTTCTAGTAAAGGTTTTTATATTTTAAATAAGTTCCTAGAAAAGAAGATTAACATAATGAAAATTAAAATAGCTTCAGATTTGTTTATAATAGGTTTGATTGTTCTTTTTATGTTTTTTTCAAAAGAAAGTTTCGATAAATCTAATAATTTTATTGACTCTTTTAAAAGTAAAGAAGTAAAAGTTTCTGAATTTTTAATGGATCATGTGAAAGAATATCCTGAAAAAAAAGATTATAAAGTTTATGTGAGAGAGTATTTTCCTGTATATGGTTATTACACAAATTTTACAGTGATGCCAATTATTGTTCATGACAATGATTATTTTTATAAATATTATATAAGGTATATGAATAAGAACGGGTTTTTTATTAATTATAAAGATTCTTTAAAATCTATTGATAAAAATTGGTTAAAATCTAATACTAAGTTTAAGTTATTGAAAGAGATAGAGGATATTGAAATTTACGAATATACTTTTAATTAGAGTAATTATCAAGAAAATATTTAAAAAGGTTTTATTTTTCTATATAAAATTATACTATTTGCGTATTTATGCCGCGGTCGCATAGTCCGGCTATTGCGGTGGATTGCTAAGGACATTTGTCTTTAAGATTTCCATAAATAGCCTACAAAAATCCGCTGTCCGTAAGGATACGTGAGTTCAAATCTCACCCGCGGCGCTTTTTTTATTTTTCTTTTGCTTTTTATCTTTCTGTTTTATTTTCTTTTAAGGTGTTATTGTTTTGCAAAGTTGTTATTTTACAAAGCAAAACCTTTCTACAGAGTAAAAAGTATTTTCCATCAATGCTTTTGTAAAAAGGATTGGTTCCTAAATCTCACCCGCGGCGCTTTTTTCTTAGAGGTATCTTAAAAATAAATGTTGTTTTGATAAGATTACTTAAAGAAAGAAATTTAAAAATTCATCAAAAAGAAAACAAAAGCAAATCCAACAATTATAACTGGAAACATTAAACCAAAGAATTTATTACCGAATTCTTTTGAACCAAAGGATTTTGCAATAATTACTTTTGTGATTGTATTAATAGAAGAAGCTAATACAATAGCAGCAATCGCTAAATTATTTATTATGTCTGGATGCCTTGAGATAAAGATTGCAATTGTATCTGAATCTACAATACCACTAAATAAAGAAGCTATTAAAATTCCATGTGAGCCAAAGATTTCTTTTAATATTGTGGCTGCAATTAAAACAATTGCATAAAAAAGGCCAAATTTTAATGCTGGTTTTAACATTAAAGGGGAGGTAAAATTTATAGAGGTTTCTTGATATGTTTTTTGTTTTTTCCATAGATAAGATGAACTTATAAAACCAATAAAGGATAATGTTATCATAGGAAATGCTAATTTTTCAAATATAGAAAAGTTTAATATTGAAACTTCTATTAAAACTCTAATAAACATTGCTGAGCATGCAACAGCTGCAGCAGCAACTAGAGGATATGAATTTTCTGTTTCTTTAGATTTTTCTGCTAATGTTGAAACAACTGCTGTACTAGATAATATGCCTCCTAACATTCCTGTTATAAATGTTCCTTTGTTAGAACCAAATGTTTTAACTAAAACATACGCAAAAAAGCTTAACCCAGAAACAAAAACAACCATAATCCATATCTCATAAAGATCAATAGAATTATAAGGACCAAATGGTTCTATGTTTCTTAATAAAGGTAGTATTACAAATGCAATTACTAAAAATTTTAGTGTATCAAAGAATTCATTTGACTTTAAATTATAAACAAATCTATGTAAATAATTTTTAAAAGATAATATTAAAGTTAAACTTATAGCTAAAATGATAGGAATAATTTCTGTAATAGAATAAACTAAAACACCAATAATAAATGCTATTAATGTTGATAATTCTGTAGTCATCCCAACTTCTTTATTAAAATATGAGCTTAATATATATCCAGCTAAAACCGCAATTACAAAACAAAAAAAGATAACTGCCAAAAGCCAATCATAATAAAGATTAGAGAGATATGCTGATAATGTGCCTAAAAAAGTTATTAACATAAATGTTCTTATTCCTGCGAAATCAGTTCCTAAGTGCTGTTGATGACTTTTTTCTCTTTCAGCACCTATTAAAGCACCTAAGGCAATTGATAAAAAAAATTTATACAATAATTCAAAGGTTTCAATAGGAAGCATTTTACCTCTTTTTTATATTATAACTAATTAATTTTATAAAAGGAAATTAATATTTTAATAAATTAAATAAAATGCAATTTATTAATTTTTTGATTAATAGCATATATTTTATTTACTATAATTTTTTTATTTTTTTCTAACTTATTATTTTAATGAATAAAGATAAATTCTTTTGTATGAAATTGTTGTTTCATTACCTGTAAAAAATATTGTTTCTAAGTATTGTGCATTAAAGTCATTATTTATTGTATCAATACAAATTAAAATATTTGGTTTTGTTATAAAGGAAAGATTTTTGCTTGCATAACAACCATTATTTTCAATAACAAATTGTCTGAATTCTTTGTTTTTTTCAATATTTATTAAATAGTTTTTATCTAAATCATATGATGAAATCCTTTCTTGTCTTTGAATTAAAGAGATAGATAGAATAGTTGTAATTATTATAACTAATAATATTTCAACTGTTTTTATGAATGCTTTTTTATTTGAGATATTTTCTTGTGCTTTTTTTTGTTTTCTCATTTTTTTAGTTTTTATTTTTTTATATTAGTTATATTATAATTACCATATCCTAAAATTTACTAAGACAGGGAAGATGTTGTTTTCTTTTAAAGCCATGTATGACTCTGTTTCTGCATAAACTTGTCTTTTTTTTGGATTATTGATTCCTAGTTCATAGAAAATTTCTGAGTTTGTTTCATTATAAATGGAAATATAAAAATCAAAATCAATTTTATTTTTATAAAATGTATAATTTGAATTTTCATTTTTGTCTAATAATATGAAAGATTCTATTTCTTTAATTCCAAAAGAATAATCATAATCTTTTTTATTAATATCTAATGGATTAAAAGGATCAGAATCAAAAGAAATTTTAAATAAACTATTATTTATTTCTGTTTTTATGTTAATTTTTAAAGTATCGTTAAAGTTTGTGATATTAAATTGTGAATTTTCTATAAATAAGGTTAGTTTATCATTATTATTATATAAAGTAATTTTATCACTAAAAAATCTAATATATTGCTTCTCTGATGAATAAGAAAAGTTTCCAAAATGAAGATTATCTGAGTAGTATGATGCATAATTATCTAAATCCAAGTCTAATTCTAATTCATATTTTTCTGTTTCAGGATTGGTGATTAAAAAGTAAATTTCATGATTATCTGAAAATATAAGTGTTGAAAAATTTATATTACCTGTTTTTGCTTTATAAGAAGATAAAAAAAGATCTTTTTCATGTGAGAAATTGCTTGGGTTAAAAGAGATACTATTTATTTTGTAATTTATATCTAAGATTTTAGAATTTTGTTTATATATTATTTTTTTAGGTAAGCTATTAGAAAAATATACTACCATATTATTAACAGATGTTTTTTCTTCATCACTTTGTATATTATAGAAGTTATTATTTTTTGATATGTTAAGATTCTCATAAAAATTTATAATCTTTTTTTGTGTGATATTTGTTAAAAGCAAAAGCTTGTTTTCATAAAATATAATATCTTCTTCTGAAAAAAGGTTATATGAATAAGGGAAATCTATTATTATTGGTTTGTTATTAAAAGTTTTATTTGATATAATAAATAGAGGTGTTTTTGTTGTTATATAAGAAAAATCTGTAATAAAATTTTCTTTTAGTATGTAAAGATTTGTATTTTTGTTTTTTTGAAAATTTAGATTTGGTAAAATAAATGAAAAAAACCATGCTAGATATAATAAAAATAATGCTAAACTCATTACCCAATCTAGTTGAGAAACTGCTCTTTTTTTACTATTTTTAATAGTTTTATTTTTAAAATTATATAACTTTTTTGATTTCTGTTTTTTTGGTTTGTTTTTTAATTTATGAATGGGCATTATATTAATAAAGGATTGTTTGGTTTAAATAATTTTTTAATTATTTATAAATTAATTAGTTATTTAATTATTATTTTTAATTTTAGCAATATTCTGCTTTTTTAAGTAAGATAGCAAAAGTTTTAATATTCTTAAATTATGCCTATTTATATGAACAATGATTTAAATAAAAGTATAAGTAATAACATAGATGAGATAAAAGAAATTAATAAATCTGAATTAAATAAGGAAAATAATAGTTTAAATAATAGCCAAAATAATAATGAGAATGATAATCTATTAAAAGAAAAAGATGAAGTTGATTTAATTTTAGATGAAATTGAAAGAAAGGATATCCCTATGGATTTTGATAAAGAATTAAAGTTTATTTTAAATGAGGTTGCTTCTTATGATAAAAAAGCAGATTTAAAGCTCATTGAAAAAGCATATAATTTTGCAAGAAAAGCCCATCAAGGACAAAAAAGAGAATCTGGAAAAGATTATTTCGAGCATCCTGTTTCTGTTGCTAAAATTCTTTTAGAGTATAAGCCTGATACTGCTACTATATGTGCTGCTTTGCTTCATGACATTGTTGAAGAAACAGAATATAATTTAGAGGATATAAAAAAAGAGTTTGGCGAAGAAGTTGCTTCTTTAGTTGAAGGAGAAACAAAAACAAACAAAGCTAGTTTTGAAAGTCCAGAGGATTATACAGCTGAAAATTGGAGAAAACTTCTTTTAGCTACTATAAAAGATTTTAGAGTTATTTTAATTAAATTGGCTGACAGATTAAGCAATATGAGAACATTGAAATATTTAAGAGAAGATAAACAGCAAAGAATTGCTAAAGAAACTCTAGAGATTTATGCTCCAATTGCTCATAAATTAGGATTGTATAATTTGAAAGGTGAATTGGAAGATTTATCTCTGAGGTATTTAAAACCAGATATTTATCAATATATAAAAAATAAAGTTAATGAAAAAAGAGCTGAAAGAGAAAAAAAAGCAAAGCTTATTATGGATATGATTAAAAAGAAATTAAATGAATCTAATATTGAGTTTTTAGAAGTTAGTGGTAGAGCAAAGTATTTTTATAGCATTTATAGGAAGATGATATTAGAAAAAAGAAGCTTTGAAGAGATTTATGATTTAATTGCTGTCAGAATTATTGTTAAAACTATACCAGATTGTTATAGGGTTTTAGCTGAGATACATCAATTATGGAAACCAATTCCAGGTAGATTTAAAGATTATATTGCAGTTCCAAAGTCAAATGGTTATCAATCATTACACACTGATGTTGTAACTCCTTTTAATACTATTTGTGAAGTTCAAATAAGAACTCTAGAAATGCATCAAGTAGCTAAATATGGGGTTGCTGCACACTGGCGTTATAAAGGAACTGAGAGAGATAAAGCTTTTGATAAAAGAATTGCTTGGCTTGAACAAGTTTTAGAATGGAAAAAGAATGCTCCTAGTGAATTTTTAGATTCTTTAAAGGTTGATTTGTTTGAGAATGAGATTGTTGTTTTTACACCTAAAGGAGATCCTATAATTTTACCTGAAAATGCCACTCCTGTTGATTTTGCTTTTGAAGTTCATTCAAAAATAGGAGAAACTTGTTCAAAAGCACAAGTTAATAAGAAATTGGTTCCATTGGATTATAAATTAAAAAGCGGGGATGTTGTTTATATTATTACTAATCCAAACGCAAAACCATCAAGAAATTGGCTCAGTTTTGTTGTGACAAATAAAGCTAAACAAAAGATTAGAAGTGCATTGGGAATTGAAATAGAGCGAGATCCTAAACAATTAAGAGAAGAGCAAGATAAAATTAATTTGGCAAAATATATATATTGTGAGGAAAAGGGACAATTAAAGTTATCTAAATGCTGTAATCCTCAGTTTAATGATGCCATTGTTGCTTATAGAATGAAAGATGGTACAATTTCAGTGCATAAAGAGAAATGTCCAAATATACACGCGTTAGATAAAACTAAAAAAGTAAATGTCTGTTGGAATGTGCCAAAAGAACAGATTAAAACAATCAATGTTTATGTTGAAGATAAATTAGGAATTGTTGAGGATATTTTAAATCAGTTAAGTAATTTTAAGATTAATGTTCTGTCTATTAATTTAAAACCACATAAAAAAACAATTTTAATATCTTTAAAAATAAAAGCAGAAAGTAATGAAGAACTTATAAAGACTATAGATATTTTAAAGAAAATTAAGCATATAACTAATGTACAAGAAGAAAAAAGTATAAGCTAAAAATGGTAAAATTAAGTTTTGAAAATTTGAGGTTTTCTGAAACTAATGATAAAAATGAAAAGATTAGAGTTATTTTTATGAATATTTATTATTTTTATTTGAATAAAAAGGATTTATTAGAAATTGGAAATTTTGAAATTGATAAAAATAATAATAACTCTCTTGTTTTTAGAAGTGAAAAAAAAGAATCAAATGTTTTACAAAAGTTTAATTTTTTATTGGATAAAGGGTTTAGTGAATTAAAATGTTCATTGAATAATAAACCTGCTTTATATGTGCATAAGAATTCTGGAATTCCTCTAATTGGTTCAAATGAGTTTGGTATTATTGATAGAAAAACTAATGCTATTGAAATTAAACCATTAACTACTTGTAATATTGATTGTATTTTTTGTTCTGTAGATCATACAAAAAGAAATTCTGATATTATTGTTGAAGCAGATTATTTAATTGAAGAATTAAATAAAGTTATTGATATTAAAAAAAATCCTGTTATTATACATATTGGAAGTCAAGGAGATCCTAGTTTATATGGTGATTTAGAATATTTAGTAAAAAGAATAAGAGAGAATAAACAAGTTAAAGCAATTTCAATGGTTAGTAATGGCATTTTAATTACAAAAGATAGAGCTGAAAGATTAATAAATGCAGGATTAAGTCATTTTCATTTTTCTATACATAGCTTAAATAGAGAAAAAGCCTCTTTTTTAGCTAATTCTGTTTATCCTGTTGAAAAAGTCATGGAAGTTGCTGAATTTGTTGCAAAAAAAGCGCATTGTTTAATTGTTCCTGTTTGGTTACCTGGAATTAATGATGAAGATATAGAACAAATTGTTTTGTTTGCTAAAAAAATTAATGCTGATATAGGAATACAAAATTTTTTAGAGTATGATTTTGGAAAAAAACCTGTTAATGCGATTCCTTTTAAAGTTTTTTATGAAAGATTAAATGAATTAGAAAAAAGAATTAATGAAAAATACAATATTAATGTTAATTTAACTAAAATTACATCTGATTTAACAATTGTTCCTGATGAAACTTTAAAAAAGCCATTTAAAAAAAATGATATTATTGAAGTGGAATTAAAGGCAAAAGATAGGTTAAAAAATTCTGTTATTGCTGTTTCTAAAAACAGAGTCATTAGCGTAATTAATTGTTCTAAAACAAATGGAAAAATAAAAGTTAAATTAATCAGAGATAAAGATAATGTTTTTGTTGGTGTGCCATTATTATAAAAATCATTTTAAGGATTATTTTTTCTAAAATATACATTATAATTCATATATTTCTAAAAAATAGGAAGTATAGTTAATAAAAAAGTATATCAATTCTTTAATTAAATCTAATTATATTTTTAATTAAAACTAATCAAAATAAGTGCATTACTAAAAAGGTTTAAAGAATTAACAAGGTAATAATTTAGAATTTGTTAAAAAAATAAAAAAAAAAGAAAAAAGTTTTATTTTATTTAAGCTGTGTTGAACACAACTTTGCTCATGTCTGCAACAACTAGCTCAACTTCGTCATTTAATTTAGCGAAGTCTGCTTTGTATTTTGTGTTATGTTGTGCTAAGACATAAGCTGCGTTTAATGTTTCTTCAGCTTCATAACCTGCTACAAGTAATGCTGCTTTTCCTTTTCTGTCAAAGAATTTCAACATTGCTTTTCCAGGTTCAAAGCCTTCTCCACAGTTTGTTGGATTGCCTAATAATTCAGCTGCAACTGTGTTTGCACATGGACCACCAACAACAATCATGTTTTTGGTCATGCTTGCTGCATCTGTGTCTAATACTGCTAATCCAACACTGAATGGATTGACTTTTTCAGCTGTTACTCCACCTGCTGAACCTCCAACTGGTTCTGCATCAACTGGAGCTACAAAGACATTTGCGTAGACATCGTCTTCTGGGTAGGTTATTTCTAATGATAATTTGTTCTTGTTGTCATATTTAACAATACTTCCTTTTCTTTGTCCACTTGTTCCCAATAATGCCCATCTTGTATCACTGTCCCCTTGGTCATTGTTTACCCAAGTTAAAGATGTTGGAACATTTATCTTTATTTCATCGTCATCATTGTCATAAGTTAAATCATATCTTAATACTCCTGCTTGAGATTCATCTCCTGCTTTTTCTGTAAATACTGCTGTTGTTGAGTTCATAAAGGTAAAGTTACCTTCATATTTTGTAAATCTGCTACCTGAACCATATGCTGGATCATAGTAGATGTATTTTGGTGTAACATTTACTTTTAATTGTCCTAATGAGCCCATGTCAATTGTTTCTGCAACATTGTTACAGTCATTTGCCAATTCAACATTTTCTGCTACTGTTGTTCCATATGTTAAGTCTTTAATTGTTGTTGTATTCTTTGATGAAGAGTCACATTTTAAGCTTGTCATTTGTAATAAGTGTACATCTCCACCTGGAGTTGAATACAAGAACAATGTTCCTTCTACATCATAGTCTCCTGTATAAGTATGTGATTCACCTGGCAATAATAATCTTTCATCTTCATCATTACCTAAGAATACTGCTCCTGCTGTTTCATCATAGTAGTATGGAACTTCTACTTTTTTACCATCTCTATTATAGAAGGTTAATACTGCTTTATCTCCTAATGATTCAACTTTGATGGTTTCTGTTTTAGAAGTTGTACCAGCATAAACAACTTTCCAGTTACCAAATACAGGATCTGTCCATGCTTGTCCATCTTTCAAGTACATATTTTTATCCATGTAGTTTGTTTTTAAATCAATTGTAAACCCATCAAATTCATATGCATTTCCTAGGAAAGAAACTGATGAACCATCTATTTCATAACCATTTACTTCTACGGGTTCTCCTTGTTCTAAGACAATTTCACTTGAACCTAAGGATAATTCACATACATCTCTATCATAGTCTTTTGATCTAACTGCTTTTGCATTTAATAAACCAACTTTTAAACCATTAAATTCTTCTGTTGTGCCTGGATCAATCCATTTTGTGACTCCATCTACATTAACGCCACATGCTGGATTTGAACTGTCTTCAACACTAACAACAGTTATAGTATGTTCTCCTAATGTATAGGGTTGGTCTTGAGTTAACCAAACTGAACTGTCTCCTGCAAGCAATTTCATTTTTTGTACTTTATTAGCACTGTCAAAACTTACTTCTGAGATTGTATAAGTTTTACCTTGTATAACTAGAGAATTTCCTTTTAAGTCATCTGCTGTATTGGATGTTGACAATTTATTTGGTGTGTCAAAGTCCAAAGAGTATCTGTAAAAGGTTGATGATTTTTTAGGCATTTCTAAGTAAACACCACCTTTCATGTCTTTTGGCTGTGTTAACATTAATGTGCCAAATCCATCATAAAATTGTAATTCTTGTTTGTATGTTTGAGAACCTCTATTATCACCTTTTGTGTCTTTAAAGGTTCCTTGTTCTAGTAAATCTAAGTTTGTTCTTGTCAATTTATCCATAACATCTTGGATATCATTGTCAAAATTAAACTTATTTCCGCTTCTTTCTATTTTTACACCATTATCAATTGTTGGTGCTACTGCTCCTACTTCTACTGCAGTTTTTGATACAGCTTCTGCTTGTAATGCTGCTGCTATATCAATTGCTCCAACAACATCTGCTGTTGCTGCAGCTTTACCGACAACTATAACTGTGTTGTCTAATACGCCATTCTTTATGAATGGTGCTGGGTAGTCTGCCAATTTATATGAGGCAGCCAATGCTCCCGTTAATGTTGCACCAAGCATTAATGCTCCAGTGCTTACGGCAGCTAATTTTTTTGCTATTTTGCCTATTTGCATTAATAACACCTCCGTGTTTTATATTATTTTTAGGCAGTATTAATGTATTTTCTCCTTGTTTCTATAAACAAAACTCTGTTATCTCTATAAATATCATTTATTTTTCAATTACTTAATACTTGTGTGTTTTGATTCCTTTATAAAGTTTTCGCCAATTATCCTAGATAAAATTAAAAAAATTGATTTTTAAGGCTTAAAAAGCATAATTTTAGGTTTTTTAGACATTCACAACATAATAGTGATAAAAAAACCAAAAAATATTTTTTCATTAGCATAAAAACAATAATTTATAAATAAAAAAAACAAATTTGAAAAATAGTATGGTTTATTGTATACTCTTTTAAATAGAGTAAGTAAGATTCTAGTTTTTGAGATTAGCATTAGTATAATAAAAAAAGAAAACTATAAAAAGACTTAGATTTTGTATAATCTATAAAAAAGTGTAATAAATAATAAAATTTTAAAAAATAAAATTAAAAAATTTAATAAATAATAAAAAAATATGTAAAAAATGCAAAAAAAATCAATTGACACACCTTTATCTGAAATAACCCTAAGAAGATATGAAAAACCCTACAATTTAAAAAAAAGAGAATTAGTTAGAAAATTATGTTTAAGTTTAGGATTACTTAACCCTGGTGATTCAAGAGATATAATTGTAGATATATTATATGTTCTTTTAGAAGCAAAAAAAGAAAACAAAAAATTATCCTCAGAAGAGATTAGGGAGGAAGTAATTAATCTTAGAAAACAAGAAAATTTGGATTTAAATGGAACTGCTGCCTCCAATATTAGAAGACAAATTAGACAATTAAGAAATTCTTTGTTAGTAGAAAAAGTTAAAAATGATTATAGAATATCTGAATTTTCAGATTTATTAAGTATTTATAATGAAAAAATTGAAAAATTTATGCTCTCAAGCATATCTGAAAGAGTAAAAGAGTATTTAATTGCTGTTGATCAAAATTTTAAAAAGATTGAAAATACTGAATAAGTGGTTAAAATGGTTTTAATAGAGCATGTAACTGAAAAAGATTTAGAAAAATTAAAAAATTATGGTTATGAAAAAAGAGAACCAAAATCAAGTAAAGAGATTGTAAGATATAGAAAAAACGCTACTTTAATTTTATACAAAAATGGAAATTTACAGATTCAAGGAAGAAAAAACAGGATAACTGAAGCAGAAGAACTAATAAGAAAAATTTTAGATAAGCCCACTAAAAAAATTTCAGGAGAAGTTATAGGGAGTGATGAAAGCTTAAAAGGAGATACTTTTGGAGGGATTGTTGTTGCTGGTTTTAAAGCTGATGATGAAATAAGAGAACAATTAAAAGAAATTGGTGTTAAAGATTCTAAAAGATTATTAAATCCTGATATAACTAGAATTGCACAAGTTTTAATAGAAAAGTTTCCAAGCAATTACCATGTTGAAAGTGTTTTTCCAAAGGAGTTTAATAAACTAAATTTAAGATATAATATGACTGAAATTTTAGATTTATTACATGAAAAATGCTATAAAAAATTAGCAAAAAATAGTAAAATAACACATGTTGTTGATTTATATCCTAATTGTTCTGTGGGGGATATAAGAGAAAAAGAAGCAGAATCCAAATACTTAGAAGTTGCTGCAGCTTCAATATTAGCTAGATATTATGCATTATTACAAATAAGAGAGTTAGAAAAAAAAGCAGGATTTTTTATCCCCTTAGGAAGCTCTAATGTTGAAAATGGATTATTAGAAATTAAAAAAAAGACATTAAATTTTGAAGATTTTGTAAAATTAAAATTTTCAAATGTGGTTGAATTTCTTAACTCGTTTGAAAAAAAATATACTTCAAAAAAAGGTAAAGCCCTATAATTAATAAAAATATGCCTGTGAAGCTTAAAGCCATTGCGAGAAATTTAATTATTTTATTATATCTTAATAAAAATAAAAAAATAAAACCCATCATAACAAAAAAAACACCTGTGATTAAATAAATTGAAAAGGTTGCTTTTTTAATTACTTGCTTATTCATAGAAGTGTAATTTGATTGATAAGGTAATTTATTACGAAAATTCCATACAAATAGCATTATTAAGCCAAGTATCAAAAGAAATAAACCTGACATAATAAACAATACATAATAATTTTCTAGAGCAATAAAAAAATTTGATTTGTAAATTTTATTTAAAAAAAATATTTTATTGACTATTGCTAATAAAAATAATAAAAACCCTAAAAATGTTAAAAAAAGAGATTTATATAGTAAAATATCTTGTTTTGTTATTTTAAAATTAAAAAATTGCCTTTGAAGATATAACATTAATTTTTTGTTTAGTGCTTTAAATATAAATATTTTATGATTATTCTTTAAGTTTTTTTATTATCTTTCTAAACATAATATAAAAAACATAACTAATAACATTTATATAATAGTGCTCTTTTCTTTAAATTAATGAATAAAAAAGAAAGAGAAGAGCAAGAAAGAATAATGCAAGAGCAAGAAGAGCTCAGAAGAATAAAACTACCAAAAGGTAATCAAGTTATTGGTGTTTTAGATAGAAGACTAGGAGGCTCTAGATGTTATGTTAGATGCTTAGATGGAAAAACAAGAAATTGTAGAATCCCTGGAAGATTAAAAAGAACACTATGGGTTAGAGAAGGAGATATTGTTTTAATTGAACCATGGGAATTAGAGAAAGATGAAAAAGGAGATATTATTTTTAAATATACAAAAAGTCAAATACAATTATTAAAAAGAAAAGGTCTATTAAAAAGCTTAGATGAGTTTAGTGCATTTTAAATAAAAAACAAAATTCATTATAAAATGAAAAAAATATTAAAAAATTTTTCTAACATTAAAAATAATTTAAAAGTAAAAGATATAATGTCTAAGAAAGTTATTTTTTTAACTAAAGAGAAGAGTGTTTATGATGCAATAAAGCTAATGGCTGAAAATTCTATAAGTACTATTATCGTAGAAGAAAATGATAGATTAGTAGGAATTCTAACAGAGAGAGATTTAGTTAAAAAAGTTCTTTATAAAGAAAAGGATCCTAAAAAATTAAAGATTGAACAAATAATGTCCAAAAACCCAAAACATATTTATCCTGATGCTCCTATTATTGTTGCAGGCAATACTATGAAAGAACACAAAGTTAGAAAATTGGTTGTTTTAAATGAAAAAAATGAAGTTATTGGAATAATCTCTCAAACTGACATTATTAATAGTTTAAATAAAATTTATGAAGAGTATAGCTCTATTTTTACAAACCCTATCTTATTTTTTATTTTAATAGGATTTGTTTTATTGATGGTTATATTAAGTGTAATCTTTTTTTAAACACTTTTTTATAATATTAGAAATTTTTAAAATATTTGTTCAATTATTTTTTCTTTATTAAATTCTATTAAGTCATCATAATTTTGTCCTATTCCTAAATAAAGGATTGGTTTCCCTGTAATATAAGAAACTGAAATAGCAGCTCCTCCTTTTTCATCAATATCTGCTTTTGATAAGATTATTCCATCTATACCTGATTTTTCATTAAATAGTTTAACTTGTTCAACAACATCATTACCTGCTATGCTTTCTCCAATAAATAATTTGAAATCTGGTTTTACAACTCTTATAATTTTTTCTAGTTCTGCCATTAAATTAGCATTTGAATGTAATCTACCTGCAGTATCTATTAAAACAACATCTATATTTTTTGCTTTGGCATGTTGCACTGTGTCAAAAGCAACTGCTGCTGGATCAGAACCATAATCATGTTTTATTAATTTTACATTTAATTTATTTGCATGCTCTTCTAATTGTTGAATTGCAGCAGCTCTAAAAGTATCACAAGCACCGATAACACAAGTTAAATTATTTTTCTTAAAAAGATTTACAAGTTTTGCTATTGTAGTTGTTTTCCCAGAACCATTAATTCCAATCATCAAAATAATATAAGGATTTCCTGTTTTTTGTTTCTTTTCTTTTATTTTTTCAACTAAATTAATTTGATCTACATCAAACAAAGATTCTATAGAATTTTTTAATGCATCTATAACTTTTTTATCAATATTCCCTTTTGGAAGCTTTTTATTAACTAATTCAGTTTTTAAATCTTGTTTTATCTTGTCAATTACTTCTAGTGCAACATTATTCTCTAATAACCCAATTTCTAAATCATAAAAGATTTCTTCAAATTTTTGTTCTGAAATTGTTGTTGTAGAAAAAAATTCACCTATTTTATCAAAAATTCCTTTTTTTTGTTGTTTTTCTTGCTCTTGAATATCTTTCTCCTGAATTTTTTTTTCTATTTCTCTTTGCTGTTTTTTTTGTTTTTCTTTTTCTTTAAATTCTTCTTTTAATGTTTCTTTTGTTGCTTTAGTTTGCTCTAGTTTTACTTTTTTTTGCTCTTGATGAACTTTCTTTAAATCTTCATTTTGAGACTCTTTCTCTTTATTTTCTTTTGTTTCAATAAAAGTTTTTTCTTTAAACTCTTTTTCTAAGTTTCTATGTTCAATAATTCTAGTCTCTTTTTTTTCTGTCTCTTGCTTTTTTTCTTTTTTTTCTATATCTTTTTTTAGTTCTTTTTCCTGTTCTTTCTTATCTTTTTGATCTATATTTTCTTCTGTTGCATCTACTTTTTTAAATGAGTTTATTGCCTCCTGTATTTTCTTTTTTAAAAATCCAAACATACATAAAAAGAGAAATTTTACATTTATAAATTTCACTATTAAACCTTTAATAAAATACTTTGATTACTAACTAACATTCGTATTCTTAAAAAAATGAGGAAACCAATCTTTTGAAAAAGATATTTGATTTTGTGTAAGGCCATTTACTAAATAGTAAATATTAAAGATGTATGGATTTGAGTAGATTCCTTTTAAATTAATTAACCCCCCTCCAGGAAGAGGAAAAATACATAAAAGTTCATTATAAGAGACTAACCTAATTATTTGCTCCAATTTATAGTTACCATTTACGGCTCTTTCTAAATTATTTAAGCCTGATCTTTCTAATTTAGAAAAACTTCTGGTTTTTTCACATAAAATATTTCTTAATTCGCTTAAATCTGGAATCAATAAGACCTTCTGATTATAAAGCCCATATATTGCAAAATTATCTTTTTTTAAAGTTAATAAAAATTTGATAATAGGATCATTAGAATGATATAATTCTAATAAATAGCCTTCTGAATTAAAATCATTAAAATAACCTAAAACTAATTTCATTTTAGGTTTAGAAATAAAATTATATAAAAAATTATTTAATAATCATTCTTGTAAATAGCTTTGTAATTCCTCGGCTCTTTCTATCATTGATTTTATCTTTTCCACTAAGGTCTTTCTATAATCAACTAATTCTTTAACTTGAGTTTCTAATATTTCTATTACTTCTTCTGGTTTTTTTTCAACTGTAATGTCAGAACCAACATTTATCATCACTTTGCTTGTGTCTTTTAATTCTGCTATTATGTAAATGCCACTAGCTAATGGAACTCTTAATTCTTTTCCTGGTTTTAATTCAGAAAATTTTTTTAAGATGACTTTATTGGCTTTTAATTCTGTTATTTGTTCTTCCATCCTTTCTATGTGTTCATGTAATTCTTTTATATTTTCGTTTAATTGTCTTAGCTCATAATATTTTTCCTTTTTTTCTTGCTCTAATTCTTGTTCTTTTGTAATTATTTTTTTATTCTTCTCTTTTACTTGCGACATCTACTTTCTCCTCCCATGAAAATAATTCTCCTAATGATTTTTTATCATGAATTCTTTCTATAACTTGTGCTAGAATCTCAGCTAAAGAATAAATTTTTAATTTATCAAACATCTTTTCTTTTGGAATAGGAATTGTATCTGTTAAGATAATCTCTTTTGCTTTACAATTTTTTAATTTTTCTACTGCATCATTGCTTAAAACAGCATGTGTTGCAAATATATAAACCTCTTTTGCTCCTTTTTCTATTAATGCGTTTGCTCCTCCAGAAATTGTGTTTGCTGTGTCTATCATATCATCCAATAAAATACATATTTTATTTTCAACTTCTCCAATGACATTTACAATATCAACTTCACTATGATATTGTCTTCTTTTATCTATAATTGCTAAAGGACAATCTAATAATTTAGCAAACTTTCTTGTTTTTTTAACAAATCCAGCATCAGAAGCTACTGCCACTAAGTTATTTAAATCTTCTTTTGAAAAGTTATTTACTATGTATTGTGCAAATAAAGGATATGCTTCAAAATGGTCAACATCAATATCAAAAAAACCAACTATCTGAGGGCTATGTAAATCAATAGTTATAATTCTATCTGCACCTGCTTTTGTTAATAAATTTGCAATTAATTTTGCTGTTATTGGTTCTCTTGCAGAGGCTCTTCTATCTTGTCTTGCATAACCAAAATAAGGCATAACAACATTTATTTTTCCAACTGAGCTTCTCTTAAAAGCATCTATCATAATAAGTAATTCCATAAGATTTTCATTAACTGGATTACTAGTTGGTTGTATAATGAAAATTTCATCTCCCCTAACAACTTCTTTTGATTTTACATAAATTTCAGAATCTGGAAATCTTTTTATAATCATTTCTGATAAAGGCACATTTAAGTAATTACAAATTTTTTTAGCTAATTCTGGATGTGCTGTTCCTGTAAAAATTTTAAGTTTTGACATTTTTTTTAAAATTCAATATTTTTATTTATTTAAAATTTATTTTTATCATTTATATATCAAATAAATCCTAATGCTTCATCTGCATTTTGAATTTCAACTCCTGTGGAAATATCACCTACTATAAAACCATTAGAATTGCATAATAAAGCACTGCTTATGTAAGGTGAACCAAAGTTAAGTGTGCCTTTTGTAATTTTTAGGTTTAGTGATTCTTTTTTTAAAAAGTCATTTAAAAATTTTAATTCAAATTCTTTTATATCTGGGCTAACTAATAAACCTTTATTGTTTCCTTTTGCCAACGAACCTACAATATTTAATTCAGATATTCTAGCTTTTTTTATTTTTAAGTTAAAGTTCTTTTCTAAATCTTTCAATAAAGAATCTTTATAATCAGGATTAGCTAATACATTATTTCCCAAAAAAAGAAAATTATTTCCTAATGCTGTTAATTCTGAATTTATTATTTTATATTTTATATTTAATTTTTCTAATTCTTTTAACTCTGATTCAAACATTATTTCTGGCACAAATAAAATGTCATTATTTCCATTAAAAAAAACACCTAACAATGGTGTGCCTGCTGCATTTATTTCATATACTGGTACTTTTAATATATCTTGAAACTCTTTTTTAAGAGCTTTTGGGAAATTGTTTGGAACCAAACAATAGTTATCATTAGCATAACAAAATAAACCTATGTTTGGGTTTTGATTATAGTTTGCCATAATTACATGTACCATAGTTTTTAGAAAAATTGGGTTGTTTATAAAATTGTTTATATCCTTAAAACAATAAAATGATTAGATATCTACAACTGCTCTTACAATCCATTTATTTTTTTCCTTTTTTATAAGCATTTCATTGTAAGTAGGTGCTTTTATATCTCCATGTCTTTCATAATTTTTTATATCATCTCCAAACGCATCACAATTTAAAAAAAAGATGTTATCTTTTTCTAATATTTTAATATTAAATTTTGAAAAAATTAAATGCTCTGTATCCAAATAAAACAATAATTCATCTAAAAAATCAAATAATAATTTTTCATATTTATCTGCTTTAACTGAGAAATTGATTTTTTTTAATGGCTTTACTTTTTTTATGTCTGTAAGAATATTAAACATTGCTAATGCGCAATTTGAAAATGCTTCCTCAATTGTTTTTCCATAGCCTTCAAACATCGCATCTGCTGTATGATCAAAATATCTAAAATTATATTT
>JAVZBY010000002.1:150049-201700 GCA_038874655.1 Candidatus Woesearchaeota archaeon | reverse complement strand
TAATTTAGTTTAAAAATTATTTCCTAGTTTTATAAATAAAAACCAGAAATTTTTAGAATAAAAACTTAAAATAGAAAGTTATTTAATTTGTTTATTTATTATTTCTAAAACCCGAAAATAACCTTGAGATAATAGATTCTTTTTTTTCTGGTGGTTTTACTAGTTTTATAGTTTCATTTTCTTCGTTTCTGTTTTTTTCATAATAACTTAAAGTTTGTAAAAATAACTCTATTTCATTTATTGCACCATACAATTGATGTTGTTTCTCTAAAGGATTATCTCTATTTTGGAGCATTTCAATTAATTCTGCTTTTCTTTTTTCCAATGCAGAAGCAATTTCATCTAATACCATTTTCAAAATAAGTAATACCTATATGAATATAAATCTTTTGATAACCCATTAGCCTATAAATTATATTTACTAAGAAGTTTATTAAATAAATTTATTCATAATTCTAACTTTATAACTAGCCATTAGTAAGGTTTTAATTTTAAATAATCCGGTGTGGTTTTTTCTCTAATGTTCCATTTTATTTTTTCTTCTTTTATTTCTGCTATTGGCAAATAAGTTAAAACTTTATTTGGATCTGTTATATGCAATTTTAATAACCAAGTTAGTGTGAATATAAAAAATATATAGATTAAAATTAAAAGATCAACCCAAAAACTAAATTTGTTTAAAACAATTGCAGCTGAAATACCAACTGCAGGAGCATGTTGTAAATCTAATAGAGTCATAATTAAGATTGAAGAGATTGCTGCTAATGCTACATTTAGAGATTTTATTGTAGTTAATGTTGAAAATAAATAACCAACAAAAGTTCCAACTATGTAAGAACCATAAAGCATTTTTTTATTTATTGATTTGTGCGAGAGTATCATGAAAATAGAAGCACCAAAAGATGCTATTGTTATACCATAATCAGTTACATTAAAGATTAACATAGTAAGGAAGATAATCAGAGCTAATCCAAAAATTAAAGGAAGTGCTATTGCTATTGTCTTGTTTATCTGTAATTTTTGTTTCACTTCCATAATTACACCTTATAATTTTATCGTGAAGCCTTTTATCTATTTTTGGTCTGTTTTTATTCTTTATCGAGGAATTAGTTTTGAATCTAAGTATATCTAACTAATATTAAGTAATTAAAACAGATATATAAATTTAACGATTATTTGTATATTAGTTGTGAAAAAAGTATACTAATATAATAGTAAATAGCAATAATATAGTAGGTAAATTTTAAGAATGATTTAAAAATAATTTAACTTTTTAAGTAATCATGAACAAAAAAATGAAAGATGATAAGTTAATAAACATAATAAGCGAAGAAAAATTAAAAAAGTATTTTTCAATAACAAAAGAAGCATTAGAAGAAGTAGATAAAAAAGGGATTGATGAAACTAGAAAAGAACATGCATTAGATTTTTTAGATATGGCTAAAAGATATTATAGTGATGCTGAATTTTTTTATAAAAATAAGGATTTTATTAATGCATTTGCTTGTTTAAATTACTCTCACGGTTGGCTTGATGCTGGTGCAAGAATCAGATTATTTAAAGTTAATAATTCTAGATTGTTTACAGTTGATGAAATTTAAATTAAATAAAAAAATTTAATTAAAGTTTTAACAATTTAATGACTACATGCACCATAACCACAATTAGGACATATATTACAGCCTTCTTGCTTTACTAGTTTTGTGTTGCATTCTGGACAATGTGTTAATTGTTTTGGATTTAGGTTTAAATCTAATTCTTTTGATTCTTTATTTTTATGTTCTTTATGATCTATAATTGTTTCATTTTTCTCTATTTTTGCTTTTTGTTCAATGTCCTTTTTTTCATCTTTTTTATCTTTTTTAATTTCTAAAACTTGGTTTTGTCTTGAACCGTCTCTATAAACAGTGCAACCTTTACATCCTGTTTTCCATGCTAAGAAATATGCTTTTTTAACATCTTCAATTGAAGCTGAATTAGGAAAGTTTATTGTTTTTGATACTGCATTACTAACATATTCTTGGAATGCTGCTTGCATTAAAACATGCTGCTCTGGAGTTATATTATAGGCTACTTCAAAGACTTTTTTAACATCTTCTGGAATTTCATCAAATTCATCTAGTGTGCCTTTTTTAGCTATTTTATCCATAAGTTCTTCTGAGTAAAAACCTCTTTCTTTTGCAACCTTTTCAAAGTGTTTATTTACATAAGTAAAGCTTTGTTTTATGCTATGTGAGTTTTTAATATAGGCTATTGCAAAATTTGGTTCTGCTCCACCACTTGTGTCTGCAACCATGCTTAATGTTCCTGTTGGTGCTATTGCTGTTATAGCACAATTTCTAACTTTTCTGTTTTGTTTTTCAAATGTGCTGCCTTTCCATGCTGGAAATTCGCCTTTGATTTTTGCTAATCTCTCACTCTCTTGCCAACCTACCTCATCAATAGTTTTCATTATTTTTCTTGCTAAATCCCTTGCTTCTTGACTAGAATATGGAATACCTAATTGATAAAGCATATCAGCAAAACCTAAAATTCCTAACCCAATTCTTCTTGTTTTTTTTGCCATTTCTGTTATTTCTGGAGTAGGATATTCACCCGCATCAATAACATTATCTAAGAAATGAATACCTTTTTTTGTTATATCTTTTAGTAAATCCCAATCTACTTTTCCATTTTTGACCATTTTATCCAAATTTATTGAACCTAAATTACAAACTTCATAATCTAAAAGCCATATTTCTGCACATGGATTAGTTGCTTTAAATTTTCCTAAATGTGGAACTGTATTGTGCTTGTTTGCAGTATCAACAAATAAAACCCCTGGCTCACCTGTTTTCCATGCATGTAAGGCTATTTTATCAAATAATTCACGAGCATTAACTTTTCTTACTACTTTGTTAGTATGTGGATCAATTAATTCATAGTCTTCATTATTCTCAACTGCATGCATGAACTTATCATCTAACATTACTGAAATATTGAAATTTGTAAATTGAGTTAAGTCATCTTTTGCAGATATAAATTCTTCTATATCTGGGTGCCAAACATGAAAAGTAGCCATTTGGGCTCCTCTTCTATTGCCTTGCATAATTGTTGAACACATTACATCAAAAACTCTCATAAAGGAAATTGGCCCTGATGCAATTCCAGATGAACCTGCTACCCATGAATTTTTTGGTCTTAATGTTGAAAAACAATAACCAACACCGCCACCTCTTTTTTGAATTAATGCTGCTTTTTTTACTGCTTCAAAAATGCCTTCCATACTATCTTCAACAGGAATTACAAAACAATTAGCTAAATTTTTTACAGGAGTTCCTGCGTTAGCTAATGTTCTACCTCCTGGCAAAAAATAAAGATTAACCATCATATCTAGAAAATCATTTTCTATTTTTTCAACTTCTTTATCAGAAAAATATTGATAATCTGGCTTTGCTATTTCTTTTGCTATTCTTTTGAACATTCCCAAAGGTGTTTCAACAACATTTCCATCTAAGTCCCTTTTTAGATATTTTGCATAAATTACTCTTAATTGGTTGTCATTAAAACCAAGTTTTTCGCTTTCTGGTATTTTTGACATAAATACTTCATATTCTTCTTTTAATCCCATATTCCCCACCCACTATTTTTATATATTTATTAAATAGATTAAAAATGATTAGATTAAAATAAAAACACAATATATTGTGTTATATAAAAAAAACAGCACAATAAATTGTGTATAATAAGAATATAATTTTTATCATATATAAAGTTTTTCTTTAATTAAAATATATAAAATAAAATAAATATGCCAATATAAATTATTAAAAATAATCAATAAAAAATATATGATTAAAAAATATACAAAAAATTAAAAGTTAATAATTTCATACAATAATTTATAGTTATAAATAATTATTTGATTAATTATAATTAAATTAATTAAAAAAAAATTAGTTTAATTTTAGTTTAATTTTTCCAGAACATCCACAGAACCAAAGCTTTCTATAGCACAATCATAACAATAACAATCCTTAGGAATACCTTTAATACAATAGTCTGCCTCTTTCTCTTCACAAATAATACATAGAGGCTTTTTTTCTTTAACTGATTTAACTAAGTTTATGATTGATTCTTCCATTAATATGAATAAGGGATATAATTAAAATATCAATATTAAAAAAAAACTAATATTTAAAATTTATTATTACAAAAAAATTATCTTTTTATTTTTAATTCTTGTCTTAATAATTTTATTTCTTCTAATTGTTCATGGGTTATATCTCTCAATAACTTTATTTCACTTGAATGTTCTTTTTGAATTAATAATAATTCTTCTTTCATATTCTCTGTTGCTGAGGAGATTATTATTAAAAATAGTAAAATCATCCATGAAAAAACAGCAGATAATCTTATCCACGCTGTTTGGGTATTTAATTTTTCAGCTAAGAAAATTAAATAAAATCCAAAAAAAGTTAAACCAAAACCAACAGGCAATAATAATTTTTCAAAAAGGTTATATTTTCTACTTAACATTTTACCCTCTTTTTTTATAATTTTTTAGTTTTTGACTTTTTATTTATATTATCTAATTCTATAAATAGTTAAAATCCTAATTAATAGTAGGTAAGATTGGATATATAAAATTTCCTAATTTTGATTTAGATGCTAGTAATGAATCAAAAATACTTTTTGTATCTTTATATTCAATAACATTAGCATTTATGTTCAAATTTTTTTCAATAAAGTTAATTGCATCTTGTTTTGTGCCTATTTCATCAATTAATTTTAATTTTTTTGCTTCTATACCTAAATAAACTTGACCTGTTGCTAATTTTCTTACATCTTCAATAGATAAATTTCTGTTTAAAGAAACTTCTTCAATAAAGATTTCATTTAAGTCATCAATTAATTTCTGAAAAACTTTTTTTTCTTCTTCTGATGCTGGTTTAAATGGAGAACCCATATCTTTTAATTCACCTGAGACATATCTTTGATAAGTTATATTGTATCTTTGTAATAATCCTGAAAAATCTAAATATGAACCTATAACTCCAATACTTCCAACTAAAGACATTCTGTTAGCAAAAATATAATCACATGAACTTGCTATCCAATATGCACCACTTGCACCATATTCTCTAATTAATGCAATTGTAGTTATATTGTATTTTTTTAATTCTTTTATTTTTTGACTGATTTCATCAGTAGGAACAGGAGAACCTCCTGGAGAATTTATATCAAAGATAACTGCTTTTATTTCCTTGTTTTTTAGCACTTTATCTAATTTACTAATAACAGATTCACTAGAAACAACTCCTGAAGAAAACATATCTCCTTCTGAAACAGAGATAGTTCCATGAATAGGGATTATTGCTACATTTTTTCCATAGGTAGTTTGGGGCAAATCTGTTAAATAAGGAAAAATGTAAGATAGTATTATTATAAAAAGAAAAATAATTGAAGAAATTTTAAGAACTAATAATATGTTTTCTTTTGTTATAGGTTCTTTTGAATTTACAACAATTGTTTTTGAAAAATTGTCTGATAATCTTTTTTGTGTGAAAATTAAATATATAGGATCTATAAACCATAGAAGATAAAATGGAAAAAGAGGTATAAAAAACAAATTTCTCATTACAGATTGTAAAAAATTTAATTTCTCACTTTCATTTGCCTTTTTAGAAGCATTTTTTTCAAGACTATAATTTATTACACGAATGCCAAGAATTAATTTTCCTGGTGTTTGTCCTAATTTATATTCAAAATAAACAAAATAAAAAAATAATATCAAAAAAACCATAAAAACAAAAAAAGATAATGAAGATAATAGTTCTGGATTTGATTCTAAAAGTGATATGTTTTTAGAAAAATCTGTAGTAAAAGTGAGATTTTTTTCTATATAGTTAGAGAAAGGTATTAATAGAATTTGTATTATAAACAAATCAATTACAAATGCTAAAAATCTTTTAAGTGGTGAAGCAATTTCAATTTTATCTTCTAAGATTAAATCAACTTTTGGTGTTTTTTTCTTTATAGGTTTAAAATTTCTTTTTAAAATATCATCTGACATAAGAAGTGATAATAAATAGTAGTTTATATATTTTTACATCTATTATATTTTCTAATATAGTGTATATTCAAACTCTTTTCTTTATTCAAGTTCATTTCTCACTTTCATAAAAAACTTAACAATCTCTTTTTTCCATGCATATGGAATTGCTCCTGATAATAAGTTATCTAAATAATCCTTAAATTTTTTGCTTACATATTTTCTTTTGCCTAATATTACTTGTTTTGCTTCAAAGTAAATATCATCATCAAATTTAACTGAGTTATAAGCATCTTTTAATTGACTTAATAAAATATTTTGATAATCGTTCTTTTTTAGGTAATCTAAAATGAATTTTTTAAGTTTTTCTGGGAATTTGTTTATTTCATCATTGTATTTTTTAAATTCATCAATTATATTTTGCTCTATTTCTTTACCCTCTATCATATTGACAATTTGCTCTTTTGCAAACATAGGAATTTCTAAATTCCATGCTATTCTTTTTAGTTCTTCTATATGCTCTTGTTTTTCTCTTTGTTTTCCTTCTTCTGCTAATTTCCATAATTCATGATAATTAAATTCTGCTTTTTCTTTTGGGTTTTCTATATTTTTTAAAACCTTCTCATGCATTCTTTTTAAGAATTCTAATTTATCCTCAATTTTAAATATATCTGAATAACCTTGGATAACTAAATGGAATGCAAAAGGACTTGGAAAATCTTTAAAAGTTTCAACAATCTTTATTTTTCCTGATTCAATATCTTTTAAGACTTTTTCTGCGTTTGTGATATCCATTAAATCTTCTAAAATTTCACGCCTGGTTTCTTTTAAAATTGGAAAATCATCTGAAATTCTTCTTACAGAATTTAATAATAACATTGAACTTACTTGCTGTTTGCCAACTGTTTTTGTAAAGCCCTTATAATTTTTTAAAATCATTAAAGCCCTTGTCGCGCAATGTCTAAACCTTCTTTTTAGTATTTCTGTTTTTTCCAAAGCCAAATACATTATTTTTCTTAAATCCTGGCTTCTTATTGCTTTTAAAGCTTTTACAGCCATTAAATTTCCTTTATAAGATAACAAGAAACCATTGTCAGAAATGCTTATTTCAACATCACTATGTTGTTGTCTTGAAATCGCAAATGCTAATGCCCTAGATAAAACATCATTTACCCTTCTTCCATATAAAGTATGAAAAACAATAAACTTATTTCTGTCCTCTTTAAAATGCTCTATAACTAATTTTTTTTCATGTGGAATTTCTGAAAATAAATATTGCTCTTTAAAATATTCATAAATAGAGTTTGCCCCATATTTATCAACATAAAGATATTTATCAATAAATTCAATAATCTCTTGTTTTGTTTTATTTGCTTTAAATTGCTCTTCCATTAGATATCTAAATTTTTGTATTTCCATTGCCAAATCAAAGCTTAATGGTAATGTCTCTGAAACCCAAGATGGAACAGTAGGAGGTCTGCCAGCGCTTGTTTTTACATAAGCAACCATGCCTTTTGCATGTAAAAATTCATAGGTATCGCCACCTAAAACAAAGACATCTCCTTTTTTTAATCTCTCTAAAAATGGCTCATCGATTTTTCCGATAACTTCATTTCCAATTTTTACTGTTATAAATGACTCATCTGGAATTGTGCCAATATTTGTCATATAAATCATACGAGCCATTTTTCCTCTCTTACCAACATTACCTGTTTCTTTATCAACCCAAATTTTTCCATAAACATTTCTTTCTTCTAATGAAACATGCTCACCTGATAAATAAGATATTACAGAATCAAAATCTTCTCTTGTTAATGTCTCAAAATTATAGCTTCTTTTCACTGTTTCATAGATTTTTTCAATATGATAAACATCTTCAATTGCCATTCCAAAAATCTGTTGTGATAAAACATCTAAAGGATTTTTTGGTATAAAGATATTATCAATCTTTTTTTCAATAGCACTTTTTAATAATACTGCACATTCAACTAAATCATCTCTATCTAAAACAATTATTCTACCTTTTGAAACTTCATGCAGTCTATGACCACTTCTACCAATTCTTTGTAATGCTCGAGCA
Source organism: Candidatus Woesearchaeota archaeon (assembly GCA_038874655.1). Classification (GTDB taxonomy): domain Archaea; phylum Nanobdellota; class Nanobdellia; order Woesearchaeales; family GW2011-AR15; genus JAAXVZ01. Next base: position 193,586 of record JAVZBY010000002.1, on the reverse strand, counting down.
ACTGATTTTGGACTACCTAATAAAATAACTAAGTCAATATAACCAATATCAATTCCTAATTCAAGAGAAGTTGAAGAAACAATACATTTTAGTTTTCCTTCTTTAAGCATGTTTTCCATTCTAACTCTATGGCTTGTGCTTAAAGAACTATGATGTGCTCCAATTAAGGATCTTGAGTCCTTTTCACCTAATTTTTCTGTATATTGCTCTGGATATTTATTTTTTAGATAATGAACTACTCTCTCAGTTGCAGATCTTGTATTTGTGAAAATTAAGGTTGTTTTATGGCTTTGGATTAAATCATTAATTAACTCATACATTTTCTCATGCATTACTTCATGGCTTGTATTTATTATGTCTGGAACAGGACTTAATACCTTTAAATCCATTTTTTTTATAAATTGTGCATCAACAATATTACATCCCCTAAATTTAAAAATCTCTTTTCCATTTTCCATTATTTTTTCTTTTCCAACTAAAAATTTAGCAACTTCCTCTAATGGAGAAACTGTAGCTGATAATCCTATTCTTGTAAAATCAGTTAAATTTTGTAATCTTTCTAAGGATAAAGATAAATGCGCACCTCTTTTAGTGCCTGCAATTGAATGGATCTCATCAATAATAACCCAGCCAATATTTTTCATTAAGTCTCTAAATTTTTTTGATGTGATAACAATAGCAAAACTTTCTGGTGTTGTAATTAAAATATGTGGTGCTTTTTTTAGCATTTCTGATTTTTGGCTTGTTGTTGTATCTCCTGTTCTTACACCTACTCTTATATCAATTTCTTTGCTATTTTGCTTAGCAATTTTTTTTATTGCTTCTAATGGTTCCATTAAATTAACTTTAATATCTCTTGATAATGCTTTTAATGGGCTTATATAAACACAATAAACTCTATTTTCTAATTTATTATTCTCTGCTAAAAAAGTTAGTTCATTTATAATAGAAGTGAAAGCTGTTAATGTTTTTCCTGTGCCAGTTGGTGCAAAAATCAAAGTGTTTTTTCTTTCGTGAATAGGAATAATGCCAAATTTTTGTGGCTCTGAAAAATTTTGAAATGTATCTTTAAACCATTTTCTCAAATAAGGATGTAAAATACTATAAATCTCTTCATCTGTGTAGGGTGTTTTTAAATAATTGAAAATAGAATTTTCTTTATTTCCTTTATAAATCTCTTTTTTTAGTATCTTATCAGACATGGCTAATATTGGAATTTAGAAAATTTTAAAAAAGTATGGTTTAAATTTTAGGATTTATTTATTATCCTATTAAGGGTTTAGAATTATAATTAAACTTTCGCATTACAAATAGGACAATACTTATGTTCCTTTAATAAAGGTGTTCTACAATTTGGGCATATTCTTTGAGTATTTTGAGAGTTTCTAGAATGTGATTGGTAATGATAATTTATTTGTGAATGATCCTTTGTTTGATGATGTGATTTAAGTGATGTATGATGTGAAGATTGATTTAAAGACATTTGAGCAGAATGATGTGTTGAATGATGGGTATATTGATTATTTGTTTGTGTATTGATTTGATTTTTTTGATTATTTGAGGTATATTGGTTTAAATTATTACTATTAGAAACAGAAGGATTAGAGTAATTTTGCTTTTGTGTATTTTGTTGTTGATTAATATTATTAAAAGTTCTTGGCGTTCCATAATGGTTAGGTATTTTTTGAGATTGAGCATAACTAGAATCATATTTACTTTGAGAGTAGTTAGTTGAATTGTAATTATAAGAGGTTGGATTAAGTTTTGGTTTGTTTCTAAAATCTTCCATATTAATCTCTATTTCCCTTTCACCTCTGGATAATCTTCTTTTTTCTAATTCTTCCATAAATAATTTTTCTTTAATTTTCATTTTTATATATCCATAAATTATCATTATTATAGAAATAAAAAACATTAACTTAAAAAAAGCATCATAAGAAACTGGCTTTAAAAAACCCATAAATAAAGAAACTATTCCAACTAATAAACCTACACCAATCCAAGCATACCATGGAATTTCAGACATATTTTAATTAGAAATTTCAAAGTTTAAAAATTTTTTTACTTAAAATGTAAAAATTATTATAAAAATTTTATTGTCATTTATATTTTAACTCAAAATTATATTCTTAACTCAACAATCCTTTTTGAGACAATTGCTGAATAAAATAATTTCCCATTTTTAGAATCTAAATTTATTTTTATTTGATTTTTTTTGCTAACTTTTGCAGTCATTAAAAAAGAATTATCTATATAAATTAAAATTTCTTTGCCTTGTAGATTATCATTAGGGATTATTGTTAAATATCTGTTTTCAACTTTTATTGAAAATTTTATGCTTTTTCTTGGGATTTCTATTTCTTTAATTTTTTTATCATAAAGTTCTAATTTTATTGGGTTTAAAGTTTTTTTTTCTATATCTTCTTTTTCTGATATTTTTTTTTCAAGTTTTGAAGTTTCATCAACAGAGACTACAACTGTTTCATCACCATAAGAATATATCTCATATTCTGTTTTTTTTGTAAAAAAATCATTAACTAAAATTATTGGCCTAGTTAAACCAATATCTTTCATACCAAATGGTGTTTTTATAGTCATCTGAATTTCATATACTTTTGAAATTGAACCTTTTTCTATGAAGATTAATGTATCAATAACATAAGGTATTATGCCTAATTCTATTTTTCCTATGAATCTTTGGATTGAATCTATTGGTTTTGTTGAATGTAAAACACCTATCATTCCAATTCCTGACAATCTTAAATCTGTATATAATTTGAAATCATCCAAATTACGCATTTCATCAAAGATAGTTATATCTGGTCTTGTTAATAATAATACATCTCTTATCTCTTTATGATTTGATTTATCCAATGAAAATTGCGTTATGTTATCTGGCAAATTCATGTCTCTTGGACTTTCTAATGTTTTAACGATTTTATTATGTTCTGAAAAATATAATGCTATTGCTCTTGCAAATGTTGTTTTTCCCTGCCCAGGAGGCCCAGATATTAATAAACCATCTGCTTTTTCAATAATTCTATCAAAAAGTTCTTTTTTTAAATCATAATCATCTAGTTTTAAATATTTTATTGGCTTTATAGCTGTTATTTCTAAAGTATCTGAAAATGGCGGCATTGTGATTATAATTCTTAAATCATTTTTTTGATAAATTGAACTATATTCATGCTGTGATTCTAGCTTTGCATTTTTTTCAATATTATTAATTAAATCAAGTAATTCTTCTTTAGTAATTAAACTATTACCTATTTTTTCAAAGCTCCATTTTTTTGGAGATCCTTTTTTAGCATAAGGATAATTTTTTTCTTTCAGATGAATACTCATTGTGTTTTTATCGAAATAATCATTTATATCCATAGAAATTTAGAAAGTTTTAGTATTAAAAAAGTTTATTAACAAAATAAACTATTCTATAACTGCTTTAGAAAAATAAAGTTATATGAAAAAATTAAATATATATTACTCAGAGCTTCTGGCACAACTGTATTTACATTTTTCGCAATATAATATGTAATATTTTGTTTTTCCTATTTCATTTATGCCCTTAACAGTCATTTCTGAATTACATCTTTTGCAAAGTTTATTTATTTTTAATTTTGTTAAGGTTTTTGTCATAAAAATAATTATGCATCTAAAATATATAAATTTTTTCAATGATTCTTAGATATGGTTCAATAGATTATTGAATTTATTAATAAATAATTTTTTTATTTCTTATGAAGCTATTTATCTCTTAAACAAGCTTTTAAACCAGTTAAAAATTTTTATTATAATGTTTTTTGTTTCATTTTTGCTTTTATTTACACTTTCTATTTCTTGTAATGACTCATTTTTATAAGTTTCTCTATTATTTTTTTCTGATAAATGAGTATTTTCATTTAATTCATTACTATTATTGTCAACATAAATTTCGAGATTATTAGAAAAGGATTTTATTATATTATGATTATATTCATATATTATTTTTGTTTGTGGAAATTTGATTTTGCCTGTTTGGTTTAATTTTATTTTTTTAGAAATTGTTTTTGATGAATAAAAAGGAACTACAATTTCTTGATTAATATATTCATCTGTCAAATTTACTTTAGCTCCTTTTGTGCCTAGATTTGTTAAATTTATTATAATTTCTATTTCATCATCATAAGAATATTTGTCTTTTTTTGGTGAAATTGTTTTTGAAATAATTATCAATGGAGAATTAATATTTGAATTATTCTCAACATTTAATATCATGCTTGAAGAAGTCAAATTAAATATTCTGCCTTTTGAATCTCTGTAAATCACTAAAGATTGACCAACATCAAAATTTCCAGATTTTTTTAGTATTATTTGTTCGCCTTTTAATTTTATTTTTTCATTTGGATTTAATGCGTTTATTTTTGTTTCAAATTTGTTTACTATATCTATATACTGATTTTCAGATGGAATAATATTAATATCATAGATACTTTGATCTTTATTTTCTATATTATATTCAACATCTATAATTTCACCTACAGAGGGTTTTGTTGTAGCATATTTCATTATATAGAATTCAGGAACTTTTTGAGCTACTTTTATTTGTTTTGTTTCTTCTATTTTATAAGGTATATTTTGATCAGAATATTTTAAAACAAAAGTTATGTTGTAAATTTTTTCAGATTCTACTAAATTAGGAATAATTTTAAAATTTAAAATATTTAATTCTTGACTTTTATTTATTATAAAGTTTGTTGAACTTACTCCAATTATTTTAAAATCTGAAGGAATAATTGCTTCAATAAAACCATCTTTAATTAAAGAATTTCCAGGATTTTTTATATCTACCCTGACTTCTATTTCATTTTCTTCATATGCTGTATAAGGCATATTAATTTTTAATGTTAATTGCTCTATTGGCTTTACTATAATTGTTTTTTCAAAAATTTCACTAAAGAATTCATCTTCATCTGTTTTATATGTGAGATTAAATTTTAATTTGTAAGTTTCTTGATTTTCAACAAATGGAATTTTTATTTCTTTGTTAATTAAGAATGCTGTTTCATTAGGATTAATCTGTTTTAATTCAAATGTATCAAAATTTATTAAATTGGATATTATGTTTAATTTTGCATTTTTGATTTTTGCAAAAGAATTTTTGTTTTTTACTTTAACATATAATAAATAATTTTGATTACTATACACATAATCTGGATCTTTTATGGAAGTTGAAATTTCTATTCCTTCATTATGAACTACATACCCTAATTTTTGATTACTTAATTTATAATTCCTACTTTTATATAAATAAAAACCTTCTAAGGTTATAAAAAATAAACCTGTTTTTTTGTTTTTAATTTTATAATTAATTTTTCTAGTTTCATTTGGCTCTAATTTCAATGAAAGAGATTTTGTTTCTGATAATAAATTATTATCATTAGTATCGTAATTTTTATAAGAATCCGTGATTAATTCTACAGAGTTAGGAAAATTTAGTGAAAAATTTAATCTAATTTCTGAATTCCCTTTATTAGTTAAACTTAAACTAAAATTCATTTCCTCATCTAATTGGTAATCCTCCTTGTCTTTTATTAAATCAATTTTCAGAATGGGTTCTGAATACAACCTAATTGTTTCTGTGAAAAGCTCTTTTTTATTGCCTGATTCATAGTAAATTAATTTTGCTTTTGTATATTTATCTACTTCACCAACAACTTCAATTTCATATTGGATTTTTAGTTTTTCATTAGAGTTTAATTTACCCTTATAATAAATAGAATTGTTTGAAATATAGCAATTATCTACATCTTTTATTTTGATGTTTTCTGGCAGTTGATCTTCATAATAAATTTCTGTGTCTGTTAAGCCAGTATTTTTAATTTCCACCGTGAATAATGCAGTTTCACCAAAAGACAAGATATTTTTAGTTATCTTTCTTGAAATCTCAATTTTTGGTTGATATTCAATTAAAGTGATAAATGCTTTGTAATCTTTTAAGCTTGAATCATAACTACTTATGTTATAACATAATACTTTTGTATCAATTTCTTCACATGAGTTTAGATTAACTGAGAAAGTTTTTTTATCAGAAAATAACAAGATTCCTTTACCTTTTTCTTCAATATATATTTTGTAAAGGGTATCATCAATCTTAAATGAATTTGAATTATAAAGCCAACCTTCATAAATTTTTGTCTGTGCATAAGATTTAAAGGTCAAAAAATATATTGCTAGTATTAGTAAAAGAAAAATTCTTGTTTTTTTCATTTTTTACTTGGCTCAATTTTTTCTTTTTTTATAAAAAATTTGATCATTTTAAATGATAAATTTTCTTCATAAAGGATTATGTTTCCCTTTTTATATTCTTTAATTAAAAATAGAGGATCTTTTCTTAAACTTAATGAAATGAGCATTGTAAATGCAATTGCCTTTGGATCGCTATAATTATCTTGAACAATAGACTGGATAAATTTAAGTTGAGATTCATCATTAATTGAGTTTATTATTTTGTCAGGGTCAAAATCCTCTGTTTTAGGAAATGCTTTTCTATCAATAATTATTAATTTGTAATTTTTTCCTTTAAGATTGGTATAGTCCTTTTTTTCATATAGTGATTCAAGTTTTGTTATTTCTCTTTTTGACAATGATTTTGCTGTTGATAGATTAAGTTGATGCATTGTAAAACCTGTTATTATTTGATTATCATCTTTGAGAAGGTATATATTTGTGTTATTATTTGTGTTTTGGATTATATCTCTGGCATCTAAATAAACTAATAAACCAAATGATAAAAAAATTAGTAAAATAATGAATATAAATGTTATTGCAATTTTGAAAATCCCCTTAATTAAATTTATAAATAGAATAAATAAAATTATTGAAACAATTATAAAAAAGATTATTAAAAAATCCATATTATTTTTTTATTTATTCAGGGTTTTTATATTTTTTTATTTTTTAGTTTTTATTATAAAGGGTTATAGTTAATTAAAGTTTAATATTTTTAAAAGATAGACTTTTATAATCCTTAATATTTTTTATCTATGTTGAAATGAAAATAAAAGAGTTAAAATTAAATCCAAGATTAAAGGATATTTTATCAAAAAGTATTAATGAGTTAAGACCTAGCCAAGAAAAAGCAATTAAAGCAGGATTATTAGAAAGGAAAAATTTACTTATATGCACGCCTACTGCATCGGGAAAAACACTAATTGCTGAAATTGCTATGTTAGAAGGCATTTATAATAATTTAGGGAAAGCTGTTTATGTTGTTCCATTAAAAGCTTTAGCAAACGAGAAATTTAATGAGTTTAAAGAAAAATATAAAGATATAAAAGTTGGATTATCTATAGGAGATGTGGATTCTGCTGATAATTTTTTGATTAATTATGATTTAATTGTGACTGTTAGCGAGAAATTAGATTCTTTGATTAGACATAAAGCTCCATGGATTACAAAAATAGCAACAGTTGTTATTGATGAAATTCATTTGTTAAACGATGCAGAAAGAGGACCAACTCTTGAGGTTGTTATTACTTTACTTAGAGAGATATTAAAAAAAGCACAATTTATTGCTTTATCTGCAACAATTGGAAATCCTAAAGAGTTAGCAGAATGGCTTAATGCTAATTTAGTTATTGATGATTGGCGTCCTATTGAATTGAAAAAAGGGGTTTATTTTGATGGACAAATAAAATATTATTAAAAAAATAATAATTAAAAAATAAAAAGACTATTTTAAATATAACCTTTTTTTTAATGAAATAATGACTGGTTGTTTTATGCCTATTATAACAGGTGGACTTGCTGGAATAGTTTTAGCAGTTGAACAAGAAACAGGTTATAATGGTTTTTCAGGTAGTTCTTATCTTGATGTATTAGGTATATTTGGAATTTATTATTTATCAAAACTCATGCCAGAAAAACCTAGTATTATAAATAATCCTTCCTATATTAAACCTAGTGATAGATTGGCTCAAAATGTATTTGAATTTGTAATAATGAGTGTTTCTAGTGCTATTGGCTATGCTATTTCTAAGCCCTTAATTAAATATTTCATTAATTAATATTATTACTAAATAGTGGTAAAAAATAGAAAGGTTTATATAGTAGTCCCTTTTTATAAAAAATTAAAAAATAGATATAATTAAAAAATAAAAGGTTATTAAAATGAAAAAAAGGATAACTTTATTACCTACAATCTTGATAGTAGCTGCTAATCTTATTGCAGGTTGTTCATCAAATGAACAGGTTATTTCTACTGTAGAAGGACTTAGTGGTTCCCAAGTTGCTGCCATTGCACAACAATATTGTGGTAAGAATATTGGAAAAGGACCAAATGAAAATTTGTGGTATTATAAAGTGAGTATTAAAAGTGAGGAAAAGGATAATAAACTAAGAATGGTGGTTGTTGCATTACAATATGATGGTTTAGATTTTTCTTGTAAAGGTCCCTGGTTAGATTTAAGAAATACAGCAATGCCTCCTTTTCCTACAGCTACACAACAAATTCCTTTTTTAGCAAGATTTGGAAATAAAGATCTGCCAGAAAATCAAAGTGGATCTTATGTTCTTATTACTGAAGAGGGTGTTTTTGCATTATCTGAAAAAACTTTATATACTTTATTAATGGATGGTGTCCCATTTGGACAAGGAAAAATAGTAAAAATACCTCAAAATGAAGCACAAAAATATAGTGGTTTAGAAATGAATGTTTTACATGTTTTTAATGAACCTTGGAATAATAGTGAAATACCTGATGGAATTAGTCAATACGAAGTTGTAAAAGGATATTTTAATCCAAGTGGTCCTTTTGAAATCAAAGATAATGTTTCACATTGGACATTTTATACATCAGATGGAAATCAAATTGCTGTTCAATTTCCTACAAATTCTGTAGATATAAAAACTTTAGAGTGGTTATTACAAAATGCTTCTGGTCCCTCAAATCAAGTAATTTTAGTTGGTGATCTGCAACAAGGCATGTTTAATGTATTTGAGGTTTACGGCATATTAGAAGGACAACAAGAAACTAGTTATAATCTTCAACCAACTCCAAAAGAAAAAAATGATGCTATACTAGCACAATTAAGAGAAAGGAATTCACATAAAAATAGTAGAAATATTGCAAACAATTATCTAGAAAGACAAGCAAAACAAGGAGGTTATACAAGTAAAGGATGGAGAGGATAATTATTATTAAAAAAAATATAAAAAACAAATAAAAAACCTACAGCCCCTTAAACCATTCCTGTGCGTATTTTCCAATAACAGGAAGTTCTTTTTCTTCTCCGTTTATTGCTGAGATTAAGCCCATTATCCAAAAGACAATAAAAGCAATTGATAAAGCCCAGCCAATTAAAGGAAGCCAAAAAACAAATGACAATGCAATTCCTAATAGAGTTAATAATAATGATTGCCTTATATGAAATTTGGCAAATTCATCTTTCTTTTCATTGTTCATTATGAATGCTATTAATAATCCTATCCAAGTTAAATAAGAAATTATTGCTATTGTTTTTCCATCATCATGATTTTCTTGCTTTGTTTTAGTTTCAACATGTTTTATTTCTTGTGTTTTTTCCCCATTGGAATCATGTGATTTTTCTTGTTTCTTTTCATGAGAATCTTGTTTTTGAGATTCTTTTTTCTTAACTATTTTTACCACCCCTAAAATTATTTTGTACTTAAACTATAAAAATGTTTCTAATTTTAAGTAATCTAAATTTTAATTTAAAAATATATAAAACTAGGAAATATAAAAAAATTAAAACTCAAATTTAACTACATCCCTATATAATTTTTCTATGCATGTGTAAATTTTATTTTCTAATTCATAATCAGAAGTAGCATTTTTTATTTGTCTTAACATATCAATAACACGCCTGATTAATCTTATTAAATCGCCTTCATCTAAATTACACAAATCTAATAAATCAGTAAAATCTGAGCCATTAGAAAAATCTCCTATAACCCTAATCATTCTTTTCAAGAATAGTTTATTAATGTTTTTTATTACATAATTATGTGTTGATAAAATTCGCATTATTTTATCATATGTCTTTTCTATACCTTTCATTGTAAAATAATCTTTACCTCTTGGTTCATAGACTATAGATGCAACAATTATGTTCAGTTCTGTTTCATTAAATTGTTTGTATAAATCTGAGCAAAAGATTTCTGTTATCATTAATTCATTGGAATAAATTTTAGTTGCAAAAAGTCCTTTTTCTGTTAATTGCTCTTTATTTTTTTCACCAGATACATAATTCATCATTTTTAAGATTTTTAATTTATGGTTATAAGAAGCCATTATTCTAACTTGTGCATTACTCTGTTTTCTTAAGAAATAATCAAAATTCATTTTCAATATAGTTTCTCTTTCATTTGGCTCATGATTTTTTATAAGATTTAAAACACTATTAAAACTTAAATTAAATTGAGAAGTAATAGGAATATCATCTTTTGTTGACATTTGTTTTAGTTTTTCTAAATTAGTATAACCTCTTTCTATAATTGCAATTGCATAGCCAATTTTATCAATACCTCTTCTTCCTGCCCTGCCAGCTAATTGAAAATATTCCTTTGAATTAATATATCTAAAAGTTGCACCATCAAATTTTTCTAAAGAAGCAAAAACCACACTTTTGGCAGGCATATTTATACCAACAGCAAAGGTTTCAGTTGCATATAAAACTTTAATTATGCCTTCTGAGAATAATAATTCAACTAATTCTTTTGCTTTTGGCAATAAGCCAGCATGATGAAATGCAATTCCTTTACTTAACACTCTTTTTAATGTTTGAATGCTTTCTAATTGTCTATATTCAGGACTAATTAAGTCATTAGCTAAGCTTACTATTCTTGCTTTTTGTTTTGAATCTAAAAAATCAATTTTTTGTGATAATTCAACTGCTTTTTTTTCGCATTCTTTTCTTGAAAAATCAAAAACAATTGCCGGCAATCTATCTTGAATTTGGGCTATTAAATCAATGTGATTTGGAATTAGTATTTCTGATTTTTTATCTTTTTTTGATTTTTGCTTTTTTTTAGGCAAAGAATTATTATGTTTTATAACTTCATCTATCTTTGTTAATCCTAAAATAGGATCATAAACTAAATGCTCTAATGGAACTGCTCTTTTATCATATTTAACAACATCAACCTTATGTTTTTTTATTGTGCTTATCCATTTTGCAAATTGCTCTGCATTAGGAATAGTGGCTGATAAACATAAAAATCTTATTTCCTCAGGTGAAAAGATTATTGATTCTTCCCAAACAGTTCCTCTTTCTATATCGCTTATATAATGTATTTCGTCAAAGATAACATATTTTACATAATCAATTGCTTCATCTTTAGATAAAAGCATGTTTCTGTAAATCTCTGTAGTCATTATTAAAACAGGGGCATTTGGATTTATTACAACATCTCCTGTCATTATTCCAATATTTTCTTCACCATACTCATGTTTAAAGTCCCTGTATTTTTGTGCAGAAAGAGCTTTTATAGGAGCAGTATAAATTATTCTTTTGTTTTCTTTAAGATATTTGTCAATAATATAATCTGCTATAAGTGTTTTTCCAGTTCCTGTTGCTGCTGAAACTACAACAGAGTTGTTGTTTTCTATTGATTTTATTGCTTCTACTTGGAAATCGTCTAATATAAAATTTTTGAATTGCATTTTGATTAACTTTTTTAATAAATTAGTTGCATGATAATGTAAGTTGCATAATAATGTTAATAATAAATTAGATTTTATCTTTATTTAATAACTTTAAGATTTCATTACTAAATAAAATGGCTCTTTCAAAAGAAGTTTTTGCTTTTGATTTTTTTATTTCTTCATGTGTTTCATATTGAAAAATATTTCTTTTTATTCTCTCTTTATCATAGTAATCTAGAATTTCATCTGCTTTATTATAAGCTAATTCCAAAGCTTCATTTTTAATAGTTTCATAATCTTCTAAATATGTTTCTTTCAGTTTTTCTCTAGCTAAGACAATTAATGAATCTGAGACAACTTTATGTACTATTTTATTTCCTGTTTTAAAACCTAACTTATAAAGAAAAGCATTTGCAATATAAAACATAGTGTAATAAGAAACAACTATTTGCCATAAATTAGAAATATTCTCTTTATTAATAATATTAAGCAACTTTATAGATTGGTTAAAATTATCGATAAATGTATTATAAATCTCTTTTCTGTATAATTCTTTTTTTAATAATCCTTCATTTAAATATTGTTTAAAATTTAACTCTGCTTCCTTTATTCTTTGTTTAGACAACATTTTTTAGTTATTATCAAATTTTGCTTAATAAAAATTATATATTTTTTTAATATTATTTTAATATAAAATTAAATATAAATTAGTATATTAATTTTTTTATTTGTTTTTTTTATACCTATTTATTAAATTATAAAATAATTCTATGCCATTAAGAATTATTTTGTTATTTACTATTTCTTTTGAAATATTGAAATCTGTTGTTTTTAACATTTTTAAAAATTCATTTGTTGTAAAATCTAAAAAATGAATTTCATAGGGTATTGTCTCAATTATTAAATTAATTTCTTTTTTTATATTTTCATTATCTGTTATTAGACAAAGATCTAGGTCTGAATTTTTTGTTTGTGTTCCTTTGGCATATGAGCCAAAAACTAATAAAATAAAAAAAGGGTTTTTTATATTTTGACTTATTCTATTATATAAAACATTAAAATCATCATTTTTTAAAAAATCTTTTTTTCTTTGATTTTCAACTAAGAATACTGAATCATGAAAATTAAAATTGAATTTTACAAAAGAAGTATTTCCTTGTTTTTCTAAATCAATAATATTATACTCCTTTAACTTTAAAATTACATAATATGCTGATTTATAATTTATATTTCTTTGGAGAGAAAGTTTTCTTATGCTATATACTTTATCAGAATTTTCTATTAATATTCTAAGTATATTCAAATATTCTTCTTTAAAATCTGTTTTTTTAAGATTTATTATCTTTGACTCTTTTTTATTATTACTTAAAACCATAGTATTATGGTTTAAAACCATATATTTATATTTTTTGTTTTAACTATTTTTACTTTTTAATTAGGTTTAAGATCTTTTTAGATGAAAAATTTTATTTACAAAATATATACAACAACTTTTAAATAACTTTACAAATTTTATTATTTAATGGAAATTATCTCAGATTTGCATTTGCATTCAAAATATAGTAGAGCATGCTCCAAGGATTTGAATATAGAAAATATGGAGAAATATGCAAAAATTAAAGGCATTAATTTATTAGGAACTGGTGATTTTCAACATCCAAAGTGGATTAAAGAATTAAAAGAAAGTCTAAATGAAGATGGCAGTGGAATTTTAAGAACAAAAAATAATTTTCCTTTTATTTTAACAAGTGAAATCTCTTTAATTTATAGCCAAGCTGGGAAAGGAAGAAAAATCCATAATATTGTTTGGGTTAAAAGTTTTGATGTTGCAGAACAAGTTTCAGAAGCATTATTGAAAAAAGGCAGAATTGATTATGATGGCAGACCTATTTTTGGGATGTCTTGTCCAGAATTTACTGAAATAATGAAAGAGATTGACGATAAAATTGAAATAATTCCTGCGCATGTTTGGACACCTTGGTTTGGTTTGTTTGGAAGTAATTCTGGTTTTAATTCTGTTGAAGAGGCATTTCAGGAAAAAGCAAATAAGATATATGCATTAGAAACAGGATTATCTAGTGATCCTGAAATGAATTGGCGGCTTTCTAAATTAGATAGATTTTCTTTAGTTAGTTTTTCAGACAGTCATAGTTATTGGCCATGGCGTTTAGGCAGAGAAACAACTATTTTTGATTTTGAGGATGAAGACAAATTTACATACGATAATATTATAAAAGCAATAAGAACAAAACAAGGGTTAAAAGAAACAATTGAAGTTGATCCTGGATATGGTAAATATCATTATGATGGGCATAGAAATTGCAATTTTTCTGTTTCTCCAGAAGAAGCAATTAAATTGAAAAATATTTGTCCAAAATGTAGAAAGCCATTAACTATTGGAGTTGAACACAGAGTAAATGAATTAGCTGATAGACCTTATGGTTTTAAACCTAAAGATGCAATTGATTTTAAAAAATTGCTTCCTTTAAGTGAATTGATTAGTGCAGTTTATAGAAAAAATGTTTCATCTAAGTTTGTTTGGGAAACTTATTATAAATTAGTTGGTAAATTAGGAAGTGAATTTGATATATTGCGAAAAACACCAATAGAAGAAATTGAAAGATATGTTGATAAAAAATTAGCAGAATTTATTTTAAAGAATAGAAATCAAGAAATAAAGGTTATTCCTGGATATGATGGTAATTATGGAATTCCTGTTTTTAATGGAGTTGCAATAAAAATAGATGATGAAGAAAGCAATGAGATAGAGAATAATAAAAATTTAAATATTACTAGCATACAAAATAGAACTAATAAACAAAAGGGATTAGAAGAGTTTTTCTAAAAGAAAGTAGAAAAAGATTAATATAATTAATTAAATTTTTAAATTTGTTGGGGTGGAAAAAAATGATATTTGAAGAAAAATCAATTCCAGAGTTTAAAATTAATGAAGAAAATGGATTAACTACAATAGTTTTACAATATAGTCAAATAAAAGAAATAAATAGTAATGAAAATAGTAATAAAAATGATGCAAAGATTTTTTCTTATGATATTGTTAGAATTTCATATGATCCTGAAAGATTAGTAATGGGTGTTTCAATTGATGTTGAAAGAAAAAGTTTTTTTTACATGCCTAATGAAAGTAAAATCCCTATAATGCCAAAATCTTCTTTTATTTTTGATAGCTCTTATAGATTAAAAGTTTCTGGTGAATGTGCTGAAAATATTGAAAGTTCATTAAAAAATAGTAAATCCCATTTAGAAGAAATTGTCAAAAGATTACAAGAAATGACTAATCAAGAAGGTATTGGAAAAGTATATGACAATATCTCCATTCAAAATAGAACTAAAATTAATAGATTAATTGATTATTTAAAAAATGCATTGAATTAGGAATTAGTGTCATTTGTTTTTAATTTTTTTATATGTAAATAAAGAATAAACTATTTTTAATACAACTTCTAAAATTATTAAAATTAATAAATACTGAACAACTAAATGCAAATAATTAGGCAAAGATAAAAATTTTTCAATTGTTAATTCTAATGAAAAGTATGTTGGATCCACTATAAAAACACCTAATAAACCATAGGGAACTAATTTAGCAACTTCATCAGCCAATGTTTCATTATAGTAAGCCATTATTCTTGATGTAGAAATAATTGTAATTGACATTATTAATATCTGGGAAACATCATTGCTTTTTGAAAGAAATAATAAAAATGCTGATAAAATTAAAAACCAAATAAAAGTAATTACTGGAAAAATAATTATGTAATGCAAAACAAAATCAAAGAATTCTTTTATTTTTTCAATTATTAATGAAAAACCAGTTAAATAATCTTTTGTAAATATTCTAAATAATTCTCTTTTTGATAGATTTCTATAAAAATGCCAAATAACAACAACATAAATTACCATGCCAAAGACATATATTAAAAGATTGAATAAATTACTAGAGAAATCTTTTTGCATTAATTCCAAGAATTTAGTAAAAAAAGTTTCAAGCATTAAAAAAATTAAAAATTTACTGTTTATATTTTTTTCTAAATCTTACTTTCAATTTAATTTTTTAAATACATTTATCTTTTTCCAATAACTTTTATGCCATTCATATAGGGCCATAAAACTTTTGGCACATTAAATGAGCCATCTTTGTTTTGGTTATTTTCAATTATCGCTACTATTGCTCTTGATGTTGCTATTGCTGTTGAATTTAATGTATGAACAAATTCTTTTTTATCACCATCTTGGTATTTTGTTTGCAATCTTCTTGCTTGATAATCTGTGCAATTACTACAAGAACACATTTCCCTATATTTTTGTTGGACAGGCATCCAGGCCTCTAAATCGTATTTCTTTGCTGCAATATTGCCAATATCCCCTGTGCAAATATTTACAATTCTATATGGAATTTCCAAAGCTTGAAAAATTTCTTCCATGTTTTGTCTTAATTCTTCATGGATTTTCCAAGAATCTTCTGGTTTGCAAAAAACAAATTGCTCAACTTTATTAAAAACATGGACTCTAAAAATACCTTTTGTGTCTTTTCCATGTGAACCTGCTTCTTTTCTAAAACAAGAGCTTATGCCTGCATATTTTAAGGGTAGATTTTTTACATCAATGGTTTCATTCATGTGATATGGACCTATTGCATGTTCGCTTGTAGCTATTAAATATAAATCTTCATTTTCTATTTTATACATTACATCTTCAAAATCTTGCATAGAAACCATTGCTTCATAAGGTTCTCGTCTCAACATTAAAGGTGTTTGCATTAAAATAAATCCCTTTTTATATAAAAAATCTAATGCAAATCTTTGTAAAGCATTTTCTAATAAGACTAATTCATTTTTTAAGTAATAAAATCTAGCTCCTGAGAGGTTTGATGCTTTTTCAGTATCACCTAGGTCTTTTTCATTTAATATATCAACATGGCTTTTTAGTTCAAAGTCATATTTCTTTTTTGTGCCCCATTCTTTTACAACTACATTTTCACTATCATCTTTACCAATTGGAACACTTTCATGTAAAATATTTGGCAATTCATACATTATGCTTTTAATTTTATTTTGAAGTTCTATTGTTTTTTCTTCTTCTTCTTTTATTTGATTTGGAATGTTTTTTACTTGCTCTAATTTTTCAGAAACATCTTTTCCTTGTTTTTTTAATTGTGCTATTTCATTACTTAAAACATTTCTTAAATGTCTTAATTTTTCCACTTTTTGTAAAGATTCTCGCCATTGTTTATCATAAATAATTAAATCATCTAGTTTTTTTAATAAATCTAATCTACCTCTCTTTTTTAGATCATTTCTTATTAAATCTGGATTTTGTCTTACTAAATTAATATCTAACATTTTACCACCAATTTAAAATATTTTTATAGTTTTGATAAACTTTTTTAATGAAATTTATTTAATTTATTATTGAAAGATGTAAAAATATATAAATATAATATTTTTGATTAAAAAGTAATCCTCTATCATAAATATTTTAATGCGAAAAGTAATAAGATGAGAAGTGATTGAATGGATAAAAAAGAGACTTTGAAAAATAAAGATAAAGAAGATAAAAATACTGCTGTTTATAAAGAAGTAGCTAAAACAAATAAATTATTTTATTTAGATAGTATTTATGCTTCTATTAAAGATGGAATTAATAATAATTTTGTAATACCTTTTGCATTGGCATTAAAAGCTCCAAATGATATTATTTCCATAATTAATGCTGCACCTAATTTAGTTGGCTCTTTTTTCCAACTTTTTACATCTGATTTAATTAATATATTAAAATCAAGAAAAAAGGTGATTGTTTTTGCTGCTTTGATTGATGCTTTAATGTGGCTTCCTATAATATTAATTCCTTTTTTGTGGAGCAAGAATTATTTTTTATTAATCAATTTCTTAATTATTCAAGCAATTAGCAATTCAATTTTAAATCCATTTTTCAATAGTTTGCTTGCTGATATAGTAAGCACAGAACAAAGAGGAAAAGTACTAGCAAGAATGAACCAGTTATCTAGTTTATTTTCATTATTATCTTCTCTAATTGCTGGTTTTGTTTTATCAAGTTTTAAAAATATAAATTCTTTTATTGGTTTTGGAATTATATTTTTTACTGCTTTTTTTTCTAGATTAGTTTCAACATTAATTAAAACTAGATTCTATGAACCTAACCATAAAATTGAAGAGAAAAAAGAACTTTCATTTTTTAAATTTTTATTTAACATAAGAAAAAGTAATTTTGGGCAATTTGTAATGTATAACTCATGGATTAAATTTGCTGTTGGAATGTCTGCTCCATTTTTTTCTGTTTATATGCTTCAATATTTAAAGATGGATTATTTAACATATTCAATTGTTAATGGTGGTGCAATTATCTCAAGTTTTCTTGTTTTAAATTTGTGGGGTAAAACTATTGATGAAAAAGGAAGCAGATGGATGTTAGGAATTGGTGGCTTGCTTATTCCATTGATTCCTGTTTTCTGGATTATTTTTAAAGATCCCTGGATTTTATTTATTATTGAATTGTTTTCTGGAGCTGCTTGGGCTGCTTATAATTTAAGCACCAGTAATTTTGTTTTGGAAAGCACAAGTAAAGAGGAAAGAATTAGAATGCTTTCATATTATAATTTTTTTGCAGGATTTGCTACTTTTATAGGCGCTTTTATAGGTGGAAAATTAATGACTAAACTTCCTTTAGATTATTTTGGTAATTTATTTTATTTTGTTTTTGGCTTATCTGCTTTATTAAGATTGATTTTTTCATTGTATTTCTTAAGAAAAATAAAAAGCGAAAGATTTACAGGATTAGAAATAATTAGTCCTATAGAAAGAAGAATTACCTCTATAATACCTAAAGAAGGAACTTTATGGGAATTAATTCCTTACAGAGAAATTGAAGAGATAGGAAAAAAGATTAATGAAAAAATTACAGAAACAATAAGGAAAAAGAAACAAAACGAGATGTTTAGGAAAAAGAAGTGATAAATCATATCTATAAAAATGGATTGTTATATCCAAATAAGTTTAGAACAGATTTAATCAAAACTCAACCTCAAAAACCCTCTTAGCATTCAAATAAATCAAATTAGCAACATCTTCCTCCGGAGTGTTTCTTAATTTTGCTATTGTTTTTATTGTTTCTTTAACAAAAATCGGCTCATTTCTTTTTTCTTTAAATGGACTTAAGAAAGGGCTGTCTGTTTCAGTTAAGATTTGTGTTAATGGTGTTTCTTTAACTATTTTTTGAAAATGCATATCTCTCACAATGCTTGTTGGGATTGAAAAAAACCATTTGTTTTGTCTTATTTTTTTAACTAAATTGTGATTCCCTGTAAAACAATGCATTATTATTTTTTCATAATTATATTTTTGTGAATATTCTTCTAAAATTTCAATTACTTTTAATTCTGCTTTTCTTGAATGTATTATTAATGGCTTGTTTATTTTAATTGCCAATTCAATAATTTTTCTAAAATCCTTTTCTTGCATTTCTAAATCTTTTCCGTTTTTAAAATCCATTCCAACTTCTCCTATTCCTATAATATTATCTTTATTTTGATAAATAAAGTCAATTTCTTTATCTACATCAAAGTTTACATTAAATCCCGTGCTTTTTATTTCTTCTTCTGTAAATGCATCTCTTGGATATAGACCTAATGTCGCATAAACTAATTTAGGATATTTTTTGCTTAATTTTAAGACATGCTTATTTGTTTCTGGATTTATGCCTGCTGCTATTGCTATTGTATTGTTTCTTTGCAGATTTTTTATAACTTCATCTATGTCAGGATAAAAATAAGGGTCTAAGTGGGAATGGATATCTATGAATTTCATTTTCTAATTTTTTATTTATTAGATTGACTTAAAATTTACATCTCTTCCAATGTTTCAATACCCAATAAATTTAAGCCGTTTTTTAATACTATTTTAGTTGCTTCAACTAATAAAAGTCTTGCTTTTTCTAATTCCAGCGAGTTGTTATTGCTTGTATTTTGTATGTTTGTATTTTGTATGATTTTGTTTTTATGGTAATATTCGTTAAATATTTGAGATAATTCAAACAAGTATTTAGCTAAAATTGCAGGACTATATTCTTTTGCTGATTTTATAATTAATTCAGGAAAATCTTTTAATTTATTTATTAAAATTCTGTCTTCATTTGTGTTTAACAAATTGTAATCTATTTTTTCTAATTCTTTATCTGAAAACGATTTTTCTGAAATGTTTTTATTTGATTTTTTTATTACACTTGAAGCCCTTGCATATGTATATTGTAAATATGGCCCTGTTTCTCCTTCAAAAGACAATGATTCATTAGGATTAAAAACAAAATCTTTCATAGGATCATATTTTAAAATAAAGTATTTTATTGCTGACATTGCAATTTTTTCTGCCCTATTATCAAGTTCTCTAGGATTATCTTTTACTAATGCAGGATACCTTTTTTCTAATTCTTTTTTTGCTAAATCATGCATATTATTTGCTAAATCATCTGCATCAACAACCTTGCCTGTTCGTGATTTCATCTTTCCCTCTGGCAAAGAAATCATACCATATGCTAAATGATAGCATTTATCTGCAAAACTATAATTTAATAATTTAAAAATTTCAAATAATGCTTTAAAATGATGAATTTGTTCATTACCAACTACATAAATCATTCTATCCATTTTAAAGTCATCATACCTTATTTTACCTAATGCAATATCTTGTGTTATATAAATAGAAGTGCCATCATTTCTTAAAAGAACTTTTTTTCCTAATCCCTGTTTTGTCAAATCAACAACAATATTACCTTTTTCATCTTTAAAGAAAATACCTTTTTTTAAGCCATCTAAAACAATTTCCTTTCCTTTTTTATAATGCTCACTTTCATAATAGGCTTTGTCCATTACAACACCATATCTTTGATAAGTTTCTTTAAAGCCTTGTAATGCCCAATCAGTCATTTTACGCCATAATTTCATTGTTTCTTCATCATTGTTTTCCCATTTAACTAACATTTCTTGTATCATTTGTTCATATTCAGGATGTTTTTCTGATTCAATTGCATATCTGACATAAAAGTCGCCAACAAAATGATCTGGTTTTTTATCAGGCATTTGATTATTACCATAAATTTTGTAAGCTAACATTGACTTACAAATATGAATACCTCTGTCATTTATTATATCTACCCTATAGGTTTTATATCCTAAAAATTTGTAAATATTTACTATTGAATTCCCTAATAGAATGTTTCTAACATGACCTAAATGCAATGGTTTGTTTGTGTTAGGGCCTGGTGATTCTATTAATACAATTTCATTATTATTTTGAGAACCATATTTTTCTTTTTTTAATAATATCTCTTTTAATACTGTTTCTGCGATATATTTTTTAGAAATAAAAAAATTAACATATGGACCTATTGATTCTACTTTTTCAAATAAAGGATCATTTAAATTATTTATTTTAAAAGATAAATCTTTGGCTATTTCAATAGGGTTTTTTTTTAATTCTTTTGCTAAACTAAAACAAGGAAAAGCATAATCTCCTAATTCAGGCTTTGGTTTTTCTATTAAAGATTCTGAAATTTCTATTTTTAATGTTAATTCAAGTATTTTAGATATTTTTTTTATAATTTCTCCCATTTTAAATCATCTAATTTAGAATAAGATAAATAACTAATTAAAAAAAGTTTTCATTAAATTAAATAAGAAAAAAAATAATATAATTTATAATCTAATGTTATAAGTTATATTATTTATGTATCTGTGTTTCTATTTTTTTTAAGACTTCTGCAACACAAAAGAATAAATTATTCTCTGTTATTTCTGCATTATATTGTTTCTTTTTTGTTAATAATCTGGCTGAGATTTCAAATTTATTTGATTTTTCACCATGTACATGTTTTAAGTCTAAAACTAACTTTTCATAATCATTGCCAAAATGATCTGAAAATTTTCTAGCATAATTACCTATTATTTTTTTTAATACAACCATTTCTGATGGTTCTCTATCAAAACCTATTAATTCTATATTACCACCTAATTCTACCATAGTTCATCACTAATTTTAAAAATTATAGTAAAATATATAAAAGTTTCTAAAAGCTTTCTAAAAGATTATTAAAGTATTAGATTATTAGTGTATTATATTGTTTTTATTTTTATATTTATCTTATTCATTCATTTATTCATATAAAAAGAAGTTATAAAACTGTGCCTATATCCAATAATGGTTTTTTTGTTCTTTTAGTGTCATCCCATCCTAATCTTGGGCATGCTGTATTTAGCCAACATTCAATAAAATTAAAGTCTTCTAATGCATTTAAATCAATTGTGTCCATAACTATAAAATAAAATTCTTTGTCTGGATATTTTTCTTTTACTTTTAAAGCATATTTTAAATAACTTTGCCCTGGTTTTGTTGATATTAAAACACCTACTTTTTTTGACATCAAAAATTTAGAATACGCTATTTTTTGAGTTTTTATCTCCTGCTCCATTATTTTCTTATCTATAACTTTATATTCCTTGTTTATTGGATTCCATATGTGAATTTCTTGATTATTGCCTAATGCTAATGCTTTAGGATGAAACAAACCATCTCCTATGTAAAGAAAAGCATCTGCACCTTCAAATTTTTCTAAATTGCAACCATAGATTTGTCCAGGATACTTTGTATGTTTTGTTTTTGTAATTAAAACTTTTCTACCTGTTTTTTCTATTTTTTTTTTAATTTTTTCTAAAGAATCAATAAATTGTAATGTCATGAAAAGATAAAGGGTTTTTGGTAATTTTTCAATTATTTCATAAGGAATATCAATTTTTCCATTATATTTTGCTTCAATAAACAAAAATTTCATATAAAATTAAAATATGAACTAATTTATTATAGTTGCGATATATTTATAAATCACTTTTTTTTCCAAAGTGTTATGAAATTACCAAAAACAAGAAGAACTTATTGTCCCTATTGTAAAAAGCATACTGAAAGTAAGATTTTCCAGGTAAAAAAAGGACAACCTAGCCCTTTGTCTTATGGTTCTAAGATTAGAGCTAAAAGAAGGGGAAAAGCCCGTGGATATGGGAATAGAGGTAGATATTCTAAGCCAGCAGTAACTAAGTTTAAGATGACTGGTAAAAAGCAAACTAAAAAAGTGGATTTAAAATATCAATGTATGGAATGCAAGAAATATCATTTACAAGGAAAAGGATTTAGAGCAAAAAAAGTTGAGATTGTATAAAAAATTAGAATATTTTTTCTTTTTTATAATCTTTATAATAGTTCTTTGACATTTTTATATGCCTCTCTGAAAGGTATGCCTTTTTTAACTAATTTATAAACTCTCTCTGTGGCTTTTATATTTTTATCTTTCATTAATTCATTGCATCTTTTTTCATTAACATTTATATTTTCTAAAACAATTTTTATTATTTTCAAACTATCTTTTGTAATTTCATAACTTTCTACAATTGGTTTTTTAGTTAATTGCATATCTCTATTATAACCGCTTGGAAGGTTTTGATAAATGCTTAAAACTTTAAACAAATTACTTTCAACTTCTTTTGATTTCGCTCTCATTATTTCTAAAACATCTGGATTTCTTTTGTTAGGCATTATACTGCTACCTGTTGTTATGTTATCATTTAATTCTAAAATACCAAACTCGTCTGTTGAAAATAATATTATATCTGTTGCTAATTTGTTTAAATCTAACATTATATTTAATAAAGCATAAATAAACATTGCTTCATTTTTACCTCTTGTGTTTTGTACATAAATAGGATTTTCTTGTATTCTGCTAAAACCTAATTCTTTTGTTGTTAGTTCTCTATCTACATCAATCGGCAAACCATATCCTGCACCTGTTCCTAGTGGATTGCTATCTAATATCTTATAAACATTTTCCAAGAATTTTATATTATCTTCATTGCTTTCAATAAAACTTTGTATCCATAAACCAATAGTAGAAGGCATTGCTCTTCTTGTATGTGTATAACCAATAACTTTTATATTACCATATTTCTTGTTAAAGTTTTGTAAATGTAATGAATAAAAATAACATAACTCAATTATTTGTTTTAGCTTGTCTTTCATATATAGTTTTAAAGCACACATTATTTGGTCGTTTCTGCTTCTTGCTGTGTGTATTTTTTTACCTAAATCGCCTAATTTCTTAACTAAATAATTCTCAATCGCTGAATGACAATCTTCTTCTTTAAATACTTTAAACTCACCTCTATAATATAAATCATTTAAACCTTTTAAGGTTTCTTCAATTTGTTTTAATTCTTCTTTTTTTAAAATCTTTATTTTTTCTAACATCTTGGCATGTGCTATACTGCCTTTAATATCATAAGGTATAAAATAATTGTCAATAATGTAATCGCTGTCAATTGTATAATCTTCTATATCTTTATTTAATTTGGTTTTTTTAGTTCCCCATATTTTTTTTATTGCCATTTTTACCATCTTTAACTTGATTTGCCATCTTCATTTGTAATGTAAATATCTCAATAAACCCAGGACTGCAATTTTGGTTGAAATCCATGTTTTTATTGAAAGTTGCTAATTTTTGACTATACACTTTATTTGGACTGTCAAATGCAACTACATCTGCTTTTCCTTTGTATAATTTAACCTTTACTTTTCCATTAACCCTTTCATTCATTTTATCTATGAAAGCATTTAAATCATTCATCAAAGGGTCAAACCATTTACTACCATAAACTAAATACCCCCATTTCAAATCTATTATTGATTTAAATTCGTTTTCTTCTCTTGTGCCTATAAATAATTCTAATTTTTTGTGTGCTTCTATTATTATATGTGCTGCAGGGTGTTCATAAACACCTCTTACTTTTAATCCAACTACTCTGTCTTCTATCATATAAACTAAACCAATTCCATGTTTTGAGCCTATTTTATTTAACTCATTTATTAATTGTGATAATTTCATTTTCTTACCATTTAATTTTATTGGTATGCCTCTCTCAAATTCTAATTCTATAAACTCTGGTTTATCTGGTGCATTTTCAGGTAAAGTAATAGCAACAAATTTTTCTATCATTGGAACAGCATTATTGTCTTCTATTTCACCACCTTCCCATGTAATGCCCCACATGTTATCATCAGATGAATATGGAAAATCTGCTTTTTGTATAACTTCTATCCCATGCTTTTTAGCATACTCAATTTCTTCATCTCTACCCATAGACCACTCTCTAACTGGTGCTAATACCTTTATGTTTGGGTTTAAAACAATCATAGAACTTTCAAACCTTAATTGGTCGTTGCCTTTTCCTGTACACCCATGTGCTATAGTATCACATTTTTCTTTTTTTGCTATCTCTATTGCTTTTTCAGCCATTATATATCTTGATATAGTTGAAATTCTATAATCTCCTTGATAATTAACATTTGCTTTAATTGCCTTGCTTAAATATCTATTAGCAAATTCATCTTTTACATCTAACACTATTGCTTTCTTTGCACCATATTTCAATGCTTTTTCTTTAATTTTATTCAAATCATCTGATTGCTGCCCTAAATCAAATGTTAATGTAATTACTTCTGCTTTATATTTATCTTGTATCCATTTTAAAATACAACTTGTATCTAAGCCGCCTGAATAAAGTAATAATACTTTTTTTGGCTCTGTTGCTTCATAAGAACTAACTTTATAATATTTATTATTAGATTTTTGTTTTTTCATAAGAAAATAATTAATTTTTTAATTTATAAAGTTGATGTATAAAATGTTATATTTTATATCAAAAATGTATAAAAATAGACAAATTTATAAATTATTGTTTCTTATATTTATGTAAGATGAAAAAAAATAAAAAAATTGTAATAGAAAGAAAGAGTATTGCAAAACAAACTGAAGATTATATTAATAATTATCCAGATATAAAAAAATGTTTAGAAAAAGGATTAATAAATTATTCTGCTTTATCAAGAAAAATTTGTAAAGACTTAAAATTAAATAAATTTGAAGCAGTTCTCATATCAATTCAAAGATTATATATAAGATATAGTAAGAATATTTTGTTAGAAAATGAAATCATAGATTTATTAAAAAATTCTAAATTAATTGTAAGAACAAATATCTTAATTGCAATTATAGAAAAACCTAAGGATTTTGAAATTATAAATTTTATACAGAGATATATAAAAAAAGAGAAGGAAGATTTTAATTTAATTGAAGGAGAGGAAACATATACTATAATAACTTCTATGAAATTTTTAAATTTTTTAAAGGAAAAATTAAGATATTGGCTTTTAAAAATAAACCAAAATTTAATAAAAATATCTATTGTTTTTGACGAAAAGATTGAAACAACTCCTGGTGTAGTTGCTTATGTTTATAGTTTGTTTAGTGAGAAAGGTATTAATATTGTAGAAGAAATGAGTTGTTGGAGAGATTTATTTATTGTTATTGAGAATAAGGATTTATCTACTGCTTTATCTGTTTTAAAATTTAATTAAATTTTTTCTCCTTTATTTCTTTTTATAATAACTTCTGCTAAGTCATTTGGCAATTCAATTATTTCATTTGCTTTATAAGGACCATAAACTTCTAAATTTGTGCCTAAAAATTTAGGCAAATCTTCAAAAATTCTCAATTTAAGCATTTGTTTTTCCGCTTGATTAATTTCTTTTAGATTAACATTTTTTTCTTCTATGTTGGTTTTGTTTATTATAATATTTGTAGAAGAATTTTTCTCTTCCAGATTTAGATTTTTTTCTTTTTGCAAGATAGGTTTTGGGATATCTAAATTTCTATTATTTTCATTTTCAATTATAGGTTTTTTTAGATTTATTAGATTTAATAGTATATTTTGTCTATACTTTTCTAATGTTTGAGTTAATTCATCTAGCATTAGTTTTTCTTCAGGCAATAATGAGGATTCATCAACATTTTTTATTCTTGATTTTGTTATTGCTAAGAGAGCAATTTTTTTTTCTCTTTTTTCATACCACTCTTTTATTAATTTTCTTGCACTATTTATTTGTGTTTTTATTTTTTCTGCTTCTGACTCATTTGCTTTGAAATTTTTATAAATCTCTAATTTACTTTTCAAATAATTGATAATTTGATCATAAATTTTTGGATTGATTTTTATTAATTCTTCTTTAATTTTCTCATTTCTTACTAATTCAAAAAGAGCATCATATGTAATTATGTCATTTGATTCTGAATTTTCTGGATTTAATGATACCATATAAATAAGATTGTTTTGTGTATATTTAAAAGTGATGCTAAAAGAAAGATTAATAAGTTAGATTTAATTATGGATTATTCTAGTAATGAATAATATATACTCATTATTGTAATGCATAATATAAATTAAATAAAAAGATAAAAATATTAGACAAAAGTAAATATGAAGGGATATTTAAAAAAGTTATTTAAAACAGTGTTTTCATATTTGGACTTTATATTAAAAAGCATCTTTAATGTTTTAAATCAACCTATTTTTTTGATTTTTCCTTTGTTGTTGATTTTATTGTTTTACATTCCTAATGAATCTGTTAAGTTTATTTTAAAACTAAATGTTTCAAAACCTGAAATTTGGCAATTTTTTACTAGTTCTTTTATTCATGAAAATGTAAATCATTTATTTTCTAATTTAAAATATTATTTTTTAATTGTTTTTGCACTCAGTTTTATTTATTACAAATTAGAAGAGATTAAGGTATTATCAAAATTATTTTTTTTATTAATTTTGAGTTATTGGTTTATTGAAGTAATATTTTTTTTAATACTCAAATTTAATTCAAATGCTACTATTATTAGTTGTGGCAGCTCTGGAATTGTTTTTGCTTTGTTTGGTGTATTTTTTTCTTCAATTTTATACTATATTTCAAAAGAAAAAAAACATAATTTTATGAAATTTAATTTGTATAATTTAGTATTAATTTCTATTTTTTTTGTGATTTTTTATTCATATGGATTATATCTAAATAAGTACATTGATTATTTTAGTTTCTCGTTTTTTGTTATTTTAATTTTCATTTTTTTATTAATTTTATTTTTATTTTCAAAAATTCATAGAGAGGATTTTAAGAAAATTAAATATTTAATCGGTTTAATTTTAGTTCTTCATTTTATTGTATTTTTATTTTTGTTCCCTACAATCGACAAAGCTTTAGATTTGGGAATTAATATTAGTTCTCATTTTATTGGATATGTGCTAGGTTTGATTATTAGTGGGTATTATCTTGATAAAATTCTAAAAAAGAATTTAATCCAAAAATAAAGATTTATTTTAAAAAAAAATAAAAGAAAATAGTTTAAAACTCATCTAGTTTAGTTTCTCTTTCATATTTAACTATGGTTGTGTTGCCTTCTGCATTTGTTTGTTTTTTTGTGCTTATGAAATTATTTTTACTTAGAAAGTCAATTTTTCTTTGAAAAGTTTTATAAACACCTAAGCCGCCTTTTTGCTTATAGATATTAAATAAATCACCTATTTTTTTACCTGAGTTTTCCTTAATTATGTTTAATATTAATTGTTCATCTTCTTTTAGTTCTTCTGTCTTTTTTGTTTTTATCTCTGCTATTTTTGAGATTGCTTGTTCTACATCTTGAATCTCAATTTTTCTAGATGCCCTGTTTTCTGCAATATTACCTGCTTCTTTTAATAAATATAGACCAGTTCTAACATCTCCTATTTCAGCTGTTTTTTTTGCTACTTTTAAAAAAGCATTATTATCCCAAACATTTGGAACAAATGCATATTTTTTTCTTTCTTCTAAAATGCCTTTTATTTCTGATTCATTATATTTTCTAAATTCTAATAATTCTAAATTTAATCTTGATTTTAATCTTTCATCTAAGTCAATTGCCCATTCTTTATAGTTTGTTATTAAGATTATTGTTTTTCTATAAATTTTTTCAAGAATATAATATAAAAAATCCAGGTCTTCTGCTTTATCAATCTCATCAAAACAAAAAACAACAGCTTTTTTGTTTAATTGATTTTCTATTATCTTAAACAATTCTTCTGTTTTTTTATTTTGTGTAAAAACATAATCCAATTGTTCACAAATATCTATAACAACTTTAAAGGAAGTGTTTTTTTGCCAAACATTTATATATATAGGAATTACTTCATCTGTAGTTTCCTCTAATTCTTTGAATATGTGCTTAACTGCTGCTGTTTTTCCTACCCCTGGTGGACCATGAATTAAGATATTTGTGCCATTTCTATGAGAAAATAAAGGTTTAATGCATAAAGCAATATGCTTTTGTTCTTTTTCTCTATAAGGAATTAATTTTGGCAAATAATCATAATCTAAAACAACAGCATCCATAAATAGAGATTCATTGCTTTTTAAGATATCATCAAATAATGCCATAAAAAAAATTAATTTTAGTTTCTTTTTATAGTTTGCGATTTAGTTAGTAAATTATTAGTAAAAAATTTATTTTAGTATGAAAAAATTAGTATAAAAAATATAGGAATATTTAATTTGTTAATTTAAGCTGTGATTAACATAAATTTAAATATAAAAAAAATATGAAAATTTAATGCTTGAAGAAGTTTTAAGATTGATTGGTTTAAATTTAATTTCTAATAGAAAAGTAGCTGAAAAATATTTAGATACATCTCTAGAAATTGTCTTAGATTCTATAAAAAATTTTGAGACATATAATTTAGGACAACAAATTGGAATTATAGAAAATTCTTTATTAATTGCTTCACAATATGTAGGAATAAACCAATATGAAAAAGCTATTAACTTATTAACTAAATTAAACGAAAAAATCCCAACAGATGGGTTTTTTAGTAGATATAAAGGAGAAATTGAAAAAATAAGAAATAATGCTGTTATTTTATTAGGAGAAAGTGAAAGTGTAGTAGATTATAAACCTAAAAATTATATTCCTCCTCATGCAAGGAGATGGCATTATGATGCTTAAAAATTTAAAATATTTATGATAAATTATGAATAAATTTTTTAAAACAAGTTATTTCTAAAAGTTTTATGATTGTTTTAGGAATTGAATCAACTGCTCATACTTTTGGAGTTGGAATTGTTTTTGAGGATGTAAAAAAACAAGAGAAAAAAATTTTATCTAATGTTAGAGATATTTATACAACAAAAACAGGTGGCTTAATCCCTGTTAAGATGGCTGAACATCATTTAGAGGTTTGTGATAAGCTATATAATGAAGCACTAAATAAAGCTAATATATCTATTAATGAAGTAGATGCTATTGCTTTTTCAATAGGGCCTGGAATTGCTCATTCTTTAAGAATAGGAAGTGTTTTTGCTAAATCCTTATCATTGAAGTATAATAAACCATTAATAGGTGTTAATCATTGTATTGCTCATTTAGAAATTGGCAGATTATTATTTTCAGAATGCAAAGATCCTGTTTTATTGTATGTTTCTGGCGCTAATACTCAAGTTATTGCTTATGAAAATGGCAAATATAGAATTTTTGGTGAAACTTTAGATATAGGAATAGGAAATTTATTAGATTCTGTTGCTAGAGAATTTGGATTGGGTTTTCCTGGTGGTCCAAAAATAGAGGAATTAGCAAAAAAAAGTTCCAATTATATAGAATTGCCTTATGTTGTCAAAGGTATGGATGTTTCATTCGGTGGAGTATTAACTAATTTAAAAAATAAACTAAAATCAAATAAATACAAAATTGAAGATTTAGCATATTCATTGCAAGAAACTAGTTTTTCTATGCTAGTTGAAGTTAGTGAAAGAGCAATGGCACATTGTGATAAAAATGAATTAATTATTGGTGGTGGAGTTGGTTGTAATAAAAGATTAAAGGAAATGTGCTCAATTATGTGTAAAGATAGAAATGCAAAATTTTTTGCTCCACCTAATGAGTTTTTAGTGGATAATGGTTTAATGATAGCTTGGTTAGGTTTATTGATGTATAAAAATGGAATTACTATAAAAACAGAAGAAGCAAAAATAAAACCATATGAAAGAACTGATGATGTTGAGGTTAGATGGCGAGATTAAAATTAAGAAAAACTTATAAAACAAAAACAATTAATTTTTAATATGCATTTTAGTAAAGAAAATAAAAAAGAGGAAAACATTGATAAAAAAAAAGATGAAAATGTAATTATAGAATTTTCTAACATAAGTAAAAGTTTTGGCAAGAAAAAAATAATTGATAATTTTAATTTGAAAATCTATAAGGGTGATGTTTTAGGTATTATAGGAAAAAGTGGAAGTGGAAAAAGCACCTTGTTGAATATTTTAATGGGTATTTATAAACCAGATGATGGAAAAATTTTATACAAAGGAAAAGAAATAAATTATAATAAATTAAAAAAAATTATTGGATTAACAACACAAGAAAATTCTTTTTATTATAAATTGAGTGTTTATGAGAATATGGTTTATTATGCTAATCTTTATGATGTTAAAAAAGAATATTTAAAAGATTATATTTTAGACATTCTAAAATCTGTTGAATTAGATAATTCATTAAACACTATTGCAGAGAAATTATCAGGCGGCATGAAAAGAAGACTGGATTTTGCAATTTCATTATTGCATGAACCAGAAATTTTAATTTTAGATGAACCTACTACAGGATTAGATCCTTTATTAGTAAAGCAGTTTTGGAAAATTGTCAATAATTATAACAAAAAAGGCAAAACAATAATTTTAGTTAGTCATATTTTTCCAGAGATTCTTGAAAATTGTAATAAAGTATGCTTGTTAAGTAAAGGTAGATATAAGATTATGGATATAAATAAAAATATGGATTTATTAAAGGAATTTGAAGAATTTACGAATTGAAATATTAACAAATTTGTAAATATAAGATATTATAAAATAAAAAATCTAAAAATAAAATAATTAAAAGTAATTTAATTAAAAGTAATTAAAAAAAATTAATAAAATGAAAATATTTAAAAGATTATTATTTGAACAATATAAGAATTTTAAGATATTATTTAGAAATTTAAGTTCTTTATTTTTATTAGTTATAGGCCCATTAACCTTAATACTATTAATAGGTTTTGCGTATTCTGGAAATGAATTACATGATATTAATTTGGGTGTTGTCTCTAATGATATTTCTTTTGTTGAAAATAATTTCAAAAATTTTACATTTGCCACAATATATAAATATGAAAAAGTGGATGATTGTATCAAGGATATTAATTTACAAAAATTACATTTATGTATTGAGTATTATATAAAAAAAAGTGATGATAATAATGATATTCCTTCTGGTGCAATAACCTTTTATTTTGATAATTCCAAAAAAGCACTTTCAAATAGAATTGTGGATGCTTTTTCTGATTATTTCGGAAATGAAAGTGAAAAAATTAGTATTGAGAGTGCTAAAACAATCTTTGCTAATGTTCAAGGATTAGTTATTTATCTAAAACAAAAAAGGGATGATATTGATTTGTTAATTAATCAATCTTATCAAATAAAACAAGATTTAATTGAGAGAAAAAAAAGATTAATTGAAATTAGAGAGGAATTTTTACCAATCTATAATAAAAGCAAGGACTTGCAAATAAGATTAAATAATGCAAGTAAAAATGTTAATCAAAGTTATGATGAATTAAATAATAATACTTTATCACTATTGGAGAATTTAGATAAATTGAAAAAAAATTTGATTTTGTATTCTAATAATTTTTATGTTATAAAGACTTATGAAGAATCTGGCAAAATTATGTATTTATTGAATTCTAATATATCTCAAGATAATGATACAGAGATTATTGGAAAATTAGATGAATTAAATTTAACAATTATCAATAATAGTGTTTTTTATTTAGATAATTTAAATTTTTATGAAATAAATTATACTGAAAAAGATTTTTTAATTTTAGCAACTATTATTTCAATAGAAAAAGTTGAAAATTCTATTTTTAACTTCAAAAAAAGCATTGATAGATATTATAACTATACTAATGATCAAAAAAGAGAATTTGATTCTGCAATTAAATTAATGGATGATTTAAATTTTATGCTAGAAAAAGATTTGGAATTAACAGAACAATATATTATTAAAATTGATTATTCTGTCACTGCTGTGAGAGAAATTCAAAAAGATTTGGATAGAAGTTTAGTTCAGCTATCAAAATTGGAACCAGGTTTAGCTGAAAAATTGATTAAACCTATATTGCAAAATTTTGAGCCAGTAAAACCTGGTTTAGAAAATATAAAGATAGCATTTCCAGGAATGCTAGCAATAATTATTATTTTCATTAGTGCTTTGTTTTCTAATATTGTTTCGTTGAGTGAATTTAATTCAAAAGCGTTTTACAGAAATAAAATAACACCAATTAATATCTTAATTTTTATTTTTGGATTGATAATAACAATTATATTAGTTGTTTTTTTACAGGTTATTGTGCTTTTGTTAGTTGCTTATTATAGTTTTAAAATAAATGTTTTTTCAAATTTTTTAAGCTTGTTTTTAGTTATATTTTTGATTTCATTAATTTTTATCTATATAGGATTAATAATTGCTATTCTAATAAGAAATGAGCAAGCTTCAATTTTAACAACTACTTTTTTAGTTTTAGGTTTCTTTTTATTCAGTGATGCAATTACTCCATTAGAGATTATGCCTAAAAGTGCTTCTTTTTTTGCAAGTAAAAATCCTTTTGTTTTGGCATCTGGTTTATTTAGAAAGATATTGATTTTTGAGTTTGGTATGGATTTAAATTTATTTTTAAAATTGATTAATTTTAAATTTGTTAATTTTGAGTTATTTTATTTGATTAGTTATTGTTTTTTGGGTTTTCTTTTAATTATATTAATTTCAAATAAATTAAAAAAATAGTTTATTAATTTATAAAAACATGATTTAAATTGGAATTATAAAAACAAAAAATCTTAAATAAGAAATAATTTTTTAAAAGATTAATTAGAGAAAATAACTGAAATATAAAAACTTTAATTAGAAGGTGATAAAAATAAAATCTGTTATTCCTGTTGCTGGATTTGGAACTAGATTAAGGCCACATACATTTACTTTGCCAAAAGCACTATTGCATGTTGCTGGAAAACCAATACTAGGACATATATTAGATCAAGTTAAAGAATTAGGCATTAAAGATGTTGTTTTAATTTTAGGTTATTTAGGAAGTAAAATAAAAGATTATGTTGAAGCAAATTATCCAGATATGAATTTTGCTTTTGCTTATCAAGAAAAACCAATGGGGCCTGGACATGCTATTTATTTAGCTGAACCTTTTATAAATAAAAACGAGCCGATTTTGATAATTTATGGTGATACAATATTCATTGGTGATATGAAACAGGGATTAAAAACAAAAAAGGATGCTGCCTTAGCAGTAAAAAGAGTTGAAGATCCAAGAAGATTTGGTGTTGTTGAATTAAAAGGCGATAAGGTTGTTGATGTTGTAGAAAAACCAGATTATGTTAAACCAATGGATGCAATGATTGGAATATATTTTATAAATAATACAAAATTATTATTTGATGCTCTTGATGAAATGATAAAAACAGATAGAAAAACCAAAGGTGAATTCTTTTTAACTGATGCTTTTAAGATTATGATTGAAAAAAATGCTTATATAACAACATTTCAAATGGAAGGTTGGTTTGATTGTGGAAAACCTGAAACATTATTAGAAACTAATAGATTTTTATTAAAACAAAAACAAGATAAAAATAATGGGAAACCATATACAATTGAAGAAAATTCTATTATAATCCCTCCTGTTTATATTGGTAAAGGCGTTGTTTTGAAAAATTCAATTATTGGGCCTTATGTTTCTATATCTGATGATGTAAAAATAAGTACTTCAATTGTGAGAAATAGTATAATTAACAAAGGCTCTGTTATTGAAAATGCTCAATTTACTGATTCTTTGATAGGTGAAAATGCTGTTGTAAATGATATTATTGAAAAATTGAATGTAGGTGATAATTCAGAGATAAGTTATAGTGGTGAATAAATTAAGAAAAAATTAAAAGATAAACTAAAAGAAAAAAAATTCATTCCTGTTTATGCTGTTCTAGGTTTTTTAACAAGCATTTTTATGATATTGAATTTAGAGAAAGAAATAATTTTTATTGGGTGCTTGATTTGTTTTGGTGGTTTAGAGCTTTATAAAATAATTAGACCTAATTAAATTAGATTAATAGTATCTTTTTGCTCGTTTTATCATACTTGATTGTTGAGTCTCATTAACATAGTATAAATATAAGCTTCTGCCATTTTCAAAATCATATTTAATAACACAAATGCCTTCAGGTGTTACATAATTTTTATTTCCAACATAATCTAATCCTTTACTTTTCAATCTATTTTCTAATTTAGATAATGATTTAGCATCAAGAGTTTCACCAACAAATAAAATAACATCAGCATAATTCAAGTAAGACCTCCAATTTAAGTTTCTTATCAATGTGTTCAATGTTTTTTTTTGCATCTCCAATATAAACAACAATCTGGTGATATTTAATGAGAAAATCTGGTCTTTGGTAATTAGGGAGAGTTGTATTATCTCCTTCTGTTTCAGCAGAAATAGTTAGACCAAGATTTTCAAAAAGAGACTCTAAATAGACTAATACTTTTTTTTGAAAGGTATAACCTTCTTCTTGTGCTTTTGCATTTCTTTGCCATTTTGGATTAAGTTCAAATTCTTCATCAATTTCTTTTAGTAAATCTATTAGATGAATATTGTATCCTTGATTTTTAAAAGTTGAGGGTATACTATAGAAGTTTAAAAATTTATTAAAACTACCATATCTTTTATAAATTGAACTAATAATATTGTTTTTAGAAGTTTTATCTAATTCTGGGTGGTATCCCTCATTAATTAATGCATTTCTTAACAAATTAATAATATTTTCTATAGGTCTATCACTTTGCCTATCTATATTCAAATAAGGGATAACTGAAGGATCTAAAAATTCAAAAATACCTTCAATAGAATGAGTTAAATAAGTTCTGCCTCTTGATAAAAATCTTAATCCTAATCTAGCAAAGAAATCATGTAAACCTCTATATCCTTTTGTTGCTTTTCTAATAAATCTCGCTTTTTCTTCTGGAGATGCATAAAAATCATAACCTAGTTTTTTTAGTGCTTTATAAGCTCCTAATAAGCCATTAATTTCATTATTCCAGTCTGGTTCTTTATTTTTTCTTAATATAATTTCAATATTATCTATATTCTCCCAAAAAAAAGATCTTATTTCATTTAAGTCAACATTAAAATAATTAGATATTTCCCTTAAAGTAGTTATATTCCTATTATAAAATAAATTAGTTATTTCTTCTAAGTTTATTGTCATTATGTAGTAGTAATAATTATACTTTTTTAAATCTTTCTATTTTTACTACTAATTAATAGTTAATTTATAAAAAGTATGATAATATTAATTTAATATTAATAAATTAGTTAAAAAAAACTGAAAATATATTAATTAAAAAAATAAAAAGTTTAATAATTAAAAAAAATAATAATATATTAAAATAAATTTAATTTTACCAGAATTAATTATCAAAAATTACTCTTAACATAATTATATGCTGAATGTGCTGCAATAACACCTTCTGCTACACCTGTAATTGCTTGCTTGAAATGACTATCTGTTACATCTCCTGCTGCATAAAAGCCAGGCAAAGAGGTTTCTGATTTTCTATTTATCTTTATTTCGCCTTTTTCATTTAATTCAACTAAGCCTTTTGCTAGATCTGATAATGCAATATGTCCAATTGCCGTGAATAAACCATCAATTTTTAATTCTTGTTTTCCGTTTTTTGTTTTTAATAATACACCTGTAACGCCTTTTTCATCGCCTAATATTTTTTCAACTTCAACATTGAGCATAACTTCTATATTTTTTGTTTGCTGAACTCTCTTTAAATTAATAGGTTCTGGAGTAAATTTATCCCCTCTGACTAAGATATAAACTTTTTTACAATGTTCTGATAAAACTAAAGCATCTTTTGCTGCACTATCTCCACCACCTACAACAGCAGTTATCTTATTTCTATAGAAAAAGCCATCACATAATGCACAGAAATGAACACCTTTGTTTTTGTATTTATCATTACCTTCAACATCTAATTCTCGCCACTTTGTGCCTGTTGCCATAATAATTGTTTTTCCAGTGAAAATGGAATCTGATGTTTTAACTTTGAATTTTTTTCCATCTTTTTCAATTTTCTCAACAACACCGTCTTTTAAATCTACAAATTCTTTATAATCTAATGCATGTTCTTTGAGTTTTTCTGCTAATTCTTGTCCTGAAATTGATTTAAATCCAGGATAATTCTCAACAACATGAGTTAATGTTATAGTGCCTCCATGCATATCTCCAATGATCAAAGTTTTTAAACCTAATCTGCCAGCATACATTCCTGCTGCTAAACCCGCAACACCACTACCAATGATTATTGTATCATATTCCATAATCTCACCTACATAAAAATATTAAAATATGATTTAATAAATAGTTTAGATTTAAATATGTTTTTAATTAGTGAAAAAACAGAAAAAATTTTATCACAATATTTTTTAAATTTTGTCAATATCTTTTAAAATTTCTTTACTATGTTTAGAGACATCAACTTTCGGATAAATCTTTTTTATTACACCTTCTTTTATTATAAATGTTGTCCTATTTATACCATTAAATATTTTACCCATAAATTTTTTTTGTCCATAAACCCCATAAACAATTGAAACTTTTTTATCCACATCAGCTAATAAAGGAAAATTTAATTTATGTTTTTCAGCAAATTTCTTATGGCTTTCAACAGAGTCATTACTTACACCTAAAATTACAATATCTTTTTTTTCAAACTCAGAGTAATCATCTCTGAAATTACATGCTTCTGTTGTACAACCTGGTGTCATGTCTTTTGGATAAAAATAAAGAACTAAGGTTTTATCATTATAATTAGATAATTTATGCAACTTATTATTTTGATCATATAATTCAAAATCAGGAGCTTTGTCATTTTCTTTTAGCATAGAAACACCTCTTTATTATTTTCTTTTTAAGTGGTTATTTATTTTTTTGCTTCTCTAAATAATCTATCTACTTCTTTCCAATTTACAACATTCCACCAATTATCCACATATTCTTTTCTTCTATTTTGATATTTTAAATAATATGCATGTTCCCAAACATCCAAAGCCAATAGAGGAATTTTCCCCTCACTTAGAGGTGTATCTTGATTTGGTAAATTATAAACTTCTAATCTTCCTTTATTAAAGACAAGCCATGCCCATCCTGATCCAAATCTTGACATTGCAGCACTTGAAAAAATTTCTTTAAATTTTTCAAAACTTTGAAATTCCTTTTCAATTGCATTTGCAATTTCTCCTTTAGGAACTTTATCTGAATTTGGTGTCATAATTGTCCAAAAAAGATTATGATTTGCAACACCTCCACCATGATTTCTAAATGCTGTTCTTGCTTCTTCAGGTATTTTTGATAAATCTTTTAAAAGTTCTTCTACTGGTTTTTTCAATAACTCTGGATATTTTTCCAATGCTTTATTTGCATTATCAACATACGCTTGATGATGTTTTGTATGATGTATTTCCATTGTTTTTGCGTCTATATAGGGCTCTAACGCATCATATTTATAAGGCAATTTTGGTAATTGAAACATTTTTTTCACCTCATACTTAAAATTATATTTTAAAATTTTTTAGAATTTAAAATCAAATTAACAATTGTGAAGTTTTAGTAATTTATAAAGATTGGGTTTAAGTGATTATTTTTTATAATTTATAGAACAACAGTTCATTTATTTCAAATACCTCATTTATAATAGTTTTAGAATCAAAATTTTTTTGATTATGAACCTCTATATTAATATCAACTTCGGATTTGTTCTCTGTTTTTGGTTTATTTTCATTTTGATATTTTAAATTTGATTCATAATTTAGATAAAGCATTATTAACATGAAAATAAGAAAGATAGCAAATAATATTTCGCCTATGAAAATTTCACCAGGTTTTCTTGGTCTTATTTTGTAAACATATTGCTTTTTTGGAAATTTTTCTTTAACATAACTTTTTAATTGTTCATTGTTTTTGTGAGTATGAGAATGAATTATTTTTTTGTGCATAATTTTAGTTAAGAAAAATATGTTTATATACTTTTCTGAAAAAATAAAAAAGAAATAAGATTTTTAATTTACCTTAGTTCTAAGTAAAAGTAATAAGGTACTGTTGAACTGCCTGCTGTTGCATTTTCTGGAACAATTGCTTGAAAATCATAAGTTGTTCCATCTGCTCTATAACCAATTTTATCATTTTCTACAAAGACTGCATAAATTAAGGATGTTGTATCTGTTAAAACTATTTCTTGCCATGGTGCACTGCTAGTTTGTGGTACTGGAGCATTATTTTGCCACAATGTTGTTGCATAACATGTATTATTACCAATAGTAAATGTTCCTATTGTTATGTTATTATGAATTCTTGTTGCAAATGTTCTATTAATACTGTCTGCTGCTGAGGATATATGACCTAAACTATTGTCCTCTGAAATTTTATTTGCTTCTGTTGCACATGATATTGAGCTCCATAGAGGAGCTGTTTGTTTTCTTGTTATATAAACTTGACCTGTAAAGCTATCTACATTCCATTGATATATAGAGTAATCATTTGCATCATCTAAAACAAAGGTTGAGGAAACATTTCCTACATATGCTTTCCACTTCATATCTTGTTGTTCTGCTGTTAATCTTAATGTGTGAATGAAACCCTTTGATTGATTGTTCCAGTCTGCACTAGCTATTGGTTTAGTTGAAGAGCTAATGTTTGTTACTGTTGCTCCTGTTTGTTGTGCTAAAG
This sequence comes from Candidatus Woesearchaeota archaeon, assembly GCA_038874655.1. Taxonomy (GTDB): domain Archaea; phylum Nanobdellota; class Nanobdellia; order Woesearchaeales; family GW2011-AR15; genus JAAXVZ01. Next base: position 154,124 of record JAVZBY010000002.1, on the reverse strand, counting down.
CATTTTTGCCCAATACAAAAAGTATAATTGAAAGTATTAAAAATAATTTAAAGCAATTGCAAAGATTAATTTTAACATGGTTATTGCAAGTATTATTGCAATTGCTTAATTTTTTTGTATTGGGCTTTTTCATTTTATTCACTTTTTATCAATTTTTTATTCTCTTAATTTATTATATAATTTATCTAATTTAACTCTACATAAAAGTAGTATGTTGCTAAACCTGTACTTCTATCTGTTGGAACTAACAATTCAAAGTCAGCTGTGCCGCCATCGAAAGCACTTGAATCATCTGATAAAACTGATACATAAACTGTGTTTGTTAAATTTGTATTAATTAATACATTCCAAAAATTGCCAGGCTGACCTGTGCTATTGTAAGGTCTTGTAGATCTACAATTTTGAACTGGGATATTTCCAACTGTGAATAATGGATGTGTAGTCAAACTATACGTTTCATTAATACCCTCAACTGAAGTTAAAGGTATGTTTAATGCTAATTCTTCTGCTTCCCATTGTGAGCTATTTGTACAATTAACACTTGTCCAATCTGAAACTAAATTTCTTGATGCATATACCTGTCCTGAAACAGTAGCTAAAGTCCAATCATAAAAGTTGTTTCCTGCTGAATTTTCTAAAACAATTTGTCCAGAGACATTTCCATAGAAACCTTGCCATATTCTTGTTATACTTGTTTGATTAATTACTAAACCTGTTACATTACCTGCTTGTGCTTCTTGTGTAGTAACTGTTGGGTTTACTCCTCTACTAGAAGCACCTCTTGTTATATCTGCACCTGTTGGTTGTGCATTTACAAAATTTATCAACAATCCAAATACTAACAAAACTGTTAGTAAAATTTTTTCTATTTTTTTCATATTAGACCCCTCCTTGTTATTTTTTTTAATTGGTTGAATGTTATTTTTTCAATTGTTTCATGTGTTATGGGCAATTCCCATAATTTTGTTATTTCTTTCACAAGCTCACCTCATTTTTATACAAAATAATTGAATTTTGAGAATATTTTTTTAGGTCGTTTAATTCGTAGAAATTGATTTTAATCTCTTTAAAATCATTGAGAATTTTTTTTAATGCATCTATTTGTTTAGTTGTTTTAGAGAAAATAAGTAAAGTTTTTGTTTTTTGAACTAATATTGCATCAAATAAATCAAAGTGATCTTTTAATAATGTATAAAGTTGTGGTAAGTTAGACTGTATTTCTAGGTCATCTATAAAAAAGGAATTTAAAAAGAATTTATGCATTTTGGTCATAGGAATTAACTTCTTATCAGAAAAATCATTTGAAGCTATTGCAATAAAAGAAAAATCACCTGCCAATGAATAAACAATTCTTGGTTTTCCTTTATCAGAATTACTTAATTTCTCACTTTTTATTAAGCCAGCAAGTTCTAATAATCTTAGCTGCTGGCTTATATTAGCAGAGGTTGTTTTTAATTTATCAGCAAGTTCAATGGGAGATAATTTTGCTTGAGAGAGGGCTTTTAATATCTCCCATCTTGTACTGCTGAATAAAGATTCAATCTCCATTTGACCCCTTTTCCCCTGTACTTGTTTTGTATTTGTTAAACAAACAACACCAATATACAATTTTGTATATTTGTGTCTAATTATTTATAATAACACAACTAGTATTTAAATGTTTCGTTTTTATAATTAAATATATTAAATAATATATTTGTTTAATTTATTAAAAAGAAAAAGTTATTATTTTTATTTTATATTTAATTTTTATTAATAATAAAATATTATTTTTATTTTTTTATTTTTTATTATAAATTTAATAAGAAAACTAATTTATATATTTTACTATTTTTTATATAATATTATTTTAACAAATTAATTAATTATTTAATTAATAAAAAATAGACGAGAAAAACATAAATTAACAAAAAAAAAATAAAAAATTAAGTTAATTCTAAAAAGAAATAATATGTTGTTGTTTCAATTGAATCTTGACCATTTTCTCCAACCAACATTTGAAAATCATATATATTATTGTCAAATCCAATTTTATTTGAGTCTATTAACGCTGTATATATAATATTATTTGCACTATCACTAAGTAAAATCTCATAGAAATTTGTGTTTTGTGAATTACCATTTACATTCATATTTGTAGATCTACATGTATTTTGAGGAATAATTATAGAGCCAACACTAATACTTGGATGTAATGTTTGATTAAATGTGTTGTTTACACTATCTGAATCTGTGGATTGTTTTCCTAAAAATAACTCCTCTTGTTGTATTTGCAACTCAGAGGTACAATTAATTGTAGCAAAATTAACATCTTGTGCTCTTGTTGCATAAACTTGTCCTTTTGGTTCATTAATTTGCCAATCATAGAATCTTTTATTATCCGGACTTTCTAAAATTATTTGTCCAGAGATATTTCCATAATAACCTTGCCAAGCATTTGTTATTATTTTGCTTTCTAAATTTATAGGTGTTATATTTCCTTGTTGTGCTATTTCTACACCAACAGAAGTTGAATTTCCTCTTTCTGAACCTAAGTTTGTTAAATTTGCACCTTGGGGTCCATCTCTCTTTGAAATACTAACATAATCTTTTGCAGATAATTTTGCATAATTTAATAATGAACCATCACAGCTTATGTTATAATAGAAGATACCTTCTGTTGCAAATGTTCTTTGGTAATTATATAAATTTCCGTCGAAATTCATTGTAAAAGTGCCTGTATCTTCAAAAGTGATATTGCAATAAGCATTTATTGGTTCTCTAGAGGTTAAGTTTGTATAATTTGCGTAAAGAGTTATTAAGTCATTTGCATATTTCTGCTCACTATCAGTAGTATCTGATATAATTAATTTTGAATTCTCAGAAACACTATAAGTAGTAAAGTGAGGAACACTAAATGTAATATTTTGATTATTTTCTAAAATAGAACAATCATTACAAAATTGATTGTCTCTTAAAATTATAGGATATTGTAGATTTGTATTATAGAAAGTTATTATTGCTGATTTATTTAATTCTGGCAATGCAGAGGAATTAACAAAAATACTATTCTCAGTGATTAATATATTTTCTTTTAAATTTTCTCCTTTTGATAAATCTGTTGTACCATTAAATAATATTTGTCCTCTTTGTTTTTTTAATGTTAAATTTGTTATATTTGATATATCAACATTAGTTAAATTAGTTCCTGAGAAACCATCTGCTCTTAAAATTGTTAAAGTTCTTATTTGAGAATCAAATTCTTGGCTTTCAAAATTATAACATTTTATTTGCCATCTGTATTTACCAATATTTAGAAATGTGTTTATTGTAGTTAAACCACTTGGGTTGTATATTGTTTGATTAACTGAATTGTTTATTAATAATTGACAATATTGTGCTGATTGTGATATAGTAAATTTAAATGATATTGATTCATTATAAGTTCCTGATTTATTTAGAGGATATATTAAACTTATAAGTATCGGTTGAGTTTGTTGAGTTTGATTTAAAAATCCAAAATAACCATTATATAAACCAGAATAATTACCTACTAACTTATTGCTATATAATGTTGTATCATAGTTATTATTATTTGGATTAGTTGCTATCTCTTTTAAATTATTTGTTGTATTGAAGTTTAAAGAAGTGCCTGTGAAAGCATATGCATTATAATTATTAATTAATAAATTAAAGAATATAGCTAACACTAACAAAATTAATACAAAATTTGTTTTTTGTTTTGTGTTAGCCATTTTTATTTTTTGATTTTTTCTTTTTACTATTGTTTTTTTCTATTATTTCTAGTTATAGTCAGGAACCTCAACTTTTACCCAATCAAAATAAACAATAACAGCAGCAGCACTTGTAGTTGTTTGCCATGCTCCTATTCTAATGCCAAATTCTCTGCCTGCTGTGTTTGGTATATTTGATGAAACTGAATCTTGCCATAATTGATTTTTTCCAGTACTGTCATAGATTGTAAAAGTTACTAATGTGGCATCTACCTCATGCCGCCGAACAACCCCTACATCCAGCTTTACCTCAAGTACCGGAGCATGTTCGGGACCGCCAACCAACTGGTCATGGTGGTAGA
>JAVZBY010000002.1:42237-150039 GCA_038874655.1 Candidatus Woesearchaeota archaeon | reverse complement strand
AATGTGGCATCTGCATTTACTTGAATTTTTCCAACATAAGTTATTCCAGAAGTTAATGTGTAGGTTGATGCTGTTCCTGTTTGTACAGAATTGCTTCTGCATAAACCTTGTATTACTAAATTTGTACTTTTAAGCCAACAACCATCTGTTGGATCTGCAGCCGTTGTAGAATCTTCAAACCCCGCATCAAAAATATAATTAGCTGTATTTGTATTTGGCCTGAATCTAAATGTAAATGTTTCATTGCCTCTAAATCTCATTATTGCTGTGTTTGTTGCACAATAATAGCCGCCATTTGCTGTTGTGCTATCTGAAAATGAAACTGCTCCATACATGTCTGCTACTGTTGCTGATGCTGCTGTCCCTGCGTTTAATGCTGCACATAAACCAATACCTTCTGTTCTTGCAGTAGTCCAGTATGTAAAGTCATCAAATAATAAAACTCGTAAATTTGTCTTTTGTTGATATAAAGAATCTGCTGTTGTTTGATTTAGATATGTTGATAATGTGGGATAATATACTGCTTGAATCTCTTGTGTTGAATTTCCTAATTTTGTTCCTTGCTGTATATATCTTGTGTCTAATTCTGATGTTGTATTAAATCCTAATTTTTTAATATTCTCTGTCCTATTTACATTGCTGATATAAATTGTATCATTAAACCTTTGATCTGTTGCGTTTAAGTATGTGGATAATAAACTATAAACTAAAGTTGTGTTAGAGTAAGTGCTTAATAACCCATAAACCTGTGTTGTGTTTGCATAACTGCTTAAAGTCGGATAATACACTGCTTGAATTTCTTGAGTAGTGTTTCCTAATTTAGTTCCTTGTTGTATAAATCTGTTGTCTAATTCTGCTGTAGTGTTAAAACCTAGTTTTTTGATGTTAGCAGTTGTATTTAGATTATTAATCAAGGTTGTTTCATTGAATCTTTGGTCAGTTGCATTTAGATAAGTGCTTAAAACAATGTAAACATCTGTTTTGTTTAAGTATGTTGCTAAAGTATTATATAGTGTTCCTAATGCTAAAACATCAGAAGTATTAGCATATGTAGATAACAAATTATATACTAAGCTTGTATTAGAGTATGTGCTTAGTAAAGCATACACTTGAGAATTGTTAGTATAAGTTGCTAATGTCGGATAATACACTGCTTGGATTTCTTGGGTAGAGTTTCCTAATTTAGTTCCTTGTTGAATGAAGTTATTTACTGCCCATGATTGATTTGCATATGCATATAAAATATTGTTGTAAAGTGTTGTTTGATTAATATAATTAGATAATGTTGTATAAGCATCTGATTTATTCCAATATGTTGATAATTTACTTATTGCTAAATTATCTGATTCTGTTGTTAAATAACCTTGACTTATAACCCATGATTGATTGGCATATGTGCTTAATGTTGTGTATGCTTCGCTTTTGTTTAAATATGTTGTTAAAGTATTATACAATGTACTTATTGATAAAACATCACTAGTGTTTGCATAAGTGCTTAATATACTATAAACTAATGATTTATTAGTATATGTTGATAATGTATTATACCCCTCTGTCTTATTCCAATATGTTGATAATAAATTACTAGAAGCATATCCTTGACTTATAACCCATGATTGATTGGCATATGTAGATAACATAGGTGAAACAGCATTCTGTATCTGTTCTGTGCTATTCCCTCCTGAAGATGTGCCTATCAATGCATATCTTGTGTCTAATTCTGCTGTTGTGTTAAAACCTAGTTTTTTGATGTTTAGGGTTGTGTTTGTATTTTCTATTTTTTCATAAAGCATTGTATCATTTGAAAAGAATATTGTTGCACTAAATCCTTGTAAGGTGTTGGCAGAATTTGCTATTAGTGCATTATTTGCTGTGATACTGCTATTAACATTCAATAGATTTGTTGAAATAATTTTTGAAGCATTAATTGTTCCTGTCCATGATGCTGTTAAAGAGGGTATTTCATTTTCTTGCCATTGACCTATTGTTTGTATTTTTGTTTTTTCAATAGAGTCATCTGCTATATCAACACCAGATATACTACCATCTAATATATGGACAGAAGAAATTGCACTATTATTAATGTAATTGCCTTTTATTTTTCCAACTGATGATTGAAATACTTGTCTTTCAGAACCATTAAAATCTAGGTCTTCTCCATTAATACTAATATCTAAATAATATAGCTTGCCATATTCTAATGTTAAAGGTGTATTGCTTCCAAGTAGAATATCATATCTACCATTTTTTATAGCATTGTTGAAATCTGTTCCAGAATCATAGATTAATGTGCCTCCTATTGGGCTATCATAAATGTAGATTCTAATATCCTGTGCAGAAGGATTATCTACAGTTCCTTGTAAAGCCATCAAATCTGCTTTTACATTAAATAAAAAAACAAATACAACAACTAAAACTAAAAGTATTTTTGCTAATTTTGTTATTTTCATTTTATTACCTCCATTATGGTTTTTGTATTTTCATCATTTTTCACTTGTTTTGTTTTATATCTAGTATAATGAACATGAACCACTCTAATATCACGAGATAATATTTTTGAGATCTCAGAAGTTTTCATATTACAGATTTCTTTGAGATAGCCAACCAAAGATTCAAGAATTGAGTATTTCTTCTTAGAAAAAATTGACAATGGGACACTAAATCCATAAGTAAAGTTTATTTTTTTGTTTTTTGCATTTCTATAAGTTGTAAAAATTGTCTGTATATTTCTATTAAGTTTTTGTGCTATCTCTTTTATAGAAAGGTTTTTTTCTTCTTTAAGATATTTTACTAATGACTCAAGCGGTGGAGCATCATTACAAAATAAAGAAACAGGAATTTGTATGTCTGATTGTGATAAGATTGAATAATGAATTATTAATTGTATTAACTCTTCTTTTGATTTTTTTTTTAATGAGTCTATATCGTAATTTAAAACAGAACTAGGAACATTAGATTTTAGATTTGTTTTTATGTTTACTTGATTGGCCAATCTCACACCGCTTAATTATTAATTTGTATGAATAAATTATTTATAAAGTTTTTGTTTTTTAGAATAAAATTAATTAATTTTTGATATTTTTAATATTAATTTGTATGATAAATTTATTATTTTTAAATTTTTAAAAATTTTTTATTAATTTGTATGATTAACTTATTTATATATATTTCTTTTTTAGAATATAATAAAAAATATTTATTAAGATTTTTATTAATTTGTATGATAATTAAAATAAAAATTATTGATTATTATTTGGCTTATAAGTTAAAATATTTATGTAATTATTTGGTTTGATAGAACAAATATTTATAAATCAACTAGCACTCAGAACTAATCTTCCATTACATTTTCCTTTAGCTGTTAAGGGAATCTGCAATTTAAAAAATAAGGATTTTGTGGAATTTTCTATTTGGTTGTATTCTTTTTTTGGGATTGTTAAATTTGTTATTACAGGATTTAAGTAGTTGTTTAAAAAGGCCATATTTGAAAATAAAGAATCTTTTGTTTTAGAAAATCTATGATATTCATAAGATATATTGCTTGTCTCACATTTTAAAGATAAATTGTCTTCTTCTGTTTCTGCATAAGAATAAATGCTTATGTTTATTGGTACATTACCATAGTTAGTTATATTAATTATTTGATCAAAAGGACTTATTTGCAAAATCTGTAAATCACCATAATTAATTAGAGATGGTGAAACCTCAATAGCAAGTAAAGAATTTATTATTGATTGTTCTTGACTTGTATTTGTTGCATTAATTAAATCAATAACAGAAACATTACAAAACCAAGTTCCATTATTAGCATAATAAATTAAATCAAAAGAGCAAGAAAAACCTATATTATTACCTATTCCATTAAATAAAGAACAAGATGAATTAAAATAATTATTACTTAAATTAATTAGTTGACTTTGCTTTCCTTGCTGAAAAAAAGATGCATTTACTTTTACAATATCTAAAAAACCATCTAAATCAGTTATAGTTCCATTACAATAAATCTTTTTTGTTGTTGCTGGTATTAAATTAATGGGATTTTCTAGGATTAAATTAGAAATAAAAGGTACATTATTTAAAGATATATTAAAAATCCCAGATGTTCCTGTGTTAAAATTTGGGCTATTATCTGTACAAGTAATATAAAATAGAGAACTTTCATTTAATATAATTGAAAAATTATTTAACACAAATCTTTCTGGATTATTGGTTGTGTTTCTTAAAATATTGTTTATATATAGAGAGCAGTTTTTTATTATGGAAGCATCACTCACATTATAGAAGATTGTTAAAAATGTGTTTTGTCTTGTATTATTTTGTGGATAGATAATATTTATTTCAGGACTTCTGTTATCTGCTCTTGAAATATTGTAAACTGTAAATCTATCTAAATTATCAAATTTCAAACCATCCGAATCACATGAGGCATTAACTGTAAAATTTGAAGAGCCGTCATTAATTCCTGTTAAATACCAAATTGTTTGTATTGATGTGTTCCAGTTAATATTGCCTAAATAATGTGTATAAGTATCGCTATATAAAGAAAAAACACTTGTATTAAAGGAGATTGTAGCAAAACAATTGAAACCATTGTTTCCTAGCATTGTAATATTTGCTGTTAGATTGAATATTGCAGATGGCACTTCTGTATGATTTTTTGGATTAATGATAATTACTTTTGCTTCGCTGTTTCTTGTTAAATTCAAAACAACATCTATTACAACTCCTGTTAAATTCATTAATCCATATCTAAATCCCCATCTAGTTGCGTTCCATGCTTTAACATAAATAGTATCATTTGGACTTGAGTTCAAAACAGCAGAATAAATTCCTGGCATAAAAGGTGGTCCATATGTCTTAGTATAAACATAAACACTTGAATTTGTGTCATTAATAAAAACATCTGTTCCTAATTGTGCTTGCTGTAAGGTTATTGTGTAAATTGTGCCTCTAACTGTTCTTGGTTCTGGTGGGGCATGGAGAGATTTTAGCATAATTAAAAAAAGTGTGATAAGTAAAAATAAAAAAAATTGATTACATCTTTGAAAATTTTTCTTTTTCATTTTATTATTTTCATATAATAGAATCATCTATAATTAAAATATTCTTTTAATGTCATAATTACTTCTTGAAAAGATATATCTGTTTTTATTAAATATTTTAAATCTGTATCCCATTTACTATAAACTTTATTCGTGTTTTTAAAGATTAAATCTTTTGAAAACTTTTTTCTTTTTTTTAGGATTAATTTTTTTGAGATTATGAAATTATTTTTAATTATCCAATATAAATCAAGAAAATCTCTTGGTTTATATCTTTCTGCTGTTGCAATTACTTTTTCTGCAATCATCTCTTTTAAATCTAAACAATTAACACTAAACTCTGGAATATCCTTGTAAAAATGCTTTATTTTATATCTAACAGGCTTAAGTTCTAATTTTGCATTTTTATTCAAATCAATATAAATAGAACCTTTTTCATGAAATAATTTATAATTTAGAATTAATCTTGTAAAAGATTTTGTTTTTTTTCCATATGAAATATCTCTAAAAATTGTTTTTTTAATCTTATTTTTAATAGATTCTTCAATTTCAGAAGGATTTTTTGTTATTGTAAAATCTAAGTCTTCAGATAATCTCTCATAATTTAAAAAAATTTTATTTAAAGCTGTGCCTCCTTTAAAAAAAATATGTTCAATATCTTTTATTAGATATAACAAATATGTTATTAAATAATCCTTCTCAATCATTAACAGATTATAGCCTTTTTGGTTTGCTATTATTTTTAATTCATCTAATGTTATAACCATTTTTCTGCCATTTCTTTTCTTATTATTTTAAATGGATGGTTATTTATTTTCTTAATTACATAATCTGGAAGATTTTTTTTTCTTCTTTTTATGAATTTAAGTTTTGTATTAAAAATAAATAATTCTTTATGAATTCTTGTATTATATATTTCATATTCATAAGGTATTTGCTCAATTAATTTCCAATAATACAAAGCAGCTTTTCCAACAATACAATAATCTTTTCCATTCATAATTTCATCAATCAAGATAAAAGGATGCTCTGACCATTTATTCTCAATTGCCTTTATAGGAATAAGATAATACTTAGATTTATTCAATTTAATTAATCTGCCTTTTTTTTTTAATCTATGTATATAAACATTCATTTCATTTGAACTATTAAAAAAATTTTTAATATCTTCTCTATTAAAAAAGTATTGATTTTTTAATTCTAAAAAAGATATAAATTTTAGTTCTTTTTCACTTAATGTGTTTTTTATTTTTTTATTTTTTTGTGAGATTTTCATTTTTTTATATTCATTTATTTTTAATTCATTTATTATTACTAATTTTATTGTTATTAAATAATATTTTATTTAAAAATTATTGTTCTCTAAAATTAACAAATTATTAATAATAAAGAACCTAAGATATATAAATTTTTTTATCTTTTTATTTTTTTAAAAACAAAACTCAAAAATAAAATAAAAAATAATACTATGAACAAATTTAATAACAATTTTTTTATTTTTTGTTGAGTTAATAATTTGATATAATCTTCTTTTGTTATTGTTAAATTAATATCTTCTCTGACAACATCACCTGTTATTTTTATTGTTTTTTCTTCTAATTTAGTTTTGTCTTTTTTTAAAGTTATTTTTACTTCATCATTATACTCAGCATCAATCAATTCAGCATAAGCATTAAATTTATCACTTGTAATGCCTTTTTTTGTGAGATTGGTTTTCAAATTAGTAATCTCATATTCAATTCCTTGTGTTATAGGTGAATTTAAGAAATTTATTTTTCCTGTAATAATAATATTTTTCTTAGGTGTATTAATTTGATGATATTTAGTATAGAAATAAAAAACACCTAATTTGTTAAATTCTGAAACATAATAATTATAATTTTTATCTGATTTCAATAACTTTGTTTTTAATTTTTTTCCATTTTGATATAATGATAAATTTTCATATGCCAAATTTTTGGGCACTACAAAGAATAATGAACCATTTACATAATTTATTTGACCTTTTAAATCATTTATGTTAATAAAATAAACATTATTTTTATTGTATCCTGATATTAATAAAGGATTGCCTGAATTTTTATTTATTGAAATTCTTTTTAAATACAAATTAGAATTTTCAATATCTAAATAGCTAAATTCATTATATTGTTTTAGATAATTAATGTAAAAATTACTTTTTTTTGTTTGCTTAGATACATTAATATAAAATTCCTGTGTTGTTAAAGAAAATTTATCATATGCTGCTACAATTACCTTGTAGAAACCTTCTTTAAAAGGAACCCAAATTATTTTACCTGTGTCTTTATTTATGTACATAAACTTTGGTTTTTCAATTAAAGCATAAGTTATTGTGTCATTATCATAATCAATGGCCTCAACATCATAAACATAATAATTAAAAACATTTGTTTGTGTTATTGGTTCAGAAATTATGATTGGGATATCGTTAACATTTATAACTTTTAAAGTAAAATTTTGTAAAGCATAAGAACCTTTTGAATCTTGGACTTTTAATAAAACATTATGGGAACCCACATCATTATAATTTGTTTGCCAAAATAAAATATTATTATTTAAAGTCATGTTATTAGGAGCATCTATTAAATAATAAGATAAATTATCATTATCATAATCATAAGCATTTATTTCATAAACAAATAAATCATTTTGTTTTATTGTTGTGTTTGGATAGCTAATAATTATAGGTGGATTATTTGGCTCTTCTAATACATAAATTGTAAAACTTTGTATTGTTGAATTAATCCAATCTGAAACATTTATAGTAATATTATAAATGCCTGAATTTGTGGGAAGCCAAGAAATCAAACCAGTATTAGAAATTGTCATTCCTGTTGGATTTTCAATTAAATCATAAATAAATGAATTAGAATCTTCATCATAAACCTCAATTTGATATGAATAAGGTTTATTTGTCATTGCACTTGTGTTGGGTATTGATGTAATTATAGGCAGATCATTTACATTAATCACTTCTAATTCATATTCCTGTGTTTCAAATAAAGTGCCATCACTTACAATTATTTTAATATCATGAAAGCCAACGTCTTTTTGTTCTGGCAAAAATGAAACAAAACCTGATTGATTTATAGTAATACTTAAATTATCTGATTCTATTGAATAAATAAGAGTATCATTATTCTCATCAACAGCATAAATTTGATAATAATAATATGAATCTTCATATGCTTTTGTGATTGGTTGTGAGATAATGACTGGTTTTTTGTTAGGCAATTGTGGTTTTGATAAATTTAAAACCAAATTAAAATTATGGATAACTCCATTTAAAATTACTTCTTCTGAAACATTGTTTAGAACACTATTATTGAATAATGTCCAAGCACTTACTATTATTTTATCACCTTTATTACCATTTACTGCAACAGAATAATAACCCTCTCTTAAATTAGATTCTATATAATAGCCATTGTTTTGATTTAATACTGAAAATTTAACACTTGAATCAGCTAATTCACCATCTAAACCATAAACATAACCATCTATACCTAATGGCATTGGCTGTGAAAATGAAAACTTAACTAAAAAGAGATTTAAAATTACTAAAAATATATACTGCGATATTTTTATATTAAATATATTCTTTTTCATTTTATATATTTAATTTTTTTCAATTTTATTCATTTAAAACTATTTATCCTTTATTTGGATCATGCGTCCAATTTGATTTTTGTAAAACATCAAAATAATAACCTAGCATTGGATTTAAGTAAATGAAATCTTGATTATTGAAGCTTGGCCACCATCCAAAGCCAGGATAATGAACACTAACTTCAAAATCACTTTTTAATGGATTATATTTAACAATTGTTTGGACACTATCTTCAGGTTGAACATCTATTATTTTCATTATTGACTCATCTTCAAGCAAAGGATCTTTTGCAGAGTAATGCCCCATTATATTCCAAAGAGGATTTAATTCATATGTTGAGTTATTATCTGGCACAATTCCATAAAATGTTAAATTACAATTTTTGTCTACTTCAAACCAATAGCCCTTTCCATTTTCTAAATGAGTGAATGATTCTGAGCCAATTGAAGGAATAAAAATTCCATTGAAATTATCAGTTTTTTCATAACTTTGGTTTGAGGAATTATAACGCCAGATTGAAACAATACATAAAGGATTTGTAAATATTTTTCTTCCATGTGTTCCATTAAAGATTTGCCATTCTGTTAAATTAAAAGGCACACTTATTAAATTCCAATTTGGATATAATTGCATTGTTTGTTTTCCTGCTGTTTTATTACTTAATGCATATGCGTTTCCTTTTACAGCTGCTATTTTATAATATCTTTTTTCATTTGCAAAAGCATTATTATCAACCCATTCTAAACTAGTTATACCTGTGACATTTGGGATTAATGAAAACCCTGCTGAATAGTTTGTTGTTATAAAGATTGAATAAGAATCCGCAAACAAAGAACTTGACCAATTCAATCTTATACTTGTATTTGTCTCTGTAATATTTATGTCAATAAACTCTGGGCCACTAATTAGTGTAAAGTTTCTTTTTTCACTTACATTATAGTTTCCATCAATATCAATGCATGAAACAGACCAATTATAAACTCCAGAATTTAAAAGAGTATAATAAACAATAGTTGTGTTTTTGTTTCTGCTGTTTATATTATTTAAAACATTGTTTTGGTTTATGGATAAATTACAAGTTAAATTATAATCAGAATTATCAAAAACAGAAAAATTAAATAAAACATTTCCATAAGAGAGGTTATCATTTCTCAAAGGTGTGTTTAAAACTATATAAGGTGGAATTGTGTCTTTTATTTTATAAGCAGAATAATCATAACTACCACTTCTAGAGCTTGTATCATTAATTAAAAAATATACCTGATAAGTTTCTGATTTATTTGTTGTTATATTTACAACATAGTAGAAATATCCAACTGCTCCAGCATTTATCCTTCCTAGCTGGCTTGTATTCCAAACAACTTTGCCATTTGTGAAATTGCCACCTGTTCTATTAGTTGTTGAAACACTGTCAACATACCAAATATCTCTCGTTGTATTAATAAACCAAGTATTATTTAATCCAGAATGATAAACAACATCATTACCAACAATGTCCCATCTTCTACCTGCATTATAAATTCTAAATTGTATTCTATAAACTCCTTGTGTTAAGTTAAAGGTTGTATTTAATGAATTTGCTATTAATATTCCTCCAGTATGGGTATCACTTAATCCTGTTACATTATAAATTGAAATATTAGTAATATTAGGAATACTTGCTGTTACACCTCCTCCAAAAGAATCAAAACTGGAAACATTAAAATAAATAAAATTAGTGTCTTCATAAAATTCAAATTCATCTGTTTCATTTACCTCAAATTCTAAACATTCAGAAGTTAAATAATTATAGTTTTTACAATGCAATATTGTATTAATATCTAAACCTCTTTTTGGAATTTTTAATTGTGCTTTTTCAAAACTAATATAATCATCTTTTACAGAAATTAAGGGGGTAATATTTAACACATTATTGATTATAGTGTTTCCATTATAGGTTTGGCTAAAATTAGGCAAACTATAATTATAATTTTCATTAATTTGTGCTGTTAAATTTATAGAAGAATCAAAACTTAAATTATAAAAGAAATATGAGATATTATCATTAACAAAATGAGAAAATACTTCAAAGTAAAGCTTATCTTCTGGCAAATATCTAAAATAAGGATTATTACCTGTATCAATTAAATTTAAAGAGGAATTATAAATAGTAAAATTAGTTTTTGGAATTAGTTTATTTGTTTTATTTAAATTGTTTATTTCAAAAAACTTTGTTGTTAATGCTTTACAATCTCTACTTACATAAGAATAATAAGATATATTTATTGCTAAATAGTCAATAACTAATAAATCATCTTGAACACCTGTTTGATTAAAGTCCATTTCTATTTGTAAATGTAAAATATTATTTTGAATAAAATTACTTAAATTATAAGTTAAATCATCTAAATAAAATATTAATGTGTTTTCTGCATCTGATAAACTATTAACAGTTAGATTTGTTAAATTAAACCATTGATTATTTGAAAAGTTATAAATTGCTATCATTTGATCTCCATTTCTAATTCCTTCATGAGGATAACCTTGATTACACAATGGATTTGTTTGAACTCCTGAATGACAATATTCTAAAACAAATGATAAATTATGAATCATTTCAATAGGTGTATTTAAAGAACTTAAATTAAAACTATAATTTAAGAAAGCATTAAAATTAGTGTTTAAATCAATTCCACCAAAATACTCATATGTGTTATCACTTTGGTATGAATTTCCATAATTAGCAAAAACACTATATAAACCAGAAGCTGTTGCATTATAACTTGGTTTTATTGTTGAGTTCTTATTTATAAAAGAAATATTAAATGTTGTATTAGCATATAAACTTGTAAATGTTTTATCTGTTGCCTCAATTATATATGAACCAGTACATAAATAAGTATTATTAAATTGATGTGTTATATCTCCATTTACATTTGATATGATTGTTTTTGGATAATAATACGCAAAACCACTATTGTTTAAGTATCTTATGAGAATTTCAACAGGGCTATTTTGTGAAAAGAAAAATCCAGAAATATTGATTAATTCATTTAAATCATAGACAGATTTTTCTGTTTCTAAAATTGCTTTTCTTTGGACTGTAAAATTAATAGTAGCATTTTCTTTATTAAATAAGGGATTAAATGCAATTATTTTATAGGTTGTTATGCCATAGCCAATTGCTTGTGCGATTAATGAATCAGATATATTACCTAAATTAGAGCTAGTTATGTTTTTTGGATATCCTGTTATAGATATTCCAGATTCGTTTTTGATATCAATTGTTATTTTTGTGTTTTTAGTCCAATAACTACCATAAATATTAACAATTTCTCCGTTTATATAATTTGTTTTGTCAGTGTATAAAGTTGATAAAGCAACTTCAAATTTAGTAAAATTATTTAAATTTGGATAATTCAAATCAGTAACATTTATTGTATAGTTCCCTTCATTTAAATTATTAATTATGAAAAAATAGTTGAAATTTCCAGATGCATTAGTTGTTAAATTTATTGGATAACCTAAAATTGAAATTCCATCTTGATCATAAATATATATTGAAACATTTGTTCCAATATATTCAGTAGGATTGAAACTAAACCCATATCCCAAAACATTAACAATTTCATTTTCTTTATAAAAAGGATAATCTGTAAAAACATAAACACTTCTTTGTGAGATTGTAAATTCATAAGTGTCTTTTTTTAAGGGGTTGCTTATTTGTTGTGCAGATAAAATATAATTGCCTATTGTTTCATTGAAATCTGAATACCATGTTGTGTTTATATTTCCCGTAGAATTTGCTGTTAAATTTATTTCAAAAACTAATTCATTTAAGGGATTAGTTATATTAACATAAACAACTTCGTTTTCATCAAAATAATTACCAAAAATAAAAACAGGATTACCTTGTTGATAATCTAATTTATCTGTTTCAATGATTGCTGAAACAATCTCAAATGATGTTGTAATGCTTCTGTTAATATCTTGTTTATCTGTTGCATTTATATAATAATATTCTAATTCTAAATCTATTGGAATTACCCAAATTAAATTAATACCTCCTGTTGAATTGCTAATAACATCATAGGGAAATCCAGCCAAAGTATCGTTTGTTGAATTATAAATGTAAATTGTTATATTTGAAAAAGCATTAAACCCTGAACCATAAATCAAAACATATTCACCAGCCACATATTTATTTTTGTTTGTGTATAAATTTAAAGAATCATAAGTAATGTTAAAAGTAAATGTCTCTGTATTGTTTATATTATTAAAAGTATCATTAGAATAAATTGAAACATTATAAGTGCCAATTAAATAAGTTTGATAAAAGGTTGTATTATATATTGAATTTAAATCATCATCAGCCATTGATAAATTAATATTTGTTCCATTAGGCATTACAATATTAGCATAAGCATATGAAACTGCTGTTTTATCTGTAATGTTTGCAAAAATTTGAACAGGTAAACCTAATTTTTGATTTAAAGGAGATGCATTATAATTTGTTATATTAGGCCCTTGCATATTAATTGATAAATTATAAATTGT
This sequence comes from Candidatus Woesearchaeota archaeon, assembly GCA_038874655.1. Lineage (GTDB taxonomy): Archaea > Nanobdellota > Nanobdellia > Woesearchaeales > GW2011-AR15 > JAAXVZ01. Next base: position 136,830 of record JAVZBY010000002.1, on the reverse strand, counting down.
ATCATTTAATCCATAATTTCCAACAGAATCATTTGAATAAGCCCTAATTTCATATAAATTACCTTCTTCTAAATTTTCATAATTAAATAAACATTCATAAGGATATGTTTTATCTACACATAGATTAATCCAATTTTCTGTGCTGTTTTTTCTATATAAAATAAAAATAGAATCAACTCTAGATAATAAATCAGTAACATTAACTTTAATTAAATAACTTGAGCCATTAAGTTTTGTATAATTCCATGGCTCTGTTATTAAAGTTATTGGGCCATTTCTATCAATAGTTATGTTTCCTACTGTGTAATTTAAACCATTATTTCCAACTGTGTCATTTGCATATGCTTTTAATTGATAAGTGTTATTATCTTGCAACAAACTTATATCCCATGTGCATCTATAAGGAATTGTGTTATCAGAGCATAAAAATTGCCACTCTTGCTGTGAATTATTTCTGTAAAAAAATAAAACTGAATCAACACCAACTAAATTGTCAATAGCATCTGCTTCAATTAAAAAAGAATTTGAGGAAATGTTTGTAAAATTTACAGGAGTTGTTATTGTTGTGTTTGGAGGTGTTATATCAATAGTAATATTCCATTTTGTGGAATTATATGCATTTGAAAATTTATCTATTGCTTCAATTATAATGTAATGCCTACCTTCTGATAATCCTGTAATATTCAAAGTTATATTGGAATTATTAAGTGCTTGTCCTTTTTGACCATTAAAAATTCCATTTACATAAATAGAATAATTCAAAAGTTTTGAATAATCATCAATTATAGTAAAATTAAAAAAGGGTTCTAGTTTTGATGTATTTGAAAATATTTGAGGGTAATTAATAGTTATATTTGGTGGTGTAATATCTATATGCTCACATTCAACATAATTTTGCTTTTCCCCAATTGTTGTTTCTATTTTTGGTGCATATCTTCTATATCCTGTTAAGTTAATTTCGTCCCAACCTATATAATCATTATTTGCAAGATCTGTTCCTGGATTATAAGAAGTAAATCTTAAAGTTAAATTATTATTACAATTAAATCCTGTATAATTTCTACATAAATCTGTTCTGACATATTGGGCAACCAAATAGGTTGTTGCTAAAACAGTTGATTCACAAGGTTGAGCATTTTGACAAGAGCTAATTGTTAGTGTTGTTGTTGAATCATTTACATAAACCCTTGAGCCCTCTGTTGCTAAATCTAAAGAAAAAGCTGCTTCATAATAGGATAAAAAAATGTTATGACAAAAATCATTATTACAGGGAGTACTATTCAAATAATAAAATAAGCCATCTCCTGCTGTGTTTTGATCTAAGCCACCTCTAGCCCATAATCCTCTACCTCCTTTTACACCCATATAAGGTGATGCACATACACCATAAGCTGTTGCAGCATCACTTTCTCTACATAAATCAAAACCATCCCAAGGATAAGAATCTATACATTCATGTGTTCCATCAATTAAACAATCACCTGCAGAAATTTTAAAATCTGTTGTACCATCAAACCCATCATATAAAATCTGATAATAATAACCTTCTAAAATCGGATAATTTGGATTTTTTGCATTTGAATTATTGTAATAATAATAATATTTAGTGTCATTAATTTTGTTTGCTGTTATATTAGCTAAAAATACAATTTCACAGAAAGTTGAATTATCTCCACCTATTACATTTAAAGGAATTTCTTGCCATGTTTCTGTTGAGATAATTCTTGATTCATTAATACAGTTTTTTATATAACCACCCAAGCCTGTAATATTTACAAATATTCTTTCATTTGTTCTATTTTCGTTTAATAAATTTGTTATATAAATAGGAATTCTTTTCTGCCAAGATGAATTCCACCATCCTCTTATTGTTATATTTGTTGATGCATTTAATAAATCTGGATAAGCAACATCTGTTCCTATAATGTTTAAATCTGTTGGGCAATAATTACTAACATTAAAATAATGATTAAATCTTCCTAATGAGTTAGTTAATTCTCTTTGGGGATAATTTAAAACAGAGCCACTATTGTATAAATCTTTTATAAATACATCAACATAACTTGTTTCACTATATGATTTTCCTGTTATATTGACAATTTCCCACCAAGTATAATATTTTTTATCTGTTGAAAGTGATGTAATGCTTAATACATAATATGTATAAAGGCTTTGTAAATTTGGATTTTGTGGATAAAATGCTAAAACATCATAAGGTGTTTGTGCTAATGTTCCAGAATAAGCTGTTGTTGTGTCTGTAAAAAAGCCATTATTATCTGATGAAACATTTTTAGGATAGCCAGAAATTAAATTAGAATCAACATCAGTTATATTAATAGTAATGTTTTTGTTTCTTGGAAAGTAATAACCATAAATATAAACTGTTTCACCATCTGAATAATAATCTTTATCTGTTTGAACATACGGAGAGACAATCATAAAGCTAGTATTAGTATACAAATTAGGATATTTTAAATCAGTTGCATTAATATAAAATGTATCTTCATACAGTTCTATGGGGAAAACAAAACTAAAATTAATTGCCCCTGTATTATTTGAGGTATAATTTTTTGGGAAATGTGAAATAGGGCTTCCTGTATTATCATAAACATAAACAGTGATATTTGATTCTGGACTAAAACCATAGCCCAAAACATAAATAGTATCTCCTAAATAATACCAATCAAAATCAGTTGATAAATTAGTATTTCTTTTTGATACTGAAAAAATATAAGAACTTTTTTTGCTTAAATCATTTGTTTGGAAAGCCCTTAAATTATAATTACCTAATGTTGCATTATAAGGAATTTGCCATGTTGTATTTATATTGCCTGTAGAATTTGCTGTTAAATTAATCTGCCCAAAAACTTGTTGGTTATTTGGATCAGTTATATTTATGGTGATATTTGCATAAGGGTCCCAGTTATAACCAGTAATCAAAACAAAATCTCCTTGCTCATAGTTTGTTTTGTCTGTTTCTGCAATTGCACTAACTATTCTAAAAGAAATATTGATTGACCTTGTTTTATCAAAAGTATCTGTTGCATTTAATTTATAATAACCTAAAACAGGATTGTTTGGAATAATCCATGTAGAATTAATACCTCCTGTTAAATTTGAGGAAACATTATAAGGAAATCCTAAAATTGGGTCTCCTGTAGGGTCATATAAGTATAAAGTAATTTTGTTATTTGGATAGAAACCTTTTCCTAAAATATAAACAGTTTCATCTGCAATATAAGTATTTTTATCTGTTTCTAAATATAAGTCTTCTAGACTAATGTTAAAGTTTGATTTTATAGAAGAATTTTTATTTCCAAACAAATCTTCTGAATGAATCGTCAAGTTATATAAACCTAATTGTGTTGTTTCTGTAAATGTTAAATTAAAAATATTTCCGTTTTCTGTCATTGTAAAATTTTTTATGGTTAAATTTGGATAAGTAATTTCTGCAATAACAAATTTAATGCCTAGGTAATCAGAAACATTTACACTTATATTAACAAATAAATTTACTAATTGTTTTTCTGGCTCTATATTTAAGTTTGTTATATTTGGTGGAGAAGCATCTAATGTAAATGTGTAATTGTAGTCATACCAATCAATTTTACTTGGTGTTGAGGAATCATAACATAAAACATTCCATGTATATTTGTCATCTGCTAAACTTAGGGTTAAATTTGAGGGTTGTCCATTCTTAACTAAAAACAAAACACCTGCACTTTGCCAACCTGAATTGTTTAAGTAAATAGAGCAATTTCTTAATGCAATATCATCACTAACAATAAAAGTAAAATTAACATTTGATGTTGTTATATTTGAATTGTTTAATGGATATATTAATGCTGATACTAAAGGAGGTGCATTATATCTAAACCAATCTACATCTATATAAGTTGTGAATTCTCTTCCACTTGTTATATCTAAATTGCCTGTTGTTTCTACATTTTCACAGCCAGTTATATCAAAAGTGCTACCTGTCCATCTTGTGCAATTAACATTTGATGGAATTGTTCCTAATGTTAATGCATGTCCTGTTAATAGCATTTCATCATTTTCAGGATTTAATGAAATTCTTAATGATTCAACATCATCTGCCCAAGTAGGCATTCCAACAGTAGAGCCAACATCCCATTGTGCAAAACTAAATGAATTTGTTAAATAAGAATAAGTACCCCATTCTGGAATCAAAGAATCTGCATCTACCCAAGCCATTACATTTGTGTTTCCATCATGTGTCCAAGAGCAAGCCATTGTGTCATCTCTTGAAACTTCTGTATTTCCATCTTGTGTCGGTCTAATTGTTAATAAAAAATTAGTTCCATTCCAGATTGAACCTAATCTATCTGCTCCTCTATCAACAAACATAACCATAACTGAATCATGATTTAAATCACCTGTTTCAGGTGTTTCTCCGCAAGAAAATATATTAGCAGGTTCTTGTCCTATGTCTGTTCTTGGCCAAACTTCTCCTAAGTCTGTCCAAGTTCTAGTTAATGAATTATAATTCCATGCATATAACCCTGTAATAGTGTCTCTAACATAAAAACAAATTAAATCATTACTAGTTCCTTCCCATGAACAGGAATAGGTTTTTTTAGTAATATCACCTGAGTCTGCATATAATTCTTGCCAATCAATAAAGCCACCTGATTCAGATCCATTCCAGATTGCTGCTTCATATTCACCTCCTCCAGTTTGTAAGTTTTGTAAAACAATTGCTATTTGGTTTGAATTATATTTAGGATATAAATTAATGTATCTAAAAGCATTTGCAGTTGCAGCTGTTATTGTAACTAAATTTTGTGCTCCTAAGGTTTGGCTTGTAGCATTAAATATTCTATATGCAAATTGGTTATTTGCTGCTGTGCTTGTTTCATATGCAATTAAACAATTGCCAGATAAATCTTCACATGCAATATCCACACTTTTATAATCATCATCTACTGTTCCTAAATTTGTTACTGAAGACCATTGATTATTGGATTCATTATAATAAGCAAAGTCAATTGTAGTATCTGCTTGCACTGCAACTAATAAACATAAAGGTGCTTCTTTCATACATTTAATAGTTTGCCATGTAGGTGGACTGCCAACATTAGGGCCATTTTGTTCAGGCATTAAAGAATTAGTTGATGAATTCCAGATTCTATATTTTACAATGCCAGAATCAACTGTATCTTTATAAACAAAAATTGCTGAAACTGCTCTTGGATCAATTGCTAAAAACCATGGTCTGGATTCTTTAAAAAGATTATATTTTAAATCTTGTTCATATTCAATATAAGAATTAATTTGATATAATTCAGGGCTTTTTATAGGTGGTTGTGCTATATATAAAATTTTAGAATTCTCATATAGATTTCTCCAAATTAATTTTTTTGTATTATTTTCTATAATTATTTCTGCATTTGGCTCTGTTTTAATTATTTCAAAACTTTCTGGCAAAACTTCTGTAAAATTATAATTTTTTGAGATTAGTTCCAAATTTTTTATATCTATATTAATTTCAGAAATAAAATATTCATTTTTAGGGTCTATAACTTGTTTTGCCTTTCGTATTATATCAAAATCATAAGAATTATTTACAAAAAAATAAGAAAATAAAGTTGAATTTACATTATTTCCTAATGCAATTATTTCAATCTCATATAACCCAATTTCATTTGTATTAGAAAAATTTAATTCATAAATTCCTTTTTGTATTTTTGTTATTTGTGTTTCTGAAAAATCGAAACTTTGATTTAAGGGATTAGTTATTTTTATATTAATATCTGCATCTGCTAAATAACCATATTTATTTACAATCACAATATCTAATTTTACTGTTTCATTTGGCAAATATATCGGCTTGTTTGTGTTAATAGAAGCAATTCCTGTTTCAATAAATCCAGGATCTTGTTTATCTAAAACAAAAGTATAATCTTCTCCAGGAATCAGATCTAAAATTTTTTCCCATCTACCTAAGCATAAAGAATTGTTAAAATCCCAGTCCTTGCATTTCCATAATTGATTACCTTTTGCACTTGCTTTTATTGTAGCATTTTCAAATTCTAAATCTCTTGGATCTATTGCATAAGAAGCCAAAACAGGAATTTCAGGAACATTAAAATTTTGATTTTCAATTTTTATTTTTTTAATATTTGGCTCATCTATTTTTAAATTACCTTGAAAATTAGTTGAAAATTCTATTTCTTTTATATGAGAATTTTTTAATTTTAGTTTAGTTTTTTTATTATTTTGAATTAGATTATTTTCATTTATTAAATCAGAACTATTTATTATTTCTAGTTCATATTCTAATTTTTTATTTTTACCTGTTATTTCTAAAGAATTGTTTAACTTTCCTAAATTTTCAGTTAAATTTGATAAGGGTTTTATTTTTAATTGTGTTTTAACTATTTCATAATTAGAATGACCTTCATAATTTATTGGTTCAATCTCTTTTGATTCAACATAGAATTCTGTTTGTGCTATTTTATTATTATCTTTTATTAAGTTGATTTTATAATTGCCTGCTGAATTTGGAATGAATTTCACAATAGAGCTTGGTGAAAAAAGATTATATTTTTTATTATTATTGTCTATTAATTCTAAAATGAAATTTTTTGTTTCTTTAGTAGATATTATGGAAATTGTTACTTGCTCACCAATTGAGTAATTTGTTTTATCTGTATAAATAGAATTTTCATTTGCATATATAAAATAACTAGAATCCAATAAAACATCTTCTTTATAAAAATTTATTTCATGTTTTCCATATTCCTTAGGAAAAAATTTAATTTTTTTTTCAGGATTTAAAAAAGAATATGTTTTTTCAGTTGAGATAATATCTACTTTTGTATTTGACAAATCTTCATAATTTAAGGTTATTTCAAAATAATCTAAAGGTGTGTTTTCTGATTTTTCTATATATTCATAAGAAATAATTTTTGGTTGCGAGTTTATAAAAAATACACTTATAAATAGTAAAATTAATAGAAATATAACTAATAAATTGAGTAAATTATTTTTTTTCAAATAAAGCACACCCCTAATTTATGTGAATAAAATTGAGTTTATAAAATTTGTTATTGAGAATAATAACTAAAAATGATAAAGGATTTTTAAATTATAATTAGAACTTTAAATTATAATTGAAAAAATTAAAAAATATTTTAAATAAATCTATTTACTAAATGTTAAATTAATCTATCTACTAAATGCCTCTATCGGTTGCAGTGAATAATATTTTACCTGTACAAACTCCTCCTGCTCCTATGGGTGCATATAATTTCCAATATGTTGTATTTACAGAATCTAAGTTTTCATCTGTTCTTTGTCTAATAAAAAAGTTTCTTATCATAGTTGTGGTTGAGGTTAGTTGATACATGTTTATAAAATCTGAATTTGCGCTTATATTATATCTTTCGTATTGTATGGGAATGTTTCCAAATGTACAATTCATTGCTAAATTATCTCCAGGATATTGCGCCCAACCTTCTACACTAATGTTTATGTTTCTATTTCCTGCATTTGTTATATTAACTAATTTGTCTGATGTATTTTCTCCTTGATTTAAGTTTCCAAAATCCAATATTCCTGGAACATAGATTGCTATTAAAGGTTGAATTAAGCCAGGATTACTAATATTAGAACTAAATGCTCCAAAATCATCTATAACTGTTATATTGCAATACCATGTTCCATTATTTGCAAAAAAACTTACATTAAAACCACATGTAAAGTTTGTTTCTGTATTATATCTACCTGTTTGTCTACAACTTACATTAGTGTAATGATAATTTTGATCATCTGGGGTGTCTGGTGAATATCCTTGATAATAAAATGTTGCATTAGCTATTACTGTGTTATTATCAAAATCAAATGCCGTTGCATTACAATAAACCATTTTTGTATCATATCCTATTAAAGTAATAGGTGTTTCTAAGGAAATTGATGTAATTATAGGTGCAGAGTTTGTTATATTAACAGTCACATTAATTATCGCTGTTTGATTATAGGGTTGACTTTGTATGATGGGCTCAAATAATAAAGCAATCCATATAAAAAATATGAGTATGAAAAATACATAAATAAATAATGATGTCCCCTCCCTTTTTTTCATTTTTAATCCTCTAAATTATATAATTTAAGTTTTTTTATTTAAGTTATTTTTCAAGTAGTTTGATTAACTCCTCTTTTGTTTGTACACTTTTTACTAATTGATATATATCTTTATTTTTATATAATGCAAAAAGCCATTCTGCAAAATCATTTTTTGTTTCATTTGCATGATAGTAAAATGTAAAATCATCCATTTTTTCTAATGCAATTTTTAATTCTGATAAACCCCTAATTATTTCACCATTTTTTGCATAAAAATAATTTTTTGGTTCTATATTTGAAATTTCTTCTTTTGTTATTAAATCATTAATCTCTTGTTTTAATCTTTTAAATTCTCCATTGGTAAAAATTTTTTTTTCTTGTTCTAAAATGGTAGTATAGTTAATACTGTTATTATTACCTAATTTTGAATTTGTATTAATTATAGAATTATTTTTAAGAGGTATTTCGCTATCTAATTTGGTAAAAGATAAATTATTTTGATTAATTTCATTGGAATTTGATAAAAGGCTTTGAGTATTAGTATTTTGACTTCCATTTTGAATGGATTTATTTTTATTAGAAAGATTTGAACCATTAGTAAGGATTTGGTTTTTCATGAAGAGAGATTTTAATTTAATAATTCCTCTGTTAAAAATATTTAAATTTAAAACATTTATTGTGTATAAATAGTATGTTAATAATACCATAATTATTAATGATCCAACTATTAATCCTAAATATTCTTTGTTGTTGCTAATGTTTACAATAAAAACACTAAATCCTGTTAATAAGTTGTTTTCTTTATTGATTATTTTTAATGGATCTATAATTGCTATTGTTTTGGTTGTTTTTGCACTCTCACTATTATCATTTGCTAATAATACATAATAATAATTTTGTTTATCATAAGATAATTGTTGAAATTTCCAAGATATTATTGGATCTGATTTAACAATACTATAATCTGGTGTTTTTATGTCTATACTTGAAATATCTCCGGCAACTGTTTTTGGAATCATCTCTATCATTATTATGTCATTTAAAGGTTCTGGCTTCTCATAAGAAAATATTTTTCTTATAATAATTTGTTTTTCAAAACTATCATCTAGGTATTTTAAAGTTAATGTTTTAATCTCTGATTCAACCTTTAAATCCTGATTTATTTTTTGTATTTCTTTTATATATTTTTTTATTTGAGATTCTGTATAATTTTGATCTTTTAATAATTCTCTAACAATTAGTTCAATGTCGTTGTTTGTAATTGATTGCAATTGTGTTGTTGATTTATCTAATATTAAACTTTTAGGTGTAAGTTTTTTTGTTCTTGCAATTAATGCTTCTGTTTGTGAGAGTTTATTTCTTAATTCTTCATCTGAAATTTCATTTATATCAATATTTGTATAATAATTTTTTTCTCTTTGAATAGCTTCTTTTGAATCTATTACTTTTTTTATTAAATTTAGATCTGATATTGATTTTTCTTTTGTAGATTGCTCATTTAAATTATTTATTGCCCATTCCAAATCAATTAATAATGAATCAATGTTTTTTTCTGTTGATTTTTTTAGATTTCTTGTTTCTTGTGTAGGTAGATTAATTGTTTCTTGGATTTCTGTTTTTATCTCATTAGTTGAATAAACACTTATTTCATTAGACATTATTCCAATGTTTCCAGCAATGTCAACAGCAGATATTCTATAATAATATAGTTGTCCTGATTGTGTGTTTTTATCTAAATATTCATAATAATTTTCTAGGTTATTTGGTTTAATAGAATCATAATAAAAAATAGGAGTAATTCCTTGTGTTGTTGATCTGTATATAATGAATTTTTCTGGTTTTTCACCCTCATAATACCATCTTAATAAAATACCTTGATCTGTATTTTTTCCTTGTAAAGAATCTGGTGCATTTGGCTTTATTGTATCTACTATAAAAAATGAGCCATCTGTTATTTCTGTTCCTTCATTGTCTTGTAAATCTATGCCTTTAAAAGAAAATATACCTTGTCTTGTTTTTTCTTGCTCGTCTATAATGAGATAACCTTTATAGTAATTGCCTTCTTTTACTAAACCAATTTCTCTTTTTGATTGTGGATCATCTGTAAATGAATAATATAGATAAGCTGATTTTAGTTTTTTAGTTGGAATTAATTTTATTTCATATGTGCCTTTTGTTAATGTTGTTTTTTCTAATTGAATAGATGCTTGTGGAGGAATTGCCACTTCAAAATCAATTTGTTTTGAAGCAATATTTCCAATTTTATCTTTACATTTTATAAAGTAAGTGTAAGTTTTTTCTTCTAAATCATCTAATTTTACTTTAAAAGTAGTTGTGTTTTTATTATCAAAAGTTTTCATTTCATTAAAATCTGTATTACTCTTACTATAACGACACTCTGCTATTTCATTTAAGTTTAATATGATTTCTGCATATGTTCCTAGAACTTTTGATTCTGGAGATATTATTGTTATGATAGGTTCTTTTGAATCAATTTCAAATTGCATAGTTAGCTGCATCAAATTATTTATATCATCTTTACATTTGACATAAAGGATGTGTTTTCCCTCATTCAGTTGATTAACAAATGTATAATTGTGATCTTTTTCTAAACCATAAAATAGGAAATCCATGTTTTCATAATCTTTATCATTGTTTAAGGTACCTTTACAAATTGAATTTTTAGTTGTAAATACTTTTATTGTTGGTGTGTTGTCATTTATGATTGGATAATCTTCGTCTATTGTCTGTGTGTTTGATTCTAAAGAAATATTTCCTGTAAAGGTTATTGAATCATGTATAATTAAAGTTATAGTTTGTTCATTAATAGAGGATGCTTTATAACCATTTGAACTGCTATAATTTATGTAAGCTGTGTAAATTCCTGAATTAGGCGTATTACATTGTATAGTCCATGAGGGATTTAATGCAGAATAACTTAATGGATTTATATTCCCCAAATTTACATTTTGGTTAGTTATAAAAGTTAAACCTGGATTTCCATTTATATATAGATTTGCATTTACATTAGTTAATGTTGTATTTTCTACATTAAATAAATTATAAGCTGTTATTGTAACATATTGTGAATTAGAACCACAAAGATTAATTGTATTTGGTGTTATTTGTCCTGTGATTATAGAACCTAAGGCCAAATTAGATTTAACTAACAAAGTCAAGTAAATAAGTAAGATTACATAAAATTTCAATTTACTATTTTTTATTTTTGAAAATTGTGAGTTTATCATTTTAATTTATCTAGTATAGATTTATCTTTTTTTACAGCTTCATCTAATGCCTTTTCAATATAATCGTTAAGAGTAATATTTTTTAGAACAGCAATTACTTTTGCTTTTGTGTGCAAATCTTCATCCAAAGCAATGTTTACTTTTTTTTTCATTTGACTTAAGCTTTTTTTATGTTGAGGAAATTTTAGTATAGTAAAATGGCTACTATGATATTTTTATAATATTTCTTATTTATATATTTTTCTATATTTTATTAATATTTATTAAATATATAATAAAAATTATATTTATAATATTTGTCTATATTTTATAATAATATTTAAAAATGAAAATCTTAATAAAACAATAAAAGACATCCTACAATATTGTGAAGTATCCTTAAAAAAAAGCATCCTCTTAAAGATGTAGGATGCAAAAAAGAACACCTTATGAACTAAGAAAAGAAATTTTAATGTGTTTAAAAGAAAAAGAAATGACTTTCACAGAATTGCAAACAAAATTAAGCACAAATTATGATTCTATTAAAAAAAATTGTTTTGAATTGCAAGAATATGAACAAGTTGAAATAAAGAAAGAAAAAAAACATAAAAAAAATGGAAAACCCTATTACATTGTTAAATTGACCGAAAAAGGGTATAAAACTGTAGATACTAACAAACATATAAAAAATTAACAAAATGAATAATTAACTAAGAAAAATATTTAAAAATAGACATTGATAAATTTAAAAAATTAATTTCTATAATACATATCTCTTATTGCTGTTTTTATCACATCTGTTCTTGATGTAAAATCTCCATTACTTTTCTGGATTATTTCATCGATTTTTTTTACAGTTCCTTCAGGAAGTTTTATTGTAATGTAAACATTGCCAGTTTTTTTTCTTGCCATGTGTTATTGTTTATTAAACTGATTTATAAAACTTACTATAATATTATGAGTTAGTTCTAAAAATTATTTTTAAAAAAAAAGTTTTGTGAAAAGAAAATCTTATGATATCAAAAAATCAATTTTAAATTATATTAAAGATAGTTCATTAACTTACACAGAACTGGAAAGAAAAGTTAATACTTGTTTTTCAACTATAAAAAATTCATGCAAAGAATTAGAAGAATTTGGTTTGGTTAATATCAAAAAAGTTGAAAAACATCAAGCTAATGGAAAACCATCTTACTTAGTTTCTATAACTGAAAAAGGAAGAGAAGTTCTAGAAAAAAGAAAAAAATATTAAAAAAATTCTAAAAAATTAATAATTTAGAAAAAATTATAAAGAAAAAAGTTTTTTTTTATTATAGGTATTTAGTAGGTGTTTGAAGATAAAAAATCTGAATAAACACGATAAATATTTATTAGAATTATATGATAAAATAAAAGATGATTATGATTCTCTTTCTACAAATGTTAAGATTATAAAAAAGAAAAGATTAATTGGAGAAGTTGATATTTTAGCAAGAAAAGGAAACGAGTATTATATTTATGAAGTTAAATGCTCTTATAGAATAACAAAAGCAAAAAAACAAGCTAAGCAAATAAAAAAACATCTAAAAGATTTATCAATAAAAGGTGTTTTCTTTTATTGTGGAATTAGTGGATGTATTATATGTATTTGAAAGTAATCTGTTCTAGAAGTTAAGAAAAGTTTAGTTCTATTAATAGTAATCTAACAATTTTTTAAATAAATTTATACATTATATATTTTTAATACTTATTATATAATAAAATATTTTTATAAAATAAGTAAAAAAACTTATTAAATAATAAAAAAATAATAAAATATATAAATAAGTTTTTATTTAATAAGTATTAGATGGCCATTTTTTCTGATTTAAAAAAGTTAGAGGAAGAACTAGAGAAAGACAAGAGTATAGAAGCATTAAAATTATTGATAGAGTATTTTAAAGAGAAATATAATTTGAGTACTAAAGAAATATTAAATATTGTTTCTATAAAAGATAACGATTTCTTTAAAGAAAAAGATGAAGAAATTCCTTTAAAAGTATTCTATAATAAAAAATTAAGTGCATTAGAGATTATTGTAAAATATCTAAAAGAAAATTTAAATATGAGCTATCATCAAATTGCTGTTTTGCTTAATAGGGATGATAGAACTGTTTGGACTACATATAATAAAAGTTTGAAAAAACAAAAGTCTAGTTTTAATTTAGGTTCTCAAAATATGCAATTTAATAATATAAATATCCCCTTGTCAATCTTTTCAAACAGAAAAAAAAGTGTTTTAGAAAATCTTGTTATATACCTCAAAGATAATCTTAGATTTTCATTTAAAGAAATTTCTGAATTATTATTAAAGGATTACCAAACAATCTATACAACCTATAAAAAAGGAATTCATAGAAAATGATTCACTATAAAATAAATGCTAAACTAAAAAAAGAAAAAAAGATCCTGTTTTTAATATTCATAAGTATATTAATTAATTTAATTATTTTAGCAAATGTAAAATCACAAAATTATAATATGAGTGGTGCTCAAATTTTATTTAATTCTAGTGAAACTAAACAACCTAGTGCAGCTCAATTTTTAAATACTAGTGGAGGTAGTTTTACAACTGTTATTTTAAGTGCTGAAACACAAAACCTGAAATGGAAAGCATATGTTGGAAATGTTACTGGTGTTTTAACTTTAGATGATTCTGGGGATTATAGTATTTATCAATGGCAACTAACTGAAATTACAGGAAAGGTTTATGCAACTAGATTTAATAATATTTCTTGGAGTAGTGTAAGATGTGCTAATTTAACAGATATACAAAAAGAGGAAAATGCATTAAATCATACAACTTCAAATGTGGATAGTATAAATAATACTTTTTCATACAATATACATAAAGAGTTTTATGTTGGTAATATTAAAATAAATCAAAATTCATGTAAATCTACTTTTACATGGATTAATAATACTGCACAAACTCCAAGTATAAATGCTCCTTTCCAAGAGGTTTTATTAACTGACAACCAAGTTTTAATATACACTACATTTATCAATGATAACACAATAGGTTATAATTTTCAAAGATATGATTTCCAAATGATTGTTCCTGAAAGAGGTGTTGGAGGTTATGAAAACACTAGATATTATTTCTATATGGAATTGCAATAAGTAGAAAACTGATTGTGGTTTTAAAATCAAAAATGAAATCCTGTAAAAATAAAAAAGAATATAAAGGAGTTTTATTATTAATAAATTGGGGGTGTTGGATGAAAAGAAAAAACATATTTGCTTTATTGAGTTATATTATTCTAGTTTTTATGCTTTTAATAAAATCTTATGGATACATTGAGTTTTCATATGCTAATTTTTATCCATTAAATAATACAAAAACAAACAATCAAAGTGTTTTATTTAGTTATGTTGTAAGTAGTAATGTTTCTGAAAACATTAATTGTGAGTTTTTTGTTAATAATAATCAATATTCTGTTAATGAAACATTGAATAATTTTCCAACATATATAGAAGTTAATAGTAATTCTTTAAATGAAGGTATAAACTCTTGGTTTATTAACTGTATGGATGATGAAGGCAATTTACAAAGTGATGTTTTTAATTTAATCATAGATAGAATGCCACCATATGTAAATAACAATTTGTATGGCATTAGTTTAAAAGATATTGATAATTTTTTGCCATATAATAGTTTATTAAATATAAGCGCAGATGTTAGAGATTCTTTAAGCAATGTTTATAATGTGAGTTTTGATTTGAGTAATGTTTGTACAGATTTAACTATAACAAAAACAAATAAGGAAACAGATGATTTATATTGGGCAGATTGTATTGTTGATATTAATGAATATCTATCTTTAAAAGAAATAAAAATTTTTGCTTGTGATGAATTAGGTAATTGTGGTAATATATTCAATTATAGTTTAATGATTTATAACTTTACCTATCCTAGTGAAATAAATGAGGAAAATAATTATTTAGGATTTGATATGGGAATTACAACTAATTTAGCTAATGTTGATAATTTAGCAAACACTAACTATGTTTTAGGAATTCTATTAAATGGAAGTCAAATGCCAGGAAAACCTTATGAGGATATAAAATTAGCTGCAAAATTAAATTTTAGTAGCATTGATTTTACAAATCCTAATACTTATAATAATTTTGCAAATTTACCTTATGCAATAAATATCATAATAAAAAATGCAAAACAAGGCTATTATGGGGGTTCTAGAATTTTTATTAATACAAATATATTTTCTGCGTTTAATACACAAACAGAAATTACATTATATAATCTTCCATTTTCTTTTATAGAGGTTAATGATATTTTCCCTGATGATGAAGAAGATAGTGTTTTATATGCAAAGTTTAATTCAAATGAAGATGGAACAGGAAATCTAACTTTTATAGTTAGTGGTTTTTCTGGATATAATATTGTAGATAATGAAAAACCGAAGATTATTTCTTATAGCATAAATAACCAAAAAAGCAATATTTTTGAAATGAATGTTTCATTTAATGGAACTGGAACTGAGATAGATTTAAACAGAATCAATTTAAGGTTATATTCAAATTCTAGTTATTTTGATTATAATTTTGATAATTTAACTTGTGTTTATGGACTAGATAATAAACAAACTTTAATTTGTAATGCAACATTAATAAATGATTTAGTTATTGATAGTTATAATCTATCTGTTTATGATTATGGTGGAACTAATGGATTAAGTGAAAAATTAGAAAATTGTTTTAGTGATTGGTCTGAGTATAGTGAATGTATTAATAATCAAAAAGTAAGAAAAAAATATTGTTATGGGATTTTATTAGAAGAGACATTAAGCTGTAGCTCAAGTTCTGGAAGCTCTGGTGGTTCTCATTCAAGCGGAGGAAGCTCTGGAAGCCCTGGAAATTTTATTTCAAATGAAGAAAAATCAAAGATATCTCAAACATGGCAAGTCATGATGCCATTAAAACCTTCAATAATGAAATTAAATAGTAATGAAATTGCTTTAACAGAAATTTCTATAAATGTAAAGAATCCTGCTAATAATGTAAGAATAATAGTTGAGAAAGTTGATAATCAAACAAAAGAATTTAAAGAAATCAAGGGTAAAATTTACAAATATATTAAAATAGAAAAAGAAAATTTAGCTGATGAGAAAATTGAAAAAGTTAATCTTAAATTTAAGATAGAAAAAAAATGGTTAATTGATAATAAGATAAATGAAAAAAATATTTATTTAATGAGATATAAAAATAATGAATGGGAGAAATTAAAAACATCCTTAATTAATAAAGATAATAATTACACTTACTATGAATCAGAAACAGCTGGATTTAGTTATTTTGTAATTGCAGAAATTAATGATACTATTTTTAATGAAAACAACATTAATATTGGTGTTATTGAAAATAATATTACATTAAGCAATTCTAGTTTAAAAAATAACTTAAGTAATGATAAAGATGTTATAAAAGAAGATATAAATTCAAATGGGATAAACATAAATGCAAATAAAAAAGGTATATTAATCACTATTATAGTTATTTTTATTTTAATTATAGTTTTAATATTTATGCTTAGAAATGATAAAATACTAAAAGAATACAATGATGCAATAAAAGAAAAAGTTAGTAAAGAAAAAAATAAAAAATAAAGATAAGTTAAAAGAGTGAAACAAAATGGTAATATATGATAAAAATCAATTTACTTTTAATGTTTTATTTTTATTAATATTACTCTCTTTAATATTTTTGAATATAAATTATGCAAAAAATTTTAATGAAATGAAAGAAAAATTTAGATATATTAATGAGACATTAAAAAAAATTGAAGATAATCAAAATTTTAATTTTATCGAAGGAAGTCATTATGATTTGGAGTATTATTTGAATCCACAAGGGTTTTATGTTTTAGCTAATGATTATGGCATTTTTAATGGCCCAAGTATGCAACCAACTATTTTTGACGGAAATACTCTAATTGAAAAAAAATATAATGGTGAAAAAATAAAACCAGGACAAATCGTAAGATTTGTGAGAGATAATGGACAAGCAGTAATCCATAGAGTTAGAGCTGATTATGGTGATAAAGTTTATGTCCAAGGAGATTCATTAAAAGAAGGAGAAATTATTGAAAAGAGTAAAATAACCCATTTTGTTGTTGGGGTTTTGTATACTTAATTTTGAGTATGCAAAAATAATATATAGTTATTAATTTTCCAAATAATTGTGAAAACATCTGAAAAAACAACAATCATTGGTGTATTTTTAAATATAATCTTATTTATAGCTAAAATAATTGTTGGTTTATTGTCTAATAGCCTAGCAGTTCTTTCTGATGCTTTTAATTCATTAGGAGATATTATATCTTATACAGGGATCTTTATTGCTGTTAAAATAGGGCATAAAAAAGCTGATGAAGATCATCCTTTTGGACATTCAAGAGCAGAGCCAATTGCAGGTTTTGTTGTATCTATATTTACATTCTTATTAGCCTTTGAAATTTTTAGAAATGCAATAATTTCATTTTTTATTAAAAAAACTTATTCCTATGAGATTTATGCTATTCTAGTTTTGGTTTTTACTATAATAGTTAAAGGTTTTATGTCATATTATTATAAAAAAGTTGGTGAAAAAGAAAATAGCCCTGCATTGAGAGCTGGTTCAGTAGATTCTAGAAATGATGTTTTAGTTAGCTTTATTGCATTAATCGGTGTATTGGGAACTATAATAAAAATAAATGTTTTAGATAGTATTTCTGCTTTAATAATAAGTTTATATATCTTTTATTCTGGATATAAAATCGCAAAAGAGAATATTGACTATTTAATGGGGAAAAGTGCTCCCATTGAAAATATAAAAGAAATAGAAAGAATTGCAAAAAAAGTAAAAGGTGTTATTAGTATACATGATTTAAGAGCTCATTATGTTGGAAATTTTTTACATTTAGAAATACATATTGTTGTTAATGAGAATCTTTCTACAAGAGAATCTCATAGAATTGGAAAAGAAGTTCAATATAAATTAGAAAGATTACCTTATGTAGATAGAGCTTTTATTCATATTGACCCAATGTAAAGATATAGAAAAATTTTGAAAACTTAATCAAAAATTTTAGATAAAATGGAAGATGATGAAATAGAAAATTGGTATGATGAAGAAAAAGAAAAATTAACTGAAAAATATAAAATTTTAATTGAAAAATCAAAAAACAAAGAAAAAACAGAAAAAGAATTTAAAAAAGAATTAGATGAATTACATAAAAAATATGAATATATTATGAATAAAAACATAAAAAAAAATTTAAAATGGTTCTTTTTTAATTATAACTTATCTAAAATTAAAAATAAAATTTTTAATCCTTTTAGTAATATAATAAATAATATAATAGAAAGTTTAAAAAAGGATAAAAAATAATAAATTAATAAAAAATAATTTATTAAGTACAAAAAATGGCAAAAAAAAATAAAGAAAATAATTTACTAAAAGATCATATGCTAAAGGAGAAAAAAATATATAAAAATCATGAAAGTTTTTCAAAAATAAGTGGGGATTATGAAAATAGTATAAAAAATAAAAAGAGAATTCAAATTGCTTTAATTATACTTTGTGTATTGATTTTTATTACATATGTGTTTTTTGTTTTTTTAAAACCTAGAATTATTAGCTTTGATTATATAGATGAATGTGGAATAATGCCAGGTGGAAATGGATTAACACACACAATAGCGTCTGAAGATATGTGTAATAATGCATGTTATAGTTATTGTCAGTCTAAAGAAAAAAATCTTTTAAACTACGAATTTAAAGAAGAGCTTAATAAGTGTAATTCATGCAGATGCAAGTGTTATTAAATAAAAAATAATTTTAGATAGTCAATGTGCATAGAAAAATTTAAAATTGGTTCGTGTTTTTAGTATTTATGAAAAAAGGTGGCTTTATGAAAAAAAAATTTTTTTTAATATTGTTTTTATTTATTTTAGGTTTCATAATGCCAGATGTTTATTCACAAAGAGCCACAACTTTTGTTAGTAATTCTGCTAATTGGCAAGATGTATATTCAACAATGCAGTTCGCAAATTTAAATGGAGGAAATTCCTTTTTTTTAGTATCTACAAGACATTCAACACTATTAATAAACCAATTAAATAAAAATAATAATATCGTAATAGTTAGTTCAAATCAAAAACCTTTTGTAGTGGGTTATAAACCAGTTTTAGAATCAAAGGGATTTAATTATGTCGAAGAATTAAAATTAAATAATGTTAATTTAGAGTTAGGAAGAAGATTGCCTAACAATGTTATTGATTATATTGTTGTAGATGATTCTTATGGATATAATGCAATTTCTGTAGCTCCATATGCAGCTTTAACAAAATCTTATGTTTTGTTTGCAAACAAAAGAAATATTAATAGTGTTTATGATTTTTTAAAATCAAGAACAGTAAATTCATTGATAATTTATGGACAAGTTGATAGAGAAGTTAAAGAAAAGCTAAATGAGTTTAAACCAGAAATTATAAATGAGCAAGACAGATTTCTGAATAATCAAAAAATAGTTGATAAATATCAAGAAGTACATAAAAAATTATTTGGTGAACCTAAAAAACAAGCAATTTTAACTAATGGTGAGTTTATAGAACAAGAGATTATGTCTGGTGTAGAGCCAGTTGTTTTTATTGGAAGAGGTAATGTGCCTGACCAAGTTAAAGATTATATAAAAAAAAGTGATATCAGCATAGGAATTTTAATTGGAAATGAATTAATTGGAAGTGCTACATTTATTAGAAGAGAATTAGGCATTAGTGTTTTTGTTAAATTTGCACAATCAGCAAGACAACCAACTTCTACAATTTCACCTGTAGAAGATTTAGACAGATTTTATTTGCCAAGATATATGCTAGATTTGGATATTTTTAAAATTGTTTATAATAGAATACAAAATAGAATCGAATTAACTTATCAAAATAAAGTTGATTTATCAGCATATTTCAAAGGAACTATAACATTAAAATATGGTAATAATGGAGAAAACACTCAAATATTAGGTGATGAGGAGGCATTATTTATTGATAAAGGTCAATATAAAACAATTATTTACACAAAAAAATCTGACGGTTCTCCTCTGGATAGAATGCAAGGAACTATAACTGCTGATGTTTTCACTATTTATGGTGAATCAAAAAAATCATTAGAATACACATTAAGAAAAACAATTACAGTTGAAACAAGTGAAGTTTCTGATTCTAGTAAAATTGAATTTGGAAAAGTAATGTATGATAAAAGAAGTGGCAAATTTTTAATAGAGATTAAAAATACCGGAAATACAGATGTTTTTGTAAGTTTAGAAATTTTTGATTTAAATGTAAATGACGAATTAATAACTGTTGGCAGTGAAAAGGTTGTTTTTATAAAAAAGGGGCAATCTGTATTTATTGAAATAAAAGTTGAGATGAGTGAGCAAGATTTAGCAAATAATCCTACTATTAATGTAAGGGCTTATTACGGAGAAAGAGAAAGGGCATTAGTAAATATTTTAGAAGGTGAATTTTCTTATAACTTTACAGGAATAGGATTTATGACAGGTGAACTATTAAAAGAAATAATTGTTTATTTCCCATTAATTATAATTATAATATTAATACTATTGATACTTGGAATGAAAAAGAAATGTCCTAAATGTGGAGAAATTAATAAATTAAGAGCAAAGCATTGCAAAAAATGTGGTAGTGAGATTTAAAGAATATATAATAAAACTTTTTCTAATTTTGTGAATTAGTATTAATAAGATTAAAAATTAATCTATTAAAAAATTATTTTTCAAAAATGAAAATATTTTTTTAAAAATAAAAAATTTATTTTAAAAAAGAAAATATTTATATATTAAAAAAACAATTATTTGGTTATGAATTTTTTATCTGGTTTAATTGATAAAAAAACAGAAAAAATAATCAATATTTTTTTAAAAAACCCTAATGAATTTTATCATATTAACAAAGTTTCTATTGAATCAAAAGTACCTTTGAGTACTACATTTAGAATTATTAATAAGTTAGTAAAAAATGATTTTTTAGAAATTAAATATATATCAAAATTTAAGATTTATAAGTTAAAAGAGAATGAAAAAACAAAAAAATTGAAATTATTATTTGACAAAAAGTAAATATTAAAAATGAAGCAAAATAAATTAAAAGAAAAATATAGAAAATTATTGATTGAAAATAGATTTAAAAATATAAAAAGAAATATAATAAATTTAAAAGAAAATAAAAGATTCTTTAGTTTTATCTTTTTTTTAGTATTTTTGCTGGGTAGTTTAAGTTATATTATATTTTATTTTAATTATGGGTATAAAGGAATAACAGGTTTTCAAATTTTGGGTACTAGATTAATAATTCTAACAAAAGTTGGAAATTTTTGTAATTTAACTTTAGAAAAAGGCTGGAATTTAATTTCTTTCAATTGTTTGGGTGATGATATGAGTTTAAATTTATTTTTTGGAGAAAATAAAAGTTTTGAAACTTTAATTGCTTATGATCCTAATGATTTAAACGACCCTTGGAAAAGTTATAACCCTAATTTACCAAATTGGACAGTTCAAGATTTGCGTTTTATTTCAAGAAGAGAAGGATATTGGCTTTATGTTGAAAATAAAACACAACTAGAAATAAATGGAAGTTTAGCTACACCAACTTTAATTAGATTAGTGCCTGGTTGGAATTTAATTGGTTTTCCTAGTTTAAATAATAAAGCTTTTAATGAAACTTTTGAAAGATTAATTCCAAATTTTGATTATGTTTATATGTATAATGCATCAGAGGGTTTAGAAAAGTGGAAAGAATATACTTGGAATACAAGTTTACCTAGTAAAAATAATTTTAATTACACTTATGTAAATTATGGTTATTGGATTTTTATGATAAACTCTCAAGAATTTATCATAAATTAATAAAAAAAACAAAATAATAAAAAAAGATGAAAAGAATTATTAAAAAAATAAGTAAGAAAGAGTTTATTAAAATTTTTTTAAGTGTATTGTTTATTTGTTTATTATATATTTCTACGGCTATTCCTCCTATTCCTACTGAGTTTTATGGAACTGCAACATGGCTTGATCTAAATAATAGTCCTTTAAGTGTTGGAACAAAGATTGATGTTTATGCAGGAAATATAAGTTGTGGTTCTTTTTCTATTATAAATCCTGGTTATTATGGTGTTTTAACATGTTTAGGTGATGACAATTATACTAACAAAATAGAAGGTGCTGTGTTTGGACAAAATATTATTTTTAAGATAAATAATGAAACTGCATTAACTATAGGAGATACGGTTTGGTATAGTGATTTTTATGGATTGAATTATCAAATGGTTAATATAACACCTAACCCTAGATGTGGAAATGGACATTGTGAAATTACAGAAAATTGTATTGTTTGTCAAGAAGATTGTGGTAAATGTCCTAGTAATCAATCTGGAACAGGGTCTGGAAGTGGCAATGCTACTGGAAGTACAGAAGGAAGTGCTTCTGCAGGAGGTGGTGGAGCTAGTGCTGGAGGTGGTACTGGTGGTGGCACAGGGGGTTATGCTACTGGAAGTGCAGAAGGTTTAGGAAATCAAAATTTAACATCTGCATATTGTCAAGAAGATTGGCTTTGTAGTGAATGGTTTCCTGAAGAATGTCCTATAACTGAAATTCAAAATAGAGAATGTTTTGATAGAAATAATTGTACAACAGAATTTTTAAAACCTGAATTAAATAGAACCTGTATTTATTTAGGAACCTGTTTTGATCTTTTAAGAAACCAAGATGAAACTGATGTTGATTGTGGAGGTCTAAAATGCAAGCCATGTGATTTAGGTAAAAAATGCTTATTTGATTATGATTGTAAATCTGGTTTTTGTAATCCAACTAAAAATATTTGTGAAGAGCCTACTTGTAATGATGGTTTTAAAAATCAAGGAGAAGAGCAAATAGATTGCGGAGGCCCTTGTCAGCCATGTGAAAAACCTAGCTTAGAAAAACCTAGTACTATTGCTATTTTTTTAGCAAAGGGTTGTGGTGATTTCCCATGGCTATTTGTTTTATTAGCATCTGTTTTTAGTTTATTAATATATTTAATAGGAAAAGCATATACATTAAAAATTAAAAACAGCAAGGAGTTTAAAAAATTAAGAAAAATAGAACAATTAATAAAAATATATGATTTAAACAGAAATCTAAAAGTTTTTATTTTGATTATTATATTATTAGAAATTGCTGTTTCTATGTATTTATATTATTTTTGTGAAATTGAGGTTTGGATATTTTTGATGATTTTAATTATAATTCCTTTAATTATTTATGTAATTATAAAAAATTATGTTTATGATGAAAAAAGGAAAAAAAATAAATTAAGGAAAACAATATTGGAACATGAAGATTATTTAGAAAAATTAATAAAAATTGAATTTGAAGAAATAAGAAAAGAAGAGATTAAAGCATTAAATATATTGAATTATATTAATTATAAAAATATTGATAAAAATTTAGCTGTTTGTTTAAAAGATATACGATTTTCAATAATGGAACTTCATAATAATAAAAGCAAATATCCTATTGAAAGCCAAGATTATTTAATTAACACTATAGAAGAAATAAATAATTACCAATTTAATGATGATTCTGATGAAAATAAGAAATTGAATAATTTAAAAAGAAGTTTATTATTAATACAAAAAACTCATAAAGATATATTACTGCAATATAAAAAATTGAGAGAAGAAAAAGAAGTGGAAGAAGAGCTTAATAATGAGTTTAAAGATAACAAAGAAAATAGTCAAATAGATACTAAAAAAAATACACAAGATGAAAAGCAAGATAAAGAAAATATTAACAAAGAATAAGAAGAAAAAAATTAATTCCCTCTATCTGTTGCTGTAAATAAGATTGTTCCATTACAAACACCACCTGCGCCTATTGGAATTTGTACTTTCCACCATGTTGAGTTAATTGAATCATATATTTCGCTTGTTCTTTGAGGAACATAAAAGTTTTGAATCATTGTTGTTGTAGTACTTAATTGAGACATTAAATTATAGTTTGTTCCTGTTGTAATGTCATATCTTTCATAAGATATTGCTATTGACCCAAAATCACAAACAAATGCTAAGCCATCTCCAGGGGTTGAGCCCCATCCTTCTACAGAGATATTTGCGTCTCTGTTTCCTGCGTTTGTTACATTAGCATCTATATCTTGTGAAATATCCCAAACTGCTAAATCACCATAATCAATTAAAGGGGGTAATTTTATAGCAACTAAAGGATTTATTGTTGCTAAATTTGAAATATTTGAGTTAATTGCATTACCTGTATCTATAGCTGTAACATTACAACGCCAATTAGTATTATTATTAGCATAATATCTTACTGAAAATGCACATCTGTATTGCATTTCTCTATCTTGTGGACTTACTCTTGTACAACTTGTATTTGTATAATGATCATTGCCATCATCTGGTGAATTTTCATCTGTTATACCAACAATGTATAGAGTAGCATTAACTGCAATAGTTTGATTATCAAAATCAAAAATTGTAGCATTACAATATACTGTTTTATTACCATAAGCTATTAAATTAATTGGTGTATCTAAAAAAACATTATAAACCATTGGAGCTGAATTTGTTATATTAACTGTTGTGTTAACTAATGCTGTTGAATTATAAGGTTGACTATTTATCAAGGGTTCAATCAATAATAGAAGCCAAGCTACAAATAATAGAGATAAACCTATTAAAATAAGGTTTTGCTCTGTTTTGCTTGGCATTACATTTTCCATTTTTATCTTTTCCTTTTTATTATAGTCAATAATTTAATTTATTTTTATCCAGATATTTCAACATAAAAATAATAAAGTGCATTTTCTGCACTAGTGTAATCAGGAACTAAAGCTTGAAAATCATATTTTGTTGTACCATCATTTCTATAACTTTGAGTATCTTGATCAATTAATGAAGCAAAAATAATTCTTCTGTTTGCATCCATAAGTAAAACTTCTTGAAATAAAGCATTTGTACTAGGTGTTTGTGCTGAGTTATTTACCCAAGGAAATGCTGACCAACATTGATTACTTGAAAATGGCTTTACACCTACATCAAAACTTTGATGAATTTTTGTATTAAAGGTATTATTAACATTATCAAGAGCTGAATTACTATGACCTAATGATAATTGAAAGTTTTGTATATCACTTGTGTTTGCACATTGAATAGTAGTCCAATCTATACTTTGATTCATTGTTATAAAAATAACACCATCTGGGTTTGCCATTGCTGGCCATTCATAAATGCTGTATTGTTCTGCATCCCTTAAAACTAATTTACCTGATACATTTCCTACATATGCTTTCCATCTTATGTTTTGCTGAACTGTATTTAAAAAAATAGTTGTTATAGTTCCTTTTGCATCTGTTCTATTATCAGGGGTTTTTGCAACTTTACTTGAATTAGTTATATAAACAACATCCGCACCATCAGGGTCTGCTTTAACTATTATCAATTGTGCTATTATTAAGGAAAATAATAGAGAGGCAAAAATCATGATAGAAATGACTACTTTTGTCATTTCTTTTCCTTTGCTTTCTTGGAAATTTTTCATGATTTTTGCCTCCTAGCCTTCTTACCTTTTTTCCTTATCTTAAACCTACTTTGCTTTTTATCATAATTTTTTATTATAATTTTATTAAAAAAATAAAAGTACTTTTATTCTAAATCTAAGTAAAAGTAATATGTTGTTGTGTCTTGGTTTCTAGCTCCACCTGATCTACTTGTACCATCTTCTGCAACTAATAATTGAAAGTCATGAGTAACTCCATTATAACCAACAACATCATCATTAATACCTTCATCTTTATTTTCTATTATTGTTGTAAAGATTAAAAGACCGTTTGCATCTTGTAATAAAATTTCTACAAATCTTTGTTCTTGCCATTGGTCATTAACATGTGTGAATGTACTTGGACATGTGTTTTCTGTGATTGTAAATTCACCTACATCAAAAGTTGGATGCTGTGTAATATTGAAAGTTTCATCAATTCCGTCAACATCATTAAAGGTCATGTTGTAAAATGATTCCCAGTAAAAGGTGTTATTTGTGCTGCCTGCCTCTGTTCCAGAGTAATTAAAGCATCTTATTGTATTCCAGATAGGTGTTGTTGCACTAACTGTTGCATATATTTCACCTTTTGGTTCTGGGTTTGGCCAGTCATACATTGTCCAGTTTTGTGCATCATCCAAAACAATTACACCTGAAACTTCACCATAATAACCTTGCCAGTGTTTTGTTTGTGATCTACCAAAGATTGTCAATTGTGAGATATTACCAGCATATGCTTGAATTGATGCTGGAGGATAATTACTATTGTTAATTGTGGATTCATATCCTTCTGTTACTGTTTGTGCTCCCATTGGGACTTCAATTGCATTTGCATAAAAAAATGCAATTAAAAAAACAAAAACAACTGATAAATAAGTTAATAATTTATAGCCTAATTCTTTCATAGTTTCTCACCTTTTTTTCAAAATTAATTTTTTTAGTAATAGAGATGACATTGACTTTTCTTACAAGTGTTTCAGAATTAGAACCAACAATTCTATAGAAATCTCCCTCATCATAAAGAAAACCCTGTTTTACATTTGCTTTATCAGGGGTTTCACTATAAACTAATTTAACCCATTCAGTTGGTTTCATTTTACACCTGCTTGCTAGCTTTTTTTTAAAAAGCTAAGGATATGCTTGCTTGTTTTGTTTTTTTGCAACAAATTTACAATAAAATAGTATTTTAATATTGTAAAATATATTTTGATATACTTTTTATTTATTTTTGTATTTTAGCATACAAAAATACTATTTTTATGTATTAATATACAAATTAGTATACTAACATATATTTAAATCTTTCGATTTTGATTAAGAAATCTATAAAAAAGAATTAAAAAAGTATAAAAAAGGAAAAAATTAGAGAACCTATTTGTCATAAATATAAAAAAATTAAGTATAAATCAAAAAATAGAATTAACTTAAATATGATTAGCCCATTTTTCTATTATATCTGCCATTTGATTTTTATCTTTTATATTTTTTATTTGATCTGCTAACTCATTAAAGCCAAAAACGTCTCTTATCCAGTTATAAAAATCATTTTTATTGTCATTAACATGATAAAAAAAGATATTATCCTCTATATTCTTTAGAATATTAATTAATTCATTAAGATTATAAATTCTATTACCATTTGATAATATAAATTCTTGATTTAATGGTGCATTTACAGTTAAATGTAGTTTTTTAAACAATTTTTTTATTTGTTTTACTTGATTTTCTATAAGAATCTCCTTTGAAAAGAGTAAATCATTGATTTTTTCGCTTTGTAATTGAAGATTCTGCCACTCTGTTTCTAATTTTTGTAATTCTGTTAATTTTTTTAATAATTCTGTTTTGACTGTTGAATTAAATTTGATTTGATTTATCTCTTCTTTTTTAAGTTTCCAAAAAGTTTGCATTTCTTCTAATAAATTAGGATTATAAATTTTATTTGACAAAGATTTGTTTATCTGATTTGTATTTAATTGATGATAGATATCGTTAAAATAAGAGTGTGAAAAAGATGTATTTTCTATAAATGATTCTTCATTCTTTTTATCTATTTGATTTAAATAACTTGAATTTTGTAATTGCTGTGATGATTCTATACTGAATTTATTGTGCAATAAAATATTTTTTTCATCCGAATTTTTAATTGGTGTTTGTGAGTCAGAATTATTAATCAAAGGAGGAGGCATAACAATATTTATTTTTGGAAGCTTTTTTTCTGTTTCATTTTTTTCAGAAAGAAGTTTTTTGGAAACATCAGGCAATTCCAGGTTTTCTGTTTTTTCATTTTCTTCATTAGAGATTGTATTGATTTGAGAATCAATTAACATATTATCATCTAATTTTAGATTGTTAAAATTATTTGAATATGCTTCTGAAGAATAAACCTGATTTTTGGATACATCATTATATTGGATTTTATCACTTTTATTGTTTTTTTTAAAATATGAAAAAGGGTTTAAATAACTTAAATCCAAATATAAGTTTTTAAAAAGAGCCATTTTCCCCTTTCCCTCTATTTATATAGAATATTTTAAGTTTATATAGTTTTCTATAAGATTTTTTTAATTGAAAAATTTAAGAAAAATTTTTTAAAAAAGAATTATAATAAAATTATTGTGATATTTTGTGGCAAAGATAAAATGTCCAAATTGTAATTGTCATAATAATTATAGTAGATTAAGTTTCTTATTTAAAAAGAAGATTCTTTGTGAAAATTGTAAATCAGAAATACTAATTAAAAGAAAATTTCCTTTTTTTTTAGTTTTTTTTATTATTATTTCAATTTTATTTTTTATTTTTTTAAATTTGGAGGTTAATTATGGAATTGATTACATAAATATTCCTTATTATGTTATTAGAGAAGTAAATAAAAGCATTCCTTATGAGAAAACAATTTGTGAAAACAGAAGTTTTAGGTTTTCTACTTTTGGTGGGAATGTTATAACAATAGGGAATAATGTTTATCCTAATTTACAGATTACTAATTTAGAAAATCAATGGGGTTTATTTAAAGTTAATTTTTCATATATTAATGAAAGCAAATTTCCCTATGGTGTTTATGGTGGAGAAAATTTAAAAAAAGCTTTTGAAGAAAAAAAGATCTCTGTCAATGATGCTGATTTTTATAGTGAGAATTATGATATTGTTATTGGTCCTATGGAAACTATTTTAGTTGATAAACCAACACAAAAGATTGATAAAAATACAAATTATTGGGCAATTGGAACAATAATTGAACCAAAAATAGAAGAATGCAGAAAAAAAACTGAATATATTTTTGTAAAAGAAAATAAGACATTTATGGAAACAAGAAAAGAAGAAAGAATAATAAAAAAAAAGATTTATGAAATTATTTTAGATTATTTAAAAAATTTTAGTTTGAAAAATTTGTGGGATTTGGTTGTTATATTTCTTTTGTTTTTTATAATTATTTTTTTATTTATAAAAATAAGAGATAGATTAAATCTAAATTATTTAAAAAAAAGAATTAATGAACAGAAAAATAATGAAAAAAATATTAATCTAAAAAAAGAAAAAAATCTTTCTCCAAAATCTTAAATCATTTTGTAATGCTTGAATTAGGTAATTATCAAAAAGTAAATGCAAGAAAAAACAAAAAAAAGCAATTAAAGCCATTTCAATTGAAGTGAAAATACCAAAAATAATTGAGGAGATTATTCCAAAGGTAAACGAGTGAGGAAATTTTCTATGTTTTTTTGAGTTATCTGCTATTATAAAATGATAGGATGCTAGGATAATTGCAATTGTTATTTGAACTAATCCAATTAAGATTGATTCTAATGTGTATTTTAAAAGATTATTTATTCCTATAAAACCAAGGATTAAATAAAAAACAAAAAAGGTTTTGCTGATTTTTGATTTTGAATTATCAATATCAGGCAAATTACTAAAAATATATATCGCTATAAATAGATGTAAAAAATTTAATTGAAAAAATGACAGACCATAAATTAAATATAATAAAGGAAGTAAAATTATTAGATTTAGTAATATATGGGTTTGGCTTTTCATATAAATAATAAAAAAATAAAACCTTATAAATATTATATTATCTCAGTATAAAAAGTGATAGTCCCAGAATTTAATTTATAATTTTTCAAATTAGCAGGGATTCTTATTTCATATTCATATAAACCAAATTTGCCTTGTTTTGCAATACTTTTATTTGTAAAGAATATTAAATTTTGGCTACCATTATAATTATTGCCAGTCATTTCCCAGAGAATGCCTGTAATAAAATTAGAGTTATTTGTTGAGTTTATTACTGGAATGTTATTTATTCTTTTTCCGAAAATGGTTAAATTAACTAATTTTTTTGGTTGATAATTTTGAGTAAAAGTATTATTAATTGAATCAACAAAATTTTGCATCGATAAATTGATATCTGCTTCGTTAAAATCATTAAATTCTGAATTATTAAATTTATCTCTACCTAATGCTTGTAAATTATTCCAATCTACAACTGTATTTGTTTCAATCACATAAAGATATGCCTCTGAATAGGTTTCCCAAGAATATTTTTCAATTTCCCCAGAGCCTAAAAATATTTTTGAGCTTATATTACCATAATAAAAATGCCATGAGGGTAGAAAAAAGTTTATGGTTTCAGTAATATTATAATTAAATAAAGTTGAATTATCATAACAATCAATGTTATAATTATATGTTCCTGCTTGCAAGGTTAAATTAAAAGAATGTAAAATATACATTTGTGGATTAAAAATTGTCTGATTTAAATTACCATTAAAAATTAATGAGCAGTTTTTTATGCCCGTATGATCTGAAACATTAAATATAAACTTAATAGGATTTAATGATTCTTCATTATTTAGAGGTTTAAATATTGTTATCTCTGGTTTAACATTATCAATAAAAGTTAAATTTACTCTTGCTATATTTAAGCCATCTAGAATTGTATCTGTTGAACAAGAAACATTAACAATTAATTTTTCATAGCCGCCTTTTATTGCAGTTAAATTAAACATAAAAGTAATTTCATTATTTTGCATTATGTCTCCTAAAAAAATTGTATTACTTTGCCCTGTTATTGGTTCAGCTAATGTGCTAATAAAAGAAGCATAACACTTTTCTGCATTGTTATTTAATATTTGAACTTTTGCAGTTATATTAAAATTTTGACCTAAATAAAAAATTGAATTATTTAATGGATAAATTATTGAAACATTGGGTTCACTTCCTTTAAAATATTGAATTGTTATATTAACATAAGTTGTTGTTGCTAATAAAGTTGCATTTGTTTCGCCATAATGTGTAGAATTCCATGCTCTTACAACAATAGAATCTCCAGTTATTCCATAAATATTAGCAGAATAAGCTCCTTTATATATTGGAATTGGTGGTGCATAAACCTGTGTTAAAACACTTTCACCATTTGCTTTATTAAAAATTCTTACTGGAATACCATTATTTGCTCTTGTATTATCTGACATAAAAACAAAACCACTTACAGGTTTAGGTTCAATAAGTTCATTACTTTCTGCATATGCAGGGTCATTTTTTGTTATAATAACATTATATTCTTGTCCAGGAACTAAAGACATTATTTTTTTCCAAATACCATAACATTTTTGTTCTTGAAAATTCCATTCTGCACACTTATAAAGTGTTTTTCCTTGACTTATGCTTGTTAAAATTGCTTCTGAGAAATCTAAATTTTCAGGATTAATTGCATATGCTTTTATGAAACTTCTTTCTAAATTAAATGTATCAAGATCTTCTAGATAAAAATCAAAACTATTTTCTAGGTTTATATCTTTAAAAGTAATTTTTTTTATATTTTTTAGATTAGGTAAAACTGTTAATTCTATTTTTTGATTTTTTTCATTTTTAATTTCAGAAATTAATTCAGAAATATTTTTTTTTATTTTATCTTTGTATTGAAATGTTGCATCTATTTTTTTCCCCTTACTATCTTTAATAATAAATTTTTTATTTTCTATAACATTAAATGATGCTCTTGCTACTTCATTATCAAAAGTATCATATAAAATAATTTCATGTTTACCAAGTTCAGAAGGTTTAAAAATTATTTTATTTTTTGGATTTTCATAAACATAATCTTTATTTGAATGTATTATTAATTTTGAAAAATTGATGTCTTCTCTTGGATTTATTGCATAAAGAGTTTGTTCATTTTTTGTTAGTGTGATAAAAACATTTTCATCTAAAGAATAATTTTGTTTTACATTAATTTTTATGATATCTAATAATTTTATATTCGATTGTTTTGTTGAAAAATTTGAATTTTGAATAATCATAATTTCTGTTTGATTTTCAGAAACATTATTATATATATTGTTTCGCGATATATTTAAGTTATTTAAAACAGAAGAATTCTCAGAAACTTGAGAATTGGTTTCAAAAACAATAAATTCTAATTTTTTTACCAGCTCATTATTAAAATATAATTCTATATAATGCTTACCAATTTCATTTGGTTGAAAAATTAATCTTTTATCTAGACCTCCTAAATAATTATAATAATGGTTTGGGGATATTATTTTTAATGTTAAATTATCAAATGAATTTGTGTTATTTAATTTATAATAATCCTCTTCTAAATTTATAATTACAGGTTCATTAAGAAAAAAATTGACTTTATTTAATTCTAGTGAAAAATTTAATTCTTGTGAAAAGACAGGATTAAAAAATAATATAAATAATATAAAACATGAAATAAATAAGTATAATCTAAAGTATAACCTAAAAATTAATTGCAATATTTTTTTTAATATTTTTATTTTAATTTTATTAGTAATGTCATTATATTTTTTCATAATAAATCCCTAATCTTATTTAATATTGCAATTGTTTGATCTATTTTTTCATTTAACTCAATTCTATAAAAAGGTGATTCAACTGAAATATCTCTTGTATCATAATACAATAACAAGATTAATTCTCTTAAAAAGGGATTTATTATTTTTTTTGAAGAATTTTTTACAGTAATATTATTTACAAGATCTAATTCTAAAAAATTTTTGTAAAAGTTATCTATAATATTATAAAATTTCTCTTTTATTTTTTCTTTATCTTCAAGATTTAAAATATCATTTTTTATGCTTGTTAAATCTGAAATTGTTTGAGTAAAAATCTCTTTATAATTTTCTGGAATTTTTTTAGGTAAAAAATTAAATAGTTTTGAATAAAAGATATAATTTTTTATTTTATCAGAACTACTAATGTTTTTTGAATAGATTTTTATAATTAATAAAAATATAAATATAAATGCTAAATAATAATAACTTTTTATGAAGTTAATAATATCTAATAATAAACAACTTTTACATAGACCACCGCAATCGGTAAATATTTCATTTTGATTTTTTATACCATCATAACAATTTTCGCAAGCTTGACAAGGACCGCCGCAATCAACCTTTTCTTCACCTTGATTTAAAATACCATCATCACAAGTTGGACAGGGTTCACATGGGCCACCACAATCAACTTTTTCTTCACCTTGATTCAAAATTCCATCATTACAAGTAGCATTATAATCACAATGCATTGTTTCTGTAATTGTAGTGTTCTCTGAATTACAATTATTTACATCAAAACATTCTCTTGTTCTAATGTTTGTAATCAAACATGGACTCCATTCTGTACATTGTATATTTGGTTTACATTGTTCTTTTTTTGAAGTATTTAGAAAGATATAACTTATATTATCTGAATTAACTAATTTCATAAAGAAAATATTGCTTTCTGCTTTTTCTCCTTGAAAATCATAAGCAATTACTTTAAGATATTCTGTTAAATAAATGTTTTTAATTGGATAAACTTCAAAATCACCATTATCTTTAATACTAAAATTAAAAATTTCATAGGACTTTTCTTTAATAGAATTATTAATTTTATCAAAATAAACTAATTCAAATTTTAATTTGTCTAAATCTGGATCTTGAAAGTAATCATTTAAATTCAATAATCTTCCTCTTGTATAATTTGTTAAAACAAAGTCAGGAATATTAAATCTTAAAATAGGTTTTCTATTTTTATCTTTTACATTTATTAACCATTTTATTGTTGTGTTTTGCCTTTTATCTTTTGCAACATATTCTAATGTGAATAATCCTTTTGAACTATAATTTGTGAAAAAGATATAAGAATTAGAACTCTCTTTTTGTTTAATTCCATTTAAATACCACTCTGTTTTTACATCAGTATCATAAAAAGAATATGCTGAAGCATAAAATTTTATTGATTGTGTCTCATAAATTTCTAAATAATCCTCTATTGGGTTTTTTTCCATAATTTTAGGTTTTAAATAAACAAAAAAATCAAATTTCTTAACATCATAGCACCCATTTTCCATTGTTGAAACAATTAAAAACGAATTTTTGTTTCCTGAGTTTTGATCTGCTTTAAAATTAATTAGATTATTTTTAATCACAGGATTTATTGAAGAATTTATCTTTATAAGTGAAATTTTAATTTCTGATAATCCTTTTTCAGAAATGTTTTGATTTACAAAATTTAAAGTATAATTAAAAATGTCCCCTTCATTTAATTCAAAAAACGGAATTTCTTTTAATTGACATTGTGCTTTTGCAATATAAATAACAATAATAAAACTAAATAATATTAAAACAAATAAAAATAAAGTAATTCTTATTATGTTTTTATTTTTCATTTTAGTTTTTATTTTAAATTTTTATTTTAATTCTGTATATAATGCAATTGTAGCTATATTTGGTTGTTTATAATATCTTAAGTTTGCTGGAACTCTTAATTCGTAGTCATATTTTCCATGTATTCCTGTTTGATTTATATTAACAATTGTAAAAAATACTAAATCCTGTGTCCCATTATATTGCGTGTTTCCATCAGAGTAATCCCATAAAATACCTGTTTGGAAATTTGTAGTATTTGTTGAGTTAATAAAAGGAATATTTTGTATATTATTGAGGAAAACATTATAATTTTTTGTGTAATAAGGATTATTATTATAGATCCATGTTTTATTTATAGAATCAGAGTTATTTTCCATTCTTAATGCTAAATCTATTTCATAAAAGTCATTAGACACATAGTTATTATAAATATCTCTAGAGATTGCTTGTAATTTCTGCCAATCTATAATACTATCATAATCAACAGCAAATATTTTTGAACCGTTTAAATCATTAATATCCCATTGATAGACAGTTATATTGTTTAAGTCCTTTAAATTTAGGAATCCTGAGAAATTACCATAAATATATGTATAACTACCAACAATTATAAGTTTATATGCATAATTATTTGTTTCATTAGATTCTTTAATCGTTCCATTTGTTTGTAAGGGTGGATCAGCTATAACATAGATAAAGTGGTCTCCTACAGAACTTACTTTCCATGATAAATTAATAGTTATGTTTTGGCCTGCTGAAATATTATATGTAAAATTTCCATTAATTTGTGTTCCATTTAAATAGTGACCATCCCAGAATTGTATTGTAACATTGTATGCAGTTGTGTTTCCTATATTAAAGATTGTTGCATTTATAGTTATATTTGTATTTTCTTCTGGTGCTGTTGTATTAAAGAGGATATAATCTGCTGATACATATAAATCAGGCAATGGGATTATAAAGTAATATGTTTCACTTGTATTGAAATTACCAACTAAATCTGAACAGGATACATTCCAATAATGAATACCTGCTGCCATATTTAAATAAGTGTAATTAGATAACCCTGATGTCGTGTTGAATGATTTAATAATTTGATTGTCAACTGTTAAATTACATATCATTGTTTTTGCTAAATTATCTAATGATGTAAAGTTAAACAATATATTTGTATCTGATGTGCTGAATCCATTAATTGGAGATAATAAACTTATTGTTGGTTTAGTTGTATCAACAAAAATTGTTATAGAGGAACTATTTCTTCTATTGTAAGCATAGTCAAATGCCTCTAATGTTAATAAATAATAACCATCTTGAATTGGATTTAAATTAATAGATGTGGATGTTGCATTATTTACACTGCCTTGTCTGTTTTGTGTTGAATTCACATAAAAAGTATAATTAATTATTGAAGCCATGTTATCAGATATATTAAAATAGATTAAGGGATTATTATAATTAAACCAAGTATTATTTAATGTTTCTATATAAGGAATCGGTGCATCTAAATCAACATTTAAAGTTCTTGATTCTGAGATTGCATAATTATAAATTGTTGTATTATCATAACACTCAATTTGCCAAGAATATGTGCCATTTAAGTTTGTTAAAGTTATATTATTTAAACCATTTTTATTAAGTAAATTACCTTGTTTTGTATTTTGAATAATTCCATTTAATAAAATAGAGCAGTTTTGCAATCCTGTTTCCTCACTAACATTAAAGAAGAAAATAACTTCTGGGTTATTTGTCCAATTGTTGTTTTCTGGTTGTATTAGCTTTATTATAGGTGGATTATATACATTGAAGTAATATGTTTCTGAAGTGTTTATTAAACTTACAGGTGTTATTAAGTTGCCATCCCAACAACTAACATTCCAATAATGAGTGCCTTCTCTTAAATTATAAACAGCTGTGCTATTTATAGAATTATTATAAGCATATATGTTTGAAACATTCACTTTAGCATCAATTGTTAAATTACATTGTAATAATGTGTCTAAATTATCAATTACTGAAAAATTAAAGGTTGTATAATTAGCTAATAAAGAGATTCCATTTTGAGGTGCCAATAAGTAGATTGTTGGCTTTACAGTATCTAGATAAATTGTTAATACAGAGGAATTTCTATAATTAAGTGCTTCGTCAAATGCTTCTATATAGATTTCATAAGTTCCATTTTGTAAATTATATATTGTTATGTTTTGTGGGCTTGAATTTGCTGATCCAGATGTAACTGGATTATTATTTATATAAATTATATAATTAATTAAATTATCTAAATTATCTGTTATAGTGAAGTTTATTATTGGCTCTGAATTAAACCATGTTAAATTAAATGTATTAAATGTAATTGTTGGTGGAGTTGTATCAATGTATAAAATTATGGGCAATGAATCTTTTATTCTTTGTAATGTGTTTCCTAAGTAATAATAAGTGTCATTAACTCTAATTTTTATTGTATGTATGCCTTGTGTAAATGAAACATTTAATTCATTATTTATGCTATCAATTACATAACCATTTTGACCATTAGGAGTATTATCAATTAAAACAATATAAGTAATTGAATTTCCTGTGTAATCATATGCAGTAAAGTTTATTGGAACTATTAATGTATTAAACCAGGATTGATTTTTTGGATTTGTAATGTTAGCCCATAATACACTTATATTAATTGTTGCATTATTATTAGTTTCATCTAATTCAGAAATCTGATTATATGGATCTACACTAATGTAAATTGTATGATAACCTGGTGTTATTAGCCATGATGTTGTAAATGCAATAGTTTGGTTTATTGCAACTGAGTTAGTATCATTACCTATAAATAAGCCACCTAAATTCGGATTTCCATCATAGAAGTTTACTAAAACATTGTTTGCTGGTTGTCCACCTATATTTGATACATTTATGGAAATTGTAATGTTTTCATATAAATCTGGATTTATGTTGTTTAGGAAAACAAGATTATTATTTGTAAATAAATCTGGTTGATTAATAATAAATCTTCTTGTTTCACTTGTATTAACATTTCCTAGATCATCTACACAAGTAACATTCCAATAATGATCTCCATCTGCAAGATTTGTTATAGTTATTATATGATCATATCCTGCAGGCATTGAAGTTGCATTTAATCTATTTCCATATGGGTCTGACACAGATATATTACAATCAATTATAATATTATCAGAATCAATTGCCGTGTAATTAAAAGTAATATTGTTTAAATTAAATGTTTGGTCTTGCATAGGATATTTTAGAATTATTGTTGGTCCTGTTAAGTCAATTCTAAATTGCCAAGGTTCTGGCTGATATGAATTATAATCTGGAGGATTATCAATACATCTTACTGTCCAATTATGTAAACCTTCTGGTATATATGAAACAAATAAAGTGTTAATTTGGTTATTCAATATAGAGGAACTAGATTCATTTAATTTATTATCTAATATTAAAGTACAATTATAAAGACCAAAGACATCATAGGGTAAATATTGGAAATTAAAAGATTGTTGTGTTGTTCTTGTTTGATTTACTGGATTTATTAGATTTACTCTTGGTGGTGCTTCTACTATGAAATTCTGTGTTTGTATTGCAGTATTATTTGTTAAATCAATACATCTAACTTGCCATGAATGAGTACCATCATTTAGAGAATAATATCTAATTACATTGGAATTATTATTTACTGGAATATTAGTAAATTGTGGAACTGAATTAATACTTATATTACAATAAATTGGTTGAAATAAATTATCACTCACAGTAAAGTTGAAGGTGATATTATTCCAATCTAATATTTCAAAACCAGCAGGATGATGTATTGTTATTAATGGAGGTGTTGAATCTATTGTAAAAGTTAATACATCAGGCATTGTATAAAGATTTGTTGCGTCTGTTACATTGACAGTCCAATTATAAATTCCATCTGTTAAATAAATTCTGAAATAATTCTCTAGTTCATTGTATAAAGTAGTATTTGTTTCATTTCTTAGTCCATTTAAAATTAAGGTTGCACTTGCTAAATTATCATCAATCGGTATATAAGTGAAATTAATTAAGTTATAATTAATAATTGCTCCATTATTAGGGAAAACTAATTGCACTTCTGGCGGATTTGTTGTGAAATAATTTCTTGTTTCACTGACATTAAAATTAGTTGCATCATCTATACAGGTTATATACCATGTGTGAGGACCTTCATCACTTACATTTATTGTAAAATTAGTTGGTGTGTTATTCAAAACAGGTAAATTAGATTTTCTTATTAATCCGTCAACTGTAATATTACAAGATAAGTTTATATCAAAGTTATCAATAACACTAAAATTAAAATTGGTCCATTTTCCATAAATAGTATCACCATTATTTGGATATAATAAATAAATTGTTGGCTTTGTCAAATCTATTGTAAATATTCTTGTTTCTGACATTGTTGAAAGATTAGAAGTATCATTACATCTTACAGACCAAGAGTATATGTTTTCACTTAAGGATGTTAATTCAAATGTATTTTGTACTCCATTTGTTATTTCAATGTTTGATTGATTATATTGACCATTAATAAATAATTCACAGACAGATAAATTAACATTATCTTGTGGTGTATAATATAAAGTTATATTTTGTTGGTTTTGGAAATGATTATTAAAGGGATAATTTAAAACAACATTTGGAGGAGCACTAACATTTAGTATCCTCGTTTCAGAAGTGATATAATTACCTGCATCATCAAAACATGTTAAATTCCAATAATTTAAACCATCATAGAAATTTGTAATTAAATATGAAACAAAAGAATTATTAATTGCTGGTATGTTTGTTTGAGCAATTTGATTATTTATAGTGAGATTACACATTATCATGAAATCTAAATTATCTACAACTGTAAAGTTGATTCTTGTTTGTGTTTCATTAATTGTCAAATTATTATCTGGAGCATAAATGTAAATTATTGGTTCTGTATAATCTATCGTGAAATATCTATATGGGGCTTGATCTGTTAAATTACTAGAATCAGAAACATTAACAGTCCAATTATATAATCCCTCTGGCATATAAGTTAAATTAAAACTTGATATTACTGATGTTCCTAAATTATATTGATATGCAAAAGGATAACCATTTAATATCAAAGTTGATAGATTAATATTTAAATTATCTGTAGCAAAATAAAATAATGAAATGTTTGGTGTTCTAAAATAAATATTGTTAGGTGTTAATAAGCTGACACTTGGAGGTAAATCTGATATATAAAATATATATTCTTCACTAACATTCATATTTGTTGCATCATCTATACAAGTAATAAACCATTTGTAAGTATTAGGTGTTAAATTTATTAAATTAATTATTGTATTAGAATTATTGTTTGCATTAATATTTTGCTGATATAAAAATCCATTTAAGTATAAATCACAATTTAGTATTTTATCTAATGCATCAATTACTGTAAAGTTTAAAGCAAGGTTTGTTGTAGTAAAAGAGGACTCATTTAAAGGATTATTTAAGATTATTGTTGGCTCTTTTGTATCAATTGTTAAAGTTCTATTTGAATTTCCCCAATCTAAATTATTATCTGAATCATAAGCCAAACAATTCCATATGTATTTTCCATCATCTAAATATTTGTAAAATAAAGATGTGTTTGATGTTC
The DNA here is from genome assembly GCA_038874655.1 of Candidatus Woesearchaeota archaeon. Classification (GTDB taxonomy): domain Archaea; phylum Nanobdellota; class Nanobdellia; order Woesearchaeales; family GW2011-AR15; genus JAAXVZ01. The sequence goes on along the minus strand of JAVZBY010000002.1, from coordinate 96,573 downwards.
CAGTTATTTGATAAGTTTCATTTATATCAAAAATTCCGTTGAAATCAGCTACTAAACTAATATTTTTTAAATTAAAATTATCTGTAACTGAACAATTAAATATAATATTTTGATTATTTGTGTATAAATTATCTTGAGGATCATTTAAAATAACAATTGGCGGTACTAATGTTGAATCTGTTATTGTAATAAAGATATGGGTTGTTTCTTTAGGCATAATATATTGTGAATAATTTGTTGCATTGAAATAAACAAAAAATTCATGTGTTGAACCTAAAGGTCCTGTGGCATTAACTAACCATGATGCAATACATGATTGGCCGGATATCATATTGCCCAAACAGGATTGATTTGTATAATCTTTTGGGTTATAGTCTCTTGTATAAAAAGGAATTGCACCTTCTTGTCTTGGGATAATTCCTTTATACGCATTATAAGTTATATTTACATAAACATAATCAACTAATATGTATTCACTAGTTAATGTATTTAATAAAAGCCATCTTATATTATTGTTTGAAGCATTTATGTAATTTAATATATTTGATGTTATATTTACTGTCATTATTTGGTCAGAACCTGTTGAAAAAGACTGTGTTCCTAATGAGTTCCATGTATTTGTATTAAAATTCCATGCATATATTTGTAATGTTGATGCTATATTAGGATAACCCTCAAAATAAAATTGCATTTTTGTTATGTCTTCTCTTTTTTCTTTTATATTCATTATCATATCCAATGAAATCCAATCACCCGCTCCTGGATCTGGCATTGTATATCTATTATTATCTGAAACATTTATCAGTGCAACTTGTGCTAAAGTTAATGCTGTTCTTGAATTTGGCAATGACTCTGGTGGATTATTATTACTATCTATGACCCAAGCGAATTTATCAATATTATATCCTTGCTTAAAATCATAAATAGTTGAATTTGTATAAGGATCTAATGTTGCATTTATGTTTCCACATTCACCCCCCGAGCAAGTTACTCTTGCTTGGAAAGTAAAGAAGTTATTTCTTTGAACACTTGTATCTGAGTCTGGATAAACTAAGGATGCTGTTAGTGTTCCCCAAAGAATTGTCCAATTTACTTTTCCATAAACAACTTGATTAACATTATCTATACATTTTGCATAAATTTCCATTTCACCTGAATCTGTAATGTTTATGTCTTCAAAATCAAAAATAAAATAGCCATTTGAGTAGGTTGTTGTTAAATTGTTAAAGAATACTTTATTATCAGGAATATTTGTGAAGTTAAATGTTGCATTAACCATTCCTTCATTTGAGGAACAATTAGTTCTTATTGCTGAAAAATTAGTAAAATACAAAATATTTTTACAATCTTTCCATAATCCATTCACATTACATTGTATTGAATTTATGCTTGGGGGTGGATATAAATAAATTGTTAAATTTGTTGAATTAACTTGATTTCCATAAATAGAACCATCAAAAGGTGTTACACCACAGTGCCAATATTCACCTGGCTCTGTATTATTTGCCAATAAATAAACTTGTGTTAGTGTATTTATGGATATAGGAACTTGTTGATTAAAGTAGAAAGTTTTATTTCTATACCATGTTATATTAGCCCATAAACTATCAAAGTAATTTGGATCTGTTATAATAAAGCTACAATAGATATCTGTATCATTAAGCGCAACTTCTGGACCAATTTCGACATAAGTAACTCTCGGTGGAAAGTTATCTGTAATTGTTACATAAATATGTTTTGTTTCATTTAATTCGATAGCTGAATATGTTGAATTAAAATAAGCAAAAAACTCATGTGTTTTATTATAGTTTCCAGTTGCATTTACTTGCCATGTAATTTCACATGAGTCTCCAGAGGTCATATTATATAAACATGAAAAATCATTCCATGTTCTAGGATTGTTTTCAATTACATAAAATGGAAAACCACTACCAACTGGAATAATGCCTTTTTGTCCATATTTCTCAACTAAAATTTTATCCCATGCGAAATAATCGTCTGTTCCATGATTTATTAGATTATAAGAAGTAAATAAAATACTTATATTTTGACTGCAATTTATTCCTGGAACTTGACATAAATCTTTTTTGAAAAATTGAGCATAAGCACCCATTTCTGCTCTAGTACAGCCAGGAATGACATCACAATCACATCTTGGTTGATTATCCATACAAGTTGTTAAATTACGCCAAATTCCATCTTCATCTCTTACTAAGACAGCGCTTCCTTCATTTGCATTATCCATACTTTGAACAATTTGGTAAAAAGAAATATTGATTTGCTCACAAACATAGTCATTGCAAGATCTTGCTGGAATGTTTATGTATAATCCACCTTGGTTTAATGCATCTGCTCTATCACAACCCCTACATTCTAAACCTCTAATGCCTGTTTCTCCTGAGTTTGCTTCTGTTGATGCACAAATACCATAAACACCATTTCCGCCTATACAATTGTCAAAATCATCCCAAGGAGAAGAATCTGCACATTGCCAACCTGCGCCAGTGCCACATTGTCCAGTGGCTAATGGAAAATTAGTTGGAGATTCAAAATCCATGTTCGCTTGTGGATATAATATTAAGGGATCTAAAACCGCAGTAATATTTCCGCATTCACCACCCTCGCATATAATTCTAACTGAGAAGTTAGATAATTTATACCTAGTAACATTTACATTAATATTTGGGGGATTTAACCATTGCCCTTTTAATTTTCCAAATGGAACAAGCCAAGTTAAATAATAAACTGTTTCTACATTAGTATCATCAATACAAGAAACAGATAAATTAAAATTACCAGAATCTCTTATTAGGATATCTGTATTATTAAAGTAGTAATATCCTGATTCTGGCATATAGGTTGTATTTTTAAAAAATAAATATTTGTCTTCAAAATTTGTTAAATTAAAAGTAACATTCATTACATAACCATCTAAATCTATGCATTGTGCTCTAACCATTGTTAAAATATCATTAAACTTAATATCTGAACATGATACCCAGGAAGTTGAGTTTCTTTGGCATTGTACATTAGAGATTATTGGTGGCTGACTAATTAGGATATTGACTTTTGTTGAATTTAATTGATTTCCATAAACAGTTTCGTCATAAGGTGTTATACCACAATGCCAAACTTCTCCGTTATTTGTATTGGAGCTTGATAAAATTACTGAAGTTAATTGATTATTATTAATGGATATCATTTGATTTGAATAAACAATATCATTTCTATACCATGTTATGTTTGCATATAATTTATCAAAATAATTAGCATCATTTATTATAAATGAGCAATTTAAATTATCATAAGAAGTTGGATTAATTGGATTCAAAGTTATAAAAGAAACATAAGGCAGTTTATTATCTGTTATTCTTACATCAATTATTGAACTTTGAGTTGTTTGATTATTAAAGGTTGTGGCATTTACATAAAATTCGTGTAGAGAATTTAAGTTTCCTGTTGCATTTACTGGCCAGGTAATTATACAAGATTGGCCTACATCTAAATAAGCTAAACATGAATTATTTTGTCTATAAACAGGATTAGCATAGGTAGTATAAAAAGGAGAGCCACTTCCATAAGATATAATCCCTTTTGGTAAATAGCCTGTTATATTAATTTGATCCCACATAAAGTAATCTCCAGTTCCTTGATTTACATTAGTTGCGTAAGAAGTGAAAAATATATCTAATGGTTGAGTACAATCAATTCCTGGGATATCACATAAATTTACATTTACATATTGTGCATATTGTCCGATTGTGGCTAAAGTACATCCTGCTATTCTATCACAATCGCATAAGTCATTATCAATACATCTTGAAACTTCTCGCCAAATACCATCATTATCCCTAACTAAAACAACACTGCCTTCATTTGCTGCATCCATGCTTTGTACTGCTTGATAATATGAAATAAAAATATATTGACAAGGATAGCCACCACATGGTGTTGAGTTTAATGAAATATATAAGCCGCCTGTGTTTCCTGCATTATTTCTATCACATCCTTGGCATAATAAACCTCTTTCTGTTCCACCAGAGCCAGCATATCTTGATGCACATATTCCATATTGACCATTTCCTGCAATACAATTGTCAAAATCATCCCAAGGATTACTTAATGCGCATGTATCTGTTGCTGTGTTACATAGACCATCCCTTAATGGAAAATTAGTTGAACCATCAAAGGTCATTAATGCAAATTGTTGGCCTATTTCTGGATCAATAAATGCACTTATGTTTATACATTCTCCTCCTTGACATGTTAATAAAACAGAAAAATTAGAAAATTTATTTTGCGTTACATTTACTTCACTAGATAAATTTATCCATGAAATATAGATTGTTCCATAAGGTAAAGACCAATTTAATGAATAATCACCAAATAGAGAGTTTGCATAACACCTTGAATACAAAGCAAAATTACCTGAGTTATTAACTCTAATTGGACTAAAGGTTGATGTCCAATAGTTAGTTGAATTGTCTGTGGTTGAAACATCAAAATAAGTCCTATTGTAAAATTGGTTTTTTAAATTAAAACTCATACTTGTTATAATGCCTTCTGTATATGTGCAAGTGCCTCTAACACCTGAGATGTATTCATTGTATTTTATAGAATCACATGAAACCCAAGAAGTTGAATTTCTTTGACATTGTACAAAAGTAATAACAGGTCTAACCATATCGGTTATTGTTATATTAACTGATTTAGATTTATTAAATGAAAGATAACTTGAATATTCTGTAGGCTCATATAAAACAAAAAAGTCCCATGTCGTGTATAAAGGACCTGTTGCATTAACAACCCAAGTAGTGTTACAACTTTGGCCAGCTATCATATTTCTTAAACATGCTAAATTCGCTTCTGTATAAGGATTAGGTGACAATGTCCAGAAGGGTTTTGTTCCGGGGATATTAGAAATTTTTCCTTTATTTAATTCAACAGTTGCTTGAATTAAAATATTATCAATAAAACAACCACCGTCTTCGTCATTGGCATTTGTGTCAGTCATATAACAACCAACATCAAATGAAAAAACATCAGAGACATTATAAAATATTAAAGAAATTCTACCTGAGACATTTTCAAATACCTCATCAGTTCCGCCTGCTCCTGAACCTTGTATGTTAGGACCTTGTACAGATGTTTTTGAGGTGATATTTCTATAATAAAGATAAACATATTCTCCTGCTTCTGTTGTCTGATCTATTATTAAGTTATAATCAAAAGTTATATTAACTGTAATGTTTGCTTTTAATCCATAGGTATAAGATGTTAAATTAAATGTTTTGTTAAAGCCACCACTCCAAGGACCTGTATTGCTATTATTTACAGTATGCAAATCACCAAATAAACAAAAACCATTAGGACAAAAAATTCTGTTTGTAACATAACCCTCTGATTGTGTTGGTTGATTTGTGCCATAAATGTCATCTAACCAAATAAAATCTTCTAATCCTGTTTCAAAGGTATGATTAAATAAAACAATATAAATCGGATCCAATGTTGCATTTACATCACCACATTCACCACCTAAACAAGTTAATCTTGAAGTAAAATTAAAAGTTGAATTTTGAGGAACAGATATAGGCTCAAATGGATAAATTAATTGAGAACTTAAAGTACCCCAAGCTAAATTCCATGCTGTAGTATTTGTTTGGTTTTTATTAAATGAATTGAAACATTGGACACTTAAATTAAAGTATCCTGAGTCAGTTATTTGTAAATCAGGATTATCATAAATATAATATCCTGATGTTTGTGTTGTAGATGTGCCATTTAATAAATAAATGTTATCAGGAAGATTATATAACAAGAAGGTTGTGTTTGTTATTAATCCTGAGTCTGTTGTACAATTTGCTCTAACCCTTAATATAGTATTGCCATATGCTATTGTATTACATGGCTGCCAATTATTTAGTGTATTTATTTCACAACTATAAGAATTAATCTTTGGTGTTGGTGGCATAGTGTAATTAATAATTATTGTTCTATTTGTGCCCCATGTTCCTTGTGTTCTATTGTCATAAGCTAAACAATTCCATGTGTAATTTCCACTTGGCAATAATAAAGTCCATTGACAACTTCCAGATGTTGCTAAGATATTACAGCTTTGATTTAATGCAAATGAATTATTATTTAGATTTGTTATATATAATGAGATATTACTAACTCTGATATCATCAACAGCAGAGCAATTAAATGTAATATTTATTGGGCTGAAAGTATCGTTATAATAATATGAAGGTGGTCTATTTTGTGTTATGTTTGGAGGGTAATCTCTTAAATAAGTCACATTAAAAAACAAAACATCAATGTAAAGAGTTCTTGTTGAGCCAGAATTATCTCTTTGTGCTTGTGCTACTGCCTGTGCTGCTTGTCCTGTTCCGTCAAAATTATCACATGTCCATGCTTCTAAAGAAGTAACATCTGCACAAGTAACTCCTGGGTTTGCAGTTGTTCCAGGTAATGTTGTTGTTACTGTTGTTGGTGAAGCCCAATTATTTCTATCAACTGCAATTCTTGCATTGCTAAATCCTATATCACGCCACCATTCATAACATAATTCAACTCTAGTTATTGAAACACAATCTCTTATTGTTGAATCATATGCTGAAATTCTAACACCTGCCCATCTGTTTGTGTTGGTGCCTGTATGGGTTTCAAAAAAATTATCATTACAAGTTAATAAATCTCCAGTAGCGCTACATGAGCTTGGATAAACACCATCACATGCACTTCCAAATGTATTTTGACCTACTGAGTTAATTTGTGCTTGACAAACTTGTGTGTACATAATAGGATCTACTGCTAAGAACCATGGTTTTGCTTCGTTAAATATTAAAGATTGATTATTCATTTCATAAGAAACAAAGGATTTAAATTCGTATACTGCAGGAGTAATAAAAGGAGCTAATGCTGTGTAATTAACTTCTGAATTGTTTTGTAAATTATTCCAAGTTAGATAATAATAATTTGAATCATTTGTTATAATAGCATCTGTTTCAATAATCTCAAAGCCGATTGGTATTTTTTCTGTTAAATTAAATAAGCCATTATGGTTGTTTGAAATTATTTTTAATTTTGTTGTAAAAGTATCACGCCAAGGATCTGTGGTTAATGGACTTTTTCTTATTATTTCAAATTCATAATAATCAACTACAGAGAAAAAACTAAATAAAGTTGTATTAATTAAATTACTATAAACATTTGCAAATATAGTGTAATTACCTTGTTCTTTTGTTGTGAAATTTAATTCATAAATTCCTAATTCTATTTGGGAAATATTTGAATCTGTAGAAAATATAAAAATCTCATTATTGGGTGAAATTATTTGTAAAGTTATATTTGCATTAGATATTAAATGTCCTGTATAATCTAGTGCAACAATCCATATTTGTGCTGTTTCATTTTCTTTGTATAAGGATTTATTTGTATTTATAGATGCTAACCCCAACTCATAGTATGCAGGATCTGTGCTATTTATATCAATAAAATAGGTTTGTCCCTTATTTAATGTTTTTATTAATTCAAATTTTCCAAAGCATTTCTGCTCTGTAAAGTTCCAATCTTTACATTTTAACAATACATCTGAAGTAGCATTTATTTCAATAAAACCATTTGTGAAATTAATTTTGCTTGGATCAATAGCAATTGCTTTTTTAATATCTTTAAATTTTGTTGCTTGAGAATCAATTTCTTCCAGACCTAAATCAAAATTGCCTTTAAATGATACATTATGTAATTTTATTTTTCTTATTTGTCTAATATTTGGTTGAATTTCTATATCATAAAGGTCATCTGATAAGTTAATAAATGAAAATGTGTCTAATGAGAGGTTTTTTAATCTTTTATTTGATATTGTGATGTTTGCTATTAAGAAATAATTTTTACTATTCTTAATTTTAAAAGGTAAATTATTATATTGTCTGTTAAGCTGTTCAATATTTTTTGAATTATTAAATAAATTATCTGAATATTCTATTGATTGATTTATCATAATTTCTTTTTGATTGTCTATGTTATTATTAATAGAATTAGTTTTATTATCATAGTTTAAAGAGATTTCATTATTAAACTGTTGATTAAATGAATTAACTGAAATTTCTTTTTTTGCTATCTCTTCATTTGATTTTTTGCTTATTAATATTAATGTATAAATACCTTGTTTTTTTGGAAAAAATTTTATTGTGTTTGATTTTAAATCTATATAATTAATAATAGTATTAGAACTATTTATAATTAAATTATAGTTAGATAAATCATCTATGGATAGGTTATTAATGCTAATTATAACCTCTTGATTGAGAAGATATGTTTCTTTATCTGTAATTAAATTAGGTTTATTAATATCTAAGAGGTTTTCAGTTTCTTCGTTATTTTTAATAGTTGACTGATTTAATATTTCTTCAATCAAATTATATTCATTTTTTTTAACAAAAAAAGTTGTTGTTGTTAATATTTCTTTATTTTTTAAAACCACTAATCTATAATTACCCTCTAATATTGGTTTATATTTTATAATTTTTGAAGGAAAAGGATATTTATATATTGCGTTTGGTGTATATAAATCAATGTTAATATTATTTAGGTCATTTATTAAAAGCTCTATTTCAACTGTTTCACCTAAGAAGAATTCTTTTTTATTAATTTTTATATAATTGTTTTCTAAAAGATTTTGTGCATTGATTATTACTATACTTATTACTATAATTAATATAATTAAAAACAATGATACAAATTTCGGATAATTTTTTTCTGAATTCATTTTTTAGTTTTTTATTTTTTTAGTTATTTGTTTTATTTTTTAATCCTTGTTTTTTACTTTTTTATTATTCAAGATAAGATTGTTTTTTATTTCATTAACTAGTTCATAATACTTCTCATACGAATAAATAATTATAAATTCATTTAAGAGGTTTGGATTTTTAATTAGATATTGTTGAAAAGAAGTTTTATCAAAAAAGATTAAATCAAATTTTTTTATATTTTCATAAAGATTTTTTATTGCTTCTTTATCATTCAAGTAATCTAAAACAAAAATTAATGTTGTATTATGAAGCAAAATAGTATAAACTTTGAATTTATTTTTTATATCATTTATTTCTTCTTTTATTAAATTAATTTTTTTTTCATATTGTTTTTTCTTATCTGCTTCATTTATTGTAAGAAGTGCTATTGCTTTTTCATTTTCTAGATTTATAGTGCATAAATAACTTCTTCCTGTTTCTAATTTTGTCAGAATTCCCTCCTTGATTAAAGAATTGACTTTATTGTTAATATTTGGATAGGATTTTTTAAGTTTTTTTGAAATCTGATTTATGCTAAGAAGTGTAGAGATATCTCTATTAAAAATAGATATTATTTCTTTCTCTAATTTACTTCCTACCAATTTTTTGCCTTATTATATTGATAACGAATATTGAGAGTGTTTAAGAGTAGTTAGTGTATTAAAATAATTAAACTCAAATTTTATACTATATAAAATATAATATATTTAAATATTTTTCTCTATAAAAAAAATTTTATTAAACTTAAAAAAGTATTATTATATATTTAAAAAAATATAAAATTATATTAAAAATAGTATAATTTAAATTTTATTATATATAATTTATAATATAAATAAAAGCAATAAATAAAGAAAAAAAAGAATATGAAGAAAAAATGTGAAATAATCTTTTAACAAAATAACTATAATTGTTTATATTAATTTTACTAAGGTTATAAAAAATTATAAAAATTAATTTAAAATAAACACTAGTAAAATACAAACTAACACCCCCAAATTTGTGAGATTTTATTTGTTTAAATATTTTTTGAATTTGTATAAAAAATATTTAATAACTAAAAAGTTACAAAAAAAGTATAAAAATAAATAAATATTCTATATATAAATGATTGTTAAATATGTTTCTATAACACTTAAAGATAAAATTGTGAAAATTTTACAATCTATATTTGGTGATAGTGTAAAAAAAATTGTAGATGAAAATTATAATGATGAAAAAGAGTTAATTGAATTAGCTTATCATATGCTAGTAGGCTATATGGGTAAAGAAAATGCTATTAACTTATTGTTGAAAGAAAATATTATTAGTGAAAAGGACTTAAAAAAGTTAAACTAAAAATTTAAATTAATTAAAAATATATTAATACTGATTTTAGTATATGTAAAGTTTCATAAATAAAAAAAGGTTATTGAAATGGAAAAAAAATATGTATTTATGTTGTTTTTTATTTTTGCAATATTCTTATTTCTAGTTGTCGATTTAAAGATAGGTGGAAGTTTTTTTCCTATAATTTTAAACATAATAAATTTTTCAACACATATTATTGCAATATTTTTTGGAATAAGGGCTTTTAATTATTTTAAAATTAATACTCATCAAGGAAAGGTTAGTTTTTTTATAACTGCGAGCATAATTACATGGTTTATTGGTGAAATAATTTGGCAAATAAATGAAAATGCTGTTGTTTCAATTGCAGATTTTTTTTATATGAGTGGTTATTTTTTTATGACAATTGCCTTATTTTTAGGATTAAATTTAGTTAATTCTGATTTTTTTAAAAGTAAAAAGAATCTAGTTATTTTATTATTAAGTATAGGTTTAATAAGTTATTTATATTTTAGTATTATCCCTGTAAATTGGAGTAAAGGATTTTCACTTTTAGAAAATTTAGTTACTATTGGCTATGTTTTTGCAGATTTATTTATATTAATACCTTGTATTGCTCTAATATTAAGTGTTTGGAGTGGAAAATATAAACAAAGCTGGATATTTATTTTAATTGGTGTATGTTTGTTTATTATTGGTGATAGTTTATATGCTATAAATTATAATACCTATACTAAAGGATCTATAGTTGATTTAACATGGTATTATGCTTATTTATTTTTTGCTTTGGGTTTATATTGTTTAAGAAAAACTGCAAAAGAATCTATAGAATTTTTAAAAAAGAATTTGAAAAAATCTGATGTAAAAAAGTAAAAGTTTTTTAAAATTTTTTTCAAGGTTTTTATTTTTTTATAAATTTAAAAATAATTTAAAGTTCAATAATTTTATCTACAAACATATTTAAATCTTTAATTAAGGTTTCTGAATCTTCTTTTAATGTTAGGAATATTGCTTTTTTTCCTAAAACTCTTGCTTTTGTAATTATATTATGTGCAAATTTTATAACTTGCCCTATATCTTGATAAATAATTAAAGTAGATATTGTATCAAAAAAAATCAAATCAGCATTTTTCTCTTGAACTAATGTTGAAAAACTAACGCTTATTTCTGTTAATGCACTAGGTGAGCTAACAAAAACACAATTATCTACAATAGGGGGTGAGGAAACTGTTGCTGTGATTGCATCCACAAAGAAAAATTTATTCTTATCTAAGTTTAGTTTTTGTATATCTGAAAGTATTTTTGTATATGGTTTGTTTAAAGTTATATAACCTATCTTATTTGAAATAAAATTAATTTCTTTTAATATAAAATTAATATTTTCTATATAATTAGATTTTGAACCTATAATAAGATTAATATCTGAATTTTTTATCTCTTCTTTAAGATTTACAACCATTTTATCTTCCTTTTTCTCACAAATTTAAAAGTTTTAGGTTATTTATTAGATAATTTGATTTTTATTTCCATCTGATTTATATTATCTATATGTATATTATGTATATCCTTATGCATATAATTTTTTATATTATATCTATTTTTCATCTAGTACTTTTTTTATTCTATTAATAAAATCAGAGTTTTCAAAGGGTTTTGTTATATAATCAGAAACATTCATCCCCTTTAATTGATCTTTACCTAATTCTGAAAACCTTGCTACTGTTACAAAAATTACTTTTAGTTTTTTTGTTTTTGGATCTTTTCTTATTCTTTCACAAACTTCTCTACCAGACATGTTTGGCATCATCATATCTAATAAAATTAAATCTGGTTTTATTTTTTTTAATAGATCTAATGCTTCTTGCCCTGATTGTGCTGTAATTACATTATAATTTTCTACCTCTAATATTGCTTTTTCTAATTCTAAAATATTAGGCTCATCATCAACTACGAGGATTATTTTTTTTTCTGATTTTTTAGAGTCTTTTTTTATCATTTTTACCACATCTTAAAATTCTATAGTATTAAAAAACTAATAATATAAGATTATAATAATTATTTTAAGCATATCTATAAAATTTTGTTATATCTCTGATATATACCTAAATACATTCCAAAGTTTTTTCTTTTTTTATATTTTTTTGTTTTGTTCTAAATTTTCTGGTTGTTTATTTAAAAATTTGATCTTAAATTCAAATGTCGAACCTTTACCAACTTGACTTGAAAACCAAATTTCCCCATGTAATGCTTCAACTATTCCCTTACATATAGATAACCCTAGACCACTACCTCCGACTTTCCTAGTATAAGAAGAATCAACTTGATAAAATCTTTGAAATAAGTTTTTATGCTCATTTTTTGGAATTCCAACACCAGTATCAATAACTTTAAAATGTATAAATTCATTTTTATTATCTATATATGCTTCTACTTTTATGAAACCTTTTTCAGTATATTTTATTGAATTATTAACTAAATTAGAGATTACTTGAATTAATCTTGATTTATCTGTATAGAACTCTGGAATTTTATTTTTAATTATATAGTAAGATTTTAAACCTTTTGATTTAATTTGTAAATCACAAAGATTTTTTATTTGATTTAAAATTTCTTCTGCTGTTGTTTTTTCATAATAAAATTTCATTGTTCCTTGATCTAATCTAGATAAATCCAAGATATCAGTAATTAATTTTCCTAATCTTTCTGTATCTTGGATTATAATGTTAAAATATTGTTCTCTTAATTGTTTGTTTTCTTGAACTTTTGGATTTTTCAGTAATTCAACAAATCCTTTTATGCTTGTTAAAGGTGTTTTTAATTCATGTGCTGTTATTGATAAAAATTCATCTTTTTTCTTATCTATTTCTTTTAATTTTTCTATTGTTTCATTTAATTTTTGTTTTGCTTCTTCTAACTGCTTATTGTTTTCATCAATATCTTCTAAGATATTTAATATTGCTTTTTTTGTATTTTCCAATTCATTAACTTTTTCTTCTAATTCTCTAGTTCTTTTTTTTACCTCATCTTCTAGGTTTTGGTTTAATTTATGTAATTCTTTTGTTCTTACTTTAACTTTTTTTTCTAACTCTTGATTCAACAATATTAGTTCTTTAGTTTTTTCTTGTATTATATATCTTAATTTTTTCGTATTTAAAACATTCATAATTAATAACATTAGAATTATAAAGAAGATTATAAGAAATGTATTTATCCAAAGTTTAGTTATAATGGGTCTTATATTGTTAATTATTTCTTTTTTTTCTATTTTGTGATATAAAATTAAATCTAATTCTTTAACAAAAGTTAATATTAGTAGATTATTTTCATCTTCATTAGAAATTATATCAAAAGTATCAAAGTTATTATTACTTTCGTACAATAAATCATTTATGATATTTAAATCTGAAATGTAATTTGTTGTAAAAATTTTGCCATTATTATAAAAAATAATGTTTCTTTTAATATAAAAAGACACTTTATTAGTTAATTCAATTATTTGGTTAAATTTTTTTGGATTTAAAAAAAGAACTAATGTATTATTTTTATACTTCTCTGTTATTACTATATAACTATTTTTATCTATTTCTATTGTTTTATTATAATTAGAAATATTAGTTATAAAAATTGAATTAATATTATTATCTGTATTTTTTATCAATTCTAATTCTTCATCAGTTAAAGAATCTTGTGTTGATAAGGATTTAAGTAAAATATGATAATCTTTTACTATATTTTCTATATAAGTTTTCTCTATTTCTGAAATAGTTTTAAGTTCATTATAAGAAAATTTAAGAGCATTTTCTTCTATTTTTTTAGTTTGTTCATATGTGTTATAGATAAGGGCAACAATTACAATTAAAGCAAAAATAAGTGTTAGATAAAAGAAAAAATTAGGTTTAAAAAGATATATTATTATAACTAAAACAACAACAATTAACAAAATTTTTATGTAAAAAGATAAATTTATTTTATTATAGAAAAGATCTTTTTTTAGCCATTTATCATATAATTTTTCATAAGTTCCATCTGCAATTTTTTTTGATAAACCTTCATTTAAAACTGATAATAATTCTTTATTTCCTTTTTTAACTGCAAATGCAAAATCCTGTTTAAAATCATCTAAAACAAATGCCTTTTTTATATTATTTAAATTTAATTTATTTAATATAGAATTGCCTATAATTTCTTGAAGAATAACAGCATCATAATTTCCTTTACTTAATAGTAAAAATGCTTCTTCATAAGTATTTGTTGTAATTAATTTATCAGTTATTTTATTTCTAAGAATGTATTCCTCTGCAATATCCCCTTTCATTACAATTATTTTTTTATTTTTTAATTTTTCAAATGAATTTATATTACTAAAATCTTTTGTGAAAACAGCACCTTTTAATGTTAAATATGGCACTGAAAAATCAAAATAAGGTTCTTTTTCTGGTGTTATAGCAACTAAAGAAAGGACATCAATTCTATGATCTATTAGATCATTTTTTATTTTATACCAATCATCAACATAAAAATCAACTTCATAACCTTGTGAATTCAAAACTTCTTTTAATAATTCAACAGAAAAACCATCAGCAATTAATTGATTACTTTGATTATAAAAAATAGCTAAAGGTGGATAATTTTTTTCTGAAGCGGATTTTATTTTTTTTTCTAATTTTATGTAAAAGCTCAAGTTGTGCTTTTTTAATATATTATCAAAAGTACCATCATATTTTATTTTTTTTAGACCTTCATTAAAATCATAGATTATTTTTACATAATTAGGAACTTTTTTTGATATAATAATATGTGCAGGTATTGATTTAAATGGCGATAAACAAAATATTGTTGTATTAGAATAAAAATTATTTTTGTAGTATTCAAATTGTGCTCTATCAATTATTATTAAATCAACTTCATTATTAATTAATTTATTTATATTTTCATAATCATAAGTAGATTCAATTTTTGTTAAATTAGAGTTTCTAAATTCATCAGGATACCCATAATCTTTGACAGTGCCTATTTTATAATTTTTTAAACTATCAAAATCTTTGAATTCTTTAATATTTTTATTAGGTAATGTACAAAATACAAATTCTGTAGGTGGCATTTCATCAGAATAAGCAAAAAATTGTTCTCTTTCTTTTGTATACCAAACATGAATAATACCATCATATTTTCCTTCTTTTGCTCCATTATAGGCATCAGTCCATGATAATATTTTAACATCAACATCATAACCCTGTGTTTTAAATGCCTCAACAGTTAATTCAGTAAAAAAACCATTGTTCTTTAAGTACTGACTTGTGTAGGGGGGATACTCTGGCGCAACTAAGTTTAATTTTCTATGAAAATATTTAAATAGATAATCTGAAGCTATTGTCTCATTTTCATATGCTGTAGCAGCAACAAACAATTTTTTATTATCTTTTGTCTTTGATTTAACACATGTAAGATACATATATTTTTTTGTTATAGCACCATCTTCTTCCAACCATGTATAATAACCCTCTGAATCATTACAAGAACCAATAATATTTTCAAAAATTTTCCACCATTCAGGTAATTTTTCTTTTAATAAATGGCTATCTGTGTTTTCTAATTTTTTTTGAGGATGAAAATAAAAATATCCTGTTTCTGCATCCATTACTGCGGTATACATTCCTTGATTATCTGTTTGAATAGCAATATTCCTAAATAAGCTATTATTCTGTAATTCAAATATTGTCTTTTCTTCAATATGATAATTTTCTATTTCTAATGCTACTTTTTTTGCTAAGTATTCAACACTAAGTTTATTTATTCTCTCATTTATAGTATTCTGTGATTTTATGCTCACTGATAATAAAAAAAAAGTTATAAATATTAATATCAAAAAGATTAATCTTTTTTTAATAATAGATTTTTTCTTTATCGAATAGATTTTAAAAAATATTTTATTTTTGTTCTTTTTCATTTTTTTTTAACTCTTCTATTTGTTTTTTCAATTCTATCATTTTTAATTCTCTATTTATGATTATTTTTTGAAATTTTTCTAATTCTTTTATTTTTGTTTGAAGTTCTTTAGTTTTTTCTTCAACTTTTTTTTCAAGTTCTTTTTCATGTTGCTCAATTTTTTTTCTTGACTCAATTATTATTTTATATAGTTCAAAAAATTTTTTTGTTAAAATACCAAGTTCATCATTCGTAGATTCATATTGATTAATGCTTTTTCCTTGACTAAATTCATTAATATTAATTAATAATTTATTTATTGGTTGAAGTAAAATAAGATCATATATATAATTTAGAATAAAAAAAGTTAATATCAAAAAAGTGATATATAGAGATATAACTATCTTTAATTCATTAAATATTCTAGAACTAATATCATCTAAATCAAATAATATATTTAAAGCTGCCTTCTCTTGACCTGAAATGATTATTAAGGAAGTATAGTTGAGATATTTCTTTTTGTTGATTTCAAGTATGTTATAAGTATAACCTTTATTTAAGGTGGAAGGTAAATTTTGTATATCCATAATTAAATTTAAATCTACTATTTCTGGATGATGATAAATAAAACTATTTTTTAAATTTAATAATTCATCTTCATTTGATAAGATATTATTATCTAAATTAGCATTAAAACTATTTGAAATTGATTTAACTTTTTCTAAAAAAAAATCTTGCATATTTTTTTTATCAATATAAAAATCTAAATAAAAAAGTATAGAACTAAATAATATAATAATTACAAAAATTGCAGCAAAAATTTTTGTTTTTATTGATAGCATTTTTCTAAATCCATTTTTCTTTAATCTTATCTAATTCACCAGTGTATTTTAAATTTCTTATGATTTGATTAACATGATTTATTAAATCTTTGTTTCCTTTTTTTGATGCAATTCCATAAAATTCATTAGTAAATGGACCAAGTATATGAAAGTCTTTATGATATTTTACTATATCTATTGCTGCTATGTAATCTATAACAAATGCATCTACCTTATTTTGATTTAATTCAAATATTGCTTTTTCAACATAGGGTAATCCTTGGCTTTCTGAATAGTAAATTGGTGTAAAATTTTTTATAATCTTAAAAATCTGATTTTTCGTATCTGAACCATCTTCTTCTATTAAGATAGTTTTGTTTTCTAATTCTTCATATCTATTTATATTATATTTTGAAACAATAACTTGACCTGTATTAAAGTAAGGAATTGAAAGTTCCATCTCATCGAGTCTATCTGAAGTGATTGTTATTGAAGCTATCATTAAATCAATTTCATCATTATTTAAAGCTTCAGAGAATTTATCAAAATCTATTATTTTTATTTCTAATTCCACATTTAAGGATTTTGCTATTTCTTTTGCTATATCAATATCTAAACCAACTATCTCATTATTTTTATAAAATTCCATTATTCCATAAGGTGGACTTGTTCCTATAATTAATTTTCCTCTTTTTTTTATTTCATTTATTTTTGATTTTTCTGAATAAAATTGTGTACAGGATATAATAAGAAATAAAACTATTAGTATATTTATTATTTTAATTATATCTCTTATTTTATATGATTTAATAACTTGACTAGATTTAATAAAATGATTAAATCTAATTCTATATTTATTTAGATTTTTTATTTTTTTCATTTTAAATATCTGATGTATCTATTTTATTTTAATTATTTTGATTATTTTGTTCATACTCTGCTAATTTATTCTTTAATTCTATCATTTTTAATTCTCTATTTATGGCAATTTTTTCAAATTTTTCTAATTCCTCAATTTTTTCTTTTAATTTTGCATTAATTTCTTCTAATTTTAATTCTTTTAGTTTATTATCATTTATATCCCTTATAATAGTCTGAATTGAAATTTTTTTATCTCTGGATATAATTACTGAACTAATATTTACATAAATAGATTCTTTATTTTTTTTTATTAATCTTGTTTCATATGAAATTTTTTTATTATTCCCTAGATAGAGATAATTTTTTTTTAACTTATTATTATCAACAATAAGATCAAATAGGTTTTTTCTTAATAATTCTTTATAGGTGTAGCCAGAAATATTAGAAGCCATTTTATTGACATCTAAAATATTTCCCTTATTATCATGAATAAATAAAGCATCAAATAAATTTTCTACTATAAGTTTATATTTTTTTTCTTGTATGCTTAATAAAGTTTCTTCTTTTTCCAATATTTGTTCTTCTATTATATTTGAAAAAAATTCACTTAATATAACTGCAAAGTTTTTTTCTAAATGAGTCCAATTTTTTTTGTAATTTATTTTTTCTAAACACAAAACACCTATGACTGTATTTTTTATTCTTATAGGTATATCTAAAGTAGAGAAAATTTTGTATTTTTTAAAATAAGAATTTAAAAACTCTTTAGTTCTTTTATCATTTCTTGCGTCTGAAGCATCTATAAATTGAGATTTAAACAAAGATTTAAAGTATTTAGGATATTTTTTTATTTCAATTTTTTTATCACTAGAATACTTATTTTTAATTTTATCATATTGCAAAATCAGGTTTATATATTTGTCTTTAATTAACCATAAACTAATTCTATCTATGTTTAGAAAGTTTAATACTCTCTTTAAAGATTTTTTATAAAATTGTATTATCCTATCTTTGGAATAGGATTGACTTAATTGTTTTAATAGTTCATTTTGTTTTATTAAGAATTGATCTTTTTTTATTAGTTCTTCTTGAATTCTCCTTTTTTCTGTGATATCATTTATTATCATTAAAAAATATTCTTTTAAGCCATTATTTTCAATAATTTTTATTTTTGTTAGTTTAACTTCAGCTAAAAATAGTGTCCAATCTTTTCTTTTAAATTGCCATTCAAAGATTTTTTGATTTAACAATTTTTTAAATTTAAGTTTAGAGATTGCATTGTCTGGTTGTTTATATGGTGTAAATTTCAGAATATCTTTTTTTAAGAAACTATTTTTTGAAACTCTAAATAATTCTAATGCTTTATCATTACAATCAATGATTTTATTTTCATTCAATAATAAAATAGCTTCATTTATTTCTTTGAATATGGTTTCAAATTTAGTTTCTGTCTCTATAAGTCTTTTTTCGTTTTTATTCAATTTATCAATGTCAAAACAATAACCAATATATCCTAAAAATTTATTGTCAATATAAATCGGGGAACCATAAGTTCTTACTAAGTGATATGTTTTATCTTTGTTTCTTAATTTAAGATCTATCATAAATGAATTTTTTTTACTAAAACTGGATCTGAAAATTTTTAAAAACTTTTTTTTGTCTTTATTGTGTATATGATTAAACCAAGATTTGAACTTATTTTTATTACCTGAATCACCTATAAAAGAAAGCCAAGATTTATTGTAAAAAATAAATTTTGCATTTTTATCTGAAAGCCAAATTGGATTTGGAAAATTATCTAGCAATGAAAAATAAGTATCTAATATTATTTTTTTTTCTTTATTCAATGTGTTTGCTTTATTCATTTTTAAATACTAATTTATATTATTATTTATATTAACTAATTATATTTTGGAATTTTACAAAAAATAATGTTCTGGATTATTTATTTAAAATCTCTAAATTTCTAATTATCTCAATAAGTTTTGTTTGATTTATTTTTAAAAGTTGTTTGTATCTTTTCCTTGAGAGTTTTTTATCTATAAAATAGTCTCTTTGAAGTTGTTTAATTTGCTCTATTATTGCTTTTTTTCTAGATTCAAGATAAGTAATTCTCTTTTTTTTGTAATAAGTTTTTAAAGTGGGATATGAAATGATAAACAAAGTTATAGATAAGATAAATATTAAAAATAAAATTTTAAAGTTTATTTTTAAAAAATTTTTTTGTCTAATCTTTGTTTCAATTAATCTTGATTTATAAGAGATAAGTTGATTTTCTAACTCTATTAATTTATTATTAGCTTTATCTAATTCAAATTTTTTGTATTCTTCATAAATATTTTCTAATTCTTGTGAAAAAATTTGTGTTTGTTGAATTATTTCTTTATTCGAATCAAAATCGGTTATATTTTTTGATTTTAATTCATTAATTTCAATTTTAAGATTATTATATCTTATCTCAAAAGATTTTATTTTTTCTATAATTTTATTAGTGTCTTGTAAAAGAGTTTCAATTCTGTCTAATCTATTTTTTTGTAAATAATATATGATTTCATTTTTTAAATCATTTAATAAATTATTAGAAATATTATTTTTAAATAAATAATCGTTATAAATAGATATTTCTATATATTTCGATAAAACATAATTTATATAAGAAATTTCATTACAAACTTCTGAAATCTCTTTTATGTTGTATTTTAAGATATCATTATTTTTTATTCTTTGAATTTTATTTTTTTCTTCACCGAAGATATAATTAAAAATAACTATAGATTCATCTGAAATAAAATATTTTGTTTTAAAATTTGAATTTGTATTATCTAATTTTAAAATTAAATTTTTAACGAAATTTTTTTCTTTATCTGAAGTATAATACTCATTTATAAACTCTAATACCTCATAATTATCCTTAATATTGTTTTTGTTTAATATAGAAGTTAGATTATTTAAATAATTTTCAATAAAAGGATTTAATTCATTATTTAAAGTGGTTAATATGTTGATTGCATCATAATATAATGAATTTTTTATTTTGTTTTCTGCTATATAAATAGTATTTTCATATTCTTGAATATTTTTTAAAAGGGTTATATCACAAAACGGATTATTTTCATTATTTTGAATTGATTTAAGATATTTTAAATTATTTTTATGTATGTTTAATAAATTGATTGAATAATTATAATTTGTTTCTGTTTCTTTATAAATTAAATATAAATTATTTATAGAACTAGTATCAGAGTCATCAATTAAAAATAATTCATTATAAAGATCATTAAAGATATATGCATTATAACCAAGATTTCTAATTTTTTGAATAGTATTATTAATAGAAATTAATAAACTAGTTTTAGTTATATAATTTTCCAATGAATCTTTGATTATATCTTTACTTTGATTATTAAAAATAGTACTTTGATTCAAAAATGCATTTATTAAAAAAGAATGTAAAATTATGAATGTTAAAAAAATAAATAATCTATTTAATTTAAAGATTTTTTTTATTAATGAATAAAAAAAAGATTGATTAAAAAATAAATTTATATTTAATAAAGTAATAATATTTAAAACAAAATTAATTAAATTATTAATTAAATTACCTCTTTTTTTCATTTTTAATTTTCACTATTTTATAATTTGATTTTTTTATTTTTTATTATATTCGATTATTTTTTTAAAAAAGTCTATTAATTGTTCTTTTGAATTAATTTTTTTTACTTCTTTAGCCAGTTTATTATAGTTATACACATCTGATATCCAAGTTGAAAAATCATTTTTATACTGATTTACATGATATTCAAAAGTTTGATTATCAATTAAATTAAAAACTAATTTTTCATATAAATCAAAAATTGAATATAATTTTAATCCATTATTTAAAATAAAAGCTTTATTTTTTTCGCATCTTTTATAAAAGTCTATGTTAACTTCTATATTATCTTTTATATTATCTAAGTTTAATTCTGATTTATTATTTTTTGAGTTTTGCTTTGTTGTTTCATTGATATTATATAAAGTATTATTTAAAAAATGATTCTTTTCTTCTTTTTCGTTTATTTCATTTTTTTTTGTATTATTATTTAAGGATGCTTCTTTTTTTTCATATTTACTTGGATGTATTGTTTTAATTTGTTCTTTATTATCATATTTATTTGATTTTTTTGAATATAAAATAGAATTATTTGTAGAAGTTAATTTTAGTCTAATCTTTTTATTATCTATTTTTTCTATTGTTTTATTTATTAAGTTATTTTTTTGTTCTAACTTATTTTTTTGTTCTAAATCATTTAATTGTTTATAATAATATTTTATTAAATCTTCATATGTTTGCTCTGAGATAATTTTTTTGATATAGTAGTCTTCTTGAATCTCTTTTATCAAGTTTTCAATATCATTTTTAGTTAAATTAGTATTTTTTAATTTATTTCTTAATTTTAGCAAAGAAATTTCTATTTGACCTAATCTAAATCTTATTTTATGGATTGATATTTTATATAAATCTGAACTTAAAAAATGTTTATCATAATAATAATCTTGCATTTTTTTTAATAACTCTAATAATTTTTGTTTTTCTTTTTCTAAGTTTTTTAGTTTAGTTTCTGTTTTTGTTAGATAAATTAATCTGCTTAGTGATAAAATAAATATAGGTAAAAAGATAGCTGTTATTATCAAAGAATTTTTATTTTTAATAATAAAATTGGTTATTTTTATTTGTGCAGGTTGTTCCAAATTAGATTTAAGTAGATTTGTTTTTTCTAAAAGTTCATTTGCTTTTTCTAGATTACCTTTATAGATAGTTTCGTTTATTAATAAATAGTAATTTTCAATTTCTTCTGTTTTATATCCTTCTTTTTTTAATTGACTAATCTCATTTTTTAAATAGTCTAATGAATTTCTAGTTTTTTCATATTTGTCAATAAAATTGTTTAGATAATCACAAAATTCTAAGACTAAATCATATTCTTGATTTTTAAAATTTATTTCTGCTTGATGATATTTTTGATTAATATCTGTTTTATCTATATCTAAAAGATTTATTTTTTCAGATGCATTGTTTAAACAATATATCTTTTCATCGTTATCTAAAACAATTATGTCGAATTCTTTTTTTATCTGTTTTAATAAACTAAATTTATTTTTGTCAAATGTTTTTAATTTGTTTTTTATTTCATCAGTTTCATTAGTATTAATTAAATCATATGAATAATTTATATCATAAAGAGAATTTATGTCATAAAGATTAACTATTAGTTTATATTTTTTTATGCCTAATTCATAGTATGAAGGTAGATTAATTGTTAGATTTATTTTTTTTTCTTTATTTTTTGGAATATAAAATAAATAATCCGATAGGTTATAATATGCCTTAAACAATCCCTCTATTTCAATTTCTACAATATAGTCTTTGTTTGAGATATTATTTATGAAAGTTATATTTGTTGTATAAGGGATTAATTTTTTAATTTCTAATTTATTTAAATTTATATTTAGATTGTCTTCATTTTTAATTATTGTTGGAATATAAGTGTCTGCGGATTTTGAACCTTGTCCTGATGAATAACTAATGATGGGTTGTTGATTTGATTTTATTTCTATGTATTTTATTGTCTCATCTGAATAATTTCCAAATGAATCAGAAGCATTTGCAATAACTTTCAATTCTTTAACACCTAATGATGCTGTTTCAGAAACTTGAGCTGAAATTTGAGATACGATATAAGAAATTCCGCCTGGCTGTAGTTCTGAAAATTTTTGTGTTGAATTTCTTTTTGGAATAATTCCCTCAGGTAAAAGCCAATTAATAGTTATATTGTAAGCTGTTTCATTTCCTAGATTTATTAACTTTGCTTTTAGATTTGCTAGATATTCACCTTGATAAACTACTGGATAATAATCTATTATCTCTAAAAAAAGATATGGTCCTGAAAGTAAAGAAACATATGTAAAATTTAACTGATTGTTTTTAGGATTTGAATCATTTAAAGAGTTAAAATTTAAGATTACATTATCTCTTGATGTTTTGTTTGAACTTAAGATAACTAGTTCAAAAGAAGAATTTTTATTAGAAGGTATTTTTAATAAGAGAGAATCACTTCCATTTAAAAGAATTGATAAATTAGAAATATAAGAAACATTAATATCAAGATCATAATCTGAATCTAAGTAAATATTTATCATACCTAAGGATTTATTTTTTCCTATTAAACCTGAGGTTGTATTAATTTTAGAAGGTTCAATGTACCAATTATTTTCATAATCACACTCTATTTTTGTGTCAGAAGTTTCAACTAAATTATTACTTGTATCAAAAGCTCTAAAAAAGAATGTTAAATTTGTTTGATTTAATGTCAAATTTGTTTTATAAATACCATTAGAATAATCCATTATCTTTTCTATCCAATTAAAATCATTCAATCTATAAATAAGATAAACATTAGAAATTTCTAAATTATCAGTTGCATTAACAGTAAAATTTATTGTGGTTCCTGGATCAATATCTTTATAGTTATTCGGTGTAAAATTATATTCATTTATTACTGGAGAATTATCATCAAGATAAAATGTTATAAGGTTTGAGCTTAATTGACCTTGGTCTGTTTCGGCATATACAATTAAATCCATTACTGATGATAATGGTGATGCTGTCAAGTTAAAGCTATAATAATCATATATTATAAAGAGTAAATCTTTTGAAACATTATTTATATAGGAACCATTTTGATAAATATTAGATGTAAGCATCCATTCATAGTAATTTTCACTATCTATATTTGATTCTGTAGTATTTAAAAAAAGCCAATATTTTGTACTTTTATTTAATTTTATTTTTTCGTTTAAATCTATAACAACCCAATTAAATTCTTGATTAACTGAATTTAAATCAATTATCCCTGTTGCTAAAACTTCATTATTGAGATCTGATTTTATGTCTAGTTTTGCATTATCAGGGTTTCCAGATTTTTTAAGCATTATTTCTAGCTGTGATAAATAAGTATCTTTTTCTAATTGAAAAGATTGTGAAATATTATTTATCTCATAACAATTAACAGAGTCATCTGATTGCTCTTCCACTGAAATTTTTTTATTGTTCCCATCAAAGCTTGCTAAACCAGAATTTAATTCTACCCAAGAATAATAAATATTTGTTTCATTGTTATCTATAATATATTCTATGTTAAAGTCTTTATAAGGGTATAATTTATTTTCAGTAGGAGTTATAATTTTTATATCTTTTGTTTTATTAATAAAAAAGATAATAGATTCTGTATTATTAACATTTGAAGAATTGTCATAAGCAATTATTGTTAAATTATATTTAGCAAAATCACTTGTATTTGTAAAATTTGCTTTAAATATTCCTGAACTATTAATTAAATCTAATGTCATGTTTTTAGAGCCCCATGTAATTAATGCTGAAGCATTTTGTACTTTAATGTTATCTGAAATATTAACACTTATGTTGATTATTAAATTATTTTCATAGAAATAGGTAATACTATTTTCAGGAGAGATTATATTTACTTTCGGTTTTTCTAAATCTTTATTTTTATCATAAACATAAAAAGAAATATCATCTGTATCTGAGTATAAGGAATCATGATTATAAGCACATATCATATTTGAAATACCATTGTATGCCAAAGTTATCCTAATTGTGTGAGTACCTTCAAAATTATCAAGAGTTTTTGTTGTTATGATATGTGTTTTACCATTAACATTACAATTTGCATTATAAAAAGGAACCCAAGAACTTCCATTATGATAAACAAATGTTATTTCATCTCCATCTGGATCACAATCAACATAAGCATCTATTTTTATAATATCTCCTCCTCTAAAATAAGAAAAGTTTAGATTTGATATATTAATATCATGAACATACTCATATGTGTATTCTGGTCCATCTTGACAAGAATCTATTGTATTAAAACCATTATTTATTTCATATCCATAATTACATGCTGAACCACAAATACATGGACTTTCAAAACATAAGTTTCCTGGTAAAGAAGAGACTATATTTATCAATATAAAAAATAATAATAAAAAGATAAATCTTCTATAATTTTGATTAAAGTATTTTTTCATTTTTATTTTTTTATTGTGAATCTTGTATAAATAATTCTTCTAATGGATAAACTATAATTCCTTGATTTGCAATTGCTTTAAAAGGAACGATTCTTTTTTTATGCTCTACTCCTCTTAATTTTATTATTTCAATTGCATTTATTCTTTGATTCCCTTGTCTAAAATTGTATAATGCAATCACTCCATCTGCTAAGAACTCTTCAACACCACTTTGACTATATCTTGTTGTGCTATGCTCAATCTCTGTGATTAAGAAAGTGTTAATTTTCATTTTTCTAAAAGTGTCAAAAATTTGTGACATATATGCCCTATAACCTTCTTTTTTTCCGAAAAAACCTGCTGAAATTGCTGACAATGAATCAATAACTACAAATTCTGGATCAAAGTCATTTGGCAATAAATTTTTTGCTTCATTTATCTCAATTAGTAATTCACCACGAGCTTGTGCTAATAATGTTTCAACATTTCTAGACATTTTAAATGGGTCTAAACTTTTTATCATTAGTTTTTTGTTCTTTATAAGATCTTGAATGTTCCATCCGTATGAAGAAACATTTCTTATCAGATTTTCTTCTGGCTCTTCAAAGGTTAGATATAAACATTTGTGTCCTTTTTTTGATAGGTTTGTAAGAATTTGTAAACAAAATGTTGTTTTCATTGTTCCAGGGCCGCCAGAAACTAAAATTTGTGAACCTTTTGGAAATCCTTTTCCTACTAAATCATCAAAACCTTGAATTCCAGTTAGAAAATAAATTTCTTTATTTTTTTCATTTGATTTTTCTGGAATTAATTTTTCATTACCCTGTTTTAATTCATTAATTTGAATATTGTTTGAATTTTGATTCATTTTTAAACCTCTTTTTTATTTTTAATTTAATCTTTTTTAAGATTCTTAGAGTTTTGATTTTTATTGCTCTGATTTAAAAGTTCTTTTTGATCTTTCAATTGTTTTTCTCTGTTAATTTCATCCATAACTAGTTTTTCAAAGCAATGGGATTCATCTGCATAGACTTTTTCTTTCATCTTTTGATAAACCCAATCTAATATTTCTTTATCTATATAAAGCCAAATTCTCTCTTTTTTTGGTTTTGGTTTTTCCATATGATCAACTCAATAAAATTACTAATTCCTAATTTCAATTAGCTAACTATTTAATTAAAATATCAATTTTTTACAATATTTTTGATATTTAAATATTTTTTTATAAAAAAATAAATTTTTATATATTTTTATCAATAAAATTGATAAATTTAACAAGAATAAATATAAAAAAATTCAATGGAAGAAAATTAAAAAAAGAAAAATATAAATATTAATAATTTTTTAATAATAAATTAAACTTTTATTAAATGTTTAGCAGAAAAGAGGTGATATAATGTCTCTTGAATTTGTTAGTGTTAAATTGCCTAAAAACACAGTTGAGAAAGTTAGAAGAATTGTAGAAATGAATAGAGATTTATTTGAAAATGAAAGTGAATATATTACCCATTGTATTATAAATTATAATAGAACATTAAAGTTTTAATATTTTTATTATTTTAAATTTTTTTAATTAAAATTAAAAATACTAATTTTTTATTGAAAATATGTATTATTTTAGGAAAAATTTATTAAGATAATTAATTTTTTAATAAATATAATTTATATAAATCTAATATAAATCTTTAAGTATTTTGATTTTATTTTTTAAAATCTAAAAATTAAAAAATAGTAATGGTGAGAAAATGAGAAAAAAAACAGGAACTAAATATGATACAATTAAAATTCCAGAAGGACTAACAAAAAAGATAGACGAGTTAGTTAAAGAAAGTAATGGAGATTTTACATCAAGAACAGATGTAATAAAGTATGCTGTAAGATTGCTTTATAGAGAAAAAGGGAAAGGTGAATCACCTTCTAATAATGATAATAAGATAGAATAAAAATAATTATTTTACTTTTTTCTCTATTTTTTCAATTTTTTTCATTAATTCCAACATTTTTTGCTCTCTTTGTTTTGCTATTTCATTATATTTTTCTAATTCCTGTGTCTTTTTTTCTAATAACTCTTGTGCTTTTTCTGTTTCTATTAATTTTTTTTCTAACTGCTGATTTAATTCCTTTAATTCTTTTAATGTGTCTTCTTTTGATTTAATTTCATCAATTCTTTTTTCCATAATAAAATATACTAAATATGTTGTTGAAAAAAATAAGCCAATTTTAGGAAATAATTGCAAATTAAATGAAGATAATAAAAAATAAATTTTTTGATTAATATATCCGTATTGAGATAAACTCAAAAAAGTATTATATAACGTATCTATAAAAAGAAAAAATGTTAAAATATAAATCCCTTTGATTAATGAATGAATTGTATAATTTTTATGCTTATCTTTAAAATAATGATATAAAAGATAAAAACAAATAAATAAACTCATAAGTGTTATTGAAAAATTTAAAGTTAAAATTATATAAATTAAAAATTCCATTTGAACACCTCTTTTATTTTATTATTTGGAATAGTTTTCTAAAGTTTTTTAGTTTTAATTTTTTAGTTATTTAGTATCTTTTTTTTCTTCTTTTTTACCAAATAGTTTTGCGAAAAATCCCTTTTTCTCTGATTCTACATTTTGGACATTTTCTTTAATTTCTTGACTTGGTTGGCTTTCAATCTTTTTTATTTCAACTTCTTTTAGTTTTTCACTTATTTGTAATTCCTTTGCTATTCTTGGTGCATCTTTTTCTATTTTTTCTATTAATGAGTTCATTAATTCAGCTCTTTTTAATCTTTTTTCAAATGCATCATTCATGCTATTTTCTAATTTTTTGAATCTTTCATCTATTTCTTTTAATGTATCATCTGTTCTTTTGGTTAATAAATCAATAATATTACCAACATGTTTTTCAAAGTCATTAAACTTATTTACTAAGTCTTCTACTTCTTTTTTAGATGCTGTTGTTGCTAATTTAACTTTAACTTGATCAGAATTTTCTAATAAACTTGAAACTTGTTTTTGCAATTCTTTGAATTTATCATTTAATGAATCAAATTCTTGGAATTTTTTTTGTGTTTCAATGAATATGCCTTCTATTTTATCAGAATGTCTTTCAACTGTTGCTTCTATTTTTTTTATATCCATTAATTCCTTTTTTACTTCTTCATTTAATTTTACTACTTGCTCAACACCTCTGAATGTTGAAATTTCATGTCTCATATCTTTTAATTGCTCCATAAGAGATTTCATTATTGAATCATTGCTCTCAATTCCTGCTTTTAGTGCTTCTATTTTTGCATCTTGTTTTCTAACTTCTACCATTAATTTATCTGGATGAACTGCTTCAACTAAATCAACTGCTTTTACTGTTTTAATTTCAACATCCTGCATTGATCTATTAGTATCCATTATCATTCCTCTAAGTTCTCCAATCTGCTCATTAATTACTTTTCTTAATTCTGAGAATTGATCAAACTGTGCTTTTAATTTTATAATTTCAGCTGATAAAGCAGCAGCAGAACTATTAACTTGTTCTGATTTTTCTTCTTGTTGAGGTTCCTCTTTTTTTTCTTCTTGATCTTCAATTCTTGGAACTTTCGGTTTAAATAAAAACATTTTTTTCCTCTTTTGTGAAATTTGATTTTTTGGTTGTAATTTTTTTATTATTCTTGATTTTATTTGAATGCTATTTTAATGTATAAGATTTTATTTTTTTTCTTTATAATTTTTTCTTTTTTATTTTTTTATTCATAAATGATTACTATTAGTTTGTTTCATATATATGTTTAATATAGTTTATTTTAAATTATTTAACTCTTCTATTACTTCATTAATTAATCTTTTTACTGTTAAGGCATCTTTTTCTTCGTTTGTTGATTCATATAATTTGATTTTTGGCAAAACCCTAAATAACATTATTTCTACTAAAGAAGTATCAAATCCTGACTTTCTAAGAAAACTCATTCTTTGGTATGCTTTTGCATATGTGTCTTTGAAAATCTCTATTGTTTTTTTGGGATTATTTTTATCATAATCTATAAATGTTAATGGTTCTAAAACTATGTTTTCTTTTTTTGCTTCTATGATGTTATCAATTATGATTGGATTTTTCTTAAAGAAATCATCTGGGTTTTCAGTATTATTTTCATTATAAATTGTTTCTTGACTTTTTAGAGTAGTTTCTAATTTATCAGAAATTTTTTCATTATTATTTTGTATCTCTTTTTTTATATTATTATTAAATTGGTTTTGAGTTTCATTTATTTTTTCTTCATTTATTTCTTTTTTTAGTGAGGTTTCATTTATTTCTTTTTTTTTGTCTTCTATTTTTATTTCTGTGTTTTTTATGAAAGTTTCATTTGTTTGATGAATAGAAAGATTTTCGTTTATGTTTTCATTTTTGTTTTGTTTTTCTTCTTTTAATTTTTTCTGCTCTTTTATTTTAAGATATGCTCTCAATGTTCTAATTGTTTCTTCTTTTGATTTTATATTGCCCAATAATTTTGATAGTTCATTTTCATTAAAAACTTCATAAACCCATTTAGCAAAATCATTTTTATAAAGATTAACATGTTCATAAAAAACTTGATCACTAGTATTTTCTAAAATATCTGGAAGTTCTTCTATTGTTTTTATTATTCTTCCATCTTTTAGATAAAAGTAATTTGAACTTTTAGTTTCAATTTGTGCCATTTTTTATTAATAATATTATTAAATATTGATTTATTAATTTTTTATGTATTTATTTATTAATTTGTATTTGGTTGATTTGTTTGCGAATTCTGTGAAGATTGATTTTCTGTTGTTTGTTGTTTTGTGTTTTCTTGATTTGTGTTTTGTTGTTGTGTATTTGTCCCTGTATCTTTTTTACTTGAAAAGGGTTTTGGTCTTGGTGTTTTTACTTTGAAGGTTTTTTCTTTTCCTTGATCTAATGCTTCTAAAAATGCTAAATAATCTTCTTTTGTTAATATTGTGTCTGCAATATCAGCCCATTTGTCATTGCTTAATGCATCTCTTATCCACACTGAAAAGTCATTTTTGTCTTCATTTACATGTTGTTTAAATTCTTCATCTTTTAATGCGTTTATTTCATCATACAATGCTTTTAATTTAACAACTAATGTGCCATTTACTAATTTCAATATTTTGTTTGGAGGAACTTCGTCATTTAAACCGAGGACTTTTTTCTCCTCGGTTCCTGAATTTGTTTGTGTTGTTTTTAATTGCTCACTTTCTTTTTTTGCTGATTCAATTGCTGATTTTAACTCTTCTTCTGAAACCAATTCAATTTCTCTTTTTTTAGGTGTTTTTCCAAGCTCTTGCCATATTTTTTCTATTCTTGGTTTTAACCCTTCTAAATAAATTTCAACCATGTTAAAGCTTCCTGATTTTATTTTGTCTAATGCTAATTTTAATTCTAATTTTAAATCAAAAACATCTTTTCCTTCTTGTTCTAATTGTTCTAATTGATATGATAAATCATCAACAATTTCATTATATTTATTGTATTGTTCTAATTCTTGATCTGTTAATCTTACTACACTGTGCATAATTGGTCTAAATGTAACATAATAGGGTTTACCTCTGTTCCAATCAGAATTTTGCACCATACCACTTCCTACTGGTGCTTTAACTAACTCTTGAATGTAGCTTTTGCCGTATTTTGTTTCAATTCTTTGCAAATCACCTTCATCCCTGGTTTTCATTTGAATTTCTGTGTTAATGTTAGCTTTAATTTGTCCAACGAAGTCTGCTAAAACTTGTGAAACTAGCATTACACCAATACCCCATTTTCTAAATTCTCTACATGCTCTTTCAATTTGGACAAAACCTTCACCTGAGCCACCAAATTTGGGCAATAATCTATGAACTTCATCGTAAACCATTAACATTCTTAATCCTCTGTATTCTTGTAAATTTGAATGGAATACTTCTCTAACTGTATTAGCTACAAAAATATCCATATCTTTTGGATCTAATGTACTTGTAGTGAATACTTGGATTTCGCCAGGTTTCCAATATTTCATTAAATCTATTTTTTCTCTAGGATTTTTTATTGCTCTGATGTTTCCATTAAATGCACGAGCATCTTTTTTAGTCATATGGAATCTTGGGTAAAAGGATAGCATTTTTTCATCTGTACATTTTCTAAGCATTCCTGTCCATTGTGCTGTAGGATCAAAAACAACAACAGCAACTCCTTTTAATAGACATTCTTCTACAATCACTTGTGCTGAAATAGATTTACCACCTCCAGTAGAACCTGCTATAATAGTATGAACAGTTAATTTATCCATATCAAAATAAGTATCTATTTCTGTTTCTGCAATTTTTCCTACATACAAAGATCTTGGACCTTTTTTTGGCAATAGGTTATATTCAACTTTTGCATGGAACCTTTTAGTTGCATTAATTCTATGCCTAATCAATAAAATAATAATTATTAACAAAGCTAAAATCAATAAAGCTAATAATAATTTCCACAATTCTAATTTACCTAATACTTTATATTTATAGATAGGTTCATAAACTTCAAAAATTGTAGAAGTTCTTGCATTTAAATCTAAATAATTTGCTTCAACAATTAAATAGTATTCACCTTTTGACCAATCTGGTGGAATAAATGTTTCCTTTATTATTGATTCTGAAGTAAACAATGTTAAAGTATCATTGCCAACATACATTGAATAATTAGAAGTTTCTGCTTCAACCCCTCTAATATAATAGTCTAATCTTACATTATAAGAATCTTCTATTAATAAATTCTGTAGATTCACTCTAAATTTAAACTTATTTCCCATTAATGGATGCTTTGTTAAAACATCTAATTGCATCAACATTGCTTCAATAGGTAATTTTTCTTCATCTGTAACTGTTATTTCTATTGGCAAAGTATCATTAAAATCTCCAGATAATTCTAAAAATCCAGTATAAACACCTTTTTCTAAACCAAACCCTCTAATTGTAATATTAGCATATTTATTTTGTTCTATTGTTGCTTGTGTATCACTTAATTCTAAAATTTTTGATGCATTTCCTGTAATTTTTATTTGTATTTTTGCTGTTTCTTTTCTGAAACTAAATATTAATAAATTATCTGTAAAGAAATATCCAATCTTGATTTTCTTTTTTAATTTATCTAAAGAAAGCCAGTGATCAATTCCAAATTCTTGTGGTTTTTCAATAAAAGGCCCAATTCCAGGACCAATACCTGGACCAATTCCAGGACCTTCACCTGATTTTGTTTGTGTTCCTGGTGCATCTTGTCCAGGGCCAATCCCTGTTCCAATTCCTGGGCCTGTTCCTGTTAATGGCTCTTGATAAAGTTCCATACTAATATTATATTCTATAGTTGTGTTTTCTGGAATAGTTACATTAGAAACAAAATTATTAAATCCTGTTTTTATGGCTACAATATAATAATTACCTGGTTGTATGTTAGTAATATTGTAAATTCCATCTGGCCCAGTAATATAAATTCTTGTTCCTATTGCAACCAATGCATTTTCTAATAATTGCTGTGTTTGATTATCTCTAACATAACCTTGAATATTACTTGGAATTTTTTTCTCTCCTGCCTCTCCTTGAGGACAGTAATCAAAAGGATCAACATATAAATTATATTTCAAATTAGTTGTATTAATTGGAACTGGAACAATCATTTCAAAATTAAAGATTTTATCTGGTCTATAGCCTGTTAAATAACTTGGGTTTATTTTTGAAACCATAATAATATTTCCATTATATTGTAAAATACCTACTGGAAATTCTCTGCTACCTGGATTATCATATTGCCTTAAATACATTGTAGGAACATTTGGAATTGTTCTTGTTCCAATATCAACAGTCATTGTATAAATGAAATTTTTCGTTGCTGACATGGATTCATTATAAGAAATACCCACATAATCATCTAACATTTGTGGTGTTGCTGCTGTAATATTTTCCCAGACTATTTGTGAAGGGCTTAAAGTGGTTGCATACAATTCATGTTCAATCTCTGGCTCAAAACAAGGATAAATAGGATTTATTTCAGACATACCTGCTGGATTTGCATAAATAAACCAAGATGTATTAAATACAGGCGCTTGTAATGCAATTCCATATACACCATTCCATATACTTGCAGGATAAACTTGATATATGTTTAATTCTGTAATTCTACCACCTTGAGCTTGATTATAGCCAGGAACATATCCTATAAAATCTCTTAAAATTAGTAAAGAAATTATAGCAATAACAATTAGTAAAATAATTAATAAATTTGAAAGAATAATCTCTATATTTAAGTTAAGTTTAGCAAAATCTATTTTTTTAAATTTATACATGAATCTAAATATGCCACTATTTTTATCCTTATTTTTATTATTTTCCTCTTTTTTTAGTTCTTTTTTTATCTTTTTAAACATTTTATTTTTGAGTGTTTTTTATAAATAATGAATTATTTAGTGAATTATTTTTTATTAAAATTGCTAATTGGCAGCATTTTCCAAAAATTTTATCTTTTGATTTTTCTGATAGTTTTTCATATTCTTGTTCTATTTCATTATAATAATTTAGAGCATTTTCTAGATTGCCCATAGTTAATTCATAAATAGCTAAGTCATGCAATTCATTAATATGATAAAGTGTTATTTTGTCAATTAAGTTTATCAAATAGGGTTTAATGATTTTTTGGTCTTTTTTGTTTAATAATTCATATAAAAATTTAAGTTCATGATATTTTAAAGCTGCATTTTTTATTTGCTTATTAGAGATGTCATGCTCTGCTTTTGATAAAACTGAAAAAATGTAATTTACTTTTTCATTATCTACAAAAGTTTTTGCTTGTGAGAATTTATTTATTTGGGAATTTTCTTTTGATATGCTCTCATTAGTAAATTCATATTGTCTAACATTTAAGTAATGTTTTGACATATCTTTTGTATATGCTTGGAATTCATTGTTTTGATTTTTATTACTATTTTTATCATTATTATTTGTTATAACAATTGTTTCTCTATTTGTGAAATAGAAGTATAAATAAATTCCTAACAAGATAAAAATAATTATTAATTCAATTATGAATATTTTTTTGTTTGTTTCTGAAAAACCAAGATTATCAAATATAGCAAATCCTGTTATTTTGTTTGAGGTTTCATCTAATTTTGTTGTTATCAATAAAGGTTTTATTTTAGGTAAATCATCTAATGAAATAGATTCTTTAAAATAATAAACAATCTCATTTAATTTTGATAAATCATATTCAATTACAGGATCTTTATTTAATATTTGTGCTTGGGTTATAAAAACCATGTTGTCAGTTGTCTCTTCTATATCTTTTGGAACAAATTCAACTAAATTTAGATTTGATAATAAATCTGAATCAATATTCCTTACTAATAAAGTAATATCTTGTATTCTGCCAGAAATATATTTAATTTCTACATTGTATGCTGTTGTTTCAATAGTTGATTTTTTCTGCAGAAGTTTGTTTTGTTCTATTAATTTCTTTTTTAGATTTTTATCTATGTTTAAGTTTTTTAGTTTTATATATTCTTCAAAGTAATTTTCAATTTCGTTTTCATCTACGTATTTAACAAAGTTTACTTTTTTCTTCGTGCTTACAGATAAAGGAGTTTCATCTTTTATTTTTTCTATTCTTTGATAGATTTCATCTCTTGCTTGTAATATTGATTCTGTGTCAGGTTTATATCTTAAATTAAATAGATCTCTGTTAGCCATTTCAAGTTTTCTTTTTGCATCTTTAATTAAAGTTTCCATGTCTAAGTATTCAACTATTTTCTTGTCATCTGGACTATAAGTGTCAAAATCTGGAATCACACTATATATGTTTTCTATGACTTGATAAGTTGTTTCTTGTTCTGTATCATTGGAAGATGTTTGTGTTATTTCTACATTATTTTCTTGATTTAACTTTTGATTGTTTAAAATATTTAAAAAATAATTTTGGGTATATGCTATGTTTTCATCATCATCAATACATTTTAGTTTATAGATTAATTTATCATTAATATCTGAAAGATCAGATAAATTTAGTTTAAATAAGTATTCTGAATTTGAAGATAAATTATATAATGTTTGATATTCTTGCCACCATTGATCTCCATTTGAAATTAATAATGAACAATCTGCAT
Source organism: Candidatus Woesearchaeota archaeon (assembly GCA_038874655.1). Lineage (GTDB taxonomy): Archaea > Nanobdellota > Nanobdellia > Woesearchaeales > GW2011-AR15 > JAAXVZ01. The sequence continues at coordinate 60,643 of JAVZBY010000002.1, read as the reverse complement.
TTGAGTTATCATTAAATTTGAATTTTATTTCAAGATTATTAGTTGAGGTTATTTCTGTATTATTTTGTGGGCTTAATAAATAAATTTCTGGAATAACATAATCTAAGTTCTTAACTAATTTTACAGTAAATAATAAAGAATTATTAATTTTTAAATCGTCTTCATAACTATAATAGTTATCTGCTAATACTTTTATATTATAGGTTTTATTTGTTATAAAAAATTCAAATTCACCTGTTGAATTTACTTTTTGTGTTATTGTATCTAGTCTAATTGTAGCATTAGATATAATTTCATTTGTAGAATTATCAATAACTTTTATTCTTAAAAAGTATTTTTTGTTTATTGCTATTTGCTTTGTTTTTACTATTTGATTTCCACCTTGATCTGTCGCTATTAAAACAACATTATATAATCTAGCATATGTGTAATTATAATCAAATTCACTTTGGTAAACTTCATTATTGTCATCCATTTTCCATATCATATTAACATTTCCTATGTTCCCTGTGATTATTGCTTTAAAGTGTATTTTTTCATTTTCATATGCTTCTGTCTGATTAACAAAAATATCAACATTAAAGTTTGAGGTAACATTAAATTCAATTGAATTTTGTATAGAATAATTTTCAAGATAGTTTATCGCTTCTATAGTATATCTTCCGCTAGATTGTGTTAATGAAAAATTATGAGTTAAGGGGTATGTTTTATTTGTAAAGATATAAACATAAGATATATTTGTTGGTGTGTTTATTGTTAGATATGTGTCAGAGAAATTTATGGAGTTTATAGTTATTTTTACAACCTCATTTGGCTGATATAATGATTTGTCTGTATTTAAATTTAAAATTAAATAATCATTTGTATAAATATTACAATCATCATCAATATTATTATAAAGAATTTCTTTTTTTCCTGGGTTTATGTTTGGATTTAAGTCATCACAATCTATTGAATTATTAAAGCCATCATTATCCAAATCAATTAAATTAGTTAAATTTTGAGATATATTTTGAGAACTATTATTTGTTATGTTTGATAGTGTAGTATTAGATGAAAAATTTGTTGAATAATTCAATAACGAGTTATTTGGTAAATAGTTATTTGATAAATTGTTTAACCTTATTAAAATAATATCTGTAAATTCTTTGGATTGATATTTTGTTGAATTGCAATTAATATTATAATTATAAGTTTTATTTTCAAAAAAGGTTTTTTCTATGAAATAAGTTTTATTAGACTGATCAAATTGCATTAAATTTTTTTGATTTTCAATTTCTATAATACATGTTGCATTATCTAATATTGTTATGTGTTGGTTTGTTTGGTTTTTGTATAACGCGTAAAAGATTATAGTTTCATTAACAAAAGTATTGTTAGTGTGCCAAACTATTAATGTTGAATTTAAAATTGTTTGATTAATAGATTGATTAATTATTGTTTGGTTGATTTCTTGTGCATTTGCATCAATAAAGTATTTTGTAGTTAAACTACTAATTAGGATTATAACAAAAAATAATAACCATGAATATTTATGTATTTTAATTTTTTTAATTCTCGCTTTATTTTGAATAAAATTATTGTAAAGCATTTAATTCCTCCAATAGTTTTTTTAGGTCTTCTTTCAAGGATTTTATTTTTTCAGGAACCGCATGTTTTGAAATGCTTTCTTTTATAGCCATTAATTTAATTGAATAAGGATCTTGATGCTCTAAGTATTTTTGTCTAAGTAATGCTCTGACTTCTTCACTAACATCTAAATAATGATTTTTATCTGCTAATTCTTTTAATTCATTTATTAATGACTTTGGCATTCTAACTGAAATAATTTTGTCAGGCATTTTGTTTTTTTTATTATTTAATTATTTCAAACCTCTCATTTTTAAGACATATTCTCGGGAAAATTCTCTAATAGCTTCAGATCTTGAATTAAAAATTTCATTCTTGACAAGTTCATCTATCCAAGAAATAATTTCATCAGGCAATCTAACATTTAAAATTGAAATTTCTTTTGATTGTTGTTTCATTTATGCTCTAAATTTTTTATTTTCATTTTTAATTAGGATTTGATTTTTCTGTAATATCTTTTGTATTTTTTTGTATACTGAGTTAGTTTTTACAGCATATATTATACTTGTATTATAAAAAGATTACAAATGTAGTATTTAAATGTTTTGATGTAGTATAATTGTATTATAAATGTATTTTATTTGTATTATAAAATGAAAATTAGAGATTTTTATCTTTTTTCAATAAGATTATAAAAAATCTTTTTTTTCAATACAATATGGCTATTCCATTATGTCCTTATTTTAGAAAATGCGGTGGTTGTTCTGCTCAGCATATTGATTATAATCTTCAAATAGAAAATAAAAAGAATTTGGTTAAACATGTAACTAATTTTGATATAGAAAAAATAAAGATTTTTTTTGATAAACCTTACTATTATAGAAATAGAATGGACTTTATATTTCATAAAAAGGGTTTAGGTTTAAGAGAAAAGGATAAATGGTTTGCTATTGTTGATGTTGAACAATGTGTTATTGCTAATGAAAAGATTAATTCTTTAATGAAAGAAGTTAGGGATTATTTTATAGATGTTTTAGATATTGATGCTTATGATTTAATAAAGAAAACAGGAACTTTTAAGCATGTTGTAATTAGATCAGTAAAAGAAACAAGCATTTCTTTTGTTTTAAATGAAAATTCAACTAAGTTGGATAAAGCAATTGAAAAAATTAAGAAATTTTCTGAAATAACACAGGCTGATAAAGTTGCTATTACTTATGTTCCTGCTGGGAGTGAAGTTAGTGTTTCTGAAAATTTTTTTATGGTAAAGGGAAATGAATTTTTATTTGAAAAGTTTTTAGGAAAAAAATTTCAGTTTTCAATTCAGGGATTTTTTCAAAATAATTCTGTTATGGCTGAAAAAATGGTTGAATATGTCAATGGTTTATTAAAAGAATACGGCTTAGAGCAGACTAGAAATTCTTATTTATTAGATTTATATGGAGGTGTTGGTATTTTTGGAATCACAAATTCAGAATTATTTAAAGAAACTACTATTGTTGAGAGTTTTAAAGCTAGCATTGATGCTGCTAACAAGAATATTGAGTTAAATAATTTGAAAAATATAAAAGCATTAGTTTTAGATGCTAAACAGATTTATAAAGCAAATTTAAAAAAACCATTATTTGTAATAACAGATCCACCTAGAAGTGGAATGGAGCAAAAGGCAATTATAAGATTAAAAGAATTAGAGCCAGAAGTAATTATTTATGTTTCTTGTAATCCCGTTCAATTAAAAAAAGACTTAACAAAATTCAAAGAATATGAAATAAAAAGTGTTGCAATGTTTGATTTATTTCCACAGACAAATCATGTTGAGGCTGTTGTGGAATTGAAAAAATTAAATAATTAGTTAATTTTCAATCTTCCTGAAAAAACAACAAACCTTAAATAGCACTTTTATTTATCTACTTTTATGATTATAAGCTTTGCATGCCAGGATATTGATTTTAAAGATTTACTTAGATGTAGTTTTCAATTAAATAAGACTGAATATAATGTTATGATGTTTTTATTAAAAACTGGTAAAAGTTTTACTGCATCAAAATTAGCAGAAGTAATGAATTTAGATAGAACTACTGTACAAAAAGCAATAAAAAAATTGGCAGATAAAGAGATTGTTATAAGATCACAAGAAAATTTAGAAAAAGGAGGTTATATATATCATTATAAAATTTATAATAAAGAAGCCATTAAAGAAAGAATGCTTAGTATAGTAAATAAATGGCATGAAGCTGTTGTAGAAGAAATTAAAAGATGGTAAATAGAGGGTAAATCAATATTTTAATAAATTTAATTTTAATTATTAATATTTAAAACTTAATTATATTTAAAAAATATTTATGAGGTGGGAACATGTTTGAAACATTTTCAAGAAGTTGGGAAATTACAAAAAAAAGTTTTAGTGTTATTAAAAGTGATAAAGAGATATTAGCATTTCCATTATTAGCTAGTTTTTTTTCTGTCTTGTTTTTTTTAGCTATGGCTATTCCTTTTTTATTAACTGATATTCTAAGAGATCAATTACAGGGATATGGAGATTTTTTAATTTATGTTTTGGTTTTTATTTTTTATTTAGGCACAAGTTTTATAGCTACTTTTTTTAATGTATCTGTTGTTTATTGTGCAAAAAAAAGATTTGAAGGCAAAGATCCTAGCTTTATGGAAGGATTAAAAGAAGCATTTAAAAGAATACATCTGATTTTTTTATGGTCTATTGTTTCTGCTACAGTTGGTTTAATATTAAGGATTTTAGAAGATTCTGTTAGAAGAAGCAAACAGAGTGATTTAGCAAAAATGTTTTTTAATTTAATTATTGGTTTATTAGGAGCTGCTTGGTCGGTTGTAAGTATTTTTGTTGTTCCTGCTATTGTTTTTGATAATGTAGGGCCATTCCAAGCTTTAAAAAATAGTGTTCATGCAATTAAAAAAACATGGGGCGAATCATTAATTAGACATTATGGGCTAGGTTTGGCTGAGTTTGTTTTTGTTTTACTAGGTTTATTAATTTTAATACCTGGAATATTTTTATTAGGTGTTGTGTGGCAATTAGGTGTTGCTTTAATCTTATTGTTTGTTGTTTATGAAGTTGTTGTGTTTTTAGTTTTTAGTGCTGCTAACACAATATTCAACACTGCATTATATATGTATGCAAAAGGACATCATGTAAAATTATTTGGTGAGGAAACTTTAAAGCATGCATTTGTTAATGAAAAATAAAAAATATTAAAAAGTAAAAAAATTTAAAAAATTAAGAACTAGTAAGCCAATGAAGAAACTCAGGAGTAGTCCTATATAGGATAAAGAGAGTTAGCTGAGGCCTAGATTTATAATTTAAACTATGATTAGTTAAAAGAATTTTAATAAATTAAGAAATCAATAAATTAAAAAAAGAGGTTATATGCCATTAAAAGAATTTAAGGCAAAATTAGTGCCTGAATTAAAAGAGATTAATTTGTTTTTAAAGAGAAATCTTTTAAGTAGTGCTATGTCTGGCGAAATAATGTCTTCTTTAAAAGGAAGAGGTATTGAATTTGAAGATTATAGGGATTATACTGTTGAAGATGATGCTTCTAGAATTGATTGGATTGCTTCTAAAAGAGCACAAAGATTATTGGTAAGGGAATACAAATTAGAAGTTAATTTTAAAGTTTTTTTCTTAATTGATGTTAGTGAAAGCATGCTTTTTTCTAGTACAAAGTTATTAAAATGTGAGTATGCTGCACAAGTAGCTTGTACTTTTTTTTATGGTTTAATTCAAAGTGGAAACTCTGTCGGATATGGTCTATTTAATGAAAATATTGTTAAATTGTCTAAACCAGAGATGGGAAAAAAGAAGTTTTATAATTTTACAAAAGATATTAGTAATCCAAAAATTTATGGTGGATTAAAAAATTTAGGAAAAGCAATACAAAATTCAATGAAATTCATTGATAAAAAATCTTTGTTTATTATAATAAGTGATTTTATCATGCCAGATGAATCTTGGTTAGAGTTTTTAAAGATTTTATCAACGAAAAATGAAGTTATTGGTATAATGATTAGAGATGAAAGAGAATATAATTTACCAGATATAGGAAAAATAATTTTAGAGGATCCATATTCCAATAATAAAATTTATATTGATACAAAACAATATTCAAAAATATATAAAGAATTTAATGAAAAAAATATTAGACTAATAAAAAATGCTTTTATTAATAATAGAGCAAATTTATTAGAATTGAAAACAAATGATAATTATTTAAACAAGATGATAGAATTTTTCAGAAGCAGAGGTGTAAGATGGAGATAAATATTAAGGAGCCATTATATTTAGTATTTTTATTAATTATTCCTTTAATGATTGTTCTACATTATTATTTTTTTGAACATATTAAAAGAAAAGCAATGAAATTTTCTAATTTTTCAGCAATGAAAAGAGTAACTGGAACAACTTTAATAACAAAAAACAACGAGCAATTAATATTAAGAATTAGTATAGTAATTATTTTTATTTTTAGTTTATCTCAACCTGTTATTTTTATTGAAAAAGAAACTGAAAAAGCTGATTATGTAGTTGCCATAGATAGTTCTGCAAGTATGTTAAGTGATGATGTATTACCTGATAGATTAAGCGTTGCAAAACAAGCTGCATTACATTTTGTAGACTCTTTAAATGAAGCAAAGGTAGGTGTAATTTCTTTTTCTGGAGTTAGTTTTATAAAACAAACCTTAACAAATGATAAAATGAAAATTAAAGATGCTATTCAAAATATAAAAGTTGAATTAAGCGGGGGAACTGATATTGGTTCTGCTTTGATTAATGGTATTAATTTATTATCGACAAATAATGAAAAAAATGATAAAGCAAAAGTAATTATATTAATTACTGATGGTAGTGATACAGCAGGAGCATTTATAGAAGAAAGCATAGACAATTCATTAGAATATTTAAAAAAGAGCAATGTTATTGTGCATACAATAGGTATTGGCACAGGATTAGGAAAAGGTTATATTGATTTACCTCCTGTTTATGATAAAGATACATTAAAAAAAATTGCTGAAACAACTAATGGTAAATTTTTTGAAGTTAAATCAACATCAGAAATAACAAACGCATTTAAAGAAATTGAAATTTCAAAAGAGAAAGCTAAAGTTGAAAAAGAATTAAGAAATATTTTGTTTTTTATTGGTTTCTTGTTGTTATTTTTTGAATGGTTTTTATTAAACACTAAATTTAGAGCACTGCCTTAAACTAATTTTTATATTTTTACTAAATTATTTCACCAGAAACACTTCTAAGCATATGTTTTGTTATTTTAACATTGTAAAATTTCTTTAAGGGTATTCTTTTATCAATTCCTATTACTAATGGATAAGTTCCGATTTGTCTTGCAAATGTTGTTTTCCCTTCATAAATTTCGGAATATACATTTTTTAAAATTGAACCTTCTGGAACTAATTTTTTAAGCATTGGCAAATCAATCTCTTGTCTTATTTGATTACGCCATTTCCAGTAATATTGTTTATTTTTATTAAACCATTTTAAGCCATATTCTGACATTTTAGTGTTTGGCAATAAAGCAACTTGTCTTATATTTATTCTTCTTAAAAGCCATCCATTAGATAAAATTTTTTTAAATGCTTCCATATTTAATTGATGTGTTTTTTTTGTTTCACCTTTCAAACCAAAAATAATATTGATTCCTGGGAGAAATTTTGGCATACCATTATTGCCTCTTTCAGAGCCATATTTATTTATAATTTCAATTGCTTTCATTGCAACATAAGGAGAACAATTTAATGTGTTTTCTTTAACAACAATAGGATCAAAACTTTCAACACCAAAAGCAGCAATATTTCCTTCTGTGCAATATTTAACAATTGCTTTTGTTATTTCAATTCCTTTTTCGTTTATAACAAAAACAGGATTTACATTGTCAATATGCAACACTTCAATGTCTGGACATTTCTCTCTAATTGACTTTAATAAATTTATAGGATCCTCAATTGAGTAAAAATCACTTTGTTTTCCTAATCTAAAATATCTACACCCTAAATCATAAAAATATTTTACTTCTTCAACAATGTCTTGGGTTTTTCTGTTTACGAATTTGTTTTTTAATGGCTCTGTGCAAAAACTACATTTTCCAATATTGCAGCCTCTTCCTGTTTCTATTTCAATTATTCTATAATCGGGAATTTGTTTTATAATTTCTGTTCCTTTTATGGCATATTTTTGTAAATTCTCAAAGGAACCAAATTCAAAACCATATTGTTTAATTTCATCAAAAATAGTTTTATCAATTTTTTCATATGTTTTTCCGCCTTCTAATTGTGTTCCAAAGATTGCTGGGCCAGTTAAAATTTTTTTTGCTTTTAATTTTAAATTTTTTAAGATTAATGTTAATTCTTTTAAAGTTCCTGGTAATGCTGATAAATATTTTCCTGGAACATGGACACCTAAAATAATTATTAAAAAATCTGTTTCCTCTAAAATTTTTGAAAAAGTTTTGTTTAATGTATGAATTGTTAAATTATAAGTTCTAATGTCTGTTTTTTCTTTCTCACTTGGCTCTTTAATGTTGTCTTTATAAAAATAATGTAATCTTAAATCATCAATAGTAATATAGTTAGGATTGATACCTTTATCTTTTAAAAATCCATATAAGTATCTAGGATATGTGCCTAAATAAGGTGGCACACCTAATCCAGCAGGTTCATCTGTATAACAATCTAAGATTGTGTAATTCATCAAATATTAGAAATTTAAGGTTTTTTTTAATTATAATGTTTTTACAATTAATTTTCCTAAAATTTATATAATAAAAAAGATTCTATAATAAGTGGGGGGTGGTTAAAATAGCTTTATTAAAAGAATTTAAAGAATTTGCCATGCGTGGAAATGTTGTTGACATGGCAATTGGTATTATTATTGGGGGTGCTTTTGGAAAAATAATTTCTAGTTTAGTTAATGATATTATAATGCCTCCAATTGGTTTATTGGTTGGTGGAGTTGATTTTAAGGAATTAAGTTTTGTTTTAAAACCTGCAAGTGAGACAACAGCTGAAGTAGCTATTAGATATGGTGCTTTTATTAATGTAGTAATTGATTTTTTGATTGTGGCATTTGCAATATTTATGGTTGTTAAAGGAATGAACTCATTAAAGAAAAAACAAGAAAAGGAAACTAAAAAAGAAGAGCCAAAAACAAAAGAATGCCCTTATTGTTTATCACAAATTCCAATAAAAGCTGTTAAGTGCGCTTTTTGTGGTAGTGATTTGAAAAAGTAAAATAGATGTAAATAAAATAGATTTAATTGATATAAAGTTGATAAAAAAACAATATTTATAATGTTCCTTTCTTTTTTTATTTTATGATTTTATTTGGAGACATTTTAGAATTCATAATTGAATGTATTTGGTTTATGGTTCCTAGTTATGTTTCTGTTATTGTTCCTGTTTTTGTTAGAAAAATTAATTTTTTAAATTTTCCTCTGAATGAAAAACTTTTTGGAAAAAATAAAACATATAGAGGTTTTTTTGTTGGTATTTTATTTTCAATTTTAGTTGCTTATTTTCAATATAAATTGTATATTAATAATTTTTTAATAAGAGCAATAAGCATTATTTTTTATGATAGAATAAACATCTTTTTATTTGGTTTTTTAATGGGTTTTGGTTCTTTGTTTGGTGATTTAATAAAAAGTTTTTTTAAACGAAGATTAAAAATTAAAGAAGGCAAAGATTGGATTCCATTTGATAATTTAGATTATGTTATAGGAAGTTTGTTTTTTGTTTTAATTGTTTTTCATACAAATTTTATTAATTTTAATTTGTATTATTTTTTTGGAATTGTTTTTTTAAGTGGTTTATTACACTATTTTATGGTTAAGATTGCATATAAATTAAAGATTAGATAAATTTTTTAAAAATATAAATTTTTTAAAGTAATTATTCTAATAGTAAAAGTGATAGCATAATACTTATACCTAGTATCATAAATATCATTTGCAATAAGGATTTTTTTGGTTCTGTTTCTTTATGTAATTCTGGAATTAAATCTGATGAAGCAATATATAAGAAACCGCCTATAGTTATAGGAACTATTAAGCTAATTAAAAAATCTATTTTTTCACCAAGGATTAAAACTAAAATTGCTCCTAGAAAACTTGTTAAAGCTGATAAAAAATTATAAAGAAGTGCTTTTGTTTTAGATAAACCTGCATGTAATAAGACACCTAATTCACTAATTTCTTGTGGAATCTCATGCAATAAAACTGCTATTGTTGTTGCAATCCCTACTTGTATATTTACTAAATAACTTCCAGCTATTATCATACCATCCAAGAAATTATGAAAAGCATCACCTATTAAGTTCATAAAACCTAAAGGATGTGGATGCTCTTTTGAAGTTGGGATATGACAATGACGCCAGCATAAAAATTTTTCTAAAATAAAAAATAAGAAAATTCCAAGTAATATAAACAGAGAATTTTTTAAGGTTAATCCCTGTTCTTCAATTAATTCAGGTAGCAAGTGAATAAAAACATCTCCTAATAAAGCGCCTGTTGCAAAACTGACTAATAATAAAAGAATTTTTTGTAAAACTTTATTTTTTAATGCTAATGTAAAAATTCCTATAAATGCAATTAAACTTACTATGAAAACACTAGTTAAAGTGTAAAGCCATATCTGATAAGTTGTCATAATAAAAAGAAATAATTATTAATATTTAAATTTTTTCTTAATAATTTTTATAGAAAAATTTATAAATAAATTATTAATCATTTTTTTTATGATAGTAAGTATTTCTTTAAATGAAAAAAATATAGAAGATATTGATAGAATTGCAAAAGAACAAGGCTATAATGGAAGAAGTGAAGTAATAAGAGCTGGTTTAAGATTATTGATAAATGAAGAAAAACAAAAAGAAAAATTAAAAGGTTTTATTGAAGGTGTTTTGATTGTAGTTAATAAAGAAGAAGATAATGACGAAATTTCTAAAATAAGGCATTTATTCAATGATATAATAAAAACACAAATACACAATCATTTAGAAAGCCATAATTGCTTGCAAATTTTTGTTTTAAATGGTGATAGTGAGAAAATAAAATTATTTGTAAATAAATTAGAAACATGCAAAAAGACTGAATATGTAAAGTTGATTGTTTCTTAAACTTAGAAACTTTTTTATCTTTTTTCTGCCCAATCACTTATTAATTTAGATTTATTCATATCAATTAGATGTTTTCTTAATATTAGTAAATTGTTTTGTGAGCGTTTATTTTTCAAAAAATAATCCGTATCAATAATAGTTGAATACTCCTGAGCATCATAATCCAATATGTATATTCTTTGAAAAACAGGTAGTTTAAAACCTTTGTAAAAATTATAATCTGCTATGTGTCTTCCTGTTTGAAAACTAATGCTTTTTATTTCACTCCAAGTTAAGAATTTTTTTTTTATTTTTATTCCCTCTTGATAGAGGGTAAAATCAGTAAGTTTATCAATTATGCTATCCATTAAAAAATTATTTTTTATTTCTAATGTATAAGAGATGTTTTTTAAAATTGTAGCAATGAGAGAATTTATTATTGGTAAAAAAATTATAGTTAATAAGATTAGTGATAATAAAAAGATAAAGAGATATAATAAAAAAAATAGATTAAAAGAAGGTTGTTCAAAATTTGAAAAGATTAGATGTAAAAAGAAGAAGATTATTGAAAAATAAAAAATTAAAAATATTAGGTCTAACCAACTTAAATTTATAAAAAAATTAGAAATTTTAGTAAAGTTATTTTTTTGTTTTTTCATGATTGCTTTCTTCAATTAAAATTTCTAATGCTTTATATGCTCTAACAGAATCTTTACTATGAATTATAAAGATCAATTCTGTCATTGTTGAAATGTTTTCATAGATATTTATGTTTTCCCAAGCTAATTTTCTAATTACTTTTGAAATTATTCCTGGAGTATGTAAAAAATCACTAGAAAAGCTTACGCTTAATGAAACTAAGTTTTTTTCAATGTTTAAGATTTTTTCATCTTTGAGTAATTCTTTTGTTTTTTGCAAGTGTTTTTCACTAATAACTATTGTTATTTCATAATTCCCATGGATTATATTTAAGGTGTCTCCTCTATCAAAATTAACAAATGAATATAGTTTCTTTATTTTCTCTATTGCAGTTGGACTTTTTACCAAGGTTATATCTGCTAATCCTGATTTCATTATTATTTCTGAGTTGAATTTAAAATCTGGGATTTTGATTTTTTCTGATTCAAATAAGGATTCATTATATCTTCTAATTGCCATTATTATTGCTGGCAAATGGACTTCTTTTCCAAGTTCTTTTTCAATTTCTGGTAATAAATTTTCTGCTAATGCTGTATGGCTTATTACACCTTCAATCATTCCTTCATAAATTAAAGGTTTTGATTGAATTAACCTTCTAACTATATTACTTATGTTTGACATGTGATAAAAAAAATAAAAGTTATATTTAAAACATTTTATTTTATTTTTTGTTATTTTGATAATAAAAAGTAAATAGTTAAATATTTAAAACAATTAAAAAATCTAAGAAAAATGGATAATGTTATTATTGGATTGATTGCAGCTTCTTTAACCTCTTTTGCAGGTTTGCCTCAATTATTAAAAATTTTGAAAACTAAACACACAAAAGATTTATCATTAGAGATGTATACAATGATGTTTATAGGTGTTTTATTGTGGCTTGTTTATGGAATATTAAAAAAAGATTTGGCTTTGATACTTGCAAATCTTGTTTCAGGAATAATTGTTGGTTTGATTTGGGTTTTAAAAATAAAATACAAATAAAATTTTAAGGTAAAATTTAATTAAAGTAATAAAAAAAAGAAAGAAAAGGTGAAAAATAAAAGGTGAAAAAAATGGCTTATGATAGCAGTTTAGATAAAGTTCTGTTTTCTGAAAGTTTTGAAATAGGAAATTCTAGAATTAGTGTTAGTGTTTACTCATATAATAATGCAAGTCCTAAATTACAAATTTCCAGAGAGAATAATGAAAATAATGAGTGGAAATTTACAAAATTAGGCAGATTAACAAAAGAAGAAACTGAAAAAATTATGCCTATTATGGAAAAAGCATTATCTTACATGTAATGTAAAAATTTTCTTTTTTTATGTTTTAAGTTTTAGCAAAAAGTATTTAAATAATTTCTGAATTGTGCTTAAATATGAAATGTGATATATGTAAAAAAGAATTTATGTTTCTTTATTTTATTGGAAAAGATAATGTTTGTCATAAATGTATTGCTAAACATACTGTTTTTAAGGAAGTTGGTGAAAGTGAAGATGCTCTTTTAAGAAAAGCATTAAGAGCATTTGATATAAAATGTTTTGATGATTTAAAAAAAATAACAGCAATGCAAGCAGATGAATTAGCTATGGGTTTAATAAAAGAAAAAAATAAGCAAACAATTAAATATAAGAAAAACAAACAAAGTGCTGTTAAAGTTGATGGTGGCGATGTTTTAGATTATCAAAGCGAGTTAGATATTGAATATGAATAATGAATTGAAAAAATTTATTGAAAAAGTTTATGTTAAAAATATAAAAAATAGTTATACTAAAATATTTCTTTTTGTAGAGTTGTATTATTCTGATAATAATGATTATTTAGATAAAAAGAAATTATCATTTTACATTAAAGAGTTTAATTCAATATTCTGGGCTAATTTTGATAAAGTTGTTTCTGCATTAAGAGATTATAAAAAACTTGAAAATGAAATGATATATAAAATAATAAAAAACCTATGGATCAATTTATTTCCAAAATTGGTTTCTAATTTAAAGATAATTGAAGAAAAAATTAACAAAAATTTAGATATAAACGAAAATTTAAACAAAATTCGTCAAGAATTAAATAATGGTGCATTACTATTTCAAGAATTACAACAACATTTATATTCTGATAATGGTTTATTGACACATGAAGAAAGAACTAAGTTAGATAGTTAAGAAATAGATATTTAAGAAAAAATGCTTAAAAAATACTGAAACTAACTAATTTGCATAATTAATTTATATTTTCACCTTATTTCTTCCTCGCATTTCAACCTTTTTAAACCTATTAATTATTTCATTTGCTTTATTTGCTTTTTTTTTATATTCATCTAAGATTAATTTAAAAGTATGATTATAAATTTTAGAATGTTTGCTTTCTAATGCCTGTTTTAGTAAATGTAAATCAACTGCTTTGTCTTCTATTTTCTCAGAGAAAAAACTTAAACCAAAATCAATAAAATAGATTTTTTTTTCTTTTTCATTATATATCATGTTTGATGTTGTTAAATCACCATGAATTATATTTTGATTATGCATTTCTGCAATTAATTTCCCTATTTCCTTTGATAATTCATTTGTAAAAATTTTATTTTTCTCAAAAATATCTTTTATTTTTTTTCCTTCAATAAATTCCATTTCAATTGTTGTTTCATTATCTTTTAGATTAATTAATTTAGGATGATTTATTTTTAATTTTTCTAAAATTTTAGCTTCTCTTTTTGTTCTGAATTTTCTTAGAGTTAAATCTATTTCTTTAATTCTGTAATTTTTTTGAATTCTTTTTTTAATTATTTTTTTTTCATTTGTTTTTTTATCTATTTGTAAATAGATTTCTGCTTCTGCTCCCTTATTTATTAGTTTCATTTTTTTATTTATTCTTTTAGTAATAAGATTATTATTTATTAAAATTTAAATTTTTATCCTATCCAGTTAATTAACTTTTCTTTTTTCAAAAAGTTTTTTAGTTTCTCTTCAATGTCTTTGACTTTGAATTTTTTTTCTAACTCTTTAAATTCTTTTGAATGATGTAAATTTCTTTTACCTGTGCTTTTGTATCTTAATTTTTTATGTAACATTTCATGATACATAACATAGTCTAGTAAAGTTAGATCTTTTTTCAATATTTCTGAAATTCTTATTGTGTCTGTGCCATGGTCATATGTGCCTAATGTATGAAAGTTTTTTCCTCCAAATTCTAAGTTTGGTTTTTCTAATAAGCCATTAAAATATTCTTCATTAACTCTATTAAAAGATTCTTCTAGAATTGGATCGGTTTTAATTTTTTTTGAATAATTTGGGATTTTTTTTATAAAGATTTCGTATAATTCAATATTAATTGTTTTTATATTTGTCTTGTAAATTTTATTAAAAAGTGTTTGAATTAAACCTATTTTTATTTCATCTGAAATATTTTTCCAATTATAGCTTAATCTAAATTCCATATAATTTTTTGTGTATTTTACTTTTGCATTATAACCTTTAAAAGCTCTTGAATAAGTAATTGTTGCTATAAAGTTAATTTCTTTATTTGGATATAAATCTAGAAAAGCTTTTTTTATTAGTTCATCTGTTTTTTTTTCTTTATTTTTTTTGTTTTGATTTGTTTGATCTTGCTTTGTGTTGTTTTCTATTTTTTTTAATCCTGAAAAATTAGTTTCTATGAAATCTTTTAAGTCCATATAAATAATAAAATAAGAAAATTATTTAATGTTATTCTTTTTATGAAACCTACTATAAATGATTAGTATTTTAAAAAATAATTTAAAAAATTTAATGGAAAATACTTCTTTTTTATTAGTTATAAGTTTATTTTTAAGTGTTGCTTTTCCATACTATTCTTCTTTTTTAGAGAGATATTTAACATTCTTATTAATTATTATGATGGTATTTTCTTTAAAAAATGTTAATATAAAATTAAAAGATTTAAAAAATTTTTATTTCAAAAGAAATCTGAAAAAAATAATCATATTAATTTTTATCAACTATATTCTTTTGCCTTTTGTTATTATTTTATCTGCATTTTTTTTTGTTAAAGATGTTGATTTTAGAAATGGTTTTATTATTATGGCTTCTGTGCCTTGTGCTATAATAGTTATAACCTTTACAAAATTATTAAAAGAAGATGTTTTATTATCAACCTTTGGACTTTATTTTAATTATTTTGTTTCATTGTTTATGACACCATTAATAATATGGCTTTTTTTCAAAGAAACAATTTCTGTAATTCCTATTTTGAAAACTATTTTTCTATTGGTTATTTTACCTTTAGTTCTAGCAAATTTTTTAGATAAGGTAGATAAAAAAATTATAAAAGGTATGATACTAAAATATGATAAAATTATAATTAACATAATATTTGTTATAACAACTTATGCTTTTATTGGTTTAAACATTAAAAATATTGTAAATATTTTTTATTTAAAAGAAATAGTTTATGTTTTAATTATAAAAACATTTTTTTTAAGCTTTGTTTTTTTATTTTTTACTAAAGATTTAGTTTATGCTATTTTTGCAAATTATAAAAATCTAGGTTATGCTATAATTTTGTCATTATCTTTATTTAATAAAGAAACTGCTTTGCCTAGTGTAATCGGAATTTTTTTTGACAATATTTTATTTATCTTCTTAAATACTTATAGAAAAAGTATTATATAACAAAGATGATGCCCATTCAATTCCTAAGTTAATTTCATCTAAATTACAAGGACCTAAACCTCTTGGTCTTGAATTTATATCTAAGTCCAATATAGATACATTTAAATCATAGATTAAAATTAAACCTTCTAAAAAAGTTTCTAAAGAATAACCTATTGTTGCTTGTCTTTTTTCTGAAATATCAAAATAATTTGGTTTTAAAATTGTTTGCCAAAGATTATAATCTTTGTGAGATTTATCCAACCAAAGCATTAATGATGAAAACCTGATAGCTCTTAACCCTGAAAAAATTGGCGGACAAATATCTTCTCCTTGTTTATAAGTGCATATAACCATATCAATGGAAAGTGGAGATATTTTATCAATTATTTTTTTTATATCTTCTGGTTTTATGTAAATATCTGCATCAGAAATTAAAATAATTGTTTCTAAAGGATCTTTATGTTCTTCTAAAATTTCTTTATAAACTTTTCTTGCTGCTGTAAGAAATGCTTCTAATTTTCCAAGATTTCTTGAATGATGTAATACTTCAATTTCAGGTTTATAGTTTGCTAATCTTTGTGCTGTAAAATCTGTGCTACCATCATTGACAACTATAATAGATTTTATTCTGGAATCTTTGTTTTTTGCATAGCCAAAAGATTCTATTACTAAGTCTAAAGAAGAAGGTTGATAGTAATTTGGAGATTCATTATATGCAGGAATTACTGCAAATACTTGCATAGTTTTTTAAAATAAAAATTTATATAAAAATTTTAATCAAAAAAAGTTAGTATTATCTTAATTTAGTAGAATTTTAATGCACTTCATATCTTAAAATAGCGCCAAATTTACCCATATCTCTTAATTGGACACCTTCTCTTGTTTCAGTGCTTATTAATTCAACTTGTGTTCCAAATTGCTCTGCTATTTTTTCCATTTCTTCTATTGTTTTATCATCTAATTCTTCACTTAACAAAAGAACTTCCACAGCACCTTGTTCTAATGCTTTTCTAACTTGCATTTCTCCGTAAGCAACTTCTTTTGCGTTTTTTGCTAATTTTTCAAAAAATCTTTGCATGAGTTTTTTTTCTGTGCTTATTTCTTCTTGTGCTAAAACATCTTGACTTTTATCAACTAATTCTTGTAAGCCAAATTCACCTGTGTAACTTAAATCTTTTATAGCAATAATTTTTCTTTTAAGTAAATCAGTTAAATAATTACCTTCTGCCCATTCGTATTTCGTCATTCCTGGACCGCCTACAATAATGCCTTTAAGATCTTCTCTTCCTAAAAAATCATTTTTTACATATTCAGCTAATTTATTAAAAAATTCTTTTGCAGCTCCTTCTCTAAGTTGTTCAAATCTATGAGCTGATTGACCTCCAGCTCT
The DNA here is from genome assembly GCA_038874655.1 of Candidatus Woesearchaeota archaeon. Lineage (GTDB taxonomy): Archaea > Nanobdellota > Nanobdellia > Woesearchaeales > GW2011-AR15 > JAAXVZ01. The sequence goes on along the minus strand of JAVZBY010000002.1, from coordinate 43,239 downwards.
TGTTTTTCCTGGCACAATTGAAGTTGTTTTAGTTAAAGGAATTATCTTTTTTCCAACTAATAATGCAACATTGCCTTCTCTTTTATCCATGACAACTAAACCATATGTTTCTTTTTTTTCAGCCATTTCTTTTAATGCATCTAAGACAAATTGCTTATCACATCTATATAATCTAAAATTTAATGGCTCTGGCGGTTCAATACTAAAAACTTCAATATCTTGTTGACCTTCTCTTTCTGCTATGTTTCCTGCAAAAACTGCTAAACCATTTGGAGGAGTTTGTTTAAATAGTTTTAAATGCTGTATCATTCTTTCTAATGAATCAATAACATTTTTTCTTGTGGTTGAATCTTTTATATTAGAAGCAGTTCCTTGCTCTTGTGATAAATGTTGAATTATCTTATTTATATCATAACCTGATGGAATATAAACAGAAACTAATTCTGTATGTCTGCCCCTATATTTTTCTAAATCATGAATAAATTTTAGTAAATGCCTTCTTGTTTTTGAATCCATGTTAATTTGAAATTTAGGTAATTATATAAAAGTTATTAATACATTAATTAATAAATTATAAATATTTTAACCTATTTAAGATAAATAAGAATTTTTTGAAAAAAGTTTTTTAAAGATTTTTTGAAAAAGTTTGAATTTCATTATTAAAATTCCTTATTAATTATTTTTAGATATTTTTTTAAAATTTACTGAAAAGTTTTAGAATGAAAAATCGAAAGATTTAAATACAACTTGTTTTTTACATTTTACACTTAGAAAAAAACGGGGGTGTTGTTGTTTATCTAAGTATTAAAATAGATAAAAGAATGCACAAAAAAAAATTTAATTATTAGGAGGAACTAAAATGATAAATTTGCAATATAAAAAATGCCCTGAATGTGGGGATGAAAATTTAAGCTGGAACAAAGAAAAAGGAGAAGTTACTTGTAAATCTTGTGGTTTAGTATTAGATGACAAACTATTTGATTTTGGTCAAGAATGGCGTGA
>JAVZBY010000002.1:0-42227 GCA_038874655.1 Candidatus Woesearchaeota archaeon | reverse complement strand
GAGTTTGATCATGATGCTGCTCAAAGCCAAAGAAGAACTGGAGCTCCTTTAACATATACACAAGAAGACAGAGGTTTAGGCACAGAAGTTGGGACTAAGGCAGATTTATACAAATTATCAAAAAAAGATAAAGACAGATTTTACAGATTAAGATTATGGCAAAGAAGAGTTTCTACTGCAATTGAATCTAATTTAAGATTGGCATTATCAGAAATTAAAAGAATAGTATCTGTTTTAGGATTGCCTGCTTATGTAGAAGAAGAAATTTCAAGAATTTATACTGAAGCTGTTCAAAGAGGTTTAGTAAGAGGTCATTCAACAGAAGCAGTTGTTGCTGGTGTTGTTTATGCAGTTTTAAGAATGTATGATATTCCTAGAACATTAAATGAAGTTTCTGATGTTACAGGAATTGATAAAAAGAAAGTTGCAAAAAACTTTAAATATGTTTCAAGAAACTTGAACATAAGAACATTGCCAATTGACCCAATGAATTATGTATCAAGATTTGCATCTGAATTACAATTAAAACCAAATACACAAAGTAAAGCTTTAGACATTGTGCAAATAGCAATGAAAGAAGAAATAACAAGTGGTAGAAGTCCAAAAGGAATTGCAGCTGGTGCTTTATATATAGCATCAAAATTAAACAATGAAAAAAAGACACAAGCAGAAATTGCAAAAGTTGCTGATGTTACAGAAGTTACTGTAAGAAATTCATATAAAGAATTGATTGAAAACTTGGACTTTTTAAGCAGTGAAATAGAGAAATTAAAAGGAGAAATTTAAATTTAGTATTAAGCAAAAATTTAATCTTTTTTTATTTTCTCTTTTTTGTGGTTTTTTAATTTTTTTAATGAAATATTTTTAATAACCTAATAAATTAAATTTTTCAACTATTGATTTTGCAAAGCCAGTTAATTGATCTGGAGGTAGTGTGAATATTTGATAAATTAAATACAAGATATAAAATAAAACAAATAAACTTATTACCAAAGAAAGATATGCTATAATTTTACCTGAATAATTATTCTTATTAACATAATCTAAAACTGACATTGAAACACCTAAGCCGATTAAAGGAATAGGAGAGAGTATTAAGGCAATAATAACCCATGGAGTAAAAACCTTTTTTGGTTTTTCTTCTAAGATATTTGGTTTTTGGTCTTGTAAAATAGGTGGTTTTGTGAATAAATCATCTGAGATTTTTGTTTGTACTGCTTGTGAAGTTTGAGTTATAGTATCCTGTGTGGTGTTTGTTAGAGTATTTGCTTGTATTAATGTTGTGTGTGTTTGAATACTTTGATTAATTGTTTGTTGTTCTTTGTTTTTTTGCACTACTTCAATTGTTTGGCTTGGGGATTCTTTTACTGAAGAGATAATTAAATTTGCTTCTTTGATTGCACTTTCGATTATATCATCAGGCCATTTACTATTTTTTAAAGTTTCTATTATTTTAGAATCAGGAATATTTTTTTTTCTGCATTCAATAATATAGTTTTTTACTCCTGTTATAATTTCAGTCATATACTTTTTTCTAAAAAGATTTAGTATTTATTTATTTCTATTTTTTATTAAGTTTCCAGTCATTTTTTATATGATTTTATAACTACTAAAAAATTAGGAACAATAGTTTATAAAAATATAAAAATTAAAATATCATAAAATAAAAAATAAACACTTTTACAAATAAAAAAGAAAAATTTAAGAAAGATTTAGATTTTTATTTGTGTATTGAAATGTTAAAAGATTTACAACATAATATAATAAGAAGACAATCTAATTTAATATCCTATCTAAAAAATAATACTGATATTTTGCCTTTAGATATCCAACATAAAATTTATGGTTCTATAAAAGAGCTTGAAAATATACATAATTTTTTAAGAGAGGTTCAAGCAAAGGTATATAAAGAAAGATAATTTCTTTTAAAAGAGGTGATTTTTTTATGCCAATTGAATTGAATAATGAAAATTTTGAGTCAGAAGTTTTAAAATCAGATAAACCTGTTATTGTTGATTTTTGGGCTCCTTGGTGTGGTCCTTGTAGAATTTTGGGCCCAAGATTTGAGGAACTTTCAAAAGAAATGACAGATGTAAAATTTTGTAAAGTAAATGTTGATGAAAATCAAGATTTAGCTGAAAAATATAATATAATGAGTATCCCTACTTTAGTTTTATTTGATAAAGGACAAGTAAAAGGAAATATAATTGGAGCAATGTCAAAAGATTCATTAAAAGAAAAAATAAAAATGGTTTTTAAAGTTTAAAACCTAATAAATTTATTTATCAAATTTAAGATCGTTTATTTTTTTTATTTGTTTTATCGTTATTTTTGTTTATTCTTAATAAAAAATAAAATTATAATTATAAAAAATAAGCTAAATAGGGAATTAAAGAAAAGAACATTTTTTATTTTTTGGTAAATTTGGTTATTAATATTAAATGAATTTATTAAATTAGATAGATAAGCTTTTATAGGACTATTTAAACTATTTTCTGAATTTTCAAAAATTTTTAATTTTGTATTGGTTTTATTTTTTTTGTTTTGTTTTTCTGATATATTTTGAATTACATTAGTTTGGGCATTGATTAAGTTTGATATTTGATTGCTAATAATTGAGTCATTTAAATATTTTTCATTTTCTTTTTGAGTTAGATTTTTCTGAGATTCTGCAATTGCAAATAATGAAAAGTTTGGAATATAAGATTTATAATTATAATAAGTTTCATTTTTTATTTGTTCTTTATCAAGAAATTCTGTTTCCAATAAATTCCATGTTTGATTATTTTGAATGTATTTGAACAATGCTATATTTTCAGGATTTATTTTTTTAGTCAAAAGCCATGTTTCATTTACAGAAAAAAATAATTCTGCTTCTGCTGTTGTATTTAGAGTTATGTTAAAAATAGTATAAATGTTATTTAATTCATTATTTTGCTCTATTTTTGAGAGATTGTTTATTAGTTCTAGGGTTATTTTTATATTGGTTTGATTAAAAAGAATTTTTTTTAATGGATAATTTTGTATATTTTTTAATTCTTTAGTCAAGTTTAAGGTATTATTTTTTATAATAAACTCTTTCTTGTTTATTTGTAAAGAATTGTTATTTAATAAATATGTAAATGTGCTTGAACTACCTCCTGAACTTCTGCTTCCTGAACTTTTTCCAGAACTTGTTGATGTAGAAGTAATTATACAATTTTGTGTTTCTGTTTCTATTTCTTGTTTTCCAAAACAAATTCTCTGTCTTTGTCTTGTTTGTATGCCATTAATACAATTACTAAATGAAGACCAATTTGAAAAAGTTGTATTACAAAAAACACTTATAGTTATTGAGTTTTTTTCAGTGATGCTATTGTTTATATTTCCTGATATATCAGATGTCAAAATATAATATGTATAATTATTTGTTGTTATGTTTGTATCTGTATAATTAATTATTTCATTGTAGTTTTGTATTGTTTCTAATAAATTTGTTTGATTGTTTAAAGTTCTATAAAGATTATAGTATATTACTCTTTCTGTATTATTGTTTATATCAAAAATTACTTTTGACCATTCTAAAAAAACAGAGCCGTCTTCAAGTAAGGTTGCATTTAAATCATTTATGGATTTAGGGATTATGGTATCTACATAAAAAAAGAATGTTCCTGATTGAACTGGATTTTCTAAAATGTCATATGCAAAAATACTATAATTATGAAAACCATCTGTTAAGTTAGTAAGGTTATATGAGACATTAGTATATGGCTTGTTTAAGGACACATTAAAAGAATCATAAAAAAGGGTTATATTTTTTACATAGGTGGAAAATGAAAATTCTAAATAAGAATAATTTCTTGAAATGTTTGAGTTGTTTAAATCTTGATAATGAAATATTATTATAGGGAATGTGTTTATTTCTTTTAAAACATTAGAGAGATTAACTAATGGAAAACTTAAATTATTTCTTGAATCATTTATAAGAATGCCTGTGTTTTTTAATATTGTTTCTAATTGGATAGGTGTATAAACAGAATTAGTATTTTGCTTTTTTTTGAAATCATTAATTAATAAAATTGATCCAGAAACATGTGGTGTTGCCATTGATGTGCCACTACTTGATATAAAGCCGCCACTTAGTTGAGAGGAGATAATATTTGTACCATATGCTAATAAATCCAGTATTAAAGATGATTGTGAATAACTGCTTATTAATCTTGATTTATCAACTGAACCAACAGAGGTTACATTTTTTAAACAAGAGGGAAAAGCAATTCCATTAGAATTGCCATTATTTCCAGATGCTATAACTACACTAATGTTTTTATCAATTGCTATTTGAACAATGTCTGTAAACCAATCAATATAATCATCACAATAATTAGAAAAACTGCCATCACCTAAACTCATAGAAATAACTGAAATATTATATTTTTCTTTATTTTCAACACAATAATTAATTCCTGCTGCAACTATTGCAGGAGAACCTTCACCATAAGAATCCATTGCTTTTATTGAAACTAATTTAGAACCTTTTGCTACTCCTGGATAATTTGAATTTTGTGATGCAATTATTCCTGAAACATGAGTACCATGACCATTATCATCATATGGAATTGGATCATTATTTATAAAATCCCAACCACCTATAATTTTCTCACAAGACCAATTTACTGTGTTGTTTGTTGTGCCATTTTTAATTTCATCAATAAAAAAACCATAATCATTAAAACTTTCATCAGATTCAAGCAAAACATAAATAGTATCTCCATTAACACTAGGGCTCCATATATTATTTAAGTTTCCCGTATAGGAAGCAATTGTATAGTTGTTTTCATCTAAGATTTTAATAAAATCCCATTCATTTTCAACAGAAATATTTCTAAAATGTACTGCTATTTTTGAAAATCCTGTATAATTTATTTTATATTTAATTTTCGTATTTATAGGATAAGGATGTTCTGTTTCTAAAAAATAGGAAACATTATTACCTTGATTATTAAAATAATTTATGCTACAACTTCCAAAAGCACTATGACTAAAATCAATACCAGTATCAATAACACATGCTGTTTGTGTAGAGCCATTTACACTTTCTTGATTTATTGAAAGATTCCAAAAAGAATCACTACCTAATAGCTTCGTTGATGTATCCAAGAAAATTTTTAATCTAGGATTATAATAAATTGCTTCAATTTCAGGGTTTTCTTTTAATTTTTCAAAATCATCAATAGTTATATTTGCTATAATAAATTTTTTATCATTTAATTTAATGTGTTTTGATTTAGTGATAATTTCATTATTTAATTTTTGATTTTTTTTTAAAGAGATTATGACTGGAATTTTTATATCTAAGTCATTTTTATTTTTTTCAATTTTATCCTTTTTTATTTTATCTATATATTTATCAATTTCAGGGCTTATTTTTGGTTTATTAGTTTTTTCATTTTTAGAATAAATTAAATTAGTAGATAAAGTTATCAGAATTAATATAATAATAAAGAATAATAAAATTTTTTTTTTCATTATTAGAAATTAAAAAGAATAATATTTTTAAGAATTTTGTTTTAGTTTTTCTTCTTTTTCTGCTAGGTCTTCAAAATTAAATTCTTCGCGCCAATCCATATTTTCACCTTTTTAGATAGTTAAAAAATTTTAATTAAGTGGATTTTTAAAATTTTTGATGTTTTTTGTATACTAGTATATTTTTTTATTTATTAATTTTTTGGTTTTATAGAATTTTTAAAAAAAGATATTTTTTAGAAAATATTTTTAGAAAGGATTATTGTTTATTATTTAATTGCCTATTTTTTAACCATATTTTTGCTAATCCTCCTTTAGAGGTTTCTCTATAAGATGAAGGTAAATCTTTTCCTGTTTCATACATTACTTTAACTATTTCATCAAAAGAAACAATATGGGTATCATCAATTATAGCATATTCTGCACATTCTAATGCTCTGGAAGAAGCCATTACATTTCTTTCAATACAAGGAACTTGAACTAAACCATAGATAGGATCACAGGTCATTCCAAGCATATGTTCTAAACCCATTTCTGCTGCATATTCAATTTGATTAACTGTGCCTTTAAATAATTGTGTTGCTGCTCCTGCTGCCATTGCACATGCTGTTCCAATTTCTCCTTGACAACCTACTTCTGCTCCTGAGATTGAAGCATTGAATTTTACTAAATTTCCAATAATGCCTGCTGTTGCTAATGCTTTTATTATTTCTTCATCATCAAAATTTTTGATTTCTTTTAAATAAAATAATAGTCCTGGCAATATGCCACAAGAACCACATGTAGGAGCTGTAACTATTTTTGACCCAGCAGCATTTTGCTCTGCAACTGCTAAAGTATAAGCATATAATTTTAATTTTGGATTTGTTTTTGATTTTAAATAATATTCATGTGCTTTTCTTTTAAGATGTAATTTTCCTGGCAAAGTAGATTTTTTTTTAAGCCCTTCTTTTATTGAATTTTGCATAACTTGCCAAACTTCTTGTAAATAGTTAAGTATCTCTTTTCCCTCTGTGTCAACAACATATTTCCATAAATCCTTTTTGTAATGTTTTTTTATTTCATTAAAAGTTCTGTATTTGTAAATTAAATTTTTTTTACTTTTTCCATTTTCACTAAGAGCACCGCCACCAACACTATAAACAAGCCATTCACCTGAGAGAGTTTTATCAAATGCTTGAAATAACATTGCATTTGGATGTAATGGCATCTCTTTATTAGGATACCATTTTATTTGTAATTTCTTTTTTTTTAATCTAAATGTTTTTTTTAAAACTTGATCTGTTAAATGTCCTTTTCCTGTAGAAGCTAAACTTCCATAAAGAGAAACAATGTATTTTTTTGCATTAGGATATTTTTCTAAAAAGATTTCAGCTGCTCTCTGAGGAGCCATAGTATGGCTACTAGAAGGACCATATCCTATTCTATATAATTCTCTTAAAGATTCCATTTTTGTTAAGATTTCTGTGTGGTTTTTAATTCTTTTGTTTTTATTTTATCACTCTACTATTTTTGAAATAATATTTTAGAAATAACCTGATATTTTTTCATCACAATAAAAGCATTTGTTATTTTTTATTTTGTTTTCAAGAATTTGAAAACCATATCTTTTAATTAAAAGCTTTTTACATTTTGGACAATAAGTATTTTCATATGTGTTTCCAGGAATATTTCCAATATATATGTATTTTAAACCTGCTTTTTTTCCGATTTTATATGCTCTTTCTAATGTTGTTGATGAGGTAAATGATTTTTCTGTCATCAAATAGTCAGGGTGAAATCTTGAAATATGCCAAGGAATATTTTTATCAACAGATGCTATAAATTCTGCTATTTTTGTTAGTTCTTCATCTGTGTCATTTTCTTCTGGTATAATTAAAGTTGTAATTTCAACCCAGATATTTTTTTCATGATAATATTTTATTGAATCTAATACTGGTTGCAATTTTGCGCCACATATTTTTTTGTAAAATTCATCACTAAATGATTTAAGATCAATGTTTATTGCATCCAAATATGGTTGTATTTTGTCAATTGGCTCTTTATTGATATAGCCATTTGAAACAAAAACTGTTTTTAAATTATTTTTTTTTGCTAAAACACAAACATCATATGCATATTCATAAAAGATGCTTGGCTCATTATATGTCATTGCTATGCTTTTTGCATTCATGGAGATTGCTTCTTTTATTATTTGTTCTGGGTTTTTTTCATAGCCAATTATTTGTGCGTCTTTTCCTTTTGAGATTTGGCTTATATCCCAATTTTGACAAAATTTACAAGAAAAATTACAACCTGCAGTTGCAAACGAATAAATAAAATTTCCAGGATAAAAATGAAATAATGGCTTTTTTTCAATAGGATCTAAATGCCATGCAATCGCTTTTCCATAAACTAATGAATATAATTTTCCATCAATGTTTTTTCTGACACCACATAAACCATTTTTATTTTTAGGAATAACACAATTATGTGGACATAAATGACATCTTACAATGTTATTTTGTTTTTTTTCATAAAACATTGCTTCTTTAAGAATTGTTTCTGACATAAAATAAAGTAAGATGATTGATAATAAAAATCTAACTTTTTAAAATCTTAAAAATTTTTATTTAAATTGCTAAATATATTGAATTAAATTGAAAAATACAAATTTTTATTATTGATTTAGAAAGTTTATAAAAAAATATTTAAAGTATAAGTTATTAATTTATTTTGATGGAAGAAAGTGATATTAATCCTTCTGCTGTAAAGATGAATGTTTTTGAAGCAATTGCTACTAGAAGATCTATTAGAAAGTTTATGGCAAAAGATGTTCCAATGGAGATTTTAGGAATTATTTTAGATGCTGGAAGATATGCTCCTAGTGCTGGAAATTTACAAAGCTGGAAATTTATTATTGTTAAAGATAATGATAATAAACAAAAACTTGCTGAAGCTGCTATGCAACAGATGTGGATAGCTGAGGCTCCTGTTTTAATAGTTGTATGTGCTGAGATTGAAAAAACAAAGATGTTTTATGGTGTAAGAGGAGAAAGATTATATGTTATCCAAAATTGTGCTGCTGCAATACAAAATATGTTGTTAACTGCTCATGCATTAGGTTTAGCTTCTACATGGGTAAGTGCTTTTGACGACGATATGGTTAGAAGGGTTATAAATGCTCCTGAGGATGTAAGGCCACAAGCAATTTTACCAATTGGTTATCCTGATGAAATTGTTCCTGCTCCAATTAGATATACATTAGAGAATACATGTTTCTTTGAAAGTTATGGTAGAAAGATAACAAACATTGCTAGAGTAATGCAAAACCCTGTAGTGTTTGACAAATTAACTAGATTAATAAAGTTCGGTGTTGATTTAGGTAAAGAAGCAATAACTAAGAAGAAAAAATGAGATTAAAAATAATTAGATTTTTAATTTAATGAAAAAATGAATTTTTTATTCTATTTTTTATTTCTTAGACGAAGAAAATCTATTAAATATATACTTAAAAATATATATCAAAAAATAAAAAGATTTATATAGAAATTTAATTAATAAAAATAATGAGGGGTTTATTGGCGTAAACCTTAGAATATAATTTTGGCGTTAATAAATTAATAAGCTTGATTGGCGTCAAGCAATTTATAATAGTTTTGGCGTATTGGCGTTTTCTAAGTAGAGTATATTCCGTAAAAGTATATAAAGGTTTTGTTAGAGTAAAATATAAATTTTTATATATAGTTTAAAAGATATATTTTAAAAAATATAAAAAGAATATACTCATAAAAAATATAAAAAATAAACACAAAGACAAGGTGGGGGCAATGGAAGAATTTGAAGGTTTGGCAAGTCAAGCAACTATAAAGGTTATTGGCACTGGTGGTGCTGGAAATAATATGGTAAATTGGCTTTACCAAAAAGGCATTAAAGGTGCTGAGATTATTGCTTGTAATACAGATCAACAGCATTTAAGTATAACTGAAGCTGATAGAAAATTCTTAATTGGAAAAGACACTACAAGAGGATTAGGTTGTGGTGGTTTTCCTGAAAAAGGTGCTGAATCTGCTAGAGAACAATTAAATGAAATTAAAGATGCTTTAAAAGGAGCAGACATGGTTTTTGTATGTGCTGGAATGGGAGGTGGCACTGGAACAGGATCAGCTCCAATTATAGCTGAAGTTGCTAAAAGCATGGGTGCTATTGTTATTGGAACTGTAACAATGCCATTTAAAATTGAAAGAGCAAGAGTTGATAAAGCAGAATTTGGTTTAAATCAATTGAGACAAAATTGTGATACTGTTATTGTTATTGATAATAATAGATTGGTTCAAATTGCTGGCAATCTTCCTATAAGACAAGCTTTTGCTGTTGCAAATGAATTAATTGCAACTATGATTAAAGGAATTGTAGAAACAATTGCCTTACCTTCTTTAGTAAATTTGGATTATGCAGATGTTAAAGCAATAATGACTAATGGTGGTGTTGCTGCTATTGGTGTAGGTGCTTCTGACACAAATAATAGAATTGAAGAAGCTGTAAGAGGTGCTTTGAGCAATCCATTATTAGATATTAATTACGAAGGTGCTACTGGTGCATTAATTCATGTCACAGGTGGCCCTGATTTAACATTAGAAGAAATTAATAGAGTTGGTGAATTAGTCACAGAAAGTTTAGATGAAGATGCAAATGTAATTTGGGGAGCCAGAGTTTTAGATGACATGAAAGGAAAAGTAACAGTTATGACTATTGTAACTGGTGTAAAGAGTCCATGGATATTAGGAAAAAATGATAAAACACAGAAAGTAAAAGAATTTTCAGATGACTTGGGTATTGAAATAATAAAATAATTAATTAGGCAAGTTTCAAGATCACCCTTGGTCTTTGTGGTGCCTTCTTGCCTCTATCTGTAAATCACCCCCGAAAACTTTTATGGATAGAGGCATTTTATTTTTTATTTTCTTTTAAAAAAGGTAGATTTTTGTTTATATATAAATAATATTACTAATAAGTAGTAAATTTTATATATAAATATGTTATTAATATTTTCTATGCCAGATAATAATCAAGAATTAACTTTAAAACTAACTGGTGCAATAGGAGATACTATTATTGCTTCTTCTTTAGTCCAAGGATTAAATGAAATAGGTTACATAGTAAATATAATCTCATCACGCCAAGCATTACTTTTATTAAAACACTTGTCTGGTATAGGGGAATTAAGGGAATCATCTAAAAATGTTATTGATTTAAGTGATTATTTAAAATGGCTTCCTCATACAACAATGCTTCCTAAAAAATTTACTGGAGAAGAAGATAGGTTTGGTCATTTATGTGAATGGATGGCTTATACTTTATTTGAAAAATCAGGAATAAAAATTCTACCTTCAAGAGATGATGTAAAAATTATTTTAACACCTGAGGAAGTTGAGCAAGGAAAAATTAAGATTAATGAAATTAGTAAAGAAAACAATAATTTACCTGTAGTTGTGATAGCACCATATGCATCAGTAAAAAATAGAAGTCTTCCTAAAAAAACATTAGATGAAGTTATTAGGGGCATATCTGGTTTTGCTCATCCTTTTTTATTGCCAAGATATGATAATTTAAGAGAATTATGTGCTATTTTATATGCCTGTGATGCTTTTATTGGTGTTGATTCTGGGCTTTTACATATGATAAATGGTGTTTTACAAGGTACACCTTATGAGATAGGAACTAATAACAGTAATAAAAACAAAGTTGTTGTTGTTTTTGGAAGTTCTAATCCAGAAGTTGTTACTTATTTTGGAAATCATGTTATTAAAACAACTTTTAATTGTGAAATTGGTTTTTGTGGCATACATGGATACTGGAATATAGAAGATTATGTAAAAAGATTTGGGAGAGAAATTATCAGGATAAACGACAAGTCTGGATGTATATATGAGGCTTATGCTAATTCACAAATTCCGCCTTGTATGGCAAGTATTACTGCAGAAGAGATTATTGAATCAGTAAGAAAAATAATAAAAGGATAATTAACTTTTTATAATAAACTTATTTTTATTCTATTATGACTCTTTATATGATTGGCTTAGGTTTAGATAATGAAAAAGATATTACAATAAAAGGTTTAGATGCTATTAAAATTAGTGATTATGTTTTTTTAGAGGATTATACTTCTATGTTGAATTGTTCTGTTAAGAATTTAGAAAGGTTTTATGAAAGAAAGGTTATTTTAGCAAATCGAGAGATGGTTGAGAAAAATAGCGATTTTATTTTAGATAAGGCAATTAAAAAAAATGTTGCATTTTTAGTTATAGGTGATGTTTTTTCTGCTACTACTCATGTTGATTTGTTTTTAAGGGCAAAAGAAAAAAAAATTGAAATTAAAGTAATTAATAACACTTCTATATTAAATGCTGTTGGTATAGTTGGACTAGAACTTTATAAATATGGAAAAACAACTTCAATGCCTTTTTTTGAAAGCAATTTTAAACCTGAAAGTCCTTATGAAGCTGTTAAAGAAAATTTAAGTAGAGGTTTGCATACATTAGTTTTATTAGATATAAAAAAAGATTTGAATAAGTTTATGTCTGTAAATGTTGCTTTGAAACAATTTTTAGAGATAGAAGATAAAAGAAAAGAAGGTGTTTTTTCTTTAAATATGAAAGCTATAGGTTGTGCAAGAATTGGAAGCGAAAATCAAGTAATTAAATATGGTTTGATTAGAGATTTAATTGATTATGATTTTGGAAAACCTTTACATTGTTTAATTGTGCCAGGAAAATTGCATTTTATGGAAGAGGAAATGTTAAGGTTATGGATATAGCTTAAAAATATTTAGTAAAGTTTTTAAGATACTGATTTTTCTTATTTTTTGTTTATAGCCCCGTGGTGTAGCGGCCAATCATCTCTCCCTTTGGAGGAGGGGACCCAGGTTCGAATCCTGGCGGGGCTATTTATAAATTTAAATTAGAATATTTCAACTTTAATATTAAAAAAAGAGATTTATTTTTCTTTTTTAATTTCTTCAACAATTGACTTCCACAAAAAGTTATCTTCTTTTGTTTTAATGAAATCTTCAAAAAATAAATCAACATTGTTAATCCAAGATAAGATGACATTAATTTTTTTTGAGAGAGTTTCAAATGCTGTTTTTTGAGGTTGTCTCTCATCTAAGTAATAATCAATTTTACCGGTATTTATAGCAGTTCTTAAACCAACATAACCTAAGGCAACTTTGATTTTTTCATAAGGAATTTTTTCTTTTAAAGAATAAACTTTTTTATATGCTTCTAATTGTTGTCTATATTCTGAATTATTTTCATAGGATTTATTTGATTTCCAATCAACAATAAGATATTCATCTTCATTCCTAAATATTGCATCAATTCTTCCAGAAAATTGTAAATCCGAATCAAAACCTAAATCTTTTAATGGATAACTAAAAGGATATTCTACCTTTTCTATAAGGGGATATTTTTCCTTTATTTTTTCAATTAGAATTATTGTATTTTCCACAAATGGCTTAATTTTTTCATCACAAAAAAAAGGTTCTTTATTTAAAATCCTTTTAGCATAATTATGAATTTCTGAGCCAAAATCCATGCTTTGGCTTTTTTCTCTTATATTCAAAATTTCTTCTAAAAAATAATATAACTTTTTATAATCTTAAAACTTTTTTCTCTCTATGAACCTAAAAAAAACATTCTCAGAAACAATTATAAAACACAAATTAATAGAAAACAACGATAAAATTTTAATTGCTTTTTCTGGTGGCAAGGATAGTTTTGTTTTGTATGATTTACTTTTTCAATTAAAGAATAAAGCACCTATAAAATTCGAGATATTGCCTGTTATAATTAATTCTTATAACTCAAATTATAAAAAAATAGAAAATTTCTTTAAAAAACTTAATCAAGAATATATAATTAAAAAGACAGATTTTAATACAATTTTAAAAAACACTTTAGGAAAACAAAAAAACTCAGGAAATTATTGCTTTTTATGCTCTAGATTAAGAAGAGGTTTATTATACAAAATATCTAAAGAAAACAATTGCAACAAGATTGCATTAGGCCATAATTTAGATGATGCTATTGAAACTTTTTTATTAAATATGTTTTTTGTTTCAAAATTCCAAGGAATAAAAATTAAATATAAATCCCTTAAAGAAATTGTAGTTATAAGACCTTTACTTTTTGTGCCTGAAAAAGAAATCTTAGATTATAGTAATAAAAAAAAATTTCCTATTTTAAAAATAAAATGTCCATTAAGAAAAAAGGATTCAAAAAGAGAATTAATAAAAAAATTTATTAAAAAGTTAAATAAAAATGATAACTTTTATCCTTCCATGAAAAATATTTTAAAAAAATTTTGTTAAAAATTATTCTAGAATTATTATTTTTTGTTCTGTAAAATCATATAACATTTTTTCTAATTTCTCTTTAGATATTTTTTCTAAATCTTTTAATTTTTCTTTTTTATTTTTTATTTCTGTTTCTAATTCAATTATTTTTTTTGTAAAATGCTCTATTTGATATTCTAGATCTTTTATTTCCATAACTATCGTAGACCTATCTAAAACACCTTGAACAATATCTAGGTTTCTTTTAATCTCAACTAAATCTTTTTTTATTTTTTCTAAATTTTCTTTTGTTAAGTTAGAAAAATTCTTTAATGTTTTTTTAAGATTTTTTTCATTTTCTTGATTGTCTTTATTTTTCTCTAATTCTAGCTCTAAATTCATTTTTATTTGCTCTAATGTATGTAAAATTTTTAATTCTGTATCTTTTTCTAATGCCTCTAAAGGATTACTTAAATATTCAAAGATAATTTCATTTTTTAAAGATTCATGTGCATATTTTTTTAATTCTTTATCAATTGTTTTAAAATTATTATTTAATTGTGAATTTAAGGTTTTTATTTGCATAATAATTGATTCTTTTTCAGACAATAGTTTTTTATAAGCTAAATATTCAGAACTTTCTTTTATCTCTTCTAATTTTTTTTGGGAGATTACTTTTTTTTCTTTATTTTCTTGTATTAATTTTTCAATTTCTTTGATCTCTTTTTCTATTTTTTCTGTTAATAACAATTTTTCATTATATTGCTTTATATAATGTATTAATTTTTTATATTCTGAAAGTTTACCTTCCATTAGAAAATCATTTATCTCATTTATTATTTGACTAATCTTTTTTAAAAATTCATTTGAATCTTTTAAATCAATATAATGACTTATTATTGCATAGTTTTTTTCAACATCTTTATTTAGATTATCAATAGAAATATTAAATTCATTACAAAATTCTTCTAATTTTTTAAAATTTAAATTATCTTCATCAATTAATTTTAAATTAGTAAAAATATGTTCTAAAAATTTATAGGTTTTTGTTAAATATGCCTTTTTATTGCCTTCAAAAAAAAGTTTTTCTCTTTCACTTAGGTTAATTAATTCTATATTTTCTAAATTTGTTAATTTTTCTTTTAGTTTTTCTAAATTAGTTTTTAAATCATTAATATCTTTTTTAATAATTTCATATTCTTCTGCTAGTATTTTAGGAGAATTTTCATCTAAATAATCTTGAATTTCTATGCTTTTTAATTTTATTTCTCTTGGTTTTTTTGTAAAAAGGTTCTTTAAAAAGTTCATAATACTACACAAAAGTAGTTTATATTAAAATTTTATGGATATCATGGCTTTATTAAAATAAGATATTTAATTTTAGAACAAAATTATAATTAGAGATTATATTTTAGAAAAAGGAATAAATTTATTATTAAATTGTCAATTTTAATTTTTATATGAATAAGTATAAGAAAAAATCATTAGAAGTAAAGAAAAATGCTGAAAAATGGATTATTAGATTATTTGAATTAGCAGAGAAATTTTTTAAAAAAGAACCTAAATTAAGCAATAGATATATTCAATTGGCAAGAAAAATATCTATGAAATATAAAGTAAAGATTCCAAAAGAATTCAAAAGAAGATTTTGTAAAAAATGTTATTCTTATCTTTATCCAGGAATAAATTGTAGAGTTAGATTATGTCAAAGTAAAGTTGTTTATTATTGTTTAAATTGTAAAAATTTTATGAGATTTCCTATAAAAAAGTAAAATCTTCTTAAAGTTTTTATTAATAAATAGGTATTTTTTATTCATTGAATAACATCAGATAGATATTTAAAAATAAACAAAATTCTATTTTTTTGATGATTTTTGAGAAGTTAAAAAGGATTATAATTGGCGAAGCACTGCCAAATTGGGAATATAAGCACCAAAGATTATCTAAAAAAATTGCATTAGCTGTTTTTTCATCTGATGCTTTATCTTCTATAGCATATGCCACTGAAGAAATTCTTTTAGTTTTAATAACTGCTGGAACATTTGCTTTAAGTTATTCTATACCTATTTCATTAGTAATAATTGGTTTGCTAACTATCTTAATTATATCCTATAGACAAACCATTACTGCTTATCCTAATGGTGGCGGTGCTTATATTGTTGCTAAAGAGAATTTAGGAGAAAATCCAGGATTAATTGCTGCTGCTTCTTTATTATTGGATTATATCTTAACTGTGGCTGTTAGTGTTGCTGCAGGTGTTGCTGCTTTAACTTCTGCTTTTCCAGAGTTATTACCTTATAAAATTGAAATTGGACTTTTTGTTATTTTCTTTATAATGATTATGAATTTAAAAGGTGTAAAAGAATCTGGAATTACTTTTGCTATTCCAACTTATATGTTCTTGTTTAGTTTTTTGGTAATGATATTTATTGGATTTTTTAGATATTTCACAGGCAACATTAATTTATTGCCTCATAATGAGATTGCATTTACTTCTAGTGTTTCATTGTTTTTGTTGATGAGAGCTTTTTCATCTGGATGTGCTGCATTAACTGGTGTAGAAGCTATTTCCAACGGTGTTCCTGCATTTAAAAAACCTGAAAGTGAAAATGCTAAAAAAACTTTAACAATTATGGCGTTGTTTCTTTCATTTTTGTTTTTTGGGATTACTTTTTTGAGTTTTAAATTTGGAATAACTCCTATGCATGATAGAACTGTAGTTTCAATATTAGCTGAAAATATTTTTGGTAGAAACTTTTTCTTTTTTATAATACAATTTTTTACAATGTTGATTTTATTTTTAGCTGCTAATACTAGTTATGCGGGTTTTCCAAGATTATGTTATTTTTTAGCTAAAGATAGATATATGCCAAATCAATTTAAGCATTTAGGAGACAGATTAGTTTTCTCAACAGGAATAATTGTTTTAAGTATTAGTGCTTCTGCTTTAATAATTATTTTTGGAGGAAATGTACATCATTTAATTCCTTTATATGCTGTTGGTGTTTTTACTTCTTTTACTTTATCACAATCGGGAATGGTTGTTAAAAATATTAGAGAAAAAAAAGAGAAATGGAAAAGAAAAGCTTTTGTTAATGGATTAGGTGCATTAATGACTTTAATTGCTTTGTTAATAATTTCTATAACTAAATTCAGCCATGGTGCTTGGATAATAATTATTTTAATTCCTATAATCATATTTATCTTTAAAAAAATCCATGAGCATTATGTTGAATTAGCAAAAGAATTGAGTTTAGAGGATGTTAAATCTCCATTAGTTTTCAAAAAAGGGAAACACAAAATGATTGTTTTAGTTTATTCATTAAATAAAGCAACAATTAGAGCAATAGAATTTGCAAAAAACTTTTGCAGTGATGTAGAAGCTGTTCATATAAATATGAGTGGCTCTGAATCTAAAAAGTTAATTGAAAAGTGGAAAAAATATAAACCTGGAATTAAGTTAATAATGATTGATTCACCATATAGAAGATTAGTAAAACCTTTGTTAAACTATTTAGATAAATTAGAAAAAAAAGACAGAGATTTAAATGTTACTGTTGTTATTCCTGAGTTTGTGCCAAAAAAATGGTGGCAATTTTTATTACATAACCAAAGTGGTTTAGCATTAAAAACTGCTATTTATTTTAGACCTAGAACGTCTTATATAAGTGTACAATATTATTTAAAAAAATAGAGACTTCTATTAATTAATATTTTATTAGAATAATATTAATATTTTTTTACTATTTTACCTTCTTTATAAATTAGTTATTACTAAATAATAGTTAAAAAACGAAAGATTTAAATAGATGCTATATACTACTATTTAGTAAAGACAAATTCAGGCATTAAAATCAGTATTTTTCTGATTTCACCCCACCCAATGAAAAATGCCTGAATTTGTATCTTTTAAAAAAGTGATAAAAATGTTTGACAACGAAGATGCTGCAATACTAAACAAATTAAAAAGATATAACTCTAGAAGAAAAAAGAATTTTCACAGCATTATAAATAGAAAAGAGATTAGTGATGAGGAATTAGATGAACTTTTTTTATCCTATTAATAAAAATTATAAAACATATAATCCAAAGAGGTAAAAAAATGGCTAGAATAAGAAGGTCAAAAACAAATACAACTTATTTCATGGATATACCTAAATGCGATACAAATGGTAGAAAATGGAAAAAAACAATTGAAGAAATGCCTCTTGATGTTGCTATTGAATAGAAATTCTATAACTTTTATCTCTTTTTTAAATTTTTTATTTTTTATTAATAATTAGTTTTTTATAATATTTCTTCTTTCAATAGTTTTATGTATGATTTAGAAATAAAAAGAATAATAGAAACTATTAAAAAAAATCATTCAAAATTAGTTTGCTTACAATTACCTGATGGTCTAAAACCAAAAGCAGAATTTATACAAAAAGAGATTGAAAAAAATACAAATGCACAAGTTATTATTTGGGGGTCAAGTAATTATGGAAGTTGTGATTTGCCATTACAAGTAAAAAATTTGGGAGTTGATTTGTTGATACATTTTGGACATTCTCCTTGGCAAGATTATGGAAAAAGAGATTACGGAAAAATAATTAATAATAAAGAAGAATAAAAAAAATTGAAATTAATTAAAATGGATTATATAAAAATAAAAGAAATTACCAAAGATAAGATTGGAAAAGAATACTTTTTAATAGCACAAGTAAAATCAATAAGGCAAACCTCTGGGCCCACGATTTTTGATTTAAAAGATAATACTGGTGTTATTAAAGCAACTGGTTTTTTAAAAGCAGGTGAAAGAGCCTTTCCTAATTTAGTTATTGGAAATAATATTCAAGCAAAAATCTTAGTAAAAGAGAGATTAGGAAATATTGAAGTTGAACTTTTAAATTATGAAAAAATAAATCAAAATGTAATTGAAAAAATTAATTTAGAAAAAAAGCCTTTTCTAATAAAATCAGAAAAATTAGAAAAATTAAGACCTTTGTTTATAGAAGCTGCTAAAATTATTGAAAAAACCATAGATGAAAATAGACCAATTATTATAAGACATCATGATGATGTTGATGGTTATGTGTCTGGCTATATTTTAGAAAAAGCGATTTTGCCCTTAATTAAAGAGATTAATGATAAAAGCCATTTGTTTTTAACAAGAATATCATCACGAAGTCCTTATTATGATTATATTGATGCTTTAAGAGATTTAAATGACTATTTAGATGCAAAAGAAAAATATGATGAAAAAGCGCCATTAATTATATTGTGCGATTTAGGAAGCAATAGTCAAAGTTATCCTTCATTAAAAAGATTAAGTAAATATGGCTTTGATTTTGTTATTATTGATCATCATAAATATGATAAAGAGAATAAAGAAATTTCCAAAGTTTTTTTAAATCCACATGTTTTTGATTTCGGATCTGAAATTAATGCTGGATCTTTATCAACAGAATTGGCTTTTTTTATTAACCCTGAATTAAATCCAAATAAATTTAATCATTTACCAGCTTTATCTGGAACTGCTGATAAATCTAATGGTTATGAATATGAAGAATATTTGAAACTTTCAAATTTTACTTTAGAAAAATTAAAGGAATGGGCAATTGCAATTGATTATGATTTATATCATCTAAAATTTAATGAAAGCTCTGAATTATTGAATGATTTATTTTTTTATAATGAAACAAGGGAAAAAATAATTCAAGAAATATTTTATTTTATAAAGTATAAAGAAGATTTAGTTAAAAAAGCAATTGAAAAAAACGCAGTTATTGAAAACCTTAATGGAATAAAAATAATAAAGATAAATAGAGATGTTGTTAATTATGATTACATTGGAAGTAAATTACCTAGAATTACTAATGACTTATTTACAGGAAAAAGAATTACTATGGTAATAAGTGAAGATTCAATAATTTTTAGAGCAGATGATGTTAATTTTAGTTTAATAAAATTAATAGACTATTTAAAAGAAAAAATGCCATATGCTTTAATTGATGGCGGTGGTCATGATTATGCAGGAACTTTGAGATTTAGCAGCATAAATAAAGAAGAGGTTTTGAAAAAAATAGAAGATTATTTAAAAAATATTGAAAATTAAGAATTCATCTTCTTTTATATGTATTAGTTTATTCTTTCAAATATTTGTTTTTTTAAATTTTCATAAGCAAATTCCATTAAAAAATGCAAATTTTTTATGTCTTCGTAATTATAGTCAATTAATTTATGTAAAGATATTTCATCATTATATTTCTTGTAATAATTCCACAATTTAATTGCTTCTAAACCATCTTTTACATTTGTATTTCTAATTAATCCCAAATCATTTTCTATTTTTTTTAAGCCACCTGTATATCCTAATTTACATAATAAAAATCTTAAATCTGAATGTAATTGATTTAATTCAATATTAAATTTTTCTCTAATAAATGGCAAATCAAATAAAAATCCATTAAAGGTAATTAGATAGGAATATTTTTTTATTTCATTTTCAAATAAATGCATGTTTTTTCCTAAGATAAAGAATTTTGCTTTTTGGGTTATTGGTTCATAAATTCCAATTAAAGTAATATCGTCTTTTTTTTTATCCAACCCTGTTGTTTCTATATCTAGAAAACAAGCTTTTTCTTTAAAATCAGGATAAGCTCGCCAATGATGTTTAGCTTCTAATCTTTGTGAAAAAAACTCATGATTTTGATAATTTTTTATGGATAATAAAATAAATTTTTTTAATAAATCCATTTGTGAGATTATTTTTTTATTACAATTTAAGCAAGATTCCCAGTCTAAAAAACCATTTTGCCATAGAAAAAATTCTGTTTTTTCATTAACATAGGGAATATGCAAAAATGTATTTTTAAGCATAAAAAATGAAAAAAAGAAAATCTTTAATAAATTAACTAAATAAATATCTATAAAAAATAAAAAATTAAAAGGGGAAATTTACAATAAATTATGTTATAAATTACCTTCTTAAATTTAATAATCTTGCAATTCTTGGTTGATCAAACCCAACTACAATATGGCCATCAATATCTGCTACTGGAACACCTCTTTGGCCTGATTTTTCTATCATTTCCATTGCTGCTTCATAATCACTTGAAACATCTACATCCTCAAAATCAACCTTGTTAGCCCTTAAATATTCTTTTAACATATAACAATATGGGCAACTTGGTGTAGTATAAACTTTTACTCTTGGCATTTTAATTACCTCCATTATATTGATTTTTTTAATTTTTGTTTATTTTGATTAAGTTTTTAGGGACTATTATTTTTATTTTGTACTTTTTAATTTATTAAAAAGTCTTGAAAAGATTGATTCTTTTTTTTCTTGTTCTGGCCATTTTTCTTTGCCTAATGCAATATCTAACATTTTATTGAATGTATTTTTTGATGGCACTCCAACATAACCAATTCTTTCTTGTGTTCCGGGGCCTGTTATAAATAAAGTTGGCACACTTCTTACATCAAAGTTTTCTGCTCTTTTTCTTCCCTCATATGTTCCTGTGCTTGTTTCAACAATCTTGAAATCATTCCTTTCTTTCAATAATTCTTTTGCTAATTTTACTGCATGAGGACAATAAGGACATGTTGGACTTGTGAAAATTTCAACTTTTAGCATTAAATCTTAGAAAGAGACATAATTTAAAAATAAAACGGAGTTGTGATATAGAAAATTAAAAATAAGAACTACTAAAAAGGTTTTGAAAATTAGGGGGATTATTTTTTTATAAACTGCTTATTTTAAAACTAATAAAACTATTTTCTTTTAGTTTTTGATTTCTTACTAATTTTTTGTTTAGTTAATTCTTTTTTAGGTTTTTTTGTTTTTGGAGATTTTTTTTCTTTTTTTTGTTTTTCTTCCAATTTTTTTTGTTTTTTTGCTTCTTCTTTCTTTTTTTTTTTACAATCCTCACAATAAAGTGAGCCAGCATATTTTGGGTAAAATACATTTCCACATATCATACATTTCTTTCTTACTTTATAGAGTTTAGCCATGTTTTCACCAATTAAAAAAAGTTATTTTTAAAATTTTTTATGAATTTTTTTAATATACTATGTATTTAGTTTGTATTTAATGAAATGAAAAGAATTTATTTATAAAGATTTCTTATCGCTTTTAAGTAAATAAACTTAAAGTAATAAATATAAAATAAAATTTTCTAAATTCAGTTAAGTTCACAACCTGTTTTTTGTGCTAATGTGTAAAAATCTTGTTTTCCTAATAATTCT
This sequence comes from Candidatus Woesearchaeota archaeon, assembly GCA_038874655.1. Classification (GTDB taxonomy): domain Archaea; phylum Nanobdellota; class Nanobdellia; order Woesearchaeales; family GW2011-AR15; genus JAAXVZ01. The sequence continues at coordinate 20,176 of JAVZBY010000002.1, read as the reverse complement.
GAACCATCTGAGAATTTCCAGGTTGGATAACCTCTAATGTTTTGTTGTCTGCATATTTCTGTTTGTGTCCTATCTGGATTTGAACATTCAACATAAACTCTATCTTTTATTTTATCCCATGAAGAACCAAACATTTCTTTTTGTTCTTTACAATGAGGACACCAAAATGCTGCATATAATTTTGCATTAGAATTTGCAATACATTCAGCAAAATTATCTAAATTTTTTGTTTCTATGTTATTTTTTGAACATGAACTTAAAAATAGAATAAATGTTATAAAAAATAAAAAAAAATAAATTTTTTTCATCTTTATTCCTCATATATTTAGTTTTGTAAAAAAATTTTAGACACCACAACCTGCTAATGTATTAGTATCTGCTTCATTATAGCCAAAGCCTGCACTAAATCCTGTTGTTGGTAATTGCTTATCACATTCACTTGGTTGTTCTTTGAAACCAGTGCAAATTGTTTTTAATAAACTATTTGGATCTCTTGCTGTTTCAACAACAACATCATTAACTACTAATGTTGGACTTCCTTGAACACCATATTTTTCATTTAGTTGTTTATCTATGTTAAATAGAGGATATCTGCCACTTAACCATGTTGTTTTATCATTGAAGTTTGCCATTACATTAAATTCTTTATCTGTTTTTTCATAACATGTGTCTAATTTTGTCTTATCAATGTTTGCTTGTGTTAAACATTTATCTGTTTCTCCTGCTTCTAAGAAGCATTTTAAATAGCTTAAGTATTTATCAGATTGCTCCTTTTGTATGCAATATTGTCTTATTTGTTCTTTAACTTCTACTTCACCATGCATTGCATAATATACAAATCTTACTTTAAAGTCAATTTTGTTTCCTAATAATTCAACAACAGGCAAAATGCCTTTTTCCATTTGTGTTCCAAATGGACAATGGCTCATTACAAATAATTGTACTTCTGGCTTATCCTTTTTTTCCATGCATTGCCAATAGTTCTTACATTCATCATCTTGACAATCTACTTTACCATCATTGTCTCTGTTATCTTTACCATCATTACAAACTTCTGCTTTTGGGTCATAATTTGCACCTATTCTTAAACTATAGTAATCCCCTACTTTGTCTAAATACATTTGCACATTACTATAACCCTCTCCTTCTTCTACTGATTTATCAAACAAGAAAACAGGCAAAAATTTCAAGTTTAATTCATTATAAAGTTTTTGTCCTTCTTGTTCTTCATAGTCCAATATTTTTGTTTTCAAACCTGGGAATAAACTTTTTAATTGGTCAGCTAATGAATTATATTGTTGACATTGTGCACACTGTTTATCATTTATTATTATTAAATTAACATCTTTTGGTTTTGGAATTTCTGAACATGCTTTATGATCTGGTATTTCTGCGCATAATGCTCTAAAAAATGAGGTTGTATCACGACCACCATTATATTGTTTACCATTGATATACATTGTAGGACTACCTGTTGCTTTTACTGTTTCTGATTTTTTTATTGATTCAGAATGCAATTGTTTTCCTTCATCTCCTACATAACAAGATTTTATTTTATCTACATTTAATCCATTCTCTCTAGCACATGATTCCCAATTATCTGGAATTTGTGCTGCGTTTTTATTCATACAAACAATTAAATCCATGTATTTTTTTGGCTCATATTTCATTGCACACAATTGAACAATATTTCCTAAAACTTCATTTTGTCCATGTAAACTTTGGAATTGACCATTGCCTAAATCTGTTGCTATAAAATTAATACTAAAATCAACAGCATCACCTAATTTATCTAAAACTGGCTTTACTGCATTTTCTACTTGAATACCATAAGGACATTGACTCATAACGTAAAATTCAAGTTTGACTTTTTTTCCTGTATATGTAGAACTTGTTGAAGATTTTTTTTCTGATTCAATCAAAGAAATTGCACTACTTAAAGATTCTAAAGCATTATTTAATTTAGATTTTGCCTCTGAATTTGTTATTTTTTGTGATTCTTTTTTTAAAATGTTTTCTGCTAACTTTAAATTATTGAAATAAAAGCCATTTGTAAATATTGAAATTATTAATGCTATTGCTAATATACCTGAGATTAGCATCCATGTTTTTTTATTACTTTTTCTTGCCACACCATGAAATTCTGTATGGCTCTTTTTTATTGGTTTAGATTTTGTTGACAAAAAAACCACCCCTCCTAAATTTAAGTATTAAATTACTTTTAGTTATAATTTATTTTAATTAAAATAAATATTCTATTAAAAAGTTTTTGGTATTTATTTAAAAGTTATTGGTTGAATTTCCTAAATATAACTTATTTAAGAAATAGGTTTATTTTTAAACATTATGTTTAATTGCTATAAAAAAATTCCGCAATCTTTATAAGTAATTAAAAATTTAATTTTATTATAAAGTATAGACGATAAAGTATCTAAAAATTTGAAAAAATTAAAAATAAAAAAGCTATAAAAAGAGTTGACTTAAAGATTTAGTAGAGAAATTATTTTTCTCTAAATTTTAATGAAAGTTTTTAGTTAAAATATTAATATGTGGGTGGTTAGATGACAAGTAGTTATTCAGCAAAAGATATTACTGTTTTAGCTAGTTTAGAAGCTATCAGAAAAAGACCTGGCATGTATATTGGTTCTACTGGAAGTAGAGGTTTACATCATTTAATTTATGAGATTGTTGATAATAGTATTGATGAAGCAATGGCTGGTTTTTGTAAAAATATTAAAGTGATTTTACATAAAGATGGAAAAGCTTCAATTATAGATGATGGTAGAGGCATTCCTGTTGATAATCATCCAAAATATAATAAACCTGCTGTTGAAGTGATATTAACAACATTACATTCTGGTGGAAAATTTGATAAAAATATTTACAAAGTTTCTGGCGGCTTGCATGGTGTTGGTTTGTCAGTTGTAAATGCACTTTCAAAAGAATTGACTATTGAAATAAAGAGAGATGGAAAAATTTTTCAACAAAAATATTCAAGAGGTCATCCATTAACAGAATTGCAAATAATTGGTGAAACTAATGAAACTGGAACTAGTGTTAGTTTTCTTCCTGATAATGAAATTTTCACAGAAACAGAATTTAATTATGAAACTGTTGCAACAAGGTTAAGGGAATTAGCTTTTTTAAACAAAGGAATTGTAATTGAATTATTTGATGAAAGAACAAATGAAAATGAAAAATTTCATTATGAAGGTGGCTTGATTTCTTTTGTTGAATATCTAAATAGTGAAAAAACAAAATTACATCCTGTCATTTTTTTTGAAAAAACAAAAAATAATATTATTGTAGAAGGTGCTTTACAATACAATAATGGCTATAGTGAAAATGTTTTGTCTTTTGTTAATAATATAAATACTGTTGAAGGTGGAACACATTTATCAGGTTTTAAAACTGCTTTAACAAGAGTCATAAATAATTTTTATGAGAAAATTGTGAAAAATAAAGATGAAATAGCTTTAAACAGCGAGGATATTAAAGAAGGTTTAACTGCTGTTATTTCAGTAAAAGTTCCAGAACCTCAGTTTGAGGGTCAAACTAAAACAAAATTAGGAAATTCTGATGTTAAAGGAATTGTAGATTCTGCTGTTTTTGAATCATTAAGCACTTTTTTTGAAGAAAATCCAAAAACTGTTAATGTAATTATAGAGAAAGTTGTAAGTGCTGCTAAAGCAAGAGAAGCTGCAAGAAAAGCAAAAGAATTAGTAAGAAGAAAAAATGTATTAGAAGGATCAACTTTGCCAGGAAAGTTAGCTGATTGCTCTGAAAAAGATGCAAGAAAATGTGAATTATTTTTAGTTGAAGGAGATTCTGCTGGTGGCAGTGCTAAACAAGCAAGAAATAGAGAATTTCAGGCAATACTTCCTTTGAGAGGTAAAGTTTTAAATGTTGAAAAATCAAGATTAGTAAAAGTTTTGAAAAATGAAGAGATTGTTAATATAATTACTGCATTAGGAACTGGAATTGAAGAAGAATTTGACATTTCAAAATTAAGATATCATAAAATTATTATTATGACAGATAGTGATGTTGATGGAAGCCATATTGCAATTTTATTATTAACTTTCTTTTTTAGATATATGAGACAGCTAATTGAAAAAGGACATGTTTATTTAGCATTACCTCCATTGTATAAAATAAAAAAAGGAAAGTTCTCTGTTTATGCTAAAGATGATGTTGAAAAAGAAAAGATATTAAAAGAATTGGAAAAAGACGGAAAACAAGGAATTGTGATTCAGAGATATAAAGGATTAGGTGAAATGAATCCAGAACAATTATGGGAAACAACAATGGATCCTAGTACTAGATATTTGAAAAAAATAACAATTGAAGATGCTTTTGAAGCTGAAAAAGCATTTACAGAATTGATGGGAGAAGAAGTAGAACCAAGAAGAAAATTCATACAAGAAAATGCAATAAAAGTTGTTAATTTGGATATTTAAATAGTTTTATTTAATTACTTTTTATTTAATTACTTAATATTTTAAAAAAATCATTCTTTATCTACTTCATTTTTATTTATTCTTTTGTTTATTTTTTATTAAATTTTTATTTAATTATATTAATTATTAAATTTAGAAAAAAAGAAAAGTAAATCCATCTTATTATAGAGTTTGTTAAAACCACTTGTAATATTTCTAATAAATTTTGTCCAAATCTCTTTCTTATAAAAAAACCTATAACATCAGTTAAAATAACAATAAATATGGCAAAATATGTTAAAAAGAATATATTTTTTGTAAAGGTCCAATATAAATAAACAGAAATTATAAAAATTAATTTATTTGAAAAATTAACTATTACACCTATATTAAATCCTGAAAAAGATAAAACTAGGGGTAGTATTATAAATATCACTCCATATTCTAAACCATATGTTAAGGTTATTGCTAATGCTATTAAATAAGAAGGTTCTATCTCAAAATTAATTCCGTGTTTTGTCCTTTTAAATTTTATATATTGTATTAACAAAATAGAAATAATTATTATAAAGAATTTATGATATTTATATAGCATAATCAAAATCAAAATAAATATTAAAATTTTAAGGATAAAATTTTTTTTTATAGAAGGTAATATTTTATCTATGAAGGATAATTCTTTTTTTAGAAAATCTTTTTCATCATTAAAGTTAAGTAGTTGATTATATTTTAAAAGTGACATTAAAATTAAAAAAATTCTATTGAATAAAAAATTATAGGTTTTTAACTTTTTTTACAATTATATAATATCAGATTTTATCTTTTTAATATAAGACTAATATATGATTTTTTAATATATTATTTCTTATTTTTATATTAAAAGTTTAATATCCAATTTAATTAAACTCATAAATAATAAAATTCAAAATAAAAAACATAAAAAATTTAAAAAGAAGACTTTTGTTTTTTATTAATGGAATCAAATTTATTATTAAGCTTAGTTGGTTTTAGTTTGGTTATTATTATTGGATTTTTAGCTGAGTATTTTTTTGATAAAACACATATTCCTGATGTTTTACTTTTGTTTTTATTAGGTATTTTGTTAGGCCCGATTTTAGGTTTTATTAAGGCAGAATCTTTTAGTGCAATTGAACCTATTTTTATTACATTAGCTTTAATACTTATTATTTTTGAAGGTAGTTTATCAATAAGATTAAATGATTTTTTAAAAACAGCCTATCCTGGAACTAAGTTGGCTTTTTTATTTTTTTTAAGCAATATTGTCATTGTTAGTATTGTTATGGTTATTTTTGGATATCCATTGCATTTATCTATTTTATTAGGTGCAATTTTAGGAGGCACTTCAAGTGCTGTTGTAATACCTATGACAAAATTATTAAAATTAAATAATGAAAGCACTTTAATATTAACTTTAGAATCAACAATAACAGATGTTTTATGTATAGTTGGGGCAATAACAATAGCAGAAATTATAAAGATTAATCATTTTGATTTTGTTAATACGATAGTTAGTATTTTAAGCACTTTTTTTATTGCGTTAATGATCGGTTTTATCTCTGGCTGGTTATGGATTGCTTTGAGACAAAAATTTCAACAAATTAACAAAGCATATATGATAAGTATTGCTTACATGATTTTAATTTATGTTTTTGCTGAATTTTTTAAAGCAAATGGTGCAATTGCAATTTTATCTTTTGGAATATTTTTAGGCAATTTTAAAAAAATTTTTACTTTTTTTGGTAAAGAACCTGAATATTCTATACATGAGTCAGAAAAAAATTTTTATTCAGAAATATCATTTTTCTTGAAAGTGTTTTTCTTTGTTTATTTGGGAATTATTATAAGTTTCTCAAATATAGTATTATTATTAATTGGACTTTTAATTACTATTTTAATTGCAATAACAAGACCTTACATTGTCAAGATTTCTGTGCCAAAAGAGATAAGTAATAGAGATAGAACCTTTATGAATATTTTAACTCCAAAAGGATTGGCTCCAGCTGTTTTAGCGCAATTGACATTAAAATCAGAATTTTTTTCTCAATTCAAAGAGGTTAATAATCTTATAATGATTACATTATCCTCAATATTATTCTCTATAATTTTAAGCTCTGTATTAGTATTTATATATGATTATTTTATTTTGAAAAATAATAATAATGATAATAAAGAAAATAATAATTTAAAGACTAATTTAAAAGAAATATCACATAAACAAAGTCATAAAAAAGAGATAAAAAATTAAAAACATATATTTTTTAAAAAGAATTTTTTAATTTTGATTCCATCTGTTCTTGAGCAATTTTTATAAAAAAAAGACTATCCTTATTTAAGTTTTCTAAAGTTGTATGATATTTTATTTTTTTCAGTTGGTTTAAAATTTTTTCATATTTTGTAAAGTAGATTTTTGCAAGAGAACAGCCATATAAAAAAAAGGTAATTAATTCTTTAATGGAATAATTAAGATTTTTATGCAGTTTATTTGTATTTATATCATAAAATTGATTAATATATTCTTTAAAAGGCAATTCAAAATTTTTTATTTTTTTTATGAATGGAAAATCAAGAGCTAAGAATTGTTCAATTTTAAACTCTAAAATTATTCTTTTTCTCTCATGTGATTTTTGATACGCTATAGAAGCTGCTCTTATTTTTTCAGGATATTTTTTTATAAAATCTTTATATTTGTATTTTTTTATTATGCCTAAATTAATAAGTTTGTCTAAAAATTGTCCTTTATTTTCTATTGAATCCTTGTCTTTAAATTCCCTATGAGATAAAGAAAAGATTATTAATTCTTTCTGACTAAAATATTGCCTAACAGACATGTATAAAAACAATTTTGTATGCTTTCTAAATAATGCTTTTTCTAACATTTTTTTATTTTTATTTTTTATGTGAGAAATAATTTGTGTAAAATGTATTAATTTAAATTTTTATCTAAAAAATCGGGTTTCAAAAGAAATATTTATAAATAAAAATTAAATTCAAACAAACATGGCAAAAAGTGAAATGCAAAAAAAATCAAAAAGCGTAGGTAAAATAAAAAAGAAGAGTTGGATTAAAATATTCTCCCCAAAAAACATGGGAAGTGTTGAAATTGGAGAAACTTATGTTGAAGATCCAAATTCATGCGTAGGAAGAACTGTAAAAGTTAATTTGATGCAGTTAACAGGAGATATTAAAAGTCAAACTGTAGATGTAAAATTTGAGATTATAAATGCAAATGAAAACAAATTAGAAACAAGAATAATTGGATATTATTTTTCACAATCAACAATTAAAAGATTAGTAAGAAGAAATATGTCTAGAATTGATGATTCTATTGTAGTAAGAACAAAAGATGATAAATTATTAAGAGTAAAGCCCTTAGCTTTAACAAGAAGCAAAGTTTCAAAGACAATACAATATAACATAAGAATGATGTTAAGAACTGAAATTATAAATTTTGTAAATAAAAATGATTATGAAACTGTCTTTTCAAGTGTTGTTAAATATATCTTACAGAAAGAGTTAAGAGATAAGTTAAATAAAATATATCCACTAAAGAATTTAGAAATAAGAATTTTAGAAGAAGAAAAAAATAAAGTAGTTAAAGAAACAGAAATGCCTAAAAAAAGATCTGAGTTAAAAGCTAAAAAGAAAAAAGAAAATGAAGAAGAAATAAAAGAAGAAATTAAAGAAGAAAACAAAGAAGAAACTAAAGAGAAAGCTGTAGAGAAAAATAAGGATAATTAATTTTTTTGATTTTTAGTTAATTTTTAAAAATTTTTTTATTTTTTATAATGTTTTTTATGAATTCTCAAGTTCTATAAGTTTAATAAATTCATCTATAAATAATTGCTCTTTTTCCTTTGGAATAATAGCACCTGCTGCGTTTTTATGACCACCTGCTTGACAACCCGTCTTTTCAGAAAGCTTTACTAAAAAGTCTCTTAAATTTAGGGTTTCTTTTTTTTCAGGCGATGTTTTTATTCTAAGAGATGCTTTTATTGAATCATTATCATATGCTAATGCTAAAACTAATGTTCCAATTGGAATATCTGAGTTTGAGATAATAGAAGCTATTGTCCCAATTATAGAAGGCATAATGTTATTTTTTGCATTAATTATAATGTATTTTTCTGATTTTATTATGTGTTGAGAATTGTTTTTTTCATACCAATTTAGGGCATTTATTATTTCTTTTTTATATTCATCTTGTAATTGTAATGCTTTTTTTTTCAATTCTGGATTATTTAAACATAAACCAATGCCCAAAGAAGCTTTTTCAAGTCTGCCACATGCATTTATTAATGTAGCAAATTCTTTTAAATCTCTTAACGAACTTGATTCTGGCTCATCAACTAATAAATATCTGTTTCCTATAATATTCTCAGGTTCTTGAAGTGAGCCTCTTTTTATTATGATTGAACTTATTAATTGCTTTTTTTCTTTTTCATTTAAATCATTGAATTTTTTCCATTTACCATTTATTTTTGGTTCAATACCAATCTCATTCAAAAATTGTATTGCATTGCTTTCCTTACCTGATATATTAGGAATATAAATATCTCCATATGCTAACAAATAATATATAGGTTTTGTTTCCAAACCATAATACTTTAAATTTTTTTCAATTTTTATTTTGCCTTGATTTATTGCTATATCCAAAATATATTTATTTAATGAGGTAAAGCCATTACTTTCTTGAACATCCCCAAGTGAACCAATTATTGCTAAATAACTTAATTCTTTGTTTTTTTCATTTAGGGTTTGTGCAAATAAATAGGTAACACCTGAGCCTGATATTTCACTTGAACCATCAATATTAAACATATGAGGATTAACCATTATTATATTTTCAGAATTATTTTTCAATAAATTTAAATCAAAAGTGTGATGGTCAAAAATAAAAATTGTTTTTTTAGCAAGATATTTTTTTATTAAATTATATTGCCCAGAACCCAAATCTGTAAAAACATAGTTATTGTAATTTTCATTTTGATATTGTTTTAATTCTATTTCTGTTAATTGTTTTATTATAGACAAATTATATTTGTAGTTTTCATTTTCTAATGCTCTAATCATTATAGAAGCTGAGCAAATACCATCTGCATCATGATGGCTTATTAATCTTATAGTTTCAGATTTGTCTATTTTTTTAAATTTTTCAGAAACTTCTTTAAGAAAAGAAAAAAAATTTGAATAAACCATTTGTTTAAGTTTATTCAATTAATAATTTTACTCTTGCTGGATCATAGTTCCAGGATTCTGGTAATTTTCCTGTCTTTTTGTAATATTTTACTAGTCTTCTTATTTTGGATTCTGTAAGTAATAGACCTCTTTTTGCAACTTGGTCTTTTTTGTTATTTTCCAAGTGTTTTTGTAAGTCAATTACTCTTTTTAATAATGCTGCTAAATTTTCTGGAACTTTAGGCAATAATTCTTTTTTCTCTAAAATATCTGAGATATTTTTCTTTAAAATTGCTTTTACATCTGGAATACCATAAGTGTCTCTTAGAATTAAACCGATTTTTGATGGTGTATTTCCTTCTTTTGCTAATTTTATGATTAACATTTCTATTTCTTTTGGCTTATAACTCATCCAGGAATATGTGCTTTTTTTAGATGGTTTTTTGCTTCCTGATTTACCTTTTCTTCTTGAATGCATTCTTGCCATTTTCTTACCTCATTGATTTTTTATTTCTTGATTTCTTAAACACATTTTTAAACTATTCTTTATCTATATTTTTATAATTTTTTTATAATTTGGAGAAAAAGCATTATAGCAATTCTCCAGTATAAACCTGTATTTCTACAAGGTTTATCTTTCAAAATTCTTCAAATATATTTTTAGAAATTTTAACCAATTTAAAAAGATTTTGATGCTATTTTAATATAAATTTAAAAAATTACTATTGTAACACCATCTCCTCCTTCATACTGAGAAGCTCTTTTTATTTTTTTTACAAAACTAAAGGTTTTAAGCATCTGTCTTATTTTTGTTTTTAAAATACCCTTACCATGACCATGAATAATATAAACTTCATTAAAGCCTCTTTTATAGAAATCATAAAGGTTATATCTAATTAAGTCTAATGCTTGTTGTGAATTTAAACCATGAACATCTATTTTTGGAAGGGGTTGCATAAAAAATAAATTTTTTATATTACTTATATAGTTTATGTATTATGTTTTCAAAATATCAAGAAAATTTAAATTTAATCAGTAAAAACTGGAAAAAGTATCTTTTTCTGTTTATATTAGTTTTTTTTGTTTATTATTTTACAAAGTTTATTGGTTTTCAAACAAAGCAATCAATTTCTATGATGATTATTGTGGTTTTAATATCTACAACATTCTTATTTTGGAATAGAAGATTGTCATTTGCTTTTGTTGGAATTGGATTGTTATTGGCATTTAATGTTATTGACATAAAAAGTTTATTAGAGTTTGCACATTTTGATATAATCTTGTTTTTGATTAGTATGATGGTTTTTGTCGGTTTTTTAGAAAAAAGCAAATTTTTTGAGTTTATTATTGGAAAAATAATAAATAAAGTAGGGAATAATCCTAAATTATTAATTATAATTTTAATGCTTGTTTCAGCAATCTCTGCAGCTATTATTGACGAGGTAACTTCTATAATAATTATGGTTTCTATTATACTACATTTAACAAACAAGTATAAGTTAAATCCAATTCCTTTTATTTTAATGACTGTTTTTGCTACAAATATTGGCAGTAGTGCTACTGTTGTTGGTAATCCTGTTGGTGTTATGGTAGCATTAAATGGGGGTTTGACTTTTTCTGACTTCCTAAGGTGGGCTGCTCCTATAAGTTTTATTGCTTTAAGTATAACTATTGGATTGTTTTTTTTATTTTTTAAAAATGAAATATCTGAGTTGGAAAATAAAATAAAACATTCTAAAAAGAAAAAAAGACAAGAAACAATGATGGAGGGTGAAAATTTAATTTTATCATCTATTTTATTTGGCTTGATTTTTTTAGGGTTGGTTTTTCATTCAAATGTGGAAAAAATGCTACATTTAGAGAAAAATACTATGTTAATAGGTTTTGCTATGTTTGGAGCTGGAATTGCAATGCTTATTGAAAAAGATAAAGCTGCTGAATTAATTGAAAGACGAGTTGATTGGTGGACACTTGTATTTTTTATATTCTTGTTTGCTTCTGTAGGTTCATTAGAATATACAGGTGTTATTGATATCTTAAGCAAAAATTTAAGAAATATTACAGGTGATAATATTATAAAAACAATTATTATTATTATGATAATTGGTGGTTTATTAAGTGCTGTTTTAGATAATGTCTTAGCTGTTGCTATTATGGTTCCAATTGTTAAGGATATAATATCCTTAGATCCTACTATGGGTTTTCCTTTATGGTGGATAATGCTTTTTGCAGGAACTTTTTTTGGGAATCTAACACACATAGGAAGTACTGCAAATATTGTTGCTTTAGGAATTTTACAAAAAAGGGGTTATGAACATATAGGTTTTAAAACATGGATTAAATATGGATTTTTTGTAACTTTAATAACTTCTATTGTTGCAGCATTATTAATTATTTTACAATTACCATTAATGCCTTAGAGGGGTGAAAAAATGACAGATGAAGAAGAACTTAAAAAAATAATAGGAAATAGTGGTGTCTTAAATCTTTATTATGGTGGCTATGAAATTGAAGTGACTAATTATAGAAATTTTAAATGGAAACAAGTTTTTAAATGCTTGTTTAAGTTTAGTTATAATGTTTTTATTACAGAAAAAAATAATAATATTTGCATAATAGCAAAACAAAGTAGTAATTAACCTTCATCAAGAATTTTAATTGAAAATCAATTTTTTATTGTATTTTTATAATAAGCTATTGCTTTTTTAGATTCTATACTATGATTAATAATTGGTTTAGGATAATTTATTCCTTTTAATGAAGGATCAATTTTTTCTAAATTATGAATCTCTTCTGGTTTTAACTCTTTTAGTTCTGGAACCCATTTTTTTATATAAATACAATTTGGATCAAATTTTTTTTGTTGAAGCCATGGATTAAATATTCTAAAATATGGCTGAGCATCACATCCAACTGAGGCAGACCATTGCCAATTTCCATTATTTATACAAGGATCATAATCAATTAGTTTTTGAGCAAAATACTTTTCTCCTATTTTCCAGTCAATATGCAAATCTTTTGTTAAAAATGAAGCAACTATCATTCTAACTCTATTATGCATATAGCCTGTTTGATTTAATTGCCTCATCCCTGCATCAATAATAGGAAAACCTGTTAAACCATTTTTCCATGCATTAAATTTTTTTTCATCAAATTCCCATTTTATATTTTGATATTTTTTATTGAAGGGGTTTCCAAATACATAAGGAAAATGATATGCTATATGATAAAAAAAATCTCTCCAATAAAGCTGTCTCAATAAAGGATGAAAAGGATTTAATTTTTCATAAACTAAGTAAAATGCTTCTCTTACAGATATTGTGCCAAATTTTAAATGTGATGATAAAAAAGATGTTTCTTTCTCTGGAAAATCTCTTGTTAAATCATAATTTTGTAATTTTGTTATATCCTTGATTACTTCTTCTTTTGTTTTTGAATTTATATTAACAAGTTTATCTTTATTTTGTTCAATAAATTTTTCAAAAGAAATTTCAGAAATTATCTTATTAGAGTAATAATTTGTATATGTGTTTTTTTGTGGTTTTTTAACTTTTATTTGAGAATATGCTTTCCAAAACGGTGTAAAAATTGTATAAATTTTATTTAAAGTAAAAGGTTCATTTAATAATGCATCTGAAAATGAAAAAAATTTTACATTATTTTCTTTACAAATCTTTTTCATGGACTCATCTCTTTGTATGCTAAAAGGCGTGTAATCTCTATTTAAATAAACAGCTTCAATTTTTTCAGTTTTGATAATTTTTTCTATAACTTGATGCGCTATGCCTTGAAAAAAATATAATCTTTTATTTATTTTTCTTAGTTCATTGTTTAAATCTATTAATGAGTTTATCATAAAAGAAAATGCTTTTTGAGAGAAATATTCATTTTGTTTAATTTGTCTATCATCAAAAATAAATATAGGAATAACAAAATCAGAATTTTTTAATGCTTCAATTAATCCAGTATTATCATTTAATCTTAAATCTCTTCTGAATATAAATAGACTTTTCATTTTAAATTTTCCTTTATTTAAGTCAATAAAAATAAAGGTTTTTTATCTTTTTATTATTTTAATTATTAGGTTTAAGAATAAATTTAAAAATTTAATATTTATTTTAGATTTTATGTTAAATATAAATTTTAATAATTTTTCAGATGATCTACTTAAGAGATATCATTATTGCAGAAATTGTGATAAAGATGTTTGCGTTGAAATAGTAGCTAAAGCAAATTTACCAAGTGAATTTGGAAATTTTAAGATTGTTGCTTTTTACAATAATAAAGACCAAAAAGAGCATGTGGCTATTGTAAAAGGGGATGTTTCTAATAAAGAGAATGTTCCTGTAAGATTACATTCTGAATGTTTAACAGGTGATGCATTAGGTTCATTGAGATGTGATTGTAGAAGACAATTGATAGAATCCCTAAAAAAAATTGAAGAACTAGGAAATGGTGTTGTTTTATATTTAAGACAAGAAGGAAGAGGTATTGGTTTAATTAATAAAATCAAAGCATATGAATTGCAAGATAAAGGATATGACACTGTTGAAGCGAATTTAATTCTTGGGTTTAAAGAAGATGAAAGAGATTATAAAATAGCTTCATTGATGATTAAAGCATTAGAGATAAAATCAATTAAACTAATTACAAATAATCCTAATAAAATTGAACAGTTAAAAGAATATGGAATTATTGTTAATGGCAGAATTCCTGTTTTAATAAAACCTAATAAATTTAATGAAAAATATTTAGAAACAAAAATGATAAAACAACATCATATGTTAGATGACTTATTTTATAATGAAAAAGGGAGAAATAATGAAAAATGATGTTAGAGTTATAATTAATTGTGCTGTTTCATTAGATGGTAGATTAACTTCTTTAAGATATTTATCAGATAAACTAGATTTTGAAAGAGTTTATAAATTAAGAACAAAAGTTGATGGACTTTTAGTTGGTGCTAATACAATTAATATTGACAATCCAAGTTTAACCTCAAAAGGATATGGAAAAGATCCTGTTCCTATAATTTTAGATAAAGAAGCAGTTTTAAATTCTAATAAAAAAATTTTTGAAAGAAACCCCATTGTAATTACATCAGAAAAAACGAAATTAGAAAAAAAGAAAATTGAAAATTTAGTAATTACAAATGATTTTTCTTGGAAAAATATTAAAAAAATTTTGTTTGAAAAAGGAATTAAAAAAATCTTAGTAGAAGGTGGAGGTAAAGTAATAAGAAGTTTAATTATTGAAAAGGAATGGGATATTTTTTTTATATACTATGCAAATGTATTTGCTGGTAATAATCATGTTAGTATGATTAATGGTGAAATCAATAACATTTTAGAAGCAAAAGTTTTGTCTGTTAAAAAATTAGGAGAAGGTTTTTTAGTGAAATTAAAAATATTATAATTAAAGATTATAATTAAAAAATAGCCATACTAGGTAAAGAAAATGTTTATTCCATTAGCATTTTCTATCTCGTCATTGCTATTCTTCTTGTTTATAGCCCTGCCAGGATTCGAACCTGGGTCTCAAGGTCCAGAGCCTTGCATGATTGACCGCTACACCACAGGGCTATAATTAAGTTTATAAAAAGTTTTTAAAAAATAAAGTAATGTAATAGAATTATAAAATTATTCTTTTAAAGTTTGACTTATTTTATCAATATAATTAGCAACTTCTTCTCCTTTTTTTGTTAATGTTAAATATTTTAATCTGCCTTGTTTATTGAAAGCAACTAAGCCAGATTTTTCCATTTGTTGTAATATTTTAACAACATGAGAATAAGTACAATCAACTGCTTTTGCAATATTAGAAGCATATATACCTTTTTTTGTTGTTCTACGCATTTCTATGAGCATTTTAGCTGGTTTTTCTCTGAAAAAAACACTAAAGATGTCTGCCATAAAAATTAAAAAAAATTATTCATTTAAAAAGTTTTTTATAGATTTTAAAAAATATAGTTTAAAAAATATATAAAATAATGTTTATTTTAAATTTATTTTAGTAATATATTTGCTTAATTAATAAAAGAACATAAAAAACCTTAAACAAAGAATTACATCAAAAGTAAAAAAATTTTCCCAAAAATTGTAAATAATAAAAAATTAAAAATTATGTTTGTTATAACATATATCATATATTTTGGTAAATATTCAATATTGGTTATTGATGTAAAGAAGATATTATTTAAATTAATTCCAAGTGTCATAATTATCCCTAATGTTGTGATATCAGCATGGGGAAAAAAACTTGAAATAATCGCAGCTAAACAATATGCAGGAATTACCCAAAAGATATAGGTTCCAAGAAAGCCTCCTGCAATTAGATGATATGTAATCAATATAAAAGTTATTATAAAAGAAAGTTTCCAACCAAATCTCATCCCTGATAAAACTGCAATAAATGTTATTAATTCTATACCAAGAGATCTAATTTTTAGTGAATTTATTAAATAACTTAATCCTATAGAGAGAGTTATTAAAATTACTAAAACTGCAATTCCTTTAAAAATAAAATAGAATAACAACAAAAAAATAAGTAATCTAAAAAAAAAGTTTGTTTTTCTAATTTCAAAAAAGAGTTTATTTTTTTGTTTCACAAGATTAAAAAAAAACAAAGATTAAAAAATTTTATTATTTCAAAAAAAAACAAAAAAAAGCTTTAATTAAAATCTAGTGATATAGAAATCTAAAAAAACAAAGATATAAATAAAAAATTTTAATATCTATAATGCTCAGGTTTATAAGGACCTTCTATTGGTACATTTATGTATTTTGCTTGTTTTTCTGTTAATTTTGTTAGTTTAACACCTAATTTTTCTAAATGCAATCTTGCAACTTCTTCATCTAATTTTTTAGGAAGCATATAAACCCCAATTTTTAAGTTTTCCTTCCATAATTTTAATTGTGCCAAAACTTGATTTGTAAATGAAGTTGACATCACAAAACTTGGATGTCCTTTTGCATTGCCTAAATTTAATAATCTTCCCATTGATAATAATATTATGGAATGACCATCTGGAAATGTGAATTTATCTACTTGTGGTTTTATTGTTTCTCTTTTTATGCCTGGAAAATTAACTAATCTATCTACTTGAATTTCATTATCAAAATGTCCAATATTTCCAACAATTGCATGGTCTTTCATTTTTTGCATATGCTCTAAGGTAATAACATCACAATTTCCTGTTGCTGTTATATAAATGTCTGCTTCTTCTAAAGAATCTTCGACTGTTTTTACTTCAAAGCCCTCCATTGATGCTTGTAGTGCACAAATAGGATCTATCTCTGTTACTATGACTCGAGCACCAAAACCTCTCATTGATTGTGCACATCCTTTTCCAACTTCACCATAACCACATACAACAACTGTTTTTCCAGCAACCATTACATCTGTTGCTCTTTTAATGCCATCTGCTAAACTTTCTCTACAACCATATAAATTATCAAATTTACTTTTTGTTACTGAATCATTCACATTAATTGCTGGGAACAATAGTTTTTTTTCTTCCATCATTTTATATAATCTATGAACACCTGTTGTTGTTTCTTCTGAGACTCCTTTAATTTCTTTAACAAATCTATGCCATATTTTTTTATCTTTTGAATAAATTTCTTTTAAAACATTAATTAATTCAATAAAATCTTGTCCTTCATTAGAGTAATCTTTTTTTAATAATTCTGGATTTTCTTCAATTTCATATCCTTTATGTATCATTAAAGTTGCATCACCGCCATCATCAACTATTAGATTAGGACCTTTACCATGAAAATTTAATGCTTTAAATGTAAATTCCCAATATTCTTTTAGGGTTTCACCTTTGTAAGCAAAAACAGGAATTCCTGCTTTAGCAATTGCTGCTGCTGCTGCATCGTTAGTTGAATATATATTACAAGAAGCCCACCTTACTTCTGCACCTAAAATTTTCAATGTTTCAATTAAAACTGCTGTTTGTGTTGTCATATGTAAGCTTCCAGTTATTCTGGCTCCCTTTAATGGTTTTTCCTTTCCGTATTTTTCTCTTAAAGCAATTAAACCGGGCATTTCTTTTTCTGCCAATGATATTTCTTTTCTACCTAATTCTGCTAATGATAAATCTTTAACATAATAATCCATTTTTTCACCCTTTAATCTTAAAATATAAATTAATTAATTGGTTTATTTTATTATCATAAATAAAAATAAGTTTATAAAAGTTTATGATATTTCTTATTTTCAAATTACTAATTTTTGCAATATTTCATTATTTAATTCATTTATAGAATTTAATTTTAAATCTGCTAGATTATGATTTTGATTTTTTGTTAAATCATCTGGAATTGCTATTACAAAGCAACCTGCTTTTTTTGCTGCTATTATACCTAATTCTGCATCTTCAATAACAATACATTGGCTTGTATCTAAATTTAAACCATGTGCGGCTCTTATAAAAATTTCTGGTTCTGGTTTTGCTCTTTTTACTTCATTTCCAGCTATAATATAATCAAAATAATTTTTTATTTCAAAATGCTCTAAAACTTGTATAGCCCAATCTTTATTTGCTCCTGTTGCTAATGCAATTTTATAATTTTTCTTAAAAAGAGGTAATTTTTCTTTAATTCCTGTTTTTAATTTTAAATGATTTATATTTTTGTATTTTTCTATTATTTCTGGTAAAAGTTTTTCTGCTGTTATATTATATTCTTTATCAAGATTATATTTTTTAATAAAAAATTCAGTAAAATGGATTGCACTTTCTCCTAACCTAGAAGCAAAATCCTCTTTTGAGATCTCTATATTAAATTTTTTTTTAAAAACTGAGTTCCAATTATAATAATGAAATGTGTTAGAATCAATAATTACTCCGTCCATGTCAAAGATTATGCCTTTTATCATTTTTTAAATTTTTTAATTTTTTTTATTTAGAACAAACTTTGAATTTTTTTGAGGTTTAAATTTTTAATGCTTTCTACAATTAAATCTGCATCTTTTAATTCCTTCTCTGTTAAAGTTGTTTTTACTGCAATAACTTTCATATGTGCAGATTTTGCTGCCATTATACCTTCAATAGAATCTTCAATAACAACACATTCTTTTGGTTTAACTTTCATGTTTGCTGCGTTTTTTAAAAAAATTTCAGGATGAGGTTTTCCTTGTGAAGCATCATCAAAAGTAACAATTGAATCAAAATAGTCATGCAAATTATAATTATCAAATAATCTCATTATTGTTCTTTTGCTACCATTTGTGCCTAATCCAATTTTTATTTTGTTTTCTTTCAATTCTTTCAACAATTCAATAACTCCTGGATAAAGTTTTATTTGATTTAATATCTCTTTAAAGTATATTTCTCTTCCTTTTTCTATTAGTTTTTCTATTTTCTCTTTTGGAATAATTAATCCTTTTTCTTTTGCAAATTGTTCAGCTCTTTGTTCAAATCTCATCCCAGGATATTTTGCAAAATCTGATTCTGATATATTAAGGTTTAATTCATTATTAACTAGGGTAGTAAATAATTTATTAATATTAGAGTGAGAATCTGACAAAACACCATCATTATCAAATATAACTGCTTTTAACATGCAATTTATAAAAAAATACTCAACTTAAAAAGATTTTGTTAAAGTGTAGATCTAATTATTTTTATATTAGCTATTTTATTTAGTATAATATCTTAAATAATTAAATTAAATAATATATAATTTAATAAAAATATTTATAAATAAAAAATAATTTAATTAATTCTTAAATAATAAAAAATTATAATTAGAAAGGTTATATAATTAACTTGTATTTGATAAAGATAAGCTAAATATTCTTAAATAATTTAAAAAAATATTACAAAATAAAATTTTTTTTTAATTTAATTAAATAATTTAGTAAAATTTATATATTATTTCTTAAATAATTAAATATATTTGAAAAAAAAATTAAAAAAAAATTTAAAAGAAACTTCAGAAAATAAAAAGAAACAAATTATAGAGATAGATCAATTTCTAAAGGATGAGGAAAGACAAATATTTAGTAAAGTATTAAATTCATTATTAAATGAAATAAAAGAAAAGAATGGTTTACAAGAGTATGAAATTAAAATCTATTTTGAAAAAAAAGAAATTCAAATTCCCTGTTCTATTTTTGAGAAAGATTTAGGCATATTAGAAGCAATTGTGAAATATTTACATGAAAATCTAAACTTAAGTTTTAAAGAAATTTCAAAATTAATTAAAAGAAGTCATTCTAATGTTATTAGCAGTTATAATAATGCTGTTAAAAAGAAAAAAAACCTCTTTAATAACATAAATTATAAATATTCTATCCCCCTTAGTATATTTGAAAAAAAATTAACATGCTTTGAAAGCATTTGCTTATATTTTAAGGATAGAGGATTAAAATTAATAGAGATTGCTAAACTATTAAATCGTAATAATAAAACAATCTGGACAATTTATATAAGGGCATTAAAGAAGAAGAGGGGTGATAAAAAATGACATCACCCTTACAAGAGTTTATAAAGGCAATTAGAGAGGCAGAGAGGAGAGAGCAAAGAGATAGAA
>JAVZBY010000001.1:202970-295093 GCA_038874655.1 Candidatus Woesearchaeota archaeon | reverse complement strand
AACAATAACAATTGAAATAAAAGATAATTAAAAATTTATATTAATAAAATTATGTTAAAAAATCAAACAAATCCTTATTTATAGTTATAGTTTATAAATCTAGTTCGCAAAAAAATAAAAAAATGAACCTCTCTATAATAATACCCGCGTACAATGAAGAAAAAAGAATAGATATCACTTTATCTAAAATTAAAGAATACTTAAAAAATAAAAAAATAAAACACGAAATAATTGTTGTAGATGATGGTTCAAAAGACAAAACTGCCGAAATAGCTTCAAAACATAATGCAATTGTAATCAAAAATAAACAAAATTCAGGCAAAGGATTCAGTGTAAAAAAAGGCTTTTTAAATTCAAAATATGATTATGTTTTATTTACAGATGCTGATTTAAGTACTCCTATAGAAGAACTAGATAAATTTCTTCCTCATTTAAAAAATTACGACATAATAATTGGTTCAAGAAGATTAAAAGATTCTAATGTTGTTCAAAAACAAAAAATTTTTAGAGTAATTGCTGGCAATATTTTTCCTTTATTAGTTTCAATAATTATGCCATTAGGTATAAAAGATACACAATGTGGATTTAAATTATTTAACAGAAAAAAATGTTTAAAAATTTTTAAAAAATTAACAATCAAAAGATTTAGTTTTGATGTAGAATTACTTTATTTAGCAAAAAAATATAATCTGAAAATAAAAGAAGTTGGAATTAATTGGTATAACAATTCATTAAGTAAAGTAAAATTTTTTAAAGATGCTTTTAATATGTTTATAGATATCATAAAAATCAGAGTTAATGATATAAAAAAATATTATTAGTTTTTTTCTTAGTTTTTTTCAAATTTCATTAGGCAACCTAAGGAGAAAAAAAAAGGCAACCCAAATGGCAAATTAATTTGATTTATTAATTTCATTTTTACAATTTTTCTTATTTGATTTGGTGAAAAAGAATTCACATGGTCTGGAACTTTAATCGGCCATCTAAATAAAAATAATCTGCTTAATACCCAAAGAAACTCATTAGGAAACGTTAATATTAAAAAACCACCTTTTTTTAAAACTCTTGTTAATTCATCAATAACTTTATTATAATTATAAATGTGCTCCAAAACTTCACTGCACACAATAATATCAAAATAATTATCCTCAAATTTTAAATTTGTTAAATCCATTTTTTCTATTCTAGCAAAAGGAACCCTTTTTTTTGCAGATTTTAATGCCACTTCTGTAACATCAACACCATAATAAATATTCTTTTTATTTATTGAATACATCTCTAAAATTAAATGACCTTCACCACAACCTGCATCAAGTATTTTCATAAAATTTTTTTTTGGCAAATTTTCAACTATTTTTTTTAATCTATTTCTATGAACAAACCTAACTAAAGGATTTTTTGAATTATAAACTGAATCCATATGATTTAGAGGCATAAATAAATGGTCATTTTTTTTGTTATTTATAGTATGATTAAAACTTTGCATATTAATTAGATTAAATAAAAAGTATTTAAGCTTAATTGTTGTTTAATTAAAAAAGTAAAAAAGAAAATAATTTATAAATAAAAAATTTTTATTTAACATTAAGAAATGAAAGAGGAATATAATTTAATAAATATAGTTATAATATCTCTTTTTTTGCTTTCAAATATTTTTTATTTAAATTTAAACGGTTTACCTATATCAAATCCTGGAAACATAAAAGCTGCAGATCCTTTTTACCATGTTATTGCTGTAGAAAATATAATTGACACAAAACAGTGGAATTATTATGATAAATATATTTCTCTAGGAAGAGAAAAAGAAGTTAGTCTTCAACCTCCTTTATATTATATAACGTCTGCAATATTAACCACCTTTTCTAATTTACCTCCTTGGATAACTCTTTATTTTATATTATGCATAACAATGGCACTTAATGTTATTATAATGTATCTTTTAACAAAGGAAATTTTTGAAAATGAAGAAATAGCAATATTAGCCTCTATATTTTCCATTTTTCCAATTCCCTTAAATGTTTGGCTTTACCCTTTATATATAGGATTATGGCTTCAAGTTCCAAGCAATTTTTTTATTTTAACATTTATCTGGCTTTTTATTAAATATTTAAAAAAACAAGAAACAATTGTTCTTTTTTTTATAGGAATATGCCTTACTGGTATTTTATTAGTTCACCCACAAGATTTAGGAGTTTTATTTTTACCCTGTTTATATTTAGCATATTATATTTTTAAAAAAAATTTATCAAAAGACATTATCAACTCTATAAAAAAAACAATATATAATTATTTATTTCTTATCATACCTTTTGCTATAATCTTTTTAACTTTATTACCAAGGTTTTTATTTGTGTGGGGTTCTAGTGGAGCGTCTCAATATAAATTTGGCTTTTATGGTTTTAGAAGCAACTTTTTCACGAAAGAATACTCTGGAGGTTTGGTTTTTCCATTGATTACTTTTGTTCCTTTATATTTAATTATTATTTGGTTTTTGAGCATATTACAGTTATATATCAATAAAGAAAAATACAAAAAATGGCTTTTTGTTAATATTTATTTTTTTATAATAACCTATGTTTTATTAATATTTATTGAGCAACCGTATTACTTTGCCAGATTAAGAACCTTAACCCCTTATATTTTATATCCTAGCATATCTTATTTTACATATTATCTTATAAAACAGGTTGAAGAAAAATTAAAAATAAAAAATTTAGTAAAAATATCTATCATACTACTCTTTAGTTTAATCTTATTGTATTCCCTCCCCACTTATTTTTCATTAAAAGAACAATTAAAATACGAACATATTTCTTTACAAAAATGGGATGCTTATAAATGGATTCAAGAAAACACTAAAAAAAATGATAAAATTTTATTTTTTGGTGGTGTTTTTCAATCTGAACAAATATATACAAAAAGAATAACTGCTCTATTTGATTATAGTGAGTATCAAAAAAGAATAAATGAATATATATCAACAAATCAAACGCCATTAATATTTTCAGGTGTTTGGGGGGCAAATACATTAAGAACTAATAAAATAGAAAAAAACTTTTTTTCATATGAAAAAGTAAATGAGCCAAATAATACTTTTAACATATTAGATTTTGAATATTTATTTTTCAATGATTTAACACCAGAAATAGCAAATGTAAACCATTTTCTTATAAGTGAATATCAAAAATATGGTTTTATAATTGTATATAATAAAAATGGATTTATAATAATGAAAAACACAAATAAATTAACATAAATAAAAATGAAAAAAGTTAAAATTGATAAATATATTAAAGAAGATATGTTTGAAATTATTTTGTATTATATTATCTTTTTCATAATTTCTCTTACATTAAAAGATCTTTTTTTAGCATTAAAAATGTCTTTTATATACACAACTTTTTTTATATTGCCTTTTATTTTTTGGTTTTCTAACAAAAATTTTGTAGAAAAATTCTTTTTAGTAAATTTAATTGGATTAACTTACTCTGGAATATATGTTGTAATGGATGTCATTTTAAAAATATCTTTAACAAAAATAACTTTTTTTATAACAACTATTATACTTTTTATTATTTCAATTTTACAGAAAAGATTAAAAAATACCTCAAATTAATTAATATCATGAAAATAAAACCAAGACATTTAATACTAATAAGTATTTTTTTTGCTTATTTTTTAATAAGATTATATTTTACTCTACAAACTAATTATTTTGATGACACTGATTCTTATCTATATTTAAAACAAATAGAAAACATAATAAAAAAAGGAAAACCTATATTTTATGATGAGTTAAGTTATGGTGGCAGAACATTTTACTTTATGCCTTTCTACTATTATTTAATTGCTATAATAACTAAATTATTTTTATTAATTAATCAAAATTTAAATTCTATAATTCTACTAAAAATAATAAACAATTTTTTTGCTTCTTTATTAATAATAATAGTTTATTTAATCATTGCTTACTTGGAAAAAAATAGAAATGTTGCATTAATTTGCTCATTATTAACTGCATCTTTCCCCTTATATATTACAGAAACCTTAAACAAATTAAACTATTATTCAATAATCTTTTCATTATTTCTTTTAATAATCTTTTTAATTTATAAAAGTAATAAAGAGAATATAAGTCTTTTAATATTCATTACAATAATAACAATTTTAACAAGTTATTATTCAATAATTCTATTACTTGGATTTATAATTTACATAATTTTAAACTACATAGAAAAGGATGAAATTGAAAAAATAAGAATTGAGTTTATTATATTTTTTACTCTTTTCTTTTTCTGGTCAAATTTTATTATCTATAAAAATGCTATTATCAAAAATGGAATAAACTTTTTTTGGCAAAATATCCCAAACATGTACATTGAAAATTATTTTTTAGATGTTAATTTTTACCATCTTATTACAAGTCTAGGATTATTACAATTATTTTTTAGTTTTTACATAATCTACAAATATATTGTAAGAACAAAAAACAAAAATATTTTATTAATAATTTCCTTATTTTTTTCCAGCACTTTATTATTAATTTTAAAATTAATTCCTTATAAATTTGCTATTTTATCAATAGGAATATTTAATATTATTTTATTTGGTATATTTTGGAGTGATTTTTTCTCAACATTTAAGAAAACAAAATTTTTCAATCATGAATCAAAAGTTTATATAACTTTAATTATCATATTAATTTTTACACAATTTTTACCTACAATTTTAATTATTTCCTCGCAAAATAGTTATAAAAAAGATTACTATGAAAATTTCAAATTACTAAAAGATTTAAAAAATGATTCTATTATAATTAGCCTACCCGAAGAAGGACATTTAATAACATATTTTGGCAATAAAAAGAATGTAATTGATACAGATTTTTTGGGTATTGAAAATATCAATGAAAGAATTTCTGATATCTTTAGCATTTATAAAAAAGA
Organism: Candidatus Woesearchaeota archaeon; assembly: GCA_038874655.1. Classification (GTDB taxonomy): domain Archaea; phylum Nanobdellota; class Nanobdellia; order Woesearchaeales; family GW2011-AR15; genus JAAXVZ01. Next base: position 290,147 of record JAVZBY010000001.1, on the reverse strand, counting down.
TTTAAAAATTGAAAATCTAAATATATTAAATAAATACCACGCTAACTACATCATATATACTGAAAAAACAAAAAACTACAATATCACAGAAACTAATTTTATAAAAAATTGTTTTGATTTAATCATAAACAAGAATGATTTTAAATTATATGAATATAATTCACAAAAGTGCAAAATTCAAACAATATAATAAACCTAAATATAATCAAAAATGAGAAAAGAACTTATATTAGCAAATTTAAGTATATTAATAATTTTATTTTTTTATTCAACAATAATTCAAAGTAATTCAATCATTCATTATGATGAATTCTACTATTTGAATGAAATAAAAGATAATTTATTTGTTAGAGAACTATATACACAAGTCAAATTCTTAAATAATATATCAGAAATTTTTTTATTTAAATTTATTATGATATTAATATTTATTATAAACATTTTATTAATAGATAAGATTGCTAAAAAATTAAAGATTGATTCTTCATTTACCTTTTTTATTATGATGAGTCCATCTTTTATTTATATACATTTAATTTACAATAGTTTTGTTATTCCCTTTTTTATAACCCTAATTGCAACATATGTTCTAATTCAAGATAACTATATAATAAGTAGCTTATTATACCTTTTGACTTTAATTTTGAACCCATATTTTTTTTACATTATAATTTTAATTTTAAGTTTATATTATAGTTATATTAGAGAAAACAATAAAATTACATTTTTTATAATAATAATTTTATCATACATTTTCAGCTTAATAAAAGCAAAAGAAAATTTTTTTATTATATCTGATTTTGGAAGTAATGGTATTAGCATTTTTTTAATTTTATTATCAACAATAGGTGCATATTATTTTATAAATAACAATAAAAGAAATTTAATAATATTATTCATAATCCCCTTTATTTATTATATTTGCTTGTTAGAAGAAAATTATATAATATTTTTAACAATTATAATAGCTTTTTTTGCATCATATGCTTATGAAAAAATTTCTAAAAACATTTGGGAGACTGATATGTTAAAAAATTATGTATTAATCCTAATTTTTTGTGGATTATTATTTAGCACACTCTCTTTTTTGAACAATTTAAAAAAAGATATGCCTGAAAAAATTGAAATAAAAGCATATGAATGGTTAGCTGAATATGAAAAGTTAAGTAATAATAAAGAAAATACTACCAAAACAATAACTAACAAGGAGAGTTATTTTTCTGTTTTAAATGATTATAATATAGGTTTTATTTTAAAATATTATAATCTAACCCCCTACACTGATAAAGAATATTATAAATATTCTAGCAGAGTAAAAATAAATGAAACAGAAAAAATAATAAAATCTAGAAACTTAAAAGAGATTATAAATTTTTTAAGAGAAAATAAAATAAAATACATTATAATAAACAAAAATTTAAAAGATAAAATTGGAAAAAAAGAAGATGATGGAATTTTATTAATATTACAAAACACAAGAAACTTTAAAAAAATCTATTATTATAAGGATATTACAATATGGGAGTTTTTAAATTAATTAAGCTTAAAAATTTAATTATTCAAAATCTTTTCAATGTCCTCTAAACTCATAAATTCTTGGTATACTTTATTATTAATAATCAAACCTGGTGTTTTTTCTATTTTATTGATTTTTTTAATGGTTTCTAATGCTGTATTGTCATTATTAATATCAAAAGCATAAATCATTAAATTTGTGTATTTCTTTTTTAAATAATCTAATATAAATCCCTGTTGCTCACATTTTGGACAATCACCCTTATTAGAATAAAAATAAATAATAAAATTGTAAGATTCATTACATTCTTTACTTATTTTTTTTAAAAAAAGATAATGCTTTATTTGTATTAAACTATAATCATTTTTTAACTGCAATACTTCCTTATTATTATAACCTAACATATTTTCCATATATGTTATTTTTGAACCTAACTCCTCTAAATCTTTTGTTATAAACTCAACATCTGCATTACAAGGGTTTTCTGTTAAAATTAAATATTGTAATTCTGTTGCATCTATGTTTGTCTTAATATTTTTTTCAATCAAATTTATTTTTTCAATTTTTTTATTTGTCAAATGATTCCCAACAATAATACCTAAAATAAAAATTAAAGTTGTTATTGCAAAAACAGCTAAAAGTTTATAATAATTCAAATCCTTATTATTTTTTGCCATATTTTTTCTTACCCCATATTAAACCTTTTCCACTTATTTTTAAAAATATTGCAGATAACCACCAAAATGAAAATAACATCCAATAAAATAATGTATATAATAAATAATTTCTTTTTATATTAAGATTTTCTTTTGACATAATTTTTGCTATGAAAAAAATCATTAACCCTAAAATAAGTGTTATAAAAGATATTAAAACATAACCACTAAAATTTATATAAAAAGTATCTGTGTTTATTTTAAATAATCTAAGCAAATCAAAATTAATATTATAATAATTAATTAAATTTTTTACAGTTGATTCTAAAAATTTATAAATTGTGTAAAAAAACATGACAATAAGCAAAAATACAGAAATAAAAGCGGCTGGCAAAACAATTAATCCTAAATTACCATGCTCTGGATTAAATAATTTTCTATAATTATAGACATTTTCTATAAAACCTAAATACCACCTTATTCGTTGATTTAACAATGGTTTAAAATGATAAGGTGAAACTGTATAAACTTCTGCATCAATGGAATTCTCAATTTCAAAACCATTTTTCTGTATTCTTAAAGCAATTTCAATATCTTCTGTTAAGTTGTTTTCATCATAGAAACCATATTTATCAAAAAACTCCTTTCTATATATAGTAAAAGGTCCTGGTGTGACATGAATACTACCTAAAAAAGAGAATATTTTTCTTAAAAATACACCAATCATATACTCAACCATTTGTATTCTTTGCAAAATGCTTTTTGGTTGATAAACTTTTAAAGAAGGTGTCACAGCCATTACTTTCTTATTTTTAAAATAAGGCAATATGTTTAATAAAGCCATTTTATCAACAAAAGAATCTGCATCTAATGCTCCTACAAAAACACCTTTTGCTTTTTTTAGCCCATAATTCAATGCACTTCCTTTTCCACCATTTTCCTTTTTGTAGATTTCTAAATTTTTAGCATTATACCTTTTTTTAATGCTCATTGCAACATTATAAGTATTATCTGTTGAACCATCATCAACTACTATTATTTGTAGTTTATTTTTTGGATATTTTAAATCTAACAAAGACTTTAATGTTTTAGCTATACTTTTCTCTTCATTAAAAGCAGGAACAATTACAGAAACAATAGGTAAATTATGATAATTTAAACCATTAATTCTAATATTTTCTTTATTCTCAAAAAGAGTTAAAAGAAAATAAATGCCTGTAAATAAACCAAAATAAGAGATTACATAAATTAATATTATTCCAAAATCCATAAATTACAAAAAAAAATTGTTATTTTTAAGTTTATATCTTGTTATATATAATGATAAAAAGTTTAAAAGAGATATAATTTCAATAAAATATAAAAAATTATATTTTAAATACTTCTTTATACCATTCATAAAATTTTTGCATGCCTTCTTTAATATTTGTTTTTGGCTCATAACCTAATAATCTCTTTGATTTTGTTATATCTGCATATGTTAAAGGAACATCTCCTTTTGGCATTTTTTCTCTTTTAATAATTGCTTTTTTTCCTGTTATTTCTTCAATTGTCTTTATTAACTCATTTAAAGAAACCGTATTTGAATTTCCTAAGTTAAAAATTTCATATTTAAAATTTTTTTCTAATGCTGCTATTATTCCAGAAACAACATCACTAACATATGTATAATCTCTTTTTGATGAACCATCTCCATAAACCTTTATTGGTTTTCCTTCTAAAATATTTTTTGTAAACATATAAGGAGCCATATCCGGCCTACCCCTTGGCCCATAAACAGTAAAAAACCTTAAACATGATGAATTTAAATTATATAAATAACTATAAGTATAACACAAAACTTCTCCAGCTTTTTTTGTTGCTGCATAAGGACTTATAGCATTATCTGTTTTATCATCTTCTGAAAAAGGCACTTTTTTATTATTTCCATAAACAGAAGAACTTGAAGCAAAAACAAAGTTCTTAACTTTATAATCTTTGGAAAGCTCCAGTAAATTTAAAGTGCCATTTACATTAGTTTCTTCATAAATAAAAGGATTTTCAAGAGAGGGCCTTACTCCTGCCCTTGCTGCTAAATGAACTACTTTATTAGGTTTATAATTTTTAAAAACCTCTTTTAATTTATCATAATCTCTTATATCTGCTTTGATTAACACATAATTCTTATTTTTTAAATTATGCAAAATATTCTTTCTCTTAATCTCTGGGTCGTAATAATCATTAAAGTTATCTAAACAAATTACTTTTTTCTTTTTTTCTAATAATTTATCACAAACATGGCTTCCTATAAAACCTGCTCCGCCTGTAACTAAAATTGTTTCCATTTTACACCTCTTTAATATTAAGCTATAAAATTTAATTTAATTATAATAAAATTAAAAAAAATTATTACTAAATTTTACCTTGCCAATCAATTTTCCATGTTATTATTCTTAATCCAGTAATATCTGTAATATCATAAAATTTATCAAAATATTTTAAACCATATCCATCATAATAAAACAACCTTGTGAACATGCTTCCAACTAATTCCTCACTCATTAAAATAACCGTTCTATTATCACTTAATAAAGATATTCCATAACCTAGCTTGTTTTTATCATATTTTTTTATTGCTAATTCTTTTTTATTAGTATCTATATAAGAAAAGGCATTAGGATATATTTTATCATTATTTGTTGACACATATGCTTCCATATTAGTTAAATTTACATTAATGGGTATAACTTGATTATTAGGCAATCCTATATTACACACTAACAAATTTTCATTATTTTTTTCATTACATCTTGCACTTCCAAAATATCCTGGCCAAGATGCTATCCAATCATTAACAGATCTATCATCTCTTAATGCTGCTAATTCATAGTAAATTTTTTTTGCTTCGTTTTCACTTAAATTATATTCCTCTTTTAAACTCTTTATAAAACCATTATAATTATTTGTTCTATAATAATTATAATAATCTGCTCTTTCAAAATTCCATAACCCAAAATGCCCCCAGACAGGCGCTTTTCCTACCATATCTTCACTAGTAATAAAAAAATTCTCTGGTGGCTCGCAATACATAGCATTCAATATTTTATTTACTTTTTCTTCACTAAACCTTTTGCTTAAATCTTTTTTTGCTTCTTCTTTTGACATATTTAATAATCTATAAACTAATTTAACAGATTCATGAGTATCATTTAATTCTTCATCTATATAATAAAAAGCTTTATTACCTTCGCAATCTAACATTCTAAGAATTGCTACTGCTTGTTTTTCATCATTTGTTAATAAAACTTTTCCAATCCAATGGGCTTGTGGTTTATTTTGAGAAGCTCCATCAAAAGTTACTGCTCTATCAGCAAAATATTTAAACCAATGCCCAAAATCCCACCAAGAGTTAATTATTGCGTTTTCTTTACTTTCTTGATTTATCTTTGTCAATGTCTCAACCCATGCATCATTAATACTTGGCACATAATTATATGCTGTTGCATAACCCATATTAATAGGTTGAATTAAAAATATACCTGCAATAATTATTACTAAAATTTTTGTAATTTCTAATCTTATATCAAAGAGTTTACTTAATAAAAGTGATAATTTATTACTAATTTCAGAGAAAAAGACAGCAAAAGAAACAGCAAAAGCCGGCAATATTAATACAATAAATCTAACACCTTTTATTGATGCATAAATTGTTGCCATAAACCATATTATTAATAAAATTGAGTGCATTGGCTCTACTTTAGTTTTATAAATAATTGAAATCAATAACCCAATTGCCAAAGGTATAAAAATTAGAATCATTAACATAACAGAAGAAAGATTGCTTGCTGTATTTATAATAAATAAGTAATATATGGTAGAAAATCCTAAGAAAAGTAATCCTTTATTTCTATTTTTTTCATCTAATAGTGTAATAGATATAATAGTTCCTAAGAATGCTATTAAAATAAAAAATACCCCACCAAAAGAATTTACTATTTGATTAAAATCTGCTTCATTCATTTCTGCTACTGTTGTATAAACATTTGGCCATAAATCTGGTTTTGCTGCTTGTTTAATTTTTACAATATTAAAAGGATTTGTAAAAGACCTAAAAAATTGTTCTTGTAATCCAAAAAAACTTAATCCTATAAAAGTAAATATCATAAAAAAAATCAAAAATATAAAAATACTTTTTATAGACTCGTTCTTTATTAGATACTTAAAAAAGACTTTTGACTTTTTATCTTTAAAATTATAAATTTCATATACTAAAGTATAAACTAAATAAATTATTGATGCTACAATCAAAAATAAAAATATAAACCACCAACCTGACCAACCAAAACCATAAATCCCTACAAACAAACCGGCTAATGCTGAAAATACCGCTTTCTTTACAAAGTCTTTTGAATCAAAAGCATATAGAGTAAAAAGCATAACTATTAATGGAAAAATAATATTTGTTAGATCATTATCAGATCCTAAGGTTCTACTTAATAATGTTGGATTTACTGCTATTAAAACACTTGCAATTAATCCTGCTAAATCTCCTGATAATTTTCTACCTAATAAAAAAGCTATTATAACTGTAAATATAGATAAAATAATTGGTGTATAAAATGAAGATTGCATAATTGTAATATCTTTATTAAAAAAAGACAAAAATTTATGCACATATGCTATTACATAAGGGTAAATATTTACAATTACCGTACTTCCCAGAGGTGCTAACATATGATTATCTATTAAAAGACCATCTATTTTCTCATCTTCAATGTGTCCTTTTTCAACTATATTTCTTGCATACCTTAACCAATAATAAGAATCAATATCTCCTAAATATGTTACTCCTTTATTATCTCTAAAATATTGTCTAATAAATTCTGCATTTTGTAAAATTGCATTATTAATTGCATCTTTTTGTTGAGAATAAACTGCTTTATATTGTTCTTCTACTAAAGGCATTAAATTTTGGGTTGGTAAATTAGGATATTGCTTTCTTAATTGGTCTAATATATTATTTTTTATTCCTTGTTCTATACTAGAACTTGCCCATTTTTCAGCAATTGGTAAATTTGCTGGCATTGTTCTCAAATAAATTGACAAAATAATAGGAATCAACAAAAGAAATAAATAAGAGTATTTTTTTAAAAAAACAAAAAATTTTGCAAAATCAATACTAATATCAGTATCTTTATCTACTTCTAATTGCTCTTTTTTTTCTTTATCACCTATCACACTTTGATATTTTACTTCATTTTTTACTTTATCTTTTTTTAAACCATTTTTTTCTTTGTAATCCTTATTTTTATCTTTTTTATCACTACTTTTTTTAAAAAAACCAAATAATGACAAATCTTCATCTTTCAAATTACCCACCCATTAATGTTTAAATTATAAAAAATTAAAATTTTTCAAATAATATAAAAATACAAAAAGAGAAGGTATATAAAATTTATTGCTTTAATAACTAAAAAGCAAATAGTAATAAAAAAAACTATTGAAAAATAAAATTTATAAATAAAAATTAAAAAATAAAAAAATTAAAAGTCTTCAACTGTTAGTTGTTCAACCTTGGACAATTTATTTTTTACTTTGTTATCCATTGCAATTAAATAACTAACATTTGCTTTTTCTGCTGCTGCTAAAATCTCTTTATCAATAACACCATCAAAAATAACAGCATATAGATTTGTATTTAATGAATTCAATGTTGATATTAATTCCGAGATAGGCACTTTACCTAGTATTTCCAAGTTGTTATCTAATATATAAGCTCCTCTTGTGCCAATTAAATCTTCTAACATTTCACTAAAAACCTTTTTTTCTCTTTCAGATAAAGACTTTTCTTTTGGTTTTTGTATTTCCCTTTGTGGTTGCATATTTTGCTGTGTTGTTGTTTGAACTTGTGAACTTGTTTTAACAAAAACCTTTTTGTCTTGCTTAAAATCCTGCTTCTGTTCAGATTTATTCTGCTCAGGTTTAATTTCTTTAAATTCTGGCTTATATGTTTCTTTTGACTCTTTCTTCACAAATTCATACTTTTCTTGCTTTTCCTGTTTTTCTTGCTCATTACTCTCTAACTTTAATTGCTCTGTTGCTATTCTACTTCTTAATGCTTTATGTATTTCCTTCTTTGTTAATTCTTCTACTTCTTTTCCATCTGGTGCCCTTGCAACATAATCAATCTCAGTAACACTCATTAATTCCTGAACTATTAAAGTTCCTCCTCTATCACCATCTACAAAAGCAGTTAAAACCTTTCTTTTCCCTAAATCTACAATTTCTTCAGGGACAGAAGTTCCATTTATAGCTATAGCATTCTTAAATCCATGTTTTAATAAATTTAAAACATCAGCTCTTCCTTCTACAACAATAACTTCATCAGATTCTTCTATTGCAGGCCCTGCAGGTAATCTTGATTTACCATACTCTTGAATTTCCATTACTCTAACAGAATATGCAACTTCATCAGCCAATTCTTGTGAATCTGGCATTACAGTATCCATCATTTTTCTTAATAATTCTTTTGCTCTCTCTATAACAAAATTTCTTTTAGAAATTCTAACATCTTCTATATTTTGAACTTCTATCTTTGCATTACATGGCCCAATTCTTTGAATTATCTCCAAAGCTGCTCCAACTATTGCTGTTTCTGCTTTATCTAAACTACTTGGTATAATTATCATTCCTTTTGTTTTTCCTGATTTTGTTTCTGTTTCTACTTCAATTCTGCCTATTCTACCTGATCTCTGTAATTCTCTTAATTCAAGCTCAGAACCTAATAAACCCTCGGTTTGCCCAAAAATAGCACCAATTACATCTGGTTTATCAACTACACCATCTATTGTAATACTTGCATGTATAATATATTTAGCTGAAACAGGGCTTATTTTCCCCATAATCTCGCCTCCAATTTAATTAATTTTGTATTTATTTTTTAAATACTAAATAAGCCCAACATAAAGAAAAGCATCTACCAAAAATATGTATTTAAAAAAAATAAAGGATAGTAGGAATGCCATTTTCTTATGTTGTGCTATCTAGAACAAGTCTCTTAATAAATCCTAATAAATATTGATAAAGGATAATAATACTTGTTCTAGTTTAGGATCATAATAAACATTTAAACATAAACATTGTCGCCCGCAACACTAACCCCCAAGCTCATTGCTTGATTGCATCGTGAGCTCCATTGGGTACTCTCATGGCGGGCTGTATTATGCAAGAGTGTCTCAAACTCATAGACCACCTTACAAAGGTGTCTCATTAGAGGACCCATTTGCACAACTTTATTAGAAAGAAAAATAATTTATAAAGATTTGTTTTTAAAATGATTATTAAATTAAAAATAATAATTTTATTAAAATATACTTATAGATTATATAAAATAAGATTTATAAAAAATTTATAAAAAAGTTTTTAAATATATTAATTTCTTTTTAAAATAAAATGATAAAAAATGTGCCAAAACATATTGGCATAATAATGGATGGTAATAGAAGATTCTCTAAAAAACTAATGCTTAAGCCTTGGAAAGGGCATGAATGGGGTGCAAAAAAATTAGAACAAGTTTTAGATTGGTGCCATGAATATAAAATAAAAGAAGTAACTTTATATACTTTTTCTATACAAAATTTTAACAGACCAAAAAAAGAATTTAATTACCTAATGAAAATATTTGAAGAAAACTTTGAAAAGTTAAAAAATGATAAAAGAATTTATGAAAATAAAATAAGAATAAATGTCATTGGCAGAATATGGATGTTTCCAAAAAAGGTTCAAAAAAAAATAATAGACATTATGGAAAAAACTAAAAATCATAAAAGATATATAATCAATTTTGCTATGGCTTATGGAGGCCAAGAAGAAGTTATTGACGCAACTTTAAAGATTGCTGAAAAAATTAAAAAAGGAGAGATAGATATAAAAAAAATAAATGAAAAAATATTTAGAAAACATCTTTATTTAGATTCTGAACCTGATTTAATTATAAGAACTGGAGGTGAAAAAAGACTCTCAAATTTTTTAAGTTTTCAATCTGCATATAGTGAATTTATTTTTATTGAAAAAATGTGGCCTGAAATTGAAAAACAAGATTTTATCTATTGTTTAGAAGAATATTCCAAAAGAAGAAGAAGATTTGGTAGATAATTTTTTAACATAAAAAAGTAAAAAAATATTAAGTCATTTTTATTCTACAATAGTTACTCTCATTTTTCCACTTACTTTTCTATTTTGTAAATTACTACCTACTGTTTTATATGATAATTCAAAATTCAAACTTATTTTCTTTCCAGCTTTTAAACTTTGAGCAGGCAAACAATTAATTGCTGATAATGAGGCTTTTTCTCCATTAATTAAAGGATTAGTAGCTGATACTGGATTTGTTCCATCAACTGTAAATGAAACCTGTTGAGTTGAAAGATCACATTGAACTAACCCTTGATCATTTTTATCACTTGGTTTTAAACTTGTTAAATTTAAGGATTCTAAATTTTTTCCTAAATTATTTGTTATTTCCATATTTAAGCCAGTGGATTTTGAAAAATAATATTCATCACAAGTTAATGATGCTCCTGTAATTGAACATGTGTCAGGTAATAAACCACCTAAATCCAAAACACCAAATCCTATTAATGCGCCAATTGCTACCATAACAATTAAAATTGCAATGCCATATATCATCAAAGTTTCAACAGCTAATTGTGCTTTTTTCATTATATCACCCTTTAAAGATTATTCTTCTAATCTTTTAATTCTTGAAGTTATTCTAGATAACTCATTAACATTTTCAGTAAAAACTGGCAATACTTTTGAAAAAACCTTTTCCATTGCCTTTATATCTGAACCAATTTCTAATATGTGTTTATCATATTCATTAACTTTTCCTATAACTGCTCTATTAAGATCAGAAAAACTTTCTCTTAAGGTTTCAAGTTTTATTTCAATTTCTGAAATTCTAGTTTCTACTTTATTTTTCCATTCTACTATTTTATTTACTTCTTTTATCAATTCCTCCCATTTTTCTTCAATGATTGCTTCAATTAATTCCTCTGTTTTAACTGCTGAAGTAATATGCCCTTGATCATTATAATCTTGATAAACTGGTTCTATTGGTTGAGAAAATTCTGTATTTGTCTGCATTGTTGTTTGTGTTTCAACATTTGTTGGTTGTGTAAATAACCCTTGATCTTGAAATTGAAAGCTTGGTTGTATGCCTTCAACAGCCATTTTTGTGTCTGCTTGATTCATCGCATCAAAAATTTGCGTATTAGTATAACCTGATCTTTGCAAATTTTGTATTATCTGATTATTTGATAATCCTTGTTGTCTCATTTGAAAAATTTCATTAATTGGTGAACCTTGTGCCATTTTAAATTAATTAAGTTTAAAAAAGTATTTATACCTTTCTGTTTTTAATTTTTAGTATTAGTTTTTTTATTATTATTTTTCTTCTTTTTTTAATAAATAAATCTCATTTAACAATTTTTTTGCTTCTTCTTTTGTTAAAAATTCCATTGGTTGCCAAAATTCTAGATATTTAGCTAAAACATTAAATTCACTTTTTTTTACAGTTTGATTAATTTCTTCTGTTAATTTAATCATTTTTTCACTTAACTCTGAAATCTCATTTTTTAATTCACTTAAATTTGATTCTAAAACATTAATTTCTTCAAATATATCTTTTGTGTCTTTTAAAATTGTTTGTTCTATGAAATCACTCTTTTTTCTTAAATTAGAAAATCTTTCCTCAAGAAGTCTTAATCTATGCATTAATTCTTCTATATTTGTAGTTATCTCTTTAGGAATTTCAGGCTCTTGCTTTTTTTGATCTACTACTTTTTTTTGATCTACCATTTTACATATTATCATATAATAAAAAGTACTATGTAAATTTAATAAATACAAAATTTATAAATTTATAAAATCAATAAAATATTTAAAGCCATAAAAGTATTTAAAACTTTGGATGGATAAAGAAATAAAATTTACTATTGAAAGAACAAATGAAGATACTATTTTAAAAGGTGATTTTTCTGATACTAGTTATCCTGCTTCTATTGAAGATAGCCCTTACACAATGGCTAAAACAATTGAAAAACTAGCTGAAAATCAATCTATTACAAAAATAGTCTTTTTTCAAAAAAGAGAATTTGAGTATGATTATGAACAAACCCTTTTTTTAAAAGAAATTGCTTCTATTTATGCTGAATTAACTCGAGAGAAAAATAGATTAAGTTTATCCGCATTAACTTTTGGGAAATGTAAAAATTTTGCTGATACTTGGTATAATCAAGTTAGAGAAATAATCTTTAATTTATTATTAAAAGACCCATTAGGCGCGCTTGTAGAATTAAAAAGATTAAAAAGAAGAGAAAACATTGTTCTTGAAAAAGCTGAAAATGAATTAACTGTATATTGCACAACGAATTTTATCTCTGTTTTAGATTATTTAATAGAACTTCTAGAAAATACAAAAATTGCTATTATATCAAAACCATATTTAGCTGGTTATGAAATAGGGGATAGAGGGGTATATAGAAAGATTTTTTCACCAACAATTAAACCTGACTTTATGTATACTAAATTAATGTCTATGTATCCTAAAGATGCTGAAGAAATTGATTCATATAAATTAGGTGAAGACACAGAAGTAACTATTTTTAGATTAAATAATAATACACAAACATTATATCATTTAATGCCTCCAGAATTTAAATTAAATGAAGAGAAATATGAATTATTAGATACTGCTAAAAACATAATGGCTGAACATAAACCTCAAAAGTCTGATTTTGTTGATCCTAGAAGAATGAGAGAAGTTTTCTTCAATGTAGGAAAAGACCTAATAAGAGAGTTAGCAGATTACAGAAAAATAAATCTAAGAGAAAAGGAAATTGAGGAATTAACTAATATCTTAGTTAGATATACTGTTGGTTTTGGTTTAATAGAAGTTCTTTTACAAGATGAAAATATACAAGACATTTCTGTAAATAGTCCTGTTGGAAAAACACCTATTTTCATTGTTCATGGAAAATATGATGACTGCATAACAAATATAATACCCACACAACAAGAAACAGAAAGTTGGGCTTCTAAATTAAGAATGATATCTGGTAGACCTTTAGATGAAGCAAATCCTATTTTAGATACAGAATTAAATATTCCTGGTGCTTCTACAAGAGTTTCTGTAATAAATCCCCCATTAAATCCAACTGGTTTAGCTTTTTCTTATAGAAGGCATAGAGATAAACCATGGACACTTCCTCTATTTATAAAATATAAAATGATAAACCCCTTAGCAGCTGGTTTATTAAGCTTCTTAATTGATGGCACTAGAACTTTTATGGTTTGCGGAACAAGAAGTTCTGGAAAAAGTAGTTTTTTATCATCTCTAATTGTGGAAATAATGCGTAGATATAGAATAATTACAATTGAAGATACATTAGAATTACCTGTTCCACAATTAAGGGATTTAGGATTTAACATTCAATCTATGAAAGTAGCTAGCTCCTTAACACAAACCGGAAATGAAGTTGATTCATCAACAGGAATAAGAGCAACATTAAGACTAGGTGATTCTTCTTTAATTATTGGTGAAGTAAGAAGTAAAGAAGCTATTGCTTTGTATGAAGCAATGAGAGTCGGTGCTGCAGCTAATGTAGTTGCTGGCACAATTCATGCAGATTCTCCTTATGGTTTATATGATAGGGTTGTAAATGATATTGGTGTTCCTAAAACTAGTTTCAAAGCAACAGACATCATAATTGTTGCTACACCCATAAAATCTGCGGATGGCTTACACAGATATAGGAGAATTACACAAATTACAGAAGTTCAAAAATCCTGGGAAAATGATCCTTTATTAGAAAAGGGTTTTGTTGATTTAATGAAATATAATGCAACCACAGATGAATTAGAACCAACCTTAGATCTAATTAACGGAGAATCTGAAGTTTTAAAAACTATTGCTTCAAAAATATCAGACTATGCTGGTAAATGGGATGCTGTTTGGCAAGACATATTAACAAGAGCACAATGTAAAGAAACATTAGTTAAAAAATCTCTTGAAATTAATGACCCTGATATGCTAGAAGCACCTTTTGTTATCCTCTGTAATGATAATTATCATTTAATAAGTGAAAAAGTTAAAAGAAAAACTGGAAAATTAGACCATAAAAGAATATACCAAGAATGGCTTTTCTGGTTTGAGAATGAAGTAAGAAAAAGAAAGAAAGATTAAAAAGACTCTAATTTAACATTTAATTTAATTTTTTGCATGAATGCCATCTATTACCATAATTGCCACCTGATTCACAACAATTATTTTTATTATATTTACATTCTTCAACTGTGCCGCATATATGAACAATTGCATTATTTGATGTTATACTTGGCTCACATTTTATTAAACCATAATACTTTATATTATCTATTTCAAACTCTTCACATAAAATCCCCTCTCTAACACTACCGTCACTATCTGGACAATAATTTGGTAAAGATATTTGTTTTTCAAAACATTTTGACATATCATAATATAAATAATTAATTCCATTGACATTAAAAGTTTTTTCAGGATTATTACTTGGTTCTTTATATTCATTTTGGCAATCATAGCATTTATAAACAATATTGCCTTCACCAACTTCACTTTTCAAATTTTTGATAAAAACTTTACTTGTTGTACAAGGACCATTTATTACTAATTCTTCTTCACATTTATCTATTGGATTTAAATTTTCAGCTAACACATTAAAAATGTTTTTTCCAACACAATTATTTTCACACATTTGCTTTGTATAAGAATAGTTTCTCAATTTTTCTTGAACTATTGTATCTTCTTCGCCTAAATGATAATGTATAACTGACAAAACATTATCATCTTCTTCCCATAACTTAAATACTGCTTTCATTTTAGAAGCATAATTATCTATATCCAAATCACTAAACTCCTGTTTATGATGTATTCTTGGATGTGGCATCCATGTTGTTTCTGTTATTATAATTTTTCCTATACATAATTCCTCAGATTTACAAAAATCATCTTTATTTTCTGTTGAATATATTGCAGGGCATTTGTCTTCTTTATCAATAAATCCATCTCCATCTGTGTCCTCGCATGCATCTCCTTTTCCATTATTATTCCAATCTGCTTGATCTGGATTTTTAATATCTGGACAATTATCACAAACATCACCTACACCATCACCATCACTATCTTTCTGATTAATCTCACAAACACCATCACTACAATCTGTATTTGCATTACATATAATATTTGGTTTATTTAAACAAGTTCCCATTATTTTACCATTAGGAACATATTTACAATTATCTTTACAATTAGTTATTGAATCTTTACAAAATGAATCAAAACCTATCTCTGGAATTCCATCTCCATCAATATCACTATCACACGCATCTCCTACTCCGTCCATATCTAAATCCTGTTGAACATTATTCTCAAAATTAACACAATTATCACAAACATCTGCAATTCCATCATTATCAGTGTCTTCGCCATCACTTATATCAAAAAGATTTGGGCATTTATCTTCACTATCAACCTTTCCATCTTTATCAGAATCATCACAGACATCTCCTATTCCATCTTTATCTCTATCTTTTTGATCTTCATTTTTAATTAATGGACAATTATCAAAAATATCAAAAATTCCATCTGAATCTGCATCAACATTATAAGGTAAAGTACAACTCACTTTAAGTTTATTATTACATATATTATTTAAAATTGAAAATCTTTCTTTATATGCATTAATTCCAAAAGGATTTTGCCCTCCATCTTCAGAATCTAAAGAATTTTCATCTGGATAAGTGTGATCTGCATATACATCTATTAACCTACACACATTTACCCCATAATCTTGATCAGATAAAAATTTATTCAAATATTCGTTCGTATTCACTTCAACAATCTTTTCATAACAATATTTTCCAAAAGTATCTAATATCCTTTGCTTAACTTTTTCCATTACTTGAACCTGTTGATTTGATTCATAGTTATTTTCATTACAATCCCAGTTTAACGCAGATTCAACCTCATTTTTTAAATCAGCAAAAACATGATTATACCCTTTTGAAACATAAAAATTATACCATTCTGATATCTCTTTAATATAATTTCTCTTTACTGGACAAACACATTGCTCTGCCTTTTCTTTTTCACTATCATAACAATCTGTTTTTGGTTCACAATTAGGATTACTTATTTCATTACAGCAAATATCCTTTGAAGCACATGAAGGTAGATTAAAATTGATGTTAGCTATAGACTCTGGTGTACAATAGTTATTATTTATAATATAATTATAATCAAAACCCAATAATTTACAATCTCCTTTTTTAAAAGAATAACTTCCTTCTTTTGGCAATTCAAAACTATCTGGTTGTGTATCAAATTGCTTTGCATATGAAGGTGTTAATTCACATTTTTTCAATCCATATGTTGGAGCCAACCCAGCAGACATTATTTTTATGTTATTTGAATGATCTAAACTTTTTATAGCACTTGCTATTTCTGAAAAATATTTTGCATATTGTTTTATTTGATAATCTGTTATAGATATATCTCCCCATTCATATGCTAAGTTTGGTTCTTCTCCTATTTCTACATACAAAGGTAATTCTCTTTTATCTTTATGTAATTCATCAATAAGTCTTTTTGCTAAATCAGCACTCTGGGAATAATCATAAATCGGCTTTTCTGTGCCGTCTTCATTTTCACCATATTTACAATTTAAGATTGTTTGACAATCTCCTGGATGAATATAAAAACTATCAGAAGGTTTTTCTTTCAATGTTATAATTGGGATTAATTGCTTGTCATAAATTTTATAGATTATATCTTTATAAACCTTGATATAATCTTGGTTATCAGGTCTTAAATAAAAAATAACCTTTACATAACCGCATTGACCAGAAAAATTATAAGCACAATTTAAATCTCTTTTTACTACATCTTTTGATAAATCTGTATCACTTAAGATTAATTCATTAAACATAAGTGTATTTCCTAATTTATTAGCTCCTTCACAATTTGCACTCCATTCAGATAAATGATTAGTAGCTGCTCTAACATAATCTTTTTCAACATTAGAATCACTAGATATTTGTTTCCATATGTTATTGTCTAAATATGATACCTTAAATTTCTTTTCAATATTTTTTCTATTAAAATTATCATTATACCTTATTGAAATAAAAACATTATTATCAAAATTAAGTTCTGGAGATATTTCGTATTTAATCCTTCCAAGTAAATAAGGATTATCTGGGCATAATTCTTTTATATATAAGCTTAATTTTAAATTATTTTGATTATAATTATTTATTTTTGTATTTTTTGGTATAAAAATATCTAATTTATTATCAGGAGAAACCAAAAAATAATTATTCTTTACTTTATTATTATCAAGAACAATATCTATTTGCTTTAATCTAGAAACTCTAAAATCCCCCTTTTCAAAATTATAATAAAACTCATCTTTAGCAATTCTTATTGGGTAATATATATATATTAATATTGTTTCATTAAAGATTTCCACATTTACACTTTTTGGATGAGATTCTAGATCTAGTATATAGCCTTTGTTAAGGAATTGTTCTGTATTTAAACAAGAATACAAATTATTCATTATATGTTCTTCAATAAAATTTTCTGTATTACACAAACCATATTCATCAACAGCCTCAAAAACCAAAAAATTTATACACTTCTCCATATTTGTATCAAAATTGATGTTTTGCTCTTTTTTTAAAGAAATATCTTTATTAACAAAATTTGATTTAAAATATAAAAGACCTAACAAAAATAAAACTAAAATTCCTATAATTAAGAAAAGACTAATTTGTGATTTTTTAAATTTCATCTACCTCACCCAAAAATAAAATATAAAAATTATTAAAACAACACTTTTAATTAAATAAATAAAAAGTTTATTATATTATATAAATTTTTCTGGATATGGAAAAAATAGAAAATATAAAAAAAATATTAAGAAAATAAATTAAAAAAATGAAAAAAATTTTATTTATGATATTATTATTTATAATCAATATATATGTTTATTTCTCAGCCTATGCAAATCCATATTACTTAGATTTAGAAGTTACCATAAACAAAGATGGAACTACAATCTTAAATGGAAAAACTGATAACAATTATATAAAAGAACTAATAAACGAAAAAATAACTCAAAACCTAACAATGAAAAATAAGGAATATTGGCTTTTCAACCTGACAAGCAAAGAAACTTACTCTAATTACATAATAGAAATAAATTATCCAAAAAATTCTGAAATAAACTACATAAAATCAAAAGGTAATTTTAGATTAAGTAATGAAAAAATCATCTTTTTAGGAAAAAATAATTCAATAGAAATATTAATACAATATAAAATAATAAACAAGAATTCTCTTTATTTGAAAACAACTTCAATTTTAATTATAATATTGATTTTAATTACACTAATATCTTTTTTTTATTATAAAAAAACAAAGATAAATATAATAAAAAATGAAGCAGAAAATAGAAAAGAAGAATATAAATATCCTTATGAAAGGGTATATACTTATTTAAATACTGGAAAAAGCAAAGAATACAAGAAATTATTTTACACTCTAACAGATACACAAAAAAAAATATATGAAATATTAAAAAAAGAAAAAAAAGGTATAACACAAAAAGAGATCCAAAAAAAACTAAATTTACCGAAATCATCTTTATCCAGAAATATTGAGTCATTAAGATTAAAAGGTATAATAATAAAAGAAAAAAAAGGTATGTCTAATATTATTTTTTTAAATGATGAATTTAGATAAACATAAATTTTCTTAATAATAATCTTTTAAAAGTTAGACTGTTCCGTGTTGTTCCAACCTTTTCCAGATAAAATTTAAATCCTGTTCCACATTTTATTTTATATTGAAATTATATTAATTAAAAATGAAATGAATAAGGAGGGATAAAAATGAAAAAAAATATTTTTTTGCTTTTAATTGCTATCATGCTTTTTAGTGTCTTTGCTTTTGCAGAAGAAGAAATACAAAATAAAACTAATGAAACTAATCAAATAGATGAACTAAATAAAGATTTAAAATATGTTGAAATAATGAATACCCCACATGGAGCAATAATTAGATTATTGCAATTACAAAAAAATATTATTAGAAATATATTACATGGAGAGCAAATATTAAAAGCATTAGATAATAAAAATATAACTTATGACAAAAGAATGGATGAGATTCTAACTGAATTAAAATCAATTAATACAGAGATTTCTAAAAAAATTGAGAATATTAATACCTCAAATGATGAAACTAACCAAGAATTAGTAATAGAATTTGTAGATTTAAAATCAAAAGCAATTAACTTAACAAAAGAATTTAAAAATAATCTAAAAAATTTAAGTGATGAAGAAAAAGAAAGATTAAGACAAGAACTTAAAAAAAAATCATTTGAAGAAGTTGAGAAAATTGAAAACAAAGTTAGAAATGCTATAAAAGAATTAAATAAAAAAAGAACAATGTATTTATTTAATAATACTAACATAAACTTAGAAGATTTAAAAAAAGAAATTGAAGAAAAAAACTTAACATCTAAGGAAATAAAAAATATGGTAAAAGAAAGATTAAAAACATTAAATATTACAGAAAAAAAGAATATTATAGAAAGATTTAACAAAGAAAGAGA
This sequence comes from Candidatus Woesearchaeota archaeon, assembly GCA_038874655.1. GTDB lineage: Archaea > Nanobdellota > Nanobdellia > Woesearchaeales > GW2011-AR15 > JAAXVZ01. The sequence goes on along the minus strand of JAVZBY010000001.1, from coordinate 270,273 downwards.
AAAAATTGAAATAAGAAAACAAATTGCTTTAAACACAAGATTAAGACTGGATAAAAATGAAAATGTAGATAAAGTAAAAGAAATAATGCAAAATCCTAATTTAACAATTGAAGAAAAAAAAGCAAAGGTAAATATTTTAATTGAAGAAAAAATAAAAACAAATAAAGAAGTTTTAAAAGAAAAAAAAGAAATTTTAAATAATTTAAAAGAGATTAGAGAACAAGAAAAGGAAAGAAACAGAATCAGAGCTAATAATTCAAAAAAAGAATAAAAATAAAATAATAAAAAATTAATAAAAAATTAAAAGAGAGTGATAAAAATGAAAAAAATAATAAGTATTATTTTATCATTCCTAATTATTTTAACAATAATTACTGCATGTACAAAAAAAGTAGAAAATAATATTGTAGAAAAAGAATCACAAAAAGAAATAGAAACACAAAAAAATACATTACAAGATAATACAGAAATAGTAGAAGAACAAATAATAGATGAAAATGAAGAAGTTGAAATTGGAGAAATGATTTGAGAAAAATATAAAAATTTATTCTTCATTTTAATTTATGTGAAAAAATCTCAAATAACTCTTTTTATAGGTATTCTAATTACTTTCTTTATATTAATTATTATAATTTTTCTTTTAATAAAAGACACAAGTATTAAAAATGCTGAATTAGAAAAAACAAAAAAAGAATTATTCATACTGAAATTAAATAATTATATGTCATTTTCTAATGACTGCTTAGAAAAAAGTTTTTTAAAAGGTATAAATGAATATGGATTTGAAACAGAAGAAATAAAGGGTTATATAAAATTTGACTTTCCTAATTGTATAAATCAATTTAGTTTACTAGAAAAAGATTATAATCTTAATAATATAGATATTTCAGTAGAAGAAAATGAAAACACTATTTCTGTAAAATTAAATCTTGAAACAACCTTAAAAATGGAAGATCAAATAGACAAAATAAATGAATATAGATATATGTTTTCAAAAATTTCATTTAAAAATTTAAAAATAGAAAACAACGAATTGGCTTTTGACACAAAGATTGTTTCAACAGATGAAAATGCAATTTTATATTTAAAAAAAGGAACTTCTTTTTCTCTTAATAATGAACCAATTTCTCAAATCTCTATCAAAGTAGATAAAAAACCTGATTTTAGTTTTATAATTGGCGATTTTATTTATGACTTAGAACCTGATAACTTAAAATCTAGTGATTTAATGGAATTAAGAATAAAATATAAAGATGAGTGGCTTAATGGTTTAAATCCATATGATTTAAAAATAGCTTACTTGAATGATGAAAAAAAAGAATGGCGTTTTTTACCTACTATTGTTAATATAAAGAAAAAAGAACTAATTATCTATACTAATCATTTCTCAAAATATGTTATCGTAAATGGGAAAAATAAAATCCCTTTTGTTGAAAAAAAAGATGATGAGATATATTTATCTGGTTTTTATAATGGTGGCTTGTACTCTGATGAACAAAATGCGATAACACAAGAAAGTGAGAAAAAACAAATAGATAATTTAAATTCTGAGTATTGTGAAAGAAATAATAATCTCTTAAATGATATAAATATAATAAGAAAAAAAATTACTATCCCCCTTTGAAGAAAATAATTGTATAGATGAATTAACCTATATAATTTATGAAGCAGATTTTGAAGATGATATTAATAAGATTGCAATAATAAGTAATGAGAATATAAATATTATAAAACAAAAGATAGGTAATAAATTATACATATATGTAAGTTCATATGAAAAAATAGATTATAAAATAACTATTAAATCAATAAACAAAGTTTTTCCCAAATTAGAATATCCAATCTATAAAAAAGAAGTAGCTACAAGATTCTGTTTCTCAGATAGAGAATATTCTAAAAATGCAGCTTTAGAGAAGTATATTCATGCTGGAACAGATATAGATGCTGCAACTTATGTTATTGCTTCATGTGATGCTGAAATCATAGATATTTGGAATTCTAATGTTGAAATGAAATGTCAAAATGAGCAACATACAATAATATATAAAAAAAATCAACCAAATGAAGAGCCTGGTGTTAATTATGGTGCAACTGTTATTTTGAAATGCACAGAATATCCTATTTATCTTTTATATATGCATTTAAATCCTGAAAATTTATATATAAGAAACCCAGATGACCCTAACGATTTCAGATATTATTGCCTAGGTAATTATGTTAAGAAAGGTGAAATTTTAGGGATAGCTAGTGATTCTGGAGATGCAAATGGAATCCATCTACATTTTGAAGTAAGATCTGGAAAAACTGAAGATTATGGTGTTCCTCCAAGAAAAAATGCATTTAACACTGCATTATTAGATATATTTAATGGCTTAGAAGAAAAATATAAAACAAAACTTCAAAAAACATTCTTTAATCAAAATTGTTTTAATACATTTGCAATGACAAGAGGAGCAACAGAAAAAGAATTATTTCCTGAATTTTATTCATAAAACTAAAAAGCTTAAAAAAACTAAAAAGACAAAATATCATTTATTTCTATTTTATTTTTTATTAATCCTTGAGGAATCTCAATAAAAAATTTTATTTTATTTTTACTAGAATAAAAAGTAAAAGGTCTAAAATTTTCTTTTATCTCAACAACTCTTTTATTTTCATCTAAAAAAACAACATCAATAGGAAAAAAAACAAAAAACATGTGCAAACTAACTCTTTGGGATTTTTCAAAAACAAAAATATATCCTTTATCTTTAATAGGTTTAGAAAACATCAAACCTATTGCTTTCTCAATAACATTATTTAAAATTTTTTTTTCTTTACAAATTAAGATATTTTTAGTTTTATTATATATCATATAAATTACCGTTTATTATGTTTTTTATGATACTAATTTTTAAAAATTATCTTTAACAAATACTATAATTTAACTCATTAATCTGATAATCATTTAAATGTAAAGAATCAATTCTAAATTCTGGTGGCATGCCTGTAATATTACAATAAAACATTAAACTTTGATTTCCAAAATAGATATAATCTATAACACTCCTATCTTTATAATTACCAAATTGTGCATAATATTTAGGTAAATAAATCATACTCTCTATTCCATAAATTGACTCTGAAAAATTACCAGAAAATCTCATTAAAAAACTTGGTGCTTTATTATTAACTTTATAATAAGAATATCTATAATGCTCTTGTAAATTTGTAATATTATTTTCATCAACAAAAATAGTGTAAGGTGTAATATTAATTAAGTTAGTTATTTTATCTTTACTTGCAACAACATACAAAGGATCTTCAAAACCAGTAATAGGTATCTTTTTTGTGAAATTTTTAGTGAAATTAAATTTTGCCAAACTATTTTTATCTTCAAAAAGAAAATTTCCTTCAAGATAGATAGTAATATTAAAAGGATCTTCATGAAAAATTTTTACTTCATTTATATTAACGCTAACAAAAATATTTAATTTATCTGCTTCTTGATTAATTCTAGAAAGCCAACTTTTAAAGTCTGCGCCTGTTTCTATTCCATTTGTTTCTTGTTTCATTAACACTTGATTTGTATTATTTATTGTTCCATTGAGAAAAACTTCGCTAAAAACAAAATTTGTATCATATAAAAAAGATTGTATTTCCTTTAAATATGAAGTCATACTGATAATTGCTCTATATCCACCAATATATAACTCTCTATCTAAATCATTTTCAAAATCTTCTATAAAAGAATTCATTGTCTTAATCCTTGTGCTTATAGAATCTTGTTTTTCTTTATATCTATAAGTATTTCTTGTGCTTATAATTGAGATTAGTAAAATAATCAAAAGAATAGAGGCTAATGTGAAAAAAAATCCTTTCTTTGTTTTAAAAATTTTTATTTTCATTTTTTATAAATTTTTTATAATTTATATTTAACCAAAAACCCTTATTTCTGCAATAGCTGGGCCCCATGGATAAGGAACTTTTCCAACTGATATTGCGCCAACAATCAAATCATTCTCTTTTAAATTAATAAATATTCTACCATCTTTATCAAAATCCAAATTACTTAATAATTTAAACATAGCATCATCATAAGTATCATTTAAGTCATATCCTGGAATTCCTGATATTATTTGTTGATTTGTATAATTACATTTTTTATTTCCATTATAATCTGGTGGAACATTAATACTTATTGTATCACCATCATCAAATTCAATAAACCACTCACAACCAACTGCTTTTTCTAATACATCATTATATGATGCACTTCCTTGAACATTAGCAACATAAATCAATGTATTATTTAATGAGCAACCTGTTGAATTCTCTAAACTATCACCCGTTCTTAATTCAAAATAATTACTACCTCTTCTTAAATATTGTACTGGTATATTGATAAAAAAAGGATCTCCTAAGCCAGTATAATCTTTTGAAAAAAGACTTAAATTATAAATAACATTATCATTAACCTTTAATCCATCTGTCCAATGCTCTGCTGAATAACTTGTTAATTTAGCATCAGAAACTCTTACCTCATTTGGTATAAAAACAGTAAAATTACAATTGTCAAAATTTTTTATTTCAACAATTTTTGACAGTTCAGCAAAATATTGTTCTTGCAATAAGGGTTCATATTCAATAAAAATATAAGAATCTGGATACAATTTACTATAAGTAATATTTCCTTGCATTTCTATTGTCTGTGAATGTCTACTTGCTGAAACAATAGAAGAAGCCACATCTTTATAAAATTCTCTTAATGCTGACACATTATCACTTTTTCTGTACATACCTAAACCACATTCAGCGATTTTTTGTAGAGTATCTTCATCTGCTTCATCACTAAAACCAACTGCATAAACAGTAATTCCATAATTTTCTCTTGAATAACAAGAAGCATTTATTGCTGAACTTATTGCTCTTTGAACATCATAAGTGCCTGTAGTATCATTATAATCAGAACAATAATAATTAGCTTGTCCATCTGTCATAACTAGCATAGCATAATCCCTTGTATCATTTAAAGCTATTAATTCTAAATCAAATTTTGCAGAAAAATTTGTGTTCACTAATTTTATTGCTATCACATTATTCCCTAATATAAATTTTTCTTGTGGTATTATAATCCCCCTTCTATTCCAATAATATGCTGAATGTTTAGAAGTATCAATATCTATAAGCTCACCATTTAAATAAACTTCTGCATAATCATCAGATAGAACATTTAAAATTCCCTTTCTAACTAAGCTTAAGTCTGTAATTGTGAAATTTTTTCTAAAATAATATGTGTTTGTAGAATTTGTAAATTCTAGTTGAATATTATCAAATCTCCAATAACCAAATTCATCATTTGCATTTGCTAATAATTTACCACCTATCTCTAAATAATAATTACCCGGACCCTCTATAAAAGAACTAATATCTTGTAAATAATGCCCTGTTTGATCAACATCAGGATTTTCAATTGCCATTATTTCTAATGTATTATCTGCACCAGAATGTTGATATATTGTTCCATAATTATCATAATTTCCTCCTAAATAATGCTGTCCTGAATATGGACTTGTCCATCTAGCTTTAATCCACGCTTCATCATCGTTTTCAAAGGGATTACCATTTTGTTCACGCCATTCATAATAAAAAGATAAAATTGCACTCCCTCCAGATAATAAATTATTATAAATATCTTCACTAATCACTATCTCTATACCATATGCACCAGAACAATCATAATTCGAACATCTATTTCTAACAGGATTTCCAGTTCCAGAATCTAATTCAAGCATACCATTGACAATAAAATTATAGTCAATATCGTCATCATATCCAAAAACACCAACTCCATTAATTAGATCCCAATCCCAACCATCATCATTCCCATTAATTCCATATGTGTTTGCACTATAATTCAATATTCCTGATGTAAAATCATTTGGTGGCCCTGGATTATCTAAATAATGTTCCCATAAATTGGCAAACTTAGAATTGTATGACAAATTAGAACCAATTTCTTTATTAACAAAAGGGCTATAAACTAAGCTATTTGTGCTACCTAATATTGTATTTCCTTCAAACCATTCTTTTTCCTTATCATATGAATAAGCATACCAAGGATTACCATTTGCATCTAATTCTGGCTCATTAGTTAAACTGAAATTATTATACAACCAATTACTATTTCTATTAATTAAAATTGTTCTCTTAGTTTTATTTGTTAATAACATTCTTGCTGAATTAATCCCACAGCAAATACATGTTGAACCGGTTGCTACATAAGAATTAATAGTTGTGTATAAAAAATTTTTATCATTAGTTGGCGCTACTAATTGATTTGTTATTGTATTAGTTGAAAAAGAAACTAAACCTAACTTATTTCCTGTTATATTCAAAATATCATCTGTAAATTGTTTATCTAAACATTTTGCCACACTTATTCTTGCTGTATCAGAATTATTTATATTAGGATCATCACAATCTCTTAGAACACCATTATTTGAATTAACCATTGTCCATTGCATACTTCCTGAAACATCTGTTATTAAAGCAACATCAGCATTTCCTTCATAAATATAGCCAAAAGATGCATTTTCAAATCCAATTCTAAAGGGTATTGTATTAAAGCTTAATATAGAAGCTTGAATTTTAGAAGTTATATTATTATAACTTAAAAAAACACTTTTTTCTCCTGTTAAATTATTATCTCGAAAAATAGTTGCATTTCCTATTGTAAAATAAAAAGTATTATTAGTCAAATTTTTTAAATCTATGTCATAATGCAAATAAACACTTATATTTTTTATATTGCCTGGAACAAAAAAAGAATCATATACATTTACGATTCCATTAATACCATATAAAGTATTATTTATATAATAATTTTTTTCTTCAGGTTTCATCTCATCTGTATAATAATCAACTCTTAAAAAACCACCTCCTATATATGCTTTATCCAATGTATCTAAAAAAACAAAACTAAAATTATTAATTGCATTTTTTACTAAATAGGATGTGCAATTTTTCAAATCATAAGAATCTGCGCCCATATAAACTAATGAAGGATAAAATACATCTTCGCATTGTCTATCATTAACATAAAAAAGAAAACTAGAAATTGTGTTTAATTCAAGATAAAGATTTGTAAAATTTAAATTATTTGGTAAATACATTGTTATGGAAATATTTCCTTGTCCTATAAAACCTCCAAAATAAGCATAGCTTGAATATTTCTTTTTTTCCAACCCAGTCAAAAAAACTTTTGATGTCGCTCCTTTTAAAGGTTTAAATTTTTCAATTCCAGAAATTAATTTTCGAGAACTTATTTGCTCATCATTTTTATTGTATAATGATTCCTTTAAAAAAATTTGTTCATTATTTACTAAAATTTCTATGCCATAATTTTTTGATAAATTACTAACAAATAACTCAGAGAAATTTTTAGCATACTCTGTCATGTTTAAAACATAAAATTCACCTATTTGTTCTATAATTGTATTATCTAAATTATTTATTTTACCTTCTGAAATCAACAATTTAACATAAGAATTATTAATTTCTTTTACTTTAATATTTGAAAAAACATCAATTATATCTTGTGAATATAACTTAACCTGTGTGGGTTTTGTATCTATGATAAAAAACTTTAATGATAATATTAAAGCTATTGCTATTAAAGAAACTGCAAAAATAGCATCCAAAATAAAAAATACCCCTCTTTTTTTCATTTTAATTTTTATTTACTCTATTATTAATTAAAACTTATTTACTAAACTTAATTTTAACAAAGTATTGAAAATGACATTATCAACTGGAATAAACAACAATTTTCATATTTAAAACTTCTGCAATATCATCATGTCTATAGACTAATAATCTGTTTATAGTAATGTAATCCTCAACATCTTTTTTGTAATTACACAAAAAAGTATCTGTTGAATTAATAATAGTAAGATTAATAATCTCTTGATTAAGATTTTCAAAATATACATAAAAGTCATATTTTACAGAAAAAATATTTTTAACCTTTGTATAGTTGTTCAAACATAAGGAACTAAGTGCTCTTAATTTTTCAATATCTAGTGATTTGTCAGACACTATGCCTAAAAAGGAAATATTTGTAGTTAAATTATCTTCATTCCAGTTTTTAGGTATGCCTTCTGATAAAAGAATATTAGAGATTCTTTCTGCTTCTATAACTAAATTATTTTCTTCAATTTTATCTCTATAAATAAAATTAAAAGCCAAAAAAATAATTACTAAAAAAATAGTTAAACCTAATATAAAATCCAAATAAAATATCTGTGATTTTACTTTTAGTTTTTTCATCTTTATTTTTTCTCTTTTAATAATATTATAATATTTTATTAAAATCTTTTTTATTAATTGAATAACCAACAATAATAATCAATATCATAATTAATAGTCAATTTTTTATAACTATTGTCCCATTATTATATAGTGTATTATAACCCTTTTTTAAATTACCAATAACAAAAGGTATTTGAAAAGCTATTGTTTTACCACTATAATTTAAAAAAAACATTCTTTCATTGTTCCATAGATCATAGTCAAAATTTTCTAATCTATCAGGTATAAAAATTATCCTTTCATATCCTAAATTAACATTTTCAGCTAATAAAAATTCATTCTGGATACTTGTACCAAAATCAAAAAAAAGTTTATCCATTTTTTCATTATAAACATCTTTGTAAATATCTGAGAAGATAATTGTAAAAACAATCAAAAAAAGAACTCCAGCAGTAATCATATAAATAAATTCTATACTTAGTTGAGACCTTTTAAAAAATTTTTTTTTAATCATTTTAATTTTTCAACATCCTATTTATAAATCTTTTAATTTTATTAATTTTTTATTATTACAAAATTTTATTATCCAAAGATAAAAATCTTCTTTTATCATAAAAAGTTATTCAAAAATATTAACAACACCATTTTGTGATTTAATAATAATTTTATGTATTCCTGATTTTGGAGATAAACTACCTGTTAAATTAACCTTAGAATTAAAAAATATAGTATGCAAAAGATTACTCTGTGTTCTATAATTAAACATTATAGCATTATTAGTTATATTAACAGAATCTATATTTTCTGGAAAATAAACTAACATTTTTGTTTGAGAGGGTTCACCCATATAATAAACTGATTCAGCTTTATCTACTATTTTAATTGCTATATTCCTAATTTGATTTTCAGAGATAGAATCTTTAAGAAAATTTAACTGATCAAAATATATAATAATTAAAGGCACAATCATCAAAAAAACAAAACCAAAGATAGTCAAAAATTCTATACTAACTTGAGATTTATTTGATTTTTTAGTTATTTTCAAAAAAAAGTTTGATTTTTTTATTGAAATTTTTCCTTTAAAAAAACAAAAAAACTTATTCATACAAAAAATTAAGAATAAAAACTATATAAATATAATGGAAAAATAAAAAAATATCAAATGAAAATTAGTTAATAATTAAAATAAAGAACAAACAAATAAAAAGATAGTATGTGCTTATTAAAGAAATTATTAATAACTAATTACTAATAAATTACAAAAAAGATAAAAAAAGATATAAATAAATATAATATACAGAAATATACAAACTATATTAATTACAAGATATATTAATAACAAGATAATATTAAAAAAATAGATAAAAGAAAATTATCAAAGTTATCAAAGAAAGATTAATATACTCATAAAACATACATTAAAAAAATATAACTATTAAAAAATATCAAAAAATAAGAATAATAAATTAGGTGATAAAAATTACAAAAGACATAAACTTTGAATTAGATGAATACTTAGAAAAAAGAAAAAAAGAAAATCCTAATTATGAAAAAAAAATAATAAAAAAAGATAAAAAAAATATAGAGGATATAAAAAAAGACATAAATGATGAAAAAGAAATAAAAACTAAAAAACCAAAAAAAGGAATTATAAAAAGATTTTTAGATTTTATATCTGGAGATGAAGACAATATGGAAGAAGAAACATTAGATGAAAATATAAAAAGTAAAAAAGATGAAAATAGCTTAGAAACCAAAAGAGAAGAAAATAACGAAATTAATTACAATGATGATCTTAAAAGTGAAAAAAAAGCAAAAAAATCAAAAGGCTTTTTTGCAAAAATAAGATCATGGTTCAGTGAAGAAGCCGAATTTGATGAAGAGGAAGAAGAAACAATAGAAGAAAAAAAAGAAATATTGCCTGATGACATAAAAGAAGTTTTAAAAATACAAAATAAATGGCTTTCAAAATTACCAAAAGAAGTACTACATGAATTTAAGAATACAGAAGATTATCAAAAATATAAAGAAACATTAAAAAAATATAATTTAATAAAGTAATTTTAATAAAATTCTTTTTTTATTAATTTTTATATTATTCTTCAAATCTATTTAATTATTTTTCTCTCTCAATAAGCAACCCTACAAAAGAAGCAAACAAAAATATAAAAAATAAATTAAAAATTTTTACTGATTTTAATGGTCTTATATTTACAAAGTTTCCTGTTATCTCATTATTTTTTTCTTGAATCTTCTTAAATTTATCATATAATACTTTATAACCTTTTAATATCAATGTTTTTTCATCTGAAATAACATTAATTTTTATATTACCTTTTTCTATATTTTCTAATATTGTGTTAGTATTTATATCTGAATTAAAAAAATCTTTTTTTATAATAAATCCTAAATCATAGTTATTATCATTTAATATATCATCTGAATTAATGACCTCATTATTTTCAATATAAAAAGAATAAAAATTTGTTTCTAAAATATAATTTGGTTGATTATAGTATTCTAAGGATAGGTTATTATTTATTTCATCTGTAATAATAACATAAATTTTAGGTTTAGTATTATCTAAAATATTACTATGCAATTTATATGCCTCAAGATTATATAAGAAATAGATAATTTTATTTTTCAAATCTATGTCTGAATCATGATCATTCTGCCTTTCATTTGAATTATAAATTGGAAGAGGTTTTTCTATAAACGGGGAAATTTGAAAAAAATAAAAATAACCAAAAATAAAAGTTATAATAAGTAATAACAAAAAAAGATAATTCAATTTAAACTTCATAAACAAAAAGATTTAATCATATTTAATATATTTTTTCTTTTTAAAAATTATAAAAAATAATTATCTCTTCTTTTTTCCTTTCATAATTATAATATCTTTTTCTAATATTAAATATTCTTCCTTAAAAAGAAAAAAAATTCCCATAAAAAAACCTACAATCAAAGAAAACAAAAATGGAGAAATTATAAATCGCTTAATTTTAAAAGAAACTAAAAAGAAAATTAAAAGTGTTAAAAAAAAATAGAAAAAACCATATAAAATTGCTAAAACATATTTATTCAACTTTAATCCTAATTTTTTAAAAATTAAAATAAAAAGCATTTTCTTATCAATTATTTAAACTTTAAAATCCTTAAAAAAATAAATAATAATTAAAGATTTTATTTTTTATTATAATTACTTAAGTTTAAAAAAATGTTTATTGTTGATTTATTTCTTAATTCACTTAAATAGTTTAAATATAGCTCTTCTGCTTTTGTTTGATATAAACTTTGATTAATTTGATCTTTAACTTTATCTAATTTTATTATTTCTTCTGGCTTCTTATCAAAAACCTTAATTATGTGATAACCAAATTGTGTTTCTACTATTCTTGTTTCATTTATAGTCATATTAAATGCATTTGTTAAAAAATCCTTATCTATGTTATCTTTTTTACTTAACCAACCTAAATTTCCATTTGTTATATTGACATTAGGTTCATTTGAATATTTTCTAACAAAAAAATCAAATGCTTCATTTGAATCATCAATTTCTTTCTTAATTTTTTGGATTAATTTGTAGGATTCTTCTTTTGATAAATCAGAAACACACCTTATACTCTCATTATGGCAAATGATTAAATGACTAACATTGATAGTCTCTGGAACTTTAAAAAGCTCAATATTTTCATCATAATAATCTTTAATTTCTTTATCATTTACAATTATCTTAGATAAAATTGTTTTATTCAAAAGTTTTGTTATTAAAAGTTGATATTGATATAAATTTTTTAGATCATTTATTGACATATTTCTTTCTTTTAAAAGATTAATTAAATCTGTTTCACTTAAACCATTATATGCCAAAATATTTTGAATCTCTGTGTTAATTTCTTCTTCAGTCACCAATATATTTTCTTTTTTTGCCTCTTGAAGTAAAATCTTTTCATCTATAACTTGATTTAAAATATCATCATAAGACATTACACTTTTATAAATATCTGGTAAGCTATTATATCTTTTTTCTATATCTACAAAATCTATTTTTTCGCCATTTACTATTGCTACAGGCATTTTTTCTTTTTTAAATAACCTCTCATTAAAAGAATATGCACTTTTCAAAAAACTTGGGTCATTTGGACTCATTTCTCTTGTATTCAAAAAAATAATAAAAAGTGTAGAAATAAACAAGAAAATAAAAACTAATAAAAGTGAGATATTGATTATAAAATTTTTCTTTACATATTTTTTTGCTTCTTCTTTGTATTTATTTTCTGAAACATTTTTTTTCTTCATGCTTTTTTCCATATAATCACCCTAAATAACACAATGACAAATAAACAAACAAAAAATATTGAATTAAAATTGAAAAAATAAAATTTATTTAAAAAGATATATGCTATAACTTAATTTATTAGCCATAACTTAACTTATTATCATATTATTAACAATAACTTAAATAAAAAAACTTAAAAGACAAAAAAAATAATTAATATAAAAAGATTAAGTAGAAAAAGTAGAAAAACTATATAATAAAAAATGAAAGAAACCATAAAATTAATGCAATTATTAAAAAAAAGAAATATATAAATTTATTCCACTTAAAAACATTAAATCCATCAAAACCATAAAAAGGCAATAAATTAAAAAATCCTAAAAAGAAATTAATTTTTAGACCATAAAAAAAGAAATTACTAATTATTGTATCTCTAAAAAAAACAAAAAAAACAAAAAAGATAAAACCTAGTATTAAATTAGATAATGGTCCTACTAAGGAGATTTTAGCGTTTTGACTTTTATTAATTCTTCCTTGAATATATACTGCTCCTGGTGAAATAAAAATAAAGCCTAAAAAACTAGTCATAAGACCAAAAAAAAGCATTGTATTATTTGCTTTAAATTCTGCTTTACATTTATATTTTTGTGCTAAAAATTTATGTGCTAATTCATGTACTAAAAAAGCCAGTCCGACAGTTAATAAAGTAATAATGAAAATTATAAATATATTAAAAAATTTATAGATATTATTAAAACCAAATATCAAATCCCTCAAACCAATATTTAAAATAGTAAATGCTAAACTTAAAACAATTCCTGCTTTAATTAACTGCTCTATTTCATCTTTTGAAAATTTAAGCATAAATAGAAATAAAATTAAAATAATTTAAATATATTGTTTATCTCATTTTTTAATTCGTTGATACAATACTCGCAAATCTTTTTCAAATTAATAATGTCTTCTTCATTATATTCAACTAATAAATCCAAATAATATTTATCTCCTGTTGCTTTAAATATTTTCCATAATCTAAACGGATCTCCACCATATAATTTATTGACTATTTCATTTTGTCTTTTTATTTCTAATTTCTTTTCTATTTCTTTTAATGTGCCTTTTAACCCTATTAAATTACACAAATGTTTAACATCTATATTTGGTATGCTTGGTAATAAATTAGGATATTTTTTATTTAAGAAAGGAATATCAAAAACACTACCATTAAAAGTTATAATCAACTTATATTTAGAAAGTTCTTTTTTTAATGCATCTAAATTCAAATTTAGATCTTTAACCATTATTTTAGTATCTATGCCATCAAATAAACCAATCATTGTTAAAAAACCATTTATTCTTGAAACTTCAATATCCAAAAAAACAGAATCTTCCTTAAAAAAATCATATAAACGCCAATTATCCCTATGCTTTAATTTGTCCAAAAAATAACTACTATTATTATCTAAAAGTGCTTTTTTTGCATTTTTAATAATCTCATCATATCTTTTTTTATTAAAATCTGAGATTCCTAATATTTTTTTTGTTGCAAGAAAATCATCCCAAGTTTTAATCCCTAATTCCCATAACTTTTTTTCTTTTTCATAGCCAAATTTAGGCAAAAAAATAAATGTGTTTTTTATCATATTTTAGATAAAAATTAGAAAAAATAAAAAAGTATTTAATCTGTTCTATAATTTATTTTACAAGATAGTTATAAAGTAAATATTTTTTATTTCTTAGATAAATTAAACTCAAAAAAAACCTTTTGTCCTTCAAAAATATCATATTTATTTGTAAATCCAGATGTTACTTCAATTACATATTTATAGGGCTTTTTTGAAAAATAAAGCTCACATTCGTTATCTGGCTTATTACATGGAAAAGCACCTTTTACTATTGAAACAATTGTTTTATTTTCATCAATAAAAATAATATCAATATTAAATTTCATATTTTTCATCCAAAAAGCATAATCAACATTACTATCAAAAACAAAAAGCATTCCAAAACTTTCATTAATATTTTCTCGATACATTAAACCTAAAATTCTCTCACTATCATTATCTCTAACTTCTGCAATAATACATTTTGAATTTTCAAAACAAACTTCTAAATAATCATTAGAACTTGGATTTAAAGAATCTATATTGTTATTCTCTAATGTTTTATTAGATAATTCTTCAAAAAAATAATTTTCTGAAAAACCTGTTAATAAAAATAAAAAAAAAGTCATCAAAATCACAATAAAAAATAAAAAAATCTTATGTACATTTGACTTAATCAAAAACAAAGAAATTCTATCTTCATTAGCTAATGTTAAGATAAGTTTCTCACTCAAACTAAATATCATAAAAATAAGATAAGGATAAACTAAAAAATTTAAATCAAAAAAAAACATAAAAAAAATTAAAAAAGGAAAAATAATAGCAGCTATATTTGCTGCAATTGTTCTTTTAAAGATAAATTTGCTTGTAAAAATAAAGCTAATAATCTGTACAAAAAAATAATAACTCAAAATAAAAATCAAATGTGGTTTATAAGCTAAAATAAAGACCTTTTTCATTAGCAAAAAACCAATAAACAAACAAACTAAAATAAAATTATCAGCTAAAATATCTAATATCTTTCCTTTATGTGTTTCTTTTTTATATTTTCTAGCCACAAATCCATCTAAAATATCTGTAATTAATGCAAAAGCATAACTCATAAAAAAAAATTCCCTATTCTTGAAAAAAGCAAAATATATCATTATTATGCCAAAGAAAAATCTAAAAAAAGTAATTGTATTTGGATTTAATTCCTTACTCATAAAAGAAAAATATGAAAAAAAAAGTTTCTTTATTTTTTTTATCATTCTTAAATTAAATACCTAAATACTTAAAAATATTACTTAAAATAATGCCTTTAAAAATTACTTAAAAAATAAAAAAAGAGTTAGAAAATTATTTTTACCCCTTCTTTAATCAAAACTTTTTTAAATAAATTTAATTTTTAAGAAAATAAGATGGCAAAAGATAAAATTAGTATGCCTATGAGTGGTGCTGGCTTAACAAGATATTTTGAAGATTACAGATCTAAAATAGAATTTAAACCTGGGCATATTATATTTTTAGCAATTTTCATAATAATTCTTATTTTATTATTAAATATGTATGGAAAAAACTTATTTGGTATATAATTAATTATTAAAACTTATTCTACGACTTTTTATATAATAATTTTAAATTCTAAAGTAGAAAGATTTAAAAAAGATTAATATTTAATTTATAAATATATATAGTCAAAAAATAATATTGTTAAAAAATTGTTTAAAAAAATTATTAACATAAAATAAATCTTAAAAAAGAGGGTCCATTTTGGAAACTAAAACATTAGATTCTTATCAAATTGAAATTAACAAAATACCTTTACAAATTCACATTTATACACAAAAAGGAGAACCTGTCCCTATATATTATTTATCTCTCTTAAATATTTCTGAGCAAACAAAAAGAATTATTGAAAAAATAAGAGAAGAAATTATATTAAATTTAAGTTTTGAATTATCAAAGAAAAAAACTACTGATTCTGAGAAAGACATTAGAGAAAAATTTAAAATAAAGTTAAAAGAATTAGTAAAAACTCAATTTTCTAATGCAGATCAAAATACTATTGATATAATAACAAATTACATATTAATTACAAGTTTGGGTTTAGCTGAGATTGAATTTCTATTAGAAGATACAAATTTAGAAGAAATTGTGGTTAACAATGCAAAAACACCTGTTTGGGTTTATCATAGAAAACATGGTTGGTTAAAAACAAATATAATTTTTAATGATGAAAACAAAATTCGACATTTTGCTACAGTCATTGGAAGAAAAGTTGATAGAGGTATTAGTTATCTACAACCTTTATTAGATGCACATTTAGAAACTGGAGACAGAGTAAATGCAACATTAATGCCTATAACTAGTAAAGGAAACACCATCACAATAAGAAAATTTTCAAAAACCCCATGGACAATAACATCGCTAATAAAAAATGGAACAATTGATTTAAGTTCTGCTGCGTTAATATGGCAAGCAATCCAATATGAAATTTCTATATTAATTGTCGGTGGAACAGGTTCAGGAAAAACATCTTTTTTAAATAGCATCTCAAACTTTTTTCCGCCAAATCAAAGAATAATTTCAATTGAAGATACTAGAGAATTAAATTTGCCAGAAACATTACATTGGATTCCAATGCAAAGCAGATTGCCAAATCCAGAGGGAAAAGGCGAAATAACAATGCTTGATTGTATGATAAACACCTTAAGAATGAGACCAGATAGAATCATAGTTGGTGAAATTAGAAGAGAAAAAGAAATTGAAGTTATGTTTGAAGCCATACACACAGGTCATAGTGTATATTCAACATTTCATGCAAGCAATGTTGATGAAGCAATTGCAAGATTAACAAATCCTCCTATAAACTTGCCAAAACAACTACTTTCCTCTATTGGTTTAATAGTTGTTCAAAACAGAAATAGAAGAACTGGAAAAAGAAAAACATTCCAGATTGCTGAAATACTAGAAAATGGCTTGCCAAATATGATAATGCAATATGACGAATTAAATAGTATTATGAAACAATTAAATAATCCTGATAAACTCATAAGAACTTTAAATCTTTATACTGGTATGACAGCTAAAATGATATATGATGATTTAAAGGAAAAAATTAGTATTCTAAAGTGGATGGTCATAAAAAATATTGAAGATATAAACACAATCGGTTTAATTATGAGTGATTATTACACAGACAAAGATGAATTAATGAGATTTGTTTTGAATAACTTAGATTATAAAAAATAAAATCCTAAACCACTATAGCTTTAATAAAAAAATTAAAAAATAAAATTAACAAAATGAAGAAATATCTTTTTTTTTCAAAAAATTTTGAAGAAACAATAAAAAAAGCAAAAATCGATTATAATATTGAAAAATTTGTTAAGATAACCTATTTTTTTAGTTTTATAATTGCTTTAAGTTTTACATCATTTGGTTTTTTTTTATATTTGAATAGACCTTTTCCATTATATTATTTAGCGCTAATATTTTTTATTAGTTTTATCTTTGTTTTTAATTTTATAAAATTACTTCCAAATTTTTCATTAGAAAATAGAAAAGCCATGCTTGAATCTGATTTATTATATTCTGCAAGACATTTACTATTAAAATTGGAAAGTGGTTCTTCTTTAGTAAATGCTTTAGAAAGTGTTTCAAAATTAAAAACTAATTCCAGCTATTATTTTAAAGAGCTTATCTATGATATAGATTTAGGTATGCCATTAGAAGATGCTATTAAAAAATCAATTGAATTAAGCCCATCAAAAGCTTATTCAAAATTAATGGAAGAAATTTTAAGCGCTCTAAGAACTGGGTCAGAAATTAAACACACATTAAAAGAAACACTAAAAGACATAACAAAAGAACACTTAATTCAAATACAAGAATATGGTAAAAAACTAAACCCAGCTACCATGTTTTATTTAATAATTGGAACAATACTTCCTTCCTTGGGAACTGCATTATTAGTTGTTGCTACTAGTTTCATGCCAGGCATAATTATAATAAATATGAAAGTTTTATTAGCATTAGCATTTATTGTTTTTGTTGTACAGCTTTTTTTTATTTTATTATTTAAATCATTAAAACCAATGGTGATGGAATGAGCATTTTCAAAAATTTAGGGGAAGCAATAATTCCAAAAAACATAAGACTTAATTTAAAAAAATACTTAGCTAAAACAGGCAATTATAATGTTCCTTATTCTCAATATGGTTTTGTATTTTTTTTGTCAATAATTTTAACAATAACCTCTTATTTTTTATTTGCACATAATTATATAAAAAAAAATTCTCCTTTTGCTGTTGGAATTTCTTCATTTATTATTTTAACTATAACTGAGTTTATTACAATAGGGTTAATTTTTTTAATATACTTTCTTTATTATGAATTTGTTATTTTTAATAGAACAAGAGAAATTGAAAACGTTTTGCCTGATTTTTTAGATGATGTTTCTGTTAATCTTAGATCAGGAATGTCATTTGATAAAGCACTTTGGAATTCCATTGCACCACAATATGGTATTTTAGAAAAGGAAATTGAAATTGTTGCTAAAAAAGTAATGGCAGGTTATGACACAGAAGAGGCATTAAAAGAATTTGCTGAAAAATATAATAGCACATTATTACAGGAAAGTATTGACATGATTATAGTAGGATTAAAATCTGGAACAAACATATCAGAATTAATAGAAAAAATTGCCGAAAACGTAAAAGATGCCTATTACTTGAAAAAAGAACTTATTGCATCTGTTACAAGTTTTGTCATATTCATTGCTTTCACAGCAGTAATAATCTCACCAATTCTATTTTCCTTATCATTTAATTTAATGACTATAATTCAAAATTTAGGTGAAAAATTAAGCATAACTTCATCATATAATGTATTGCCTTTTAACTTTAAATTTAAAACAATACAACCAAAAGATTTCATACTATTTTCGAAAATTTGCATAATAATAATATCCACTATATCTGCTATGATAATTGCTGATTTAAGGGAAGGTAGCATAAAAGCTGGCTTGAAATACATTTTTTTATTTGTACCAATTTCATATTTTGTATATATAATCTCATTAAACCTATTAAGTTCCTTATTCAGCATTATAATCTAAAATCTAAAAAAAATTCTATTGTTAATACTATTTTTTTATAATGAAAAAATTAAAAATTAGATATAAAGGAAAGTTATAAAAACAAGTAAATAAATAATTTTGATAACCTAAAAATATTATAAGTTAAAAATTGTAAGATAAAAAATGGTGAGAAAATGAATAAAATAAAACCTTTAAATTACAAATTAACTTTTGAACCCGATCTAGAAAAATTTACTTTTGATGGAATTGTTGAGCTTTTACTAAAAACAAATCCCACCAATAAAATTATCTTAAACAGTGCAGATTTAGAAATAAAAAAAGCAGAAATAATCTATAAATCAAATAAACTAGAACCA
Organism: Candidatus Woesearchaeota archaeon; assembly: GCA_038874655.1. Classification (GTDB taxonomy): domain Archaea; phylum Nanobdellota; class Nanobdellia; order Woesearchaeales; family GW2011-AR15; genus JAAXVZ01. The sequence continues at coordinate 250,656 of JAVZBY010000001.1, read as the reverse complement.
AAAATAAAAATAAATAATGAAAATGAAGAATTAATATTGACATTGCCAAAAAAAGTTTCTGGAAAAATTGTTATAAAAATTAATTTTAAAGGTATTCTTAATGATCAATTAGTTGGTTTCTATAGAAGCAAATATTACATCTATGATGAAAAAACAAATTCTAAAATTGAAAAATACATGGCAACAACACAATTTGAAGCTGCTGATGCAAGAAGAGCTTTTCCTTGTATAGACCATCCTAATTATAAAGCGACTTTTGATATAACAATAATAACAAAAGAAAATGAAACCGCAATATCTAATATGCCTATGAAAGAAATAAAAACAATTATATTAGAAAGAGAAAATGAAAAAAAAGAAATAATAAAAGAAACAAAAAAAGCACACATTTTTGAAACAACTCCAATAATGTCTACTTATTTAGTTTATTTATCTGCAGGTAATTTTGAATGGATTGAAGATAAAGTAAAAAACAAAATAGGAAATAAAGAAAAAGAAACACTCATAAGAGTTATAACAACTCCTGGGAAAAAAGAGCAAGGTTATTATGCTTTAGAATTAGGAAAAAAATTCTTAAAATATTATGAAGATTACTTTCAAATACCTTATCCATTGCCAAAAATGGATTTAATTGCAATTGCAGATTTTGCTGCTGGAGCAATGGAAAATTGGGGAGCAATAACTTTTAGAGAGAATGCCTTACTCTTTGATCCTAAGATCTCCTCAACTGCAACAAAACAAAGAATAGCTGAAATCATTGCTCATGAAATTGCCCACCAATGGTTTGGCAACTTAGTTACAATGAAATGGTGGAATGACTTATGGCTTAATGAAAGTTTTGCTACTTATATGGCAACAAAAGCTGTTGCTGATGTGTTTCCTGAATTTGACTTTTGGGACCAATTTTTATCCGACTCAACAGAAAGTGCTATGAGAATTGACTCATTAAAAAGCTCTCATCCAATTGAGGCAAAAGTAAAAACACCAAAAGAAATAGCAGAAATATTTGATGACATTAGTTATGACAAAGGAGGCAGCATTTTAAGAATGCTTAATCACTATATTGGAGAAAAACACTTTATTGAAGGCATTAAATATTATCTAAAAAAATACAAATATTCTAATACTGAGTCAATTGATTTATGGAACTCTTGGGAAAAAGTTTCAAAAAAACCAATTAAAAAATTTTTAAAAAATTGGATTAAAAAAACTGGCTATCCTTTAGTTATTGCTGATGAAAAAGTAAAAAAAACAAAACAAAAACAAAAAGAATTTATAATATTAAAACAAAAGAGATTTTTATTAGAAAAACAAAATTCAAAAGATAAATGGCTTATCCCTGTAAGAATTAACTTTATTGAAAAAAATACTAAAAAAGATATTTTATTAAATAAAGAAGCAAAAATAGAAAAAATATCCCCCTATTTAATAAATGAAGGCTATTATGGATTTTACAGAGTTAAATACAATTCAAAAAATTTAAATTACTTAAAAACAAAATTAAATAATTTCTCTAACATTGATAGATGGGCTTTACAAAATGATTTATATGCATTAGCAAAATCCGGAGAAATAAAAACAAAAGAGTATCTAGATTTTATAACTAATTATTATGGTGAAATTGATTTTTTAGTTTGCTCTGATATTTTAGATAATCTTGGATCAATTTATTATTTAACTTATTATGAAACATTTAACAAAACTATCTCAGAGTTTATCAAAAAATTCTTGTATGAATCATTTAAAAAATTAACTTGGGATAAACAAAATAATGAAAAACACACAACTCCTATGTTAAGAGCAAAAGTAATTTCATTTTTAGGCAAATTAGAAAATCAAGAAATAATAGAAGAAGCAAAAAAAAGATTTAATTCATACTTGAAAAACAATCTTGACCCTGATTTACAAATGCCTGTTTTCAATATATTAGCTTGGAATGAAAATTCTGAATTACTTTATAATAAATTTTTAGATTTTTATAGAAACGCAAAAACACAGGAAGAAAAAGTTAGATTTTTATTAGCACTTACTTCTTTCAAAGATGAAAAATTACTTAAAAAAACATTTGATTTTATGCTTTCTGATGAAATAAGATTTTCAGATATTTTATATCCTGCTTCTGGTTTAGCTGGGAACCCAATCGCTAAAAAAATGCTTTGGCCTTTTATTAAAGAAAATTGGACTGAATTAGATAAAAGATTAGGAGAAACAAAAATGCTATTAAGAAGAGTTGTCTCAAACTTAGCAGTACTATCTGACTCAGAAAGTGAAAAAGATATTGATGAATTTTTCAAAAAAAGACCCAAAGGATTAGAAATGACATTAGCTCAAGTATTAGAAAAAATAAGAATAAATAAAAAACATTTAGAAAGAATGAAAGCAGAATTCAAATAATTACAAAAAATAATTAAAAACTATTATAAATTCTTTTCATCAACAAAGCATCCTCCTCTATATTTGGACTTTCAGAAATTACAACACCTTTTATTTTAAATTCTTTCCATGTTTTAATTAAATCCTTATAATTTAGATCAGATTCTTCTAAGATTAAGTGATTTTTCTCTCCTTTTTCACTATAATCAATTCCAGATAAATGAATATGCATATTATTTAAGCCCTCTTTACCTAAATATTTTTCAACTAGTTCTAAAACTTCTTTAAACTCTTCATAGGAATTATATCTTCCATTTGTTCTAGCATGCAAATGAGAGAAATCAATAACAGGCATAACACCATTAATCTCTTGACTTATTTTTAATAATTCTTCAACATTTCCAAATTGCGTTTCTTTTCCTGTTGTCTCAGGTCTTAAATAAACATCATAACCCTTATCATCCATTTCTTTTCTAATTTTTTTTATGTTTTCTTTTATTGTTTCATAAACCTTTGTTTTTTCCATACTTAAATAAAACCCAGGATGAAAACAAACACTATAGCCACCTGCTAAATACAATATTTCTGCTGATTTTAAAATTCTATCTATGCTTGCCTGTCTTTTTTCATGCTCAACAGCATTTAAATTAATAAAATAGGGTGCATGACAAGTCAATAAAACCTTTTTATCCAATGCTACTTTTTTAACTTCAGGTGCTTTTTCTTTACTAACATTTACATTATGTACAAACTCTAACTCCATTGCATCTAAATCTAATTCCCTAACCCTTTCAATACCACCGAAAGTATCTTTTTTTTTACTTGAAATCGGAATTCCTGCTGTTCCAAACATTAATGCATTTGGCTTTATCATAAAAATTAAAAGAATGAATTCTTTTATAAAATTATTCTTAAACCAAACTAAATAAAAAATAAAAACTAAAAAACAAATAAGAAAAAAATCAATAAAAAAATTCACATAAACAAAATATTAATAAAATAAAAACCATTACAAAAAATTATGCAAAAACCAATTGATACATTATTTATAATATTTGGTTCTACAGGTGATCTAACCCACAGAAAACTAATGCCTGCATTATATTATTTAGAATCAAAAAAGTTATTGCCTGAAAACTTTGCCATTATAGGTATTGCCAGAAAAGAAAAAACAACTGACGAATATCGAAACGAAGTAAAAGAATCTATAAAAAAATATACAAAACATCATAAAGAGGAAATAATTAACAGATTAACAAATAAAATTTATTATTTTAAAAATGATTTTGACACTGAACAAGACTATAACGAATTAAAAAAATTGCTTAGTGATTTAGACATAAAACACAATACAAAAGGAAACCGAATATTTTATTTAGCAACAAAACCTGAACATTTTGAAAATATTATAAAAAATCTAAAATTAAATGAATGTATAAAAAAAGATAAAGTTCACAGAATAATAATAGAAAAACCTTTTGGACATGATTTAAAATCTGCACAAAATCTTAATAAAATATTAAATCAATTATTTTCTGAAAACTCTATTTATAGAATAGACCATTACTTAGGAAAAGAAACTGTTCAAAATTTATTGGCATTAAGATACTCAAATAGAATTTTTGAAAAACTTTGGAGCAACAAAGACATTGAAGAAATACAAATCTCTGTTTTAGAAAATATTGGAATTGAAAACAGGGGTAATTACTATGACAATTATGGTTCATTAAAAGACATGATTCAAAATCATCTATTACAATTAGTTTCATTAGTAACAATGGAAAATAGAAGCAATAATATTAAAGACATAAAAAAAGCAAAAATAGAAATTTTAAAAAAAGTAAAAATAAAAAAAATTATTTTAGGTCAATATATTGGCTACTTAGAAGAAAAAGATGTAAAAAAAAATTCAAAAACAGACACATATTCTGCACTAAAAATTGAAATAAATAATAAGAGATGGAAAAATGTACCTATTTTTATAAGAACTGGAAAATACTTAAAAAGAAAAGCATCTGAAATTGTGATAATCTTTAAAAAAGGAAAAAACAAAGAAGCAGAAAACAATATTCTAAGAATAAGAATTCAACCTGATGAAGGAATTCATTTACAATTTAATGCAAAAAACCCAGGAAATGAATTCAAATTAATTCCTGTTTCTATGGACTTTTGTCATGAATGTCTTTTTCCTTTAAATACACCTGAAGCATATGAAAAATTAATATATGATGCTTTAGTAGGAGATAAAACATTATTCACAAGTTGGGAAGAAGTAAAATATTCATGGAAAATAATTGATAAAATAACAAAAAAACCTAAGAAAATATATTTATATGAAAAATTTAGTTGGGGTCCTCATCAAGCTGAAATAACAAAATGGAAAGAACCTTTATAAAAATAAAAATCAATATCCTAAAATAGATAAATATAAAAAAAATGAAAAAAAAATCTAAAAATAAATCAAAACAAAAAGAAAAAAACCTAATTATTACAAACAACATAAAAGAAGTTATAAAAAAGATTAAAAATTATATAAATAAATCAAAAAAACCTATTGTGTTTGGTTTTCCAGGAGGAAGAAGTGTCCAAATTCTGTTTAACGAATTAAAAAAAGAAGATATTGATTGGAAAAAAGTGCACATATTTTTAGTTGATGAGAGAATTGTTCCATTGCATCATGAAGAAAGCAATTTTAATATGCTAAAAAATAAATTACTTAATACTCTCACAAAAGAAAAAGGGCTTCCAGAAAAAAACATACATCCTTTTGATATAGAAAAACATGATATAAATTCTTATACAAGTGAATTAAAAAAATTTGGTTATTTTGATATTGCAATTTTTGGTGTTGGCGAAGATTGTCATATTTGTGCATTATTTCCAAACCATCATAGTATAAAAAATAATAGTAAATATTTTATTGAAATAAATGACTCACCTAAACTACCAAAAAATAGAATGACTTCTACAAAAAGCCTTGTTCTAAAAACAAAATTAGGCATATTTTTATTTATAGGAAAAGAAAAAAAGCAAGCATTTGAAAAATTTTTAGATAAAAAAACAAAAATTAATGAATGCCCTGCTAAATTAGCTTACAAAATAAACTCAATAATATTACAAATTGACTAAATAATATAAAATCATATAATACAAAATTAAAAAGGTGAAAATATGAAAATTGGTTTTATTGGTTTAGGAAAAATGGGTTTTTCAATGGTAAAAAGATTATCAAAAAAACATAATATTGTTGTTTATAATAGAACCCCTGAAAAAACAAAAGAAGCTGTAAAAAAAATAAAAAATACAGAAGCTTCATATTCATTAAAAGAATTATCTCATAAATTACCTAAAAATAAAATAATTTGGATGATGATTCCTCATGAAGCTATTGATGATACAATAAAAGATTTATTACCTTTTTTAAATAAAGAAGACATTTTAATTGATGGTGGCAATACTTTTTATGAAGACTCAATCAGAAGAGCAAAAGAATTAGAAAAAAAGAGTATTTATTATTTAGACATTGGAACAAGTGGCGGAATTCATGGTGAAAAAAACGGTTATTGTTTAATGGTTGGAGGTAATAAAAAAGCATATGAAAAAATAAAACCATTATTAGAAGTATTATCTGCTAAAAATGGTTATTCTTATATAGGTGAAAGTGGCTCTGGTCATTTTGTAAAAATGATACATAATGGAATTGAATATGCGTTAATGCAATCATATGCTGAGGGTTTTGAGTTATTAAAGAATTCACAATATAAATTTACAAATCAAGATTTAGAAAAAATTGCAAATTTATGGAACAATGGTTCTGTTATAAGATCATGGCTTTTAGAACTAACTGCTGAATCATTAAAAGATGTTGATAAAACAAAAGATTTCATTGGTGGCGGATCTACAGGAAAATGGACTGTACTTGAATCATTAAAAACTGAAACACCTAGTCCATTGATAAGTTTAGCATTAGCATTAAGATATAGATCAAGACAACAAGAAAGCTTTTCTGGAAAAATTGTAGCTTTATTAAGAAACAAATTTGGCGGCCATGAAGTAAAAAAAGATTATTAAAATAAACAATAAAAAAATACTTTTTAATTTCTTATTTTCCCATAAACTTTCTCATTAAAGGATTCATATCATACAAATGCTCTCTAGCAATATCTTCATATAATTTATAAACAATCATAACAGTCAATAAAATTCCTGTTCCTCTAGATAGTGCTCCTAATAAATCAGCTGCTGCAGCTAAAAAACCTACTGTAATAGCACCCATTACTGTTAATGGCATAATATATCTATTAAGCATTCTCTCTAAAATTCTCTTATCTTTTCTAAATCCTGGAATTTGTAATCCAGATGCTAAAATTTGGTTTGCTAAACTTTCTGCATCCATTCCAGATGTTTGTACCCAAAATATTGAGAATAAAACAGAACCTCCTATCATCAAGATAATATAAATTAATGATTGCAATAATACAGGCCATATTAATGAAAATTGACCATTACTTTGAATTAATGCATTTAATAAATGTGGTCCATTTAGAACAGCAACTAAACCAACAGGGACACCTCCTGTTGTATAACCACCTATAATAGGCAAAGGATTGCCTCCTGTCCAATTTTGCAATAATCTAACCCATAATTGTAAAGTTGCGAACAGAGAAGCTACTAAAATAACTGGAATATTACTTGTATAAATAAATTGTAAAGGCCATCTTATACCTTGACCTCTTATTCTACCAAATGACAGAGGTATTTCTATTTTCATTGATTGAGCATAAACTGCAATTACAAAAATAATAATTGTTGCAACAATCGCAGATAATGCTATTAATGCTCCTTGTAAATTACCATTACTTAAAGAAATAAAAGTGCTCCATAAGGTTCCTACAATTTGTTCTGGCTGAAATCCAGATTCCCAAATTAGATTGCCTGCTGTATCAGTAAAGGATATTAATCTTATTACAATTTGTTTACTTATGCCAGCTGCTATAAACAAAGAAATTCCTGAACCAAAGCCCCATTTGCTAACAATTTCATCCATAAATAAGATTAACATTCCACCTAAAAATAATTCAAAAATTAACAAAAATTGCATTTGTAATTTTAATGAACTTGATAAGCCTGAAGGAGGTAAAATACCTCCCATAAAAACATAAATTGCTGATTCAAAAATTATAAAAAATATGGAAAACAATTTTTGAAAACCTTGAAATTTTTGTTTCCCTTCATGGGTTGTTAAATCAAATTTAAAAATTCCTGCACCATTTAATAATTGTAATATTATAGAACCTGTTACAATTGGTCCAATTCCAAGTGAAATTAAGCTACCAAACTCTGCTCCTAAAATAATAGATAAATATTCAAATTGAGCTAAGGTATTTTCTCCTAAAGGCCATAATGGAATCATGCCTAAAACAAAAAACAAAAATAACACAATTAAGGTCCATTTAAGCCTTTCATTAAAAGGTAATCTTTTTTGTTTTGGTGCTTCAACTTCTGGTAAATTTAATAAAATATTATCAAAAAATCCCATTTTAATTATTAGAAAAAAAACACCTTTTTAATCTTTTTGCATTTAATATTATAAAATTAGTTTATTATATTTTTAGGTTATAAAAATTTAAGAATAAAAAGTTAAAAAAAATTAATTAAAAAAGAATTATATTAATTCAACATTTCCCCCTTTTTCTTTGATCTTATCTACTGCATTTTCTGTTGCTTTTTTTACTTTAATATTCATTTTGTAAATAACATCTCCTTTTGATAACAACTTATCGTAACCTAATTCCGTTAAATCAACTATAAAAGTATCATTTTCCTTTTTTATTTTACCTTCATTAAAAAGGCTCATAAGTCTGTTTTGTAATTCAAAAAGATTTATTGTTTTATCTTTTTTATTTTTCTTTTTTTCTATAGATTTAAAACCATATTTACCTAAATACTCTTGCTGGGTTAATCCTTTTGCTATTTTCATTAATTTTGCACTACCCCTTTTACCTATGTTTGATTTACCAAATCCTCCTCTTTGACCTGAACCTCTATTCTTCTTTTTAGAACCATGCCCTGCTGTTTTTTTTGCTGCTCTTATTCTTGACCTTTTACTTCTCTTATGTTGCATTTAAATCATCCTCTTAATTATTATAACATTCTCATAATTAGATCATTAATTTTATCTCCTCTATATCCTAAGGCGCCTCCTTTATTAAAAGGATATTTAATTCCTTTTGTGCCAAACCCTTTTTTAGGCATATTCAATCTAAAATATTTTTTATACTTTTTTCCATTAAATTCTACAAAATTATCTTTATTCCCTTTATATAATTCTCCTCTTTTCTCGAACAACATTTTAATAACTTCATCAGAAACTTCTCCCCATGTAACATAATCCTTAACCTTAACAACTTGTCCTAAATTTTCTGGTGTATTATCTAATATAACACAAACATTTTTTCTCAATAAATTTAAATGCTTAAAAGTATCTTTAACTTCTTGTCTTAAATTTACATCTCCTCTAATCCTTATTACTGCTATCTTATTCATTCTTAACACCTTGCTTTTCTTTTTCAGTAGGACCATCTATAGCACTTAATTTTTGATAATGTACAGGTTGTAATTTTGTTGACATCAACTTCTTTAAAGCTCTTTCAGCTGCTTTAATCATATTTATTTTTGTTCTTGATTGACCATATGTTTTTGACCAAACATCTTTTATTCCTGCTAAATCTAAAATTTTAGCTATCTCTTTATCAACCCTTAAACCTGTTCCTTTAGGAGCAGGAACTAATCTTATAATAGTGCTGCCACATTTTCCTTCAACTGTAAAAGGTAATGAATGTGGCTCACCACAACCACATTCCCAACTACCACATCCTCTTCTTATTTTAAAAATATTAAACTTAGCATCTCTAATTGCTTTTTCTCTTGCAGGCACAGTTTCTTTAGATTTCCCATATCCTAAACCAATAATTCCTTTTTTATTTCCAACTACTGCCAATGTTGCAAATTTTGGTTTATTGCCTTCTTTTGTTTTCTTTTGTGTTTGTCTAAAAACTCTTCTTTTACCACCACCAAACTTACCTTTTGCTTGTCCAATTAATAATAAATCGCTTTGCAAATCAGGAACTAATTTATCTACAATTCCTTTTTCTAAAATAACATAAAGTTTATATCTGTAATTTCTCCTGAAGCAACCTTCTTTCCTAATTCGGTTTTTGGTTTCCATTCACCCTCATCTATAATGATAGGTGCTTCTTCGTCTACCAAAATCTCCATTTCATTATCATAATTATTTTCTATAATTTCATCTGCCATTTTTATCATTCAATTAAATTTTTATTGATTTAAGATTTTATCTTTAACTTTCAATACTAAATCTTTTAGAGATATATGTTCTCCAAATAATCTTTCTTCTTTTGGAACAACTTCTTCTGAATAATTTATTTTTAAACCACCATCTGATGCACCTTTAACAACAGCAAATAATTTTGAACCCTTTATTGGTGCTTGTAATCCTAAATCTACAACAACCTCTAGCTCGTCATTATCTTTTAATGCCTTTTTTGCTATTAATAATCCAACTAAATAAGCACTTGGAATATTACTTGTACTTTTATCCCAACCATATTTATTTAATTCTTTTGTATTTGCTGAATACAAAACTTTATCTCCTGTTTCATTAAAAACTATGATCTGAGCTAACATATGCTTATTAGATTTTCTAATAACTAATCTAGGCAATTTAGATTTTAAAATTATTAATCTCTTTCTATAATCTGTTTTCCCTTCTCTTTTTCTTCTATAAGGAACAGTATATAATTTTTTTCTCATTTTAATCAGTCTTTATTAATTTTTTCTCAGTTAAATATAATTTAATATGTCTTTTGCTTCTAAAAAATCCACCTTTTGATTTTAAATATAAATCTTTATAAACATCATTTGTTATTTTACCTTTTTCTTTTAAATTTTTTAAAAAACTTCTTTGCAATCTCATTTTATTTATCCACGCCCTTTTTGGATTATTTCTCGCTGTAGCTTTTCCTTTTCTTGAACCGGGCCCTATTCTTCTACCTTTTGCTCTTTGTTTTTTTGCTTTTCTTATCCTTGCTTTTGAGATTCCTTTATCTTTTTCAATAATAATTGCATTATCCTTTATTAAAGATTTAACATCTGCTCTTGTAATTGCTTCTTTTATTTTATTAATTTTTAAAGGATCAAATTTAATTTTTTTTACTGATCTTTTTGTAATCTTTGCTGCTAATCTTTTTTGAATTGGTTTCATTTTACATCATCATCTCATAATCATTTTTAAAATTTTATCAAAATTAAAATTTCTTTGTTAATAATCTATCTATTTCTTCTTTCTCTAATTTTTTTCTTTCCTCATCACTTAATTTTTCTTCTATAGATTCTTTTTTTGACTCTGGTTTTGTTTCTTTTGTTTTTTCTTTCTTTTCCTCACTTTTTTTCTTTTTATCTTCTAACTGTTTTTTCTTCAATTCTAAATATTTCTGAGGTTCTTTTATATTTAAGATTGTAATATTGTTTTTTATTAATTCTTCAATAAGCATCAATTTTTTCTTCAAACCAACTTTACTTAAAATTACCCCTTCTTCTTTAGGGTTTATTTTTTTAATATCTTCTAAATTTGACACATAAACTATTTTTAATCCTGATTTATGTACTCCTCTTAACTCTTTTGGACTTCCATAACCTGGTTCAACTATTGCTTGTCTCTGCATTCTCTTTCTTTGTTTTGAATCCCAACCCCTAGGTTTTCTCCAACCGAGTGTGATTCTCTTTTTTTTATAAGCATCTTGCCTAATAAACTTAGGATTTTTTGATTTTTTTTTATTTTTAAAGTCTAATAATTTTTTATCCATTTTAGGTCTCCATTATTTATAAAATCAGTATCATATAATTATTTTTAAAACTAAATTTCTTTACCTGCTTTTTCAATTATATAAATACCATCTTGAAATATTCTTCTATCAAAGCCAGGTCTTCTAGTAACTCTTTCTATATCTGCAGCTACCTGACCTGCTAACTCTTTATCTGGACTTTCAACATAAATTAAATTTCCATCAACTTTAACATTTACATTCTCTTTTAACTTTAATTGTCTTGGAATTTTTTCTCCTAAAAAGTTTTTAACAATCAAAACACCATTAACAATACTTACATTCATTGGAAAATGACCTGAACAAACTTTTAATGTGTATTTATATGGTTCTTTTAAACCAGCAAAAATATTGTTTAAATGTACTATATATGATTGAAAGGTTGCCTTATCCTTTTTATCTGCAGATTTACAAAATAATTCTATCTCTCCATTTTTTATATCAATTTTTATTCTTGGATTAATAAATTTCTTTTTTATTGTGGATTTTTGATTTTTAAATATAAAAAAATCTCCTTCTTTACTAACATTTATACCTTGTGGAATTTTTACAATTTCATGTAAATCTTTTTTTACCATTTTTAACCCTTTAAATATAAAAATTAATAATAATCAATAAACATATGCTATTAATCTTCCTCCTAAATTATTTTTAATTGCTTCTTCATGTGTCATTAAACCTTTATTTGTTGAAACAATTAAAAAACCAAACCCAAAAGCTGGCAGATATCTCTTTTCAAATTTTTTATATTCTTCAACTTTTGATTTATATCTAGGTTTTATAACACCTACACTATTAATATTTCCTATCAAGTTTATTTCTAAATAACCACCTTTATCATCTTTGTGCTCTTTAACTTCTCCCAAATAATTATTTTTTGTCATTATGTTTAACACATTTCTAATTAATTTGGAGTTATTCTTAACAAAAACAACCTTTTTACCTTTCTTTTCTGCTGTATTAATGCTTGAAAGCACATTTGATAAGGGATCATTTAATACCATTTTAACAACCTTTTTAATTATACTTCTTAAAACCTATTTCAGTAGCTATTTCTCTAAAACAGCACCTACAATATCTTAAATTATATTGTCCTACAAAACCACCAACACCTGTTCTACCACATCTTATACATTTTGATGTTTGCCTTCCACAAGACCTTTGTTTTGGTAAATTATACTTTCTAAATCTTTTCATTTTTTGAGGTTTTTTTGATAGCTGTTTAAGCATCTTATTAGGATCAGATGTTGTCATAATTATTCCTCCACAATAACATTATATCTTTCTTTAAAAAAAGCTATGCTCTCTTCTTTTGTAATTTTATGTTTTTTTCCTATTTTTGATGGACATTTTCTTCTATATTTAACCCTATATCCTGGCCTGGAAACAGTTGCTGTTACTTCAAATCCTATAATTCCAATTTCTGCATCATACTCCAATCCAGGAACATTTATATATTCATGGATCCCAAAGGATAAATTACCATCTTTGTCAAAATTACTCCTTTTTAATTTATTTTCCTTTGCAGCTAACAATCTTTTTAGTAAGTTATCAATTTCCTCTTTATTTCTAATTGTCAATTTACAACCAATTGGCAAACCAGGTCTAATACCCCATGTTGGAATTCTTTTATTAGTAATTGTTTTAACTGGTTCTTTCCCAGTTAAATTTTTAATTAATTTCATTCCTTTTTTTAACAATTCTTGGTTTGTACCTGCACCTACATTAAAAGTAAGTTTTTCAATTTTTATTTGTTTCATTGGATTCATTTAATCATCACTTATTCAATAAGTTTTATTTCTGATTTTTCTTTGCCTATGACATAAAGGCTTTCTTTATTAACTAAATATTCTTCGTCATTTGATTTAACATAAAAATTATTATTATCTAATTTAGATATAACACCATAACTACCTGCGTGTTTCCCTGAAATAATATAGACATATGCTCCTTTATCTAATTTATAATGCGCTAATATTTTTTGACTTGGTAATTCAATTTTCAACGAATCTCCAACTTTATATTCATCGTTATTATCAACTAAAATATTTCTACTATCAAACAAATTTAATTGCATTTTTCCATTTTTTAATGTTGTTTTACCAATTATCTTAACAATTTTAAACTTAGATTCTTGATCATCTATTTGTATTAAAGACAATTTATTAAAACGATTTAATAACATCCTGTAATTTTCATTTGCTACAGGAATTGATAAAACATCCATAAAACCTAATAAATCTTTAATATCTTTTTTTCTTCTTCCATCAACTAATATTTCTTTATCTCTTAAAATAGTCTTAACTTCTTTATTTGTTTTACAATATTTCAATAATGCCTTAAAAACTAAAGATAAGGGCATACTATAACTAAATTTCTTACTTGGAAAAGGTCTAACTACAAATTTTATACCTTTTCTTTTTATTGGCCATGTTTTAGGAACAGTAATTGCTTTTAGATGTCTTTTCATCTTTTATCCTCTTAATCTTTTTTTATTCTTTGTTTATCTGATGTGTAAAGTTCAGTTATCATTATGTTAGATACATGTATAGGATACTTAACTTTAGTACCATCTTTCTTTTGTATTTCAACTCCTGTAATATAAACCTTTGACTTTTTGGTGTCAACTCTTTCCACTTTTCCAACAATTCCTTTAAATTGTCCCTTCATCACTTTGACTTTATCTTCTTTTCTTACTCGTAATGTCTTTTTACCTATTTTTTTTATAAGTTCGTCTGATAAATGTGCTCTTAAAAACTTGCTTCTTACATGAAGAGGTGCATTTAACAAAAATTTTCTTTGTTTTTTTGGTTTTTTACTAGATTTCCATGATGTTGAAAAATTTGACATTTTGCCTCACTATTTTTTTATAATATTATGCTAGCCACTTTTGCAACAGCAGGCCATCTTTCTGTGGCTTCTTTTGCTATAGGTCCTTTAAAAATTGTTCCTTTTGGATTACCTTTATCATCTTTTAAAACAACTGCTGCATTATCTTCAAATTTAACCCTCATACCATTAGGTCTTCTATATTCTTTTTTCTGTCTTACAATTATTGCATAAACCATCTGTTTCATCATATCTGGTTTACCTTTTTTAACTGCTGCCCTAACTAAATCTCCTACGCCTGCAGCAGGTTTCCTTCTTTTTACTCCTTTGTATCCTAAAACAGAGATTATTTCTATTGTTTTGGCTCCTGAATTATCACATGTTGGAATTTCTGCTCCAACAGGCAAACCTCTAACTATTTTTGCTTTAACTGCTTTCATTTTAAAACCTCAACAACAACAAATTTTTTTGTTTTACTTATAGGTCTGCATTCTTTAATAACTACTTTATCTCCTTCTTTTGCACTTATCTCGTCAGGATTATGTGCTTTTACCTTACTCTTTTTTTGATAATATCTCTCATATTTAGGAACATAAACTCTTCTAAGCCATTGCACAGTAACAGTTCTTTGTGCTTTTGCACTGATAACTTCGCCTATGAATGTTCTTCCTCTTGTTTTAATTTTTGTCTGTTTCATTTTATTTTATCCTATCTTCAGGTCTTTTTAATATATCTTTCCCATGAATGGTTTTATTATTTATTTTTATAATTGACGATTTTTTCAAAAATGTAAGTTTCTTATTCCTTACTAATGCTTTTAATGTATTTTTTGTTTCGTCAATTATAATTGCATCATAATTTTTTTTATTATAAAGGATTATTACTTTTTCACCAATTATAATATCTTTAAACATATCAACTTATTACACAACTATTCATAAACAACTTGGATTGTTTCCGGAGGAAATCCAAGTTTTATAAGTTCTTCTTTAACTTTATTGACATGCTCTCCCTGCAATTCAATTCTGCCCTCTTTAAATGTTCCTCCGCATGCCAACATATTCTTTAATTTTTTTGTTAAATCCTTCACATCAATTTGTTTAGCGTCAATCCCTTCTACAACTGTATTTTTTTTCCCAAACTTCTTTTTTACCAATTTTATAATTACTTGTTGTGTTTCTTTTGCTATATTTTCACATACACAAAGTTCTTTTGGCAAACCACATGTATTACATATATTCATTTTCTTTTTAATACTGTTAATATTTTAGCAATATTTTTTTTTATTTTACTAACTTGCCCAGGACTTTTTAAATTTGTTCCTGTAGCAACTTGAGCATTTAATTTAATCAACTCCTTTTTTAATTCAACTAATTGTGATTCTAGTTCTTCTTTTGATTTTGAAAATAAATCCTTTGTTTTCATTTTTCACACTTTATTCTTTTTTTGATCTTTTCTGTTTTTTTGGTTTTTCTTCTTCAATTTTTTCTTCTGTTTTTTTATCTGCTAAATTATCTAATTCTTCTGTTTTTGCTTCTTGCATTACTAATGTTTGTTCATCTTTTAATTCTACATCATCAGGCAATCTAACATTTGGTGGCATTATACTTACTTTTATCCCTACTATTCCTGATTTTAATTTTGCAATTGCATATGCTGTATCTACTAAATCCAATGCTGGTTGTCCACATTTTTTTAAATATCCTTGATAAAACCTCCATGATCTAGCTCTTGCACTTGGTATTTTTCCTGAAATTATAATTTCTACACCTCTTGCACCCGCATTCATTACATCTGCCATTGCTTTATGTCCAATTCCTTTAAATCTCATAGTTCCGAATTTCTCTAATGCTATAGCAATTCTTTCTGCTACAACAGCTGCTATTAAATTAACATCTGTAATTTCACTTATCTCTATTTGCGGATTCTCCAAATTAAATTTCTTCTTTAATTGCTTTGTAAGCTTTTTTATGTTATTTCCGCCACCACCTATGATCAAACCAGGTCTAGATGCATAAATAACTATTTTTTCTCCTAAGGGTGTTCTTTGTACTTTAACATGACTTAAACCTACGCCTTTTAAATTTTCTTTTACGAATTCTTGAATTTGATACTCAGTTTTATTTCTTGATATAAAATCTCTTTCTATCATTTTTATACCTTTTTATTTTCTGTATTAACCTTTTTTTCTAGTAATATAACTTCAACATGTGTTCTTTTCATTTTTTGTCTTCTTTTTCTACCAAAATGCCATGGTCTTGCTGCTTTATTTGCAACAATATGATAAATAAATAAATCTTTTGAACTTAAACCTTTATTAACTGCATTAGATTCTGCACTTTTTAAAACAAATAAAATTTCTTTTGCTGCTTTAACCGGAAATCTTCCTGGACCTATTCCCTTCTTATGTGCTGTATCCCTATTATATCTCTTCATTGGAACTGCTGCTTTTAAATCAATAACTCTATTTAAAAAATTTTTTGCATATTCTAATTTTTTACCTCTTAAAAAATTACAAATTTCTACTGCTTTTTTTGTGCTAATAGACAAATCTCTACCATAAGCTTTAGCCATATTATCATTTTCTTCTTCTTGAAAGGAATATTTAAACTTCATTTTAACACCTTATTTATCTAACTGAAACACTTGCACTACTCTTAGTTGCACCAACACCTGGTGCGTTGTGCATAACTCTTTTTCTTGTTAATGAAAACTCACCTAAAAAATGACCTAACATCTCTTCAGTTATTATAACTGGAACATATTCTTTTCCATTATACACTTTTATTGTTTTTCCTAACATTTCTGGAATAATAACCATATCACGAGCATGTGTTTTTATATCACTATCATTATTTTTTATTTTTTCCATTAATTTCTTTTGTTCATCTGTTAAACCTCTTTTTAAACTTCTTCTTACTCTACTAGGAATTAAATTCATAAAATCGGATAATGTCATCTTTTTTAATTCTTCAATTGTTTTTCCTTTGTATGTTAATTCTTTGGCCATTTTAAACCCTTATTATTATTTATTAATTATAAGCCTATCTAGGCATACCTGTTCTTCTTGGTCTAATTTTACCAACTTTTGCTCCGGGTGGAGCATTTTTATCTGCTATTGTTGGTTGACCTTTTCTTGATGATCTATGAGTACCATGTGGATGATCAACAGCATTCATTGATTGACCTTTAACTCTTGGATATAATTTATTTCTTGCTTTCATATAATAATATCTATTACCTGCTTTCAAGAAAGGTTTATCTTTTCTACCGGAGTTTGCAATTACACCTATTGTTGCTCTACAATTTGGATTAAAAACTCTTTCTTTTTTTGAAGGTAACATTACAACAATTTCATTTTCTCTTTTTGAAATAATTTTTGCAAAACAACCTCCACTTCTAACAAATTTTCCACCATCACCTGGGTTAATTTCTATATTAAAAATAGGTGTTCCGACAGGAATATCTTTTAAATATAAAGTATTGCCTGTTTTTGGTTCAGCATTTTCTCCAAAATTAATTTTATCTCCTACTTTTATTCCTTCAGGAGCAACAATAAACTTTTCTTCTCCTGAATCATATTTAACCTTTATTAATGGTGCAGAATGTCCTCTACATTTTACTAAATCAACTATCTGTCCTGTGGTCGCTTGATTAGGATACTCAACTTTAGCTTTATATCTAAAACTTGGTGCTCTGTAAGTTGGAGAGCCTTTTCCTCTTGCTTGCTGAATTATGTTTTTTCCCATTTTAATTAACCATTAATATTTTTTACATTAAGCCTAATTGTGTTGCTAAATCAATAGCAGGGCTTTCATTTGAAAATTTAACATATGCTTTTTTTCTATTTTTTTTTGTATCTATAACTGTGTTTATACTTTCAATTTTAACATTATACAATTTTTCTAACTCTTCTTTTATTGATTTTTTGTCTGCCTTTTTATCAACTACAAAAATCAAAGTATTATTAGATTCCATTAACCTAATTGTTTTTTCTGTTGATAGAGGATATTTAATTATTGACATTTTAATTCTCCTTTATTTTTTTTGACTTTGTTTCCTTTTTTATTTTCTCATTTTTTGTTGTTTCTTTTTTCTTTTTTTCTTCTGTTTCTTTTGAAATTATTTTATTTTCTAGTTTTAATTTATTATCTAAAAACAAATTCTCATTTTTCAAAAGTTCTATAGCTGCATTTGTATATACTGTTAGTCTACCAATATCAGCTCCTGGAGCCAATAATTCAGCATTCAAATTTTTTACTTCAACAACATCAACACCAGGAATGTTTCTTACTGCTTTCATTAAATTACATTTTTTCGAAACAACTATTAATGGACCTTTTCTTGATTTTTGGGTCCTTCCTCTAGTTGTTGCTTTTCCTGATCTTTGAGTATATTTTGAGCATCTTTTCAATTCATCTTCTAATCCTAGAGATAATAACATTTCTAAAGCTTCCTTTGCTTTGGAAATATTTTCAATTTCATCTTCTAAAACTAAGGGGTATTTTAATTCTTTTATTTTATGTCCTCTTTTTAAAACTAATTCTTTATTAACAGATGCTGCCATTGCTGACCTAATCGCTTTTCTTCTTTCTTTATCATTAATTTTTTGTGCCCATTTTTTCTCTGCTTTAGGAGGATGTGCTTGCATTCCACCAACGGCATATGGCACTGCTGCAGCTACCCAATTAAATCTTGAACCACTATGACTTAAAATTTTTCTAGGAACCCTTGAAATTCCTATTCCATATGCTGTTTTATAATCTCTTCTTCTTCTAGATAATTTGGAAGAATGTTTTTTTCCTGCCTCTGGATCTGTCCCATAAGGTTGTCTTTTATGTGAATGAATTGCTAACACAGCTCTTTTTATCAAATCTTGTCTTATAGGCTCATTAAATTGTAGGGGTAATTCTATTTCTTTTTCTCCTGTTTTTGATTTTAATATTGCTTTCATTTTTAATAACCTTAATAATAATTTTAATTTATTTTTTAATTTCCTTGTTTACTTGAAATATCTATTTCTAGTATTGTTGGTAATTCTTTTTTTCTAAATTTTCTAACAGGTTTTTCAAAAATAATTAATCTTTTTCTAGCTCCAGCAACAGAACCTCTGACTAAAATCACTTGTGAATTAACTTTACCATAATTTAAAAATCCGCCTACTGGGGTTATTTCTTTGGGTTCATCTATAATCTTCATTATTTGTTTATTATATTCTGTTCTCATGTGAAAACCCATTTTTCCAGCGTGTGCTACTCTATACATTATATGCCCTTGTGCACACCAAGGTCCTAAAGAACCTGGGTTTCTAATTGATTTTTCTGATTTAACTTGTCTTAAAGAAATACCAAATCTTTTTACTGGACCTTGAAATCCTTTACCTTTAGTAATAGCCTTTAAATCAACAGATTCCCCTTCTTTAAAAAAACTATTAACCATTAACTCTTTATCCTTATTTTCTTTAACAAAATTAAATTTATCCTCTAAAGTGCCACCTAATCCTACTTCAAAAAGTTCTGGTTTCTTTTTACCCAAAGATGTTTTTTCTGGTTGTGTATGTACTACCACTCTAATATCATCATAATCTTTTAAATTAATACTTTGAATCTCTTTTTCAAAATCTTTTTTATTTTTAGCTAATTTTAATTTTCTTGACAATGCTTTAGAAGTGCCTATAAAAATTTCTTTTTTAACATTAAGACAATTATTCTCTTTTTTATAAAACCTTATTGAGGCTATCCTTAAAGGAGGACATTCTATTATAGTAACTGGAATAGAGATCTCTTCACCCTTATAATGTGAATTTTTATTAGTTTCTATTCCAATAATGTGTGTCATTCCTACTTTATATCCTGCAAAAGCAACTAATCCTTTTTCATTTATGTTGGGAAAAGTTCTAATTCTAGCATAATGTCTTTTAGCTCTTTTTCTTGGCCAAAATTGCATTGATCCTGATCTTGGTTGTCTTACAGTTGGCATTTTTTATCTTCCTTATGTTTTTTATTTAAATGTGTTTTAGTTTATTTTATGTTTCTTAATCATATTTAAGAATAGGCCATTTAATTTATTTACTTCAATTAAAACTGACCTATTCTTGGCTTCCTTTAAGAAAATCTTTCAGGAAACCTTTTCAGGTCAAATAAATTCATTTTATGTTTGAATTTATTTGTTTTTTAGTTAATATTTAGTTAATTGTTATTTGTGTTTTGTATAATATTTTAAATTTAAGTAATCAAATGAAAATATAAAAGATTTATAAATATTACGATATTTATTGTTTTCAGAAAAATTAAAATTAATATAATAATAAATTAATATACATTAAATATAAAAACAATGAAATAAATGAAAAAAATTATAAAGATAATATAAATAATTAATACACAAAAGTAAAGAAATAAAAATAAATTAAAAAATGGTAATTGAATATATAACAGATCCTATAACCGCAGAAACAAAACCTAGTAGAATATTTTTTTTTGGTGCTTTTTATGTAATATTAGGAATAATATTAGGTTATTGGATATTTTATGAACATAATTCATTAATAATGGTTTTTCTAACTACTATGGCTATAATTCCTTTAATATATAATATTCTAAAAATAGAGGAAAAAAAAGACTTACAAGATATTAATGAACTAAATTTATTAATTGAACATTCAAAAGCATTAAAAGTTTTTTTTTATTATTTTTTGGGCGCAACATTAGCTTTTTCATTAGCATATTTAATATTACCTGAAAAAATTTCTTCTACAATATTTAGAATTCAAATAGATGCTATCCTAAATATAAGAAGCAATGTTACTGGACAAGCTTATAATAGTTTTAATTTCTTTGCTTCTATTTTAGCTAATAATGTAAAAGTACTTGCTTTTTGTTTATTATTCTCTTTTCTATATGGGATTGGTGCAATATTCATATTAACATGGAATGCCTCTGTTATTGGTTTTGCAATAGGAGATACAATAAAAACTGGCATTTATCAAATTGGCGAAAAATTTCATTTAGCTACTACACCACATTATTTAAGTGCAATCTCTTATGGATTATTAAGATATTCTATTCATGGTATCCCAGAAATACTTGCTTATGTTATTGCTGGCTTAGCAGGAGGCATTATTTCAACTGCGGTAATAAGACATGATTTTGGAACAAAAAAATATGTAAATATAATAATGGATTCGTCTATATTAATATTAGGCAGTTTAATATTGCTTGTTATAGCTGCATGGTTAGAAGTATATGTTACGCCTATATTTTTTTAAAAAATAAAAAAAGAATAATAATATAAAAATAGAATATTAAACTTACTCTTTTGCTAAAAATGCCCACCATGGTTTAAATTCTTGAACAACTTCTCCATTTTCTGCATCAACTTGAGCTTTAACTTGCATTTTTGCTTTAAATAAACCAAATAGTTTAGTTTCTTTTTCGGCTCTTATTTCATATGCTACTCTTATATTTTCTCTAGAGCCTACTTCTTTTAATTCAATTTGACAATTATTTTCTTCTGAGCAAACTTTTAATCTTAATCTTTCGATTGCTCTTTCTGATGCAGTGTCTGGCATTACTTTAACTTCTGCGTTTTTTCCATTACTTAATTGTACTTGTAATTTTACACCTTCTTGCGTTTGCTCTTGCATCATATTAATTTTAGTTTTTGCTTCTACATTATTAGCTCTTAACCTAAATTGCTCATTGTTTTCTACTTGCACTTCTAATTTTTTTCCATTACTTAATTCAAGATTTTGGTTTTGCATTATTCTTTCTTGTTTTCTTTCCATAACTTGTTGATTATCTCCATTACCTTGATTTGTTTGTTGATTTTGCTGATTACTAACTTGTTCTTGGTTCTTTGTTTTTATCTCATTCTCTTGACCTTGATTTTGTGTTTCTGTTTCTACATTTTCTTGTAATCCTTGCCCAGTTCCTTGTCCTGCTTCTTTAATCTCTGGATTTGTTAAACCTGTTCCTGGTTCATGTACACCCTTTTGACCAAAAACTAAATAAAATGCCATAAACAATAAAACAAAAAAAACAAATATTTTTTTCATTTTTACCACCAATATAAATTTAAATATATTAAAATTAAACTAAAAATTAATCATTAAAACTAGTTTAAATATTTTTTTATAATTATATTTTAAAAAAAGAAAAAAAGAAAAATTTTTTTACTTTTAATTTAAATTATCGCAAATGCCATCTCCATTTGCATCAACAAAACTTCTTTGTCTTACTTGTGAACCTTGGCCCTTTCCTTGTGGATTAATTCCTTGTCCTTTCATCATTTTTCCTTGGTTATTAGTTAATTGTGTATTGCCTCTTTTCATTTGTCCCTGACCTAATCCTAACTCTGCTCTTATTGCATTTGCTTTTTCTAAATCATTAGATTGAACTGCATTATGCAACTCTACATATTTATTAAAGTTGTCCTTGTTAATTACTTGAAAAATTTTTCCTTTTGTTGGTAAGTTATTTTCTTGTCTTATTTTAATCCATGTTTCATAATCTCCTTCTTCAATAGCTTTTTCTAATTGCTCATGGACAGCCTCATTATAATTTGGGCCTTTTTGTGTTGTTCCCCTATAAGCTATTACTCCTAATGAAATTATCCCTACTAGGAATAATAGCATTATTCCATATAATATTTTTTTCATTTTTATTCCTCCGTGGCTTTTTTAATTTTTATTTTTTATTTTATCTTTTTTTTATTTGCCACATAGTTATATAAAGATGAAACCATATTATTAAATTGCTGAAACCATTAAATAAAAAAATGAAACTTAATGAAAATATTTTTAAAATTATATCAAATCTTAATAGTTATGGATAAAAAAAAATTCTTTGTTGTTTCTATAATAATCATCTCATTTATTTTATTATTAATAACAATTATTTTATTTTTTAATCAAATAAGAGAAGAAAGAAAAATTGATATTACTGAAATTGAATTAATGACAAAAGAAGAGATTATTCAATACATTTATAACAAACAAGCAAAAGACCATTTACCTTTTTTTTATTTAGTTCCTTTATTTAGTTTCTTTGGTATATTGATTGGTTTGCTAATATACTATATTATGAGCAAAGATATTGAAAAAAATAAAGAAATAATACAACATAATGGTGAGATTATTTTAAAATTATTAAACACAGATGAAAGAAAAGTAATAAAAAAAATTGTAGAAAACGAAGGAAAGATATTACAAATGGAAATTACTTATATGGAAGGCTTTACAAAAGTTAAATCACACAGAATAATAGAAAATCTTATCAAAAAAGGAATTGTTGAAAAATCTGATTTAGGAAAAACAAAAATGATAACATTAAACAAAGATTTATACCATTTAATAAAAGATAATAAAGAAAATAATAATAAACAAACTAATAATTAATAACTAAAAAAAAATATAAGTTCTAACAATTATAAAAAAATTAGTTAAGTAATTTTATTCTTCCTGGGGATATTTCAAAAACTTCTCCTTCTTCAATTAAGGTATTTATTATTTCATCACTATTGGAAATATTAATAAATTCAATAATTTCATTGATATCTACTCCATCACCTTTATCTAATACTGCTATTGCATTTAAAATCTTTTGATATGGACCTAATTTAATCTCTTCATCTATAACATTTTTTTCAATGGGTAGATCTATTTTTTCTTTTGCTTGTATTTTCAGAATTTCTCTATGCAAATCAAACCAAATTCTATTAACCTTTTTAACTATATCCCCTGTAATATACTTATCATTATTAAATTCTTTAACTCTTCCTATCACTAAAACAATATCTCCTAAATTAAATATATCCTTTTTTTTATCAAAAAATCTAACTAAAATATTTCCCGAGCCATCATCTATCAAAAATCCATTTTCATCTAAAGAAACAATAACACCCATAAGAAATATTTTATAAAAGGCTCCATAATTAGTTAAAACAAAGCTAGGCAAGTTTTCCTTTTTAACAGTTGTTGAATTTAAAACATCTTTTATCCATAATCTTTTTGATGCACTTGTAAGTTTTTCCATTTTAAATTTCATCATTATTTATTCATTATAATATTAAAAAATCATATTTTCGATATAAAATCTTTTTTTGGTTCAAAAATATCTCCAGATCTTTTTAATTTTTCAATTATCTCATTTATTTTATCTTCTTTCATTGATCTTGCTTTTGCCTCGTTTATAATCTCATCTATTGGAATTTCTTTGTATTTAACACTTAAATTATTGATTATGTCTTTTATAGTACTAATTGCACTTCTTTCTGATGCAGGAACACCAGAAGAAATTCTATCAATATCTATTTTTCCTGTTTCAGGATCCATCCCTATTTGTGTTAAACAATAATGAACTAATTCAATTGCTCTTATTGCATCCTCTCTTGTTGCAATTTCACTTAATCTTACTTTTGCAGATGCTTCTGTTAATCTAACTAGTGCTTCTAATTGTCTCATTGTAATTGAAATAGATTTAAAATTTCCATCCTCTACTCCTGATTTTCTCATTTTAACAAAATAAGCTAATATTTCCTCTGATGCATCTTCACTTAAAACAGGTTGAACATTTTGTCTTGCATAAGAAATATATTTTTTTAAAAAGTCTGCGTCTAACTCTGTTTTAACCTCTTCTTTCTGTTTATGCAATTCAAGAATGAATTTTGCCATTTCTTCATCCTTTTTTTCATCAGGAATATCTTTTATGGGAAATATCAAATCAAATCTGCTTATTAATGCTGGTGGCAAATCAATTTGTTTAAAAATTAATTCATATTGATCAAATCTTCCAAATTTAGGATTAGCTGCTGCTAAAACAGTTGTTTCTGCTCTTAAAGTTGCTTGAATGTTTGCTTTAGAAATTGTTATTGTTTGCTGTTCTAATGCTTCATGCATTGCACTTCTGTCTTCTTTACTCATCTTATCTAATTCATCTATACAACATAAACCTCTATTAGCTAAAACTAATGCTCCTGCTTCTAATGCATAACCCCTAATAAAATCATCTTTAACCACAGAAGCAGTTAATCCTGCTCCTGATGCACCTTTTCCAGAAACATATCTTGCTTTAGGAACTATTTGCGAAATTCTTTTTAATAATTGAGATTTACCTGCTCCAGGATCACCTATTAATAAAACATGAATATCTCCCCTAGTTATAGAACCTTTTTGTTTTTTTTTACGAACACCACCTAATGCTTGTAATAACAATGCTTCCTTTATTTTTTCATGACCATAAATAGTTGGTGCTAAACTATTAATTATTTTTTCATATACTTTTGGATCATTAGCTAATTCCTTTATTTTTTGCTCTTCTTCTTCACTAATTTTAACTTCTGTATAATCTTCTTCTACAGGCTCTATATAATTTGCTTCTATCATCAAATCATATCTAGTTAATTTACCTCCATCTTTAGCTGGAATGGGCACTTCCTTTAAAATACCATTAACAATAATTTTACTTCCTGGATTTGTTTTTTTCTCAGATATTGGACTTACTAAATCTCCTTTCAAAAAAATGTCTAATCTCTTTGGTTGTTCCCCTCCTTCTAAATCTTCTGGTGCTTCTTCTAAAACTATCTTTTGTGCATCAACTAAATCCTTGCTTAATAATTTAAATTTCCCTTTTCTACCACATCCACATCTATCAGGTTCTTTAAATTTTGTATCATGTTGCAAAACAGAAACAATATTACCACATGCAGGACACTCAAATCTTGCATTAACAACTTGTGGCCTAACATCTGATTTTTGTCTAACTAATCCTTTTACTAAAATAAATTTATTAAGATGAATACTTCTTATATCTTTAATCATAACCTCAGAAGTTAATGGCAAATTTTTTATTCTTATATTAAAATTTTTTAATTCTTTACCTACATCAATTTGCTGTAAAGCATATTCTCCGCCTTTAATCACTTCTTCTGGTTCTTCTAATAGTAAATTTGCCAAATCTGGGTCATATTCAGAAAGCAATTTAAAATCCACAACAATGAAATTCTCACCTTTAAATGCTCTATCTGAAATATCTTTTAAATAATTCTTCTCCAAAAAATCATAAAACCTTTTTATTATGTCTGTTGCTTCCATTTTAAATAACAAATAATAAATCTATTTTTAAACATTTAATTAATAATATATAAACAATCAAAAATTTAATTTTTAAAATATATTTAGCAATATAAACAATAGACCAATCAAAACACAAAAATAAAAAAAATTTTAGATATTTTATTTATTAACCTTTTTTAAATTTATTATTAATTTATCAACTGCTTCATGAACTTCTTTTTCACTCTTTGTTCCTGTACAAACAATCTTTCCATTACTAAACAATAAAAATGTTGCTTTTGCTTCATCCAATTTATAAACCAATCCTGGAAATTGTTCTGGTTCATATTCAGTATTATCTAATTTCATTGCTAAAACATTCAAATTTAAATCCATTCCAATACTACCTGAAGCGACCATATTTTGAATGCTTATTACTGGCTTAATTGTAATATTTATTCCTATCTTTTTCAAGCTTTTTATTATCTTATCAATAGATTGTTCTACTTTTTCCATACTTTTTGCTCCTGTACAAACAACATTTCCAGAACTAAATATCAAAGCTGATGTTTTGGGGTCTCTTATTCTTATAACTAAACCAGGAAATTGCTCTGGATTATATTCTGTATTGCTTAATGTTGCTGCTAACTTCTCTAATGGGATATCATGTTCTAAACTTGTAGAAACAACTATATTAACAATTTCTATATGTCTATCTTCTTTTTTCTCATCTGGCATAATTACACCCCCGTTTTTAAAATTAATATTCTTTAATTTAAATTTTATTTAAAAAGAAAGACTTTTAATTTATAAATGTATTTATAAAGTTTATAAATAAATTAAAAATAATTTCTTAAAAATAAAAAAATTAAAGCTTAGTAAATCTCCAAAGTTCTTTTACCATATCAAATGCAGTATACCCATATCCTTTTTGTTTAAACATAAATTCTCCAGCTTTACCATTAACATAAGCTGCATAAGCTGCAGATTCAAATAAATTTTTTGTTTGTGCTAAAAATCCAGCACATAATCCTGCTAATATATCTCCTGTGCCACCTACAGTCATCGAATTATGGCCTGTTTTATTTTCTTTTCTTCTATGCTTACTAAAAATAATATCTTTTTGCCCTTTAAGTAAAATTACATTATTGCCTATAAATTTCTGTATATTTTTTATATTAATTTCTATATCAATTTCATCCCATTGCTCATTTTTCATGGTATTTTGATAAAGCATCTGAAATTCTTTTATATGGGGTGTTATAACGCTATTAGAAACAATTTCCAAATTTAATACCTTAATTGCATCAGCATCAATAACAAACGGTTTTTTTATTTCCCTTATTAATTTAAAAACAAACTCCTTATTTAGACCTAAACCATTTCCTATTACAACAACATCAAAATTTTCACTCAAAGAAATTATTTCTTTACAATGAGTTAAATTTAATTCCTCTCCTAAAAACTTTTTTGTGATTAAATCTGGGCTATAACAATTAATTGTCCATGCAACTTTTTCAGGAGCACATATTGTAACTATATCAACTCCTGTAGCCAAAGCTGCTAAACCAACAAAAGCTGGAGCTCCAACATAATCTTTACTACCTCCAATAACTAAAACTTTACCATTTTCACCTTTGTGCTCTTTTCTTATAATCCTCATTTTAACAATCAAAAAAATTATGTTTTTTACTTAAAATTAAATTTATTATTTCTATTTATTTTCTTGCTCCTTATTAAGTTTTTCTTTTTTTAATTTTTCTCTATATTTTCTTCTCATTTCTTTTTGCTCTTCTGTTAATTTTTCTCTATTTCTCTTTTTTGAAACCTTATTTAATAATAACATCCTTTTTTTAGCATATTGAACAGGATTTTTTATTTTTTCACATAAAGAATCAGGGTTACATACAGAAAAATCTTGATAATATTGTTTACAATTTGGGGGCAAATATTTTCCATTTTTTTGTTTATGATATCTTATTTGCAATTTAATTATATTCTCTTTTAAAGGTTCTTTATTCTTTTTATTCCATTCAAATAAGAAAGATTCTATTTTATCATAATTCCAATTCATATTCCTTAAAAAATTCAACAAAACAAATAAAGACCTTTTTCTACCATCTTCTAAACCTTCTAAAATTTTCAAAATACAAGGAGGAAATAATTCGACTGGAATTTCATTACCACTTATTAAATAATCATTATCCTTTTTCTTTTCAAAAATATTATTAATTAAAAAAATACCATTAAAAGTTTTGTTTTTTTCATTTTCAAAATCAAATGCAGCAATAATCAATTTTTCAGCCTCATTATTTTTAGCTTTTGTACTATCTAGAAAAATTGGTAAATCTTCTGGTCTAACTTTATCTGGCAAAGCAAAATCTTTTTCAAAAGTTAAAATCTTACCTAAAGGGATAGGCATAGAGACTAAGTTAGTTTTTTCATGCAAACTATATGGGCTTCTAAATAAATGTCGTGGTGAAATTAATATTGTATCAACATTAACTATAGACAAACTATCAAAATATTCTTTATAATCATTTTTTTTACAAATACATTTTTTTTTATCACAAGAAGAGCATTTTTTAATAATTAATTCACTCTCACTTTTTCCTGTTAATTTTACTAAATCTGAAAGTTTTGTTTTATATATATTATCAAAAAAAACAAAATTTCCATCATACTTAATAAAATTTTTTGATATATAATTAACTAAATAAAAAGCAATTTTTTTTGGCCCATCTGGAAACCAGTCTTTAATTGAAACATTATTCACTGAGCTAGGAAAGGTTTCAAAAGGCACGCCTATATGAAATCCTTTATTTCCTGAAAATTTACAACTTATTGACTCAATTCCATGATGTTTCAAAGCTTTAATAAATAGATATGTTGATAGTTTAGAATATTCCCAATAGGGACAATCTATATCCAAAACTAAATCCCAACCTATTCTTAAATTATTAATCTGTTCTCTTTTTAATTCATTATTAAGTTCTAATGGATCTTTCCACCTCTCTTCAGAAAGATGAAAACTTGTTGCTCCTTTTCTAACAAAATTAAAAATTTCACTTTCATAAAACAAAGTATCAGGTCTTTTGCCAAAACTATCATTATATCTAACTCCGACTTCTCTATTCTTACAATAACTTAAGATCGCTTTTTGTATATCCTTTCTTTTATAATACATTAATTTTTTTTGTAGTTTAGTAATATCATTATCATTAACATCCATAAAAATAAAAAACATTATCTAATTTAAAACATTTATTATATTAAAAAAGTTATAATGATTTTATCAAAAAAATTTAAGAACTATACAAAATGTTTAAAAATAATTATAAAAAAATTAAATTAAAAAAACTTCTTAAAAAATGAAAGAACATAATAAAATAAGTTATAAAAATAATAGAAAGATAATAGAAAAAGAAGAAATAATAAATGAAATAGAAAAAATAAAAACAGAAGATTTACTAATTATTGTTGAAGGTAAAAAAGATAAAAAATCCCTTATAAATTTAGGAATCAAAGAAAATAACATATTAACCATA
Organism: Candidatus Woesearchaeota archaeon; assembly: GCA_038874655.1. Classification (GTDB taxonomy): domain Archaea; phylum Nanobdellota; class Nanobdellia; order Woesearchaeales; family GW2011-AR15; genus JAAXVZ01. The sequence goes on along the minus strand of JAVZBY010000001.1, from coordinate 220,951 downwards.
AAAAAAGATATCTTTAGTTTTACACAGGAAATTAATATAAAACTTCTTAAAAAAAAAGAAAAAAATAAAAAAGAAATAGTAATATTAACAGACTTGGATAAAGAAGGTAAAAAATTATATTCAAAAATAAAAGAAAATATAGAAAAAGAACACATAAAAGTAAATAATAAACTAAGAGAGATGTTATTAAAAAGCGAATTAAAACAAATAGAAGGGCTTAATTCTTATTTGAAAGAAATTGAAAATTTGGAATATAATGATAATTTACTTAAATTGTAAATTGACAATAAAAAAATTAATGTTTTTTTAACAAAAAATATATGCCTATAAAAAAAGGCAAGATTAAAATAAAATATTTTAAAAAAGATTTATCTTTAAAATTAAATTTAAAATCTTTAAAATTTATGACATTTCCAGTTATCATATCATTATTGCTAAAATTTTTCTCATTTTCCTCTGATTTAGTTGTGTCAAAATTTATACTATTATTTTCTTCACTTAAAAAGGTATTATCAAGATTATCATAAATACTATTAACAGAATAATTAGTAGAAGAATTATTTTTAAAAATAGAATTGTCCATATTATTTGACTGCTCTTCAATAGATAAAAGATCATAATCTTGCTTATTATCTTGACTTTTCACAACAAAATCCTCAACAAAATAGACATTCATGCTATTCGTTATTTCATATGCTGTTTTTCTATCATCTCTAAAAATCTTAATTTTAACTTTAATTATACCATTAAAATTTTTATTTATTTTATTTTCTAAAAAAATAATTTCATTGCTTTTGGATTTAATATTTATTTCAAAAATATTATCATCACTAAATCTTTTTGTGCCATTATAAGCATAAAAATGTATTTTATAGAAATGACTAATATTATCTAAATTATTAATTTCTAATAAAGCTGAAAAATAATTTCTAGTGTAAAAATCACTACTATAAGAAAAATTTAATAGATTATATTGCTTTTTAGATTTATCTACAATGTTAGGATTGTTAGGATTTGTGCTTTTTGAATCTTTTATTTCTGTTTTTTTATTAAGTTCTACAATAGAAATATAAGAATCATTATTATATAAAAAACTATTATCATTTCTGTTATCAATTATGTTATTAACCATTGAATGATTAAAAAATTCTGATGAATTAAAACTTAAAGATTGATTAAAAAAATCGCTATGACAAGGAATATTAACCTCTTCTTTGAGCACAATATCTAAACCTTCAACAATAATATGTGAATAACCACAATATTTATAATTAATTCTTAATGAAAAGTTAAAAAAAGAAAATTTACTATTAACATAAAAAGTTGTTTTATTTTTTTTATAATTTTCTAAATATACATAAATAGCTCTTTTAGAGGTATTCCCCTTATAACCAGATATATTTATCTCTAAAGAAGAATTAAAAAATGATATACTTGTTAAATTAAAAAAACTATTTTGTATTTTTGTATTTTGTAACGCTTCATTAAAAGTTAGATTATATGAAATCAACGAGTTATTAGATAATGAGGTATTAAGAGTAATATTCTCTGAAAAAAAATCTGTTTGATTAATTGAATTGTTAAATGATAATTCTTTATCAAATATAGATACATTGGAAAGATTAATACTAAAAGTTTCATTTTTAGTTAAATTATTTTCTATGATAATATTGGAAATATCTTTTTTTACAAAGTTAAATAAAATCCTAGAATAACTATTTTCAACAAAAGGTGATTTTTCCATTATATAATAAGTATAGTTAAATAAACCTAATGATTTACCTTTAACAGGAATTAAATAATTAAAATTTGTATCAAAATCATATGAAAAATTTAATAAAATTTGTTCTTTATCTTCAGCAGAATTATTTCTAAATAAAATAATATCATCTTTTTGATTGCCTAATCCATTACCAATCAAAGAATCATCAACACAAAAATATTTTATGGTTATAGAATTAAAATCAAAACTATTATTACTTTCTAAATGCTCGATAGAAATATTTTTAAAATTTTTTATTTCATCAAAAATTTTATTTTTAGCAAAAATCAAAAAAAATTCATCATTAACAAAAAAATCGCAATTCTCAGTACAGCACACAATATCATCAGATTGATAATTATCTTTTAACTTTAAATTTGAAATATCATAAGAGCCATTTGCATAAAATTCAATCCATTCTATATCATCATAAAACATAATCTCTGAAATAAATATTTCTGCAAGTGAAAAACAAGGAAAAATAAAAAAAAACAATAATGAACAAACGATAACTACATTTACAAAATTTCGCTTTTCTAAAAAACTCATAAAAAAAAATAAATTATATAAATTTAAATATTTTACTATTATTTTAATAATAAAATAATAAATAGAATGATTTAAATAAAAGTTAAAAAAAGAAAATCTAATGATCAAATTATATTATCCTGGTTTAATAGAAATAGACAACAAAAGAAAGCTCGCTATAAGAAATACCTCCTCCCCTATTGCAATAATTAGTTATAGAACTACGCTTACTATAAGAAAGAATCCAAATGACTATTCAACTAATTGTCCTAATTCTAAAAATATAGAAAACATAATTAATAATATAATAGAATCAATAAAAACGGTTGTTCCTTTTATTGAAGATATTATAAATGCAATTTGCGAAGAAAAAAATTATAAACAAATCATAATAAAAATTCTTGAACAAACTTATTTTTTACCAGAAAATTTTAAAGATTCTTTTGAATTTCCTTTTTATTTAGAAAGAAAAGACAAAAAAAATCAAGGTTATCCTTCAGGTCTATACTTAAGAGTAAGAGAAAATCTAAATGAATTAATCTTAGATTACATAAATGTAATAGGTCAATATTTATATTATCTCCTTATAAAAAATCAAGGTAATAATAATGAAAACTCTAATATATATGCCTTTTCTTTTGGGATATATCTTGAAAAAGTTTATTCCAATAAAACCCATATTAATACTGATGAAAGATTTAAAAGATATAATGTTTCTCATGAAGAAAGCTTAAAACTCATTAAAACTTTTGAAAATGATAAAGAAAAAGATTCTGAATCTATAATAGAATTCTATAATTATCTAAAATCCAAAAATTCATAAACGAGCATAAAAAAGTTAAGTAAAATAATCAAATAAAAAGTTTTAAAAACTTTGGCTAACTTATTAATAAATATGGGGTTTTTTGATAGCTTCAAAAAAAAAGAGGATTTCAATAATTTAACAAATTCTAATACAAATAATCTACAAAACATAAATCTGCCTCCACCACCCTTACCACCTTCAAATATAATAAAAGAATCTAATAATCTAGAAAACAATATCAATAAAACACAAATTAATCAAACTATCACCTTACCACCTCCACCATTAGTAGAACCTATAAATAATAATCTAAATATTCAAGAACAAAAAATAAAAGAAAGTAATATTAACACACCTTTAATAGAAATAAAAAATATAGAAAATGATCAAAGTATAAGCATTGATAACACAAATACAACTATAAAATCAGAACCTTCTAACCTTGAAAGCAAATTAAACCTGAATCTTCAAGAAACAATTAATTTAAATCATGATATAAATCAAAACAATAAGAAAATTGATGCTGAAAAAAATATTCCAAACATTTTACCAGAATTACCTCCATTAAAACTGCCAAATATAAAAAAAAATGAAGAAAGAATTGATAATCATACTACATTAAGAAATAACTTAATTAATAGTAATTTCAATAATGAGGAAATTCCAGATATTTTGCCTAAAATAGATATTAATAAAGAAATAGATATTCCTATATTTAGAGATATTAATACAGATACAATAAAAAATTTTAGCATAGAAAAAACAAATGATGATATTTTATCCTTGCCAATAATTAATGTATTTGATTTTGAAGAACCAAATTCAAATATATTATATGGAATAAATACAACACAAAAATTCCAAAACAAACCATTATTTGTAAGGGTTGATCATTACAGTAATATTTTAGCTACAATTGATTCTATAAAAGAATATACTAGCAACTCACCAAATATAATTTATAGTTTAGAAAACCTTAAAAAAAATCAAGATATAGAACATAAAAAATTTAAAAATTGCATAGAAGACTTACAAAGAAAAATTATATATGTTGATAAAGTTTTATTTCAAAAAGAGGTGTTTTAATGGATAAAAATGTATTCATAAAAATTGATGAATATAATGAAATATTGGATATTATCGCATTAATCAATGCAAAAGTAAAAGAAGCAAAAATTCTACTTGAAAAAATAAACGAACTCAAAAATCAAGAAGATTTAGAAATAGATAATTGGAAAAATTCTATAGATGATATCGAAAGAAAATTAAAATTTGTAGATCAAACACTATTTGAACCTAGATATTAATTCGTTTGTAAAAAAATTTCATAAAAAATAAAAATGACAGAAGACCTTTTTGTTGGAATCCCTGAGCCCGTTGATGTAAGAAGAAACTTATTAGAATCATCTAGAGATTTGATAAAATGCCTTCAAAGTTATGAAAAATTAGAAAGAATAAGAGAACAAAAATTAAAGTACTTTAAAGAAATGAGAAAAGTTTCTGCTGAACTAGATTTATTAATAACAAAACTCAAAGAAAAATTGCCAAAACAAGGAATAAGAAAATTAGAAAAAACAGAACAAAAAAAACAAATAACTGAAACATTAATTCAACCAAATAAAAAACTAAAATCTGATTTAAAAAAATTAGAAGAACAATTACAAGAAATAGAAGAACAATTAAAGTCATTAAAATAAATCTTTAAAAAAAATTAATAAAATTAATTATAAAATTAAATTAAAAAATAAAAAACTAATTAAAATAAAAAATAATTCTTCTTAATATGAAAATTTTATTTATATCTGAATTTTTTTATCCAAATATAAAAGGTGGAGGAGAACTTAGTTCTTATTTATTAGCAAAATACATTTTAGAATACTCAAAAAAATATAAAAAAAACATAAAAATTCATGTGTTAACATCACAAAATAATAATCTTAAAAAATATGAAGAAACAGAAAATATAAAAATTCACAGATTATTAAAAACCGGTGAGCCAAATTCTTTAATTGGAAACATTAAAAGATTAGAATTTAAAAAATCTTTATTAAGAAACTTAGAACTCCTAAATAAAAAAGAAAATTTTGATTTAATCCATTGCTTTAATATCACTAGTATTTATTCAATATTATTGAAAAATAAAATAAAAAAACCTTTTATCTTACATGTAAACAGCCCCGTGTTATTTTGCCCTAAAGGAACACTAATTTATCAAGATAAACACGAATGCAATTTAGATTGTAATTTAAAAAATTATACAAAATGCTATCTTAAATCAAAAAACATTGGAAAAATAAACTTCAATCCATTAATAAAATATAACCCAATAACCTTCTTTTTATTAAGAAAAAGATATATTGAATATAAAAAATTACTTTCTAAATTTGATTACTATATAGCAATAAGTAATTACATGAAAAAAAGATTAATAAATGAAGGAATCAATGAAAATAAAATTGAAATAATATACAATATAATTGAAAATATAAATCAAAACATAACAAAAAAAATTAAACATAAAATAAAAAATAAAAACAAAGAAAAACAACAAATAAAAAAAATACTTTATCTTGGCCCATACACAGAACCAAAGGGCTGTAAAATATTATTTGATGTATTAAAAGAAATTAATAAAGAATTTATTGCAAATTTCTATGGAAAAGGAATTTTAAAAGATTATATGATAAAACACAAAAATCAAAAAATAAATATCAGTGATGAAGTTCCTTCAAATGAAGTTTTACAAATTATAAATAAACACGATATTATTATTATACCCTCTATTGTAGCAGAAGCATTTAGTAGAACTGCTTTAGAAGCAATTTCATTAAAAAAAATTGTAATCGCAAACAATATTGGTGGAATAACTGACATAATTATTGATAAAAAATCTGGTTATCTATATAATAATGAAAAAGAACTCAAAGAATTAATATGCAAAGCTATTGATGATAAATTAAAAACTAACCTTAAATTCATAAAAAAACACATAAAAAAATTCAAAAACCAAAATAAGATATTTAAAATCTACCAATATTTAATTAATAAATCCAATAGATAAAAAATGAAAAAACTAAATACAAAAAAAATCTTAATGCTTGGTTATTATAATCCAAATATGCATTCAAGAACAAAAAACATAAAATTAGGATTAGAAAAATTAAATTTCCATGTAGAGCAATACATTGAAAAAAACCCTATAAAAGTTGTAAAAAGATTATTAAAAAAAGATTACAACTTATTATTTATAACTGGCAAAAAACACTTATTTCTTGCATATTTATTAAAGTTTATACATAAAAAAAAAATATTATTTGATGCTTTTATATCTGATTATGACACTTTAGTAAATGATAGAAAACTTGTAAAAGATAAAACAATAAAAGCAAAAATTCTTTGGCTTTTAGACAAAATTAGTTGCCAAATATCTGATCACATAATTTTAGATACTAAAGAACACATTGATTATTTTGTTAATGAATTTAAATTAAAAAAAGAAAAATTTTCTGAAGTTGTAATTGGTGCTGATGAAACTATTTTCTATCCTAGAAAAATAAAGAAAAACAAAAAATTTACTGTAATGTTTCATGGAACATTTATTCCACTACAAGGAATTGAATATATAATAAAATCTGCAAAAATAATTGAAGATAATAAGAAATATAAAAATAAAATTGATTTTATTCTTATAGGAAAGGGTCAAACCTTTCCAGAAATGAAAAAATTATCAGAAACTTTAAAATTAAAAAACATTAAATTTTTAGGATTAATAAATATGAATGAACTTCCGGATATATTGTTAAAAGGACACATTATATTAGGGATTTTTGGCATAACAGAAAAAGCAAAAAGAGTAATTCCAAATAAAGCATATGAAGCAATAGCATTAAAAATGCCATTACTAACTGGAAAAACTCAAGCAATATTATCAAAATTTAAAGATAAAGAAAATTGTCTTTTAGCAAACATTGGAGATGAAAAAGACATAGCTGAAAAAATAATATTATTATATGAAAATAAAACACTAAGAGAAAAAATATCTGAAAAAGGTTATTTATTATTTAAAAAAGAATTTTCTAATGTGCATATAGGTTTACAAATGAAAAAAATTATAGAAAAATTATATTAAAAAACCAAAAAAGTATAAGAAAATTTTATAAAGAAATCCTTTTTTTTAGGATGCATGGCAAAAATATTAGTTACCGGTGGCGCTGGCTTTATTGGCTCATTCTTAGTTGATGAACTTATAAAACAAGGAGATGAGGTTGTAATTTATGATAACTTAGAACCTCAAGTTCATAATAATAAAATTCCTGACTATTTAAATCCTGAAGCAGAATTTATAAAAGGAGATGTTCGTAATTATGAGCAATTAAAAAATGTAGTTATAGATTCTGATATTATTGTAAATTTTGCTGCCCGTGTAGGTGTTGGTCAATCCATGTATCAAGTAAAAGAATATATTGATACTAATGAACTAGGGACTGCAAACTTACTACATGCTTTAGTTAATGAAAATCATAATGTAAAAAAAGTTATTGTTGCTTCAAGTATGAGTATATATGGTGAAGGCTCCTATTATTGTGAAAAATGTGAAAAAGAAATAAATAATGTTTCAAGAAAAGAAGATGACTTAAAAAAAAAGAAATTTGAGCCATATTGTCCATTTTGTAATTCTATATTAAAACCTATTCCTACAAAAGAAACAAAACCCTTAGAAAGCAGTAGCATATATGCAATAAGCAAAAAAAATCAAGAAGAAATGACTTTAAACATTGGTAAAGCTTATGGAATTCCATCTGTTGCTTTAAGATTTTTCAACACATATGGCCCTAGACAAAGTTTAAGCAATCCTTATACTGGTGTTGCAGCAATATTTATGAGCAGAATAAAAAACAATAACCCTCCTCTAATATTTGAAGACGGAAAACAAAGTAGAGATTTCATAAGTGTTCATGATATAGTTAGAGCTTGTTTATTAAGTATAAAGAATAATTCTGCTAATTATGAAGTATTCAATGTTGGTACAGGTAAAAAAATTACTATAGGTGAAGTTTCAGAAACATTAATAGAATTATTTGATAGTAATGTCAAACCTATAATCAACAATGAATATAGAAAAGGAGACATAAGACATTGTTTTGCTGATATTACAAAAATAAAAAATAAACTTGATTTTGAACCTAAAGTAGATTTAAAAGAGGGATTACAAGAAATAATAGATTGGTCTAAAGAAGTTGAAGCAAAAGATTTAGTGAATCATGCATATAAAGAATTAAAAGAAAAAAAATTAGTTTAAGTAAAATCAACTAAAAAAATCAAAAAAATAAGAATTATATTTTATCTAAAACATCTAGCATTTTTTTTATTCTGTTTTCCATTGTATGCTCTTTTAAAACTCTTTCATAACCCTTTTGTGCTATCTCGTTTCTTTCTTGATCATCATCTAAATAATAATCAACTAATTCCTTAAATTCTTGCTCATCTTTATAAACAACAATCTCTTTATTTGGCTTAAAATAATCTTCTACTTCTCTAGACATATTAGTTAATTGAAAAGATCTTGATGCTGGTATTTCAAAAGTTCTTGGATTAGGCACAATAAAATATTTTGATTCACCATAATGATTCAAAACAATTTTACTTTCATTAAACATTGAAACCATCTCTCTTATAGAAACTCTTGGAAGTGCTTGCTCTGCTAATTTTTTAGGCGCTTTATCCCATTTTGGACCTGCTAATTTCAATTTATAATTAGAAAATTTTGATAATAACTCAATTCTGTTTTTATATGCTGTTCCTACTAAACATAAATCAGCAGAAAATTTTCTTTTTTCCAGTTCCATAACCTCTTTATGAACTTCAAAAGGATCTGCTCCTGGAGGCAAATGAAAAACATTTTTATTCAATTTTTTCAAAGGATTTAAATATTGTTTATCATATGTAAAATACGCATCATACTCAGAAACATTTTCAATCCTATTAAAAGAATCTAAATATCCAAAAGGTTCATCAGGATTCCAAGAAACTGCTTTGCAATCAATTTTTTTAATTTTTTCTATTGTTTTAGGTAAGATTGACTCGCCTTTATTTACTAAAACTAAATCTGGTTTATATCTTGTTGCTTGAAAAACCATATATTCATTCAAAAGTTTATTTGAAAACTTAAAATGTTGTAGTTTAAAAAATCTATAATTAAAAGATTTTGTTTCATGCCCTAAATTTTCCAATGTTTTTTTTATTTGATATCCTATCTCAAATGGTTTACAACCAACTAAATCAATAATAAATACTTTCATTTTTTAAAAACCTGTTTAAATTATAAAATTTTTTAGATTTTATAAGTTTTATATTTTATTTTAGAATATTTTTTACTACTTCAAAAACCTCTTCAGGTTTAATTTTTTTCATTGCTTCTATTGCTGATAATGCATCATTCTTTTTAAGATGTGCATAAGTATTATCCTCAATATTCTTAAATATTATTTCTGTCTTACCATGACCAATTGGTTTTGCTTGTTTAGGATTTGTTGCTCCAAAGATAGATATTGTTTTTGTACCAACTGCTGATGCATAATGCCCTAATCCAGAATCATTTCCAATAAATAAATCACTTAATTTTAAAATTGCTCCTACTTCATTTAAACTAAAAATACCACATAAATTATAAACATTGTTTTCTGCAACTTTTCTTATCTCTTCGTTATAAGAAAATTCTTTACTAGATCCCAATAAAAAAATTAAAGGATTATATTCTATAACCAAAAGTTTAATTAAATCTTTAAAATAAATTGCTGGCCAATTTTTTACTTCTAATTTTGATAAAGTGTGTAAAGAGATTATTATTTTATTTTCAATATGAATTTTCATTTTTCTTAATTTTTCTTTAACAAGAATAATGTCTTCTTTTTTTACTTCTCTTTTTACAATTTTATCTTTGCTAGTAAAAGTTAATCCATAAACTCTAAGCAAATCCAAAAAAGACTCAACAATATGTCTGTCATAATATCCGTCAAATAAAATTTTACTTGGTGTTTTTTTAGTTAATAAAAAACTAAAAATAGAACCTTTATATGTAAAACCAATTCTTTCTTTTATGCCTGAAAAAAAAGGAATAAGATGCATTAAAAAAAAATTAGGATATGCAATAAAACAAATATTAAATTTTCTTGATCTAAACTCTCTAATTAATTTAAAAAACATCTTAAAATAATAATATCCTTTAATAATCTTAAATAAACCTCTTTTTCCAATATATTCTAATTCATCCACAACAATAATTTCATCAATCTCTTTATTATTTTGCCATAATTCTTTTGTGATTTTATCTCCTGTTGCAACTAAATAAGAATCAGGAAAATTTTTTTTTATAATTTTAAACATAGGCAACATTATAATTGAATCTCCTACTGTATTGGGAACCAAATTTAAAACTAAGATTCTTTTTTTTCCTTGGTTTTTTTCTTTTTTTTCTAATATTTTCTTTACCATTTTTTACCTTTTAACTTTTCACTGCTCCATATGTTTATACTCACCATGAGTAAAAAAACCAACTAATTCTTCTTTTTTCGCCAATTTTGGAAAAACATCTCTTTCTAATGAAATTGTTTCTCTATTCAAATATTCAAAAATTCTTGAAGACATTATATAAATTCCTGCATTAGCTATATTAGATTTTGGAGTTTTTGGCTTCTCTTCAAAATCAATTATAATATCCCCATCTAAAATAACTGCACCACTTTTACTCATTTCACTTTTGGATATTAAGCCCATTGTAACTATTTTTCCATAAGATTTATGTTTTAATACCATTTTTTTAATATCAAACATATTATATATATCGCCACTCATAGCAATAAATTCTCTGTTGTGTAAAATATTCCTAATTGAATTTAATGCTTCGGCTGTCCCTTTTGCTTTTGTAAAAACAATTTTAACATTTGTTTTAGCAAGTAATTTTTCTAATTGATTTGTATATATAGAATTTTGGGTTAATAGATAAATAAAATTAATTCCAACAGTTTCTAATAAATAAATTTGATGAAAAATCAAAGGTTTACCTTGTAAATTCATTAATGAGTATTTTTGATGCTCACCTTTTAAAAAAATAATTCCAATATCAATAAAATCATTTCCTAATCCTTTTTTTAAATAATATTCAATTGCTTGGCTTCTAGACCTTATTATAGAACCATCTACTTTACTGTCAATTATATCTAAAAGAGGCTTATCTAATGAAATAGCTATTTTAGATTTTCTCATATTAAAAGTATGAATATGTTATACTTTATTAATTTTATTAAAATTTAAAAAATATAATTAAAAATAATAAAAAAATTAAACAGAGTAAAAAAAATAAATCCATAAACAAAAAATTTATAAATAGCTTTTATTTTGGTATGAATTAGTAATACTATTGTGGTAAAGATGACATATATAAATATCGTTAAAAAAGAATGGGGAGAAGAAAGATGGATTGTTAATAGAGAATATTGTGGAAAAATATTAATACTAAAAAAAGGATACAGATGTAGTATGCATTATCATAAAAAAAAAGATGAAACCTTTTACATAAATAAAGGAAAAGTTTTATTAGAAATTGATAATAAAAAAATAATCATGAATCCTGGAGATTCTCAACTTATAAGGCCAATGCAAAAACATAGATTTACTGGATTAGAGGACTCTGAAATAATTGAATTTTCAACACATCATGAGGACTCTGATTCCTATAGGGAAGAATTATCTGGAAAAGTGGATCTTTCAAAAATAAACATAAGTGATATAAAATGAGATGTCTCATTACTGGTGGCGCTGGCTTTATTGGCTCTAATCTAGCAAAATATCTTGAAGAAAAAAAAAATTATGTTGTAATAATTGATAATTTTTCTACAGGACATAAAAACAATATTAAAAATTTTAAAGGAAAAATAATAGAATATGATATATCTAAAAAACCAGATCTAAAAGAAAAATTTGATGTAATCTTTCATTTAGCTGCTATAACAGATCCTAGATATCCTAATGATGAAGAGTTATTAAAACAAAATTTAGATGGTTTTGAATGGGTTTTAAAAAAAGCAAAAAAAGATAGATCAAAACTTATTTATGCCTCATCTGCTAGTCTTTATGGGAATACAAAAGCACCTCAAGAAGAAGATCAACCTAAAGAAATATTAAGTGCTTATGCAAAATCAAAATTAATAATGGACGAAATGGCAAGTCATCATTTTTCTGATATGCACATTATTGGATTAAGATATTTTAATGTATTTGGTCCTGGTGAAGAATACAAAGGTAGAGCTGCATCTATGATTTATCATCTAACAAAAATGATGAAAAGAGGAGAAAATCCTAAAATATTTAAATGGGGAGAACAAAAAAGAGATCATATTTATGTAAAAGATTGTGTTTTAGCCAACATAAAAGCACTAGAAGCAAAATCTGGCATATATAATGTTGGGACAGGCATAAGCACTAGTTTTAATGAGCTAGTTTCATTAATAAATTCAGCTTTAGGAACAGATCTAAAACCCATTTATATAGATCTGCCATATGAAAAAAAAACTTATCAAGCAAATACACAAGCAGATACTAAAAGAGCAAAAAAATTTCTTAGATTTCAAGCTAAATACAAACTAATAGATGCTATAAAAGAATATGTCAAAATGATTTAAAAGTATGAATAAAAAAATGGATGCTCTTAATTTATATTTAAATAGATTCAATGAAAAAAATATCCTTATTATAGGAGATATAATGCTTGATAAATATATATTTGGAAAAGTTGAACGCATTTCTCCTGAAGCCCCTGTACCTATTATAAAAATCGAAAAAGAAAAATATTCTTTAGGAGGTGCTGCTAATACAGCAAACAATATAGCAAGTTTAAGTGGTAATGCTTTCTTATTTGGTGTTGTAGGTGATGATAAAGAAAAAGATATATTGCTAGAATTATTAAAATTAAAAAAAATTAATTCTAATCTATTTATAGACTCTAAAAAAAAAACAATACAAAAAATTAGGGTTGTTTCTCAAAATCAACAATTAATTAGAATAGATTATGAAGATGACAACTATATAGAAAAAAAATTTCATAAAAAGATAATAGAAAAAATAAAAGAAATAAATAATTTTGATGCAATAATTATATCAGATTATGCTAAAGGTACAATAACAAAAGAATTAACAAAAGAACTAATAACATATGCAACAAATAAAAAAATTCCTATTCTTGTTGATCCTAAACCAAAACATAAATCATTTTATAAAGGATGTACTTTAATAACACCTAATAAAAAAGAATCTGAAGAAATGGTTAATTTTAAAATAGATAATCAAAAAAAAATAAAAAAAGCAGGTAAAAAACTTGTTAATGACTTAAAATGTAATGTTGTAATAACCTTAGGTGAAAATGGCATGCATTTATTTGAAAAAAATAACAATGACTTCTATATTCCAACAATGGCAAAAGAGGTTTATGATGTTTCTGGTGCAGGTGACACTGTAATTGCTACTTTAGCTTTATCTTTATGCTCTGGGGCTTCTTTAAAAGAATCTGTAATACTTGCAAATTATGCTGCAGGTATAAAAGTAGGCAAATTTGGCACAAGCCCTGTATTATTAGAAGAATTACAAAAAATTATTGAAAATCGACAATAAAAATGAAAAATAGAGCTATTTTTCTTGATAGAGATGGTACTTTAAATGAAGATAAAGGTTATACTTATAAAATAGAAGACTTAAAAATATATCCTGATGTTATTGAAAATCTAAAAAGAGTAAAAAACTATAAACTTTTTATAATAACTAACCAATCCGGAATTGAAAGAGGCTTTTTTACAGAAAAAGATATGCATAATTTTAATGAAAAATTGCTTCAAGAACTTAAAAAAGAAGATATTAGTATAGAAAAAATATTTTTTTGCCCACATAAACCAGAAACAAAATGTAGTTGCAGAAAACCTTATACAGATGCATTAAAAATAGCTGAAAAAGAATATAATTTAAACCTTTCTAATTCTTTTGTCATCGGAGATCATTATATTGATGTAATATTAGCAAAAAATAATAATTGTAAATCTATTTATCTTTTAACTGGTCAAGGTGTTAAAAACTTAGAAAAAGCAAAAGAATTATTTCCAGATTATGTTGCAGCTAATTTCAAACAAGCTATAGATTACATACTCTTTGATAAATATGAAAAAATTGTAAAAAGAGAAGAACTTTCTAATTTAATTAAAAAATTAAGAAAAGAAAAAAAAATAATTGTGACTCTCAATGGCACATTTGACATACTACATAAAGGTCATGAAAAAATAATTAAAGAAGCAAAAGAGCAAGGCGATATTCTTATTGTTGGCATTAATTCTGACAACTCTGTTAAAAAAAATAAAGGTCCTAACAGGCCAATAAATAATGACTATCAAAGAGCTAAAATGATTGCAAATTTTGATGAAGTAGATTATGTGACAATATTTAATGAAACTACCCCAATAAAAATGCTTGAAATAATAAAACCAGATATACATGTAAATGGTTCTGAGTATGGTGAAAATTGTATTGAGGCTCCAACAGTAAAAAAGTATGGTGGAAAAATATATCTTGTAAAATTACTAGAAGGATACTCTACAACAAAAATACTAGGTGAAAAATTTAAAAAAATTATAGAAAACAGATAATATTTATATCTTATTATTATTTTTAAGTTAACATGAAAATATTATTCATTTCAAGAAGATTCTATCCTGATATAAAAGGAGGAGGCCAAATTAGTGCATTCTATCTTGCAAAAACACTAAAAGAAAAAGGTCATGAAATAATTGTTTGTACTTTCCATGAACAAGAAACAATAAAAGAAATCATTGATGGAATAACCATTTATAGAATAAAAATATCCACATTAAAGATTTTATCTAAAATTTCTAATCTAGATTATATGTATATACAAATGGCAAAATTAAGTTCTAAAATAATACAAGAAACAAATCCTGACATTATACATTTACTAAATTTTGAATCTATACCCTTATCTTCAATATACTATAAAAAAAAATTCAAAAAACCTATCTTTGCAACAGTAAATGGTCCAAACTTTGGCTGCTTCACACAAAATGCAATTGACTATAAAAACAATACATGCTTAAATTGCAAAGCATCAAAAAGATTTTTATGCTCGATACATAAATGGAAATTAAACGGGGTGTTTTATTATATTTATAGTTTATATTATATGAATATGTTAAGATTGTCATACAGATATGTGGATAGATTTTTAATAATTAGCAATGCCATGAAACCACTCCTAATAAATATGGGTATTGATGAAAAAAGAATTATTTTAGTTAATAATTTGCTAGGAAAAAAACTTAATGTTGATAAAAAAGAACTAGAAAAAATAAAAAAAAACCATAAAGGCAAAATTATTTTTTGTGCTGGAAGATTAACTGAAAATAAAGGAATTCAATATATAATAAGAGCTATGGAATATATTAAAGCAACACTTTTAATAGCTGGTTGGGGCGACTATGAAAATGAATTAAAAAAAATTGCTGAAAAAGTTAAAAATAAAATTGTATTTTTAGGAAAAATTAATTATGAAAATCTTGGAACATATTATAAAGCATGTGATATATTTGCACATTTCCCAACTTATTATGAACCATTTGGTAGAACATTAATTGAAGCAATGTCGTTTGGAAAACCTGTTGTTGCCTATCCTATTGCTGGAATTAAAGACATTGTAATTAACAAATATAATGGTCTTCTTGTTGAATCAAGAGAACCAAAAATAATAGCAGAAAATATAAACAAATTACTTAAGGACAAAAATTTATATAAAAAATTCTCAATAAATGCAAAAAAAACAGTTGACGAAAAATTTTCAAATGAAATTATCGCAAACAATTATATAAATGCATACAAAACAATATTAAAATGATTTAATTAAAATAAATAATAATAAAGATAAAATGAAATTTTTAATTATAATTCCAACATTGGACTTAAATCTTGGAGGAATGGAAAGATTTGTTATTGAACTTTCCACAAGATTAACTAAATTAGGACATGAAATAACAATCTTAACTGGAAAAACAAATAAGCCAATTAATATTGAAAATGTTAAAATCATAAGAAAAAAAATTTTTTTCCCTAAGTTATTTAATAAACCAATAAAATATATTCACTTATCTTTTTTAGCAAAACACCATCTTAAAAAAAATAAATATGACTATGTTTTAGCTATGGGTCTTTCTGGAATATTTTTAAAAGATTATATTTGGAGAGCTTCTGGAAGTCCAATCCCCTTAATTAGAAATTACAAAAAAACATTAAAACTTTCATTAATTAGCAAAATAATATTATTTTTTGATTTGTTATTTCAAGAGTATTTAGAAAAAAAATGTGTTCTAAAAGCAAAATATCATATGTTTCCTTCTGAGGAATTAAAAAGAGAATTTGAAAAAAGTTATTCCTTCAAATCTAAAAGATATTTTATTCCCTGTTCTGGAACATTAAATATAAAAATTAAAAACAAAAAAATATCAAAAAAGAATATAAAAATACTTACTGTGGGTGGCTTAACTCAAGAAAGCAAAGGCTCAAAAATAATATTAGAAGCATTAGATAAAACCAAAGATTTAGATATAAAACTTATTGTGGTTGGCAAAATAAAAGTAAATGTTCCTGAGCATTTAAAAGAATTAATAATTGAAAAAGGTGAAATCCCCTATTATAAAATGGAAACAATTTATAAAGAAAGTGATATTTTTATTTTTCCAAGCTTTATAGAAGGATTTCCTAATGCATTACTTGAAGCAGCAAGCTTTGGTTTGCCTATAATCTCTTCTAATATAAAAGGAATAAACGAATATTTTAAACATAATAAGGATATATATATTTTAGAAAAAAACGATTCTGTATGGTTAGCAGAAGCAATCAAAAAACTTATTGATTACAACACAAGAAAAACGTTTTCAAAAAATATAGTAAAAAAAGCACAATTAATTAATTATTTAATTTTAACAAAAAATTTCATTGACTTTTTAAAAAACAATAAAAATTATAATTTACTAAAGAAAATTAAAAAATAAGTTTAATAAAAATAAAAAAAAATAAAATCATTTATTAGGTAATATCTTTAAAAAAATATTTTTTATTTCATCAAAAGTAACCAATTTAAAAATAAATATAATAATTAAATAAAAAACAACTGCTGAAAAAGAAATTATTATTGCCTCAAAATAAAAAGACATATTAATATTTACTTTCATGATATAAATTAAACCTAAGGTTAAAAAACCTGCTAAAAAAGTTTTTAACCATGCCTTATAAGGTATGTAATTTAAAATTTGTTTCTTTATTATAATTGAAGAATATAATAATAATGATAATGATGCTATAACTGCTGTTGTTGCTGCACCGATTATACCAAATTTTGGTATTAATAATAAATCTAAAATTGTGCTAATTAATGCTTCTAAAAATAAAAATTTTACATAAGATCCTGGTTTATTTATACTTATAATTATATTTTGATTTACTAAATAAATGGTATTAAAAATCATTGAAACAGCTAGAATAGATAATGCTGTTGAAGCTTCAATAAAATCAGATCCAAATAAAATATTTATTATTTCTTTTGAAAAAGAAAAAAAGATCATTGCTAATGGAACCATTAAAAGAAATAAATATCTATATGTTTGTGTGATTGTTGCAGAAAGTTGTTTTTTATTATTTATATATAAATGAGCTGAAATAGGCAATATAGAAACAGAAAATGCTCTAGGAATATACCTAAGTAAATTTGCAGTTGGTAATGCAACATTATATAATGCAACTTCTTTCAGAGATCTAAAATATGTTAATATGTCAATATCATCTGAA
>JAVZBY010000001.1:133006-202960 GCA_038874655.1 Candidatus Woesearchaeota archaeon | reverse complement strand
CTTATCGGTAGACTAAAGTTAATAAGCTTTTTTATAGATTTTTTATTTGTTTATACTTTAATTTTAAAAAAAGGAAATAACTTCAAAAATAAAAAAAAGCATACAATTGCTACTAAAATAAAACTAAAAAGATAAGCAAAAAATGGCGATAAATATCCTTTCCCTAATTTTAGAAAAAGAAAGGAAAAAATTAATACAAAAATAATCTGAAAAAATTCTATGCTTGAATAATAGTCCATTCTATGATATGCTTGAAAAAAAGATCTAAATGTGCTAATAAATATTGTAAAGAAAAAAGCAACTGTTAAAATAATAATAGGCAAATATGCTTTCTCATTTTTAAAATAATATAATGATAAAGGTTTTGCTGTTAAAAAAATTATTAATGACATTATTCCAAATACTACAAACTGAATCAAAGCAAAATAAAAAATTAATCTTTTTATTTCTTTATTATTATTTTTTGCTTTATTCTCGCTAACAAACTTTATAAAAGCAGAGCCAACACCATATGTTTTAAAACCAAAGATCATGTTTAAAAAACTAAACACCGAAAAAAACAAACCATATTCCTCTATTGAAATAGATCTTGCTAAATAAAGTCTAAAAAGATAACTAATTCCT
This sequence comes from Candidatus Woesearchaeota archaeon, assembly GCA_038874655.1. GTDB lineage: Archaea > Nanobdellota > Nanobdellia > Woesearchaeales > GW2011-AR15 > JAAXVZ01. The sequence goes on along the minus strand of JAVZBY010000001.1, from coordinate 202,336 downwards.
GCTGTTAAAATAAACATAATCATTACAATTGTTGCGCCTTTAATTATTGCTCCTGAGTAAGACTCTTTATCTGAAATTTCCTCTTTGGTATCCATCTTATCCACAAAAAATTTAGATAATTAAAACTATTTTATTCATTAGAATAAAAAAGTAATTTATTTAAATAATTAACATTTGTTAGATACAAAAAAATGAATAAGAAGTGGAAAGGTAAAAATTTTGATCCTGAAAAAATATTAAATCCTAAAATATGGTCAGAAATGTTTTTACTTTATAGCTCATTAAGTCGTGAGATAAAAAACATAGCTCCTTCTTGTAAAGGTAAACTCTTAGATGTTGGCGCTGGTCCTGCTCCCTACAAAAAAATATTCACAAAATATGTAAAAGAATACATCACATTAGATTTTTTTGAATCCCCTAATTGTAAAGTAGATATTATAAGTTCTGCGTATTCTATACCTTTTCCTGATAACTCTTTTGATGTTGTTTTATGTACACAAGTATTAGAACATTTGGAATATCCCCAACAAGCAATAAACGAAATGAGAAGAGTTCTTAAACCAAATGGCATACTTATCTTAACTACACATATGGCAATGGTTCTTCACTCTGAACCATATGACTATTTCAGATATACAAAATATGGTTTAGCCTTTTTATTAAAAGAATTCAAAAAAGTAAAAATAAAAGAAATTGGTGGAGCTATTTATTTTATGTGTCAAATTTTTTCTTGGGCATTTTTTTATAAACTTTTTAAACCTTTAAGTTATCTTTTTATAATATTTTTTAATATATTAGGAATTGTATTAGATAAATTATTATATAGTGATTTAATAACAATAAACTATTTTGTGGTTGCAAAAAAATGAAAATAAAATATTTATACCTATTTTATATAATTGCGATTTTACTAGTAATTATACAAGGATTTTCACATACTTATACAGATGAAGGTGTTTATATTTCTGTTGGGCATTTCATAGATAATGGAATGAAACCTTACATTGATTTTATAGAACATCACAATCTTTTTTATTACATGTTTTATATACCAATTTTCAAATTATTTGATTTTCCTTTATCCTTAATAGTAATTAGGATAATATCAATTATATTTGTATTTATTTCTGCTTATTTAATAAGAGAAATAGTAAAAAAATATAGATTGGGAAATCCTGATTATGCAACTCTTTTTTTTCTATTTGGCTACACAGGTTTACCAATAAACTTCTTAAGGAATGAGTTTTTTGCTATGTTTGTTATTCTACTGTATTTTTATTTTGATAGTTATTTTTTAAAAGGTCTATTTATAGCTCTATTTGGTAGTACAAGTGTAATATTTATTTTTCCATCTATTTTTATTTTTATTTATGATATAATAAAAAATAAAAAAAATAAAAAGAATCTTATTAGTTATTTTTTTGGAAGTAGTATTATCATTTTATTATTTTTAATATTTGCTTTATTTATAGGAATAAATAATCTATTTTGGCATCTCTTTACATTAAATAAAGAAATTGCATATCAATTTAATATTGTATTTAGAGAGGTAATATTTTTTTCTTTGTTTTTAGCAATCCCTTATTTTGTTGTTGCAACGAGTTGGATTATAAAAAACTATAAAAAAGATTTATCAAAAAAAGTTATTTTAATAACAATTGGATTTTTTACTGCAATTCTTATAAGTTCTATAATGACACAAGGAATTCAAAAAATGAAACTTCCTAGTTATATGCCCTTACTAGCAATATATTCAATATTTGGTGGAACAATTAGAAAAAAAAGTTTAAATTTATTAATATTTATTTACCTTTTTTTAATTACTATATTTGTTTTTACCCCAACCACTTATGGTATAATTTATCTAAAAAACATGTACTTGTTTGACTCTTGTGTTTCAAAAGAAGCTAAAATAGGTTATAACATTGAGAGCAAACCATTGTATTTAGTTAGAACCCCTGATAGTTACGAATGGTTTTTAGAAAGACATATGAAAAGTTTAGAAAAAAATAATTCTATTGTATTTTGTGGAATTGCTATAAAAGAAAAAGATATAATATGTAATAATGATAAACTTTCTCAAATTAACAAATTTTGTGAAAAAAACCAAAAAACAAATTTCATATACGAATTAAAAAATTTCTTAAAAAAACGAGGAATTAATTTATCTCTTGTTTAATTACTGCAGTTTCAATATTATATAATTTTTATTAATCAAATTTTTCTTTTATATCTAACCTGTTCTAAAATATTGAGTATAAGCTTTGAAAATAAGATTTGAATCCCTAAGAGAAAAAAAGTTATTCCTAATATAATATAAGACCAATGAACATAGATATGTCCTGTTGTAATATATTGTAATATTGTTCTATTATTAAGTAATATTGAAAAAATAACAAATATAAAACCTATTTTAGCATAATTATTCATAAAGAAATTATTATAAATTATTTTTGTTATTAAATTATTTTTAATATTAACACCTGTCCAAATTGAAACAATTTTATTAGCTAAATAACCAAAAAGTATAGAACTTAATCCAATGTATGAAAATAATGTAATTGCCACAGCTCTATAAAATAAAAAATCTGGAACTCTATTATTTTGTAAATAAAAAATTATTGGAAATATAGATAAAAATATAGATAATAATAAAAAAATACCTCCAATTAAACCAAAAATTGTTAATGGATTATATAAAATTGCTAAATTAAATATAGAATATAAAAAACGAATCCCGTGTTTAATAACACTTAGTTTTGATCTACCTTTTCTTTCACTATAAGGAATAGGTATTTCTTCTATTTTAAATGATTCATTATAAAGTTTTGTACTCATTGCAGGCGTGAATTCCAATCCATCAGGCAAATTAAAAACATAAGGCAAAATTTTACGCTTAAATACTCTCATTCCACTTGCAGTGTCACTTGCTTTTGAATTGGTAAGTATTCTTAAAAAAAATGCAAAAACTTTATTTCCTAAAAACCTTAACTTTGGCATTCTTGTTTTCTTTCCAAACCTAGAACCAATAACTAAATCGGCATCCTCTTTTTCTATCTTTTCAACTAATTTTATCAAATATTCTGGAGGGTATGTACAATCAGCATCTAAAAAAGATATTAACTCTCCCTTAGATTCTTTAAATCCTGTTTTCAGTGCTGCACCATATCCCTTATTTTTTTCATGTTTAATTATTCTAACTTCTTTTTCATAATTCTTAAGAATACTATAAGTTGAATCTTTTGAGCCATCATCTACAAAAATAATTTCAACAAAATCTAATTTTTTTTCTAACACCTTTTTATGTTTAAGTAATCTCTCAATAATTTCTTTTACACCTTCCTCTTCATTATAAACAGGCACTATGATAGATAAACTTTTCATTTTAAACTCCTAAGATTCCATCTAAGTTTTATAAGATCATATGCAATTTTTATTGGATCAAAAATTGTCATTTTAGAACCTTCTTTATGTATCCATTTTACAGGTATTTCTTTAATTGTTAATCCTTTTTGTTTTGCCCAAAAAAGCATTTCTACATCAAATATCCATCTATCTGAAATCATAACTTCAAAAAATTCTTTTGCAAATTCTTTTTTTAATGCCTTAAATCCACATAAATGATCCTTTATGCCTGTTCTAAATAAAAGCCTTACATAAGGATTAAACAAAGAAGAAGTAATTCTTCTTAAAAAAGATTGTTTAACTATTGATTTTTTATTTGCTCTTGAACCTATTATCAAATCATATTTTCCAATAAAAGGTATAACTTTTTCAATTTGAATAGGACTTATTGAATTATCAGCATCTATAAATAAGATATAATCTCCTTTTGCTTTTCTGATACCTTCTTTTAAGGCTCCTGCTTTTCCAACATTTTTTTTTAAATTTATTAAAAAAAAATTATTTTTTTTACAATATCTTTTTAATAAATTTTCGCTATTATCTATAGAACCGTCGTTAATAAAAATAACTTCAAATTTATTTTTTAATTTATTTTTTTTAAAAAATTTTTCCAAATCAAATAAAAAAGGAGGAATTCTTTTTTCTTCGTTATAAACAGGAATCAAAATAGTTAATAAGACCATTTTTTAAAAAATAAAAAATTTACTTATAAAGTTTATTATTATATGATAAAAAAATATATTAAAATTTCTAAAAATATTAAAAATTAAATATAATATAAATAATAAAAAATTGAATATATATATAAATAATAAAAAATTTTTTTAGAATAATGAAAATTAATAAAAAGCTTTTTTTTATAATATTTTTTATATTAATTCTAAACGAATTTTTTATATACTTTTTAAATGAATTATTTAACAAAGATAGTAATATTGTATTTATGAGATATGATGATTATATTTATGGTGTTGCAGGAAATTCTCCAAAATGGAATTATGATAATGCTTACATAAGTAAAGATGTTAAATCTTATAAAGATGGAACTATCGGTTCTCCTTTTATTATAATACCTTTAGGTTATTTATTCACAAAAATAAATATTATTTATCCTATAAATATTATAATTGCAAGAATCTTAATTCATATCTTATTATTATTTAGTTTATTTTATTTTTATAAGAGTATTTTTTCAGATACGAACAAATCATTATTTGCTATAATCTTAACATATTTTTTACCTTCTTTTTCTTATTACCCTTTAAAAATATTGAATTATTACGGATTAATTTCTGATAAAAATGTTCTAAAATCAATTTATGTTTTTACTTTTTTGCAACCTTCAGTATATGGAGGACTTGCAATTTCTTTTGGACTATTTGCATTAGGTTCATTATTTAATCATAAGAAAATACTGATAAAAGATTCATTATTATTAATGTTTGGTGTTTTTTCACATCCTGTTGTTGGCAGCATATATTTAGTAATATATTTATTTTTTGTCATTTATTTTAAAATAAAAAATATTTATTTGCTTTTGCCAATTTTAATAGGATTTTTTCCTTGGCTATTTATTATGAAGGATATAGCGAAAGAATACTTAGGTTTCCAAGTAAACACATTTACAGTTCAACAAACTCTATATGCGATAGGAATATTTTTCTTACAATTTGGCTTATATTTTTTACTCGTTTTATACATTTGGTATTTTGAAAATATAAAAATACCTCCATGGCAGTGGCTTTTCTTTCTAATTATATTTATTTTAACACTAATCCCTGAAACAAAGTTTTCACTTATAAGAAGCTCGTATCTAAAAGTTCCTTTGTTAGTATCACTTTCAATCATTTTGGCAAACTGGTTTTTTTCAAATAACAAAAAAATTTTCAGTCAAAATATAAAAAAATATAGTTTGATTATAATATTAATTTTTGGAACATTATCATTATTAACTTCATTCTACTATCTAAGTATAAGTACTTTATCTTTAAAAAATCAAGAAATTAATCTATTAAAAAAATTAAAAACCATGCCTGATGGTGTTGTTATTGCTTCTTCAGAATTAAGTTTATTTATTCCCAGCCTTAGTAATAAAATGGTTTTACTAGGTGAATGCTGCGGTAATGAAAAAAAAGAAAACATTATTTTTTACCAATCTCTTTTAGAAGGAAAAGCAAACAAAGAATTTCAATATGTTACTAATATATCTTATTTAGTTGCTCCATGTAATTCTACACCTAACTTAAACTTTAAATTAATTGAAAAAGAAGATTTTATTTGTTTATGGAGCAAAAAATAATAAGATAATATAAAAAAATTATTATTATCTCTAATGTCTCCCTATTCCAAAATATTTAATTCCATATTGTGTTATATCTCTTTTATCCAAACAATTTCTTCCATCTATCACTACTTTAATATTGTGTTTTTTTAACAAATTACCTTTTACCTTTTCTTTAAAAATATCGTGATCTGTTACTAATATTAATGCTTCCCTATCTTTTAAAGCATTTTCAATAGAATCTACATTATTTTCTTTTTCATACCAAGGATCAAAAACATTTATTATTGCTTTTTTCTCTAACAAAATCCTCCTAACTTCATAAAAAGGACTTTCTCTTGGATCATCAATATTTCCTTTATAAGTAACACCCAAAACTGCAATTTTTTTATTTGCTAAATTTCCTATCTCTTTTTCTAACAAAGAAACTGCATATTCTGGCATGCTATTATTTGTATCTCTAGCAATTTGTATCATCTTTGGAAAAAACCCTGCTTTTATTGATGCACTCTTAAGCCACTCAGGATCAACAGCAATACAATGTCCTCCTACACCAATACCTGGATAAAAAGGCCCTTTTCCAAAAGGTTTTGTTGCCATTCCTTCTACTATATCTAAAACATCTAAACCTAAAACATCACTTATTTTAGCTAATTCATTAACAAAAGCAATATTAACATCCCTAACTGCATTTTCCATTACTTTAACAGCTTCTGCATCTCTTAGTGAATTCATCATAGTTATACTAGATAAAGGCATTGTATTAATCTTATAATCATTTTCTTGAATAATTACCTTAGGTCTAAGCACTTTTTTTATTTCATCAACACTATAAATTTTTCCTCCTAAAATACTTTGATAAAACAACGCTGCTTTTTCTGTAGCTTCTTTGGTTAATCCACCTACTACTCTAGGAATATTTTCAACAGTCCAAAAAACATCTCCAGGATTAACTCTTTCTGGACAATGTGCAAAATAAAAATCATCTCTCTTTAACTTAGATTCTTTTTCCAAAATAGGTAAAACATATTCCTCACATGTTCCAGGAAATACTGTAGATTCAACAACAACTAAGTCATTTTTCTTAATTAATTTACCTATACTATATGATGCAGATATTAAAGGTTCAAAATCTGGTTCTTTATTTTCATCTACAGGTGTAGGAACACAAATAACAAAAACATTACATTCTTTTGCATCTAATGGATTTATTGTCGCTCTTAAATTATTCTTGGCTTCATTAAGTTCTTTTTGTAATTTTTCATCTTTTATATGACTTATACCTTTATTTACTTTATCTACTATATCTTTGTTTCTTTCTAAACCTATAACAGAATATCCTTTTTTTGCACACAAACATGCTAAAGGCAAACCAACATAACCCAAACCTACAACACAAACTTTATTCATTTTTTTTACCTCTATTACTTTTTTTAAACCATAAAACTTTTAATAGTTAACTCAATACCTCTTTCAAAATTAATTTTGGGAACATACCCTAATAATTCTTTTGCTGATGAAATATCTGCTAAAGAATGTTTCACATCTCCTTTTCTTTCATCATTAAATACTGGTTTAATATTTTTTTGCAATTTTTTATTTAAAATATTAACTAAATCTATTAAAGAATATCTCTCACCACAGGCAACATTAATTATTTTTCCTATTGCTTTTTCAGAAACAGAAGCTAAAATATTTGCATCAACAACATTAGAAACATATGTAAAATCCCTCGTTTGTTTGCCATCACCAAAAATAATAGGACTTTCATTATTAATCATTATTTTTATAAATTTTGGAATCACCGCTGCATATTCTGATTCTGGATCTTGTCTTGGTCCAAAAACATTAAAATATCTTAATGAAACGGTTTCTAAACCATATAATTTATTAAAAAGAATTACATATGTCTCTGCTGTATATTTTGATAAAGCATATGGAGATTTTGGGTTTGGAGGCATATTTTCATTTTTTGGTAATTTTTCAGAATCGCCATATATTGAACTGCTTGATGCAAATATAAACCTTTTTGCTTTTTTTTCTTTCGCAACAACCAATAAATTTAATGTTCCTTCTACATTAACCTTATTTGATAATATTGGTTCTTTTAAAGACCTAGAAACAGAAGGTATTGCTGCTTGATGAAAAATTATATCTCCTTCTTTAATTAAACTTCTAAGAATATTCAAATCCAATATTGTACCTTTAACAAAAGTTAGTTTATCTAAAAATAATCTTATATTATCCAATTTTCCTGTTGATAAATCATCTAAAACAAGAACTTCCTTTTTTTCATTAACCAATCTTTCCACTATATGGCTTCCTATAAAGCCTGCTCCTCCTGTTACAATATACTTCATTTGTATAAAAGAAAAAAAATTTGAATTTAAATATATTTGTTATAAAATTTTTTTATAAGATCATTAATTTAAAAAATTCCATGCTTTCATGAAAGACAAAATTGATTTTTTATATTCATTTTTTTCAAAATACTTTAATCCTTCTTCATATTCCTTTTTTGCAAAACCGATTTTAAAATTTCTTTTATGTTTTATAGACTCTTTCTCATAATCTTCAAATAATTTTTCCAAAATTAATTTATCAGCCTTTGCTAACAAATATTCTATTTCTGTATTATTTATGTGTTGCACTGCAAATAATTCATACAAGAAAACTTTGATAGTTTTAGGACGAAATTCATCAAACCAATAATCTAAGATTAAACTCTTATTAATTGCATAATAAGAATGATTCTCCTTTTTCGAATCTCTTTCTATATTTTTTAATAATTCCAATGCTTTAATTTTATAATATCTTGGATTATCACATGCATCTCCAAAACCATTATTATTAAAATCTTTTTGATCTGGATTAAATTTATCAACACAATTATCTACAAAATCATTAATTCCATCTTCATCTTTATCTGGTAGGGTATAATCAAAATTTAAAGTTATATTTTCATTAGGAAAATATTTTTCATAAATCTCATCGCAATTACTATCATAATATAAAACAAAATATGAATCAAAAGATGCATTTAAATATCCTTTTGAACACATCTCTGTTGTAATATTTTTATAAGAAACCATAATTCCTTTATTTGTTTCATTATCATATAAATAGACATCAAGACTAAATTGTCCGCTATCATTTGATTTTAATTTTAAATTATAGTTATTTCCTTTTATTATTGCTGATTTTGGTTCATAATTTAAAAAAAGTAATTTTTCATTTATATCATTTATCTGATTATTTTCTTTATCTAATATTTCAAAATTCACAGGACTATATAAAAAAACACTAAAAAATGGAAAATCTGGTGCATATGCAAATGTTTCTGGTTCTCTCCATATTTTATAAAATCTTCCATCATATTTTGGACTTTTTGGACTTTGTTTTAAAACCTTATTTGTTATTTGTCCCCAATAACCCTTAAAATCATAAGGTATATCATAAATATTTTTTATTTCATATTGCTTTTCTTTTTCATTTAAAATTTCTAAATTATTTGGTTTATAAACAATTCCATTTTTACTTATTTTCTCTAATTTTTTAAAATCTGCAAAAAACTTTTGAAAAAAAACATATGGGTTTTCAAAAACAATTTCTTTATCATGTGCATAATTATTATGACTTCCTAATGCAACATAAACTACTGGATGTGTTTGATTAACAAATTCTAAATCTTCTAAATTATAATGTGCTAAACTAAACATGTCAAAATAATAATGCACACTTTCAATTTTTTCTGCAGAATCAACATTAACTTGAACTAATTCCCAATCTCCTTCATGACTCATTATTCCTCTTTTTTGAAATGGATAAAAAATAAAATATTGATAATGTGAATGATTATTATAATAAATAGCTCTTCCATAAATAACTGGCTTAAAAACATCAAAATCAGAAATTTTAGGCAATAATTCTGTTTCTATATCCACATTTTGTAAATCTAAATAATAATCTGAACTTAAATTTTCAATATCAAAATAATAAATAGGATTTTCTTTAACAATAGTTTTTTCATTTTTTAAAAAAGATAAATTTAACATAGATTCTATTTCTTTTGGTTCATAATATTCATTTGGATGTAAATAAAAAACTGGTGCATATTTAAGTAATCCTTCATCTATAAACTCTGTTGATTCTTGACTTAAATTAGACATATAACTTTTTTTTATAGAACTAATATTAATATTATCAATTATTATACTGCCCACACAAGGGATATGGATTTGAATAAAATCTGTTATCTTTAAATTATCTTTAGCTTGACCAATTAACTCACCATTAACAAAAAGATACCATGTCCAATTAATTCTAACTGCTTTTACATTATAAAAAACATCCCTCGATGGAATAAAATTTGTTGTTATTAAATCATGCAAAGTTGTATCTCCATACCCTAAAGAGATAGTATAATAATTTAAAGGAAAACCGCTGGTTTGACCATTTAAAATTCTCAAATCATATCTCGCATTGTTTCCGACTAAAGAAGCTGTAATACCCTTTCCCTCTTGTGGATTTCCATTAGATTTCAAAAGACCCTCAAAAGAAAATACAAAATCTTCTGTAGAAAAATTAAAAAAATAATCAAATTGTGAAAAATATCTTCCAACATTATCAGAAATACCATCTGCATTTAACTTACCATTTTCAAAATAATATGCATTATTTCTAGTTTTCCATAAATATCCTTCATTTATATTTTCATCTGAAAAATCTTCGTAAAAAAAGTCTTCTGCTTTAACAAAACTAAAAACAAAAACTAAAAACACAAAAAAAGAAAACACATAAAAAAAAATATTCTTCATATTCTTCCCCTCTTTTTTTATTTTAATTATTTAAAATAAAATATTACTAATAAATTAATAAAAAATAAGAAAAAGAATAACAAATTAGTATAAAAAGTTTTCTATTTTAGTAAAATAATAATAACTTTATCTACCTCTATAGCCTTTTGTTGTGAAACCTTCATGGCAGAGATTTCCTGGATTATAGTTAGCCATTATACTCTTTCTATTTTCAAAAGTTCTTCTTTGTTTACTTACAACCTCATATTTTACTACTTTTTTTGAAGGAATAGGCACATGATTAACAGTAATTGTTTCATTAAAAGATTCTATTTCTTTTTGTTCTACTATCCTCTCCCCTCTCTTAAATGTAATTTCATATATCTCTTCAGTAGGACCCACACGTATATTGCTTTTTTCTCCTAAAAGTTGCTCTAAATAGTTTGTGTTTGGTACTTTTCCTTCTTCGCACCTAAAATTTAAAGTTACTTGTGTTTCCAGGCCTCCCTTTCCTAAATAATCTGCAACTCTTTCACTAAAACTCCCTCTTGTACTAATCGTTGCAATAGCTCTTTGACTGACGTTTAAAAGATAGTGATCAAATGGTGTTAAAAATAATGCTCCACCAACAACTAAACCCACTAAAGTATATTTACCTTTTTCGATTAAATCTTTTAAGTTTACCATAATAGAATGTTTTTTTTTTATTTATAAATTTTACTATTTTTTAGTAACTAATATAGAAAAAAAACCTTATTATTTATAATTTTTTATCCCTTTATAGAATAACTATTTTCTTTTTTAGTTTATAACAGACTTTCAAAAAAATAAAAAAATTAATTTAAAAAAGAAAAATAAAGAATTTACCAACACAACCCTTCATAATTTTTAGGCTTGTTTGGCTTATCATAAAATAAGTTTTTGCCATCAATTACTAATTTATTGCCATAATTCAATTCTCTGAATTGTGGCCACTCTGTTAATATTAAAATTATATCACTTTTATCAATAACTTCTTGCCCTGTTTTTGCATATTTCAAATGAGGGAAATATTTTTTAACTTTTTCCATTGCTTCTGGGTCGTATAAAATTAAATCTGCTTCTTCCATCATCAACTCTTTAACTACTTGCAATGCAGGACTTTCTCTTGTGTCATCTGTTCCAGCTTTAAATGTTAAACCCAAAATACCAATTTTCTTGCCTTTAATTGGTCCTTTTTGTTCTAAAATCTCTAATAATCTTATTGGTTGGTCTCTATTTACATCTAAAACAGCTCTTAATAATCTTGGTGTATATCCTATTTCTGTTGCTTTATATACTAATGCATTAACATCTTTAGGAAAGCAACTTCCTCCAAAACCAATTCCTGACCTCAAAAAATAAGGATTAATTCTTTTATCTAACCCCATTCCCTTAGCAACCATATTTGCATCTATACCCATTCTTTTAGAAATATTTCCTATTTCATTGATAAAGGAAATTTTTGTTGCTAAAAATGCATTTGAAGCATATTTAATCATCTCTGCTTCTTTAAATCCTGTCTCTAAAATAGGACATGTAAATGAAGAATATATTTCTTTAATCTTTTCTAATGCCTTTTTATCTGAACTACCCAAAACAATTCTATCCGGTTTAAAGAAATCTTCTATTGCTTCACCTTCTTTTAAAAACTCTGGATTCATAACAACACTAAAATCTTTACCAAACTTTTTTCCGGATAAATTCTCAATATTTTTAATAACTATGTTTTCGCATGTTCCTGGAATAACTGTTGATTTAACAACAAAAATATGATATTTCTTATCTTTTAACATTGGTGCAATTTCTTTGACAACTGATTCTAATTGATGCATTGACATACTACCTTCCTTCTTTGATGGTGTACCAACAGAAATAAAGGTTATATCTGAATTCATAATTGCTTCTTTCATATCTGTTGTTGCTGTAAAATATCTTGGAACTATTTCTTCTAATAATTCTTTAAGACCTTTTTCATAAATAGGTGGAATTTGTTTATTTATTTTTTCTACCTTTTCTTTATCAATATCCAAACCAATAACCTTATATCCTAATTTTGCCATACCAGCAGCTTGAATTAACCCCACATAACCTAAACCAATTACAGATAAAACTTCTTTTTTTTCATTCTTTTGTTTTTTATTTTCTTTACTCATTTTTTCACCTTTTTTAATATTTTATTTTTGCCATATTTTTTGCTTTTCTGAAAAGAATAATTCATATTTAAATATCTTACTTTTATCCTACTTAGTAAGATAATAATATTTATATATTAAAATTATTTATATTTTTATTATGAAACATAAAATTTCAATTACTATTAATGAAAAAACACTAAAAGAAATTGATTCTTTGATTGATAATATCTATATAAGAAATAGAAGTCAAGCCATTGAATTATTAGTAAGTTATGCATTAGGAGAAAATAAAACTGCTGTTATTTTATCTGGTGGCTCAGAAGAAAATATAAAAATATCTAATGAGGAATATAGAATTACAGCAAAAATTAAAAATATGCCTCTCATAGAATTAATTATTAAGAAGCTAAAAGAACATGATTTTAAAAAAATATATATAATTGCACAAGAAAAAATAATAAATTCTGTCTTTCCTATTATTCAAAATGGTTCAAAATATGGAGTTTCTGTAGAATATATTGAAGAAAGAGAATCATTAGGAACTTTTTACACATTAAGTTTAATTAGAGGAAAAATAAAAGGCAGCTTTTTAGTTTTATATGGTGATATATATTTTTCAGATTTAGATTTAGATAAATTATGGGAAGAGCACATAAAAAGAAAGGGCATTGCTACATTATTATTAACAACAACACCAGAGCCTGAAAAAAAAGGTATTGTAAAAATAGAAGGTTCAAAAATTTTAGAATTTCAGCAAAAACCTGAAAAAACTGATATTTACTTGGGTTTTTCATCTATTTTTATAGCACAGCCGGAAATTCTAGAATACCAAGGTAAAAGTTTAGAAGAAGATATTTTTCCATTATTAGCAAAAAAAGGATTACTTAATGGATATTTAACAACATGCAAAATTATAAAAATAAGAAAAAAAGAAGATACTTACTCTATAAAAATCTAACTAAAAAATAAAATTTATAAAGGAATTGTTTTTTCATATTGAATAAGACGGCCATAGTGGCAGGGTTCCACCTGTTCCCATTTCGAACACAGAAGTTAAACCTGCCTATGTTTCTGGTTGTACTGCACTTAGGTGCGGGAAGCCAGAATCGCTGTCGTTTTTTCTATAATATCATAATTTATAAAAATTTTATCATAAAATATATTTAACAATAAATTTTATAATATTAAAAAAGATTTCTTTTAAAATGGTTAAACTAACAAATAAAGAAAGATTAGATATAATAAAATCTGTTGGTGAAGAAATAATAACTGAACAAGAATTAATTGAACTTCTTGAAAAAAAAGAAAGCTTTATTGCTTATGATGGCTTTGAGCCTTCTGGTAAAATACACATTGCACAAGGATTATTAAGAGCAATTAACATAAACAAAATGACAAAAGCTGGAGCCAAATTTAAAATGTTGATTGCTGATTGGCATGCTTGGGCAAACAATAAAATGTCCGGTGATTTAGAAAAAATACAAATTGTTGGCAAATATTTCATTGAAGTTTGGAAATCTTGTGATTTAGATATAAATAATGTAGAATTTATATGGGCTTCTGATTTGTTAAATAATAAAGAATACTGGAAAACTGTCATGCAAATAGCAAGAAACACGACACTAAACAGAATACTTAGAACAACACAAATTATGGGTAGAACTGAAAAAGATATTTTACAAGCATCCCATATTTTATATCCTTGTATGCAAGCAGCAGACATATTTCATTTAAAAGCAGATATATGTCAATTAGGCCTTGATCAAAGAAAAGTAAATGTTTTAGCAAGAGAAATTGGAGAAAAAATTGGATTCTATAAACCAATAATTGTTAGCCATCATATGCTTTTAGGCTTACAACAGATAAAAACTGAGAAAAAAGATACCATAGAGAGAGCAATTGAATTAAAAATGTCAAAATCAAAACCAGATACTGCTATTTTCATGACTGACAAAGAAGAAGATATTAATAGAAAAATAAACAAAGCATATTGTCCTGAAAAACAATCTAATGAAAATCCAATTCTAGAATATTTTAAATATATAATATTTGAAAAATATAATAACATCGAAATAAAAAGACCTGATAAATTTGGAGGAACACTAATAATTAAAAGTTATAATGAGTTAGAATCATTATACGTTGAAGGTAAAATACATCCTTTAGATTTAAAAAAATCTTGTGCTTATTATATTAATGAACTAATCAAACCTACAAGATTATATTTTGAAAATAACCTAGAAGCTAAAAAGTTAAAAGAAAAAGTTGAATCTTTTGAAATAACTAGGTAAAAATAAATAATTTTACAAACCAGTATACAAAAGCGTAATATTTATATATTAGATATCTTTATAATATTTAATTAAAATAAAATATAAAATAAAATATACTATTGAATCCCTTCCAGGGAAAGAGGTGATATAATGAAAAAAGGACAAGCAGCCATGGAATTTTTAATGACCTATGGTTGGGCAATATTAGTAGTAATTGCTGCAATTGCTGCTTTAGCATATTTTGGTGTATTAGATCCTGCAAGGTTATTGCCTGAGAGATGTCAATTCCCAGCAGGAATGGATTGTATTGATAAAGCAGCTATAACAACAACAGGAATTACTTTTGCATTAAAAAATAACAATGGTTTCCCTGTCACTGTTTCAAGTGCAACAACAACAGCTTGCCAAGGAACAGCAACTTTTGCAGTTGGTGCTAGTAATACAACATTTACCTCATCTGCTGTAGTTCCAAATAATGAAGTATTAAAGGTAAATATTGCTTGTAGCTTAAATAAAGGAAACAAATTTGATGCTAATGATGTAACAGTAACATATACAAACACAGAAAGTGGATTAACAAATAACGCTGTAGGTTCAATTAGAGGTAAAGTTGCTTAAATATAAAAAAAATTACAAACACTTTTAAATATCTTCTTTTTTTTCTTTTTCTTATGAATTATGATGAATTACTAAAAAGAGCTCGTGCTAACTTACCTGAATCTGTATTAAGAACAGAAAGATTTACTGTTTCAAATATAAGAGGTCATATACAAGGAAATAAAACAGTTTTATCAAACTTTTTCCAAATTGCTAATGAACTTCAAAGAGATGAAGAACACTTCTTAAAATATATTTTAAAAGAATTAGCAACACCTGCAGAAGTTAAAAAACCTCTTCTAATTTTAGGAAGAAAAATAAGCGCTTCAACAATAAATCAAAAAATACAAGAATATACAAAAAAATATGTTATCTGTAAAGAATGTGGCAAACCAGAAACAACACTAACCAAACAAGATAGAATTACTTTTTTAAGATGTAATGCATGCGGTGCAAAATACCCTGTAAATTAATAATATTCAAAAAAAATTAAAAAATGATATTAAAAAAACATATTGCAGGAGAGAAAAAAATTCTTGCTATATGTGATTCTGAATTACTAGGAAAAAAAATAGAAACTGAAACATTAATTTTAGATTTAAGCTCTAATTTTTATAAAGGAGAAAAAAAATCTGAATCAGAAATATTGATGGAAATATCTAATGCTTCTAGCATAAACGCTGTTGGTATAAAAACTATCAATTTTTTAATAAAAGAGAAAATAATTTCTGAAAATAATGTTAAAAAAATAAAAGATATCCCTTATATAAACATTATTTTTTATTATTAAAAATAATTTAAAAATATTCAACCAAACCAATTTCCTAACCCAACTTGTTTTTCTTTTTCTTTGCCTAAAATAGAATCTACTTGTCTTTGTAATGCTTCTAAAGTTTGCATTAAATATTTAGGTAATCTATACTTCCTTGACATACTCATTGTTGGTTCTAAATATTTTATAATACTTCCCTCTGAAATAGTAAAAATTATTTTTCCGCCACAATCACACTTTCCTTTTAATGGAGGTCTTCTATATTTTTGATTACAATTGGAGCACCTAAATTGTTGTGTAGAAAACTTTCTTAAATTTCCTTTTATATCTTTTAAAAAATGTTTTTCTATAACTAATTGTGCAACATCATCTGCTACAACAGCACAAATTTTATCAGCTAAATCCATCTGACCTTTTAATTTATCTTCCATTGTTGGAAGTAATTTGTATGCAGAACACAAAACACCATTATTAATATTAGTTGTTTCATGTGTATACCCCATTTTTTCATATTGTCTTTCTGTTCCTAAAAAATTATCTATTTGTGCAATTTTAACATCCCACGGGTTTTTATATTGTTGTGCTGCTTCATAAAATTCTAATGGATACTCCCAAACAACATCTAAACCATGAACTTCATCATCAACCTCTCCTGGCACTAATATTGTTGTTAAAACTAAAGGTGCATCCATTGTTCTAGAACCTCTTTTATCTGGTAAAAAAGATCTTGAAAAATTAAGCAACGCATCTAACAAAAGAATTGCACATGCTTCATCCCCATCACAATTTCTACGCATTGCTGCATGATACAATGGATGTGTTAACATACCTTGTGTTTTTGAAAACCCTATAATTCTCCCAATAATCCCTGCTGATGTATGTGGTGCTAAGCCTATAACTAAATGACCTATAATATCTTTTTTATTTTTCAAATTATAATATCTAGGCAATCCATACATAATCTCTAATAAATCATCTACAAAATTTGCTATTCTAAAAAATACTTCATCACTTGGCTCATCTCCTGTTTCTAATGATGCTGGCATAATGATATCTTGTGGTTTTAATTCTAAAACTTGATCTTCATTTACTAAAGGGTTTCCTTTAACATCATAAAGATATCCCATTTCTTTTAATTTTTCAATAGAGGTTCCAATTTCTTTTGGTTTAAAATGTGTTATTGGAACTTCAATCATATCGTATCTTATTGTTCCATCTTTATTAACATAAATATGGTGTTTTGCTCTTAATATGCCTTTAATTAAATGTTCTGGAATATGTTCTTTATTACTTGTTCCCTTAACTCCTTTAATCAAATCAGGAAAAATATTAAAATTATACCTAATAATAATTGAATTAAAAATATCATTTATGGATATTTCTTTATTTTTATATGAAACAACCTTTTCATGTTTACATTTTTGTTTTAGTAAACCACATTTATCACAAAAATACCTTTTTTCTGTTTTAGTATTGCAATATTCACAAACAGAAAAGATTGTTTCTTTTTTGCATTTATCACAATAAAAAAGGGCAAAATCTGCTTTAATTTTTCCTTTTTCAAGTGCGGATTGTATGCTTCTTAATTTTCCCCCTTCTTCGCCAACAGGAAATAAGAAATGTGGGCTACCTTTTAATTTTCTCATTTTTGCTTTTTCTGGCCTACCCATTCTTGCTCCTATAAAAGTTCCTGCTTTATCTCTAATAATAAATCCGCTAATGTTTGATAAAATTTCTAAAACATCTTCTTCATTATTTTCAAAAAAAGAAAAAACATATTCTTTATCTTTTTTCAAGAACAATTCATCTAAAACAACCGCATTTTCATGTTCAATAACAACATATTCTTTATTTACAAACAAATGTGGCATTCCTATTTTTTCTAAAAATTCCTTTTCTTTTGAATGCTTTAGAATTAATTTCAAAAGCTTATTATTTTCATAAATTTTATTTCCCTCATAAAACCAATTAAAAAGTTCTTTTAGCTCTTTCATATTTAATGCTGTCCAATAATAAATAAAATCTGGGTGCAAAGGAATTTTAAATTGCTTTGATATTTTAAATGCTAAATTTGGTGTTATTTTTGTTTTTAAAGGATTGGAAAAAAGATTTTTTATTATTGTTCTATCTACAGAGAGGAGTGTTGCAATTTTATTAAAATCTAAAGCACCAAACAAATTAACTGCAGATTTTTCAAAATCTTTTATCCACCATTCCTGACAATAACCACATGGAACTAATTTGTGTCCGTTTTCAGAAAAATCGCCATAATTTATTAATATATCACCTAAAAAAAGTATTTTCTCAATTTTTTCGTTTTCTATTTTTGTTGTTTCTAGTTTTATTACTGAACCATCTTTTAACTTAACTATTGGACCATCTATTGTATCACAAGATGTTATTGCAGCAGCTTTTCCAGGTCTTTCAACCTTTATTTGTGTCCCTATTGCAATATATTCATTTAAAACATGCATTGTTTGTGGATGTAATGCTGCAGCAGCCAACCCTGTCGTTCTTGTTCTTCCATATCTTAATCTTAATCCACCATATTTCAAAGGAAAAGCTAATACAGGCCTACCTGCAACTAAATCTTTAATAAAAGTGTAATTTGGTAAAATTTTTTCTTCTTGTTTTTCCTTTTTTACATCTGATTTTGCTTTAATTTTTTTTTGTATTTCAATAAAATCAGATAGAAAATCCCAGCTTAATCCAAATGATTTTCCCCACTTTTTTACTTGCTTATATAATTTTGGTGCTTTTTGAGCTAACCCCTCTGCCAAAACTAAACATAAACCACCTCTAATTCTGTTTGTTTCTACTCTTTCCAAATCTTTATAATTTGAAACTTCTATATCTTCTGTTGGATCTCCATTTATTTCAATTGGCAAATTTTTAACTAAAAATTCAATTTCTTCTTCAGAGGGGTTGTATTGTAAATTAGTAACTCTTTCATGATAATCTTTTAATTCCATTACATATCTTTTTATTTCTTTTTCTGTTGGGTCATAAGGAAAATAGCCATTTTTTAATCTTACATAATCAGCTATTATTAAAGAAACAGCTTCTGCTGTTCCACCTGCCGCTCTAATTGGTCCAGCATAAAAAGCTGAAATATATTCTTTGCCATCCTTTCTTTTTTTGGCTCTTAATTCAATAAACCCTTCTAATGGTGCAGAGATAACACCTAAGGTAATATAAGCTAATCCTACTCTTACACCAGTCTCCATTGCTTTTATCTTATTTTCAAATTTACAAAACTTTTCTTGTGAAACTTCCTCAGCTATCTTTAAAGCTACTCTCCAGTCTAATAAACCATATTCTTTTTCTAATTTCAATATTCTTTGAGAAACACCAGAATTCAAAATTTCTGGAACTGCTGCACTCACTAAACCTTCTACTCTTTCTGATATTCCTTTAGCTAAAGGAATATCTACTTTTTCTTCTGGATCATATCCTTTTTTTCTTGCTTCTGTGCTAATATTATAAATTTTTTTTACTTCATTCTCTATATAATTAAAATACTCTTTCATTTCTTTTGTTGCTTCCATTTTATATCTTAAAATAATAAATTTTCATGATTAAATAACCTTTAATATATTTTTAAAAGTTAATTCATAAAATCCAAAATCTTTGTTTCTCTTGTTGATAAATCTACATAAATTGCTTTTGCAGGCATTGGAACTAAGCCTCTTTTTTCCTGATATTCTGTTTGTGTTACCCAACAACCACAATTTAAAAGTATCACATTTCTATAATTTTTCACACTTGCTCTATGAACATGTCCACTAACAAAAAAATCAGGAACTTTTTTTATTACTAAAGGATCTTCATCATAACCTAATTGATATTGTGTTGAACCATGTGTTGGTGCTAAATGTCTTTTTCTTAATAAAAAATGTAATATATTTTCTGTATTTTCAAGACCGCCTTTGATTCTTAATGGCTCTATTGCATCTGCATAATAAGGAAAAGAAAACCCATGATATACAAGAACATCAAATCCGCTGAAAGAACTATCTTTTGCAATCTTAACTAAAGAAGGACTTGATACGAAAAAAATATTTTCTTTATCATATAATTCAGGAACTAATTCTTTTGGTATTTGTGGTTGTGGTTCTGCAATTCTTAAGGAATCATGATTACCTGGTGCAATTATCACTCTTATATGGTTTGGAATTTTTTTTATATAACCACTAAAAATAGAATATTGTTCATAAATATCTAAAACCTCTAAATCTTTTTCTTGGTCTGGAAATATACCAATTCCTTCAACTAAATCTCCTATAATAAAAAGATATTTTACATATTTTGAAAGTTCTTTTAAGTTTTCATCTCCATAATTTCCTTTCAACCACTCAACAAAATTTTCGAACTGTTTCTTTAAAAATGCTTTAGATCCAATATGAACATCGCTGATAAAAACAGCTGATTCTTTCTTTAATGATTTTTTTGGTTCTCCATTTAAAGGAACATCTGGTAAAATAATTGAATTTACAAAAACAACACTTTCTGACTTAACACCTACAATTCCAATAACTTCATCAAGTGTTAATTCTTTAACATTAAACTCTAATTCTTTATTCTTTGTAAGAATTGCTTTTATTTTTCCAGTATTATCTTCTAAAGTCAAAATAAGATTATTATTCTTAGTATAATTTATTTCTGATATCATTCCAATAAAACTAACATTTTCTTTATCATCCAAAAAAGAAATTCTTTTAATTGAAACTGCTCCCTCTAATTCTTTTCTCTGTCTCAATATTGATTGCAAGGATATAAATCTTTTATTATAAAGATTAACAAAATCATTTACAGAAATTTTAACATTTTTTTCTGTATATGACTCCAAAATTTCAATATCGGAAAAATTTTTATTGCCTTCATCATTAATTTTTCCATATGGATAATTCTTATTTTCTTTTTTTTGTGTTTCTTTTTCTTTTATTTTATTTAAAAAAGAATTATATGCTTTAATATCAACAACAAAAAAATTATTTTCATCTAAAAATTTCAAAAAATCATCAAAATTTTTTAAATTAATAACTTTACTTTTAACTGAAGATAAAAAATCCTCACTAACTAAATAATTCTTTTTAATCAACTTTAAAATAATTTCATCCATTTTAATGTATATTTAAAAAAGATATATGAAAAATATTATTTTTCTAAATAATTTTACTTTGTTATTACAAGTCAATTTCTTCTTTAAGTATTTCTAAAATTCTTTCTTTTAAAGTCATATTCATTGTTGGTGTTATCTCTCTTGTCTTTCCGTGTCTTCCTTTAAAAACAATTTTTGCATTAATTATTCCAAGCAAATCTAATTCACCAATAATATCTGAAACTCTTCTTTGTGTCAAAGGCCTTAAATCTGTTTTTATACAAAGTTTTTTATAAACATCGTAAATATCCCCTGTGTAAACCGGTTTATTTGTTTTTTCAAAAAGAGTTAATATACTATACAAAGTAATATGTGTTTGTTTTGGCTGTGCTTTTACAAGGTCTAAAATTCTTTCTTTTTCAATTCTTTCTTCTGCTTCATCTAAATGATCTAACCTAACTTTTGATAACCCTTTTCTTTCAGCAATTTCTCCGGCAACCCTCAAAAGTTCTAATGCTCTTCTTGCATCACCATGTTCTCTTGCAGCAATAGCAGCACATTTTTCTATTAATCCTGTTTCTAAAACACCATCAAAAAAAGCCATTTCTGCTCTATTTTTCAAAATATCTTTTATTTGTAGTGCATTATATGGTGTAAATAAAACATCTTCTTCACTTAAAGACGATTTTACTCTTGGATCCATTGCCTCTGTAAAAGCAGCATTATTACTTATTCCAACTAAAGATAATTGCACATTATTTATCTCGCTATTTAATCTAATTAAATTATATATCACTTCATCTCCTGCTTTATTTATTAACTGGTCTATTTCATCTAAAATTAAAATAATAACTCTTTCCTTTCCTTTGCTTAATAAGTTAAAAAAAATATTATAAACTTCATCTGTCGGCAATCCTGTTGCCGGAACATCGTCACCCATCTCTTTAATAATTTGTGCTATTAATCTATATTCTGTATCCGCAATTCTTTTCATTTTACAATTTAAATATAAAATTTTAACTGGAAGCTCTTTTTTATCAATTATCTCTTGCATTTGTCTTGATACATATTTTATACACAATGTTTTTCCTGTTCCTGGATTTCCATATAAAAATAGATTAGAAGGTTTAGAACCTTTCAAAGAAGGTGCTAAAACAGAAGCAATTGTATTAATTTGTTCATCTCTATGAAAAACAACTTCTGGAATATAGCTTGATTGTAATATATTTCTATTTTTGAATATTTTATTATCCTCTAAAAACTTCTCAAAAAAATTAGAAAGCCCTTTTTGTGTCATATGATAAAAAATTTATATTTTCTTTAAAAAGATTTATATTCTAAAAGAAATAAAAGACCTACCCCTTTTTTTCTTATGGAAAAAATATTATAAATTATTTAATTATTTTCAATATTGAAAATAATTGACTCTTGCTATCTATATCTAGCTATATATATCATATTAACTTTTTTTATATTTTTAATAAATATAAATCAAAATTTTTTAAAGTATTGATAAAACCATACATAGGAAACAAAGGTGTCAGAGATATTCAAAAATATCTTAAAATTTTGTAAATATGTTAAAAAAATAACACTTTGTTATTTTGTAATCACTAACAAATAGTAAATATAAAAAGGTTTAAATATAATAATCTTTTTTCTATAGTATATTTTTAAATGAAAAAAACATATGAAGAGGAAAAAAATGATAGTAGATAAAAAAACTCTTTCAAAATTAAAAGAATTCGGTTTAAATAGTTATGAATCAAAAATATGGGCAGCATTATTATCTAGGGGTGTTTCAACAGCAGGAGAACTATCAGACATAGCAAATGTTCCAAGAAGCAGGTCTTATGATGTTTTAGAAAGCTTAGAAAAAAAAGGATTCATAACACAAAAAGTAGGAAAACCTATAAAATATATTGCTTTGCCACCAGAGGAAGCATTAGAAAGAGTAAAAAAAAGAATAAAACAAAATGCAGAAGATGAAGAAAAAAAATTAGAAGAACTTAAAAATAGCGAAATTTTAAATGAATTAGTTTTATTACACACACAAGGAATCGAATCAAGAGATCCTTCAGATATTACTGGCTCATTAAGAGGACACGAAAATATTTATGCTCATATGGAATATCTCTTAAAAAACGCAAAAGAAAACATAGTTATTGTTACAACAGAAACAGGATTTAAAAGAAAAACACAAGAATTTTTAAAGCACATCAAAAAAGCAAAAGAAAGGGGTGTTTCTATTACAATTGCTGCACCACTAACAGAAAAAACAAAATCTGAACAAGAAATACTTTCAAATTATGTAACTCTTAAAAATATTTCAGAACCACATACTAGGTTTTTTATAGCAGACAACAAAAATGTAGCAGTATTTTTAACAAAAGAAAAAGAAGTACATCCTAATTACGAAATAGCACTATGGACAGAATCAGAGCAATTAGCAAAAACATTGCTTTCTTCTATAAATTAAAAAACCAACTTTTTAATTATCATCTTCTTTTTTAATAATTCAAAACCAAAAGTTTTATATATCTTATTTTTATAGACTTTTTAAGTAAGTTCATAAATTAAATTTTAAAACTATAAAAATCAAAATAAAAAATAATAAAACATAATATTTAAAAAAATGTCAAACAAAAAAGAGGTGTAAAAATGGCATTACAACCAGCAGAAATGTTAAATTTAATTCTAGCAATAATAGTTGGTACGTTAGCAGCAATAGTATATAGTTTAAGAATCCTAGTATTAATGGAAAGGAGAATGGCAAAAATAGATGAAAACATAGAAAAATTAGTTCAAAAAGTTTTATCAGAAGAAATCAAAATAGAAAAATTAGAAAAAGAAATAGAAAAAGAAGAGCGAAAAGTAGAAAAAGAAATAGAAAAAAAATTAAAAAAATAATTTTTAAAAAAATCAATATAAATAAAATTATAAAATGGAAAAACTATTAGATAGAGACCTAATTCCTTATTACAATCAAGATATAAGTGCAAAATCTAGTGCATTTTTGCTTTATTCTATTATAAAAAATAATCCTAAAAATTCTGTTGTTCAAGATCTAATTATTACAAGTAATATATTAAAAGAAAAAGAACCAAATAACATTGTTTTAAAAAACACACTAGATTTTTTTTTAACAAATTTACATCCAACAGATATAGAAAAAATAGCCAAAGAAAAATATGAAAAAATATTAACACATTTAGAATTTTCAAAAAACGAAATTACTAAAAATTTACATAAAAAAATAAAAAATAATTCAACAATATTTATTCATTCAATAAATAATCTGGTTTATGATTCTATTTTATCTATATCTAAAGAAAAAAAACTAAACATAAATCTATTATCTTCAAAACCGTTTGGCGAGTTAGCAGCAGAAAAATTTAGATCACAAGGAATTAAAGTAAATCTCTTTAATGATCTAGAAATTAAAGAAGCAATTAAAAACATAGATTTATCTTTATTTGGTTCAGAAGGAATCATAAAAAACAAATCACTAACAAAAAAAGGTTCAGAAGCAATAGCACATTACATTAACAAAAACAGAATTCCCTTATATGTTATAACTCATTCACTAAAATATACAGATAAAGAACACAAAATAATAAATTACGAAATTATAGAGCCAGAAAACATAACAGCATATATATGTGAATATGGTATTTTAAAACCAGAACATTTAGAAAAAGAAATAAAATTTCATAATAGTAAGCTGTTTCATTAGCAATAATAATAAATATAATAAAAAACTAATATTGTAATTTATTATATATTGTAATCTTTATATATTCTATCGTTGTATATTTTATAATAAAATTTATTTTTTTAATATTACTCTTTTATAGAAAAACCAATAAGTTCTTCAAAAGAAATTCCTTTTATCTCTGTATCTTCAATAGAAAAAACATATCCCTCTTTTGTTTTTTTCAAATCTTCAGGATTTACAAAAACCCAAGTAGTAGAAAACTTAATAGCAATCCATGGTTCAGCGCCAAAATACTCAGAAAAGTTAATTAATTGTTTTTTATCTTCCTCAGAAAAATATTTTTTATCTTCGTTTGTAAATTTTACTTCAACTGCTAAAATTCTTAATTTATTTCCTGCTAAAATATCTGGGCTAGGATAGTGCATACTTCCAGAGCCTGCACTTCTAATTGCAGCCCATCCAGATGCCCAAAACATTTTTATTAATTCTCTTTCAGCTCTTGTTCCTTTTATTTTTGACATTTTCTAATAAAAAAATTATAAAACAACAAATTAAAAAAATATAAAAATTATACTTTTACTTTCATTAAATCATATGATGCATATGTCTCAGGAAAAATTTCTTTTGCTTCATCTAAAATATTTTCTATTGTTTTAAATCTTTGACTAAAATGAGTTAAAATTAATTTTTTTGAATTACTTTTTGAAGCTAAATAAGCAGCATTTTTTGCAGTCATATGCTTATATTCTTCTGCTTTATTGTACAACTCGTCTGGATAAACAGATTCAGAAATAAGTAAATCAGAATCTTTTGCCAATTCTAATGCATTATTACAAAAATTTGTGTCTAATATAATAGAAACTTTTTTACCTTTTACAATATAAGTAGCTTCATCAGGGTGTATTTTCTTTCCTTCCCATATTATCTCTTTATTATTTTGTAATTCCCCTAATAAAGGACCATCAGGAATTCCTAATTTTCTTACAAAATTCAGCCTAATTTTTCTTATATCTTTCTCTTTTATAGAATATCCTAAACAAGGGATTCCATGCTCTAATTCTCTTGTTTCAATAATTAAATCTCTACTCTCAATAACATCTTTATTTTTTAATTCTATAATTTCATAGTCAAAATTTAAATTAAATGAAAAAGCCTTTGTCATAAAAAAAAATCTTTCTTTAGTCTCTTTTGGCCCATATATTAATAATTTACCTTCATAACCAGAAGCATTAATACTTTGCAATAAGCCAGGTAATCCTAAAACATGATCTCCATGCCAATGACTAATTAAAATCTTATTTATTTTACTAAACTTTATATCTGCAATTTTCATTTGCCTTTGTGTACCTTCACCACAATCAATTAAAATACCTTCACCTTTGTAAAACAAAAATATAGATTGATGATTTCTTTCTTTAGTAGGCACCATACAACTAGTTCCTAAAAAAGTTATCTCCATAATATATTGAAACATAATCTTATTTTTATAATTATTTTTTTAAACAATGAAAATAAAAAATAATCAACAAATTTTTTAAACTAAAAAATACTTCAATACAGCATGCCTAAAAAATTAATCACAAAGAATCAAAAAAAAGAATTAATAATTCAAGAAGAAGACACAATTCAAGATTCTGAAGACCAAAAAAGAGAGGAAAAAAAACCAAAATATAAAATAAAAACCCAATATGCACAAGGTTTAGTTATAACAGAAAATTCAAACGAAGCAAAAGAGCTCTACAACCAAAGCAGGTTTGGTGTTTTATTGGAAGATGGAAAAGTTCAATTATCACAAATAGAAGGCTTTTATTTATTAGAAAAAGAAAAAATAGAAATATATGATTCAAAAAAAATATTAACAAAAGAGCAATTTTTAAAAAAAGCAAAAAAATTAGACAAAAATTTTTTTGTGAGATACTCAGTGTATAAAGATTTAAGAAACAGAGGTTATATAGTAAAAACAGCATTAAAATTTGGTGCAGATTTTAGAGTATATGATAGAGGTATTAAACCAGGAGAAGATCATGCCAAATGGATTGTTTATCCAGTTAAGGAAGATTCATCTTTAACATGGTATGAATTTGCAGCAAAAAATAGAGTAGCACATAGCACAAGAAAAAGATTATTAATAGCTGTTGTAGATGATGAATTAGATGTTTCTTATTGGGAATGTAGATGGCTTAGACCTTAATTTCTATTAATTAATTTTAATTATAACTAAGTATTAAAAAAAAGAACTAAGCCCTTTTTGTTCTTGTTTTTTTCCTAATTCTGTCAAGATTTTTTCAACCCTTTCCCTATTAAAATCATACTCATTTACTAAAAAATTATAAATTTTATTTTTGTCAATATCTTTCCATATTAACTTATAATCTTTATTTACAGGCATATTTTTTATAGTATCAAAAACAAGTTTCCAATCATAATTAAAGAAATCATTCCATTTTACTTCATGAAATAATGAATCAAAATTTTTATTATATTTTTTAATTAAACCAAGTGCTTTTTTAGGCCCAATTCCTTTAATACCACCAATATTGAAATCAGTACCACATAAAATACCAATAACAATTAATTGATCTAAATCAATCCCTAAATTATTTAAAATATTGCTTAACTCAATTAACTCTGGGTTAACGTTTACATAAGACATTTTATTAGCTAATTTTCTTTTTCTAGAAACACTTAAATTTTTTATAACTCTTAATGAACCAAATAATAAACTATCTGTATCTTGACTTAATACAGCATAAAAATCATTATTTTTAACCATAAACGCAGCTTGAGCTTCTCCTTCACTAGGAGCTTGTATAATTGGCAAACCAAACGCATCAATTAAAATTTTACTTTCTTCAATAATTTCTTTTGTTAAAAAACTAACTCTTGAGGCATATTTTTTCATTAATTCAATATCTTCTTTTTCAACAGCTTCTTTATATTTAAGATAAGCATCTTCTTTTAATTCTGCTCTTCTTATTTTTTCTTCTTTTTTTAAATCAGGAGAAACTCCATCAAAAACAAAAGCCAATTTTATATTATTTTTTAACAAAGCAGAAATTCTAAAAAACAAGCCAGATAAATGACTTGTAATTCTTCCTTTTGAATCCATCAAAAGATTGCCATCTGGTTGTCTTATAGTAGTTAAAAACTGATAAAGCATATTAAAACTATCAACAACTAATCTTTTTCCATTTAAATCTTCAATTGAAATTTCTTTTGAAACAATTAAAGGTTCTAAATTTGTACCCATCTTACATCTAAAACAATCATACTAATTTTTATATATTATATCTATTATGTGATTTTTAATATAATTTTAAATGATATATCTTTTAGTTTAACTTTTATTCTAATTTATAAACACAAATATTTTTAAATTCATTTTCTAATAATTCTTTAGCTTTTTTACTTAATTCTCCTGTTGTAATATATAAAATAGGCAATTTTTTCATTTGGCTCAAAACAAAAATAGAACTTAATTCTTTATCATCAACTTTCTTTTTATTTTTTGCTTTACAATAATAATTTAATTTTCCGACATTAGAAGGTATAATAATTTTCATCTCAATATCATTATTTTTTCTTATAATATTATAATTAATTATCTCCACATTTTTTTCTTTAAATAAATTTATAATTTTTCTTAAAAAAGCATCACTTTCAGAATCTTTTTCTAGGTTTAATTTATTTAAAGTATCAGTTTTTATCAAATTTTCTATAATATTAGTTTCATTTTTCATAGAATCAATTTTTTTATTTATAATCTCTTTTTCTAATTTTTTATTCCTTAACTTCTCAATATTATTTTTGTCAATATTATTTTTTGAATAAATAATTGTTTCTTTCTTTTCAATATTATCATTTTCAATATTATCATAGTGATTTAGGTTTTTATTATGCATATTATTAATAAAATTTTTTTCATTATCCATAATATTATTTTTTTCATCATTTAATATTTCTTTTTCTGTATCAATTTTTTTATCAATATTTTCAATATTTTCTTGATTTTTAGATATTAAACCTATCATAACATTTTTAATATATATTTCAGCTTCATTATTACTTAATAAAAACCATTTCCAAAAAATTTCTTTATTGTTATTTATATTAACTTCTAATGGTTTAGCAAAATCCTTTATGTTTTTTAAAGCAACTCTTATAGAAGGTTCTAAATCAGCATCTCTCAAAACCTTTTTTTCTTTTAGCAAATTAAAAGCTTCTTTTTCTTTACTAGGCAAGTAATTATAAAGCATAACTAATTTACTTTCTTGTCCATCAGCATAATAAACAGGGCTTCCTCCAATTTTCGCATAACTAATTTTTAATTCTTTATTATCTACTAAAGTACTTAATACAGCACCAGTAATAAAAGTATCTACTTTAAATTCCTTAGAAACATCTCGAGGTAAAACTGGACCTTTTAATTTTACAAATTCTTTAACCTTATCTTTATCTATCATTTTAAAGCTAGTTTTATATTTTTATATTCTTTTTGTTAATATTTTTTTAATTTATAAAATTTTTTTAATTATTCTAAAAAATCATAATAGAAAAAAATATAGAAATTTGTTATAAAATATTTTTGTTATAAGATATTTTTTTAAATATTTACAAATAACAAAATAATATGCTAGTAGCAAAAGTAAAACTAAAAGAAGCAGAGAAAATAAAAAAAATACTATTAGAAAAAAAAATCTTAATAAAAGGTGTTAAACCAGAAAAAGATTTTGAATATATATATTTTCCAGTTTCTGAAAAAATTGATTTAAAAAATGTTTCATATTTAGATAAAGAATTAGAAAAAAAAGAAAAAATAACAGACTATAGAGAATTATTAAATTTCACAATTGAAAAAAAGCAAAGATTACCAAGCTCTTATGACATAATAGGAGATATAATAATTATTGAATTAAAAGGTTATACAAAAAAAGAAGAAATAGATATTGCAAAAGCATTACTTAAAATAAACAAAAACATTAAAACAATATTAAAAAAATCAGGTATTTTTGAAGGAGAATTTAGAACAAGAAAATTATCTTTTGTATATGGTGAAAATAAAAAAGAAACAATACATAAGGAAAACAATGTAAAAATAAAATTAGATGTTGAAAAAGTTTATTTTTCTCCAAGATTAAGCACAGAAAGAAAAAGAATCTATGAACAAATAAAAAAACCCGAAACAATATTGGTAATGTTTTCAGGTTCAGGAGTTTATCCAATTGTTATATCAAAAAACACAATTGCAAAAAACATAATAGCAATTGAAAAAAATGAAATAGCACATAAATATGCATTAGAAAATCAAAAAATAAACAAAACAGAAAACATTCTCTTTATAAATGGCGATGTAAAAACAGAAATACCAAAACTAGCATCAAAAAAAATATATTTTGATAGAATTTTAATGCCATTGCCAAAAGGAGCAGAAAATTTTTTAGATTTAGCTTTTTTAGTTTCAAAAAAAAATACAATAATTCATTTTTATGATTTTGAACAAGAAACAGAGATTTATAAATCAGAGGAAAAAATAAAAAATGCAATTAATAACTATAATAAAAAAATACATTATGAAATAAAAAAAATTGTAAAATGTGGTCAATATAGTCCTGGAAAATATAGAATCTGTGTGGATTTTGAAATAAAAAACATGTATTAACAAAAGTAAAAATCAAAAAAATTTATAAATTATGAATCTCATTATAAATTCAAAATGTACGATGTTATAACAGTTGGCTCATCTACTATTGATGTTTTTGCTAAGGTTGTTTCTGAATTTATTAAAATAAAATCTTTGAAAGAAACACAAGAATTAATTGCATATCCCTCAGGAAGCAAGATTTTAATTGAAGATTTAGTTTTTTTGTCTGGAGGAGGTGGCACAAACACAGCAGTTTCTTTATCTAAAGCAGGATTAAAAGTTGCATATTTAGGAAAAATTGGAAATGATACAAATAGTACTATGATTTTAAAAGAACTAAAAAAAGAAAAAGTTAAGTTTATTGGACTAAAAGCAAAAGGAATGTCAGGTTATTCTATAATTTTAGATAGCCTAGAAGGAGATAGAACAATTTTAACATATAAAGGAGTTAATGATTTCTTATATTTTAAAGAAATAGATACAAAAAAATTGAAAACAAAGTGGTTTTATTTTTCTAGTATGGTTAATGAATCATATAAAACTTTAGAAAAATTAGCAGAATATGCAGAAAAAAATAATATTAAAATTGCTTTTAATCCTAGTAATTATTTAGCAGAAAAAGGTAGCATTTATTTAAAAGAAGTTTTGTCTAGAACTTATTTGCTTGTATTAAATAAGGAAGAAGCAATGCTTTTAGCAGGAAATCATGAGATTAAAAAACTAATTCTAGATTTGATGAATT
The DNA here is from genome assembly GCA_038874655.1 of Candidatus Woesearchaeota archaeon. Taxonomy (GTDB): domain Archaea; phylum Nanobdellota; class Nanobdellia; order Woesearchaeales; family GW2011-AR15; genus JAAXVZ01. Next base: position 170,854 of record JAVZBY010000001.1, on the reverse strand, counting down.
TTGGACCAAAAGTTGTGATTATAACTGATGGAAAAAATGGTTCATATACTATAAATAATAATTATTTTTATCAGGTTATACCAAATCATGTTAAATCTACTGAAACTACAGGAGCAGGAGATGCATTTGCTTCAACTTTTTTAGCTTGCTTAATAAAAGGAAAAAACATTGAAGAAAGTTTAAAATTAGGAACAAAACAGGCAGAATCAGTGATTTCTGAGAAAGGTGCTAAAAAAGGTTTATTAACTTGGGAAGAATTATTAAAATTTTCTAAGGTAAATCCATTAATAGTTAAAAAAGAAACTTTATAAAAATAATTTTTAAAATATAGATAATAGTATAGGTTATGTAAAATAAAAATCGTAATATATTTAAATCATTTATTTATTCATATTTTTTTATAAATGATTCAATATAGTAGACAAGGTTTATATATAAAAAGAAACAAAAAACAAAAGCTTTCTATGAAAAAAGAGAGCAATATTGACTTTATGAATGTTTTTCTTTTTGTTTTGTTAATTATTGTAATTATTTTGTTTGTTGTTAGTTAATTTTTTTTCTTTTTTATCTTTTAATATTAAAAAATAAAATTTATTAATTAAAATAACTTTAAATTTTTAATGCGAATTAAAAGATTGCAAGAAATAATGATTAAAAAAAATATTGATGTTGTTCTAGTTTTTTCTTTTGATGTTGATTTTAACAAAAATATATTCTATTTTACTAATTACAAAGGTATTGGTATTTTTTGCGTTTTAAAGGATAATTCTTTTTTAATTGTGCCTGAAATGGAATATGAAAAAGCAAAAAATGTTTTTAAAAAAGTTTATAAAGCTGAGAGAAAAAAAAGAATGCTAGACACTTTATTATATTTAATTAGAAATAAAGAATTGAAAAAAGTTGCTTTTGATATGTATGAAACTAATGTTATAATTTATAAAAAATTAAGAAATTATTTTAGCAAGAATTTTAATGGTGTTTATTTTGAAGATGCTGAAAAAATTTTTAATGAGCTTAGGCAAATAAAAGATGAAAATGAAATAAGATTAATAAAAAAAGCTTGTAGTGTTGTTGATATTGTTTTTAATAAAATTTGTAAAAATTTTAATTTTAAAACTGAAAAAGAATTAAAAAGATTTATTGAGTTTGAAATTAGAAAAAATAATTGTGATTTATCTTTTGAGCCTATTGTTGCGTCTGGAAAAAATAGTTCAATGGCACATTATAATAATGAAAAAGATTGTAGGATAAAGGATGGATTTTTATTGTTAGATTTTGGTGCTAAATTTAATGAATATTGTTCAGATATGACTAGAATGATTTACATTGGGAATCCAAAAAAAGATGAAATTGAAAATTATAATTTAGTTTTAAAAACAATTATTGAATGTGAAAAAAGTGTTTTGAAAGAAAAAAAATTTTCAAAAATTTATGAAAAAGCAATAAAAATTTTAGATGAAAAATCTAAGTTTTTTACGCATTCATTAGGACATGGTGTCGGATTAGATATTCATGAAAGTCCTTCTTTAAATCTGGATGATAAAAATATAATTAAAGATAATGTTGTTTTTACTATTGAGCCTGGAATATATTTTCCAAATAAATACGGAATAAGAATAGAGGATACAATAGTTTATAGAAAAAATAAAATTGAAGTATTAACAAAATCAAAAAAAGAATTAATAATTATAAAAAATAATTTAAAAAATTCAAAAATAAAAAGTAGATATTAAAAAATTTGTTGACTAAAAAATCCAAAATCTTTATTAATGCATTTTTTATTCTATTATATCATTATGGAGGGAAATAGCAGTAAAGAAGTTCAAAATTTAGTTTTCTATCCCTCATCTGATTTAGAGGAAGAAAATAGAATTCTGAAAGAAACAATTGTGCATTTAAGAAACGAAATTGAAAGATTAAGAACACCACCTTTAATGGTTTGTGAGTTAAAAGAGATTATTGATCATAAAAATGCCATTATAAAAATACCAAATGGAAATCAATTTTATGTTTGCATTTCTGATTCATGTAAAAATTTAAAACCAGGAGATACTGTTTTAGTTGATCAAAAAAATTTGAACATATTAAAAAAGTTAGATAAAAATAAAAATTTTAATGTAGAACAATTTGTAATTATTGAAAAACCTAATGTTAAGTTTGAAGATATTGGTGGCTTAAAAGAACAAATTAATGAAATAAAAGAAGTTGTTGAATTGCCTCTTAAAAAACCAGAGTTGTTTAAAAAATTAGGAATAACTCCTCCAAAGGGAATTTTACTTTATGGTGAGCCTGGAACAGGAAAAACATTATTGGCTAAAGCTGTTGCAAATTCTACAAATAGCACATTCATTGAAGTTGTTGCTTCTGAATTAGTTCAAAAATTCATTGGGGAAGGGGCCAAACTTGTGAAGGAGATTTTTGAATTAGCAAAGGAAAAATCTCCTTCTATTATTTTTATAGATGAACTTGATGCATTAGCTTCTATAAGAGTAGATATTGGAACATCTGGTGAAAGAGAAGTACAAAGAACATTTATGCAATTATTGGCTGAAATTGATGGTTTTTGTGCTTTGGGAGATGTAAAAATTATTGGATGTACTAATAGAAGAGATATTTTAGATCCAGCTATTACTAGGCCAGGAAGATTAGATAGATTAATTTATGTTCCTCTTCCAAATAAAGAAGGTATAAAACAAATATTTGAAATACACACGAGAAATATGAAAATTGTAAATACAAATATAAATAAAATAGTAAATAGAATGATTGGTTTTTCAGGTGCTGAAATTAAAGCTGTTTGTACTGAAGCTGGCTACTTTGCAATAAGAGGAAATAGAACTTATGTAATAGAAAGCGATTTTATTAATGCTATTAAAAAAGTAAAAGAAGTTCCAAATGAAGAATTTCTAAATATTTTTGGTTAATTATGTATAGTTTTTTTATTTCTGCAATTTAAAAATTAAATTTAGATATGGATTTAAATATAATTTACTTTCTCTTAATTGTACGCGATGACGAAGTGAACACCCAGGGATTTAATGACCGAAGGTAGTAACTACCGAGCGTACACTTTTTTTATTTTTGCTTCATATTTTTTATAATAGAATTTTATTTGCTATTATAAACTAAAATCTCAAATTATCTAAGATATCATGTGTATTATTTATTGCATATAATTTTTTTAATTCTTTTCCAAAATTACCGAAATTAGAAAAAAACTTAAAAGTTAAAAATTCTTTTTCTTTATTACTTATTCTTGCAAACATATCAGCTTCAATTAACCCATAAGGGTATCCTAAAAAAATAGGATCTTTACTATTCTCATGCAATAAAAAATAAATATTATCTAATAAAATATTATAATTATTATCATCTAATAGAATATTTTTTGAATTACAAATATCCATTCTAAAGACAAAATCACTATTTTCATTTAATTTAACAAAAAAAATATCAGAAAATTGGTTTTTATCTAAATAATAAATAAACTTATTGATTTCTAATTTCTTGCTTTCATTTAAAATAAAATAATTCAAAGGCAAACCAAATTTAGTAAAAAAACTATTACTTTTTGATAATCCTATTAATATTTTATTTTTTTCACAAGATTCTTTTAAGACATTGTTTATTATATCTTCTTCATTAGGATAGTTTATATCAAAAGAGCCATCTATAACAATATAATCAGCATTAATATTTTTAATAGTTAATAATTCAGCAAACCTTCGGACAGCATTTCCTATTAAAGAGATATCAGAAAATTTATTATTTATAGAAATTTTTTTGTCAAAAGCATTAAATCTTAAATTTATATCATTAAAAATATACATATTCTTTTCTTCGTTAAAAAATAAATCAACATTGAAATAAAAGTTTTCTTTTTCCCCTACAAAATCTATAACTAAATTATCTTCATCCTTTTTGTTTTCTTTTTTATTTTTATCATTAAAAAAATAAGGACTAACATATGAATAAAATTCACAAAAACCATTACTAATCCTTTTATTATTTTGATATATTGTATAATATATTCTGTTAAAAAAAACACCCAGAACATTAGTTTTCAAAATTTCACAAAAACCACCATCAACAAAAGCAATTTTTTTTGATAAAATATTTTCTTTTTCCTTACTATTTATGTTAAAGTTGAGTCTAAAAAAATTATTTTTTTTTATTTTTATTGATTTACCCTCATCATTATATACAATTTCATGCATATCTTCTATTTTATTGATTTTTATTTCTTTTTCAAAATTATTGTTTTGTTCTAAAATTTTTGTTATTTTTTCTATAATCTCTTTCATATTTATTTTTATAAAATATTAATCCTTTTAAATTGATTTTGCTAATTTATATTTAAAAAAGATTAAGGTGTTTATTATTTAAGATGTTTATAATCAATTAAAAAAATCTTTTTACGAAATACAAATTTTTTTATACACAAATAAAATTCCAATATCAGATGACTTTAATAAATGAACTTATAATAACAGAAAAACCTTCAGCAGCAAAAAAATTAGCAGAAGCATTATCAGAATCAAAAATAGAATATAAAAAGCAAGGAGATGTTGTTTATTATAGTATAAAGAGAGGTAATAAGAATATAACAATTGTTCCTGCGGTAGGTCATATATTCACTGTTGCAGAAAGATACAAATCTTTTAAGTATCCATCGTTTGATTTAATCTGGAAACCTGTCTATGAAGAGGATAAAAAAGCACAATATGTTAAAAAATATGCTGATTTAATAAAAGAAAAAGCAAAAACCTCAAATTCTTTTGTAATAGCTTGTGATTTTGATATAGAAGGAGAACTTATAGGTTATAACATATTAAGATTTATTTGTAATCAAAATCAAGCAAAAAGAATGAAATTTTCTGCATTAACAAAACCAGATTTAATTGAATCATATGAAAATATATTAAATTCTATTGTTGTTGGTCAAGCTAAAGCAGGTGAAGTAAGACATTTCTTAGATTGGATGTATGGTATAAATCTAACTAGAGCATTAACACTAGCAATAAGAAAAAATAAAGCATATACAACTATCTCAATTGGTAGAGTACAAGGACCGACTTTAAAAATATTAGTAGAGAGAGAAAAAGAAATACAAAACTTTAAACCACAAAAATATTGGCAATTAACTATTTTAGGAAATGTTAAAAATGGATCTATTAAAGCGACACATGAAAAAGATGTTTTTTGGCAGGAAAATGAAGTTGATGATATCATAAAAAAAATAAAAGGAAAAAATGGCATTATAAAAGAAATAAAAAAAACAGAAGCAAAACAATTAGCACCAAACCCTTTTGATTTAACAACTTTACAAACAGAAGCTTATTCTGTTTTTGGATTTACGCCATCAAAAACATTAGAATATGCACAAGAGCTTTATACAAGAGGTTATATTTCTTATCCTAGAACAAGTAGCCAACAACTTAATGAAAAAATCGGTTATAAAAAAATAATAGCTTCATTAACAAATAATCCAAACTATACTTTTGCAAAATCACTTTTAAATAAGAATCTAAAACCCAATAATGGTAAAAAAACAGATCCGGCACATCCTGCAATTTATCCAACAGGAATAATTCCTGAAAATTTAGATAAAAATTTACAAAAATTATATGACTTAATTGTTAAGAGATTTTTTGCAACATTTGGTGATCCAGCAATTAGAGAAACACAAACTATAACAATAGATATAGAAAAAGAAAATTTTATTGCAAAAGGCACAATAACAAAAGAAAAAGGATGGCACATTTATTATGAACCATATGTAAAAATAAAAGAAGAAGAATTGCCTAAAGTTGATTTCAAAGAAATAGTATATATAAAAAAAATAGACAAACTTGAAAAAGAAACACAACCACCAAAAAGATATAATCAAGCTTCTTTAATAAAAGAGTTAGAATCTAGAAATTTAGGAACCAAATCAACAAGAGCAGAAGTAATAGAAAAGTTATATAAAAGTGGTTATATAATAAATCAAAAAATAGAAGTAACAAAAATAGGGTTAAAAACAATTGAAACATTGGAAAAATATTGCCCAGAGATATTAGACGAAGAATTAACAAGAGAATTTGAAATAGACATGGAAAAAATAAGGGAACAAAAAATAGAACCAAATTCTGTATTAGATCGGGCAAAAAAAGAATTAACAAAAATATTGGATGATTTTAAAAAAAATGAAGCAAAAATAGGGGAATTACTTGCAAAAGCAATAAAAGAAAGCGAGGAAAAAAAAAATTTCATTGGCAAATGTCCTGTTTGTAAAGAAGGAAATTTAAGGATAATTAATAACAAAAAAAATAATTCAAGATTTATTGCTTGCGACAGATATCCAGATTGTAAAACAATATTCTCTATACCACAAAATAGTAAATTAATAAAATCAACAACAGAGTTGTGTTCTTCATGTAATTATCCAATTATAGAAATATCTTCTTCAAAAAACAAACAAAAAATTTGCATAAATCCAAAATGTCCTTCAAAAGATAATATTGCTTTTAATAATAATCTTCAATTGACAAAAATAGATGACTCAAAAAAATCAACCCCAATTAAAAAAAATATAAAAGATGTTTCTTCTCATAAAGACACTAATAAAATTGAAGAAAACAATTTAACACATGAAAAATGTCCTTTATGTAAGGAAGGAACAATGGTAATAAGACAAAGCATCTACGGAAAATTCTTGGCTTGTAATAGATTTCCAAAATGTAGATTTACAAAACCCTTAAACAACACAAACAACCAAAACAAATAAAACTTAGAATCTAATTTTTTTGTAATTCTATTTTATATTAAACTCTTTTTTTAAATCACTAATTTCTTTTCTTTCTTTATGAGAATAAATATTATCAAATTTTATATTATTTTGATTTATATTAGTTTCATTCACATTACTTTTTACCTCATGTTTAATTTCTTCTTTTTTTTCATCAATTTTTTCTTTGCCTTTTTCATTCTTATTAATCAAATTCTTTTTCACAATTCTTTTTTTCATAAAATTAGGTTTAACAGATCTTACATATGTTAATAAAAAATTATATATAAATGAAAAAATAAAATTAATACTTGCCAATGGTTCTAATGTCATTCCACTAAATAAAGAAAGATTTGCGAATTTTCCAATAACATAAAAAAGACCACTTATTAACAAAGGAATAATCATATATAATGGAAGATTATCTGATAAAAAAACTAAATACAAAGAAACAAATGAATTAATAATCGTTGGCAGAAATCCAAAAAAAACATTAACTATTTCAGAGTTAGAATAACCTGCTATCAAAACAATAATAATACCTAATAAAATTAAATAAATGAAAAAGGCAATTCCTTCCAAAATTTTTTGTTCTTCAATTACTTCAGCTTCTTCAATTACTTCATTAATAATATTATCAGATTTTTCTTTTATCTCTTCAATCTCTTTTTTTACTTCTTCTTTTTTCTTTTCATTATTTATTTTTTCTTTACCGAAAAAATTTACTATACTTTCTTTCAAATTAGAATTAAGTTCTTTTTTCACAGGATCTTTACTTTCAACAACCTTTTTACCTTTTTCTTCTTTTTTTATTTCAATTAAAACCTCATCGATAATGTTTTTGTCATGGCCAGCATTCAGCAAATTATTTTCAATAACCTCTAAAGGAATGCCTTTTTTATGTTCTGCTTCTACATAATTTAGTAATTGCTTTTTCAAATAAACATAAAAACTATCCATATTAAAAAATTATATAAATAAACTTTATAAGTTTTTTTATTTCATTTAATTAGTTTATTTAGCATTTTAAGCATAAAAATATATACTCTTTAATATATTAATCAATTTTAATGTATTAATCTTTATATTCACTATCAAGAACTTCTCTAATTTTAGAAGCCTTTTTATCACCAATTAAATCAACACTTTTAAGTTCGTCTTCACTTGCGTTTACTATATTTTTTATAGTTTTAAATTTATCTAAAAGAGGTTTTGCTAGAATACTTCCTATCCCAGGGAAAGATGAAACAATATATTCTTGTTGTTCTTTTAATGTCAATGGTTTAGAAGTGTGAAAAGTAAAACCATTGTTATTATTTTCTTGTTCTCTCTTAGCCATAACTGCAATCATATAAGCAGTTTCTTCAAAATTTTTAGTATAAATAATAGGCACACTATAATCAACACATATCATTGAAATTAAACCTCTTATAGCATTTGGATGAACATTTCTTAAACTAAATATATCATCTTCACCCTCAATAATTAAAACTTGTTTTTCATATTTTTTCATATCTTTTAATTGTGAAAAAATTCTTTTATCTAATAAAGAATCAACAAAATCAGCAATGGTTTTATGTTCAATACACAATCTATCACTTAAAACATAATCAGCAACTTCTAATGTAGTTAATTTAACATTTATTCCTAAATCAACCAATTTTTTAATTACTCCAGAACCTTTTTCTCTAAAATCAGCATAAACAATAACCTCTTTTTCAAATAAAAAATCACTAATTTTTTTATTTTCACTATTAATATAAAAATTATCTAAATTTGAATTCAAACTACCATTATTAATCGATATCTTACTATTTGTGAATTTCTTTTTTAATTCTTTAATAATCTCTTTCATTCTTTTTTCTTTATTATGTGCTACCCATCTAAATGCTTCATCTCTTGTTCCTTTAGTAACTAAAACAATAACTTCACCTTTTTCTTGCCTTCCAGTTCTACCTTTTCTTTGTATAGTTCTTATAGCACTTGGAATTGGTTCATAAAATATAACACAATCAACACTTGGAATATCTAAACCCTCTTCACCAACACTAGACATAATTAAAACATTAAATTCATTATTTCTAAATTGTTCTATAACTTTGATTTGTTCTTTTTGGCTCATTCCAGTGTTTTTCTTTTTTTGTTGTCCAACAAAATACTTTGCATTCACACCTTCTATTTTATTTACAACTTTTTCTAGATTTGAAATATTATCTCTATACTGACTAAAAATAATAACCTTTTTTTGATTTTTTACATAATTAGGCAAAATTTTTTTCAATTCATCATACTTAGGATGTTCAATATTTAATTCTTTTAATCTTCTAGCAATAATTAATGCACTTTTAAAATTTAAATTTGAAACTAAATTTTTTACTGCAATTACTTTTGTATTTGATGCTTTAGAAACAAGAGATTCCATAAATTCTAAAAATGCACTTATCCCTTGACTTTCTAATAATTCTATAGCATGTTCAATCTTTAATAATTCAGCAATTAAAGAAAGAGATTTCATAACATTAAAATCTCTATTTCCTTTTCCTATTTCAGATAAAATTTCTGATTGGATTTTTAACAAATCTCTTTTAGTTTTTATATTTTTTAAATCAAAATCAGAATTTAATTTTTTCAATTCTTCAAATTTTTCTTTGTAGCAAACATCTAAATACTTTTTTATGTCTTTAAAATACTTCGGCAATTCAACATAAATCCATTTTATATCTATCTTTTTCACATATGAAGCTACATCAGGATCTTTTTCAGTTCTTATTTCAATATTTTCAATATATAAATTTTTACAAATTTCCCAAATCTTTTCAACATCACTTCCAGGGCTAGCAGTTAAAGCCAAAATTCTTGGATTTTTTGCTTTTTTAACATATTGATTAGCTATCCAAACATATTCATAATTTCCAGTTGCTCTATGTGCCTCGTCAAAACCAATTAAAGAAACATTTTCCAAATTAATTCTATTTGATATAATATCATTTTCTAATCCTTGTGGTGTTGAAAAGATAATTTTACATTTTTCCCAAAGTAATGCTCTTTTTTCAGGATTGACTTGTCCAGTAAAAACAGCTAATTTTTCTTTATCAATCTCAAAATGTTTTAGAAATATTTGATAATATTGATTTATTAAAGGTCTAGTAGGACCTAAAAATAAAATTTTAGAATCAGGAAAAAGTTTTAATCTATGAGCACTTAGCAACAAAAAAATAAAAGTTTTTCCTAAGCCAGTTGGCAAAACAACCAAAGTATTTTTTTCAATTGCACTAGCTAAAATTGTTTCTTGATACAATCTAGGAACAAAATTCTTAATCATTTATAAAATGAAAGATCATAACTTTAAAAAATTATTTTTAATAAATCTTTTAATAACATTATTTCTTATTTTTATATTTATTTATATATTTATTTATTTTTATTTCTCTATAGCATTTATATCCTTTTTTTGACCCATTACAATTAATTTTATATACTATCTATTTTTCTTTTTATATATGGCTTTTCCTTTATTGAATAACTTTTTAAATTGGTTATTAAATATTAATCCTGCTTTAAGTATATTATTTATCTCATTTATCTTATCTTTAATAATAACACTGGTTAATAAATTTTTAACAAATCAAAAACTAATGAAAGAAATAAGAGAAGAGCAAATAAAATTACAAAAAGAGATAAGAACAGAAAAAAACAACCCAAAAAAACTTTCAAAGATAAATACAAGATTAATGGAAATAAATTTTAAATATATGAATGAATCAATGAAAGCAACATTATTTACCTTAATTCCTTTTTGGCTTGTTTTTGCATGGTTAAATTCGCATATGGGCTATTATCCAATTCAACCTAACACAACTTTTTCTATTACAGTTGAATTTGAAGAAACAGCAAAAGGAAATGCTGAAATTATATTAAATAATAATTTAAAACTGATAAACGATGAATCAAACATAAAAGAAGTAAAAAAAACAATTTCATGGCAGATTTTAGCATTAGAAAAAGGAATACAAAAAATTCAAATTAATTACAAAAATAAAACATATGAAAAAGAGGTATTAATAACAACACAAAGAGAATATTTACCAATAGAAACAAACTTTAAAAAATGTTTTCTTTTTTCATGTAATACAGATGGATTAAATAAAATAATTATAAATCAAGAAAAAATAATTCCTTTAAAGAATGTTCCAATTCTAGGTTCAATTCCATGGATTAATGGTTTTGGTTGGTTAGGAACATATCTTCTTTTTTCTATATTTTTCACAATTTTATTAAGAAAACTATTAAATGTTTATTAAATAAAAAGCATATAAATTTTTTATATTTTCTAATGTTTATGTTTTTCAAATAGAGGGACAAAATATTGCTACTACATATACATAGAAAAAATCGCAAGATTTTAATAGTAGTTATAATTAAACATAATTGAAAAAAGAGGTCGGGGTGAAAAAATGATTGTTAAAGATGAATTTTTAAGCAAACTTAGAAGATATTTTAATTTAAATTTATATGAAGTAAAAATTTGGACAGCATTATTATCTAGGGGTGTTTCAACAGCAGGAGAATTATCAGACATAGCAAATGTTCCAAGAAGCAGGTCTTATGATGTTTTAGAAAGCTTGGAAAAAAAAGGATTCATAACACAAAAAGTAGGAAAACCTATAAAATATATTGCTTTGCCACCACAAGAAGTAGTAGAAAGAGTTAAAAAAAATGTTAGGAAGGAAGCAGAGGAATCTGTTAAAAGATTAGAATCTTTAAAAAACACAGATGTATTAACAGAATTAAGTAATTTACACACACAAGGTGTAGAATTAATTGAACCAAGTGAATTAACAGGTTCTTTAAGAGGTAGACATAATTTATATAACCATATTGAAATGACACTAAAAGAAGCAGAAAAAGAAGTAATAATAATGACAACAGAAGAAGGTTCAATGAGAAAAATAGAATCAATGTTACCTTTGTTTGAAGAACTTCATAAAAGAGGAGTAAAAATAAAAATTGCAACAGAATACACAAAGCAAAACGAAAAACATTTAAAAGATGTTTCAAAATTTGCAGAAGTTAGAATAACTAACACAAAAGCAAGATTTGTATTAGTAGATAACGAAGAATTAATCTTTATGATTACAAATGATAAAGAAGTTCATCCAAGCTATGATATTGGTATATGGATAAATACACCTTTCTTTGCTAATGCATTATCAGAATTATTTCATTTAGCTTGGAAAGAAATGAAACCCTTAGAAATAGCAAAAAAGAATTAAAAAAATTTTTTATTTTTTCTTATTAACCTTTTTAGTTTCTTTTGATTCTTTTTTATCTTTTTTATTTTCTTTTTCTAAATTATTATCTAAATTACTATTATCTTCTTTTTGTTTAGATATTTTTTCTTTAACAATTATTCCTTCTTTTTTCAAAGCATCAATAACTTCTTCATGAGAAGCATTTTTATTAATTTTTAATACTTTATCTAATGGTTCTAAATGTCTAACATTGCATTTTTTTCTTCTGACTTCGCCATCAATTAAAACATAATTATTATCTAAAACATCAATTATTAAAGCTTTTTTACCAGAATCTCTTCCAGCAATTTTCACACACAATCTGCCAATTTCAAACATTTTTTTCACCTCATACAATCTCTCGTATTAATGTGTTGTCGCCAAACACACAAGAGATTTTTCTAAAACATTAAACTCTAACTTCTGCTTTTATTTTTTCTCTAGCACATTTAGAACATAAATAACCGCCATATTTTCTTTCAACACTTTTCTCAGATTTAGCTAATTTTTTTAAATCAGTATTTGTTGTTTTTGGTATTCCTTTTAACTCTTTCTTACAAATTGCACATTTTGGTAAAGCATTTTTTCTTTTTTCATAATGAATTTTAACTTTACCACTAGGCAATTTTTTTGCAACTCTTCTAAATGTTCTTGATCTAAATCTTGGTGCAGGCATATTTTCTTGGAAAAAATAAACATTTATAAATATATCGCATATATAATATTAATAATATATTAATAATTTTAAATATAATAATCTAATTACTTTTTTTATTCTAAAAAACTAAAATTTTATAAACTAAATTAATTGCAATAAAAATAAAAAAGAGGTTTAAAATGAAAAAATTATTAGATAAACTAAAATCTTTAAAAACTTTTCAAGATAATTTTTCTGAGAAAATTAATGAAGATAATAAAAACAAAACAACAAGTTTTGAAAAAAACAAACAAGAAAATAATTCAAACCTTTTATCTCAAAAAAATGCAATACTTCTTTTAAAAGAATATAATATAAATTTTCCAGATATATTTATTGTAGATAATAAAAAAGATTTAGAACACATAAAAATAGATTTTCCCGTAGTTTTAAAAGTAGATTCTCCTGAAATTATACATAAAACAGATTTTGGTTTAGTTTATACAAATATAAATAATTTCTTAGAGTTATATAAAAAAATAGATCTAATTGAAACAATATTAAAAAATAAAAAAATAGAACATTATAACTTAGTAATTCAAAAAATGATTTTTGGAAAAGAATTAATATTGGGAATGAAAACAGATCCTATTTTTGGTAAATCAATCTTACTTGGATTAGGAGGCATATATACAGAAATTCTAAAAGACTTTTCAGTTAGAGTTTTACCAATAACTAAAGAAGATTGTCATGAGATGATATCAGAATTAAAATCAAAAAAATTTTTAGAAAATTATAGAAATACAAAATCAATAAATTTTGAATCTTTAATAAATTTAATGCTTAATTTTTCTAATTTAGCAGAAAAAGAAAATTTTTTTGAAATTGATTTTAACCCGGTTATAGCAAATGAAAACGATTGTTATGTTGTTGATGCTAGATTTATTAATAAACCAAAAGAGCATATAAAAATACAACAAAAATTAGATAAGTTTGATATTCAATGATTTATTTTTATAAGTAAAATCTATAATGGATAAAATTGAAACAAGAATAAAATAGAAAACAAATTTTTCAAAAAAGGTGAAATAATGTCAAACCTAAATCTTTTTTTTAATCCAAAATCAGTAGCAATAATAGGCGCATCAAGAAAAGAAAAATCAGCAGGTCATGGTATATTAAAAAGTTTAATTACTGGTGGAGTTTTTCAAAACTCAACAAACAAGCCCTATAAAGGAAAAATTTATCCAGTAAATCCAAATGCAAAAAAAATTTTAGGAAAAAAATGTTATCCTAGTATTTTAAATATACCCTATAATGTTGATTTAGCAATAATAGCAGTTAATTCAAGAATAGTGCCTTCTGTTTTGCAAGAATGTGCAAAAAAAAAAGTTAAAGCAGTTATAATAATCTCAGCTGGATTTTCTGAAATAGGTGATGAAGGAAAGAAATTAGAACAAGAAATTGTAAAAATAGCAAATGAAAATAAAATAAGAATACTTGGTCCAAATTGTTTAGGTTTAATTAGACCTGGAATTTTAAATGCTTCATTTGGTCCATGTATGCCAGAACAAGGTAATATAGCATTTTTTTCACAAAGTGGCGCATTAGTTGATAGTGTTATAGATTGGTCTTTAGAAAGAAGCTACGGTTTCAGTGCAATAGTTAGCCTAGGTAATCAATCCGATTTAGATATTTCAGATTTTATAGAATGGGCTGCTAATGATGAAAAAACAAAAGCAATTGCTCTTTATATAGAAGGATTAAAAGATGGTAAAAGATTCATGAAAATTGCAAAAAAAGTTTCTAAAATTAAACCAATAATTGCATTAAAAGCAGGAAAAACAGAATCAGGAATTAAAGCAGCAAGCAGCCATACAGGAAGTTTAGCAGGTTCTTATGAAATCTATAAAGCAGCATTTAAACAATCAGGTGTAATTATTGCAGAAAATGTAGAAGACCTCTTTGAAATAGCCCAAACATTGGCAACACAACCACCATGTTTAGAAAATAATATTGCTATAATAACAAATGGTGGCGGTGCAGGTGTTTTATGTGCAGATCATTGTGAAAATTTAGGTGTAAATTTAGCAAAACTTTCAGAAGAAACAATAAAAAAATTAGATGACTCTAAAAAAATGCATCCAGCATATTCAAGAAGTAATCCATTAGATTTAATAGGAGATGCATTACATGATAGATATAAAGTTGCTATTGATACATTGCTAAATCAAAATGACATTTATGGTTTAATAGTTATACAAACATTGCAAACAATGACAGAATCAGTTTTAGATGCATATGCTTTAATTGAAGCAAGAAAAAAATTTCCAAAAAAACCAATAATAGCAAATTATATGGGGGGAAAATTTACAAAAAAATCTATAAAAATATTGCAAGCAAATAATATTACACATTTCAATAATCCATATAAATCAGCAGTTCATATGAAAGCACTAATTGAAAGAGGTAAATGGCTTAAAAAAATAAATCAAGAGAAAAAAGAATCCATAAATTAAAAATTACAACAACTTTTTATAATTTTTTATGTTAATAAAAAATAATAAATTTTTACAATAATTAATAATTAATTTTATATCTTAATAATGCTGCAATCCCTCCTAAACCATTTAATTTTTGTCCTGCTTCATGCTCAGAGCTTATTATTGTTATAGAACCATTCATTTTTTCAACAAGTTTCATTAATTCTTCAATTTTATAAAAATCTTCTTCTTGCCTTTTTTTTAATAAAAAATCATCACTTATTAATAACTCATTTACAGCACCTAAGTTAATTGCTTTTTCCACATTTTTTAAGCCATATTCTGCTTTTCCGCTAATAGAAATCTCCTTTAATAATAATTCAACTTTCTCTGTTTCTTTAGCAAATTTTTCTTTTTTCAAAGCAATTTTTATTTCATCTCTTTTTATTACTTCGTTAATACCATTTATTCCAACACTAGAACATGTAGCATAAATAACTTTATTTTTTAAATCACTATTTTTTAATTCTTTTTCTATGTAATCTTTCCAAAAACCAGGAGAAGCCACAACAATACTAGAAAGATTATATCTTTTATCATATTCTTCTAGATTTTCTTTAATATCTTTAAAAAAATCTTTACTATCTATTTTCATATCAGCTTTTTTTTGAGAATTTCCTTTTAATTCTAAAACAATATCATATCCATATTTTTTTAGAATAGCAAAAATAGCTTCATCTCTATCATGTACACAAATTAATATCTTTTCATTATTTTTTGTTTCAGCTTCATTAAGTTTTTCTAATTGATATTTTAATATTTCTTTTTTCTCTAAAACAAATTCACTATTCTCCTCAATATTTATCGTATGATGACTTCCTAAGGGTATATCCTCAGGAGCTTCTTTTATAATTCCAGATACTCTTAAAACATTTGTATATTTTGAAAACTCAACCTTTTCAACTTCTATTGTAATAACAACAGGTTTTTTTATTATCTTAGCATCTCTCTCAGAGTCATTACCTAATTTTATTTTTCTAAAAGTGAATGATTTTAAAAAATCACCTTTCTCAATTATATAGTTTAAATACCACAAATCCTCAGAGTTTTCAATCTTTAATTTTAAAATACCTTTTTTTAAATCTTTGAAAATAACTTTCATATTAAATAAGAAAATAATAAGATTTATATATGTAATTATATGTTTTTAATATAATTTTATGACTTTAATAAAAAAATTTAATAAAAAAAACTAAACAAAAAGATACAAAAAACATGGTTAAAAAAATGCTAAAAAAAAAAGCACAAGATGGTAGTCCCCAATCTTATATATCTTTATTAATATTAGTAATTACAATTGCTTTAGTAGTTTATATATTAATGATTCCTCCAGATGAGAGAGCACTTTTGTTAGAACAGAATAGAACAACAGGCACAGATACAAAATCAAATATAAAAGTTCTTTTAACTAAAGATATAGGAACATTATCCACAATCACAGATAACGAAAAAATAATTGATTTTCCAAGTTTTACATTATTTTCTAGAACAGATACTAGAACACTAGTAGAGCTAGACACAATTTATATAAAAAAAAGTTTGTTTGAAGAACAAACAAGAAATATTACCTTTTCTATCTCAGATTTTAAAAAAACAAATAATTATATAATGTCTTTTACAATACCAAAACATAAAGGAACATTAACAATTTACTTAAATGATTATATATTAACAAGCGAAGAATTTCAAACAGAAAGTCCTCCACCAATAAGATTGCCAAAAGATTACTTAAAAGATCAAAACACAATAATCTTTAAAGTATCAGGCCCTAGTGCAGAGTTCTGGTCATATAATGAATATTTAATAAAGAATTTTAAAATCTATGCTGACTTTACAGAGGATAGTGGCACAATAAACAAACAAATCTTTGTTTTAAGTGAGCAGGAAAAAGCAAATTTAGAAAGTTTTCAGTTGTCATTTGTAGCAGATTGTAAACAAGGAACAAACAATCCATTAGAAGTTCATTTAAATAAAAGACAAATATATTCATCTATTCCAGATTGTGGGCAATTAATTAAACTACCAATTCAAGAACCATCAAGATTAAAAGAAGGTGAAAATGATTTAACCTTTACAATTAAAGATGGTTTTTATGATATATATGCAGTAGAAGCAAAACTTAAACTCAAAAAAACAATATATCCAACATATTATTTCTATATAAATGACGAACTATATAATAAAATTAAAAACAATCAAGCAGATATTAACATAACATTAGAATTTACAAATGAAGAGGATTATAAGTCTGGCTATATCTTAGTTAATGAATATAAAACAGAGATAGACACATCAGAAAAATCTTATTCTAGGGTAATAAACAACTTTCTTAGAAAAGGAAACAATGCAATTGAAATCAGGCCAAAATCAGAAAAACTTGATATTCTTGAAATGAATCTAATCTTGGCAGAATAAAATGGATTTAAAAAATAGTATCAAGCAAACAATCTCAAATATGTTTGTAGAAAAACAAAGATCATTTTTTTTAGCATTTATTCTTTCATTATTACTTTTATTTTTTGATTTACCTTTTTTTCCAACATCTTTTAAAGGTGTTGAGATTACTAGGTTAAATAATATTTTTTCATTTAGGGTTTTAACAACAATAGTTATACTTGTTTTAATTATATACATAATAATATATTTTTTGAAAAAGGGAGTAATAGAAGAAACATTATCAAAATATTTAATATTATTTTCAATAGAAATTGCTCTTTTTGTTGTTTTAGGATTGCCTTTTAGTATAGGCGCAATATTACATTTAATTCTTGGATATTTTATAGTAAATGCTGTTGAAATTGAAACAGAATCAAAAATAAGAACATTACTTATTATGTATTTTATTGATTTTGTTTTATATTCTTTATTAAGCACATATATTTTATCATTAAACGGAATAAGATTTGTTGCCCATCCTTATTTAGTATATACTTTATTTAATGCAGCAACATATGCAGAAAGCAAATTTTTTAAAACATTTTCAATGATTAGTATTATCTTTTTAATATTATTATTTCTTTTTAATTTTGGTTTAAGATTTTCAATCTTAAATGCTTATGGTGAAAATTCAATAGAAGATTTAAGAGATGGGCTTTTGTTTTTTAAAAGAGGAATATCAGCAATATCAAATATTTTTGAATCTGTCTCGTTAGGATTTCAAAATTTAGGGCAATTATTCAATATTAGCCAATACACATATACAGGAACACAACAAGAATCTGAAAAACCACAAGGAGTTTATTTAAAAGAAATAAAAGCAGGAGACTATGTTTATAAAGAAGGCATGCCTATTTATATCTCAGCCATTTTAGAAGCAAGAAAAATAGATCAACCATTTGATGTAAAAGTACAATGTTATACACAAAAAATAAATGATATTGGTAAAAAAGAGCAAATATTTGGATATATAAACAAAATAGGCCAAAAAGAAAAAACACTTAAAATAATAAGTGGAGCAGAAACAACAATTCAATGTATATTTGAAAAAGACGCATTACCTTATGGAGAATATACCCTTACAATAAATGCCTCTTTTGAGTTTTCCACAGAGTCAATTAAAAAAATCTATTTAATGGACAGAGAAAGAATGCTTACAGATTATAGACTTTTATCTACTAAAAACATTGAACCATCAAAACAAGCAATTTTAGATCTATATAAAATAAATGATGCAAATCAACCCTCAATTTATACCACAGGTCCAGTAGAATTATCAATTGGAACAGAAAATGTTCCATGGGATATAGGTGAAGAAAATATTAATCCAAGATTTGGTTTAAAAATACAAAACAAATGGATAGACGGAGGTAAAATCTCTAGATTAAAAACAATCTATTTAAAGATACCAGATACATTCAATATCTTAGAGAACACATGCACAGGAATTGCTGTTGAAGATGTGTCTTCAACAGATGAAGAAAAAGAAAAGTCAATGAAAACATATAAAATTCCTGTTTCAGAATTACTTGATATTAGTGAAATTGAAAACTACTTAACATATAATTGTCTTTTAGATATTGATAAAACTTCTTTAGATAATACACCTATAACAACAAGATATTTAAAAGCAAAAATTGTCTATGATTATGAATTAATAAAAAAAATAAACATAAATATAGAGGAAAATCAGATTAATAGTTAAATTTCTCTAAAAATGGTTAAAAAAAATAATATTATAAAAATACAGTTTAAAAAAAATCATTTTATTAATCTAAAAATTAATCAAAAATTAATTCTGTTTTTTTTTATAATTTCACTTATCTTTACAAGTTGTACATCAATAAACAATACTAAAAATATAGGAAAAAAAATTTATACAGGAACAGAAGGTGTTCTCATAGAGGTCTTTTCAAATTTACCAGATTCTATTTATGAAGGAGAAATCTTAAACTATATAATTAAAGTTGTTAATAAAGGTCCATATGAAGTTAATAACGCAAAACTTCTTATAACTTTGGAAAAAAATTATATGGAATTTTCAGATTCTTCAAATATAGCAGAAATAAAAAATATAAATTTGGAAGGCAAATCTTTGAATAATCTTATTGATGATTTCTCACTAATTGAAAAGCCAATAAAAGCAAAAAAAATAGATTCTCAGAGTGAATATCAATTAACAAATATTTTAACAAGTTTTTGTTATGATTATAAAGGCATTTTAATTAATGATGTATGCATAGATTCAGATCCTTATAATTTAAAATCGCTAAAAAAAGTATGTAATACTCACAATTTAGAATTTAGTGAAGGACAAGGAGGGCCATTAAAAATATCATTAATTGAAACAAGAATGCTTTCAGAAAACAATTATCTTAGACCACAATTTAAAATAAGCTTTCAAAATGTTGGCAATGGTATTGTTATAAAAAAAGGCACAATAGATAAAGTCTGTAATAAGGATTCATTACAAGAGGTTTATAATGTAATTACTTTAAAAGATATTTCATTTTCAAAATTTCATATAAATGACTTTGAATGTTATCCAGAAGAATTAATATTAAAGCAAGAACAAAATTCAATAACATGTACCTTAAAACCAGGATTACTATCAAAAGAAATTTCTACTTATTCAACACCATTAAGAGTAGAAATTGAATATGGTTATTTCATAACAGATTCAAAAAATATTAAAATAAAAAAATTATTGAAATATTAAAAAATATAATTTTTAAAATGAATAAAAAAAATAATTCAACATTCAAAAATCAAATTAAAATATTTATAATATTTGTATTTATTTTTATTTTTTCATCATGCCAAGAAAATCAAAGTTCAAACAAACAAGAATGGCGAACAGGAACAAATGGAATAGTAATTAATTTTAATCCAGATAATCCACCAAATGAAGTTCTAAGTAGGCAAGAATTAAATGTTGTAGCAGAATATAGTAATAAAGGTGCTTATAATGTAAATGACTTAAGATTATATTTAACAGGTTATGATCCTAGTATTTTATTTGGTTATAATGTTATGACAACAAATCCATTATCAGTAGAAGGAAAATCTATGTATGTTCCACAAGGCAGTCAAATAGAATATGTATCGTGGAAAACTAAAATAAATAGTCCAAGTAATGCAGACACCTTTAAACAAGATTTAATTTTAACAGCATGTTATCATTATCAAACTATAGCAAACCCAACTATATGTATAGAACCTAATACCTATGATAAAGCAACACAAAAATGTAAATTTACTGTTCAAGATTTAGGTAGTAGTCAAGGCGCACCTTTAGCAATAACAAGTATAAATCCAAAAACAACAGAAGACACACTATATTTAGAGATTCAATTTAGCAATAAAGGAAAAGGAAATCCTTTCTCAGGAAACAATAATAATTGTTATAATAGTGTAGATATCAAAGATATCGATACTATAAATTACATCAGAGTAACATCTTCAGGAACAACCTTTACATGTAAACCAGAAGGTAAAATAAGATTAACGAATGGCCAAGGTTTTGCAATATGTGAAGCCCCAATAAACACAAAATCCTATTATATAACACCTATAAATATAATTTTAGATTATAATTATAGAGAAACAATATCAAAAACAATAAAAATTGTTAATTACAAATAAAAGTTATAAATAAAACAAAGGTGAAAAAATGAATAAAAAATTAATTTTAGTATTTGTTCTATTGGTTTTAATATATTCATGTGAACAGCAAACACAAAATACAGGAAAAGAAACACCTTACATCGGGGGTCAAAGTGGGTTATCTGTTCAGTTTATGGATGATGCACCTCCTGCAGAAGTTTTTGATAGAGGCCAATTTCCTTTTAATATAGAAGTTAAATTACTAAATAATGGAGAAGCAGATATAAAAAAAGAAGATGTTCTAATAAAAATTTCTGGTTTAAATCCTAGTGATTTTGGTAAAACACAAGATTTTTTTATAAAAAATGGTATAGATGAAGATATTTTAGCGATGTATAAAGATTATGAAGGAAATATTATAAAACCTTCTGATGTAATAGTATCTTTTCCAGGGTTGAATTTTAAAGATGCCTTACCTGGAAATTTTAAAACAAAAGTAAGAGCAGAGGTTTGTTATAATTATAAAACAGAAGCATCAACAACAGGCTGCATAAAACCAAATCCCAGTAGAGAAACACCAAATGATATTTGTATGATTAACGAAAAAAAGCCAATCTATAATTCTGCAGCACCTATTCAAATTGAATCTTTTGAAGAAATTTCTAGTGGTACAGATAAAGTTAGATATCTTTTTAAAATAAAGCATGTCGGCACAGGAAAAGTTTATTCACCAAAATCTAAATGTCCTGAATCAAGAGAAACATTTAATAAAATTTACTTTAAATTAGAATTTCCTGGAGAAACTTCTATTGACTTTACTTGTTCAGGTTTAGAAGGAGGTCAAGGTAAGGAAGGATATGTTATTTTAAGAGATGGGGAAGCAACAGTAAGATGTACTCAAGTTCAAACGAGTAGTATTGTATTTAATCAGAGAATGCAAATCACTTTAACTTATGATTATTTAGAAACAGCTGACAAAGATATTTTAGTTAAAAAGAGTGATTAATAATATTTTTTTATTTAATTTTTATTTTATCATAAATTTTTATTCTAAAATTTCTTTTAATTTTTCTTTTATCTGTTTTTCTCTATTATAATATTTTTTCTTAGTTTCTTTTAATTCACTATAATATTTTTCTAGGTCGTCCATTAATGATTTAATCCTTGATTTATATTCAACTTCTTTTCCTAAAAATTCTTTCATGATTTCTTTTAATTTTTCTTCAAACGCTTTTTTTATTTCTTCAATTCTTTCTTTTAATATAATTTCATTACCAATGCTATTTTTTTCTAATTCAGAAACTCTCTTTAAAAGTTTTTGGTTTAATAAAACAACCTCTTTAAATTCATTTTCTCTTTTTTTAAATTTTTCAATTAAGATATCATACTTTTGTTTTAAAACTAACAAATTCTTTTTTTCTATCTCGTATTTTTTTATATATTCTAATTTCTTACTTTCATAATCTTTTAAAATATCTTTATGCTTTTTCTCTAAAAGTAATTTATTGTCTTTATAATCTTTTAATATTTTAAACAATCTTTTTTGAAATTCTACTTCTTGTAAATTTTTATTTTCTTGTAAAATAATCTTTAATTTTTTATTATCTTCTATTGTTTTTTTTGCCATTAAATACAAATCAGTGTATTTTTTTCTTAATAGCTTATTTTCTTCTTTTGTTTTTACTAATTCTCTTACTAATCTATCAATATAACTCTTATATTTCAACAGGATTTCTGTTTTTACCTTATTTTTTATATCTTCATTTTCTTTGATTAATTTATTTAACTCACTTATCTTCTTTTTATAATCAAAACTTAAAATTTTTTGGTTTTGTAATAATTGTTCTTTTAACTTTTTATTTTCTTCTTCAATTTTTTTAAAGGCTTCAATATTTATTAATAATCTTTTTAATATTGCTTCAGTAGAACTAAGATTATTATTTTTATAGATATCTTCAAAACTTTTATTTATCTCAAAATCCCCTTTATCAAAGGAGTTATTTTCTGCCATTTAGCCTCTTTTTTTCAAAGATAATAATGAAAGATAATAATTATTTAATTAATTTTATATAAGTTTTTATATTTTATATATTAAAATAAGCATCTATTTAAATAATTCTCTATTTAAAAAAGAGTAAGAAAAAGTAATTAAAAACTATTTAGCAATTAAAGAAATACCAGCAATTAATGCTTCTATTTGTATAAATTCATCGCTTCCTTCAACCATTCTAAATTCTATTTCTCCACATAATTTAATCATTTCTAATTTTTTTAAATTTTCAATATTAAGATTCCAAATATTCTCTTGAATTTGTTTTATAATATCCAAACCAGATAAACCATTTTCCATCATAGCATTAAATAACAATTTTCTTGCTTCTAAAAAATCATCTTTTATAGCAACATTTAAAATTTTATTAATCTCTTCTGGAATTGCTTGCGAAGCAACAGAATAAATTAATTTTTCATCAATCTCATTGCTTATAGCGCTACAACTTTGTAAAATGTTTTCTACTTTTCTACAATCACCTTTACTTACTAAGTAAAGAGCTTCTTTTGCATCATTATGTATTGTAAAATTTTCATTTTTAGCTATATCATCTATTATCGAAAAAACATCCTCTTTTTTTAATGGTTTAAATTTAAAAACAGCACATCTGCTTTGTATTGGATCAATTATCTTAGAAGAATAATTACAAGATAAAATAAATCTACATGTTTTTGTATAATTTTCCATTGTTCTTCTTAATGCTTGTTGTGCTTCTTTTGTTAAAGCATCGCATTCATCTAAAAAAATAATTTTAAAAGGCACCTCTCCAATTGCTTTTGTTCTTGCAAAATCTTTAACTTTTATTCTTACAACATCAATTCCTCTCTCATCAGAAGCATTTAATTCTAAAAAATTATCTTTCCAACTATCACCATATAATTCTCTAGCAATAACTAAAGCTAAGGTTGATTTTCCAATTCCTGCAGGACCTGCAAAAAGTAAATGAGGCATATTTTTTTGTTCTACAAAGGCTTTAGCTCTTTTTACAATATCTTCTTGCCCTTTTATTTCAGAAAACTTTTTAGGTCTATACTTCTCAGTCCAAATCATTGAATCCATAAATTTTAAGAATAAAAAACAATTTAAAAAATTAACTTAATTCTTTTTTAAAAAATAAAAAAAATTAATAGATTAAACAATATCTTCTTCAGCAATAACCATAAAATCTCCCATTGCAATAACCGCACTAAATGGAATTAAAATTCTACCTTGTTTATCCTTTTCTAATTCTAATTTTTCTGTATAAGGGGTTGGATTATTAACTACCATATGTATTAGTTCTCCTGACTTAGCTTCAAAAATTATATCCCCAACTTCTCCAAATCTTTTTCCTGTTTTGCTAACAATTGTTTTTCCAATTAGTTGTTTTGAAAATTTCTTTGTTTCATCTTCAACAACTGGCTTTTTTTCTTTTTCTGGCATAATTATCTACCTCTTTACTTTAAATATGATAATAAAATTATATTTATTTAACTTATATAAAGATTTCTATTAAATTTCACCATTTACCATCTTTCTTGTAATAAGTAAACATCAAATAAAACCCAAAAATCATACCTATAACAATTATTAATAAAGGATTAAAATCAAAAAACATAACAGCAAGTAATAATAGACTAGATGCAAATACAAATCCAATTATGAAAACCCAAAAATAAATATGAGGATAAAACAAATACATCCCAGAATTTCCAGGAGCAGGAATTAAAGATAACCATGCAAACATAATGTTAATAAAAATCAATTCTCTTACTAAATCATACTGTTTTAAAAAAGATAAAATAACAGCAATAAAAACATTCAAAAAAGGCCCTAAAAATCCTATTTTAGCCCATTCCCATTGATTTGTATAATATCTAAATTCTCCTAACCTAGATGCTCTTAAATGCCTAATATTAATTCCTCCTGGCAAAAAAAACAATATCTTACCTCTTGAAGCAAAAGTAATAATCATTCCAATCATTAAACCGGTCATACAAGATTCATAAACAGGATCATAACCATAATAAACAGCAAAAATTCTTTGTCCTATTTGAAAAAAAAACAGCGCAATCCCAGTAAACAAAAAAGCAATAAGAAAATTCTTTAAACCTTCAACAACATCAAAAGCATTAGTGCCCCATTTATCAAAAGACCACATAAAAGCAATTAAAGAAATAGTTATTAAAGATTGTTTAATTTCTTCTTTAGATAAACTTAATCCATATCTTTTTAAATTATAAAAAAATGTTTCTTTCTCAGAAGCAAAAGAGCCCATATCTATAAAATTAGAGTATTGCTATATAAAATTTTTGGAAAAAGAAATACATTTATAACAAATCCAAATAAAATAAAAACAAAAAAATATAAAAATAATCATAACATTCTAAAATTGTGCAGAAATGCACTAGGGGAGGAGCTTCAGAGCTTATGTCATTATGACT
The DNA here is from genome assembly GCA_038874655.1 of Candidatus Woesearchaeota archaeon. Taxonomy (GTDB): domain Archaea; phylum Nanobdellota; class Nanobdellia; order Woesearchaeales; family GW2011-AR15; genus JAAXVZ01. The sequence goes on along the minus strand of JAVZBY010000001.1, from coordinate 145,099 downwards.
AAATGCCTGAAGAAAACTCCTTTTTTTAAAAATTCTCAATTAGTTCATTTAAATTTATTCATATCAATTCTAAATAAAAAATCTAGTTAAAGAGAACATAAAAGAAATTATTTTTTAAACATATAATAATATTTGTTTCCTACAACCTTATACTTAATTAATCTTTTTTCTGTTTTTCTTAACTTTTTCAAATTATTTGTTACAGAACCAATAGAAACATTCATCATCTCAGATATCTCTTTAGAAGTAAGCCATTTTCCATTATGTTTTTTTAAAAAATTAAAAACCTCTTGTTGGCCCATATAAAATTATTAAGCATATCCTATTAATAAATCTTTTTAAAATAAAAAAAATTAAAGCAAAAAATTGCAATAATGAAAACTTTTAATATATATTAAATATTTCAAGATGTAATGAAATGTCCATATTGCGGTTATTTAGAAACTAAAGTTGTTGATAAAAGAGAAACACAAAACAATGAAATAACAAGAAGAAGGCGTGAATGTCTTTCTTGTAAAAAAAGATTTACCACTTATGAAAAATCAGAACTAATTCAACTAATTGTTATAAAAAAAGATGGTAGAAAGGAGCCATATGACCTTTCTAAAATAGAAAAAGGAATATTAAAAGCATGTGAGAAAAGACCAATTACCATAGACACAATAAAAAATATGCTTATGGATATAGATTATAATCTAAAAAATAAAGGTACAACAGAAATAAGTTCTTCTTATATAGGAAAATTAGTAATGAATAAACTTAAAAAATTAGATAAAGTTGCTTACATAAGATTTGCTTCAGTATATAAAGATTTTAAAGACCCAGAAGAATTTGAAGAAGAATTAAAAAAATTAACAAAATCTAAAAAAACGAATTAATTTTTTAAATTTAATTTAAAATTATATTATGAGGTTGAAAATATGGAAGACAAAGAATTAGCAAACATTTTAGAAATCTTTTTAACTGTTCAGGTTTCAAAAGAATTGCCAAGACAAGGTTTTCTATATTCAGGATTTAAAAGAAATGAAGCAGATTCTGTAGCAGCACATTCATTTAGTGTTTCTGTTTTTTCATATCTTTTAGCAAAAGAATTACATAAAGAAAACAAAAGCATTAATCCAGAAAAGACATTGAAAATTGCATTATTTCATGATTTAGGAGAAACAATCATAGGTGATATTGGAACATACGCAAAAGAACTAGCCAGAGGTGTTTTTGATAAAGTAGAGTTGGATGCTTTTTCATTATTATTTAGAAACATAGATTTTAATGAAGAAATGCTTTCATATTTCAAAGAATATCAAACATTATCCTCTATAGAAGCACAGATAGTTAAATTTGCAGATGCATTAGATGCTTTTGTTCAAGGGTTTAATACGCCAAGTGCAAATTTAGATGACTTAAAAAAAACAATCTCATATATCTCAAAAAAGAAAATAAAAGACCCTAAATTATATTCCTTATTTAATAGAGCAGTTTGGCTTATCTCAGAGAAAAAAGTTACATTATATAAAGGTCATATCTTTGGGAATGATGAAAAACAAGCTGAGTTATAATAAATAGAATTTTTTATATACCTTTTTTTTATATACATGATTCTCTAATTAAAAATTAAAGACAAACTTTATAAATAATTAACAATTGTTAATTTTTTCTGATGGATACACCCCAAGAAATTCAAGTTTGGTATGTTTTACCAGCATTAAGAAAAAAATATGCACTTTTTTTAAAAAACAAAGGCTATAAACAAAAACAAATAGCAGAAATAATGAATATTACAGAAGCAGCAGTAAGCCAATATCTAAAAAATAAGAGAGCTAATATTGATTTAATGTCAAAAAATATAGATAAAGAAATTAAAAAATCCATAGAAAATATATTATCAAAAAAATCAAATTTTAAAATAGAACTTCAAAGAAATTTAAAAAAAATTAGCAATGAAAAAATAATTTGTAAGATTTGTCAAAAACACACAAATTCAGATCCTAATTGTAACATCTGTTATGAATAATTTAAAAGTTATTATAACACTATTAATAAAATCTCTTAAAGAAAGAAAATAAATGGTGAAACAATGTCTTTAATAATAAAAGATCTATATGTAGAAGTTGATAATAAAGAAATATTAAAAGGAATAAATCTTGAAATTAAAGAAAATGAAATAACAGCATTAATGGGACCAAATGGTTCTGGAAAAAGTACATTATCTTTAGTATTAATGGGACATCCAAATTATAAAATAACAAAAGGTCAAATTTTATTAGATAATGAGGACATAACTTTTTTAGAGCCAGATGAAAGAGCAAAAAAAGGTTTATTTTTATCATTTCAATACCCCCAGGAAATACAAGGTGTAAATATTGTCAATTTTCTAAAAACCGCTTATAACTCTATCTATCCTGAAAATAAAATTTCTGTTATGGATTTTGTTAAAATGATAAATAAAAAAATGTCTTTTTTAAATATGAAATCTGATTTTACAAAAAGAGATCTAAATGTAGGTTTCTCTGGTGGTGAAAAAAAAAGATCAGAAATTTTACAAATGTTAGTATTGCAACCAAAATATGCCATTTTAGATGAAACAGATTCAGGTTTAGATGTAGATGCATTAAAAGATGTATCAAAGGGTATTAATGAATTAAAAAGAAATAAGTCAAGTATTTTATTAATTACACATTATCAAAGAATTTTACACTATGTAATTCCTGATAAAGTATATGTCTTAATTGATGGTAAAATCATTGCAACTGGAAATAAAGAATTAGCAGAAAAAATTGAAAAAAATGGCTATAAAATTTTTCAAAAATAAGTTTCAAAAAGATTTCATCTTAACTTTTTAAAGGATAAAAATGGGAGAAAAAAATTTAGATACACAAATTGAGGTCAAACCAGAAGAGCTTGCATTTGAATATAAATATGGTTTTAAAGATCCTGAAAAATTTTCATTTAAAACAGAAAAAGGGTTAAATGAAGAAATTATAAAAACAATTTCTCGAATAAAAAAAGAACCAAACTGGATGTTGGATATAAGATTAAAAGCATATCGTCATTTTAAACAAAGACCTTTGCCAAAATGGGGTCAAGACTTATCAAAAATTAATTTTGATGATATCTATTATTATGGCAAGCCTGAGGGTAATCAAGCAAACAAATGGGAAGATGTCCCTTCATATATAAAAAATACCTTTGATAAATTAGGAATTCCAGAAGCAGAAAAAAAATTTTTAGCAGGAGTTGGTGCACAATATGAATCAGAAGTAGTTTATCATAATCTAAGAAAAGAGTTAAAGAAAAAAGGAATTATCTTTTTAGATATGGACGGTGGCTTAAAAAAACATCCAGACATAGTTAAAAAATGGTTTGGAAAAGTTGTTCCTTACACAGATAATAAATTTGCAGCATTGAATACAGCAGTTTGGAGCGGTGGCTCTTTTATTTATGTTCCTAAAAATGTTAGAGTTGATTTACCTTTACAAGCATATTTCAGAATAAATGCAAAAAACATAGGTCAATTTGAAAGAACCTTAATTATTGCAGATGAAGGTTCATATGTGCATTACATAGAGGGTTGTACTGCCCCTGTATATACAACAGATTCTTTGCATTCTGCAGTAGTGGAAATAATTGCTCTCCGTGGCTCAACAGTTAGATATACAACAATACAAAATTGGTCTCAAAATGTTTATAACTTAGTTACAAAAAGAGCATTTGCTTATGAAAAAGCAAGAGTTGAATGGGTAGATGGTAATTTAGGTAGCAAAATAACAATGAAATACCCTGCTATCTATTTATTAGGCGAAAAAGCACATGGGGAAGTAATTTCAGTTGCATTTGCAGGAAAAAATCAAATACAAGATGCAGGCGCTAAAATAATTCATTTAGCAAAAAATACAACCTCCCAAATAACCTCAAAATCAGTTTCTAAAGATGGTGGTAAAACAGTTTATAGAGGCTTATTGAGAATAAATGAAGGATGCAAAAATGTAAAATCAAGAGTAAATTGTGATGCATTAATCTTAGATGATAAATCTTCATCAGATACAATTCCTTACATGGAAATCCAAGAAAAAGATGTTTTAGTTGGACACGAAGCCTCTACAGGAAAGGTCTCAGAAGAGCAACTATTTTATTTAATGAGCAGAGGTTTGTCAGAAGAAGAAGCATTAGCAATGATAGTTAGAGGTTTCATGGATTCTTTTGTAAGAGAATTGCCTATGGAATATGCTTTAGAGCTTAACAGATTAATAAAACTAAACATGGAAGGCAGTGTAGGTTAAAATGAATACAAAATTTAATAATAAAATAAAATCAAAAGAAAAAACAAAAATATTTCAAAGAATAGATTGGCCAAATCCAAAAGAAGATACTTGGAAATATACTAAAATTGATTATGAACTCTTTAATTCTGTTTTTAAAAAAATAAAAAAAGATGAAATTATAATAACTAAGTCAAGAAATAAAATAGAAACTATAGTTGAAAAAAATATTGATAATTGGATTAAAAAAAAAGATATCAATGATAAAATTGAAGCATTAAACTCAGATTATTACAATAATGGCCTGTTTATTGAAATTAAATCTAATGAAAAACTTGAATCAAAATATACTTCTTTTTTAGAAGGATTATATAATACTAAAAATATAATTATAGTTAATCAAAAAACAAATTTTAACTATATTCAAACAAATACAATAAATAAAGGTATTTTTAGAACAGAATTTACTAAAATTTATCTAAAAGCAAATTCCAAAATGAATTTTTATTTATTTATTGATACTAATGAAGAAAGTCAAAACATAATAAATATAGATGTCTATTTAGGAAAAAATAGTTTTTTTAATATAATCACAGCACAAAAAAAAGGAAAGCTTAATAGACTCAAAATAAATGTTTATCATAATAAAGGAGAATCAGATTCAAAAATATACTCATCTTTTTTAGGAAATAACAATGATCTTATTGACATAACTACAAACACAATTCATAGCTCTTTAAACACAAAAAGTGATATCTTAGTTAAAGGTGTTTTAAATCAAAATAGTCAATCTATTTATAGAGGTAAAATTAAAATAAATAAAAACGCACAAAAAACAATATCTTTTTTATCAGATCATTCTTTATTATTGGGTGAAACTTCTAAATCTTTTTCTATTCCTTCTTTAGAAATAGATGCTAATGATGTTAAAGCATCACATAGTGCAAGTACAGGAAAAATAGAAAAAGAAATTTTGTTTTATTTAATGAGCAGAGGTATCAAAAAAGAGGAAGCAGAAAACCTAATCACAAAAGGATTTTTAATTGATATATTCAATAGAATAAATGATGAAGTAATAAAACAAAAGTTTATAGATTTTTTTGAAAATAAATAAAAAATAAATAATAAAATTTTAAAACACAATTAAATTTAATAAAAAAATGGCAATATTCAATAACTTTAATGTTGAAAAAATAAGACAAGATTTCCCAATTCTTAATAAAAAAGTTAATGGAAAAAAATTAGTTTATTTAGATAATGCAGCAACAACACAAAAACCTATTCAAGTAATTGAAGCAGTAAATAACTATTATAAAGAACATAATGCAAATATCCATAGAGGTGTTCATCAATTATCACAAGAAGCTTCAGAGTTATATGAAGAAAGTCATAAAAAAGTTGCTAAATTTATTAACGCAAAATCAATGGAAGAAATTATATTTGTTAGAAATGCAACAGAGGCAGCCAATTTAGTTTCATATGCATGGGCTTCTAATTTAAAAGAGGGGGATGAAATTATTTCAACAGTAATGGAACATCATGCTAATATTGTGCCTTGGCAATTTTTAAAAGAAAAAGGCATTAAATTAAAATTTGTTGATATTACTGATGATGGTTTTTTAAATTTAGATGATTTAAATGAAAAAATAACAAAAAAAACAAAATTAATAACGCTAACACATGCTTCTAATGTTGTTGGCACAATAAATCCTGTAAAAGAAATTGGAAAAATTGCACATGACAATAATGCAAAATTTATGATTGATGCAGCACAAAGTATCCCACATATGAAAGTAGATGTTAAAAACATTGATTGTGATTTTATGATCTTTTCAGGCCATAAAATGATGGCACCAATGGGCACAGGCTCATTATGGTGGAGATATGATAAGAGAAGTAAAATTAGAAGAATCAACTTGGAACGACTTGCCATGGAAATTTGAAGCAGGAACTCCAGATGTAGGCTCGGCAGTTGGACTTTCAGCAGCAATAGATTATATAACAAAAATTGGCTTGGAAAACATAAGAAAACACGAAATAAAACTAACAAAATATGCAATTGAAGAAATGCAATCTAATTTTAAAGACATTGAAATTTATGGTCCAAAAGAAGCAGAAAAAAGAACAGGATTAATTGCTTTTAACTTTAAAAAAATACATCCCCATGATGTTGGTTCAATACTAGATGCTGAATTTGGTGTTGCAATAAGGACAGGACATCATTGTGCACAACCATTAACAGAAAGATTAAAACAATCCTCAACATGTAGAGCTAGTTTTTACATTTACAACACAGAACAAGAAATAGATATATTAATTCAAGGATTAAAAAAAGTAAAAGAAATATTTAATTAATACCAAAAAAACCATAACATAAGTGAGATAGATGTCATTAAACATATATCAAGAAAATATCTTAGATCATTATCAGAATCCAAGAAATTTTGGTAAATTAAAAAATCCAGATCTTAAAGCACATGACTCAAATCCTTTATGTGGTGATACTTTTGATTTTGAAATAAAAACTTCAAAAGACAAACAAGGAAACATAATAATCAAAGATGTTAGATTTAATGGACATGGTTGTGCAATTTCTACTGCCTCTGCCTCAATGCTAACTGAAAAAATAATTGGAAAAAAAATAGATGATGTCTTACAGATAGATAAAAAAGATATTTTAGAAATGCTTAATGTAGAATTAAGTCATGTCAGAATAAAATGTGCAATGTTGCCTTTAAAGGTTTTGAAATTAGCTTTATATAAAAACAAAGAAATAAAAAACAAATAAAAAATTAAAACAACGAGTAAATAAAAGGACTTACAGCAGAGCTTTGACTAAATATTATTAACACACTAATTAAAATAAGCATAAGAATTATTGGTGTAAGCCACCATGCTTTTCTAACCTTTAAAAAATCCCAAATCTCCAGTAAAAAAGATTTATTTTTCATATATTTTAGTAAATCATACTCATTAAAAAATTTAACTATTACTTTTTATTATTTATTTTCAATAATCTTCTTTAATAATAATCTCTTTCACATAATCATAAAGAATATTACTTACAATTTTGTGACCTTCTTCATTAAGATGTCTATCTATAGGAAAATAAATAAGCTTTTTATTTGATTCATTTTTAAATATATCAAATAAAGCAATAGTATCTATATCTTCTTTTTTAAGAAGCTCTGAAAGATATCTCTCAGGAAAATCTCTTATATATTCATCAGGGTTATAGTTATATTTTTTTATAACATTATTCCAAAGTCTATCATCAACTTGAACTCTATCTGGAATCATAACAACAAGAAACTTTATATTATTCTTTTTAAGAATAGAATTCATTCCTTTTATCATTTTTGCAGTATGCTCTATAAGTATTTTGTTTTCTTTTTCTCTTTTCATATCAATTATTTTTATTTTGGCATATTCAGGATTTAAGCCTAACATTTTTGATATTTTATAAGATAGTGGTGAATATCTAAAATTATTCATAAAAAGAGAACCAATATTTGTATTTGAGAATAAAATATCTATTAATCCTAATTTTTCACTTTGGGAGAATGTTTCCTTGTTAGGAACCCAAGTAGATATAAGATTTCCATTATTATCTAGAATACATCTTACATGCATACTATCATTAGCCATATTATCTTCAAAATCATTTCCATTATATATAAATAAAATTACTAAATCAGGAGAATATTTTAATGATTTATTTTTTAACACCAGATAAGAATTGCAAGTGCTATATCCACCAACAGCAAAATTCATTACATTTATTTCTTTTATATTTTCAAATTTTTCTTTATTTAGTTTTTTTTCAAGTAAACTTGAAAATCTGTCTTCAATCTTTACATCTACAGCTTCAGGGAAAGAATCACCAAGAATAACAATCCTATATTCACCAGGTTTTTTATTAATCTGCCATTCTTTATCAACAAATCCTTCACTGTTTATATAATAAATTCTATCATATTCAGGAGTTCTTAATCTAACTGTTGAATTTCTTGATCTCACAAAACCAACAGATTCATCATACTTTTCACCAACTTTTTTTATGTAAATTACTTGTTTTTTTTGTGGATAAAACGTATTCAAAAATATCTCAATAAATATAGTTATAATTAAAAGTGAAATAAAAAATATAGTTATATTCAAAAAAAAGTTTTTAGTCTTTTGCGATTTTTTCACTATCCCACCTATCTTTTAAATTATCTTCTCTTTTTATTAAATATTTACCCATTACTAAATAATCAATCCCTGTTCCCATCATACATTTATATGCATCATAAGGACTTAAAACAATTGGTTCTCCTCTTATATTGAAAGAAGTGTTTATTAAAATAGGGATTCCTGATAATTTACCAAACTCTTTTATTAGATCATAATAAAGAGGATTTTGCTCTCTTCTTATTGTTTGCAATCTTCCAGAGCCATCAACATGAGTTACAGATGGTATTTTTGAATGCCATTCTTTTTTTATTGGATAAACCATCAACATAAAATCAGTTGGCTCAGGTACAGGAATATCACAATCAAAGTAAGTTAATGCGTCATCTTCACAAAAAACAGGAGCAAAAGGTCTGAATTTTTCTCTGTGTTTAACTTTTAAATTCAAAATTTCTTGCATATTAGGATTACATGGATTAGATAAAATACTTCTTGCGCCTAAAGCTCTAGGTCCCCATTCCATTCTTCCTTGGAACCATGCAACAACATTATCCTCGTAAATTAATTTTGCAGTTTTTTCAAGTAATTCTTTATCATTTTTAAAAATATAATATTTTATTTTATTGGAATCTAAAAAATTTTTTATCTCTTTATCAGAAAAACCAGGGCCAAAATAAGCATCTTTCATTATATATTTTCTTTTGTTATTTAATAGAGTATAATAAATATATGCAGCAGCTCCTAAAGAACCTCCTCCATCACTAGCATTAGGCTGAATCCAAATCTTTTTAAAAGGTGTTTTCTTTAAAATTTTACCATTAAAAACACTATTTAAAGCAACACCACCAGCCATTACTAAATTTTCTTGCTTTGTTTCTTTATGAACATATATTAACATTTTTGTTAGAATCTCTTCTGTAATTAATTGCAAAGCAGCAGCGATATCTTTGTGTCTTTGTGTTATTTCAGATTCTTTTTTTCTAACAGGCCCTTCTAATAATTCACATAATTTTTTAGAAGGCATCCTATCTGAGTAATGAAATTTAAAATAATTTAAATCGAACTTAAAAGAACCATCTTCTTTTAAATCCAAGACCTTTTTTAATTTTTTGTAATATTTATTAGTTTTTGGATTCATATCTCCATAAGGGCTTAATCCCATAACTTTATACTCTGAATTATTAACACTAAAACCCAAATAAGCTGTTATAGTAGAATAAAGCAAACCCACAGAATGAGGAAATTTTAATTCTTTAATTAATTTTATATTATTACCTTTACCTATTCCATAAGTTGTTGTGTTCCATTCACCAACACCATCTACAGTAAAAATTGCTGCATTTTCAAAAGGACTAATTAAAAAACAACTTGCTGCATGTGCCAAATGATGGTTAATAAAAAGAATATCTCCTTGATACTTTAATTCTTTTTTTATTTTAGAGACAACCCTTAATTTTTCATTTATCCAAGAAGGTGTTGAGCTTAGAAAAACTTTCCAAGATTTAGGAAAAAACTCTAAATGTTGACATAATAATCTTTCAAACTTTAAAAAAGGTTTTTCATAAAAACCAATATAATCTACTTTATTAATATCAATTTTTTCCCATTCCAAACAAAATTTTATAGCATTAATAGGAAAACTAGAATCATGTTTTTTTCTTGTAAATCTTTCTTCTTCTGCAGCTGCTACAACAACACCATCTTTAATTAATGCAGCGGATGAATCATGATAATAACATCCTATTCCTAAAACATACATTTTTATCACGCTTATTTTTTATTTTTAATTTAGCTTGTTTAATAAAAAAAGAATAATACTCATCTCTGTCCACATTCTATTTTCAGCTTCATCAAAAACAACGCTTTGATTACTATCAATGACTTCATTTGTTACTTCATACCCCCTTTTAGCAGGTAAACAATGCATAAAAATAGCATCTTTTTTTGCTTTTTTCATTAGTTCAGAATTAACTTGATAAGGCATAAACATTTTTACTCTTGCTTCTTTTTGTTCTTGTGGAATATGATAACTCATCCAAGTATCAGTGACAACAATATCTGCATTCTTTACATCATTTATGTCTTTACTTAATTTTAAAATGCAGTTATTTTTTTCAGCAATTTTTTTAGCATTATTCAAGATATCTTTTTTCAAATCACTTTCATTTTGTGGTGAAATAACAAACATATTAATTCCTGTCATAGCACAACCCTGCATTAATGAATAAGTTACATTATTATCTGCATCACCTAAATAAACTAATTTTAAACCTTTAAAAAAACCTTTTTTTTCTTTTATTGTCATTAAGTCAGCAATTATTTGACATGGATGTGCAACATCAGATAATGCATCTATTACAGGAACACTTGAATTTTTTGCCAATTCTATTGTATCAGATTGCTTTAATAATCTTGCCATTATTATGTCAACATATCTTGAAGCGCATTTTGCAGTATCTGCAATTGTTTCTCCAACACCTAAGGGTGAATTTTTTACATCATAGTATATTGCATGTCCACCCATTTTTGTCATTGCTGTTTCAAAACTTACTCTGGTTCTTAATGAAGGTTTTTCAAAAATCATAAGCAATGTTTTTTGATTCATCACATTTTTAACAGAACTAGGATTTTTTTTAATTTCAATTGATTTATCTATAATATACAATAATTCTTTTTCATTTAAATCAGTTAAATTGATTAGATCTCTTTTCATAATTTCACCTTATGCAATTATATAGGAACTTTTTATAAATTAAATTTTATAAATCAAAATTGTCTATAATACTCTTCAATAGGTCTTTTTTCAAGATTTAAATCATGCCAATATGTTTTTGCTTTTTTATTAATTTTTGTGTCTAAAAAAGATTTTTTAAATATTTTTGCTATTATTGAAGTTATTCCAACACCAGTAAAATAAACAAGAGAAAGTAAAACAGAATTCACTAAAATACTAATATTTTCGCCAAATTCTTTAAACCCTTCTTTAAATTCATATAAATAATTTTTCAAACAATATTTTTTTTCTTTATTTTGTCTCATTTTAAATACCTTTTCAATAAAAAACCAAAAAAACTAATAAAAAAAGTAATTAAAAAAATCATATATAGTTTCAAATACCTTTTTGTAAACATTAAAATAAAATATAAAAAAAAATTAAATAAAAAATAACCAAAAATAAAACCAAATCTTTTTACAATTTTAGTTGTTTCAAATCTCATTTTAATTTAATGCATATACTAATTTATTTAGTTATCTTTTTAAAATAATCAATTGTTCTTTTCAATCCAGTTTCAAAATCAACTTTTGGCTCCCATCCTAATAATTGTCTAGCTTTTGATATATCTGGTTGCCTTTTAGTAGGATCGTCTTGTGGCAAAGGCAAAAACTTAATCTCTGATTTTGATTTGGTTAATTTTTTTATCAACATAGCAGTTTCTAAAACAGTAAATTCTTTAGGATTACCCAAATTTTTTGGTCCTGTTTCATTAGACTTCATCATTCTAATAATACCTTCAACCATGTCATCAACATAACAAAAACTTCTTGTTTGTTTTCCATCTCCATAAATAGTTATAGGCTTATTTTTCAATGCTTGTGTTATAAAATTAGGGATAACTCTACCATCATCTACTCTCATTCTAGGGCCATATGTATTAAAGATTCT
>JAVZBY010000001.1:52291-132996 GCA_038874655.1 Candidatus Woesearchaeota archaeon | reverse complement strand
CTAACTATTTTTACATCTACATTATATTCCCTATGATAAGCCATTAACAATGCTTCACCAAATCTTTTAGATTCATCATAACAACTTCTAATCCCAACAGGATTAACATTTCCCCAATAGCTTTCTTTTTGAGGGTGTTCCTTTGGCTCACCATAAGCTTCACTTGTGCTAGTAAATAAAATTTTAGCATTTTTATCTAATGCTAATTCAATCATTCTATTAGTTCCAACAGAATTAGCTAATGCAGTTTCAACAGGATACTCTTGATAATCCTTTGGGCTTGCTCTTGAAGCTAAATGAAAAATCCAATCAACTTTTCCTTCAATTAATTGCAAAGGTTCAATAACATTATGCTTAATAAATCTAAACTTTGGATTTTTAAGTAAATGTTTAATATTTTCAATTCTACCAGAACCCAAATTATCAACACAAATCACATCATGTCCTTCTTTTAACAATCTTTCGCACAAATGGCTTCCTATAAAGCCTGCCCCTCCAGTTACAATGCTTCTCATACAAGAATAAAAAAAATAATTACTTATAAATCTTTTTGCATATTTAAAAAATAAAAGATAATATTAAATAAAATTTTATATCTCTAATTAAAAACTAAAAATAAATAAATTAGAAATAAATAAAATAGATAAAAAGGAATATGAAAACTGAAAAAAACCAAATATCCATTTTAATTTTACTTTTTATTATTTCAATTATAATTGTAAAACCTATAGGAGAATTTCCAATTTCTGATGATTGGGCACATTCTTTATCAGTTAAACACTTAATAAATGAATATAAATTAATTTTAAATCAATGGTCTCCAATGACCTTAGTTTTTCAAATAACTTATGGTGGAATGTTCTCAAAAATATTTGGATATTCTTTCACAACATTAAGGTTTAGTACATTAATTTTAAGTTTTATTTGTTTAATATCTTTTTATTTTTTATTAAGAGAATTCAATATATCACAAAAAAAATCTTTAATTGCAACAATATTTCTTTTATTCAATCCAATTTATTTTTTTCTAAGTTTTACATTTATGACCGAAATTCCTTTTCTAACATTTATGATTCTCTCACTTTTATTTTATACTAAAGCCATAAAATTAGATAGCAAATTTGATAATTTTTTTACAGATAAAAAAAACAAAAAAACACATAATAACACATATAAAAAAAAAATCACACTATATTTATTATTAGGTTCTCTTTTTTCATCAATAGCATTTCTTATTAGACAAAATGGTATATTAATCTTTATTTCCTTATTATTTTTTTTATTCATAAATAGAAAATTAAACATAAGAAACTTTGTAATAATAAGTTTTTTACCAATAATAACTTTTTTTCTATTTTATTATTGGTATTATTTTATACACGGACCAACAACAAGATATTTACTTTCTTCTAATCAATTAATTTCAATAAAAATCATATTAAGGATAATAGTTTATTCTTTTCAATCAATTTTAATAATTTCCTTTTATTTTAGTCCATTTATATATTCCTATTTTTCAGATAAAGGTTATTCTAATCTTTTTTTAAAGCAAAAAAATAAAAATTATCATATATTTTTTTTAATTCTCTTAACACTTTTTCTTTATATAGGAATAATACTTTATAAAAATTTTTTTAATGATCTTCCTTATACAGGTGTTTTTAGTTTTAACGGAATTGGTTTAATCTACACATTTAACTACATTCCTAAAATATTTACATTCATTATAAATTTATTCATTTTAATTACAGCATCTTTATTTATCTTTTTATTTATAAAATTTGTAAAAAAGATTATAACTGAAAAAGACAATTTGTTTTTTTCTCATAAAACAAAAAACATTAATCTTTTCAACTTTAAAGATGAAATTATTTTCATTTATATATTGACATTTTTTCAATTTTTATTTATAATAATAACACCAGGTTTTTTTGACAGATATTTAATTCCTGTTTTTCCAGGGATTATAATTTTTTTTATAAAAAATATAAAGAAACTTTCAAAGGTATTTTATTTTCTTTTATTTTTCTTCATTCTTTTTTCAATTATATCAACAAAAGATTACTTTGTTTATAACAATGCAAAATGGAAACTTTTAAATTTTCTATTAGAAAATAACATTAGTCCTTATAAAATAAATGGAGGTTTTGAATTTAATGGATATTATTTATCAGAATACTTCTATAATATCACAAATAATAAAGAGCCAAAACCAGGAAAAAAAGGACTTTTTATTGAAGAAGAAGAATATTTTATATCTCAAGAAAAAATAAATAACACAATTTTATTAAAAGAACTAAAATATAGTACTTATTTTGGATTAATTAATCATAAAATATATTTAAATAAAAGAACAATATAAACTTTTTATTAATATAAGATAGTACTTTAAATTTAAAAATTAATAAAAATTCTTTTCTGAAATGAACATTATCTTAGGAGCAGGCCCTGCAGGAATGTCTGCATTATATGAATTACATAAAAATAATATAAAAGCAATTGTAATTGAAAAAGAAGACAAAATAGGAGGATTGGCTAAAACCTTAATTTTTAAAGAAAAAGACTTAATCTTTAGAACAGACATAGGACCTCATAGATTTTTTTCTAAAAATAAATATCTTTATGACATGATTGAAGAACTTTTAGGCAATGATTGGATTTTAGTAAAAAGAAAAACAAGACAATATATTGAAGGTAAATTTTATGATTATCCTATAAATGCTTTGCAAGCATTTAAAAACATAGGTTTAATAAAAAGCGCAGAAATAGGACTTTCTTATCTAGAATCAATAATAAAATATAGATTATTAAAAAACGAAATTAAAAATTTTGAAGACTATATTGAAGCAAACTTTGGAAAAAAATTAGGTAATTTCAATATGCTCAATTATACAGAAAAAATTTGGGGCATCCCTTGTAACAGATTGCATGCTGATTGGGCAAAACAAAGAATAAAAGGTTTAAGTTTAACAGCAGCATTAAAAAATGCAATATTTAAGCAAAAAGGTCCAAAAACATTAGTTGATGCATTTTATTATCCAAAATATGGTACAGGAACAATTTATGAAACAATAGCAAAGAAAACAAAAGCAACAATCCATACAAATAGTTATCCACTAAAAATTTATCATAATAATAAAAAAATCTTGAAAATTGATTTTTTAATTAATGGAAAAAAAGAAACTATCTCTCCTTTGAATGTAATTAGTTCAATACCTATAACAATTTTCTTAAATTTACTTGAACCTTTGCCTAACAAAGAAGTTATCCAAGCAGCAAATAATCTAAAATGGCGTTCTCAAGTTTATTTATTTATAACATTAAACAAAAAACAAATTAGTGAGGATAATTGGATATATTTTCCTAATAAAGAAATACCTTTTGCTAGAATCAGTGAAATGAAAAACTTCAGCAAAGAAATGTCACCAAAGGATAAAACTTCTTTATTTGTTGAATACTTTGTTTATGAAAATGATAAGATTTGGAACATGAATAAAAACCAATTATTTGAATTAACAATGAAACATTTACAAAAAACAAAATTAATCTCAAAAAAAGATGTTAGAAACTATTATTTAATTAAGAAAAAATTTGTTTATCCTGTTTATGATTTGGAATATGAAAAAAATTTAGAAACAATAAAAAAATATCTAAATCAATTTGATAATTTATATTATGTTGGCAGGCCTGGTAGATATCAATACACCAATCAAGATCATAGCCTAGAAATGGGAATTTTAGCTGCAAAAAGTATTATAGATGGAAAAAAATATGATATAGATAAAATTGGTAGTGAAAAGGAATATTTTGAGAAGGGAGTTATTAAAAATCCAATTTAGCATAAATACTAACTAATTATTTATTCGTAATTTTAATTCGTAATTTAATTAGCTTATAATATTAATAATAGAACTATTACAATTAACTTAATAAACCCTTTTTATTTTTTCTTAAATATGCTTTTAGGTAGAATTTTCGGGAAAATAACAACAAACGAATTCCAATTTTTAGTAGAAAAAGAAACAAAAAAATTTGAATTTGTGCAAGTTTATCATAAGGTTTATGATTATGTTTTATGCCAGGTAATTGAAATTGAGAGAACAGACAGGGATATAGCAAAATGTATTGTTATAGGTTATAAAGATGAAAAAGGGCTTATAAAACCAATAAGAATCCCTTTTGAACAAAACTCAGAAGTTCTAAAAGCAGATGATGAATTCATAAAAAAAATAATTAAATTAGATGACACGAATAATGGTGCTTTTATTGGTAGATTAGAAGGAAAAAATATAGATGTCTATTTAGATTTAAAAAAACTTTTAACAAAGCATATTGCAATTTTAGCAAAATCAGGAGCTGGAAAATCATATACAGTTGGAGTTCTTATTGAGGAAATAATTCAAAAAAAAGTTCCAATCCTAATAATTGATCCACATGGAGAATATTCTACTTTAAAATACCCTAATGAAGAACAAAAACAAGATTTAGAAAAATTCAATTTAAAGCCAGTTGGGTTTAAAAATATCCAAGAATATGGTGATTCCAATTTAAATCCAGAATTAAGACCTTTGAGATTAAACAATAACTTAACACCATTAGAAATAACACAAATGATTCCAGGGAAATTATCTAACACACAATCTGGCATATTATATAGCGCATTAAAAAATTTAAACAATGTTACCTTTACTTCATTATTATTAGAACTAGAAAAAGAAGAAAACAATGCTAAATGGACCTTAATAAATAATTTAGAATATTTAAACAGTTTGCAAATATTTTCAGAGTTATATATCCCTTATAATGAGTTAATACAAACAGGCAAATGCTCTATAATAAATCTGAAAGGTATTTCACCAGACATACAAGAAATCATTGTTTTTAAACTCTTAAAAGACTTATTTGAATTAAGAAAACAAGAAAAGATTCCACCTTTTTTTTGTGTAATTGAAGAAGCACATAATTATTGCCCTGAGAGATCATTTGGTGAAACCAAATGTTCCAAAATAATAAGAACAATTGCCTCAGAAGGTAGAAAATTTGGTTTAGGTTTATGTATCATAAGTCAAAGACCTGCAAGAGTTGATAAATCAGTATTAAGCCAATGCACAACCCAAATGATAATGAAAATTACAAACCCAAATGATTTAAAAGCAATTTCTACAAGTGTAGAAGGCATAAATTATGCTACTGAGCAAGAATTAGTTAATTTGCCAATAGGTTCTGCTTTAATCACAGGAATTGTAGACATGCCTCTATTAGTAAATATTAGACCAAGATTAAGCCAACATGGTGGACATGCAAAAGAAATTTTAGAAACAAAAGAGATTAATGAAGAAAACTTTTTAGAAAAAATAGAAGAATTTGAAAACCAAGAATTATTGCCGATAATAAAACCAAAATTAACGCACAAAGACATAATTATTATGTCAGAAAAACCTATAGAAAAAATAGAAAATGAATTAATTCCAGCATATTTATTTTTATGTCAGGATAAAAATGCAGAATATAATCTTTTAATTGAGGCAATAAATGGTGAAATTGTTATTTCAATTGAAGAATTTTTAACAAAAAAACTCCCAGAAATAAAATATCTGAATCCAATAGAAATTAAAATATTACATGCAGCATATCAATTAAAAGATTTTACAATAGAAGATCTAATAAAAAAAACAAATCTTTTAGATTTAAGAGATTTTGAAAATTTAATTAAAAAAGGATTAATTGAAAAAACAAAAAATCAAAATAATAATCCAAATAATAAAGAATTAGAGAAATATAGATTATCAAATAATTACATTTTTTCAAATTTATCTAAAAATGCAATTTATTCAAAAATTGAATTTTTAAACTTGAATTATAAAATAAAACACGAAAAAAAGATTTCCATAGATTCAATAAAAGAAAAACTATCAAACTTTACAAAAATAAAGGATCAAAGAGACTGTTATTTATTAAAATATAATATAAATTACAAATAAACACAAAAAATAAAAATATAAAAAACTAAACAAGTTATATTAAAATGTATCAAGAAACATATCTAAAAAGATTGAATAATGAAACTATTTTAATTTCTTATCAAGAATGGATTAACCTTATTGATAATTTTCAAAAACAAACAAAAAATATTGAAATAAATGATGAGAACTTAGCAATAGACATTTTAAAAAATCCAATAAAAGAAGCAATAAAAAAAAGACTTCCTGAAAAAAATAAAAAATTTGGTATTTTCTTCTCAGGAGGGGTTGATTCAACGCTAATAGCATATCTTTGTAAAAAATTTAATGCAAATTTTATTTGTTATACTGTAGGTTTTACTGGCTCAAAAGATTTAAATGAATCACAAAAAATAGCTAAATATTATAACTTTAATCATAGAACAAAAGAAATTACATTAAATGAAGCAGAGTCACTTTTTAAAAAAACAGCTAATATTTTAGGAGAAGAACTAAATATAGTAAACTTAGGTGTTGGCTCTGTTGAATTGGCAGCAATAGAGCTAGCAGAAAAAGATAATATAGATCTTTTTTTTGGAGGATTAGGAAGCGAAGAAATTTTTGCTGGCTATCTAAGACATGAAAAAGCTAATGATATAAATAAAGAATGCTGGAATGGATTAAAAACAATGTATGAAAGAGATTTTAAAAGAGATTATCTAATTTCAAAAGCAAAAAATGTTTCTTTTTTAACTCCTTTTTTAGATAATTCTTTAATAATTGAATCAATGAAAATATCAGGAAACTTAAAAATAAAAGATAATCATAAAAAATATATTCTTAGAAAAACAGCCATTTATTTAGGTTTAAGAGAAGAATTTGCATTTAGACAAAAAATAGCAGCTCAATATGGTAGCAATTTTGACAAAGCAATACAAAAAATAACAAAAAAACTAGGATTTAAATTTAAGAAAGAGTATTTGGATTTATTAAAGAAAGATTAGGGTATTATATCTATTTTTTAATAAAAGAAAATTATTGATTTTACGTTTTTTTAAACAATTACTCTACTGAAAAAACCCAATCAACAACAATTTCAAAGCATTAAAAGCAATAAAATAATTAATTAAACCAATTGCAACATAAATAGGTATGTTTTTTAAAGATTCTTTTGCATTACCCTTTTGAATTACACTAGTTATAATAGCAGCAAATATACAAGAAATAACAATACTTGTAATTGCAAATATTTGATAATCTTGAAAAGAAACACTTGAGCCTTTGCCAATTGACATTCCAAGTCCTCCAAAACTTTGTGTATTTTCGCCAACATTAACATTTGATAAGATTTTACCCATTATTAAAACTAAAACAGTAGTTAATCCAAACAAAAAGGGTGCAGCCCCTAAAGTCGCAAACAAAATAAATATTATATAAGTTGTAACACTTGAAGCCATTTCTTTTTTTAATATCTCTGTTTCTCTCAAATTATCAGCAACCTTTATTAACAAGCCACCTATTTCTCCCCCAGATTCTAGTCCTTCAAGCAATAAATTTATTGTTCTCTTTATTGTAATTGAATCATATTTATTAGAAAAATCAATTAAAGCTTTACTTAAACTATCCCCTACCATAGTAGCTTTTGCAACCTCTTCCATTTCTTTAGCTAAAATACCAAATTTTGGTCTTATTGCATACCACAAAGCTCTATCTATTGGCATTCCAGCATTTATGTTTGCAGCAGCAAGTTGTAAAAAATCAGGAAAAACAGCTTCAATTTCTTTTCTTCTTTGGTATATCTTAAAATCAATATATAAAAAAAAAGAGAGCCATATTAACAAATATAAAAAAATAGAACCTACAAACCAAAAAGAAATTAAAACCTTTATAGCATCACTGAAAAAAGTTTTATGTATTATAAATAAAGTAATAAGAACAAAAGTTAAAAAAATAACAAATAAAATAACGATTCTTAAAATCTTTTTATTAATTTTTTCAAAATCACTTTCTATTCCAGCTTTTTTTATATAATTAGAAAATATTCTTTTTTGTTCATAATCACTTATTTTTTCTTTAACCTTTTTGTGAATTTTCATTTTATTTCACTTTTATTTTATTATAGCTCTACTGGCGGTCTAATTGAATTAATCATAGCAACAAACATAAACTGTATAAAACCTATTAAAAATGCAATAGTTAATAAAATCGTTAACTCTAATTTAATTCCTAAAAACAAAGCAACAATAGTTAACATAGTTATTCCTAAACTAGGCATAATAATAGCAATCATCATATAAAACATTGCTAAAGGATTTAATTTTCTAGCATATTCATTAACAGCAATTTTCTGTTCTTTTATCAAAGTTTCAACAACTGTATTTATAGGAGAGGCAACATCACTTCCAGTTCTTAAAGAATTTGAGATTTGCCATAATAATTTAGTTAAAGATTGACTGGGGCAATATTCCAATGCTTCAGAAATAGCATCTTCCATTGAGCTTCCTAAATCAATTTTATCTGTAATTTCTTTAAAAAAAGCACCAACAATAGGATAGCTTTTACTTAAATTTTTCATTGCCTTATACAAGGTTACACCAGATTGTAATTCAACAACCAAGAATCTACCTGCATAAACAACTTCTTTTGAGATTTCTCTATCCATTTTGTTTATAATTATATTAGGATATTGAAAAAAATAGAAAAACATTACAAAAACAAAAATAGGAAAAGCAATTAACAAATACAAAATCAAAATTTTTGGTTCAACACTTTTACCTAAAAACAAAAACAAAATAAATATTAATCCCAATGAAACATATATTGCAGATATAAAAGTTCTTTTTACAAAATAAACAGAATTATATTTTAATTTAGCTTTTTTTAAAGTTTCATTTAAACTAGGAAATTTACTTGCAACAAATTCATAAAAACCCATATTAACCTCTTTTTTATATTTTTATTTGACTTTTAAATATTATTTTTATTCTTTTTTCTATAAATCAATAAATCTTTTATTACTTTTAACATATTTCATTAAATTATCTTTATTTGTATAATATTCTGCCATAATTCTACCAACTCCATCAACAGTATCTATATTCTGTTTAATTAAATAATCTAAAACAGCTTCTTTTTCTTTAAGGTCCTTTTTAATTTCACTATCACTAAATCCAGTAAATAATTTTAATGTTTCAAATAACGCTTTTGATTTATTTACTTGAACTAATTTATCTTCTTTAGGATTATATTGAAGTATTACATTTGCGCTAGCATCTGGCAAGATTTCAGCAATCTGAAAAGTTCTTCTTGTGCCTGTTCTTCTATTTCTAAATTGAACTATTATCAATGAAATAGCAGGCAACATTGTTTTTGGCACATCTATCGGTGGATTAGTTAATCTTTGAACAGTTTCATCAGCACTATTTGCATGGAAAGTAGCATAAACACTGTGTCCAGTATGAATTGCTTCAAATAGTGTTTCTGCTTCCATTTTTCTTCTAACTTCTCCAACTAAGATTCTATCAGGTCTTTGTCTTAAACTATTTACTAATAAATCTTCCATAGAGATTTCTCCTTTTCCTTCAGCATTAGCTTGTCTAGTACTCATAGGAACCCAATGCAAAAATTTTGGCAATCTTATTTCTCTTGTATCTTCAATAGAAATTATTCTTTGATTAGGTGGAAAAAAGGTTGCTAAAACATTTAATACTGAGGTTTTACCAGAAGCAGTTCCACCTGCAATAATAGCAGATAATTCATATTGCATACATAGCCAGATTAAACTAGCTGCTTCTTTGCTCATTGTTTTTGAATTTAAAAAATGTGTTATTGTAAACGGATTTCTTGAAAACTTTCTAAATGTAATAGTATTTCCACTTGTTGAAATAGGAAACAAAGTAGCATTTACTCTATCTCCTTCATTTAAATGTGCATCCAATAACGGCTCTAAAACACTAATTTGTCTACCAACTTTTCTACCTATCATAGAAGCATAATGCTTAGTTTTTTCTTCATCACCTATAAACATATTAGTTTTAAGCCACCCATACTTTTTATGATAAACCCATACAGGTTCATTTGCAGAATTAATAACAATTTCTTCTAAATAATTATCGTCCATCATTATTTCTAAATTTCCTAAACCCAAACTTTTTTGAATAAGATATGTAGTTAAAAAATCCTTTGTCTCTTGTTCCATATCAGGAAAATACTTATTTATTAAAACAGAAATACTATGCTTAAATTTATCTTCAATCTCTTGGCTTTTCTTCAAATCAGTTATTTCCAAAAACCCTAATGAAACTTCATCAACTAATTGTTGTCTAATCTTCTCTAATATTAATTCAGTTGTTTTACTTATTTGAGATATAGAAATTTCGTAATGTGGAACAAAATCCTTTGTTTTTTTAATAGTAATTTCTATTGGAATATTCTTTGATTTGAAATTATATGTTTCAATTATAATCTCATCATCAATATTCTCTAAACTATTATGTTTTTCATTACTTTCTTTTAATTCTTCTTTATTTTTTGCACTTATATTTTTACTTATAGTATTATTAACCTTGATTTTATCTAAAACTTTTTTCTTGACTTTTTTGTTAGTCAACTCTTTTTTACTATTTTTTTTAGAATTCTTCATATGATAAGCCCTCTTTTTTTAAAATTTTAATACTTATAAAATAATAAATTACAATAATACTATTTAAGCATTATCTCTTTATAAGTTTTATCAATTTTTCTAAATCTTGTTTTAATGATGTTTTTTTATTATTAACCTCATTTAATTTTTTTTCCAATTCCTTTAAATGAGCATTCATAGCATTAGAATTTGTAGCGATATTAAATGCAAGTGCTTTTTTTTCTAATTCTTCGTATTCTTTTCTAATTTCTTTTTCTTCATTTTCTATTTTGTTTATTAATTCTTCTATCTCATTTTTCTTTTCAAAAAACTTTTGAAAATTACTTAAAGCAATATTACTTGTTTGTATTTCTTTTTCTATTTTACTGGTTTTTTCTTTAGCTTTGTTTAATATTTGTTCTTGCATGCTTAATATTTGCTCTTCATGTTTTTTAGCTCTTTCAATTAAAGGTTGTAATTCTTCTCTTTTTTTATTTAATTCTAGTTCAATAGATTTAACCATATTTTCTATATTCTTTATTTTTTCTTCTGAAACAACAATCTCTGATTTTTCTTCTAAACTCTTTTTTTGTAATTCTTTAGCCATTTCTAATAATTCAGACATCTTTTTTAATAACTCTTGTTCTTTTTGTTCAATACTATTTAATTTAGTTTCTTTTAATTGTACATCCCTTTTTTCAATCTCTAATTGTTCTAATAAGGATTGATGTTTTTTCTGTTCCATATCTATTTCTCTATGATATCTATCCAATACTTCATGAAACTCATTAACCTGTTTTTGAATTTCAGCATCCAGATTTTTTTTCAGATATTCATATTTCTCTAATTCTTTAAGTTCATTTTCAACTTTTTTTAATTCACTTCCAATACTATTTTTTATATTATCAAACTCTTTTTTTATTTCAAAAAAGCCAGCAGACTCAGATTCTAAATTTTTAATGCTTTGTTCTACTTTTCTAATAAAAGCATCCTTTTCACTTGTAAAAGATTTTTCTTTTTCTTTTATTTCTTCTTGAGTTAATTTTCTTACTACTAAAAAAGTTTTAGAAAAGCTATATTCAATGCTTATAATTTTTTCTTCTTCTAAAAAATCAGCCCACTCTTGGATAACAACTTTGCTAATTCCTAATTTTTTAGCAGCATCATCAATAGAAATTCTTTTTTCTTGATTAACTAACTCAACTAATCTATCTACACCGGTCTCTATTTTAGCCATATATAATAAAAAAAGCAAACACTATAAAAAGATTGCTATATTTCTATTTTTGCTAATCCTATAAACTTTAAAATAAATAAACAACTAAACTAATCAAAATAAAATTAGGTTTAAAGATTTTTTAGAATAACATGTGTCCTTTGTGATAAAATTCATAAATGAAAACAATAATCTTTTTTCTTTTAATTCATATGGGTTTTCTGCCAAACTAGAAATATATAAATCAACATTGTATTTTTTGCAAAGTTTTAAAAAAAGAATATATTTATTTAGTTCATAAGAATTAATTTTTAATATTTTTGGACTAATTATCAATTTTATATTATTCTCTTTTATATTTTTAACATATACTTGTGTTAATCTATCAGGCAATTTAAATTTATCACCTATAAAGCAAAGTTTATTTTTTAGATTTTTTATATTATCATTGAACAAGAATATGTCTTTTTTTAAAATAAAATTATAAATAATAATCTCATTATTTTTTTTTTCAAATTTTTTTTCATTTTGGTTATAATTTTTTTCATAAATAAAAATCAAGCCATTTGTTTCTATTTTTTTAGCTACCTCTATAAATAAAGATTCATTATTATTTGGAAAACAAGTATCTATAAATTTCATTTTAATATCACTTTTTATAAGATATTTTTAAGATAATTCATTTTAATTTCTTTTCAAGTATTTCTATATATCTACAAACATTACATATATCATTAGAGCTAGGTTCATTGCAAATTTTACAATATTTTATGTTATCCTTAGTTTTTTTAAATCTTAGTTCTAAAAACCATTTTACAATATTAAATTTTATACCCTTTTTTTCACTTTCTCTTTTATTTAAAAAATCTCTAACCTTTGCACGAAATGAGTTATAAACATGTGGGCATTCATTATAACTTATTTCTAATCTATTTAAAAATGAATAAATTAAAATCTCTTTCTCACTACAAAAATAAAAAGGTTTAACTCTTTTTGTGAAGCTTTTTATTTCTCTTTCACCACTTATTGGCCCTAATCTTTTCAGTAAATCAATATTTCCTTTAAATAAATTCATTAATATTGCTTGTGATTCATCATCTAGATTATGCCCCGTTGCAATAGCATCATAGTCTTTTGAGTAATAGTTTAATAACCTTCTTCTAAGAATACCACAAGCAGAGCAAGGTCTTTTCTCTTTTTTAACTATATTGTCTAAACTTAAGCCAAAATTTTCTTTAAAACTAACTATTTTTAAGGGTATTTTATGTTTTTTACATAACTTTTTCAAATCTATTAATGTTTTATCTCTATAACCCTTAATTCCTTCATCAACTGCCAAAGCTTCAACATTATAATTTAATTTTTTTAATAAAAAAAGCAATGAACTAGAATCTTTTCCACCAGAAGCAGCAACACAAACCCTTTCCTTTTCTTTTAATAAGTTAAACCTTTTTATAGTTTTTTTGACTTTGTCTTCAAAGTATTCAATAAAATGTTTTTTACAATAAAGTATAGTTCTTTTTTCTATATGATTTTTTAAAACATTAAAATAAACATTTTGTACATAAATAGACTTTTCACTACAAAAAGAACATTTCATATTAGATATCATTTAACCACCACTGACAACACTCATAATCTTGACTTTATCATTATCATTTAAAATATCATCTTCATTAAGTAAATCCTCACCTTTTACTACCAAAACCTCTTCACTATTTAAATTAAGCCTTTTTAATAAATCTTTAACCTTACCTTTAAATTTTATATTTATTTTTTTATTTTCTCTTTCTAAATATATATCCATAAAAAAGCAAAAAGAATTCGTTTATAAAAAATTACTCTTTTTGCAAATAATTAAAAAAATATTATAAAATTTTAAAAACTTTGAAGAATTATTCCATATAATAAAATGCAAAAAAACAAGCAAAAAAACAAAAAAATTGACAATAAACCTAAAAAAAACATAGCAATAAATATTATGTTTTCAATTTTCAAAATTATCTCATTTTTTTTAATATTTATAATAAAAATTCCTATTTTTTTGTTTCAAACTAGTAAAAAAATTTATAACCAAATACAAGAAAAAAAAGTAAAAATACAGATATCAAATAAAAGAAAAAGCATTCTACCAATCTATATACCTTTTCAAATAATAAAAACAGATCATGGGGACTATCTAAAATTTGAGAATGAACTTTTTACTTCAGATAGTAAAATAGGTATTATCTTAGGTTCAAGAGGGTCTGGAAAATCAGCATTTGGTATAAAATTTCTAGAAAACCTTTATTCAAAAACAAAAAAAAATTGTTATGCAATAGGATTTAATGAAGAGGATATGCCTTCCTGGATAAATGTAGTTCAGGATATAAGTCAAATAAAAAACAATTCATTTGTTTTAATTGATGAGGGAGGTGTTTTATTTAGCTCTCGTGATTCAATGTCAAGAGCAAATAAAATGCTATCAGATCTAATTTTAATTTCCAGGCATAAAAATTTAAGCATATTGTTTATATCACAAAACTCGGCAAATTTAGATATTGACATTATAAGACAAGCAGATTACTTAATTTTCAAAAAATCATCTTTACTTCAATTAGATTTTGAAAGAAAAAAAATACAGGATATATATAAAATAATAAATCCTGGCTTTGAAGAATTTGATGATAAATACATAGCTTATATTTATTCAGACACATTTAGGGGATTTGTCAAAGCAGAACTTCCTTCATTTTGGTCTCAAAGAATTAGTAAATCCTTTGCAAACAAATAATAAATTTTTTAAAATGTATTTCTTAAATATCAAATGTATTTCTTAAATATCTTTTCTTTTCTAAAAGAAAACAATATAAATATTTATCTTTTTTATTAAACTTATGTCAAAAATAAAAAAATCTAAAAAAGTTGTTGATGAAAAAGAAATAAAATCAAAAATTAATGAAGGCTATATCTATTCTAGAGTTGTTTTAGAGATAGTAGGAAAACCAAGAGATTATGTTGAAGATAGTTTAAAAGAATATTTAAAAAAGATTGAAGAAAATAAAAACTATATTATCACAAAAGAAGACACTGAAGAAGCAATAGAAAATGAAAATAATTTGTTTAGTGCATTCTCAGAATTAGAAATTCTTTTTAAAAACACAAAGTCTATACTAGATTTTATATATGACTATATGCCATCAAGTATTGAAATTATAGAACCTGAAACAATATTATTAAAAAATTTTGATTTTACAAATTTTTTAAATGACTTATTGGCAAGAAACATCTCTTTTAATAATTCTGTATTGCAATTAAAGGAATCTAATCTCTTTTACATAAAAAACACAGCAGTTTTATTGAGAAACTTTTTAATTGTCTTATTAAGCAATAAACCTATGACTTTAGATGAATTAAATGCCTATATGGGTGTTAAAAAAGAGGACATAGAAAAAGTTTTAAATGTATTAATAACTGAAAAGAAAGTGGAAAAAAAAGATAATTTTTATAAAGTTGTTGTCCACAAAAATAAATAAAATTAAAAAACAAATAAATTTATGAAAAATTTATAAAAAATAACTAAAAATGCCCAATCAAAAAGATAAAAATTATAAAAATATGATTGAAGCATTGTTATTTGCTTCAGGTAGATATATGTCTATTGAAACTTTAATGAATTTAACAAAAGCAGAAAATAAAGAAATAATAATAGAAATCATAAATCAATTAAAAGGTGAATATGATTCAAGAGAAAGTCCATTAATGATAGTTGAAGAAAAAGATGGATTTAAATTAACAGTAAGAGAGCAATATTTGCCATTAGTTAGAAAAATTGTTTCAGAAACAGAATTGCCAAAAACAATCTTAGAAACTTTAGCAGTAATTGCTTGGAAAAATCCAGCTAAGCAATCAGAAATAATACAAATAAGACATAACAAAGCATATGATCATATTGAAGAATTAGAAGAACTTGGTTTTATAAAAAAAGAAAAAAAAGGTCGCTCTTTTATATTAAAATTAACAGATAAATTTTATGATTATTTTGATATTGATGGTGTGAAAGACATAAAAGATGTTTTCAAAAGAGTTGTTGATAAAAACATACAAAAATATGAAATTAGTCAATTAAATAAACAGGATAATCTAATCCAAACTAACCAACAAACATTACAAGAATCGGTAAATGAAAAATTAAACGAAAAAACAGAAGAATCAGAACAAAAAGAAAATAAAACAGAAAAAAATGAAATAATTAAAGAAGAGGAAAAAAAAGATATAGATAAAAAACAAGAGTTTAGTGAGTTAGAATAAAAAATTTTATAAACTCTCTTTTTTTGAATTTCTTTATGACAAATAAAAAACTAAAAATTGGTTGGTTTTCTTTTTCTTGTTGTGAAGATTCAACAATAGTTTTTATTGAACTTATGAATGACAATTATGAAAAATGGAGAAACCTACTTGAATTTAAGCATGCTCGCGTTTTAAAATCAAAAAACGAACTTTCTGATATAGATGTTGCGTTTATTGAAGGAGCAATTGCTAATCCTATTGATGAAGAACAAGTAAAAAAAATAAGAGAAGTTTCAAAAAAAGTTGTTGCTATTGGCTCTTGTGCAGTCAAAGGCAATCCCAGCGCACAAAGAAATGAGTTTTCTGAAGAAAAATTAAAAAAAATTGAACCCTATATATTAAGATGGGGATTGCATAAAAAAGTTAAATCCTTAAAAGAAGTAATTACTGTTGATGATTTTGTTGATGGTTGTCCTATGAGCGAAGAAAAATTCTTAGAAGTATTAAACAAGTATTTGAAAGAATTCAATATTATTGATTAAAATATTAATTTAAATAAGAAAAGGTGATAAAATGCATAATATTGATTTTGATTTATCCATAGATCATTTATCTAAAATTGAAGGTCATGGTGAATTAGATTTAAAAGTTAAAAATGGAAAAGTTGAATACATACATTTTAAAATAACAGAAAATAAAAGATTTTATACAACAGCAATAGAAGGAAAACCATTTATTTCTGCTCCATCATTAATGTCAAGAATATGTGGCACATGTAGTATTGCCCATCTTATTTGCTGTATAGAAGCAATAGAAAATGCATTAGACTTTAAACCAAGTGAACAAACAAAAATATTAAGAAAATTAACTATGTATAGTTTAATGATAAGAGATCATGCATTACATCTTTATTTTTTTTCATTACCTGATGTTTTAGGAAAAGATTCTGTCTTAGATTTTGATGAGAATGATCCTTTGCAACATGATTTAGTTCACCAAGCATTTGAATTAAAAGCAGCAGGTAATAATTTATCAAAGTTAATTGCAGGAAAAGCAGTTCATGCACCTTATCCAATGATTTCAGGCTTTACGCATTTTCCAGACAAAGAAGGAATAAAAAAATCAATTGAAGAATTAAAAAAAGTTAGAAAACATGTTTTTAATATTATGGCAGTTTTTGAAAATTGGAATGCAAATTTAGAAAGAGAAACAACTTTTATAGCACAAATAAATCCAGATTTTAGTTTTATAGGTGGAAATTTAAAAACAAGTAATGGAAGAATTATTCAACAAAAAGATTATGCACACTATTTAGAAAAAACAATTATTCCTTATTCAACTGCAACAGGCTATAAATTTGAAGAAGGTAATTATTTTGTAGGCTCTTTAGCAAGATTAAATTTAAACAAAGAGGCCTTGCATCCGAACACAAAAAAAGACGCTGAAAAATACTTAAAATTATTCCCAAGCAAGAATATATTTCATAACAATTTAGCACAAGCAATAGAAATTCTGCATTCTATAGACCATAGTATAGAAATATTAGAAAATACTAATTTTGAACCAGAAAAACTTACAATATTAAAACCAAAAAAATCTTCAGGAATTGGTGTAATTGAAGCTCCAAGAGGCACACTTTACTATAAAGTTGATATAGCAGAAAATGGGTTAATTGAGCATGCGGATGTCATTGTTCCAACACAGCAAAATCAAATAAACATTGAAAACGACATAAAGACATTTGTAGAAAATAATTTAGACATAGATAAAGAAAAAATGGCTTTAGAAATAGAAAAAATAATTAGAGCTTATGATCCTTGTATGAGCTGTGCAACACACTTTTTAAAGATTAATTGGCTCTAAGTTTTTTAAAAAATATTTAAATAAACTAAATAATTTAAAAATAAGGGTGATATTATGAAAGAATTTTTGATTTTAACACAAAGTGGTTCATGGTATTTATTAACAGCAGAAAAAAACAATATTCAAGCAGAAAAAATCCAAGGGGGAGGTGTTCAATTAAAAGGTAGAGTTAAAGGATTTGGAAATGCTCCTGCCGATATTCTTTCTCATATGAACAATTTGAATGAAAATAATATTTTAGAATTTATGCAAAAAGGCAAAAGTATTTATATTGGAGACAACTTTGGACATACAAGTGAAATATTTAAAATATATTTAAAGATAGCTTAATCAAAATACTTTTTATTTTTTCAATTGCCATATTTACTTCAATATTTTCAGGCACACCTATAATAAACACATTTTCAATTAACCCAAACTTTTTCAACAATTTCAAATTATAACCCAAATCAAAATCATGTAAAGAAACAATAGATTCTGTTTTTATTTTTTCAATTTCCTTAAATAAAACAACATCATTTATTCCTTGAATTGTGTCAATTATAATCAAATTCTTTTCTTTTAATGTTTCAATCCCTTCAGTAGGTTCAAATTCAATAAACTCAATCTTAGGAAATTCTTTTTTCAATAAATGAATTAGCTTTATAGGTAAAGAATCTTTTTCATAAAGCAAATTGCCGAATACATAAATTCGCATAATAAAAAAATAATTCTATTTAGTATAAAACCTTTGTTTTTTTACAAACAAAAAATAAAAATAACCTTTTTATATATCTAATACATATAAAAGAATATGTCCGTTAAATTAAATAAAAAAAAAATATTAAATAATAGCAAAATAAAAAACATTGTATATCAAATAAAAAAAAAATACAATCCTGAAAAAATAATCCTTTTTGGCAGTTATGCTAAGGGAACAGAGAATGAAAAATCAGACATTGACCTTTTAATAATAAAAGAGACAGATAAAAAATTTAATAAAAGAACAGAAGAAGTTTTAAATAAAATTGAATATGATATTCCAATTGATGTTTTTGTTTATACACCAGAAGAATTTAAAAAATCAAATAAACTAATAGAAAAAGCACTTAATGAGGGTATTGAGCTATGAATAAAAACTTAAATGAATTCAATAAATGGTTAAAACAGGCAATAGCAGATTTAAATGCAGCAAAAGCTAACAAAAAAGAATTTCCATATAATTCATGTTTTTTATCACAGCAATCAGCCGAAAAAGCACTAAAAGCATTTTTATACTTAAAAGGAAAAAGAGACTTAATTACACATTCAATTGTTTTATTAATTCAAGTATGCTCAGAATATAATAAAGATTTTTTAGATTTTAAAAAAGATGCAAAAAGATTGGATAGTAATTATTTAGCAACAAGATATCCAGATGCTTTACCAGATCAAACTCCAGTTGATTTTTATGATTTAGAAGACGCTGAAGAAAGCATAAACTCAGCAGAAAAAATATTAAATAAAGTTCTAGAAGAAAAAGAAAAAATAGATAAAGCTTAAATAAAAATCTTTATTTTACTAAAAAAGATTTTTAAGCAAAAACTATTAAAATCTTTTTCATTTCAAAACAATTATGATTTGTTTACTAGCTTTAATTGTATTTAGTATTTTAGGAATTTTTAGTGCAACACATAGAAAATTAGCAGCTAAAGCATTTGATTGTGTTTTTAGAAGAATAACTTTAAGACCATGTCAATCCGGCTTAGATCAAAAAGTAAAAACAGATATTATTGTGTTTTTCTCTAAAAGAAATACAAAAATAGCAAAATTCGTTGCTAAAAATTTTGAAATATTATCATGGATTTTTACAATTTTAATGATCGCATCTATTGTTTTTTCTGTAAGAGGAATTTACTTTTACATAATTTATGGCAATTGTAATGGTCAAAATTCTAATGAGTTTTGTATATTTGATGCAATACATCCAAATGAAGCAACATGCGAAGATCCAAATATAAAAAAACAAGAAATAAAATTCATTCCTAAAGAAAATAAAAACGATATTATTTTAGGAAACCCCTTAGCAAAATTAATAATTATTGAATATGGTTGTTATTCATGTTCTTATACAAAAAAAGCGCAACCAATTGTTAATGAGATTTTAAAAAATTACGGAACAAAAATAAAATTTATTTACAGAGATTTTCCAATAAAAGAACATGAAACCTCTTTACTAAGGTCAAATGCAGCAAAGTGTGCTGCCTCTTTAGGAAAATTCTTAGAGTATCACAATTTATTATTTGAAAATCAAGAAAAAAATCTTACAATAGATGATTTAAAAACACTAGCAAAAAATATAAAATTAAATCAATCATTTGACACTTGTTTAGAACAAAGAACATATGAAAATGAAATAAACCAAACTTATGAAGAAGCAAGAGCAAATGGCTTATATGGGACACCAACCTTTTTTATAAACGACAAAATCGTAGTTGGAAATAAACCTTATGCATATTTCAAAGAAATAATTGATAAAGAATTAAGTAAAACAAATTAAACAAAATTTTTTTAAACTATAAATTAAATATTATAGTTTCTAGGAATTACTTTTTTTAATAATTAAAAAAATATTAAAAGAGGTATAAAATGGAATATGATAAGACAAAAATTGCTATAATTGGTGCTGGGTTTGTTGGTTCTACAGCTGCATATGCATTATTTATTGATGGCATTGCTTCTGAAATTTCAATAATTGATGTTAAAAAAGAAAAAGCACAAGGTGAAGCTTTAGATTTAGTTCATGGAATGTTATTTTCAAAATATACTAAAGTAAATTATGGCTCTGATTACAAATTATGTGAAAATGCAGACATTATTGTAATAACAGCAGGTGCAAATCAAAAACCAGGAGAAACAAGGCTTGATTTAACAAAGAAAAATGCAGCAATTATGAAGGAAATAATTCCAGAAATAGTAAAGTATAATAAAAATGCTATACTATTAATGGTTACTAATCCTTTAGATGTAATGACCTATTTAGCATTAAAATTATCTAGATTTACACCTAATAAGGTTTTTGGCACAGGAACAATATTGGATACTGCAAGATTTACGCATAATTTATCGGAATATTATAAAGTAAATCCTCAAAGTATCCATGCTTATATCTTAGGTGAACACGGGGATAGTGAATTTCCTGTTTGGAGTTCTGCTAATATAGCAGGAATACCTTTAAAAAAATTTGAGAAATATGATAAAAAAAAATTAGATGAAATATTTCAAAAAACAAAAAATGCAGCTTATGAGATAATATCTAGAAAAGGAGCAACATATTACGCAATTGGCTTAGCAATAACAAAAATAGTTAGAACAATACTAACAGATCAGCATGAAGTCTTGCCTTTATCTACATTATTAAAAGATTACTATGGTGTAAATGATGTATGTTTAAGCATTCCTGTTGTATTAAGCAGACAAGGAATAATAAAAAAATTAAAAATTCCATTAGACAAAACAGAAATAAAAGCATTAAAAAAATCAGCAGAAATAATTAAGAAAAATATTAAAAGTGTGGTTTAATATTTTAATTTTTGCTATGTAATTCACATTTACTTTTTACATTTATCCTATCAAATTCATTATTCCATATTTCAAAACTTAAAAGAACAAAATTTTCTCTTTTTTCTTTATCAATAACAATACTTTTTATTGTTTCATTAACTATTAAACCACTAATCATAACAGACAAAGAATTCAAAATTCCTTGATTTTGGCAATTAAAACAAGATTCTTTTTTAAAAACACAATTAAAACAAGGAAAATCCTTATGTTCTTTTATTTTTTTACTTCTGAATCTATTATCAACTTTCATTAAATATCCTTTTGAACCACTTACTAAGCCAGTAATAAAAACCTTTTTTTTATAAATACAATATTCATTTAATAAAAACCTTGTAGCCATATCATCAGTACAAACTAAAATAATACCAGCTTTAGTTTTTTCAATTAAATCTAAATTTTTTTCATTAATTCTTTTGTTATAAGCAAAAATTTCAACATCAGAATTTATTTTTTTTAATCTTTTTTTTGTAGCATAAATCTTAAATTTTCCGACATCTTTTTCATCATAAAACTGCCTTTGTAAATTTATTAATTCAACCTTTTCATAATCAAACAAATATAATTTGCCAATTCCTGCTCTTGTTAATAAATCAGCACAAACACTTCCTAAAGCACCTAAACCAATAATGCAAACACTTGTTTTTCTAATTAACTCTTGTTTATTACCGATATTTTTATATACTCTTTGTCTTAAATATCTATCCAT
This sequence comes from Candidatus Woesearchaeota archaeon, assembly GCA_038874655.1. Classification (GTDB taxonomy): domain Archaea; phylum Nanobdellota; class Nanobdellia; order Woesearchaeales; family GW2011-AR15; genus JAAXVZ01. Next base: position 110,800 of record JAVZBY010000001.1, on the reverse strand, counting down.
AACAAAAAATAATAAAAGAACATATATAAAAATATGTAAAAAGAGGTAAAAAATGCCATACACAAGCAAAATAATTAATATAAAACAAGAAACACATGACACAAAAACATTTTACTTTGAAAAACCAGAAAACTTTACTTATAAAGCAGGTCAATATGGAATTTTTGAGCACAAAACTGACTCAGAGATAATAAGAAGATCTTATTCTTTTTCAAGTTCTCCGACTGAGAAGCATTTAGCAATTACAGTTAGACTAATTCCAAATGGAAAAATGACAACATATTTATTTAATTTAAATATAGGTGATACTCTCACTTTTAATGCACCCTTTGGTAAATTTACTATGGAAAACAAACAAAATGTTGTTTTCATAGGTGGTGGTTCAGGAGTAACACCTTTTAGGTCTATGATAAAATACTCTATAGATTTAAACTTAAATACAAAAATAACCTTAATTTATGGAGCAAGATCACCAAAAGATATACTTTTTAATGAGGAATTTCATTCTTTCTTAAGTAATCCTAATTTTAAACTTTTTTTAACAGTTGATAAGCCAGATGAATCATGGAAATTTCATACAGGTTTTATAGATTCTAATTTTATAAAAGAAGCGACTTTTAATGATTTACAAAATAAGGATTATTTTTTATGTGGTCCACCAATTATGCTAACAAATATAAAAAATGCATTATTAAACTTAGGAATTAAAGAAGAAAATATTATTCTTGATGCATGGGGTTAATCTGATTTTAATCTAATCTTTAATATAAACTTAAATATAAAAAATAATTTATTATTTATATAACAATTTTTTTAAAAATTTATTTAATTATTAAATTATTTTTTTAAACATATTATATAATGAGGATAATGCGCATTATAATGTTATATAATGCGCATTATAATGTGTTATAATGCGTGTTATAATATTATATAATGTAGTCGTGAAAACACATAATGTGCATTATAATGTTATATAATGTCATTATAATGCATTATATAATGCCAAATTTAAAAATAAAGTTTAATTATTAAAACTTTTCAATAAGAATTAAATAATGTTTTAACCATTTCAGAATTTTTTATACTAAATACTTTTATTCCATTACTTGTTAAAAATTCTTCTACAATTGGTTTTTTTAATTTAATATTATTCATATAAACTCTTATACTATTAACAGATTTATTTAATTTTTCAGCAATTTGTTCATAGGTCATAGGTTTTCCTTCATTGAACATTAGTCTTAAAATATCTTTTTCTGGTTTTGATAATTCTAGATTTTCTTTAAGTTCACTTGTATTCTTTATATTATTAATTGAAATTTCTTTCAAAATTTCATCTTTTATACTTTTTTTTAATGTATCAATATCTATTTTTTCGTTTTTTTCTTTATTTTCAACAATTTTTGTGTGTTCTTTTTTATATTCTTCTAGTTTGTTTTCTAAGCTGTTAATCTTAAAAGTGAGATATTCTTCAATTAATTCATGATAATAAGCAAGATCTTCTTTTAACCTTTTTCGTATATTTATTTTAAAATCATTTAATTCTCTTTTTAGATTATTATGACTCTCATTTAAATATTCAATCCATTTATTAACATTATTAATATGTTCAATTATCTCTTTTTTATGTTTAGTATTACTATGTTCAATATAATAAATATATTTATGTAAATTTTGACTATATTCATTTAATTTTTCTAATCTCTCATGATGTTTTTTTAGTTCATTATGTAGTTCCTGATGTATATTGCTAGAATTATTTTGGATTTCTTTAATTTCTTTTTTAAATAATTTATCAAAGACCCCCATTTTCAAATATAAAAAGTGAGAATTCCTTTATAATTTTTTCTAAAGCAAAAAGTTTCATAAAAAATAACTATTAAATATTAAAAAATAATTTATTCTAAAAGATGAAAGAAAAATTAAAAATTTTTGTTGTCATTGCAGCTTATAATGAAGAAAAAGCTATTTCTAAAGTAATTGAAGATTTAAAAAAAGAAGGTTATCATAATATAATTGTTGTTGATGATGGCTCATCTGATAAAACCTATGAAATAGCATTAAAAAAAAAGGTTATTGCTTTAAGACACATAATAAATAGAGGTCAAGGTGCAGCCTTAAAAACAGGTATTGAATATGCAATCAAAAAAAATGCAGATATTATTATAACTTTTGATGCAGATGGTCAATTTTTAGCAAGAGATATAAAAAATATGATAAAACCAATTGTCAATAAAGAAGCAGACATAACCTTAGGTTCAAGATTTTTAGGAAAGGCAATAAACATACCTTTTTTTAAAAAAATTATTTTAAAAATAGGTGTAATTGTTGTGTATCTTTTATATGGTATAAAAGTTACAGATTCACAATGCGGTTTTAGAGCTATTTCATTAGAAGCAGCTAAAAAAATAGAAATAACCTCTGACAGGATGGAACATGCAGGTGAATTTTTTTCAGAAATTATGAGACACAGACTAACATATAAAGAAGTTCCAATTACAGTTATTTATAGTAAATATTCTGTTCTTAAAGGTCAATCTTGGGATAGAAGCTTTGTATTAGGTTTTAAAATGCTACTTAAAAAATTATTGAAATAAAAGTAAATATCTAAGGAATTGATTAAAGGAGGTAAAAATGACAATAATCCAAATAATAGCAATACTATTTTTTTCATTTGCTGCCAGCAGAGCAATATTAAGAGCAAAAGACAAAAAAATCACATTACTAGAATTATTTTTTTGGTTAGGAATTTGGATAGGTTTAATCTTCGTTGTCTTTTTTCCAAATATTTTAACCAAAGTTGCTTCATTTATAGGCATAGGCAGAGGTGTAGATGTTTTAGTTTATTCAAGTATTGTAATATTATTTTATTTATTATTTAGACTATATGTTAAATTAGAAGAAGTTGAAATGGAAATAACAAAATTAGTTAGAGAAAACGCACTAAGAAAAAAAAAATAATAACACAAATTGAAATAAAATGAATATTTTAATTTTATCTGAATATTTTCCTGAAACAACAAGTTCAGACATTACAGGTGGAGTTGAATCAAGAGCATTTTATTTAGCAAAAGAACTATCAAAAAAACATAGTGTTTATATCTTAACATCTTGGCGAAATAATTTAGAACGAAAAACAGAGTTTAAATTTATTGATAAAAATAAAAAAATAAAACATAGTTTTTTAGTTTATCGAGTTGGGGATCATCATCCATATTCTAATAATGCAGGTTTTTTATCTAGGTTAAATTTTGCATGTGCATTAGTAAATCAAGCGAAAAGTTTCAAAAATATAGATATTATAGATGCATATAATTTTACTACTTATTTGCCAGGCTATAAAATAGCAAGAAAACTAAAAAAAAAAATAATAGCAACTTATCATGAAACATGGATAAACGAATGGATAAAAAATAAAGGGATAATTGCACTTCCATATGAAGTTTATGAAAGATTAATATTAAAATTAAACTTTGATGCTTTTATTTCTGTTAGTAATTTCACAAAAAAAAGATTAATTCAAAATGGAGTAAATGAACATAAAATTAAAGTAATTTCAAATGGAATTGATTTGGAAAAATTTAATTTAATAAATAAAAATCAAATAAAAAAAGAGAAAAGACCAACAATTATTTATGTAGGCAGATTAATAAAAACAAAAAAAGTAGATATCTTAATTAAATCTATTTCTTTGTTAAAAAAGGAAATTCCAGATATAAAACTAAAAATAATAGGTCAAGGACAAGAATTAAATAATTTAAAAAAACTTTCTTCAAATTTAAATTTAGAAAAAAACATAAGTTTTTTAGGATTTTTAAAATCTCATGAAGAAGTTTTAAATGAAATAAAAAAAAGTCATGTTTTTTGTTCTCCCAGTAATGTGGAAGGTTTTGGAATTGTATTATTAGAAGCAATAGCATTAAAAATACCCTTTGTTTGCACAGAGATTCCACCTTTCATAGAAATAACAAACAAAAGAGGTGGATTATTTTTTAAACCAGACAATTATTTAGATTTAAGTAAAAAATTAAAACAACTTTTAACAGATAAAATCCTTTATAAAGAAAAAATAAAAGAATTAGATTATATCAAAGATTATGATTGGGAGAAGATAGCAAAAGAAGTAGAATCTTTTTATAAAAAGGTAATAAATTCCTAAAAAAGATTTAAAAAATAAAGAATTAGCAAATTTTATAAATTTCTTTTTTAATAATATTTTATTAAAAAAATAAAAGATAAAAAATGATAACCTTAAATCCAAACAATCAAGCAATTAGTTATTTAATAGATGAATTCCATTCTGGTTTTATTACTGGTATTTATGGAAATGCCTCCTCAGGAAAAACAACAACATGTTTATTGGCAGCAATTTCAGCTATAAAAAATCAAAAAAAAGTTATTTTTATTGATACAGAAAAAACATTCAGTATTGATAGATTTAATCAATTAATAAAAAAGGAAAAAGAATTTACAAAAAATTATTTAGATTATTTATTCTTACTTCAACCAACTAATTTTTTTGAGCTGCATGAACAAATTTCTAAAATATATAATTCCAAAACATCAAAATTTTTTATTCTAATTATCGATTCAATATCCAATTTCTACAAATTAGAACTAAATAAAGAACCAAAAAAAATTAATATGTTAATGGGACAACAAATACAATCTTTAATTAGAATTGCTAGAGACAAAGATAAAATTGTTTTAATAACTAATCAAGTAAAAGCAGATTTTTCTGACAACAAGAATTTTAAAATGATTGCTAACAAAATGTTTTCAAATATGTGTCAAACCATAATAGAATTAAATAAGATAGATGACAAAAAAAGACAAGCAAAATTAATTAAACATAAATTAGATGAATCTTTAGTAGGAAAAACTATTTTTTATGAAATTAAAGAAAATGGTATTTTTATTTGAGATTATTTTTATATCTTTTCAGCACTAATTCCATTAAAAACCCTTTTAATATTTTTGAAGCCAGCTTTTTCGAATCTTTTTATTATGCCAGCTCTTATGTCTAAACCTTTTTTACTTCCAGGATCGCCAGTATAGTGAAATATTTTGCCTTTGTATTTTAAAACTCTGAACAATTCATTGTAAAATTCCTGGCTATATAACAAAGGAGATAAAGCAACTCTAGGTGGATCATGTATAATTCTGTCAAAATAACAAGCTTTAAACTTTTTAATCTCTTCAAAAGAATCTCCAATTATTCTTTTTATTTTCTCATTTGTAAAAAGTTCTTTAGAATAAGGATTAATTTTTTCAATTTCAATTACATTTTTATCTCTTTCAATTGTAAAAACTAAATTAGCTGTTTTTGCAGCCATTATTGCAGTATAACCTAATCCTGTACATGTATCTAAAACAGCACCAACACAAGGAGCAATAAAAGAAATTTTTTCTTCAGTGTCTTCTTTTGGACCATATTTTTTTGTAACATGCATCCGAATTCCAGAAATTTCAAGAGTTGGCCAATTACATAAACCAGTTGGAACTAATTTATAATAGTTATTTGTCTCTTCAGAAAAAATAGAAACTGGAAAAATGTCATTATTTTTAATATAAAAACAAATTGTATCTTTTTTAATAATCTTCTTTATTTTCTCTAACCCTAAAACTTGTTCATCTGGAAAAATAAATTTACTTTCCTTTCTATCAATTTTAACAACTGAATTACTTAATCCTAAATCTAAAGAAATTAAACTTTCTTCTTTATTTGTTTCTAAATCTTTTAATAATTGCTCAGCTTGATACACAGAAATTAAAAACATAAAGAAAAAGAAAAAGTTATTTTTTAAATATTTATTCAGCCATAAACTCTTCCATTGTAATCTTTAATTCACCCATATTTCTTAATTTCATGTATTCTCTTGCCACAATATAAAATAATAAGCCTAAACTTTTCTTTCCTTTATTATTACATGGGACAACTAAATCAATGTTATTTGCTTGATTATTTGTATCACATAAAGCAATTACAGGTATTCCAACTTTTAAAGCATCTAATACTACATTTCTATCTGGCCAGGCATCTGTTACAACAACAATTTTTGCCTCTATAAAAGTTTTTAAACTTGGATTTGTTAATGCTCCTGGCGGATATCTTCCAGCATAAAATTTGCAACCAATTGCCTTTGCAAACAATTTAACAGCTTGCCAACCATTTTCTCTTCTGCTAACAACTAAAATATCCTTCGGTTCATATTTAGAAAGCATATTTGCCATTAATTTTATTCTTTCATCAATCTTTTGTACATTTAAAACAGATAATCCATCTGGCCTTGTTTTATAAATAAAATTTTCCATAAACTTACTTTTAAATTTTGTTCCAATATGTATTCCTGCTTTTAAATACACATCATTTGGCACCAATAATGATTCTTCTGTCATTTTCTCACCTATGTTTTTTATCCTTTTTATTAACTTTTTATTAATTTTTTACATATATTTTGATTATAATTAAGGCAATAGAAATAGCAGTTAGCAACTGCATTTTTCTCGCCTCAGCAGTTTCAAACAGCAGTCCTTTTTAAATTTTATTTTAACTTTAAAAAGCTAATCTGCTGTTTTTGGCTTTTAAGTTAAAGAAAAAATGTTTATTTATAAAAATTGCTTTTTTAAATTATTAAATTATCTTATTTTTAAATTATTTTATTAATTATTTTATAGTCATAATTTTTATAATTATAATCTTTATTTTTTTAATTTTCTTTTTAAATGATAAATATCATACATAAAAGCCATTCCAAAAAGAATTCCAAAAATTAAGCCAGCCACAAAAATATAGATATAATTTTTTTCTATTTTAGGCAAATTAATTGGCAATTTACTTTTCTCAAAATAAATATCTAAATTACCTAATTCTAATGCATATTCTAAATACAATAGAGCAGAGTATTCATCGTTATTTTTTAATGAGTTTCCATATTCATAATAACTATAAGCTAAAACAGGAAAAATATCTCTTTTATTCTGTTTTGAAATTATTTTCTTTACTAAAAAACTTCTATCATCAATCAAATTTTTTATGTCCTCGTTATTAATTGCCATAGTATTTAATATTAAATTAACTCTTGCTTTTGCAATACTTGCCTTATATAAACATAATTCTGATTTTTGATTGTTATAATTCTCATATGAATCTTTAACTGATTTCTCTATATCTTCTAATTCCGCAGGTAAAAACAATTTTAAATATTGTAATCTTTCTTCTACTTCAGAAACTTTCCTTAAACAACTTTCATCTAATGTGGCTTTATTAATACTAAATTTCTTTCCTTTCATATCAAAAAAATTAGTCCAAGAAATAGCACTATTTAATCTTTCAATAGCGTAAGCTAAGTTATAAACACTTTGATTAGTGTTATTTGTTTCTAATGCATTTTTTAATCTTTCATCAGCTTCAATTAATCTATCATTTACTATCATATAAATTTCTAAATCAGTTATAGTTTTTAATTCCCTATTTTTTATAAATAAATTATAATCATTAATTCTTTGTTTTGTATCATTAATTTTTTTTATTAACTTTATTTTATCTATTTCCTCACTTTTTTCACTTTTTAATTCATTTTTTAATTTTAGGTATTGTGAATTTAACGCACTTCCAAAGCAATAACTAGCAGCGCTATAAAATTCATTATCTTTTGTTGCATTTATACCTCTTTGTAAATAAATTAAACTAGCATTTTTAAATTCTTCATCACCTTTCTTAATTTTATAAGTTATTTCGTTTTCTTCATATAAAGAATTTGCTCTATTGCACATATCCTTAGCAACTTTACTCATAGTTTCTAAATAGGAAGTACTTATATTAATTTCAACATTTTTTTCAAAATCTTTACCGGTAATCTCTTTTAATGCTTCTTCTAAAAAAGAAACTTGTACTATTTTTATTTTATATTTTTTTTCTAAATCACTAATATTACTCTCATTTAAACCACTATATTTAGGTATTAAAACTTTTTTAATACCAACTTCAGAAGCAGCGCTTATTTTTGGTAAAACCCCACCAACTGGCCCAATAATGCCGCCACTATTTATTGTTCCTGTCATTGTAGTTTTATCATCAATAGGTAAATCACTTAAAACAGCTACTGTTAAAACAGAAATTGCAGCTCCTGCGCTAGGACCACCAACAATAGCACTATTAGCTTTAATAGTATAAAAAAAGTCATAATTGCTGCAATCTAATTCCAAAAAATTACATGCAACCTCTTTAGCAAATCTTGTGGAAATTTGTGTGTCTATCTTTGATAAAGGATAAGAATCAATAAAAACTCTACCAGATCCTTCTTTTATTTCTAAATTAACATTTGCAATACTACCTTTTTCACTTTCCTCAGAAACAGCCAATAGTTTAATACTTCCAGATTTAGAGTAAACACTATTTAAATTAATTACTACTAAAATAAATAATATAAAAAAAAACATCTCCTTATTTTTCATCTTTTTTTAAAATAAAATATAACTATTTAAGATTTTGGTTTTATTTACCTTTAGTATATTTTATTTATATTTTTTCAATTTTTTATTTGTTTGTTATTATTTTATTTTTAATTTATATTTTTCATATCTTTTTGAATTCTAATTATTAAAATTAGTAAAATTTATTAATATTATTTAATTAATTAACTCTATGAAAAAAGAGTGTAAAACAACAAATAAAAAATTAACGCCTATCCAAGTCAGGGATGCAATAATAGATTGTTTTCTAAAAGCACATCAAGAAGCATTAAATAATGTTCAAATAGATGAAGAATTAAGAGAAAAATTTAACAAAAATTCTGTTGTTCTTATAATGAAAGATGCTTTCAAAGAAGCAGGTAGCACTTTTGAAAACCCAACCAAAGAAATATTATTTTTTTCATTGTTTTATTTAGCAAAATTAGCAAGAAATTTCCGAAATATCGATATAATAACAAAACACTTTTTAGAAATGCTTAAACTAATAGATAAACTATAAGAATAAATTTTATAATAATAACTTTTATATTTGTTAAATTTTGTTAAATTACTTTTATTTTTATATTAAATAAAATATTAAAAAACAAATTTTTATTTACTAAATATTTTTTTGATTAAAATAGTTTATTGTAAATTTTATAAATTAATAATTTTGTAATTTAAATAAAATAAAAAAAGGTGATAAAATGGAAATTTTTATAGACACAGCAGATGTTGAGAAAATAAAACTTTTAAACAGCTATGGCTTATGTGATGGCATTACTACAAATCCTACCTTAATAAAGCAATCTGGAAAAAATCACGAACAAGTAATTAGAGAAATTTCTAAAATAATAGATGGCCCTATTAGTGTTGAAACATTAAGTGAAAATTCAGAAGGCATGATAAAAGAGGCATTAGAATATGTTAAATGGGGAAAAAACATAGTTATAAAAATTATAATGACAAATGAAGGAATGAAAGCTGTTTCCTATTTATCAAAAAAAGGAATAAAAACAAATGTAACTTTAATTTTCAGTCCTTTGCAAGCTTTATATGCAGCTAAATCTGGTGCTACATATGTAAGTCCTTTTTTGGGTAGATTAGATGACTCAGGTGTTTCAGGGATTGAAGTATTAAAACAAATAAAACAAATATTTGACAACTATAAATTTAAAACAAAAATTTTAGCAGCAAGCATAAGAAACAAAGAACATATTTTGAATTCTGCATTAATTGGGGTTGATTGTATTACAGTTCCACCATCAATATTAGAAGAAATTGCAAAACATCCATTAACTGATATAGGTATTAAAAAGTTTTTAGATGATGCAAAGTTATGGAAACAGTAAAAAATTTTTTAAAAATAAAAATAGAAATGTAGAGCAGTTGTAAGCCACCTTTTGTAGGACTTGATTTGTAAAAAATCAGTAGTCCTTCTTAACATTCAACTATGCCCTTTTAAAGGTTGCACCAGCAGGACTCGCCGTTTCATCCGTTCTTGCAAGAGCATCAAAAGGTTATCTCAGTTATTTTACAATAACTTTCGCATTTATCATCTTCCTTGCAAGTGGTCTCGTTTCTGAGCGGTTGCCATTCCTTTCGGAATCTTGCTTTCGCAAGTGCTTTTTAATGGTGGGTGGACTTTCCTCAGCAAAGATGCCGGAAGTTAAGTACTGCCCTACAATATATATTAAAATGAAATTATTTAAAAAAATATCTCCTTATTATTAAAAATAAAGATATAAAAAACACAATAATGATTAGTATCCATAAAAACAAAGTAAAAAATTGATTTTCAATCTCAAAAAGTTCTTTAGCAAAAAAATAACTAATCTCAACAACAAAACTTAATGCAATAGAAAACAGCAAAATAACAATTAAATCAATCTTATCTTTATCCTCTAAATTAATCTTTTTTTCATAAATTTCATTTTTTATTTTTTTTGCCATATTACTTCAACTTAAATTAAAGTTTTCCAATTATTTAAATATATCTTACTATTATAAAATAATATGACAGATGAACCATTTTTATTAGTTTCACTAGAAGAAGAAAAAGCAAAGGCATTAGCACAAGTTTTAAGTAATGACACTTCAAGAAAAATTTTAAATTACTTAGCAAAAGTAGAGCATGCAACAGAAACACAGATTTCAAAAGAGTTAAACATGCCTTTATCTACAGTTCATTATAATTTATCTTTGTTAGTAAAATCAAGTTTAGTTTCAGATGAGCATTATTCTTATTCAGAAAAAGGTAAAGAAATAATTCATTATTCTTTATCAAATAAATATGTCATTATAGCACCAAAAAATATATCCTCCTTTAAAGAAAATTTAAAAGAGAATCTAAAAAAATTTTTACCTGTAGTTATTATATCAGGTGCAATAACCTTCTTTTTAAAATATTCTGATATATTTTTCATATCAAAATCTTCAAAATCAGAACCAATGTTAATGGCACAAGAAGTATCATTAAGAAGTATGCCTTTTTCCAATACAAATCAAGATTTTGCATTTTGGTTTTTGTTAGGTAGTTTATTGACATTAGTTATTTATTTTATTTGGGTTGAAATAATTTTAAAAAAATTCAAAAAATAAATAGTACATTGATATCTATTTTAATTTAATATATATACTAGTTATTAATATGAAAAATAAATTTTATCCTTTTTTCTCATTTTATAATTTATTATAACTTTTTTTATGTATTTTTTCTTTTTAAATCAAAAAATATAAAAATAGTTCTCTATTTTTTTATATAAAAAAAGGGGTCAAATGGAAACAATTCTAAAAATCACAAATTTAACCAAATCTTTTGGAAATAATATAGTATTAGATAATATTAATTTAGAAATTAAAAGGACTGAAATTATTGGATTAATAGGAATGTCTGGCAGTGGTAAAACAACATTTCTTAATTCCCTGATCGGTTTTATAGAACCTGATAAAGGTGATGTTCTTTATTTAGATGAAAATAAATATATCTCTGTTTTTGAAAATCAAGATAAGATAAAACTAAAATTTGGATTTGCAGCACAATTACCTTCTTTTTATTCAAAATTGACAGTATATGAAAATTTAGATTATTTTGCTTCCCTATATGGATTAAATAAAGAAGCAAAAAAAAATAATATTAATATTCTACTTAATATGGTAGAGCTTGAGAACTCAAAAAATGTTTTAGCAGAAAACTTATCAGGAGGAATGCAAAGAAGATTAGATATTGCATGTGCCCTAATACATAATCCGGATATCTTAATTCTTGACGAACCAACCTCAGATTTAGATCCCTTAATAGCAAAACAAATTTGGCAATTGCTTCATAAAATAAACAAAAAAGGAACAACAATCATAGTAGCAAGCCATAATTTTTCAGATTTAGAATACTTTTGCACAAGAATTGCAATATTAGCAAAATCACAAATAAAAATTGGAACTTTATATGAGCTTATAAATACATTTTCAAAAGGTCAAGAAATACATTTAGAAACATATCCCGGAAACTATGAAAAACTTCTGAAAAGTTTTGATGATAGTTCAATCATAAAAAAAGAAAACAGAGGTTCTGAACTTGTAATTTACACATTAAAACCAGATATTGTAATTAAAAAATTATTTCCTTTGTTATCAAAAACAAATGAAAATATAATTGACTTAAAAATATCAAGATTAAATTTGCAAGATATATTTACAAAAATGCAATAAAACTTTAAAAAATGAAAATAATATCCGTCATTAAAAAAAATATAAAATTATTACTTAGAAATAAAGTTTCTAATTTTGTATTAATTTTAGGTCCATTACTAATAATATTTTTAGTTGGATTATCATTTAGTACTAGTTCTTTTAACATAAAAGTTTCTGTATTTTCTGAGCAATATTCTCCGTTAAGTGAATCACTAATAAAAACACTCACAGATAATAATTACTTTATCTTGAAAGAAAATTCAGAAACAGATTGTATTAATTCTGTGATAGATTCTTTTTCACAAGCATGCTTAATTTTTCCAAGAAATATGAAAATTTCTAATGATAAACAGGAGCTTATAAAAATTTATGTTGATCAATCAAAAATAAATTTAGCTTACTTAGTTTTATCTACGCTAATGGAATCACTGGGGCAAAAAACAACAGAAATAAGCAAGGAATTAACTGATAAATTAATTTCTTCAATAATTTTCTCTAAAGCTAAATTAAACACAATTGAAAAAAACATTAAATTAATAGATGAATACACAGATACGAGTAATTCTTTATTAAACAATTCAGCAAGTTCTATTTTATCTTTGGATTTTTCAGCAACAGAAACACAAACAATTACAACAGAATCAATAAACATAAAAACCACACAATTGATAACAGATTCTTTAACTTATATTAGTGATTCTATAAATACGATTAATTCATTAGACGATTGGGTAATGTCTAATGGAACATCTTATTTAAATAAATTAAAGACAAATCTGAACAATTTAAAAATAAGATTAGAAACAGGTCAAACAGATCTTAATAATGAGTTTTCAACATTTGAAGAGCAATTAGATCAAACTATTTCAGATTTTTCTGAAAAATTAGAAAAAGCTAAAAACACAAATCAGCAAGTTTATAATAACCTTTTACAAGTAATTGATAATCTAAATAAAGTAAAAGCAAATAATCAAGAAATTAAAAATAATATAAGGAGCATTTTAGATAACATTAATTCTATTGAAATACTAAACTCAGAGAATATTGCTAATCCTATAATAACACAAATTAATCCTGTAGTTAAACAATCTACAAATCTAGGATTTTTATTTCCTTCATTAATTTCAATGCTTATTATGTTTACTGGAATATTTTTAGCATCAACATTAGTAATTATGGAAAAAAACTCAAGAGCATTTTTTAGGGTTTTTACCACACCAAATAAAAATAGATTATTTGTTTTTGCAACATATTTGACATCTTTATTAGTTATTTTTATTCAATTATTATTAATATTCCTAGTAAGTAATTATTATTTCAAAATAGAATTTAATTTTTTAAATATAAAGCATATTTTGATTTTTATAATTTCTTTAATCATTATTATAACCTTTTTCATCTTTTTAGGTTTATTAATTGGAAACATATTTAACTCAGAGGAAATATCAATGTTGGCTTCTTTATCAATAGGGACAATATTCTTATTAACATCAGGAGTAATATTTCCTTTAGAAAGTATGCCTTCCTATATAATAGAGAAAGCAAAATATAATCCTATGTATATAAGCACAGAATTAATAAAAAAAGCAACCTTAACAAATATCAATACAGAACTAATTAAATCATATCTTTTAACTTTATTTATTTATTCAATTATTATAGCTTTGATAATTTTATTCATTAAAAAATATAAATTAATAAAGTATCGATTGAAAAAACTTGTTTTGAAAATAAAAACAAATAAAACAAATTTTTCATAGATCTATTTAAATTTATTATTCTATCAAATTTTTTTAAAAAAGATAAAAATAAAAGTAAATTTTTATTTTTCTAATTCATGATAACCTTTCATAACATCCATTTAGTTGGTACTTCTCATGTTTCAAAAGAAAGCATTACAAAAATAAGAAAAGCATTTGAAATAAATCCGGATATAGTTGCAATAGAACTAGACGAAAATAGGGCAATAAATCTTGAGTATAACATAGAAATAGAACATAAAAATGAAAATAATAAATTAAAAAATATAAAGGATAAAGAGAAAAAAAAATCCAAAAAAAAAGATTTTGCATTAATTAAAGAAATAGGTCTTTTAGGATTTCTTTTTTACAAATTAGGTGAATCTTTACAAAAAAAATATGGTGATATTTTAAATGTAAATCCTGGATTAGATATGTATGAAGCTATAAAATTAGCAAAAGAAAAAAATATTCCTATTTATTTTATTGATAGAGATATTAAATTCACTTTATCAAGATTTTCTAAAAAAATTAAAAAAAGAGAATTACTAAAAATATTTTTTGAATTTTTATTTTATCCTTTTGCAACTATATTTAAAAAAGAAAAAATAAACTTTGATATTTCAAAAATTCCAGATCAAGAATTAATTGATTATGTATTAACAGAAACAAAAAAATCCTATCCTTCAATATATAAAGTTCTTATTGACGAGAGAGATTTGTATATGGCAAAAAAATTATTTATTCTATCTAATAAATATTCTGATAAAATAATTATAGCAGTAATAGGTGCAGGTCATGTGAAAGGAATTTTAAATTATTTAGAAAAATTATCTAAAAGCCATGCTGACATAGCTTACTGAATTTTTAAAATCTCCTATAACATCACCAGAGGTATAATGCATTAAAACAATTGATTTTATATTCTTATTTTCTTTTTCTTTCATTTCATTTAACATACTTAAAAAAACTAATATAGGAATATAGCCACAAATAGTTATTCCAGTATTGTTTAAATATTCTTTTAAACCAATTACATCAATTTTTTTTATTAATTCTATTGCGCCATTATCTAAATCATAAATTCTTTTCTTTATATCTGATGTAAAAGGCAAATATCCATAATTTCTTCCATAATGCGTAAAATCACTGCTTATAATAAAAACAATTTTTTTATTTTTTAACAAATTAAAAAAAACATTATATAGTTGTTTTCCGATATCTCTAAATTCAATATCATGTCCTAATGAAATAGGTACAATTCTTAAATCATCTAATCTGTCTCTTGAAGCAAATTGCAAAAAAGGTAATTGTACCTCAATAGAATGCTCAAATTCATGGCAACTCTCATTTACCTTTAAATTTGTTTTTTCTTCTAGTAATTTTATAATCTCTTTCTCTGTTTTTATAATTCCTAGTGGTGTTTCCCAGTCTTTTTTAGACAAACCTGAAAAAACATTATAATGATTAGGTCCTAAAATTACATAAGCATGAGGAAACTCGGATTCTGCAATTTCCATATATGCCCAAGAAGCACATGGCCCTGAAAAAAAATATCCTGCATGTGGGCTTATTACACCAATTAATTTATTTAATCTTCTTTTTATAGGCAACTCTCCAGGACCTTTATTGGAATAAAAACATGTTTCTATTTGTTTATTTAGATTATTAAAATTTCCCTCATAAAATTGTCCAGAAACAACAGGTTTTCTTATATTGTCTCTTGTATAGTCCATACAAATAAATATTTTTTACATCTTTAAAAAGATATTTAAAACACATTATCTAATAAACTATTATTAAATAACATATTAAATAGCAACTTTTATATAAAAAACAACATTTATTCTTGATATGGATATACAAAATAAAGCACTTGATTTATCGATTGTTATTGCAGCTTATAATGAAGAGCATAATGTTTCAGAACTATACAAAAAAATAACTAATGTAATGCAAAAATTAATTCAAAAACAAAAAAGTGAAAAAAACCTTGAAATAAATTCTTACGAAATAATCTTTGTTGATGATGGTTCTACAGATAATACTTTTTATATTTTACAAGATTTAGCAGAGAAAGACAAAAATCTGAGAATAATAAAATTCAGAAAAAATTTTGGTCAAAGTGCTGCCTGGGATGCAGGTTTTTCTTATGCTAAAGGAAAAATAATAATAACAATGGATGCTGATTTGCAAAATGACCCAGAGGATATTCCCAAACTATTATTAGAAATGAAAAATAAAAACTTGGATGTTGTTTCAGGATGGCGTTTCAATAGAAAGGATTCATTCACAAAAAAATTTTTTTCTAAATTAGCAAAATTTTTTAGAAATATAATAATTAATGATAAAATTCATGATTCAGGTTGTTCATTAAAAGCATATAAAAGTGAATGTTTGCAAGATTTAGAGTTAAAAGGCGAAATGCATAGATATATAACAGAAATATTAGCTTTAAAAGGATATAAAATTGGAGAAGTTAAAGTAAATCATTTGCCAAGAAAATTTGGAAAAACAAAATACAATTTAATTAGATTGCCAAAGGGTTTTTTAGATTTATTAGTTGTTGCTTTTTGGCAAAAATATTCTGCTAGACCAATTCATTTATTTGGCTCTTTTGGAATATTAATGACCTTTTTTGGCTTTTTAACAGGCATTTACTTATTATATTTGAAATTTTTTAAAGCAGTTCCAATTTCAAACAGACCTTTGTTATTATTATCAATTTTATTTGTTATTTTAGGAATTCAATTTATTATATTTGGATTAATTGCAGACATATTAATAAAACTTTATTACTCAGGTGGTAAAAAAAATTATTCTATTGAAAAAATAACTTAAAACAGAACAAAAATATTTACTAAAAAATAAAAAGATAAAAAAATATTAAATAAAAAAATGAAAATCCTTGTTTTGAATTATGAATTTCCTCCTTTAGGTGGAGGAGCAGGGCAAGTTACATATGAACTTTCTAAAAATCTTGTTAAATTAGGACATGAAGTTGATTTAATAACAATGCATTTTAATGGCCTAAAAGAACATGAAATAGTTGAAGGTATAAATGTTTTTAGAGTAAAATGTATAAGAAAAAATAAAACACATACTAATATTTTTGAAATGTTATCTTATTTATTTTCTTCTTTTTTTTTTTTAAAAAATAATAAAAAAAAGTATGATGTGATTCATTGTCATTTTATAATCCCTACAGGAATTTTAGCATATCTAATTCATAAAATCTATAAAATACCTTATATAATAACAATCCATGGTTCAGATGTTCCAGGATTTAACCAAGATAGATTTGTTTTTGCACATAAATTCACTATACCTATTTTACGATTAATTATTCAAAACTCAAGATATGTTATATCTCCATCAAACTATTTAGCAAACTTAGCTAGAAAAAACATAGGTAATTATAATATTCAAGTTATACCAAATGGTATTAATCTTGATAGATTAGGTAATAAAAAATTTTCCAAAAAAAATTTTATTACAACCTCCGCAAGACTATTTCCAAGAAAAGGTATACAATATGTTTTAGAAGCACTGAGTAAAGATGATTTTAAAAAGTTTGCAATGTCTTGGGAATATCATATTCTTGGTGATGGACCTTATAAAAATGAACTGTTAGAAAAAGCAAAAAAATCAAAGATTAAGGTTTTTTTTCATGGTTGGCTTAATCCAGGCACAATAGAATATCAAAAAATACTTAAACAATCAAAAATATTTATACTAACCTCAAAAAATGAGAATGCAAGTATTTCTTTATTAGAAGCAATGCTTGCTAAATGTGCAATAATTACCTCAAATAGTTCAGGTTGTAAAGAAACAATCGGAAATACTGGTTTTTTAGTTGATCCGGAAGATGTTATAAAAATAAAGGATCTTCTCATCTTTTTGATGTCTAATCCTAAAATTTTAAATAAAAAAGCATTGCAAGCTTATAGACGTCTAATTAAAAACTATTTATGGAGAGATATATCTAAAAAATATGAAAAATATTTACTTAAATCAATATAATAATTTTTAGTTTTAATTTTATCCAAAAGTTTAAATATTAACTATTGTTATTTTTTATATATAAAGTAGAACATTTATTTTTAAATATGGAAAAAATACTTTTCATATATATTTTAATGAAAATTTTTAAATATTATAATATACAAATTAATTTTTTATAAAAAAATGTTTAACAAACTTAAAAACTATCTAAAAAAATTTTATGCAAGAAGGTATAATCAATTGTTTCAACTAGTTGAAAAAATAAAACCTAAAAACATAATGGACATAGGTGTATTTGATGGTGAAAACTCTATAAAAATTTTAGAAATTGCAAAAAAATATCATAAACCTTCTGAAATAAATTATTATGGCTTTGATTTATTTGAATCCATGGATAAAAAAACATTTGAGAAGGAGATTTCAAAAAATCCATTAAGTGAAAAAAATATTTATGAAAAACTAAAAAAAACAAAAACAAATATATATCTCTTTAAAGGCAACACCTTAGAAACTTTACCTAAAAATTATAAAAACCTACCAAAGATGGATTTGATAATAATTGATGGTGGTCATTCCTTAGAAACAATAGAAAATGATTGGAATTATTCTAAAAAATTGATGCATAAAAAAACAAATGTCTTGTTTGATGATTATTGGAATAGAATGAATAGTGGTTGTAAAAAATTAATAGATTCTCTAGATAGGAATAAATATGTAGTAAAAATATTGCCAATACAGGATATATTTATAAAAAAAGATGGAATACTAAAAATTAATTATGCATTAGTAAAATTAAGATGAATAATTAATGCTTTATAATAATATTTTGTAATAAATTATACAACAAACCAAAAACACCTAATATCATAAAAAAAACAATATTTATAATGTGAAATGCAAAAGCAGAAATAAGAGCTAATTCTTTTTCAACGCCAAAAAATACTAAAATAAGTGCCCATCCAGCTTCTAATGTTCCCAACCCTAAAAATCCATGAATAGGTAATAAAGAAATTAGTGTGGTAAAACTAAAAACAAATACTACTTCATAAAAATTTAAATTAATACCCACTAAATTAATAATATTATTAGTTATATAAAAATTTAAAAACCATATTAATAAAGAATAAAAATAAGCAAAAATAGATTTTTTTAAAGAAATATTTTTCTTTATTTCAACTATTTTTCTAGAAATAAAATGAGTATTAATAAATTTTTTAACAAGACTAATTGATAGAATTTTATTTAAAAGTTCATATTTTAAAATAAAAAAAATCAGTGCTAAAATAAAAAAAATCATTATCACTAATATAATACTCGCATATACTATTTTTTTTTCTATTAGGCTAAATAATTCAAAATTTTTGTTCAACTTTAAAAGATAAATAATCATTGAAGTTATAAGTAATGAACTTATAGCTAAGACATCAAAAATTCTACTATATATTAAAGCAATTACATTCTTTATCTTTTTGTCTTTTCCTAAAAATATAATACTTAGATCACCAATTCTTAAAGGGATAATGTTATTAATCATATTATGTAAAAAAGTCATTGAAGTTATATCTAAAAAATTCATATTTAAAAAAAGTTTAAATCTTAAAGCTCTTAAAATATTTGATAATAAATATAAAAAAAAGCAAAATATAACTATTTTAATAGGCAGTTGAAAAATAATTTTTAGATCATTTATATTTATTATTTTAAAAATAAAATACAAAAAAATAATTGATATAGTAATAGAAAATAAAATATTTTTTATTTTCATTTTTTATTACTCAACATTTATATATCTAATCTCATAAAATCTATTCCCAGAATAGGAATATTGTCTAGAATAAACAGGTTTATTTTGTAATAATTCATTTAACTTTGTTTCATTAAACGAGCCACCTTTTCTAAACAATAAAAATATAGGTTGATTTATATTTCCTTGCTGCACAAAACCAAATTGCACTAATCTATAATTATTTCTTATATAATTCATTACATCTTGATTTTGAAAATAGCTATTGATACCCCATTGATACATAAAAATCCAGGAAACATTGTTTTCAATTTCTGCTTTTTTTAAATATTCAGAATCTCTAGGTGGTTTATATCCTTTCATATCAGCATGCCATACGACACCAAAACTTTGATGTGAACTATGAAACATTCTATCACCAGGATCTTTATGTTCTCTCATATAATCACCAGCAATATCTAATCCTGGAAACTGAGTATCAAATTGCCTATTAATTGCTTCTATGGATTTACTATAAATTGGAAAACCAAAAACAAGAATTGTAAAAACAATCATTTTAATAACTAATTTATATTCTTTTATCAACAACCCAATATTTGTTCCAATAAACTCAATAAAAAAAGTCATCATAAAAACAATAACATAACCTACAGGATACTGATGATAACTATGTCCTGATAACTTATAACCCATTATAAACAAGAAAATAAAAACCGAGATTAATGCCCAAAACATAAAACTATAGCTAAAATCACTTAATTTTTTTGAAATAAAAACAAAAACAAAAAATATAGAGCCAAAAACAGCAAACCAAAAGCCAATTATGCTATAATTATCAGCAATAAAACTTTTCATTATTTGCCAAAAATCTGCTTTCCCTAAAATACTGAAATCAATCAAATTTACTAAATCATAACTATCTAAAGCTTCTTGACTAAAATTTTTTCCAAAGACATTATTCTTTACATATATCTCTGAATATAACATCCATGCAGGAAAAAATGAAAATAGAATTAAACCAATTGCCAAATATAAAAATACTTTTTTATCTTTTTTTATTTGATTAAAAACATCTTTAAATGGAAAAGTAAAAAACATTGGAATCCCAATAACTACAAAGGTATATTTTGTTATAGATGCTAACATTACAAATAATAAACTTAAAACTAAAAAACTATATTTCTTATTTTTTACTTGCTCTTTATGCCATCTCACATAAAATAATGCACCTAATAACATAAAAAAAATTCCAGGATTGACAACATCAATATTATGACTAAAAAAAACATACATAGGGTTTATTGAAAAGAAAAAAGCACCTAATAAAGCAAATTCTTCTTTTTCAAATAATTTTTTTAATAAAAAATAAAATACAATAACACTAGCTAAAGTAAAAAATATATTAATTAGCCTGGCAATAACTAAATTTTCTCCAAATACTTTAAAAAAAACAGCAACAATAACAGAAATCATTGGAAAGGTATCACTATGTTGTCCATCTAAGGGTTCATTTATATTTTCTGTAGTATCTCTCATAGGAACAAAAAATCCATACTTAAAAAAACCCTCTCTTGCAAAATTTCTTGCTTCTGTTATGTAATGTGCACTTTTCCAATTATGATATCCTATTAGAGGATACTGGATGTGATAAAATCTTAAATAGAAACCTAATAATACAATTAAAGCAAGTATAAAATAATTAAATTTTAGATCCTTAATTTTTTTTGAACTTAAAAACGAAAAAATAGTTTCATCTTTATATTTAGTCATAAACCCCACCAATTTTTAATTAATAAAAGAAAATATAAACTTTTTCTATTTAAAAGTTTATTTAAAAACCCTCGAAGAGCCCCTAAGGACTCTTCCAGGGAAAAAGAGGTGATAATAAATCTTATTTAGTATCTACTAAAGAGTAGTTTCTAATATTTAAATTTTTCGATTTTGAAGTAATTTTAAAGTGGTAACAATTAAAGATAAATAATAAAAAATAAAATTTTTTGAAAAAATAAAGTATTTATCATAAAACTTTTTATTAAAAAACATTTATAACTATTTTTAAATTCTTTATTTTTAATGAGATGCATTAAATGCAATAATAAAGCGACAATCTTTTTGAAAACATATCAAGCATGTGATAAATGCTTTATAAAAATCATAGATAAAAGAATAAGAAAAGAGATTAGAGATTCAAATATTTATAAATTTTATAAGGACGCAGATTTTTATCTGATCGATGATAAAACATATAATTCAATTTTTAATATAAAATTTTTTATTTCTTTCTTTAAAGATATTAATAAAAAAGAGCATAAAATAAAAATAATAAACTTAAATAATAAAACTCACAAAAATAAAGAAAAAAACACTTTAACTAATTACTTAAATTATTTAGTAAAAGAAGCAATAAACTTTATTGATGCTAAAGAAAAAAATAAGCATAAAATAAAAAAAAATAAAACTGAAAATAAAAAATCAGATCAATTAATAATTTTACCATGGAATTTAGAACAAGAAGCAAACCTATTTCTTGAATCAGTTTTTTATAATAAAAATTTCAAAAAAACAAAAATTTTACACTTTAAGCATAAATATTATTTTTTTAAGCCTTTAATTCATATTTCAGAAGAAGAAATAAAAATTTACTTTAAAATTAAAAAAATAACTCTTCCAATCAATATGAAAAACAATAACAGAAAATTAATTTTAGATAATTTATCTAAGGAATATCCTGAAATAAATTTTGCAATTCTGAAATCAATTCACGAATTAAAAAAACAACTCCCAAAATAATTTTTATATTTTTATAAAATTTTTTTATACCCTTATATACATAAAGTTTAAAAATAGATTTTATTACTAAAATATTAATAATGAAAAAATATATTATCTTTATTTTTCTATTTTCAATATTTCTAATAGCAATCTCCCTTTATGAGAATGATAAAAAATATGAAAACACTATAGAAGAGGAACTAAAAATTTTCACATATTTTTGTCCAGAAGATTATTGTAAATATATCTTAATATCATATATAAAAAATTCTAGTGAGATAAAATGTGCTTTTTATGAATTAAATTTAAATGATATTATAGAACTTTTAAAAACAAAAAATTCAGAAATAATAATTGAAGATTCAACCTATAAAAAAAATAAAAATCTCTATATAGATACTTTTTCAAATTCATCAAATAGAAATTATTCCTTTTTATCAGGATTTTCTAAGGCATTAATGCATAATAAATTTTGTATATTTGATAAAAAAATAGTTTTTACAGGCAGCATGAATCCAACATTTAATGATAATTACTTAAATGATAACAATATTTTAATTATTGAATCAAAAAAATTAGCAGAATTATTTTTAGATGAATTTTACGAGTTAAAAAACAATATTTATGGTAAGGGGAAAAAATCTGGAAACAACATAATATATTTTAATAAAACAAAGATTGAGGTTTATTTTTGTCCAGAAGATAATTGTCAATATCAAGTTTTTAAAAAAATAGAAAATGCAAAACACAATATCTATTTTATGACATTTAGTTTCACTGATTATGAAATTGCATACACTCTTTTAAACAATAAAATCAAAAAAAACTTAACAATAATAGGAGTTTATGATAGCAGTCAAATTTCAAATTATTCAACATATTATATTCTAAAAAACTTTTCAATTCTAGATAAAAATGAATATAAAATGCATAATAAAGTTTTTATTATAGACAACAAAACAATATTAACAGGCTCATATAATCCTACAAAAAATGCAAACTTCTATAATGATGAAAATTTAATAATTATTGAAGATAGAGACATTGCTCAAAAATATTTGAAAAACTTTTTTAAAGTTTATAATCAAATTCCATTAGATGAACAAATAAATAATATTAATGACAAAACTTTCATAAAATCAGATGATTTAATAATAAAATCAATTTTGCCTAATCCAATAGGTAATGACAAGAATAATGAAAAAATAGAGATTTATAATCCAACTGATAAAAATATTGATTTGGCTTATTACAAGATAAGCAATGGAAAGAACATACAGCAATTAAATGGAAATATTAAAACAAATCAATCTTTAAACATAATTCCAAAATATCCTCTACAAAATAAAAAAGGGGCTATTTACTTAATAAAAATGAATCAAATCATAGATTATGTTAAATGGAATTTTGATAATAATTTAGAAGGTATAAGCATAACAAAAATCTAATTTTTTAATCTTCATTAATCTTTCTTATTAAAAAATGCTTTAATTATTTTACTTACTTCTTTTGCATTATCTATATATAAATTATGCCCACCTTTTTGAAAAATTTTTATTTCACATTTCTTAATATTTTTTAATATATCATATTGTGTTTTTTTATTAAAAAAGAAGTCTTTTTTTCCATAAATTAATAGCACAGGGCAAATAACTTTTTTTAAATCTTCATTATCAATTGAAAAATTCATAGAACTTTTCATTAATTGATATCTTAATGCTTGAACTCTTAGAGAATTATTTAATGTGCTTTTTAACCCATACTTTATGCTAAAAAAAGGATTTTTAATACTAGAATAATCAATACCTTTTTTTTTAGTTAATTTTCCATTTTTTGATAAGTAATATACCAAATTTCCTAAGGGGATATAAAATAATCCAAATAATCTAGTTCTTTTTCTTATTTTTTTTAAAGTATAGTTTGAAGATATCAGAACTAATTTTTTTATATCTACTAAATTTGAAAACATATAAGTAAATTTCAAAGCAACTAAGCCACCAAAACTAATTCCAACTAAATAAATTTCTTTAATTTTTTCTTTTTCTAATATTTCTAATATATCTTTAGCATAATCTTCTAACTTGTGATTTTTAATATCTTTTGGAAAGTCAGAATCGCCTCTCCCTCTTAAATCAGGGGCAATAATAACATATTCATCATAAAAATAAGAATATAATTTTTTTATTAAGGTATTGTTTCCTTGAAAACCACCATGAATGAAAACAGCGTATTTTTTCTCTTTTTTATCTTTAATTTTATTTATTTTATTATAATAAATATTTATACCATCAAAAGTTTTAATTATCATTTTTTTATTTAAAAAAATAATACTTTAAAAATTTATTTAAACAAATAAAAAAACCATTTTTTATGATTGAAATTTTTTTAGGATTAATAGCAATGCTGTGTTGGGGAATTGCAGATTTTTTACAGGCAATAGCGATAAAAAAAACAAATTCATTAAAAATAATGTTTTTTGGAAACATAATTGGTTTTTTTCCAACCTTTTTTGCTTTTCTTTACTTTTTATCAAAAGGTTATATCTATATTGAAATAAAAAATACATTAATCCTTTTTTTCTCTGCTTTTATTAATTTAGTTGCAGTTTATATGTTTATGAAATCATTTGAGGAAGGAGAAATAAGCATTGTAACACCAATATCCTCTAGTTATTCTATAATCACAGTAATTTTAGCAGTAATCTTTCTAAAAGAAACATTAACTTTATTAAAAATAATTTCAATAATTTTATGTATTTTAGGAATTATGTTAGTTTCAACGAATCTAAATAAACTTAAACATATAAAATCAGTTAAAGGCGTTAAACAAGCAATATTAGCATTTATAGGATGGGGTTTTTATTTTTTTCTTATAGGTTTAGTTTCAAAAAATTTAATTAATATAGGTGTATCTAAATTAATTTCTGCAATATCACTTTTTTTTATAACAGGATTATTTACGAATATCTTTTTAATTACATTCTCATATATTAAAACTAAGAAAAATCTTTTTCATAAAAAATTAGATAAAAAAATATGGCTAATTTTATTAATAAATTTTTTCCTCTATAACTTAGCATGGATATCTGTTAATTATGGAATTTCAATAGGTAATTTATCTATAATTACACCAATAAGCTCATTATATCCCGCAATAACAGTTCTTTTAGCTTATTTTATATTAAGAGAAAAATTAGTTTTAAATCAAAAAATTGGAATTATCTTAACAATTTTAGCAATCTTTTTGATTAGTTTATGATCTTTTATTTTTAAATTTTAACTATTTATGTAGTTAATCCACAACAACAGTTTCCAATTTTGGCAAATTACAAAAATCACTAGAATAATTATAAGCACCAGCATTTAAAAAAACAATTTTGTTTCCTACTTTTTGTTCTTTTAAAAAAACTCTATATCTAAAAATATCCATACTATCAGGAGTATTACCTTTTATTGTATAAGCAATTGCACCATTATCATTTTCATTTAATTCATTCTCAACTAATAACCTTATATGTGCTACAAAAGTATCCATTGCAGAATTATAAACAGAACAATCAACAATAATATTATTATCGTATATACTTTTTATATTAGCTTCTAATTTTACAGAAGGAGCAGCAATAAATCTACCTGGCTCAATTATCATTTTAATATTTTTATTATTAAGCCACTCTTTTAATTCTAATATTTTTCTTTTTATATTTTCTAAAATAGACATATTATAATTTTTATATTCTGCAGGTAATCCACCGCCAATATTCACAAAATCAATAATTCTCCAATTATCTTTATTAATACTATCATTTAACTCTTCCTTTAGATCCCACTCACTAACATTTTGTGTTTTTCTATGAAAATGAATACCTAATTTTTCAATATAAGGATTTTTTTTTAAAATAGGCAATAGATAATTTATTTTGCTACTTATCATTCCATAAACAAAATGTTTTCCTGTATGTATTGTGTTTTCTTTTAATTTCATTCTTAATAAAAGCCATATCTTAAATTTTTCATTTTCATTCTTAATTTTTTTATTTTTATCCTCAATATAATCAACTAATATTTTCAAATCAACTTCGTTATCAACTACAAATTTATTAACCTTTTTAGAAAACAAAATATCTAATTCTTCAAAATTCCAAGCTTGACTAAAAAACCATACTCTTTCTCCGTTTTTTAATGTTTTAAAATCTTCTATTGTATGAACACTGAAAAAGCAATCTGTTTCTTTTTCTAAAACTAATCCAACATCCATATTTGTTTTATAACTATATGAGATATAATCACTTAATTCTTTTATCTCATTATATTTTTCAATAACTTTACTTCTACTTAAAATAAATCTTGCTTTGCTCAACATTTTATCTCACGCATAAAATATTTTTTTTATTATTTGTATTAATCCAATTTAATTAATCCTTCATCAGATAATTTTTCCAAAACTCCAATCATTACTAATGGAAAAGTAAAACTAGCATCACCTATTATGGTTGCTACATCACTATCATCTTTAACTTTACCCCAACTTTTTGCTTCATCTGTAGATGCTCCAGACATACTACCATCAGTAGGATGTGCAGTTGTCAAATAAACAGCATAATCTAAGCCACCATTTAGTAAAGCAGCTAATATTGCATGATGTTTTGAGATGCTGCCACCAATAGAAATTAATCCCTTTTTATCATCGTAAGTAGTAGAAAATAAAATATTTGCAAAATCCTTTACAACATCAACTACAAAATCAGGTTTTTTTTGTTGAAGCATAAATAAATGAAAACCAAAAGCACCATCAGTAATTCCAGGACAAAATATAGGAACATTTTTTCTTGCAGCTTGATATAAAATAGAATTTTTATCATCTAACATTAAACCAATTTCTCTTAATAATTCAGAAACAGCCCATCTAGGTTTTTTTTCATACAATTTATTTAACACTTGAGTTATATAATCTTCAAAATTCAAATAACTTTCATTTCTTATAAATAAATTACCTACTCTATTTACTCCTTTTTCATAAAGCTCAACATCATCAGGTTTAAATTTTCCAATTACAAACTTTTCACCTTTTGCTTTCATAATATCTTCTTCAATGCCACCAACAGTAGTAACAATAATATCAACCATACCTAATTCAACTAATTGAGCAAAAAATCCTCTTAAACCACTAGTAACCATATTACTTGTATAAGTAAAAAAAATTTTTGCACCGTCTTTTTTCATTTTAATAATAACATCAACAGCTTTTTTAATTTCAACGCTTTGAAAACCAACCTTTCCTAAATTTTCAACTAATTCTTTAACAGACATATTTTTTTTCCATAAAAAATCTTTGACTTGTTCCATTTTACATACCTTATTTTTTAATATTTATCAAAAAATAATAAAAAAATTTACTTTATTTATATATAATTTTAATAAAATATAGAATTTACTTATATATCAATATTATCTCTTTTTATATAGAATTCTTCCAATTCTCTTTTTTTTTGTTCTCGTCTTCTTTTTTCAAGCCATTTATAAACATTAGCATGAGGACTTCCTTTAATTAACATTTCAATAGCCCTTTTTGCATTAATAACAGATTCTATAGTACCAATTATCCCAATGGTTTTTCCATAAACAGAAACATAACATTCAGTCATCTCTTCTATAATTTCTCTTGTTCTGCCTTCTTTACCAATAACTCTACCTCTAATTCTTTTTAGTTGATTAGGATTTTCAAAATCTGGCAGATTTATTATTTCAAAAGAATAATCTTGTTTTAGCAATAGCATAGCTAATTCAGGGTTAAAACCTCTCCCAATAGCTCTTATAATATTTCTTGCAGAATAAAGTAAAATAGCATCTTCCCCAGAAACAATAACATCTCCTTCTTTACTATCAATTTCTAATTTAGTGTTTGTATTTTCCTCTATCTGTTTTTTTATTTCTCCTTTTTTTCCTATTAATACAGCAATTCTTTCTTTAGGTATTTTTATTTCATAACTAAACATATTTTAAATGAAAAAAACAAATACTTTTAAAGATTGTTAATAAAACGCCAAAAAATATTAAAAAAAGAATTTTTATTAATCTTTATTTTATTAACCGTAATAAGCAGGTTTAGTTTCTTTCATCTCTTTTCCTCTTGCTGCTCTAAACTGATTTTGTAATTCTCTATATGCTTCTTCAACTTCTTTTGAAACTGATGGTGAAACTTCTTTAATTGCTTCTTCAAAATGTTTCAAATAAATTTTATCTGCTTTTATATTCTCTCTTAAAGCTATCATTGCAGCCTCTCTACATATTGCTTCTATATCAGCTCCAACATAACCCTCTAATTTTTTAGCTAATTCTTCTAAATTCACATCTTTAGCTAAAGGCATTCCCTTTGTATGTATTTTTAAAATCTCTAATCTACCTTTTTCATCTGGTGGAGGCACTAATAAAATTCTATCAAACCTACCAGGCCTTAATAAAGCAGTATCCAAAATGTCTGGTCTATTTGTAGCACCAATAACAACTATATTATGTAATTCTACCATCCCATCTAATTCAGTTAGTAATTGGTTAACAACTTTATCTGAAACATGGCCTTCTGAAGCATCAAATCCTCTTCTAGGAGCTAATGCATCAATCTCATCAAAGAATATTATAGCAGGACTTGCCTGTCTAGCTTTTTCAAAAACTTTTCTTACAGCTTTTTCAGATTCACCTACCCATTTATTCATTAACTCAGGCCCTTTTACTAAAATAAAATTAGCTTTACTTTCATTAGCAACAGCTTTAGCCAATAATGTTTTTCCTGTTCCCGGTGGCCCATACAATAAAATTCCTTTAGGAGGTCTTATTCCCATTCTAGCAAAAACACTAGCATTGTTTAAAGGCCATTCCACAGCTTCTTTTAACTTTTGTTTAACATCTTCTAGGCCACCAACATTTTCCCATTTTACATTTGGAACTTCAATCAATACTTCTCTTAGTGCACTAGGTCTAACAACTTTTAATGCTTCAATGAAATATTTTTTAGAAACTTTTAATTTTTCCAAGACTTCTTTAGGTATAGGTTGATCTTCTTCTAATTTTAAATCAGGGTAAATACTTCGCAATAAATTCATAGCAGCTTCTTTTGCTAAAGCGGCTAAATCTGCACCAACAAAACCATGAGTTATTTCAGCAATATCTTCTAAATCTCTTTGTACACCTTCTTTTATAACTTCATTTTTCAATTGTTCATTAATAATATCCAAATCTAATAATAATTCAATATTCTTCTTTTCTTTACCTGCGTTTTCTAAAATTAATTTTTTATAATCTCCAGTAAATAAATCTTTATTTTCAAAACTCTTTTTTATTATACTTGTAATCTCACCCAAATCTTTAATTTGCTTTAATTTTTGTAATTTTTCTTCTAATTCTTTTTTATCTTTATTTTCTTTGTGTTTAACTTCATTATGAAGTTCATCATACTTTTTTCCAATAGCTTGTAATAATTTTTTTTGCAATAGATCTTCATAAATTTCTTCAGATATTAAAGGCATATTTCTAGTATGTATCTTTAATATATTTAATCTACCTTGTTTATCCGGAACACCAATTTCTAATTCTCTATCAAATCTTCCAGGTCTTCTCAAAGCAGGGTCTAATTCATTTGGAATATTTGTAGCACCAATAACTACAACCTTTCCTCTA
The DNA here is from genome assembly GCA_038874655.1 of Candidatus Woesearchaeota archaeon. Classification (GTDB taxonomy): domain Archaea; phylum Nanobdellota; class Nanobdellia; order Woesearchaeales; family GW2011-AR15; genus JAAXVZ01. The sequence continues at coordinate 80,720 of JAVZBY010000001.1, read as the reverse complement.
GATTTTAACCCATCCATTAAAGCTAATAATTGAGCAACAACTCTTCTTTCAACTTCGCCTTTTGATTCTTCTCTTTTTGAAGCAATAGCATCAATTTCATCAATAAAAATTATTGAAGGTGCGTTTTTTTCTGCTTCCTCAAACTTTTTTCTTAAGTTTTGCTCTGACTCACCATAGTATTTGCTCATTATTTCTGGCCCATTTATCAAGAAAAAATTAGCTGCTGTTTCATTAGCAACAGCTTTAGCCAATAATGTTTTTCCTGTTCCTGGTGGCCCATGTAATAAAACACCTTTTGGCGGCTCAATTCCTAAAGCTTCAAACAACTCTGGATGCTTTAATGGCAATTCTACCATTTCTCTTATTTTTTTAACTTCTTCATCTAAGCCGCCAATATCTTCATAAGTAACTTCTAACATTCTTTCTTCAGAAACTTCAACTGCTTCAGGATTAAATTGTACTTCTGTATTTTCAGTTATCAAAACAGCTTGTTTAGGCAAAGTATCTACAACAACAAACTTTAAATCACCTAAACCAAAACCCATTAAACTTTCATCTAGCATATTAAAAAAATCATCTCCAAATAACGGATTAGAAGACATTGTTGTTCTTCTTCTTCTTGTGCCACCTAAAGAAACAATATCTCCTTTTAAAACAGCTCTTCCTAATAACCCTTGTTTAAATATTAAAGGACTTGCTCTTACTACAATTCCTTTTTTTTGTGGCGCTATAATTACCTTTTTAGCTTCGACAACATTGGCTTTTTTCACACTTACCATTTCACCAATTGTAGCTTTAGCATTTCTTCTAATTAGACCATCCATTCTTATAATATTTAATCCAATATCACCAGGATAAGCTCTATCTGCAATAGCAACAGTTTTTCTTTCACCTGTTATTTCGACAATATCTCCAGGTCTTATTCCTAAATCATGCATAAAACTAGAATCTATTCTAACAATACCTTTGTTAACATCATCTTGTATAGCTTCTGCAACCTTTAATTTAATTTCAGACATAATCCCACCTACAAAAATTTATCTAACATTAAAACCTATGAATAAAATAAAAAATAGGGTATAAATAAAGGTATCGGTGAAACAATTATTTTTTTATTTTTTAGTAGTTAAATAACAAAAGATTTATAATTATATTAAAATATCGCTTATTATAATATGCTTAATAGGCAATAATATTTTAAATCTAATAGACTAAAAGGTGAGAAAATATGTCTTTAATTAGTAAAGTTCAAAACTATTTTTTAGATATGAAAAAAGATATGATGGCAGAATCTAAACCAAATTTAACAGGTTCTATTGGTGCAATTTTAGGTTATTTAGTTTATTCAGCAATCACAGGAAATACTGTTTCTCCAGCTGAAGTAGGTGTTGTTTCAAGTGTTAGTTATTTCCTACCTAATCTTTATAGAGATATTAAAGAAAATTGGAAAAATATGTCTAATGGTAAAAATTTAGTAAGTGCAATTATAGAAAATATTTTTTCAGCAGGGTTAGCAGGAACGATTGGAGGTTTAACATATTCTTTTTTACAAGGAGATCCTTTACAAATAACCGAATATAAAGAAATGCTTAAATCTTATCTACAAGAAATTGGAAAAGCTGGCTTAGCAACAACATTAGCAACATATGGAACAACATTCGTAAAAACAGCAGTAGAAGAACCGTTAGGTGCTATTTTTAAAGGAGTTTCTGACTTTTTAGGGTATATGGCAAAAACAAGAAAGGAATTAAGTTAATAAAAAAAGATTATTTTATTTATTTTTTCTCTTTTTTTAGTTTCTTCAATTTCCTTACTTTTTTTAATCTATTTTTTCTTTATAAATCGATAAAATTTTATGCAAAAATACTTTTTTTATATAAAATCTGTTTTTCACAGGAAACAATAATTATTAAAATTGTTTCCTAAAAGAAACATTTAAATATTTCTTTTACTTTTTTAAAAGATATGAAAGAAGTTTATAAGAAACTTATTTTAGAGAATTTAGAAAGAGCAAAAGTTTCCTTAGTTAATAGAAATATAGATTTTAGTGAAACAGATATTACAGCCTTAATAGGTCCTAGAAGAGCAGGAAAAACCTTTTGTATGTTTGAGATGATACAAAAATTAAATTTTAATCAAGTTTTATTTTTAGATTTTGAAGACTATAGGTTAATAAATTTAAATAACTTTGATTTAATATTAGAAGCATATCAAGAGCTTTTTAATAATAATCCTAAATTTCTTTTTCTAGATGAAATTCAATCCTTAAAAAATTGGCAGAAAATTATTAGAACATTACATAATAATGGTTTTAAAATAATTATCTCTGGCTCATCATCTAAACTGCTTTCTAAGGAGATTGCAACAGAATTAAGAGGCAGATATATTTCAAAAATAATTTTGCCTTTTTCATTTAATGAATTCTTAAAATTAAAAAATGTAACTTTAACTAAAGATTTAATTTACTTAAAAAAAGGCATATTAAATAATTTAATAAATGAATACTTAAAATTTGGTGGCTTTCCTGAAGTCATAAAAAAAGAAAAAGAACAAGAAAAAAAAGACCTTTTAAAAAGCTATTATGAAACAATTTTTTATAAAGATTTATCAGAAAGATATAAAATAGAACAACCAGAAAATTTATTGATTCTTATGAATTATTTATTATCTAATTTTAGTAAATATTTTTCAATAAGCAAATTTACAAATTTTTTAAAATCAAATTCAATAAGCATAAGCAAAAAAACAATATCTAAATTTTTATATGAGCTTTCTGAATCTTTTTTTATAATTAGTTCAGAAAAATATTCAATATCTTTAAAAAAGCGAATTTTTAATCCAAAAAAAATTTATTTGATTGACAATGGTTTTTCTAATTTAATGTTATTTAATGAAGATAAAGGAAAGCTATTAGAAAATTTAATTGCCATTGAATTAAAAAGAAGAAGCAAAGAATTTTATTATTTTTCAGAAAAAAACGAGGTTGATTTTTTAATTAAAGAATCAAATTTAATAAAAGAGGCAATACAAGTAACCTTTGGAATAACAGAAACAAATAAAAAAAGAGAATTTAATGGCTTATTAGAAGCAATGGAAAAATTTAATTTAAATCAATCTTTAATAATAACTTTTGATCAAGAATCAGAAGAAAAAATTAATAATAAAAAAATAAAAATAATCCCTTTTTTAAAATTTATTTCTTCTTTTTAGTTTCTTTATCTTCTTTTTTTTCTTTATTTTCGCTATCTTCTTTTACTTCTTCACTTTGTTTTTCTGAACTAACTTTAGGCAATGGCACATGAGGCGGCAAATTCATTTCTTTTGCTAAAATCAATGCTTCAATACTGCATTTTTCTAACAAATAATTATAAACTTCAGGGATTATTTCTTCAACTAATTTTTTTTCTTTATTCCATGTTTCCAATGCTTTATTAACTAATTCATCATTTCCGACAAAAACTAATGCACCTTCTAATGAAAGAGAAGCTATCTCTGGTTCATAAATAGTATTATATGCAAACTTAAATTCAATTGCTTTTTGCTTAACATTGCTGATAACATTAGCTTCTTTAATATCAGTTAAAATAACATTATTTTTTACATTTATTTTTCCGCTAGGTTGTTTTTTTCTTTCTACACTCATTTTTGTAAAATGAAATCCTATTATTGCCATTTTATCACCTTTTAACTTAAGTTTTTATTTTAATTATCAAAAATCTTGAAAATTTATAAAGATATCTTATAAGAAAATATACATCTTTAAAAACATATTAAAACTCCTTTTTATTATGGAATGTCCATTAAGACAGATTGTAATTTCTACATTAGGACATGTAGATCATGGAAAAACAAAATTATTAGATAAAATCAGAGGAACAGCTATCCAAACAAGTGAAGCAGGTGGAATCACACAAGCAATTGGAGCATCCATAATTCCTTTAGATACCATCAAAAAGATATGTGGTTCCTTATTAAATGAAAAAATTAAATTTAATATTCCAGGCTTATTATTTATTGATACTCCAGGTCATGCTGCTTTTACAACATTAAGAAAAAGAGGTGGCTCAATAGCAGATATTGCAATCCTAGTTATTGATATAAATGAAGGTTTAATGCCACAAACAATAGAAAGTATTGAAATTCTAAAGAGTTTTAAAACACCTTTTGTAATTGCAGCAAATAAAATTGATTTAATTCCAGGATATAGGCAATTAGATAAAAATTTAATAAAAAATCTTAACAACCAAGATCCTTATGTTATTGAAAAATTAGAAACAAAAATTTATGAAATAGTTGGAAAACTTTCAGAAATGGGGTTAAACTCAGAGAGATTTGATAGAGTTGAAGATTATACAAAACAAATAGCAATTATCCCTATTTCTGCATTAACAGGTGATGGAATCCCTGAATTATTAATGGTCTTAATTGGATTAAGTCAAAAATTTTTAGAAAAAAACTTAAAATTAAATCAAGGAAATGCAAAGGCAGTTGTTTTAGAAGTAAAAGAAACACAGGGATTAGGAAAAACAATTGATGTTATATTATATGATGGTATATTAAAAAAAAATGATAAAATAATAATTGGTAGTATTGAAAAACCAATAGAAACAAGAATAAAAGCATTACTTTGTCCTGTTCCATTAAAAGAGATGAGAGATAAGAAGACACAATTTAAAAGTGTTGATTCTGTAATAGCAGCTACAGGCGTTAAAATAAGTGCTCCAGATTTAGATGAAGTTATAGCAGGAATGCCATTACAAAGTTATAAAGATGATTCAGAAAAAGAAAAAATAATAAAAGATATACAAAAAGAAGTTCAAGAAGTAATGATAAAAACAGATGAACATGGATTAATAATAAAAGCAGACACACTTGGTTCATTAGAAGCATTAATGTTTTTATTAAAAGAAAAAAATATTCCTGTAAGAAAAGCATCTATTGGTAAAATTACAAAAAAAGACATTATTGATGCAGAGGCAAATTATGAAAAAAATCCATTTGAATCAGTAATTTTAGGTTTTAATGTTGAAAGAGATTTTGATGTTTCTAGCACAGAAAAAGTAAAAATAATTACAAGCAACATTATCTATAAGATATTAGAAGAATATGAGCAATGGAAAGAAACACAGACAAAATTATTAGAAGCAAAAGAATTAGATAATTTAATTAGACCATGTAAATTGCAAATAATGCCAAACTATGTTTTTAGACAAAGTAATCCTGCAATAGTCGGAGTTGATATATTAGAAGGAAAAATAAAAACAGGCACGCAATTAATGAAAAATGGAATTCCTATAACAACAATAAAAGATATACAGCATGAAAAAGAGCATTTACAGAGCATTACTAAAGGAAAACAAGTTGCAATGTCTTTAGAACATGTTACAATAGGCAGGCAAATAAATGAAGGCGATATTCTATATAGTTATATTCCAGAAGATGACTTTAAACAATTGAAAAAATTATCTAAATATTTATCGCAAGGAGAAATAGAAGTTCTAAAAACAATAGCAGAAATAATGAGAGAAAAAAATCCAGTCTGGGGGATTTAGATAAACATCTTTAACCATTAAATATTAGTGATATAATTGTTAAGTTGATTTAATCTTTCTTCTATTTCTCTTCTTAATTTAGGATTAAACATTATTCTTTTTCTTTGATTAACATAAAATTCATATTGCGATATATGATATTGATGTAAAAAAAATAAATAAGTATCAATTAAACTATCTTTATAATCTTTATTAATTATTCTAATAGAATTTAAAAATTCTATTCTTTTTTTAGTATTTGGCTCATATAATAAATCTTTTAATTTGGAAGATATTATTCTATAAGATAAAGCATATTGAACATATCTCAAAGGCCCCTGTTTAAAAGACCATAAATGAGAATCAAGGTCATAAATGCAAAAGCCTTCATTTATATTATAATGTTCTAATTTTTCTCCTTTAAATCTTTGTTCCCCAGTTTCACTTATTTTTTTATGTGAATTTCTTCTTTTTTTCATTCTTTCTATTAATTCTTTATTGGATAATCCATACTCTAAAAATCTAGTTTTTATAAATTCTAATGCAGAAAAATCTCCAAACAAAAACAAAGAATCAATTGTTCTATATGGTGACCAAATAACACTTTCTTTTTTTCCTCTTATTAATAATCTAGAATTAAATAAATCATTTGTTGTTCTATTTTTTACTTCTATTGCATCAGCCAAATATTCTTTTATTTTTGAGTTAAGTATGTAATTAAATATTAACTCAAATGACAATTCATCATCACATAAATTTATAAAAAGCAATTCTATTTTTGAACCCCAATTTTCATTTCTCGCATCACTACCTACACAACCAATACACATTCCTTCACATATTTCTCCTAATTCTTCTTCTAAACTTTTTATAACTCTCTCTTTAAATTGAATATTATTTCTCTCTAAATAAGAATAATAATCTAAATAATTAAAATCTAAAGGATTTAAATGTGAAAAAGACATTCATTTTAGAATATTAATCAAATTTTTAAAATTATTTTTATTCTAATAAAAAATGCAAAATCTAAGAATCTTAAACTCAAAAGAAAAAAAAGAATTATTAAATAAAATAAAAGAGCAATTTGATTCAAATCTTTCAGATTTAGATCAATATATCTTTTTAATTAATCCTAAAAATAAAATATTCATTATATCAAATGACTTTTCAAAAATAGATATTAAGGAATTAAGAATTAATTCTTTAGGCTTGTATTTAGGTGAAATTTATAATAATGAATTAAGATTGAGTATTGAAGGTTCTCAAATAATTGGAAAGAGTGCAAAAAAAAACATCTTAGAATTAAATAATGAATTAGCAGAACAATGGCTTAAAGGGTTGGATATTGATTTAAATCAAGACTATAAGAATAGTTTTTATTTAATAAAAAACAATAATAATTTCATTGGCTGTGGTAAAATAATTAATAAAAAATTGTTTAACTATGTGCCGAAAGAAAGAAGAATTTAAAAATTAAATTAAATCTAGTTTAATTATATAAATTTTCTAATAGTTTTCTAAATCCCTCATATCCAGTTTGTTGTGGAATTCTGCTTAAATTAGTTCTAATTTGTTGAACATGTCTCTCTTGTTCTTTTCCAATAGATTCTCCAGGAGAAATATCTCTTAAAAAAGTTAATATTCTTTGATAATAATTATAAGCATTTCCTTTAGTTCTTTTTTTTTTCATTCTTTCTTTGTAAGCTCTTTCTCCAAAAAAAGGAGAGAATTGCTTAATAATTAAATCCGAAGCACTAATAACTTGAATTTCAAAACTATCTGGAACATAAATTTGTTCTGCATAATTTTCTCCTACTAATTCAACTAATTTTTGTCTGTTAATCTTAACTCTAAATTGTGCTTCATCTGGTTTATTAGGATCATTAACATGTAAATCTAAAGAATCTTTTTCAAAAACAAATAATGAATCATTACCAAAATAATTTTTAATTAAATTATCTACAAAAGTTTGATCATATCTCTGAGATAAAACAATTGTTAAGCCAAACAAGTCCTCTATTTCATAAATAAAACCTTCTCTTAATTCATCTAATCTTGATTTGTTATTAGGATCTTCTCCTTTTGATCTAACATATCTTATATATGCAGGATTTTCTGTTTTTTTTTTTTTAAAATCATCTGCTAATTCTTTAGAATCTTTATAACCACTCACTTTTTCTTTACCTTCAAAAAATAATTTTAATCTATCTAATAAATCTAGTTCTTCAGCCCATCTTTGTGCTAATTTTTCATTTGCACTATCACTATGTTTAACCCTTGTAAAAATCATAAAAGGTGCATTATCTTGTGGCATTTTTGGAGAGTAAAAAACCTGCATTAAATAAGGAACATTTTCTGCTTCTCTTCTTATTCCTTCAAAATGAGTATATGATGTTTTACTTCCTTTACTAGACCTTTGCCATTCCTTTAATAAATCTTTAGAACTGTTTTTTGTAATATAATCCTCAGCAGTAATTATTACTTTTTTATTAGGTAGGTTATCTTTAGTTAATCTATTAGCTAAAAAATTTAAAAAATCTAATTCTGTTGTAATAGGTTCAGATTCTAGGTTTATAGATCTATAACCTAGATATTGTCTTAATATATATAAGAAAGCAGATGCCTTTTCTTTTCTTTTTCTAGTCCATTGAATAAATGCTTTTTTTTTTTCTTCATTTAAATCAGGTTCAGAATAATTACCATTAGGAAAAAAAAGTTTTCTTGTTAATTTCATTAATGGCATTTCATCAGGTTCTCTTGGTCTTGCTCTTTCATAATCACAATCTCCAGGATGAAGTTTTTTTAACCCTTCTGGAGTTTCAACTACTCTTGTTTTATCATATCTCTTAATTAAGTTTTGGATAATATCTTCTATTGACATTTTATTTAAATAACAATACAACTTATTTGAAATCTTAATAATTTTGAATCATAGTTACCCCAACTATTTAATCCATAAATATCATTTTCATCTATATTAGTAATTAATCTTCCATTAATAAATGGATTATATCCAGCATTTAAACAACCAATTGCTTTTGCAACAGCACAAAATTTGTATAGTTTTAATAAATCAAAATCATAGCTTAAGCTTCTAAAAAGATTTGAGCCTTTATCTTCAATAAATAAAGAAAGTGAAGTTATGCTTCCATTATATTTAAATATTTCGTTAGGATTCTTACTACTAGGGTTGATATCTCTTTGATTAAATCCACCTAGTTCATAATATTCATTTAATTTTTTTTCGCATTCATTAAACCAATCTTCTAAATTCTTTTCCTCACCCTCTCTCGTTAATCTTCTATTTCTATAATTTTCTCTTATGTAAATCATTAATTGGTTCATATTTCTATTTAATAATGAACCCAAAGCAACTTTTACTTTTAATAATTCTTCAATTTGTTTATCATCTAAGCTCTTTTCATTTGCTATATAATCAGAGATAGCCTCTAAAACAAAAACATCTTTTACAGCATCTCTTAAAATTTTAAGTCCTTCTTTTTCAAATATTTCAGGCATATTATAATGCGGATTAAAATGAGAATTATCTAATCTATCATATCCTTTAATTAGAACTAACTTATATCCTTCAACACCTAATCTTGTTGCTGTTCTAACTAATCTTTTTATATAATTTTCATAACTTTCATATATTCTATGTGTTAATGCATCTAAATAAATCCTTACTCTTTCACTTTTTTCATGCTCTAAACCAATTAAAGATAAAGTATTAATAATCAATTCTTTTAAATGTTTATTATAAATGCCTCTTTTTAACCTTTTATCTTTTATTTTTAATTCTTCTTCACTTAAACCAACTAATTCAGCATCTTCATCTGAAATATTTTCTCCTAAATAATATCTTTTCAAAACTTTATGTCTATATGAATCTTCAATAGTATCATGATTTAAAGCAACTAATAAAGTTTCTAAATCAGGATTTTCAAACATATAAGCCACAGATAATAAATGCGTTATACTATATACACTTTCATATTTTCTTGTTTTTGCTTCATTTTTTTCAAAATTCCAAAAAACAGTATTTAAAATAGCCATTGACCTAGCAATTATATTTTTTTCTTCATTTTCAAAAGTAGATAAATTTAATATTCCACTTAAAAAATTAATAATAGGATTGAAATCCTCTTCTGTTAATTCTTCTAAAGTTTTTTTTTGTCCATTAACTAGATAGCTTGGTTCTCTAGATAAAGGTTTTGGCCAATTGTCTAAATTAATTTCATTAACTTTTCTTTTTACACTTAGATATCTTTCTTCTATTTCAGTAATCCATTCTATAACTGTCTCTTGATTAACTGAAATTATAACATCATTTAAAGTCATTTTACAAAAACTAAAAAGAACTATTATATAAATTTTAGGTTTTTAAACTACTATTTAGTAATAAAATTTACTAAAGGAAATTCCAAATCTTATCACCTACATAATGTATATTTTTAATTACCTTTCCAGAATTCATATTCCTTATTTCCTCTCCACTATACAAAGTAATTCCTACTGCAATTGGTTTTTTATTATTAACATCAATAATAGAAACAACACAATTCTTTTCAATTCCTTCTTCAATATCAACAATTCCAGGCCTCATTACATCTGCACCTGAAGCAATAAATTTAACAGCACCCATATCAATAATTATTTTTTTCAAAAAATTATTTTCTAAAATTAATTTTAAGCTAGGAATTAGTCTATTTTCATAATAAAAAAATTTAGCCACATTATTAATTAAAATAATTTTATAATTCGCATTACTATTGTCAAAAATTTCATATCTCTCTTTTTTATGCAATTCTAAATTATATTCATTTTTTACTAATTCCAGAAATTCTTTAACTTCTTTATTATTCATTGCTTTTTTCATTTTACTCTTTTATAATTAAGCTATTGGAATTATTTCACAAAAACCTCCTTTATTTTTTATACTCTTTATTAAATCTCTATTTAATTCAAAAGCAGATTTTTCAGCTAAAATTCCCAGAGTTCTCTTTGAAATAAAATTTGATTTTCTTATAACAATTTCTTTTTCATCATCAAAATTTTTATTTAAATAAAAAACAACATCATCTTTAAATTTATCAGATTGAATAATGATTTTTGCTTTTTTAAATTTTTTACATAATTCTTTTAATTTTGTATGGTCAAAATTAGAATTAACCCCTATAATACAATCTCCTTTTTTTGTTAACTCTTTTTCTTTTGTAAATTCAAATGTGTTTTTATGATTGCCAATAAGATTTTCATGTCCAGAAAAAGAAAAAATTATTTTAAACATTTGAAATAAAAAGTGATATGCTTTTTCATTATTTACTTTTGTTTTGATTCTTTATCCACTATTTCATCAATCGGCTTTTTTTGCTGTTTTTCAGCTTCTTCTGCTAATTTTTGCAAATCAACACCTAATTCTTGTAAAGCTTTAACATGCATTTGCATTAATTGTTCTACAATAGAAACCATTTTCAGTAATTCCTGTCTTTCTTTTGCTAAAGTAGCCAAAGAACCTTTATGAAATCCAATTTGTTCATCTTTTGAAGATTCAGACATGTTATCACCTATTATAAAGTAATTATGTATATTTTTAATTTTTTCTATTTATCTTATCTTATTATTTTTTTATTATGATTTTCTTTTATTTTTTCAAAAATTTTAATTGAATCAAATTTATAATTTAATTTTTCAAAAAATCTTTTTAAATTTTCCAAATCCCTCTTTAAATACTCAAAAGCATTTGGATCATCTAGACTAGTTGCTTGTGAAAAATCTATAAAATAAGGCTCATCATTTAAATTTAAAATATTGAATTCTGACAGATCGCCATGAACTAATCCACAATTAGCTAATTTTTCAACAAAATCAATAACTTTTTTGCAAAAATAATCTTTTTTTTTTGGATATTGATCTTTTAATTGTGGCGCAGGACTATTTTTTCCAATTGATTCCATAACAATAACATTATTAGAAAAAGCAATTGGCATAGGCACATTAATAACTTCTCTAGCTGTTAATAAATTTCTGTATTCTCTTTGCACCCATTTAAAAATAACAATTCTTCGTCTGTTTTTCACATCCATGAATCTAGGATCAGATTTAATATAATAATACATTTTGTTGAAATTACATGAAGCTAATCTATATATCTTAACAATAACATAATCACCTTCTTTTGTATCTGCTAAAAAAACATTAGATTCTTTACCAATTCTTATTGGTTGAATTAACTCATCAAAATGACCTTGAGAACTTAATTTAAATAAAGTATTTAATGTAAATTCATCAAAAACATTTTTATATATTTTAAACCTTTCCTTACTCTGATTTGTCATTAATAGTCTAAATTATTTATGTAAATAAAAAACTTTATATATTTTCTTATAAAACTATAAGTTAATTGCCCTTTTGCAATCTAGGAGAAGGGGCTCTAACTATCACAAAGGACTGTGTCCAACAAATGTTTGGCGTCCATCTGTTCCTAGGCAAAGAAGGGCAAATACTTTTTTAATAAGTACTTTTTCTTTTATTATAATGTTAGATAAAAATAAAACAATTATACAAGAAGGATTAGCAAAAATAAAAATTTCAGAAGGAAAGATTTCAAAAAAATTAGATGTTTTCTATAATCCTGTTATGAAATTAAATAGAGATATTTCAATTTTATTGTTAAATTCCCTCTCAAATAGAGAAATGCAAATTGCAGATATTTTAGCAGGTTCAGGAATAAGAAGCATAAGATTTTTATTAGAATTAGATAAAGGAAAAATAAATAATATATCCATTAATGATTATAAAACAAAAAACAATATTCTTGAAAATTTAAAATTGAATGGTTTATTAGATAATTCTAACATTTTTGTTTATGAAAAAGATGCTGTTCAATTTTTATTGGAAAGTTCTGGTTTTGATTATATTGATGTAGATCCTTTTGGTAGTCCAAATCCTTTTTTAGAAGCATCTATTTTAAGATTATCCAGAAATGGAATTTTAGCAATAACCGCAACAGATACAGCAGCTTTATCAGGAAATTCTGAAAATGCATGTTTAAGAAAATATTTCTCTAAACCATTAAAAAACGAGTTTATGCATGAAACAGGAATAAGAATTTTAATTAGAAAAGTGCAATTAATTGCAAGCCAATATGAAAAAGCATTAACACCAATATTTTCTTATTATAAAGACCATTATTATAGAGTTTTTTTTAAATGTGAAAAAGGAAGGCAAAAAGCAGACGAAATATTAAAAAATCATAAATTTTTATTATATAACTGGAAAACAAGTCAAAGATTAATAGTAGATGACATCTTAGAAATCAAAAATATAAAAATAGTTAATCAAAAATGTATAAAAGATTGGGATTATGCTGGGCCTATATGGATTGGTTCTTTATGGGATTCTGATTTAGTTGGAAAAATGTATAAAAATGCCATTCAAAAATATAATCATAACAATGAACTTATAAATTTATTAAGTATTATAAATCAAGAATCAAAAATAAATGCAGTTGGTTTTTATGATTTACATTATATAGCTAAAATAAAAAAAATACAAATTCCAAAAATAGGTTCAATTATAAACAAAGAAATAACTAGGACACATTTTTTAGATTGGGGTGTAAGATGCAATCTAGATTACAAGAGCTTCTTGAGGAATATATTCTAGAATATAAAATTAGATTTTATTATTTGTATGTAGAAGATGTAAATCCCTTTGTAAAAGGTAAAAAAATTCCTTCTGAATTTGATGAATTTAATCCACAAAAAATTTTAGATCATGGCAGACATAGCTTAGCAGTTTTATTATCAGATGGAAATGTTTTAAAAATTTCACAATTACCACCTAAAAAAATAACTTATTTTGATGCACCTATTATAGATAATGGCACAATTCAAGGAATTCCTTTTTTAATTCAACCTTTTTATCCATTAGTTAACGATTCTTTTGAGATACTTTCACAATTTGATTATTATATCAGACCTGATGCAATATTATGTGACCCTATAGTGTCAAACTTAGCATTTACAGAGCCAATATTAGAATTAAAAAAAGAAGATATAGGAAAAAAAGTTTTTTTAATAGATTATGATGCAGTTGTAAGATTACTTTAACCAATAGCTCTTCTTACATCAGCAATTTCAACATTGGAAACATGCTTAATTTTTTTTATTTCTTCTTCTAACTTATCCGGAGAACCTAAACTTTCAGGCATAACAAACATAATTGAAATCATCTTTAACCCAAAAGCAACAGGTTTTATTTCTGTTTTATGGTTATCAATTCCTGAAAATTCTTTTATTTTAATCAAAACTTCTTTTTCTAGTTTTTCTAAATCAACATCAGGTGATTCAGGCATTACATTTAAAGTAACAACAACATCAGCCATTTTTTTACCTCTCCTATTTTTGAATATTTTATGTAAACTAATTTATATGGTGTAAAATTTGTAAAACTAACTTTTAATTAGGTCCTACAAATCCACACTCTGGGCAAGTATATTTAGCAACTATTTTTCTGCATGTTTCACATCTGATTATTTCATATTTACCACATTGTGGACATAAAAATCTAGCAGAGCCAGGCATATTAGCAATTTTTGTTTTACATGAGATACATTCCATAAAAATCACCTATGCTTTTGGATTTGTGGTAAATTTAAAAAGGTTTTGTATAAAATTTATAAAATAATTCATTAAAAATTTTCAGAAAATCACTCGCAATAAGGAATACTTTCAAATAAAGTTTTTATTCCTAGTTTTAAATTACCGGAAATTAAATTATGTGTATATGGAACAATAGCCCAAAATAAATTTTCTTTAGGATTCGAAAAAATAAATTTTAAATCTTTATTTTTTATAAATGCTTCCCAATAATTAATTAACAATGACATATTTTCTTTTCTATTTAAACTTACAATTACTATTTTTTTATCAAAATTATTTTTAATAAATTCTATGCAGGAATCATCAATAACATCACTAATATAATAGAAAACCTCTTTTTTATCCTTGTATTCACATTTTATTAAGTTCTTATTTATAATCTCCTTTTTTAGTAAATTCTTTTTAAAAAAATTTATACTATCAATATAAGCATTTGTCCATTCAAATAAATTCATTCTCACCACTTTTTTATTTACTTAATCCCAATTTTTTCAATAATGAATCAAAACCTTTTTCTTCTTTTTGTTCTAAGCTTGCAATATATTTTTCACCCAATAATTTTGCAGCTAATTCTTTATAACTTATAGAAGAAGGCGCATTAGGATGACTGTGTGTTACAGGGCTTTTCATTCTAACAGCTTCCCTCATTGTTTCGTCTTCAGGAACAATAGCTATAACCTCAGTTTCTAAAATCGCTTCAATATCCTTTTTGCTTAGTTCTAATTCATCTTCATAAGCTCTTGTTAGAATAACACCACTAACCTTTTTTCCTAATTCTTTTGCTTTTTTTATTGTTCTTAGTGCATCAGTTACAGCAGGTAAATCAGGTGTGCTAACAACAATAATTTCATCACCTAATTTAATTCCACTAATAGCTTCATCGGTTAAACCTGCAGAAGTATCTATAATTACAAACTCAGCTAAGCCAGATAAGCTTTTTATAACATTTTCCAATTTTTTATAATCAATTTTATTTGTTTCCTTTATAGATATGCTTGCAGGTATAATCTTTAAACCATGACTACTCATATACAATGCATCTGTTATTTTTTTATTTTTGTTTAAAACATCATGTAAAGTTATAGGAATATTTGGTGCTCCTAAGTATAAAGAAACATTAGGTGTACTTAAATTAGCATCAACTAAAATGACATCTCTGCTAAATTGAGTTAGAGCAGTTCCTAAATTTATGGCTGTAGTTGTTTTACCAACACCACCTTTACTTGATGCAATAACAATAAACTTAGTCATAATTAATAAAAAACAATTTTTATTATATAAAATTAATTATATTTAATACATTAAATTTAATCGTCAATATAAATAATCTTTAATTTATATAATATAAACTTTTAAAATTAAAAAAATACTTTATAATTTAACTTTCTTATCCACAAAGTCTAAGAAATCTTTTAGCATATGAAATTTTTCTGTTATGTTATCTATATTTATAGTAATTACTTTTCCATCAACAACAGCACTCATTGTTACATGTCTTCTAAATTCATTTGTGCTTTCATAATTAGCTCTTTTTAATTTTCTAAGCAATAAATAAAATTCAATATTTTCTTTGACTTTTTTTGAATCAAATTGTTTTAATATAAAATTTGCTTTAGCAACAGGCATATCTAAATTTTCTTTTAGTTTTCCTTCTTTTTCACTTAATTTTATTAATGCATCAACTAAATACTCATAGCAATTTATCATTCTCTCTATAATATTAATGAAAACATCCACAGTTCTTGTGTATTTTAAAGTTACATAAATTAAATGGTCTATTCTTTTTAATTCCTCTTTTGCATTTTCCATTGATTCAATCATTTTATTAACCTCATAATTTCATTAATAAATAATTTTGCTTTATCAATATAATCTTTTATTTCATCTAAAGATAGTGTATTTAAGTCATATTCTTGTGAAGCAAAAACAACCTTTTCTTTTCTTACAAACTCAACTTCAGATCTTTTTTGTATATCAATTATTTCTTTAATTTTATGTAAAAAACCAATGTATCCTTTGCTGATATTATACTTATTGAAAACCTCTTTACAAATTTCAATCATCGCATCATAATTCTCGGTAAAAGGCGGAATCCTTTTATGGTATCTTTCATAATATAAAAGCATTGCGATTGTATTATATAATGCATCATAAATATTATTTAAAACAACTTTAAGTAATTTAGGATCTTTAACTAAAGGATAAGTCATATTTAATATATAGTCTGCTACCTTAATACTTTTTATTGCTTTCTCTTTTTTTATAATATATTCTTCAGTCATATTATTAATTGATTTTTTAATAATTTATTTTAATAATTATATTTTTATTGTTAGTTTTACCTATTTTGTAATTCTAATATTGTAGAAGCTAAATCCCCTTTATGCTTTTTTAGAGTTTCAATTATAACTTCTCTATTTGCGTTTGTTTGTTCCATTACTGTTTTTATATCTTCTTCATTAATTTTCATTTCTTCTTCAAGAGGCCTTATTTCTTCCTCTCCAGATATTTGATAACTCTCTTGCCCCATCATATTAATTTTTTGCACAGAAGGATTTCTTATAATAATATCTTCTTTTTTAGTTCTAATTATTACAGCTATTGCATCAATCTCTTTTTGATTAACACCCAATCTTTTCATTGCTTGCTGCATCTGTCTTTGATTTATAGGAATCATATCAATAATGAATTAAAATTAATTTAAAAATATTATGCAAAAGCACAAATCTAAAATTAACTAATAATTAATATAAAAATAAACACCTAAACAAAGTTTTTAAGAAATTCTTATGAAAGTAAAATCAGAATTTCTTCTTTAGATAAATACCTTAAAAATTTAATTAATTTAGGTTCTTTTGTAATAACACTAAAAAGCATTTTTACTAAATTATCTCTACTCTCATTATAAAGAATTTTTTTCATTTCTTTTTTAGAAAAAACATCAATTAAATAATTCCAATCATCTTCCTTAAACTTTTGCATAATCTTATGAGCAATTAAATGCACTTTTAACTCAAAAAACATTCTTTTCCTTATTTCTTTATTATAATCTTTTTTATTATTTATGCAATCAGCCAAAATAGTAGCTGCTTTTAAAGATTGATTTATGCCACCACCTGTTGTAGCTTTAACTAACGTAGCAGCATCCCCAATTAAAAAAACTCTTCTATCTTTTGTTTGTAAATTAATCTTAGGATTAAATATAGGTATTATTCCAGATTGATTTTCAATAATCTTATTTTCATAATCTTTCATTTTTTCGGATACAAATTTTTTAAACAATTCAACACTCTTTTTATAACTAACAACACCTATTCTTACAATATCTTTATTAACTGGGATTATCCATGCATAACATCCTATATAAGGATAAAACTCTACAACATTATCATTTTTCATATAAGCTTGTATTTGTGTTCCAATAAAATTTTGTCTTTCAATAATTAAACCACTCTGCTTTCCAACTTCACTAAGAGGGCCATCAGCACCGATTAATATATCTGCTTTGAATTTTACTTCTTTTCCATTGTTATTAAAAAAAGCAACAATTTTTTCATCATTATTCTCTTTTTTTATAATAAATCTTTTAAAACTATGTTCTAAAAAATAAACGACTTTTTCTTTTTTAGCTAAATTAGCCAAATAATTATCAAATTTATATCTGCAAATAACATAATTTTTTTTGATTTTTGCATCAATATATCTACCATTTGGAGCATATATTCTTGTTCTTTTAATTTCATTTAACAAAAATTCCTTATTAGGTTTTAAAAAGTTTAAAAAATAATCACTTAAAATACCACTACATTGGATTGGCTTTCCAATTTCTTTATCTTTTTCAAAAACAAAAACCTCATGCCCCGATTTTGCTAGTAAATAAGCAGAAAAATTTCCAGCAGGCCCACTTCCTACAATTAAAATTCTCATTTTTAAATAGAGAAATCATGTTTTAATAAAAATATTTTCTTTGATTTAATTGTTTAATTTATCTATAATAAAAAATACCTTATCAAACAAATATAAAATAGAAAAATTTATAAATATAAATTAACTACCTAATAGTAGTTAAATCATTTAAAAAACTTTTAAGGTCAAAATGAAAATCAAAAAAAAAGTTAAAATCCTGTTATTAATGAGCTTATTTTTAATATTTATAACATCTTTTACTTTAGCTTTTTCATGCTCAGGAAGTTGTGAAAGTGGTTCTGAATGTAATGCAGCTGGTGATCCTTCTGAGGGTAAAATGTGGTCATGCAGAAAAGTTAATGGTGCATTTCAATGTGTACAAGAAGAGATAAACGCAGGAGGAAGTAGTTGTTATTTAGATTGTCAATCAGGATGGCAACCTTGTGGTTGTGATGAGCAAGGCTGTGTTGAAAGATGTTTAAGAGATAATGCTGGTAAACCCGGACATCATACCAGAACAGAAGAATGTTCAAATTGTGGACAAAAGTTTACATGCGGTTGTAATATTCCAGAACAACCCAAGCCATATTGTGGTGATTCTATCTGTAATGATGGCTCTAGTAAAACTTGTGAGCCTAATGGCCCTACAAAAGATATGAAATGTGTTAATAATGTTTATACTGGTGATTTAGCTAATGGTGTTTGTAGAACTTCAGGAGATTTTGCTTGTACTTATTGTGGGGATGGTATTTTACAAAGAGATGCAGGAGAAATGTGTGATGATGGCAATAATATAGATAATGATCAGTGTAATAATAATTGTAGATTTAATGTTGTTATAAATTATTGTGGTGATTCTATCTGTAATGATGGCTCTAGTAAAACTTGTGAGCCAAATGGAGAAGAAACAGACTTTATTTGTACAAATAATCAATTTATGGGATATTTAAATGAGGGTAAATGTAGAACTACTGCAGAATTTGATTTATATGCTTGCACTTATTGTGGTGATGGCATAGTACAAGAAGGAGCTGGTGAAGAATGTGATGATGGTAATGATATAGATGATGACGAATGCTCTAATAGTTGTAAATTTTACTATGTTCCTGAGTTTAGCACAATAACATTTGGTTTTGCAATTTTAGTAAGTGGAATTGGTTTATTGTATATGAGAAAAAGAAGATAATTCTTTAATTTTTTTATTTAGTTTTATTTTTTTATACTTTTTTTCTTAAAAAACATAAGATTAATAAAGTATAATGTTTCTACATAAAGATATGAGTATTTTTGAAACACTAAGTAATTTAAATCCTTTTAAAAAAAAAGATGATTTAGTTTTTCCACCATTAGAAGATAAACCAAATTTTGAAACTTTTAATGAACAAAATTTTAATCAAGGTTTAGAATCAACACCAAATTTTAGTAATCATCAAGAGCAATTAGATCCTAGAATGAGAATGCCATTGGGTGAAAATATAAGACAAGAAAGAATGAATTCTATGTATCATGATAATAATGAAGTATATGAACATCAAAATTCTTCATTACAAAAAGATTTAGAATTGATTTCTGCAAAGTTAGATTATTTAAAAGCCAGTTTAGATGCAATTAATCAAAGATTAGTAAATTTAGAGCATATGGCTAAACAAGAAACAGAAAAAAACTATTCTTTTCAACAGAGAAGATATTAAAATAATAAAATGAATTAAAAAAAGTAATAACTAAAAAACTTAATTTAAATTTTCTTTTTTATCTTCTTTGAAAACATAAATTAAAAAGCTTAAATAACTACCTATGTAAAATACAGTAATTAAAACTAAGAAGATAAGATTTAATAATAGATTATATATCATGTATTTTGTTAAGTAATATTGCAACAAACTAATAAAATATGTAAATATACTTATAAAATAATAATAAACATATATTCCAAAAAAACCTAAGGTTATTATTGTCATAATAAAGAATGCTATATCTTTGAATAAGGGTTTATTTATTAAAATTAATACAACAAAAAACACAAGAAAATCTAAAATTAGTATCAAAGTTAAATTTGTATCATTAGTTAATAAGGATTGTGTTTGAATATCTGTTCCAATTAAATTTTCATTTACTAAACTTGTTATTTTATAGGTAGGCATTGCTTCCATAAAGATTAAACAAGAAAAAAATATTGCAATTAATATGTTTGGAAAATTTCTTTGTTTTTTGTTAGTAAGGTTATCATAAACCACAAACCAAATAAAAAGCGGAAAAAACATTAAATAAAAAGTACCAATTGTGTTTAAAAAGTATCCAATAAAAAGCAGAATTGGATTATGACCTTTTTCTAAATCTTTATTAAAATGCTCTATTATTGAAAGATGTTTTTCATCTTCTAATGATTCAATTACATAATTATTACCAACGCCAAAATTATAGGGTATTATAAATATAGCTAAATCGCTTATTAAATGTAAAACAAGCATTAAGGATATGCCTAAAAAAATAGTTTTTCTATCATGAAAAAGATTAACAAAATTTTCTATTAGATTCTCAACAGAGGAACTTACTTTAAATATAATAGTTTCTGCTTCATTCGCTTTTCCATGAAATTTAATAAAATAAATTAATAATGCTATTAACATAATTGGAGCATCCAAAACTCTAGTAAACCATTCACTTATAAAATTGAAAAAAATAATGTAAAACCCAAATATAACAAAAAAAGAGCTGATGAATTTTATTAATTTTTTAGTTTTATTGTCTTCATGTAAAGCATTTAATATGCTTTTATCAGAAATATTTATTTTAAATGTCGCATAAAGAGTTAATAAAATTAAGCCAATTGTTCCTATATAAAAACCAGTATTTATTAGAAAATCACTATTCAAGGGATTTGCTATGTAACATATTAGAGGTGCTAAAAACCTATTTTCTAATGAACAAATGCCTTTTGAAGCTAAAACATAATTAAATTCTATAAATTTATTAACAATGAGAAAAAAATAAAAAAAAATTGAAAAAAAGTCAAAAAACTTGTTTTTTGTACCAAAAAAGATACTAGATAAACTTGATTTATATAAAACATAAGCTAATCCTGTCATTGAGACAATAATATCAACAAATTCAAAAAATTCTCTGTATAATCCAATTTTTTCAAAAATTGATATAAATCCGAAATATTGCATAAATTTTGTTGTGATTAAATAAAATATGATGAAATCTTCTATAAATCTCTCTATTTTTTCTAATTGCATACTATAATTTAAAGAGAACTAGTATAAATAGTTTTTCAATAAATCAACTAAATAATAATAAATAATTTTGTTTAAAATTGGTTTAGGACTTTAACATAAATTATATAAAACTAATTTTATTTTATAGTGTTGGTGATTCATTATGGGTGGCTTATCACAAGATAATAATCATGAAGAAATAAATCAAATTAGAGATAAAGTTGTTGATGTTTTAAAAAGAGTTGATGATCCTGAGTTAGGTCTTGATGTTTATACCTTAGGTTTAATTTATAAATTAGATATTAAAGAGAATAAAAAAACAAGCAAATTAGAAAAAAGTAATAAAACAAAAGAAAAAAATAGTTTTAATAAATATAGAGTTGAGATAACAATGACTTTTACTACTCCTCTATGTCCATATGGTCCTATGCTTATGGATTTGATTGAGTCAGCAATAAAAGAGGAGGTTAAAGAAATAGATACTGTAAAAATAGAAATTACATTTGAACCACCCTGGCAACCAAGTGAAGAACTTAAAACTGCTTTAGGATTAAATTAATGAACTTTTCAATTTTTTAATTGTATATTTTTTAAATATTTTTTCTTGTATAATTGTAATTTTATTATATTAAGTTTTATTATTAATTTTTTATTAAGAAATTAATCTATTTATTGTTAGAATTAAAATATTTATTGAACAAAAAAGTGGTTTTTTTATTTCTTAAAATTAAAAAAACGAAAAGTATTTAAATATGTCCGATATATTAGTATATAAAAAAGTATACTAATTGCTTATTAGTTTATAAATATGAAAATAGTAAAATAAAAACAAAATAAAGATAAAAAAAGCTTGAGGAGGGCGTTAAAATGTTATTAAAAAAACCAAGTGCAGACAGCTTGATAATAAGAGATCTTAACGGCAGAATTTTATCTGTAATTGAAGAAAAAGAAAATCCTTTTTTTAGAATGTAGTTTTTAGATAGTTAAAAAAATAATATTTATTAAATTAATTTATTTTATTACATCAATTCTAAAATCCTCTTTTTAATGCTTTCCATTTCATTGTTTTCATATTTTCCTTGAGGCCAATGTTTTAAGCCATCATTTTTATATCTTGGAATTAAATGAAAATGTGTATGCATTACGACTTGTCCAGCAGCAGGCATAGTGTTTATTATTAAGTTAATTCCATCTGCATTTGTTGCTTTTAAAATCGCGTTAGCTAATCTTTTTGAAACAACAATACATTTTTTTAAATCTTCATCATCATCTTTTAGCATATTTTCCGAGTGTTTTTTTGGAACAACTAAAGTATGGCCCTTATGAACAGGTGCTATGTCTAAAAAAGCTATTACTGAATCATCTTCATATATCTTTGAAGAAGGTATTTTATTTTCAATTATTTTACAAAATACGCAATCCATAAACACCACCTCTTATTTTTTACATGTATTAGCAGTTAAATAATATTAATTAAAAAGTAAAATATCAACAAAGAAGTTTTCCTTATTTAAAAATTATTTTAATTAATTTTATTCTTTGCTTTATATTGCATAGGAAATTAAATTATGCTTTTTTTAAAAGTATTTATAAATAAAGTATCATTTTTGTATCAATTTTCTTATAAAAATGAATCTTTTTCGTCTCAATATTAGATTGAGACACCCCTTTATTTCCTATGGAAATTTTAATATTTTTTGTCTCATTTTTGTATCAATAATTTTCATTTTATTATCATATTAGTATCATAAAAATATCAAAATTTAGAAATATTTAAAAAGGGATTAATAATTTAATTTTTCATGGTTGGGGGTGAAATTGATAGAAATGCACTTATAGAGTCTTTTGCGAGAATAAAAGAAGATATTACAAAATTAAGATTAGAGATTGAAAATTTAAAAAAAGAAAATTATATATTAAAAGAAAAGTTATCTGAAAAAGTTTCTCAAGAAGAAAAAATTTTAAAAAAAATTAATAATAATGATGCCATCTTTATTAATAATCATGAGATTTTAAGTGAAAATAAAGAGAATTTTTCTAATCAAATTGAAAACAATAAAATTATGAGTAATAATCCAAATAAATATAATGAATTAAATTTAGAAGTTATTAAAATAATTGTAAAAGAAGCTGTTGAAAGTGCGCTGAAAAAAGAAAAGAAAAATAATAAATTCATAGAAAAAATCAATAAAAAAAGAAAAAATATTATAATAAACAGAATTTTGAGCTTGGCTGAAAAAAAAAATTATAGTACTTCTGATATAAAAGAGATTATTGTTGATCAAGAGAATTTATGTTCAAAAGCAACATTTTATAGATACATAGAAAAATTAAAAAAAAAACAACTTATTGATTTCATAAAAATTGATGAAGAAGAGATTGTTGCAAAAATTAATTAATTATTTTAATGAATTTTCTTATAAAAATTATTATTTTTTATAGTTTAGTTTAAAAAATCTTCATCTACTGTAAAAAAGTCATTCTCTTCACTATAATAAGAGGTGGTCTCAAAGTAATATACTCTAGTATAAATATTAGAGGAAAATTCTTCTAATCCTAAATTATCTCTTAATTGATTTAGTATTTGGTTTTCATAGGGTTTATATTTTTTATTTAAAACAATATCTACCTCTAATGCATCTTCAAAATGTAATAGTATAAAATTTTTATCTTCATTTAAAATTTTAAATTCCCATTTTTCAGTAAATTCTTCTTTAAAGATTCTTTTTAGACTTATAAATATCTTTTCAGGTCTAAAGTTTATTTCTTCATTTACCTCTTGTTTATTTTTTTTAAGTTTTTTTAGTATATCATTTAATTCATTATTAGAAACTTTGTATTGTGAAATTAGTGTAGAACTTTCCCCCTTTATTTTAGTTTTAAAGATTTCCCAATAGTCATTTGTTTTTCTTGCTTCTATTTTTATTTTATAATTTTTTAGATTCTTTTCAAAAATTATTAAATCGTTTGATTTAGCAATTTGTTTCCAACTCATTTTTACCCCACTACTTATAGGGATAATATTTTTTATTTATAAATTTATTTTTATAAGAATATATAATTTCGGATAAATATTTTAAAAACTATTTGACAAAATTTATTATTTTCTATTCTAAATAATCTATTTTGTTTAAAATTTCATCAATATTATTCAATTCAACAACTTTTAGTGTTTTTGTTAGATTGTTAATACTTATTTCTTTATACATATTGTTATCTAATTTTAACAATGTTTTAGATTGACCTTTGCTAACATATAAAATATTATAAAAATTATTTTTTATGCTGTACTTTTCTACATAGTTTTTCTCAGATATTTTTTGGTTGTGTTTATCAATAAAAATTGATTTATAATAAATAGAGCCACTAGGCAATAAATTTCCTTCATCATCAATAGAACCTGAAATAATAAAATTAAGATTTGGTTTTTTATTATGATTTAATAAAAAGATGCCTAATGCTATTGATGCACCTGAGCTCGTTCCGGATAAAGATTTAGAATTTAAGTTATATGATATAAAATATTGGTTTTCTATTTTTAATTTTTTTTCTATATAATTTACACTATCAAATATACTTTTTATTGTTGTTTCATTTAGTTTTATTTTATCATCTATAAAAATTTTATAATGATTGATATGTTTTTGATTATTATTTTTAGTTTCATTATTTTTAGTTTTTAGTAAGTATATCTTTAAACTTCCAAGAATTATATTTTGAGTTAGTGTGTCCTCAATATTATCATCAGAAATTTGGTTTACAACTGCAACTAAGGGAACTTCAATTTCCTTATCAATAAAAAAATTTTTGTTTATGTCTTCAAATGAGAGGTATTTATAATTAATAAAATAATTATTTTGAGATTGTTTTGGAAATCCTACTCCTACTAATGCTATTAGAAGGATAATTACAAAAAAAAATTTTTTAAGTAATTTTATAATAAATTTCACCCCCTTAGAATTTGATTAATAATTTATTGTTTATATCTTTTTTGTTTTTTTAGTTTTGGTTTTATTTCTTTATTTTATCAGATTTAATTTCTATAAAATAAAGCTGCATCCTCTGGAGAAATAGTATTAATAAAAGTATTAGTTGATAATTCAAAACCTGCTTGTATACTTAATCTTGGACATATTTCTATATGAAAGTGCATTTTTTCTTTTAAATCAATGTTAGGGCTATATTGTAAATAAAAATTATAATCTGCATTTAATTCTTTTAATTTAAGTAATATTTTTTTTAAGATTTCTGCTAAATCATAAAATAAATTATCCTCTATTTCATCTATGCTTGAATAATGATTTTTTGGCATTAACCAAATTTCAAAAGGAAATCTTGAAGCATAAGGAGTAAATGCGATAAAGTTATTATTTTCATAACATCTTCTATAGGAGTTTTTTTCTATATCTATTATATAACAATAGGGACATTTTTGATGTTGTTTTGCAAAATATTCCTTTGTTTTTATTATTTCAGGAATAATATTATAAGCAATTATTTGGCAATGGGTATGTTTTATAGAAGTGCCTGCATTTTTTCCTGAATTTTTGAATATTGATACATATTTTACATTGGGTTTATTTGATAATTCAATAAACCTTAATTTTAGTATTTTAAAAACATTTGATATTTGCTCAATAGAAAGTTCTGCTAATGTTTTATTATGATCATTTGATTCAACTAAAACTTCATGATATCCAAAAGCATTAGCATAAGTAAAAAAATGATTATCTGTTTTTAAAATAGGATTGCCTTCGTTTTTTACAGCTGGGAATTTGTTGCTAAATACTCTTATTTGCCAATTATTATTGTCTGGATATCTATGTATAGTTGAAGGTGTTAAATTTTCATTTCCAGGACAAAAAAAACATATCTCTTTATGAGTTGTGTCATCAATTTTTTCATCTATTTTAAATTCATGAGGTCTTTTACCTCTTTCATTTGATATGATAACAAATCTGTCTATAAGATAATCTTTTCTTAATTCGTGCATTACTTAAAAAAGTTCTTTTTAGGTTTATATTTTTTTCTAAATTTTGATTATTAGAAACTCGTTTAAAATTAATAGAAAAGATTTTTAATTGTATTTCATTTTTATTATATAATGTCAAAAAAAAATGAAAATTTGTTGGAATATTTTATAAATAAATTTTTTATTAATAATGAAAAGTTTAATTATATTTTTTATTTTCTTATCTTTGTATCTATTCTGTTATTAAGTTTAGTTATTATGAGATCAAAAACTGCAAGAGCAATTATATATGTTTCTATTTTTATTTTTATAAATGTTGTTGTTTCTATCTATAAGAGATTTATTAAACTACCAATTGAAATAGAATTTATGACCTTTGGAATTGTTTTAATTACTTATAATTTTGGAATAAAAGCTGGTTTAATTTTTGCTATTTTAGGTGGAATTTTAAGTTTTATTGTTAGTTTTAATATAAGTCCTTTTTCATTTCCAATGCTAATGGGTTATATGTTGATGGCTTTAATTACTCTTTTTTTCCAGTATTTTAATATAACAGAGTCTTTATTTTTAATAGGAATTATAGCTTCTTTTATCAATAATTTGTTTGTTTTTTTATTTTATCATATAGTTTTTGATTATGATATGATAAAGAATATATCTTATAGCGTTTCTAATTTTTTATTCAATTTTTTAGTTTTTTATTATTTATTAGATTTAGTAAAGGTGTTTATAATATCTTAATTCTTTTTTAAAAAAAAGTGAAAAAGAATTTAAAAAAGAGAATATTTTCTAAATAAATGAATATTGAAATTGAAAGCTTAGGAATTATTAATTATATACCTATTTTTCCACTAATAGGAAAATATGATTTAAATCCTAAAGCAAGAAAAGTAAGCCTTTATTTAATTACAGAAAGTGATGATGAATTTACAAAAAAGTATATTGAACTTGTTGAAATTGCGAATCATCAATTAATAGAAAGAATAGAATTTTATAAAGATACTTTAATTATACAAAGAGAAACTAAAAATAGAATTGAAGAAGCATTAATCCAAAATCCTGAAGATTGGAGAAATATTTCATTACATTTAGCATTAAATCTAAATTCAATTGTAGAAAGATTAATTTTATTTTATAGAAATAACGATATTTTAGTTTTGAGTAATATGGAAAATTTTGCATGGATAGTTTCATTAGATTATTTAGAAAGTTTAAATAGAAAAAGTGGATATTCAAATTAAAAATATTATAATAAAAAATAACAAAAATAAAATAATTAATTTAATTTTTATCTTCTTTATCTTCATCAACTACTTCAGCATCAACAACTTTTTCTTTTTGGTTTTCTTTGCTTTCTTTATCTTGATTTGTATGTGTTGATTGTCTTGATTCTGCTGCTTTTCTGTATAATTCTTCTGAAACTTTTTGGAATTTTTCTGTTAGTTGATCTTTTGCTTTTTTTATTGCCTCATAATTTTTCTCTTTATCTTTTAATAGTTCTTTTAATGCATCAATGTCTTTTTGAATAGGTTCTATTAAAGATTTATCTACTTTGTCAGCCATATCTTTTAATGTTTTTTCATATTGGAAAACTAAAGTTTCTGCTTCATTTATGGTTTCTGCTCTTTCTTTTCTTTTTTTATCTTCTTCTGCATGCATTTCTGCTTCTTTTCTCATCCTTTCAATTTCTTCTTGACTTAATTTTGTTGATGCTGTTATCCTAATTGACTGTTCTTTACCTGTTCCTAAATCTTTTGCTGATACATGAACAATTCCATTAGCATCTATGTCAAAAGTTACTTCTATTTGAGGAACTCCTCTTGGAGCTGGTGGAATTCCAACTAAATCAAATTGACCTAATAATTTGTTATCTGCAAACATAGGTCTTTCTCCTTGTCCTACTTTTATGGTTACAGCTGGTTGGTTGTCTGTTGCAGTACTAAATATTTGACTTTTTTTTGTTGGTATAGTAGTATTTCTTGGAATCATAACTGTAAATATGCCACCTAATGTTTCAATACCTAAACTTAATGGAGTAACATCTAATAATAATACATCTTTTACTTCACCTGCTAAAACACCACCCTGGATTGCTGCTCCCATTGCAACACATTCCATAGGATCAACTCCTCTTTC
>JAVZBY010000001.1:49546-52281 GCA_038874655.1 Candidatus Woesearchaeota archaeon | reverse complement strand
AGGTTTTTTTCCCAAAGTTTCCTCTATAAATCTTTGTATTACTGGCATTCTTGTAGGGCCTCCAACTAAAATTACTTTATCAATATCATTAACAGTTAATCCTGCATCTTTTAATGCTTGATCAATTGGTTTTTTACATCTTCTTACAATGGGATCAATTATTCTTTCTAATTCACTTCTTGTTAATTTTGTGTTAAAATGCAATGGCCCTTTATCAGTTGCTGTAATAAATGGCAAATTAATATCTGTTTCTAAAACAGTTGATAATTCAATTTTTGCTTTTTCTGCTGCTTCTCTTAATCTTTGCATTGCTACTGCATCTTTACTTAGATCAATACCTTCTTTTTCTTTGAATTCTTTTAATAAATGATCTAGAATTGCTTGATCCATATCTGTGCCGCCTAATTCAGTATCACCTGATGTTGATTTTACTTCAAAAACACCATCACCAAATTCCATTATAGTAACATCTAAAGTTCCACCACCCAAATCAAAAACTAAAATTTTATGTTCTTTATCTGATTTATCCAAACCATAGGCTAATGCTGCTGCTGTTGGTTCATTGATAATTCTAACAACTTCTAATCCTGCAATTTCTCCTGCATCTTTTGTTGCTTGTCTTTGATTATCGTCAAAATAAGCAGGAACAGTTATAACTGCTTTTGTTACTTTTTCTCCTAAAAATGCTTCAGCATCTTGTTTTATTTTTTGCAAAATAAATGCTGATATTTGTTGTGGTGTATATTCTTTTCCATTTATATTATATTTATAATTAGTACCCATTTTTCTTTTTACTTTTGTAATTGTTCTCTCTGGATTACTAACTGCTTGTCTTCTTGCAGGTTCACCTACTAAAATTTGACCGTCTTTTGTAAATGCAACTACACTTGGAAATGCTTTTCCATATAAAGTTGCACCTTCTGCTGAAGGAATAATCCTAGGTCTGCCAGCTTCTAAAACAGCTGCTGCACTATTTGATGTTCCTAAATCAATACCTATTATTTTTGTCATTTTTATCAACCTCCATATTTTATTTATTTTATAATTGTAAAATTTTATTTTATAGTTGAAATTGAA
Source organism: Candidatus Woesearchaeota archaeon (assembly GCA_038874655.1). Taxonomy (GTDB): domain Archaea; phylum Nanobdellota; class Nanobdellia; order Woesearchaeales; family GW2011-AR15; genus JAAXVZ01. The sequence continues at coordinate 51,204 of JAVZBY010000001.1, read as the reverse complement.
TTTATGATTTACATGAAAAAATTTCAAAACATTACTTTCAAATTGTTTTAATTGTATTAATTAAAGTTTTATGTAATAATCCATTTGAAGCAATTACATTATATTTCTTTTTTGCACTTTCTTTATCAAATTTTAAAGGATTTCCGTTTAAATCTGAAATTATTCCTTTAGCTTCTTCTAAAATTAATGAACCTGCTGCAATATCCCATACATGTTGATTATATCTAATATAACCATCTGCTCTTCCACTAGCTAAATAACAAAGTTCTCCAGCTGCAAAACCATAATCTCTTGTTTTTTGACTAAACATTGTTAAATGTCTAAAAACTTGAATTGTTTTATCTAACATATTACTTTGTTGCATTATTCCTATATGAACCATTGCATTTTCTAATTTATCTATTTTTGAAACTTCTATTTTTTTGCCATTAAGTTCTGCACCTTTGCCTTTTTCTGCATAATACAACTCATTTAGCATTGGTATATAAACAGCTGCATATTTTATTACACCTTTTTCTGCCAATGCAACTGAGACACAAAAGTTTGGATCTTTATGAGCAAAGTTATGTGTGCCGTCTATTGGATCAATATACCATACAAAATCACTTTCTTTTTTATCATCACCAGATTCTTCTGCATAAATACTATGACTCGGAAATCTCTCTTTTATTTTTTCAGTTAAATAATAATCAATTTCTTTGTCTGCCTCTGTTACTATGTCTTTAAAACCTTTTTCACTTATTTTGGATTTCCCTAAAAAATCAATTGCCATTTTCCCTGCATTCTCTGTAATTCTTATTATGAATTCTTTTATTGTTTCCATTTTTTCACCATTTTATTTTTTCAATCCTAATTCTTTTTCCCAATCTTTTTGAATTTTTTTATCTTCATAATTTTCAATTATTTTTTTCCTTTTTTCATCCAAAAAATTTTCAATTTCTGCTCCTGGTAAAATTTTACCTCCACTTTCTATATAATTTTTATACTCCCTTAATGATTCTATGTCATTTTGGTTTAGGAAATGCTTGATATGGAACCAAATAATCAAATCTTCACCATATTCTTTACAACCCATTGCAATTTTACATTCTAATGGTTTTACAGGATGGATCTTACATCCTATTTTTTCATCATAAAATATACATCTACCATACGGCAAATTATTTTTTCTTAATATTCTTGGTCTTAATCTTTTTGTATTGAATTTTGTGATTTCTTCAAAATATTTTCTTGCTTCTTCATCATTTAGTTTTAAATAATCCCTTATTTTTTCATATTCTCCATCTGCTAAAACTCCTGAACCAAATTTACATGGATTTTCACATCTAGTACATCTGCATGGATGTGTAAGTTTTAATATTTCATTTAAAGGTGTGTTATAAGTTATCTCCATTTTTATTTTAAATAGTTTTTTTATTGATTGTTTTTTAAGTTGGTTTTTTTCCTGAGCTTATTTTCACTTTACTATGTCTTAAAATTTTATCTTTTAGCATATAACCTTTTTGTAGTTCTTGTATGATTTCATCTTCATCTTTATCTGACTCAACTTTCATCAAAACTTCATGCTTATAGGGATCAAATTTTCCAGATGCTTCAATCTTTTTTAATCCTTCATGCTCTAATACATCTAATAGTTGAGCATAAACCATTTCCATTCC
>JAVZBY010000001.1:0-49536 GCA_038874655.1 Candidatus Woesearchaeota archaeon | reverse complement strand
TTTTTCTAAATCTGTAGCATTTTGCAATGCCAAATCAAAACTATCTAACACTGGAAGTAATTTTTTTATTAATTCTGCATTGCCATATTCTATACAATAAGCTTTTTCTTTTTCTACTCTATTTTTATAATTAATGAAATCTGCTTGTACTCTTTTCAAAGTTTCTGTTAAGTCATCAATTTTTTGATTTAATTCAGAGACTTTTGACTCATATTGTTCGTTTTTTTTTGTTTCTACTTTGCTAGTTTCTTGATTGTAATTAGAGATATCTTCATTATAATTATTAATCTCTTCACTTTTAGTTTTGTTATTATTATCATTAGGAATACTAATTTTCTCATGATTATTTTTTTTTTCATGATAATTTTTGTCCATAACTTTTTCTAACGCTTCTTCAATCTCTTTTTTACTCATCATTTCACCTTTATTAATTTTTTAAAAAATAAAAAAAAATAATAAATCACTTACATATCTTTAATACATATCTTTAATTAGTTTACATCATTCCTGGCATTCCACCCATTCCTTGCATGCCTGAATCTGGGTTTTTCTTTTCTGGAATTTCTGTAACTATTGCTTCAGTAATTAGTATTAATCCTCCTATTGAAACAGCATTCTGCAAAGCTGTTCTTGTTACTTTAGTTGGGTCTATAACACCTGCTTTAAACATGTCTTCTATTTTATCATCTCTTGCATTATAACCAATTGAATCACTGCTATTTTGTAGTTTATCAACAATAATACTTGGGTCTTTTCCTGCATTTCTTGCAATTACTGCAACAGGAGCCATTATTGCTTTTTTAATTATTTCAACACCTATTTGCTGATCACCAGGTAATTTTAATTCATCTAATACTTTAGTAGCTCTTAATAAAGTAACTCCTCCTCCTGCAATAACTCCTTCTTCTACTGCTGCTCTAGTTGCATGCATTGCATCATCAACTCTAGCTTTTCTTTCTTTCATTTCTGTTTCTGTTGCTGCTCCTACATTTATAACTGCAACACCGCCAGATAATTTTGCTAATCTTTTCTTTAAGTCGTCTTTTTCATATTCAGAATCAGTTGCCTTTATTTGACTTTCTATTAATGAAATTCTTGCTTTTATTTTCTTTTGATCTCCTTGACCACCAACTATAACTGTTTTATCTTTGTCTACTTTTATTTTTGTACATCTACCTAAATCAGTTATTCTTGCATTTTCTAATTTCATACCTTTATCTTCTGAAATTACCTTACCCCCTGTTAATATTGCAATATCTTCTAGCATTTCTTTTTGATCATCTCCAAATCCTGGAGCTTTAACTGCAACAGCTTTTATTGCACCTCTTAATACATTTAAGATTAATGTTGCTAATGCTTCTCCTTCTATGTCTTCTGCAATTATTGCTAAGGGCTTACCTTCTTGAACAACTTGTTCTAATATGGGTAATAATTCTTTCATTGAACTAATCTTTTTATCATAAAGTAAGATATAAGGATCTTCTAATTCACTAATCATTTTATCTGGGTTTGTTACCATGTATGGTGAAACAAAACCTCTATCAAATTGCATACCTTCAACAACTTCTAATGTTGTTTCTGTTGATTTTGCTTCTTCAACTGTAATAACTCCGTTATTTCCTACTTTTTCCATTGCATCTGCTAGTAATTTTCCTATTTTTTCATCATTATTAGCTGAAATAGTTGCTACTTGAATTATTTTTTCTTTGTCTTTAACAGGAACACTCTTTTCTTTTAAGTAGGCTAAAACTCTTTCTGTTGCTTTTTCCATTCCTATTTTAACTTCTGTTGGGCTAGCTCCTGCTGTAATGTTTTTTATACCTTCTTTTATAATATGACTTGCTAAAACTACTGCAGTTGTTGTACCATCACCTGCAATATCTTGTGTTTTTTCTGCAACTTCTTTTAATAATTGAGCTCCGACATTTTCAAATTTATCTTCTAATTCTATTTCTTTTGCTATTGTTACGCCATCATTTATTAATGTTGGACTTCCAAAGCTTTGTTCTAATGCAACACACCTTCCTTTAGGACCTAATGTAACTGAAACAACATTGTACATTTTATTTACGCCATTTAAAATAGCTTTTCTAGCTTCTTCATCAAAAATAATTTGTTTTGCTCCCATTTTTATTACCTCCAAAATTTATTTTTTATAATTATTTTATCAAATGTTATATCATTATTCTATATTTATATCATTATTCTATTATTGCTATGATATCTTTAACATCCATAATTAGATGCTTGACACCATCAATTTTTATCTCTGAACCAGCATAACTCTCATGAATAACTTTATCTCCAGGTTTTAATTTTATGTCTTTACCATCTCCTATCTCAATTACAATTGCTTGTAATGGTTTTTCTTTAGCAGAATCTGGTATGTATAAACCAGATTTTGTTCTTTCTTCCCTACCTCCATGTTTTTTAAAAAAATTGATTAAAAATATTTTAAAAATTAACATACTAATTTTACGATTTGAGTTTAAACCTTCATTTTTCTTAATCTTGCAACTCTTTCTTTAATTGGTGGATGAGTTGAAAATAAATTAATGAAAGTACTTGCTTTGAAAGGATTAGCAATAAATAATGAGGAAGTTGTTTCACTACCAAAAGTTAAAGGATGATTTTTTACACCTTCTTCTATTTTTAGTAATGCATCTGCTAAATAATTTGGTTTTTTTGTTATTTTTGCTGCAGTTAGATCTGCTAAATATTCTCTTTGTCTTGAAATTGCTAATTGTATGATTAGAGCAATAAAAGGTGCTAATATTGCCAATAAAAGGAATTCAAATAAGGATTTACCTCTATCTCTATCTCCAAAACCTCCAAATATAGCAGCCCATCTTGCCATTGATGCTATATAGCTTATTGTTCCAGCAATGACTGCTGCTATTGTTGCAATTAAAGTATCTCTATTTTTTATATGTGATAATTCATGAGCAATTACTCCTTTTAATTCATCTTCATTCAATATTTCTAAAATACCTTCTGTAAATACAACAGCTGAATGCTTAGGATCTCGTCCTGTTGCAAAAGCATTTGGATTTTTTGTTTTTATTGTATAAACTTTTGGCATAGGAATTTCTGCTTTTTTGACTACTTCTAAAACAAGATGGTAAATTCTAGAATCTTTATTTACTTCTTTAGCTCTATATAATGCTAAAACTATTTTATCTGAAAAGAAATAACTCACTAAGTTCATAATTAAAACAATGATAAAAGCAAATGTTAAACCTAGAGAGCCACCTAATAAATTACCAATCCATAATAGTAATGCTGTTAATAATCCTAACAAAATTACAGTTTTAAATTGATTTTCAATTGAAGTTATTTTCATTTTCTCAACCCTTATTTTTTAAACAAAAAAATTAAAAGGAAAAAAATTTTTACTTAATTTGAAGTCTCTTTTTCTCACTATCTTGTTCTTTTTTAGGCATCTCTATTCTTAAAACACCATCTTTGTATTCTGCTATTGCTTTACTTGAATCAACTTCTTTGGGTAATGCAACTCTTCTATAAAATTTCTGTAAGGTATAGCCATATACTTTCTTTTCATCATCTTCATGCTTCTTTTCATTTTTTGACTCTACTTTTAGTTCTATGCTTCTATCATCTACATTTAATTCAATATCCTCTTTTTTAACTCCAGGCAATTCAAATGCTGCTATTATGTTTTTCTCTGTTTCATGGAGATGACATACTGGTTTTCTAAAACTTAAAGTTCTGTCAGTTGTTATTAAATCTCTACTTCCCATAGTATCATATCCCAAAAGATTTCTATAATCTTTTAAGTTTCTGTCATATAACTCTGGCATAAACTGCATAAATGATCTCTTAAATAATCTATCAATTTCTTCATGCATTCTTTCTAATTCTTCAAATGGGTCCCAGTACATTTTTACCACCTCCTCCTTTTTTAGATAAAAAATTATATTTTGTAATTTTTTGTAATTATTAGATTTTATAATTCATTTATATTTAGTAAAGGTTATAATTTTTGTTTATTTTATTTTATGTTTTGTTGATTTAAAATCAACTATGTTTATGTGAAATTAAACTTATTTATAAATTTTTCGGAAAAAATTTAAATATTAGTTATAACTAATAAAGATTATGATTGCAAGAAAAAATAAAATAACTATTTACAAATCAAAAAAACCAACAGAGAATAATTTAAATGAAGACTTACAATGGGTATGTGATTCTCTAGGTTTGTTTGGTGAGAGAGATAAAGATAAAAGTTGTTTTAGAATGTTTGTAGTTTTATTAAAAGCAATCCCTACATCAGAGGGTTTAACTAGCGATGAAATTTCTGAGAAGGTTGGCTTATCTAGAGGAACTGTTGTGCATCACTTACACAAGTTAATTGGTTCTGGATTGGTTGTTTATGATGGAAAAAAATACATGTTGAGAGTTAATAAATTATCTTCTTTAATTGATGAATTAGAACATGATATTTTAAGAGTAATGGATGATTTAAAAGATGCTGCAAAAAAAATAGACGAGAGATTGAATTTATAATATTTTTAATTTGTTATTTTATAGATATCATTCTTTTATATTTTTCATTAATTTTTTAAAGAATGAATTTTTTTATTTTAGTATTTTTGATTTAGTTATTTTATTTATTACTTTAAAGGGCTCGTGGCGAATCGGTATCGCGCCCCTTTGGCTGAGGGGAGGCATCGGGTTCAATTCCCGACGAGTCCATAGCAAAGGAAATAGACTATTTGGTTTAAAAACAAAATTTGTTTAAAAGAGTCTATTAAAAGTTCATTAAGCCCCTGTAGCATAGTCGCTATTGCGTGCGCTTGGTAAGCGCAAGGTCGTGGGTTCAAATCCCATCAGGGGCTTTTTAAGCCGGCGTGGCACAACCTGGTACTGCGCAGGACTGGAATTAAAATACAAAAATCCTGTTTCCGAAAGGATATCCCGGTTCAAATCCGGGCGCCGGCGTTTTCTAATAAAGAATGTCGCTATTAAATATTAAATTAATTGCAATTAAACACTAAACTAAAATTTTAAGAATCACATCCCAAAATTCATTCCCTTAAAGCCAGGGAATTTTTTCATCATTTTTTCTATGTTTTTAGTATCTCCTTTAAACATTTTCATTAATTTTTTTGCTTGTCTATATTGTTTTATTAATTCTCTAATCTCTTTTTCACTAACACCGGAACCTTTTGAAATTCTATCAATTCTTGTTCCTGCTATTAATTCAGGATCTTCTAGTTCTTCTTTTGTGCATGAGTCCATTATATAACGCCATTTTTCTAATTTTGTTTGCTGAATATCAATTAATTCTTTTGGCAGTTTTAATTGTCCCATGCCTGGAATTAATTCCATTATCTTTGATAAAGGTCCCATTTTTTTCATTGCTTGCATTTGCTCATACAAATCTATTAAATTAAATTCACCTTTTATGAATTTTTTACTCATATCTAATGCTTCTTCCTCTGAAATTGCGTCTTCAACTTTTTGTAATAATGCTTCTATATCACCCATTCCTAGTAATCTTGAAACAAAGCCTTTTGGATTAAATTCTTCTAAATCATCAATTTTTTCTCCGACTCCTATAAATTTAACAGGTGCTTTTGTTATTGCACATGCTGATAAAGCACCACCACCTTTAGCAGTTCCTTCCATTTTTGTTATAATAACTCCAGTAATATTGCAAGTTTCGTGAAATGCTGATGCTTGTTTTTCAGCAGCTTGTCCTATATCTGCACTAATTACTAACAATCTCTCATCTGCATTTACCAATTTGTTTATTTTATTTAATTCTTCTATTAATTCATCTGAAAGTGCATCTCTTCCTGCTGTATCAATAATTATTAATTCATATTTATTTAATTCATTTTCAAATTTTTTGTAAATTTTTTCAGGATTTTTTTCTTTTTCATCTCCATAAACAGGAACATTTATTTGATTACCTAATTGTTGTAATTGTTTAAATGCTGCAGGTCGCCAAACATCTAATTGAATCATAGCAATTTTGCCTGCTCTTTTTTGAAAAAACTTAGCTAATTTTGCTGCTGTTGTTGTTTTACCAGAACCAAATAATCCAACTAACATTATTTTAAATGGTTTTTTAGTTGCTTTGGAAATATCTATTTTATAACCCTCTCCTCCTAAGAATGAGACTAATTCTTCATAAACAATATTTATTAATTGTTCTCTTTTAGTTAATCCTTTGGGTGGCTCTTCTTTTGCTTTTTCTTTTATTTTATTAGAAAGATCAAAAACTAATTTTACATTTACATCAGCTTGGAGCAATGCTCTTTGTATATCTCTAATTAACTCATTAATTAAAGTATCATCTACAAAAACTGCTTTTGCTATTTTTTCTAAAGTTGATTTTAATGAATCGCTAAGCTTTTCTAAAACCATAAAAATACTAAAATTCTATTTTTTTATAAAGGTATCGCAATGACAATAGTTTAATTAAAGTTAATAAGATTATCGCAATTTTTATAAAACCTTAAAATAATTAATTTAGCATGATTAAAAAAAAGTTTTTTTTTACTTTCATCTTTTATAATTTTCTTTTTATAATTTTATTATCATTTAATGTATGTTCTGCTGTAATAGGTGTAAGTCCGAGTATAGTTAAATTTTCAAAAATGATGAAAGGAGGCTATGCTGAAACATACATAACAATAACAACATCAACAGAATTTCCTTTAACAGCGAGATTCAAAGGTGATGGTGAGATTGCTGATTGGATTAAATTAGAGCCAACTAATGAGAGCTTTCAATTTTCAAAATCAAAACCTTACTCTGTTAAATTAATAATAGAACCTCCAAAAGATATCCCATCTGGAAATTATAGTGGTTTATTAAAAATAACAACAGATAGTTATGCAACTGTTGAAAGTGGTGCAGGTTCATCTGTGATGGCACAAGTTGGTTTATTAATTTATGTTGAAGTTGTAGGGGATGAGATTATTGATTGCACTGCTGGAAAGATTACTGCTTCTAATACAGAAATTGGACAACCTTTTATTGTAAGTGCAATTGTGGAGAATAATGGAAATATAAGATTAAGACCTGAGATTAAGGTAGAAGTTTATGATCAATATAAAACAAAAATGGTTTATTCAACAACTACATTAGGTCAAGAAATTTTACCTACAACAAAAAAAGAAATCTTTGCAGAGATTAATAATAATTTGCCACTAGGACAATATTTTGCTTACATTTATTTGAAACAATGTAATCAACAACAATTAGTTACTTTTGATGTTTTAGAAAAGGGACAGATTGCTGATTCAGGAAAACTAATTGGCATAAGAACAAATGAGATTGCTTATGAAAATGAAATATTGCCTATTAGACCATTATTCCAAAATACAGGCAATAGAAAGGTTATTGCAAAATTTAAAGGAGAAATTAAAAATCTGAAAACAGGAAAAATAGAGCAAATTTTAGAATCTGATTCATTAGAGGTAAATCCTCAGGAATCAATTGAATTTAACTTGTTTTTTTTACCAAAAGAAACTGGGGAATATCAAATTTCTGGAAGAGTTCTTTATAACAATAAAATAACATTTGAAGAACAAAGCAAACAAGTTAAAGTATTAAAAAAAGATAAAAAAATGCCTGGATATTTACTCTTTATTTTGTATATAATTATCGGTTTAGTAATATTAATTTTAATATCAAAAATTAGGAAAAAGAGAAAACATCATAATAAAATTTAATTTTTAATGGGAAGTTTTTATTTTTAGTTTTTATTTATTTTTTTCTTCGTAGCTATATGCTGGTTTTTGTATTTCTTGGAGCCACATTAAACCAATTCTCATCATGTCTTTATTGAATTTGTCTGAAATTTTATAGGTCTTATTATATAAGTCATAGTCAATTAATCCCATTGATTTCATTGGTGTTAAGATTCTATCATAAAATTGTCTTTTGTTATAGGAGATTTTTACTTTTTTACCAATGTAAGGAGGTTCATCAATTTCACCAATTAACTCACCTTCATGTAATTTTGTTGCAAAAACAGACATCTCTGTTTTTCCAATTTGACCCCCGTTTTGTTTCATGTAATTTATCAAGAGTTTTCCTACTATAACTTGCTGTTTTGTAGCAAAAATAATTTCATAGATATCATCAGGTAAATTAAATCTATCATATAGGATTACCATCTTATATACCCCCGAAAATAGATTCTTTTGTAATTATAAAAAATGTACTTAACCCCCTAATATAGTAGGAAGTATACTGATATTTAAAAATTTTTCCTTAATTTAGCAATTGTGTAATTATATGATATGCTATTTTTTTATATGATTTCACACATTTGTCTATTATTAGTTTGTTGTATAAAGATTCATATAAATTGTATAATTCACAATTAAAATATTAAAATAAACAAAAACAATATAAAGATAGCATAATTAACTACAAATAATTAATTAAAATTAAAAAAATAAGATCTAGGGAAAAAGATGAGTACGAATAATAAAAAAACACATCTAAAAATACCTTCAACAATCTCAGAAAATGTAAAAATAATAAAAGGCAGTTATCACCCTTATAAAGATTGGTATCAAGATAAAAAAGGATATTTCTTAATAAGACTTGATAGGAAGAAAAAAACAATTGAATTAGGTTTCTGCAAAAAAAATAATGTTGTTGAGATTATTATTATTGGAAAAACACCGCAAGAGATTTATTATACTGCTGTCAAAGAAAAATTAATATCAAGAATGGAACACGCTGCTTATCTAGGAAAAGAATTAGAAAAAGCTTATTTAGCTTTAAAATATGATTTGGATTATGTGCAGGATGATGAGCTAAAGATAAAATAATGTTAAAATTTTAAAAATTTAAAAAAATAATAAAAAGAATAAAAAATTTTAAACCTCAAATTTTAATTCTCTTTCTTTAATGTTCTCAATTAATTTTTCTAATAATTTATCAGGGTTCATATCAAATCTCACTTGACCATCTAAAGTTCTTAAAGCTACTGTTTTATTTTCAACTTCTTTTTCACCAACAGTTAATATAATAGGTACTTTTTGTAATTGTGCTTCTCTGACTTTTTTTGGAATTGATTCTGCTCTGTTATCTAATTCAACTCTAATTCCTTTTTCATAATATTTTTTTCTTAGTTCTTCTCCATAATCACCAAATTTCTGGCTTACTGTTAATATTCTAACTTGAACAGGAGAAAGCCATATTGGAAATTTACCAGCAAAATGTTCTAATAAAAATCCAATAAACCTTTCATGTGTTCCCAAAGGAGCTCTATGAATTATTACAGGAACTTTTTCTTTTCCATCTTCATCTGTGTATTTTAAACCAAATTTTCCTGCCATAAATAAATCAATTTGATTTGTTGATGCTGTGAATTCTCTGCCTATAACTGATTTAATTTGAAAGTCAATTTTTGGACCATAAAATGCAGCACCACCTTGTACTATTTTATATTTCACACCTGATTTTTTCATTGCTTCTGTCATTAATTTTTCTGCTTCCTGCCACATTTCCTCATTTCCATGATATTTATTGCTCAATGGATCTCTTAAAGCCATTTCCATTTGATATTCTGTTATGCCCAACTTTTTATAATAATATTCATGTAATCTAATGACGGTTATAAATTCTTCAACTGCTTGCTCTTTTTTACAATAAATATGGGCATCATTCATTTGCATTCCCCTAACTCTCATTAATCCTGTTATTGCACCCGATTGTTCATACCTATGGCACCAACCATATTCTGCTAATCTTAATGGTAAATCTCTATAAGATCTTGGTCTTGCAGCAAAAATTTTATGATGAAATGGACAATTCATTGGTTTAATATAATATTTTTCACCATCTATGTCCATAGGACTAAACATTGAGTCTTTGTAATGCGGCAAATGCTCAGAGGTATAAAATAAATTTTCTTTTGTTATAATAGGTGTTGTGACTCTCAAATAACCCCATTTTTCCTCTGTTTCTTTTGCCCATTTTTCTAATTCTTCTTTAATAATATTTCCTTTCGGCAGCCATAATACTAATCCTGGACCAATGTCTTCATCAATTTCAAATATATCTAATTCTTTACCTAGTTTTCTATGGTCTCTTTTTTTTGCTTCCTCTAACATCTCTAAATATTTATCTAATTCTTTTTTGTCTTGAAATGCAACTCCATAAATTCTTTGTAATTGTTTATTTTTAGAATTACCGCGCCAATAGGCACTTGCAACACTTAATAATTTTATATGTCCGACTTTTCCTGTACTAGGAACATGTGGCCCTGAACATAAGTCAAAAAACTCATTTCCAGTATAATATACAGAAACCTTTTCACCTTTTTGCTCTATTTCATCAAGCCATTCTTGTTTATAAGGATTATTTTCAAACAATTTTCTAGCTTCTTTTATATCAATTTCTTTTCTTATAATCTCTAAATCTTTTTTAATTATTCTTTCCATCTCCTCTTCAATCTTCTTGAAATCTTCTTCTGAGAACCTTCTTTCAGAGTCAAAATCAAAGTAAAAGCCTTCGTCTGTTGCAGGACCCATAGCTAATTTTACATCAGGATAAAGATTTAAAACTGCTTGCTGTAAAATATGTTCTGCTGTATGCCACAATGCCTTTTTTCCCTCTAAATCCTTTGAAGTCAAGATCCTGATTTTAGAATCTTCTGTAATTAAGGTTTTTAAATCTTTAACAACTCCATTAACTTCAATAGCCAAAGCATCTCTTGCTAATCTTTCACCTATTTTTTTTGCAATATCATAACCATTAACAAAATTATCAAATTCTAATTTTGAACCATCTGGCAATTCAATTTTTATTTTTTTCATATAATCACCTTTCTGATTTTTTGTTTTTTTATTTCAATTTTTTAAAAAAACTATGAAAAAAATATAAAAAATATTTTTTTAAACATTTAATTTAAGGATATTAAAATTTCAAAGAATTCGTAATTATTCTAGATAAAAACAAAAAATTAGCTATAACTCTTGAATGAATCAAATAAATCATTAAAAAATATAATATTTTATTATTTAAAAATTTTATGTAAAAAAAAGTTTTAAAAAAATTAAAAAAATAAACCAAAGTTAATAAAAAATTAATTTTATCTATTCTTAAAAAACATTGCAATAACAAAAGTTAATGCTAAAATTATTCCGTATGTTGTAAATTCTGGAACTTGATTATAGGTTTCTTGGATATCCTCTTGATTATTTTGATTATTATCTTGTTGATTACTTTCATTTAAAATTTTTTCTTCTGAGTTGTTTTCTTGGTTTGTATTTGAAATAGCTATTATTTCAAAAGGTAATTTTCCTGGATTTCCTAAAAAGTTTGATTGTTGCCAATTTTCAATTAGATAATTATCTAAATTAATATCTTTCAATTCTAGAGTATAGCCTTCTTCTGCTAAATTTGCATAAAAAACAGAATCAACTATGTTATTGTTATTGTCATATAAGATTAATTCTTTTCCTGTATTTGTTAATGTAAAGCTTGATTGAAATAGATTTCCGGAATAATTATATTCTTTAGAAAAATTTTCAGGATTTCTTGCTAAAATAACAAATGAATATGGCTCAATTAAATAGCTACCATTATAAAGATTTATGTTTCTTATTGTTGTGCCATCTTGTAATTTCCAATTGCTTATATTTAAAGTTTCATTACCATAGTTAAATAATTCTATCCATTCTCTATTTGCTTCATTACCAAAAGGATTGTACATTATTTCTGTAAAGACTAATGTGGCATTTACATTATAAACAGAAAAAACTGAAACAAAAATAACAGAAAATAAAATAGTTAAAACTAGAAAAATATTTTTCATTTTACACCTCTTTTTAAAAAAATATTTTTGGTTTTTATATTATTTTTAAATTTAGTTATTTATTAATTTTATTTTAGTATTTTATTAGTAAAATAAACTTGTTTATAAATTTTTTGAAAGATTTAAATATAATGAAAAAAAAAATTAAAAATATGTCATTATCAGCTTATGAAGTTAAAAATTCGTATGAATTAGATTTTCCTTTTATGGTTTTGCCTACGCTCCAATTACTAAAGATAGGAGATAAGCATAAACCTATTGAAATATGTGATCCAAATTTAGTTCATGAATCTGCGCATTATTTTCATTATCTTTTAGATGAATCAGGTTCTGATTTCTCAAATAGATGGCTATCATTATTTAGATTCCCAAGAAATATTATACCTTTGCCTTGGACTTCACGATTATTATATGAATTAACCCATGTATTACATCCTTATGCAAATTACGACTATGATTTTGATCCACTACTTGAGTTTATTATTACTTTAAACAGAAGATCTAATAAAAAATCAATAACTACTGAAGAATCAATAACTCTTATTAAATATTATCTTACTGAAATAAAGAATTTTAAAATTTTTGTTGTCAATTTAAATGATTACCTAAATTCTAGTTCATGGCTTAAAAATTTCGGTTTATTGCCAATGGATTTTCCTAATGTTGAAATTAATGTTTTTTTAACACCCTTTACAGAAAACCCCTTTTTTTGGAATCCGAAAGTTAATGAAACAAATTCTAAAATTTGCGAAGATGTTGCTGTTCACACACAATATTTTTATTTATTAGATAAACTCCCTGAGAGATTATGGTTAAATAATCCCTGGAATATAAATTTTGAATTTTTATATCATAGAATGCAAAAGAGCTCATTAATTCAAGATAAATTGAGAATGCTTGTTGAATACGGCTTTTTAAGAAATGAAACTTTGGAATTATTAAATTAATAAAGTTTACTTAAGTAATATTTAATATTTTCTATAAATTTTTCAAAGTCATTTTTTTTAATATTTGCACCACATGCATGTAAATGACCGCCACCAAAACCATTTATTCCTTTTAATGATTTTTCTAAAATTGGCAATACTTCATATTTTGCACTTCTTAAAGAACATTTTATATCACCATTTCTTTCTCTTCCGATGATTATAAATTTATCTGGATTTTCATATAAAATCTCATTACTTAAATCTGAGGTTAGTGCCATTTTCTCATCAGAATAAATATATAATAAAAGATTATTGTCAATTGGTTTTATTGAATTTTTTATTTCTTGGTAGATTTTATTTATTTTTTCATATTTTTTATAAATATATTTTCCTTGAGAGGTTTTCTGGTCTAATATTTCATATGGGTCATTTATTCTTGTTAATGTTTTTACACATGACATTGCTTCTTTTGTTGTTCCTTTTAATACAAATGAAAATATTCTTGCTAATTTTCCAATCTTAGTTTTAAATAAGGCATCTTCTGGTTTTGTTATTTCATCAGGAAATAAATCTGTATAATTAAAATTGTTTTCTGATTCTTTTTTAAATTCATTTCTAATATCTTCTGGAATAAACCAATCACCAACACAACCAACTAATGCAAGCCAATTACTTTTTTGTGTTATTTTCCATGCCCAATAGCTTATTGGTCTATTGTCCTTTCCCTTGCTTAAAATCATTGGATTAAAGTAATGAACATTTTTTCTTTCTAAGGGGCTATGATGATCAATCCAATATACATTATGAACTTTATCTAAAAAATCTTGACTAACTTCTGCTACATCTAAAATAAAAATATTATCTGGCTGATATTCACTTACTTTTTTTAAGAATTGCGTATCTAATGCACCTGAAGATTTATAAATAATTCCTTTTGACTCTGTATTTAGTTTATAAAATTGCAAAAAAGAGCTTAATCCATCTGGATCATCATCAAAAAAGATTAATGGTCTTGCTGAATTTATTAAAGCATTTCTTATCTCTTCTAAATCATCATCTTTTATCATATTTTTGCTCTGCCTCATATAATTCTCTTTTAAATCTAGTTATTGTATTTACAATATGTTCTGGTTGCGTTTTTAAAATCTCTGTTGTTTTTTTCAATATTAATGTTTCAGATTCATTTGATTCTTCTTTTGATTCAAGTTTAAAATCATTTTTATTATCAATTTTTCCTTTTTTAACAACTTTTTTCCATTTTTCAAATAATTCGTTTGCTCTAAATGGAATTTGATTAATCTTACAATCTAATTCTTTTGCTGCTTTTTGCAATATTGTAATTTCTTTTTCTATTTCTTTAACTGCTGCTTCACCTGCAGTAAATTCTATTCTAACTATTGCATCTTGGATTTTACTTGTTTTTAATATTTTAATTAATTTTGCTTCTCCTGTTGTGTGTAGATGTGTTCCTCCACAAGCCTCAACATCAAAACCAGGAATATTGACAATTCTCAATATTTTTCCAGGAACTGCACCACCTTGGTATAAAACAAAACCATATTCTAATTCTGCTATGTTTCTTTTCATTAATGTTGAATAAACTGGCAAATTTTTTTCTATAATTTCATTAGCCATTTTTTCTATTTTCATTACTTGCTCATCTGTTAATGCTTCATAGTGTGTTATATCTAATCTTGCTTTGTCAATGTCTTTATGAGCTCCTGCCTGCCATATATGGTTTCCTAAAACTCTTTTTGCACATCCATTTATAATATGTGTGCTTGTATGATGTTGAGCTAATTGTAATCTTCTCTTAAAATCAATTTTCCCTTTGATAATATCTCCTTTTTTCAATTCTACCTTTTTATCTACTACATGAACAACAATGCTACCTTGTTTATAACAATCAACTAAGTTATATTTTTGCTTAATATCTTTTAAATTAATTATTTCACCAATATCATGTAATTGTCCTCCTGATGTGGGATAAAATGCTGTTTTATTTAGGATAACTTTATTTTCAATTACTTTTAAAACAACTGCTTCAAACTCTGTTAATGCAAAATCATCATAATATAAAATTTCTGTGTCTTGGATTTCATCTAAATCAATTTTTTCTTTTATATCTTTTTTTATTTCATCTCCTTTATATAATTCAGATACTTTTTTATAAAAATCATCAGGAATTTTTATTTCTTTATTCATTAATGTAGCTTGTTTTTTTATCATCTCTGGACTTATTCCTTGAGAGGTGTACAATTCAAATAATTTCTTTTCTGATAATTCTGTTTCTTTATCTTTTTCTTTATTTAAAAGATTAATTATTATTTGCTTTGATTTTGTTTTTGTTTCATTGTACTTTCTTTTTTCTACATCTAATATTGTTTTTACACTTTCTAAATTTTCACTTAATTCTGGAAATAAAGGTTTCAAGTAATCAGCGTGCCATTCTGCAATATCATTTAATTCTGTGTTCCAATCATATTTTTCTAAAAAGTCAAAGGCTCTTCTTATAATAACTCTTAAATTATAGCCTCCACCAACATTATTTGGCAAAGCACCATCGTTTATTGCTACTAATGCTGATCTTGTATGTTCTGCAACTGAATAAAGTGCTGACAAAGGAAGTATTTTTTCTTTTAATTCTTCAACATCAATATCAATTTTATCAGCAACATTTTTCCAAGCTTTATTTATGTCATCAACTTCATCAATGTTTAAATATGAAGAAAAGGGTAGGAATTTTCTCATCAAATTCCCTTCTGGTTTTATTCCTGTTAGTTCATAAAGTTTTTTGCTTACTGTTGGAAAAGTTGTTTCATAACTTGTTGAAGTGCCTTTTGTAAACCAAGCATTTCTTTCATGACCCATGCCCATATCTAAAACTTTCAAAGGCAATTCCTTTTTTCCAGAGGGAGTTTGTTCATAAAGCATATAAACTTGATTTCCTAGTTCTAAACCTCTTGAAAAATATTCCATACATGGCCCAAAATTACCTCCGCCTGCCCATGCATCTTCATGAAAGGTGATTTCTTTATTAGGCAAACCTAATCCTTTTTTTAGCCACATATGTATATCAGAAAAAACCTTGTTTTGATCCCATTTTTCTTTTGGAACAAACATATGCTGGCCTATCATTACAAAACCAGTGTAATGTGCTCCTGTAATTCCAACATTATCTATATCATTAAATCTTAAACAAAATTGTGGAACTACTAATGGATTAGCTGGTGGTTCTACTGCTCCAGAAACAACATGTGGTTGAAAGTCATAAATTGAAGCTCCAACCCAGTATTGATCATCACGCCATCTTGCAACAACAGGATACCTTTTTATTGGTGTATAGCCTAACTTTTCAAAGAATTTTGAGAATTTTTGCCAAACTTCTATGTAATCTAATTCTTCTTTTGCTGGTTTATTTTCTGGTTTATCTCCAATAAATCTAAAACCACCTGAGCAAGCAGGATCACCACAAACATTTTGTTCATTATTGACTGTCCAAAAAAATGTTCCGCATTTTATACATTGTCTTCTTTCAAAATGCTCTGATTTTAAATGTTCTACTGCATAATATTTTTCTGGATTTTTAGAAGCTTCTAATTTAAATTGTTTTTTTATTTCTTTATCTGATAACATTTTAAAAAGTAATTTAAAATGGATTTAAATATTTTAGGTTTCAACAATGATAAAACAAGTATAAACAATTTTATTTAATTAAAAAATTTAAATATAAGCTATAAATGCAAAAAAATATGAAGTTGCTTTATTTTGCAACTAACACAAAAGAGGAAATTGAAAGTGATTTTTTATTTAATTATAGTAATAATACTCTAAATTTTAAAAATTCTATTTTTAGTTTATTTATATACTTAAAAGAGTATATTGATAAAGAGAGTTTTTATAATTTTTTAAATAAAAATAACAAAAAGATTATTTTATATTGCTCACTGAAAAAAGAAGATAAGATTTATAAAGGTTATAGAAAAATTTTATGGAGAAACAATAACATTGCTATCTCCTTAGGAGGCATTAGAGTTGAAATAGAAGAAGAAGGACAAAAACTAATAGTTGAATTATTAAAAAAATTAATTAATAATGGACAAATAACTAGAGAAAAATAAATTCAAAAACTTAATAAAGGAATAATTTTTTTAAAGTTATGTTATTTTCATAGTTTATTAATAATTAATATGCGGCGATGGTTAAATGGTATAATTCGACCTTGCCAAGGTTGAGTTCTGGGTTCGATTCCCAGTCGCCGCATTTAATTATAGTGCTAAAATTAATCTAAATTCTATACAAATAAATATAGAAATAAATTTTTAGATAACTTTTTTTCTTTAATAAATTATGAGATATAACCCCTATTGGTTTAATGATCAAGGCTTACCTACAAATAACTTATTACATATTATATGGGAAATTGAAAGTAATCTAAAAAAGTTTAAGGATTATTCTATTTTTGTTGTAGGTTCCAATGCAAGAGGTGATTGGCGCTCTAATGAGGATTTAATTAAAATTAGAGATTTAATAGAAAAAGCAAAAAAGGGTTTATTAAGTGAAGAAGAGATAACATACTTATCTAAATTTTATAATTATGGAGAAATAGAAAATTATTTTTTAGATAGTTCTCATCGATATTATTTGGATCCTTCAAAAATGAATGTTTCTGACTTAGATTTAAAAATTTTAGGTATAAATAGAAGATATTGGTTCAATTTAGCTAATAAATTATGCTTTGAAAAAACACCCAATAACTATTGGAATGGCTTAGTTCATGTGATTTTATCAGATATTTTGATAAAACCTTATTTTGATATTAGAAAAGGTTGGTTTTTTGAAGATTTTTAAAAATTTAAGCAAAATATATAAATGAAATCCTAATCCATTAAAAATATTATCCCTTGCGCGGGGGTAGCAAAGCCTGGTCAAATGCGCTGGACTTAAGACAATTCACTAAGAACAGCTTTTAATGGTATTAAAAGCATGTTAGATATCCAGTTCCTTAGTGGATTCGAGGGTTCAAATCCCTTCCCCCGCATCCTGTTTCTAGTTTAATTATAATTATATATTAAATTTTTAATAAAAAAAGTTATTTTATCAATTTTTTACAAATTTTATTTAGAATACAAAATTCACAAAGTGGTTTTTTTTTGCAATATTTTTTTGCATGCTCTACAATTAAAGCATGATATTCATTGTATATTTTTTCATTTTTAGGCAAATTTTTTTGAAATATTTCCTGTATTTCATCATAATTTAACTTTTCATCTATTATACCTATTCTAGAAAAAACTCTTTTAGTGTATGCATCAATAACAAAAATAGGTTTATTAAATGCATATAAAATTATAGAATCTGCAGTTTCTTTGCCAACACCTTTTATTGATAAAAGTAAATTTCTTAGTTCATTAATTTTAAATTTTTTTAATTCATTAATAGGGTTCTTTTTTAGAAATAATGCTATTTCTTTTAATTTAATTGCTTTTTGATTATAGTAGCCAGAAGATTTTATTATTTGAGCTAATTCCTTTATTTCAATTTTAATTATTTTATCTATATTAATTAAATCTCTTTTGTTCAATTCTATTATAGCTTTTTCAACATTTTTCCAAGAAGTGTTTTGTGTTAGAATTGAGCCAAAAATTACTTCTAATATTTGTTTTTCTGTAATAGGACCTCCTTGATATTTGGGGATTATTTCATTTTCAGATGTAGTTGGCCACCAATATTGATTACCATAATGAAATAAGAATTTTTTATAGATCTCATAAATCATAATTATTGTTAAAAAAGTTAAGAAATTAAATTATTTTCTAAAATTAAAAGGATTTTTAAAAAATTTATCTATCTCTTTCTTAATGGACCCTTAATTTTTGCTATTTTTAATCCTGTTGGAGTTTTTTCTTGTATAATAGAATAACCTTGCCCAATTTCATTTAAAGAAATGGGAAAACTAAATGCTCTTTCTCTAGGTCTATAAACTTTTCCATATTCATTATGTGAAAATACTAAATCACATTGAGGATTAGGACAATCATAAGGCCTGTTTCTTCTTCGTTTTTCACCATTATAATTTAATCTTTGCAATATTTCTTGTTGTTTTTGTTCCATATTATAACCTTGATTTACTAAATTTTCAATCATTCCATAAGGACATACTAAGCAAGAAGGAATTATTAAAATTGGCTCTATTTTTTGAATCCAAAAACCTTTTTTATCTGTATAATAAAGCATCCATGCTCCAGGAAAACCTAATTCGTTTTCATTATTCACAGTTTGTAAATGATAAAACCTGTCTTCTGTAATTGATAATCTGATAAAAGAACCTTCTTGTGCTTGATAAACACCATTATTTTTTAAATTAACTTGATTTTGTAATAATTCTAATAATTTAGGTTTCCAATTTTCTTGATAATTTATTCTTCTATTTAATGCTTCTTTATCTTTTTCTGATATTTCTCTTAAAACATATGGAGAATTTCCATCAACAACTGGCATTACATAATAACCTTTTTGGTTCAATCTTTTTAATTCTGCTAATACTTTTCTAACAAATGCATCTGTTTTTAATGAGCCAAAAGGGCCCTTTTCTTCTAAGAATAATAAAGCAACATTTTCTTGAAGTCTTATTTCTTTTAATTTTTCTTCTAAATCTGAAATTTTAGAATTACTAATACTATTTTCTGGAAAAACTAACATCTACCCACCTTATTTTTTAAAAAAAGTTAATTTATATTTAAAAGTATTATTTTTTTAATTTTTTTCAATCCTTATTTTTTGTATTTCTTTTGTAAATATTTGAAATCATTGTTAAAATATCTTGTTTATAGACTATTATGCTTTTGCCATCAACATTAGGATCATTATAACTTTTAACTCCTGGAATATTAGAATAAATATTTCTTGGATGGGGTAATCTTAAATCATTAAAAAATGAATTCAATACTTCTTGTGCCTGATTTGGATATTGTGAAAAATAATCTTGCATTCTTTTTATTAAATCTCCTTTATTTATTGTATGAGGATGATTTAACTGATGTTGAGCATAAGGAAAAATTTCTTTATATTTATCAAATGCAATTCCTACTAATTTAGAAATTAAATCAGGAAAAGAAAGATCTAAATTTTTAGGTAAATTATTCTCTTTAATAATTCCAACACCACAATACAAAGCAATAATTTCCAATGGATTCATATATTGATAAAGTTCATGAGGGATATCTATGTTCCAAATTCCATGATAAGTATGCCTTAATGCTTGAAAAACAATTTCTTTGTTTGTTCTTTTTGGATTAAAAACAATGTTCAATAATTGGCTTCTAATACCATAGTTTTCTGCTGAATTTTTAGGTTCTATTTTATTTTCTGATGAATTGTTTTGAAATAAACTTAACTGCTGCATTTTATTAAAAAGTAAAAAGTTATTTATTAATTTATTTGAAAATTTTTTTAAAAATTGCTTTAAAGCTTTTACCCATCCTCAACCAAAAGGGCTCAAAATAGATTATTGATAAAAATAAGCTTATGACAAAAATTAATATATCGTAAGTAACTCTCGCCCAATAATCGCATCCTTTTGAAATAGTCCCACATGTCAAAAATAAGCCAATTTCATCTAAGATCATGCCTAATCCAATACCATACATTACTGCAGATAATCTATGTAAGTTTATTTTATCAGAGACTAATGCAATATAGCCAGCAATACATAAAAAGATTAATCCAAAAAAGAAATGATGAATATGATATCCTTTTATGAAAACACTTCTCTCAGGAAAATAAATAACAAAAACCCTTGAAACAAAAAAACTTGCTAATAAAAATATGAAAATTAGAAAAGGTGTTGTTTTTTTTCTACGGACAATATCACTATAAAACAAACTTTCAAAATCTTGAAGATATTTTAACAAACCCATATCTTTTAAAAAAATTTCTTAATTAAAAAAATTTACTAATCTGAAAACAAATATTTTAAAAATAATAAAAAGATATTACTAGAATAAATAAGAATTAAAAAATTATTTCTTACTCAACTAAAACAGCATTTATTTGACCATCTTGTCCAGGTCTAGAAGTAATTCTTGCATTTCCTTTGTCTGTTTGAATTATTGTTCCTTTTGTCATTATGTTTCTTCTGACATAATGCCTGTTTGCTGGATTTGCTACTACAATTTTAATTTTTGCTTTCTCATATTTCTTTGTTTTAGGATTATATAAATTTACCACATCTGCTCTTAAAACCCTGATTTTTTTATTATCCCCTCTTACTCTAATTACTTTTTTTGCTGTTTCTCCTATTTTTGTTAATGTTGGATTTCTTCCTAATGCGTGTTTTTTCTTTGAATGCTGTTTTTTGTATCTAGCTCCTGTTTCTTTTCTTATGCTTCTTTGTTGATCTAAAACCATAACTTTTTTAGAAAAATAAAGCATTTATAAAGTTTTTTATTTACAAAATAGTTTAAAATAAATTTTAGTTAAAACTAAATTTTCTAAAATTTTAATAATCATTAAAGAAAAACTATATTTTAATAAAGTGAAGCAAAAAGAAAAGAAGTATCAAAAATAAAAATTTAATTATCTTTCCATAAAAAGTATATAACATTGCTTTCTTTAAATCATATTTGATTATTCCTAAAAAAACACTTAATAAATCTGCAGGCAAAGGTAGAATATTAAAAATTAGAATGAAATAGACATCATATTTTTTTAATGAAATGTGGTAATGTTTTTTATCATGTTTTATGTAATTTTCTAGCCATTTTTTTTCTATAAAATAACCTATTTGATAGTTTATAAATTGTGCTACCATTATGAAAAAAAGCATTATAAAAAAAACAAGAACTATGTTATAACCTATATTTGTATAAACAATAAATATAATCTCTCCTGGAAAACCTAAAAAAAACAAACTGCCAAAAAAAGATATTAATGCTAAACCTATGATAGACCTATTATTAAATTCCATAAATACTATTTTTAGAAGATTGTTTATTATAGGAACTTTTTCTAAGTAAAAAACTAAATCTTTCCAAAAAATAACTCCAAAGATATAAAAAAAGATTATTAGTAATAGAGTAAAGTAAAAATTTCTAATGTATTTGCTCTTGATTAATTTTAGCATATTTTTAAGATGTATTATTTTTTTATATATTTTTCTTGAAGTGCTCTTTTGAAAGACTGATTTTTTAAAATTAAAAAAAGAAATTAAAAATAGAAATATAAAACTAAAAAATTATTTATATTAATTTGTATTTACTATATTAATGAAAGATTTGAAAATAAAATCAAAAATAAGTTAATAACAAAATGAGAGTAATCCTAATTTCTGATACACATACAAAAAAGAATATTGAGTTTATTTATGAATATGTGAAAAAAAAGTATCTAGAATGGAAACCAGATTTAATTATAATAAACGGAGATGTTTTAGGTGAAAATGAGATTAGAGAAGGTTATGGTTTCAATTATAATAAAACTCTATTTTTAGCATCATTAAACAAAACGGAGATATTAAAAAGTATTACCCAAAAAGCAGAGATTTTAAAAAGCTATGTTGAATTATATGAAAAAGGTTTAAATAATGAGGAAAAAGAGCTAGAATTTTCTTCTCTTATAAAGGAGTATATGATTGAGAGATATAATTATTTATTTGATATTTTAAAAAGATTTTCTGAAATCACAAAAACTTTGTTCAATTGTGGCAATTATGAATCACCTTTGCAATATAATGTTTTAAAAGAATTGGCATTTTTATTAGAGATTGATGAAAATTATTTAAGAAAAGTTGCCTTACTGTCTAATTATAGGGATATTTTTAAAGATTTTTTAGCTAAGTTTAAAGATGTTAAAAAATTAAAGTATATAGGTGCTTTTACTTCAATAGAAAATGATCTTTTAATAGCAGGAATTCCTGGATTTAATCCAAGTTCAATTCCTGTTGATAAGATGTCAGAATTTCAGGAAAAAACTGCTGAAGAATTAATATCAACAATAAAAAGGCAATTAGGTTATGTAAATAAAATTTTAATGTTGAATCAAACGCAAGGAAAATTAACAAAAGATCCTTTTTCATTTAGACCTCAAAGTCAAGCAGTTAGACAATTTATTGAAGAATTAAAACAACAAAAAGATAGATTAAAATTAAAGCACAAGATTTTTGTGCAAAGTTATCATCATTTTATGACAACTCATTTTTATTATGCTTCTGAATTTCATTTTATTTTAAATAATTCTGGTGTAAATAATTGTTTATTTAATATTATAGATATAGGGAATAAAATTGATTGTTATGATGTTGATCCAAAGAAAGATAAAATAACAAAATTAAAGTTATATAATTATAATTTAGTTGATTATAATACTCCAATAGAAAGATTAGCATTAAATTATGATAATTATGAAGAAATTATAAAAGAAAGAAATTTAGAAGGCTGTTATTATATGTAAATCAATTAATAAAAATTAAGAAAGATAAATTATTAAAAATTAATAAAAATTTATTTAGAATGCTCGATTTTTTTCTTTTTTAACCAAGCATATGTTCTTATTTTTGAAGATTTACCATAACCACAGGAAGAACATTTTTCTTTTCTTATGTGATAACTTGGTTTTCCACATCTTCTACATCTAATATGACTTTTTTTCCCTGATTTTTTTCCGTGTGAAGGTGTTCCTTTCATTTTTTTACCTCAAAATTTTTACCTCAAAAAATACTTTTTTTATAATTATTATTAAATCAAATTTTTATTTGAAAATTTTTATCTTAATTAGTTATTCTGAGGATAACATGATTATTGTGTCTCCTCTAACAAATGCATTTCCAATCTTTCTTTTGACTTCACCATCTACTCTTTCTTCACAATCTTCTAATACTATATTTATATGAATATCAAAGGAAGTTAATTTTCCTACTAATTGTTTTCCATTTTTTAATTCTACAATTACTCTTTGATTTCTTGCTTTGTTTAACATGTCCAAAGGTCTTAATTCCATTAAAAACACCTCAAAATTTTTGTTTTTTGAATCTTTTTATTTTGAATCTTTATTAAAGATTTAGTATTTATATTTTTATGCAATTGGATTAGCATTACATTTATAAATGTTTTGAAAATAAGAGAATTTTTTTGAATTCTTTTATTGAAAATCTAAACATTAAATCAATATTTTATCTGAGTTTATTATTAAAAATTTAATAGAAGGAAAATAAAAAAATAAAAAAAGAGATACTTTAAAGAATTTCTATTCCTAATTCTTCTTCCATTCTAACTTTTTGTGTTTTCTTTTCTTTTTGATCAACTTTACCTAATATCCATGGGCTTTTTACACCTGTAATAATTGTCATTACACATATTTTACCTTTCATTGATTCTGAAACTCTGGCACCCCATATGACATTTGCATCTGCATCAAATTTCTCAGTCACTAGATCACCTATTCTTGCTACTTCTTCCAGTGTCATATCTGGGCCTCCTTCAACATGAATTAAAGCACCTTCCGCACCTTCATAATTAATATCTAATAATGGATGACTTAAAGCACCTTGAACTGCTTCTTCTACTCTGTTGTTTGTGTCTGAAACACCAACACCAATAGCTGCAACACCACCATTAGACATAATTGCTTTGACATCTGCAAAATCCAAATTAACTAATGATGGAACTGCAATTGTTTCTACAATACCTCTTAACATAGTTGAAATCAATTCATTTGCAACAGCAAATGCTTGTCTAACTGGCAAATTTCCAGCAATTTGAACCAATCTATTATTATCAATTACTATTACAGTATCAGAAACTTGTCTTAGTTGATTTAAACCAAATTCTGCTTTATCAACTCTTGCTCTTTCAATTGTAAAGGGCATTGTCACTGTTCCAATTACAATTGCTCCAGCTTCTTTTGCTACTTTTGCAATTACTGGAGCTGCTCCTGTTCCAGTGCCACCACCCATTCCAGCACATACAAAAACCATGTCTGCTCCTTTTAAAGCATCTTTAATTTCATTAATTGTTTCTTTTGCTGCTTCTGCACCTTTTTCAGGAAAACCACCACAACCTAATCCTCTTGTTAAATTTTTTCCAATCAAAAATTTTCTGTCTGCATCAATTGTGTCAAGATGCAATTTATCTGTATTACATGCAATAATTTCTGCACCTTTAACGCCACGATGGTAAAGCCAATTTACCATGTTTGTGCCAGCTCCACCGACGCCAATAACTTTGATATTGGCCATTCCAACTTCAAATTCTTCAGACATTTTTTCACCCATTTTTTCTAAAAAATTTTTTTTAATCTACAAAAAACTATATTAAATATAAAAAGATACTAGTATATAAACTTTATGATTTTAATAGATTTGTATATTTTTTTGTATACTAATATTGCTAACTAAAAAAATTGTAAAAAAGAAGTAATTTATTAATAATTTGATATTTTAGAAATCTTAGTTTGAAATAGTGTTAATTGGTAATTTATTTTTTCTCTTTTGTGGTATGAGAATAATTATTTTGTGTAGAATTATGTGAAGTGCCAGAAAAACTTTGGGATTGTTTATTAGTGTAGGGTTGTGTACTATAATTATTATAATTTTGACTTCTTCCATAAATATTGTTATAATGTGAAAAAGTAGTTGTTGGTCTTTTATCAAAAATATCTTTTTTTATATTGGATTTTATATTAGAGGAGCTTGACTCCATAAGATCTTGTTCAACTGCTTTTGGATTTGGAACGATTCTATCTATTGCTTCTATAAAATAATAAAATAGTGGAAAAAATAGTATTGCTGCTAATATATGATTTAATGAAAAAGGTATTGCATTATAGAATATAGGAACAAACATTGCAAAAACATAGGTAATATTTCTTACTCTACCAATTTTTTTTATAATAGGATTACCTTTAATTCCATAATGTATAATTATAAAACCATATAAAAATAGAAAAAAGATTAAAAAAAATCTTGCTATAATATTAAAAGTGTTTGTAATTTGTTTTTGTATTATAAAATTAACGGTTTGTCTTGCGCAATCAATACTGCCCCATAAAATAACAACTGCATTTGTTATTGCATTTCCCATTGAAGTACCAACTTTTTCTTGGAAAAATTCAGCAAAAAACCATGCCAGCCATATTGGAATTAGAAGCCATAGCATATCATAATTTTCAAAAGGCACTAAAAAAAGAGTATGAATCCATGTGTTAAATAATGTTCCTATAAAAGTTATTATTGAAGATACCATCTGGACCTCTTTTTTACTCTAATTACTTTTTTTTAAATCGATATTTTTAATTTATGTATAAAATAATTTCATAATAAAGATAATTCCGTTTTTTAAATAATTGTCGCTAATTGAAAAAATATGAAAATAAAAGAAGGTGCAATAATTAAATGTGTTATTGAAGAAGATATAGTATGTATGGTGTTTTCCATTGGATTACCTCCAATTGCTAAACCTCCAAAAAAATAAAGTATTTTTTGAATTATCATGACAACAAAATAAGTTATTGTGAAGTTTAAAGCAAAATTAGTTTTTATGTAATTTGCTAAAAATGCTACAATAGCATTTAAAAAAACTTCCATAAGAACAAATTGAGAGATAGAATATGCTGTTGACCAAAAATATAAACCTAATATTGTTCCAAAAATAAAACCTACTGGAAATCCAAAAAGGTATGATAAAAGCAATGTTAATGGCGTTATTAATTGAACATTTGCATTAGGAACAACTCTACTAACTTTAATGGATATTATACATAAAGGTGAAAACAAAGCCATAAATATAATTGCTTTTGCCAGATTTGAAAACATTAAATAAAGAATAAAAACCAATCCAAAAATCAATAGATTTCGTAATGTTAAGTATTTTTTTACCTGATTAAAATAAATGTGATGTGGTTTATTTTTGTTAGAATGACTCTCCATTTAAGCAGAAAGTTATTATTTGTATATAAATATTTCTATTCTTTTTATTAGTCTTAATTTTAGTGTTGAAATGAATTTTATAAAAAGATTATATAAATTAAACATAGAAAAATTTAAAAAGTTTAAAAATCATTTTTTATTTATTATAAATTTAATTTTATTTATTTTTAGTTAATTTTGAGGTGAAATAATGATAAAAAAGGGGAAAAAAGCAGCATTAGAGCTTTCTGTTAATACAATTGTAATATTGATAATTGCTATTGTAATTTTAAGCTTAATTATCGGTTTTATAAAAAGTATGTTTGAAAAAACAACTGGGCAGATTGGTGATATAAATAAAGAAGCTGAAAAAAGAATGCTAGATAGAATAAAAGAAAGTCCTGAAAGATTAGTATTGGATCCAGATAATATGGATATAAGACAAGGTCAACAAAAAGATGTTTATTTCGGATTAAGAAATGAATTAGATTCTCAAAAAACATTTGTTATTAATGGTGATGGTCAAATAGACACACAACAAAATCCAGGAAATTGGTCAATAAAAAAATCTGTTATTGCATGTTTTGATGCATTTGAAAAGCCAGTTAAATTAGATGGAAAGAATAGTAATACAAATGATATTATCTTTTACACAAATGAGAGAAGATCTTTAAATCCAGGAGAAAGTTTTGTTTCAAAAATTACTATAAAAGTAAAAGGAAATGCTAAAAAGACAACTTATAATTGCGCTTTGATAATAGAAGACCCATCCACACCTAATCAAGAATATGCAAGAAAGGATTTTGTAATTAATGTAGAATAGTTTCAATAAAACTGAAAGAAAAGTTGGGTGATTTTGATGAAAAAAAAACTTACACAAATGGAGGAATTTGAAATTTTAAAATTAGTTTTGGATAAATTTTTATGGATGGGATTTGCAATCATGGGTTATGGTTTTTATTTATTAGTAAGTGGGAATTCAACTTTGATAACAGCATTAGCATTTACTTTTTCAGGTGTGTTTATTTTAATGTTGTTCATCTTTATATTGCTAAAAGAATATGAGATTACTAAACATTAGTTTTTTCTTTTATTATTTTTTTATTTAAAATAATTAAAAAAAAATTATTAATGTGATATCATGAAGAAAAAAGGTGCAATTGAATTTTCAGTAAATTTTATTATTGGTCTAATTGTTGGGATTCTAATGTTTAGTCTTGGTTTAATTTTTTTATTTAATATCTTAAAATCTACAGAGATTAAACCTGGGATTTTGCCTAGTAATTTTGATAGATTGGCTCAAAATTGTATTGATAATCAAATAAGATTGTGTTTGCCAGAATCTTATAAAGAAGGGTATATTGGAAAAACTTACACCTTTGGTTTAGTTATTTATAATACAATGGGAGAAGAAAAAAAATTTAAACCTTATGTAAATTTTGCTGTTGCAGAATTAAAAGATGGAGATATTTTAAATTCATTGAATAAAAAATGGACATTTGATTCATTTAGAGAGATAACATTAAAAGATAATGAGCATTATATTTTAAAAATTCCATTTAAAATTCCTTCTGGAACAAAAAAAGGCACTTATGTATTTAATGTAAATGTTTGTTTTGACTCTGATGTTAATAGAGATCAAAATAAATGTCCTGATAATGCATATCCTTCTTTATATGATAGCACAGAGCAAATAAGAATTGAAGTAAAGTGAAAATTTATTTTTTTAGAGAGATAATTATAAAAAAATATAATTAAACAGATTTTATTATTTTTGCAAAGGTTTCTGGCTCTAAACTACTTCCACCTGGCAAACAACCATCAATATTAGGCATTTTTAATAAAGATGTTGAGTTCTCAGGATTTACACTGCCACCATATATAACTTTTATTTCTAAGTTAAAATTTTTTTTAATAAGTGATTTAATAAAAGAATGTACTTCCTCTGCTTGCTCAGGCAAAGCAACTTTTCCTGTGCCTATTGCCCAAACTGGCTCATATGCAATAATAATATTTTTTAAATTTTCTGAGTTTAAACCTTTTAATCCGTTTAATATTTGTCTTTCTATAACTAAATTTGTTTCATCTATAGCTCTTTGCTCATAGGTTTCGCCAACACAAAAGATTAATTTTAATTGATTATTTAATGCAGCTTTTATTTTTTTATTTATAATTTCATCTGTCTCATTAAAATATTGCCTTCTTTCAGAATGTCCAATAATAACATAATAAGCATATTCTTTAACCATTAAAGGACTAATTTCTCCTGTAAATGCACCTTGATTTTCATAAAAAATATTTTGTGCTGCTAATTTTACATTTGAATTTTTTAATTTTGTTTTTAATACAGGAAGTAAAGTAAAAGGAACTGCTAAAACAATTTCATGTTTAACATCAGATATTAAAGGAATAAATTTTTTTAAATAATCTAATGCTTCTTTGCTTGTTTTGTGCATTTTCCAATTACCACAAAAAAATTTCATGGCATTGCTTTTATTGTTTTTAGAATTATTCTTTGACATTTTAATATATTAGAGTTTTTTTATTTTAAATAATTTGCTATAATTTATATCACTAAATTTAAACAATAGATAAATTCCTATAAATAAAGTAATTAGACTTATAATTTGTGTATGTGCTAAACCCAATATATAAATGCTTTGTGATTCTCTAAAAAAATCTGTGGTAAATCTTGCAATACTATATAAAATCAGATAAAATGAGAATAAAATTCCTTTTGTTTTTAATTTAGGGATAAATTTATTTATTAAGATTAAAACTCCAAATACTAAAAACATTGATATTGCTTCATATAATTGAGTTGGATGTCTACAAAAAGTATCTATATTTTGAAAAACAACACACCATGTTATTGTTTCAGGGTTTGCTGGAAATCCTAAATGTTCTGAGTTAATGAAATTAGCAATTCTACCTAAACCTATAAAAAGAGGTAGAATTAATGATATTTTATCAAAAATTTCAAGAGTTTCTATTTTATGTTTTTTTGTGTAAAAAATTATAAAAGCAATTCCAAAAAACAAGCCACCATACCAACCTAAACCGCCTTTCCATATCTCAAAAATTCCTAATAGATTATTTTTGTATAAATGAAAATCACTTATAACATGAAATAATCTTGCACCAATTAGAGAAAATAAAAGTGTATATGAAACTAAATCCCATGCTTTTTCTTTTGGTAAGTTTTTTATTTTTGATTTTGATAAATAATAACCAATTGATAGAAAACCCAAAGCATAAACAATCCCATAAAATCTAATTGAAAAAAATCCTATTTTTAATAAATCTGGATTAATATTGTGATAAAACATATGGATATTAAATAATCATAAATATATAAATATGTTGTGCATGTTTTAGTCATTTGTTATTCTATTTATTAGTTATATTCTATTTTCGTAAATTATTTAAATGGAATTGTCTTTAATGTAAATATGGTAGACGAAAATAAAAATGTTGACTTAGAAATGAAAAAACTAAGAGAAAAAAAATCACCAACAATTATGGAAGTACAAAGATTAGTTAGATACTATATAAATGTAAAAAAATATGATTCTGAAAAAATATTTGAGGATTTAAGTCATTGGAATAAAGAGGATGTTGAAAAAGCAATAAAAGAAGTAGAAAGAGAAAATTCAAAGCCAAAACCACAAAGATATTATGTTTCTTTAAAAGAGCCCATGGATGAGTTTTGATTTATTTTAATATAATCCATTTAATTTATTAAAAAGACTTTTTTAAAAATTTCGAATATTCTTTTATCAGGTTTTTATCTAATTTATCATTAAACAATTCTTCATGAAAAAATGCATCTTCAATATCTTTTTGGCTTTTTAATATTTCTTTTTTATAAGCAATTTGAATCTCTAAAATTGATTAAATCTATGTTTTATTAAATTTTTGGAAATTTCAATATTTATAAGTAGGGATAGTGGTTTTATTTAAAAATCCTATAGCTAAATGTATTTTGTTTCTACTGAAAAATAATATCAAAAACATAAAAAAACAAAATAAAAAAAAGAAAAATATTTATATAACTATAACTATAATTATAATTATGGCAACTACAATTCAAATTAATGAAACAACCCTACAAATTTTAAAAGATATAAAAGAAAAAGAGAATTACAAAACATATGACGAAGTAATTTTAAACATTTTAAAAGATAAAATGAAAGATAAAATTGTTGAAAAAGAAAGTATGTTTGGAATTTTAAGAGAAAATCCTATAAAATATAATAAAAAAGAACATAGAATGAAATTCAAAAGTGAAAATTAATCAATAAAAAAGAATTAATCTATAAAGAAAAAAAGTAATAAAAAGATAATAAAAAAATGAATAATATAAAATATTGTTTGGATACATCAGCATGGCTTGAGTTTTTTAATGGTAATGAAGAATTGAAAAAAATTATTGATGAAAGAGATTTAATTACGCCAATTATTGTTATAGCAGAATTATCATCTATTTTTGCAAAAAAAAACATTGATTTTGAAAAATTTTTTAAC
The DNA here is from genome assembly GCA_038874655.1 of Candidatus Woesearchaeota archaeon. GTDB lineage: Archaea > Nanobdellota > Nanobdellia > Woesearchaeales > GW2011-AR15 > JAAXVZ01. The sequence continues at coordinate 18,365 of JAVZBY010000001.1, read as the reverse complement.
TTTATTTTAGGAAATTCTGTAATTGTAAATTTAAATTTAAAATCTTGTTTAGAATCTGGCTTATTAAAAGAAAAGCAAAGAAAAAAAAATAAAACTTCTAGTTTTAGTTTAACTGATTCATTAATTTATTTAACTTCTATTGAAAATAATGCCATATTGATTAGTAAGGATTTTGATTTTGAGGGATTAGAAAAAGTGAAGATAATAAAATAAAAATTAAAAAAATTTAAAGTTTAGAAACTTCTATTGCATAAACAGACTCAGGCAAAATTAAACCATTTCTATTAACACCTAACGCATAAATACTTATTCCTTGTAAAGGATTTGTTAAATGTTCCCCTAATCTTGGGCCTAATTGGATCATTTGTTTAACTATTCCTTGTATTAAATAGTGTGTTTGCTCTTGGTTTGTCGTTAATACATGATATAAAATTACAAAAGTATCCATGCTGCTAAAACCATGAGGTTTTCCTTGTAATGTTTGTAATCTGCTGTCTAAGGAATACATTAGAGAAGCCACATCAACTACTCTTGGCTCATAAGCAAGCAATGAAATACCCAAAGCATTAGGTTTTACTTCAAAAACCTCTCCTAATGGTTTTGGAAATTCGCTTCCTATGTATTGGCCTAATGTTCCTAATGCTAAATTTAAAACCAAATAATTAGGATCTTGTTTCTCAACAAAATTTGTTCTGCCATTATGAAAGCCAGTTTCTTTTAAATTTGTTAAGATATGGTCTGGTAAATTTTCTAATGCTATTGGCAAATTATAATTTCCTTGAATCATTTGAAATGTTCCAGTTAAATGATTGTAAACCATTGGAATTCCATTTTCTCCAGCACCTTCTATTGCATTTTGAATAAAATTTGGATTTACTCCGTTAGCTAATTCTTGATATAATGTATCTGAAACTTTTCCTTCTAAATGTGCTTGTGCATTTGCTCTGCCGCCACAAGCATTACCATTACCATTATGATGATCAACTTGAATTCTTGTTTTTTCATTTAATCTATAATCATCTGGATTACCATCATTTCTGCTTCCTGCCATAAAAGAATTAGGCATTCCTGGAATTCCTGGATATCTTGCATCAGAGCACCCAACTGCATAATTGCTTGAATTGTCTAATTGCTTAATTAATTCTTTAATCTCTTTTTCATATTGTGCATTTGCCTCTATAATATTATCTAATTTTTTTGGTAATTTACTTTGAATAGTTGCTTCAACATAGTAAATTTCAGTTCTAACTTCCATTATAAACTCCTCCTTATTTAATTAAAAACATAATTAATACAGAACCCCTTTTTTATTTTTCTTGAAAAAAATATAAATTAATAAAATTTTTTTATTTTTTCTTGCTTTTTGCTTTTATTCTTTTACTTCTATAAACAGATTCTCTTTCCATTTCTTCTAATCTTAGTTGAATGAAGTTTTTTTGGTTGTTTAATTTAGGCAAGACATTAAATTCTAAGGCATTAACTCTTCTTTTTGTTTTATCAATCTCTTGTAATAATCTTATCATAGATGTCTCAACTTCGGCAATTAATAGAATATATTCTAATAATTGCTCATAAGCATTTGCTGCTTCAACAACAGCTGCACTTGTGTTTATTAAACCATAACCTCTTTCATGGACTTCTTTTTTTATGTTTTCACTTTCAATATTAGGAACAACAACACCCATTATATTTTTTGTATTAACATTAATGCTTGGTTTATTTTTAATTGCTAATGCAATTGATTTTATTGCAACATCGCCTTCTAAAACTCTTGCTATATTTATTTTTTTAATTGCCTCTTTATATTTTTCAGTCATCTCTTTTCTTACTGACTTTGTTTCTTTAAGTATTTCAAAAAACTCTAAAATTAAGCCATCTCTTTTTTTCTTTAATAATTTATGGCCTGATTTAGCTAATTTGATTTTATTTTTAAGTTTTATCAATTCTGATCTTGTTGGTTTTATGTCCATTTTTATCAATGAGTTTTATTTTTTGCAAATTTTTTTAAATTTTTTATTTACAATCTCTTTACTCTTGCATTGAGCATTTCTTTTGTTAATGCACTTAATAAAGGGTGTTCTTTTAATTTTTTTTCATCTGTGATTCCATTTATATTAGTTATTATGACTCTTCCTTCTTTTTCTGTATAATGTTTGTGAATATCAAATATTGCACCTACAATAAAAGTGTGTTCTGTCCCATATCTTTTCATTGCTTCTTCTACTTGAATATCAACATTTAATTGCACTAGTTTTGTTATATTAGATTTATCACCTGACCTTAAATTAAAGTATAATGGATAAAGTTCTTTTTTTATTTCTGTTGTTTCATTTGAAAAATCTTTTTGACTTGCTTTTACTGCACCACAATCTGTATGACCTAAAATCATCAGTATTGGTGTTTTTAGATGATGAACACCATAATCTACACTGCCAAAATTATTTACAATTTGGTTTCCGATATTTCTTATGTGAAAAACAAAATTCACTAAGTCTTTACCAAAAATATGTCCGCTTACTCTTGAATCTGAACAAGTGACTAATGTAATTTTAGGGCTTTGCCCATTTTTAATTAAGTCCCATTGAACTTTTTCGTGATAATGCTCATTATTTTCTAACAATTCTTTTATGATTGATTTTGGCATTTTTTATACCTCATTTTATTTTTTTGTTTTAATTCTTGAATTTTAAAAATGTAAATTTTTATTTTTTTCTTTTTAATTTATCATTATCTTCACTTGATTCTAAGGGAGTTTCTATTTTTTGACCTTTTAATTCAACATTTTCTTCACCATAATATTTATCTCTGAATTCTGGTTTTATTCTTGTTAAATCTTTCTTCGGCATCATTCTTAATAATTCCCAACCTATTTCTAATGTTCTTGTAATACTTCTATCTTCTCTTGAATTTTGTCTTACAAACCTTTTTTCAAATTCATCAGCAAATTTTAACAATCTTTTATCCCTGTCTGATAATGCTTCTTCACCAACAATTGCAACTAAGCCTCTTAAATCTCTTCCTTCTGCATAGTTTGCATATAATTGATCTGAAACTTGTTTATGATCTTCTCTTGTTTTACCTACACCAATTCCAGAGTTCATTAATCTTGACAAACTTGGCAAAATATCAACTGGCGGATAAATTCCTTTTCTATGTAATTCTCTTGATAATACAATTTGTCCTTCTGTAATATAGCCTGTTAAATCTGGAATAGGATGTGTAATATCATCTCCTATCATTGTTAAAATAGGCACTTGTGTTATTGAACCTTTTTTACCTTTAATCATACCAGCTCTTTCATAAATTGATGCTAAATCTGTATACATGTAGCCAGGATAACCTCTTCTACCGGGGATTTCTTCTCTTGCTGCACCAATTTCTCTTAATGACTCACAATAATTTGTCATGTCTGTTAATATAACTAATACGTGCATATCTTTTTCAAAAGCTAAATATTCTGCTGTTGTTAAAGCCATTCTCGGTGTAATCAACCTTTCTACAGCAGGATCATCTGCTAGGTTTAAAAAAACTACTGCTCTTTGCAATGCTCCAGTTTCTTCAAAGTCCTTCATAAAATATTGTGCTTCTTCATTAGTAATACCCATTGCTGCAAAAATAACTGCAAACTTTCCTTCTTGTCCTGGAACTTTTGCTTGTCTTGCAATTTGCAATGCAATTTCATTATGAGGCAGTCCACTTCCAGAAAAGATAGGTAATTTTTGTCCTCTAACCAATGTGTTTGTTGCATCTATTGTAGAAATACCTGTTTGAATAAAATCAGATGGACTTTGTCTAACATAAGGGTTAATTGCTGCTCCATTAATATCTAATCTTGCTTCGGGAATTATTTCAGGGCCATTATCTCTAGGTTTTCCTGCTCCAGTTAAAATCCTACCTAACATTTGCTCAGAAACATTTAATTTTATTGTTTCACCCAAAAATTTAACCCAAGAGTTTTTATCAATTCTAGAAGTGCCTTCAAAAACTTGAACAACAACTATCTCATTACTTGTATCTAATACCTGACCATTTTTTATGGTGCCATCAGATAATTTAATACTGACTAATTCACCATAACCAACAGGATGTGTTTTTTGAACAAAAACTAAAGGCCCAGCAATTCTTGTTATTGTTTTATATTCTTTTAACATATTATCACCTTAATTTTTTCTAATAATTATGCATTTAATTTCGCAAATTCTTTATCAATATCAATCTTTATTTTAGTTAATTCTGTTTCATAGTCTTTTACGAATTTAACATTAGCTATTCTTTCTTTTGAATCTAAATTAATTATACTTGAAATAGAAACACCTTCGTCTAATGCTTGATGTGCTTTTTTACCAAAATAAAGTATTGTTTCTGCTAACATAAATGTTTTTTTAGGTTCACAATAAGTATCAATTTCGTGATATGCATTTTGTTGTAAGAAAAATTCTCTAATCATTCTTGCTATTTCTAGTGTTAATTGTTGCTTTTCTGGCAATGCATCACTACCTACTAATTGCACAATTTCTAATAATTTTTCTTCTTCTTGTAAAATCGACATTATTTCAGCCATTAGTTCTGGCCATTTAGGAGAAACATTTTCTTTATACCATTGCTCTAAGGTTTTATTATACAAACTATACGAGGTAAGCCAGTTTATACTTGGGAAATGTCTTCTTTGGGCTAATTTTGCATCTAATGCCCAGAAGCATTTTGCAACTCTTAGAGTGTTTTGTGTAACTGGTTCTGAAAAATCTCCTCCTGGAGGACTTACTGCACCAATTACAGAAACAGAGCCAATATTACCTGATAATGTTTTTACAATGCCTGCTCTTTCATAAAATTCAGCTAATTTTGTTGCTAAATAAGCAGGATAACCTTCTTCACCTGGCATTTCTTCTAATCTTGAAGAAATTTCTCTCATTGCCTCTGCCCATCTTGAAGTAGAGTCAGCCATTAATGCAACAGAATAACCTTGATCTCTGAAATATTCTGCAATTGTAATTCCAGTATATACTGAAGCTTCTCTTGCTGCTACGGGCATATTTGAGGTATTTGCAATTAAGACAGTTCTATTCATTAAGGGTTTTCCTGTTTTTGGATCAATTAAATGAGGAAATTCTGTTAAAACTTCTGTCATTTCATTTCCTCTTTCACCGCATCCAATATAAACTACAATGTCAGCATCAGACCATTTTGCTAATTGTTGTTGTGAAACTGTTTTTCCAGCACCAAAAGGGCCAGGAATAGCTGCTACACCACCTTTTGCTAAGGGAAATAATGCATCAAAAATTCTTTGTCCTGTTAATAATGGCATTTTTGGTGCTAATTTTTCTTTAACTTTTCTTGGAACTCTAACTGGCCAATAATGACTTAATTTTAATTCTGAACCATTATCTAAAACAGCTACAACCTCATCAACTGTAAATTTCCCAGATTTTATTTCTGTAATTTTTCCTTCATAGTCAGGGTAAGGAGGAACTAAAATTTTATGTTTTATTGTTTCTGTTTCTTGAACTTCGCCAATAATTGAGCCTGGTTTTACATAATCTCCTTTTTTAACTAATGGTTTAAAATCCCATTTTTTCTTTTCATCTAATCCTGAAGCATCTACTCCTCTTTGAATAAATGAACCCATTTTTTCAGCTAAAACTGGCAATGGCCTTTGAATACCATCATAAATACTTGTTAATAAACCTGGCCCTAATTTTACTGATAATGGTTTTCCTGTATTTATAACTGGTTCACCAGGTTTTATTCCTGAGGTATCTTCATAAACTTGAATTGTTGTATTTAATCCATCAATTTGAATTACTTCTCCCATTAATCCTTCATTTCCTACTCTAACTAAATCATACATTTTTGCATCTATCCCTTGAGCAACTACAACTGGGCCAGCAATTCTAACTAAAACACCTTTTGACAACTCATTTTTTTGTTCATTGTTATTTTTACTTTTTAGTTTAGTTTCATTCTTTTCAACCATAATTTTTCACCTAATGATTAGTTATATTTTTTAATATCTAATTATTTTGACCATAAATCTATTCCAATTGCTTTTTTTATCATTTCTCTTAAATTTTCTTGTGCACCGGGTTTATCTGATAAAACCACTAAAACAGGACTCAAGGAATTTTCTACTTGTTTTTTTATATTTGGTTCTAATTTTTGTAATGTTTTGTCATTAGTTACTATAATACCTATGTTTTTATCATTTAAACATTTTAAAAAATATTCTTTAAGTTTATCACTTGTTTCTGCTTCATAAACATTAAGTCCAATTAATTCAAATCCTAATACAAATTCACTATTTCCTATGACTGCAAGTTCTGCTATTTTTCATCACCTTTAATAAACTAATAATTTTTCAACATAATCTGATTCTAATTGCAAGGATTTTGATTTTACAATTACTTTTAAATTTTTTACCTCTGTTTCTTTTTGAAACATAAAACCAAGAATTGTGTCTACTGTTAAAGGATGTTGATGTGATAATAAATTTCTTTTTTTTAACAAAAAGTTTTCAAATAATACTTCATATTTTAAAAGATCTTTTTCTTTAAAATCTATAAATTTTCCATAATAAGTTTTTTTGAATTCATTGTAAAATGATTCGTATGATTGAGAATTTATTAAATTTTTTATTTGCTGGATTGAGAATATTTTAGAACCATTTATAATGTATTTTTCAATTTCCCTTTTATCTAACTCAAACGCAATTTTTTTTAATATTAATTTTAAGTTATATATTGAGATTTCATGCTCAAAAAATTCTTTAAATAATTTACCTTCTTCTGGAATTTTCTGCGATAGTTGTAAAGTGCTTTTATAGTAAAAAAAGTCTAATGTGTTTTCTATTGATGAAAGATCTTTTGTGTTTTCATATTTAGATATTTCTTCTTTTGCTATTGAATTTGGCAATAATTTAGAATCAACTAAAATGTTAATAATTTGTTTTTGATAGAGTTTTTTTAAATTGTTTTTATTCAAGCTTGATACTGGAATTAACAAATCTTCAATTTCTTCAAAATTTAAATTAGAATATTTAGCTCTCAGCAAAGTTTTTATATTATAGTAATCATATCTTTTCAAATACATATCTATTAATGGCTGTATTTCTATATCTGAAATTTGTCTAATTTTTGTTAGTATTTTACTTAAATTTTTGTTTAGTGCTCTTTCAATTAATTTTAAACCTTGATATTTCAACGCTAATTCATTTATTTCATTTGAATATGTGCCTTCTTGTAAGAATTTTATAATTTCATTTAATTCTAACTTTAATAATTTCTCATAATCATTTTTCTTTAGTAGTAAGCCCTTCATTGCTGAAACTCTAGCATAAGTATATGGGCTAAATTCATAAGATATTTTTTGTTCCATTTTTGAGATTTTTGTTTTTTAAAATTTTTTTATTAAAACTTAAAATAATTTTTTAGATATTTCTAGTAGATATTTCTTCTTTATGTCATTTAATATTTCTTCATAAGAGAGATTTATTCTTGTTTCACCATTATCATCTTCTAAGATTAATCCTCCAATGATATCAATTACTTTTGGTTCATAACTCTTAAGATATTTTTTTACAATGTTATAATCTGACTCTGAGCAATACACTTTTTTATAATTATTATATTTTGAAAGAATTTTTTTTATGTGTTCTTCTCTATTTTTCTTATCTAAATTTTTTAATTCTTCATACACTTTTTCAAAAACAGTATCTATTATTTGTTTTTCCATCATGAGTTTTTTTCTTTTTATTGTTGAATTAATTTCTGTAAGGATATAAGTTTTATATTGTTCTAGTGAGTTTTTTGTTTCTTCATCTATTTTTGATTTTATTTCTTTTATTCTTTGTTCTGCTGAATTCATAATTATTTCTTTTTCTTTTTCTGCTTCTTTGTTTATTTTTTCTGCCTGTTTTTTAGCATTATTTATAATTTCTGCTTTTAGTTCATCTAATCCCATTTAACTCACCTGATAAATTTAATAATTGGCAATTGTTTAATGATTTCTATAACCTATTAAATAAAGGATAGTTTATAAATTACTTCTTATTGGATTAAAATAAATTAAGCGCTTTATTTTTTTAAGCGCCTGATGCTAATCCTAATATAAGAATAGCAACTACTAATCCAAAGATAACTAATGACTCGGGAATAACTGTTAAAATTAATCCTTTACCGAATAATTCTTCTTTTTCAGCCATTGCACCAACAGCAGCAGTTCCAATCGCTTTTTCTGCAATTCCTGTTGCAATAGCAGTTATTCCAACAGCTAATGATGCTGCTATTCCAATTAAACCTAAACCTACACTAACTTCTACCATTTTTTTTACCTCCAATTGAATTTTTGATTGTCTTTTTTTTTATTTTTTATATAAATTAAATACTAATTGAGCATTAAATTATATCTGAGTAATTAATCCTTCAAACCAAATGGCTTGAATTTTTTTCCGCCACCTTTGAAAAATTTACCAAAAAATTCAACATAATGTAATCTTAGTGAATGTAAAAATGGACTTAAAATTCCCAAAGCTATATTTATTCCATGACCTAATAGTAATATAATAATACCCATTAATATTCCTACAATTCCACTTCTAAACATTTCAGTTGCTAAATCATTTACTACAACAGCCAAGCTTAATGAAGCTAAACCTACAGCCATTAATCTAGCATAAGATAAGATGTTTGACATTAATGACAAAAATAAAACTTCAATTGCACCTTGGACGCCTTCACCTATAATAGTTAATATTGCTCCTAAAATAAATAAACCAATCAGAATAGTGAAAGGTGGAATTATTATTTTCAGCATATCATAAACAAATCCTTTTATTATGCCTAATGGTTCCATCAAAATCCAAACTATCATTGGCAATATTAATATCCAGCCACCTTTTTCAAAAATAGCATGTTTTAAACCATGTGCATTATAAATATTTATGAAACCTATTATGAAACCAATTAGTATATGGACAATACCAAAAAGTACTGCCATTGACAATAATTCTGTAATTCCATGGCTTCTTGAAAATAAATGTGGTGTTGGATATATTAGTTCTTTACTACCATGACCTTTTTCAATTGGTTTCATGTGCCATGTGTCAATAAAACTCTTTGGTAAACTATGTTGTAATGATTCTCCTAAAGAATGTGGAAGTTCTTCAAAACCAAAATACTCACCAAAAATAATACCAAAAAATATAGATGAAATGGAAGCTATTATAAATGCATTTAGAAGGTTTTTTGCACCAGGCATTTTTGCTCTTAAAAATAAAAATAAAGTTAATGTGACTAAACCATAACCTACATCTCCTAACATAAATCCAAAAAATATAGGGAATGTTAAAAACATGAAAAATGTTGGATCTATTTCTTTGTATTTTGGAATGGTATATAAATCCATAAATGCTTCAAATGGCTCTACAATCTTTGGATGATTATATGCTGTTGGCACATTTTCTGATTTATTTGGCTTCTCAAATTTAATCATTATACTTCCTTTTGTAATCTCTAATAATTTTTTCTCTAACTTTTCTTTATTTTCAACAGGCACATATCCTTTTACTAAGAAAGTGTTTTTTGTTTCTCCAAATTTTAAAGGGACTTCAGCTTTCTCTGATTCAATTCTCAATGCTTTTTCAGCAGAAAGCAAAAATTCTGTGTTTTTGATTTTAAATTGCTGTATTTCAGAATCAACCTCTTTTAATTTTGCATTTATTTTTTCTAATTGATAATTTAATTTTACAAATTTTATCCCTGATTTGGATTTTAATTTTGGAAATGCAACTTTTATATGCGGCTGTTCTATTGGTGAAAAATCAAAATTTTCTAACAATATCTCTGTCTTTTCTTTTTTATTTTTTTCAATAAATAATGCAATTAAGTTTAAATTTTCATAATTTGTATTAAATAAGAAATATTTTTTAATTTCTATATCAAGTTTTTCTTTAAATTTTTCAGCTTGCGAATTAATAAAACCTATATAATGGATATAATTTTCATTAGAGAAACCATTTTCTTGTTCAAATTTAAAATTATTTAAAATCTTAGAAAAACCTTTTTTTTTATTTTTTGTATAAATTTTTTTTAAACCTTGATAATATTCTTTTTTGTTTATTAATCTAACATATTCATCATATAGTTTATTTGTTTCATCTGAAATAGTATCAAAAGATTTCTTTGATGGATTTATTGAACCTGTTATTTTAAGATTTGATATTAATGACCTTAATTTTACTAAGATTTCTGCATTTTTCTCATTATTTTCTAATGGTTTTCCAATGTCAAATACTTCATTTTTAGTATGTTCTTCAATATGGACAACATTTAAATTGTACATTGATTCAATTATTTCTTTCATATATAATTTAGGTGCTAAAATAGTAACTCTATACATTGGTTTTGGTTTTATCATCTTTTATCACTGATTATTTTTTTGAATTTTTTAATCAAAATTTTATTATTTAAGCAAAATCAAATACAAATTTTATATATTGTCTATTTCATTATTCATTAATTCAATAACATATTTAGCAGCAGAATCTATTTTTTTAATTGCTTTAGTTTCTAAATCTTTAAGTTCTTTTTCGCTATTTTTTAACTTTTTTTCTTTTTCATCATCTAATAACTTTTTTTCTTTTTCTAAATATTCATGTTTCTTTTCTAAGTATTCTGCTTCTTTTTTCTTTATTAATTCAATAGATTCTGTTTTTGCTTTTGCTATAAATTCTTCTTTTTTTCTGTATGCTTCATTTATTATATTTTCTGCATCTAATTCCAATTTTTTTATTTCTTCAGAGAATATATCAAAATCTGTTTTTGAATTAGTATTTTCTTTATGTTCTGAATGCATTTCCCACACCTAATCGTAATATAATAAAAATTGAAATTTATAAAAAATTTTTTTAATAAATGAAAATGTTTCAGAAAAAATTTTGGATATTTATAAAGTTTATTATATTGTATAATATTGACGCAATAAAATATATAGTGTATATATTAGAATATATTTTTATTAAAGAAGTGCTTAATTAAGTATTTATTAAGCAAAGGTCAATCGATTCTTTCTTATATCTAATTTCATTAATTAGAAAAAAAGATATAACTTTAAATTTTATTTCATTTTTTAAATTTTCAAATTTTAAATTAGATGCATAAAAAATTCAAAAGCACAAAAGTATCGTAAAAATGGAAGATTTGACTCCTGCAATGAAACAATATATGGAAATAAAAAATAAGTATAGAGATTGTATAGTTTTTTTTAGAATGGGTGATTTCTATGAAACATTTTATGATGATGCTAAAATTACTTCACAAGTTTTAGATATTGCATTAACTAGAAGAGGAATTAAAAATAGTGATAGAGAAATTCCTTTAGCTGGAATTCCTTATCATGCTTTAGAATCTTATTTATCAAAAATGATTAAACAGGGTTATAAAGTAGTTATAGTTGAGCAATTAGAAGATCCCAAATTTGCTAAAGGTGTGGTAAAAAGGGATGTTGTCAGAGTTGTAACACCTGGAACTATTATTGAAGAAAAGATTTTAGGAATACAAAATAATTTTATTTGTTCTTATAGTTATGTAAAAGACGCTAAAGATGAAAAACATGCATTTGCTTTTTTAGATATTACTACTGGTGATTTTTTTGGAAAGGAATTTTTGAAAAATTATTCTAATAATTCTGAGAATAATTTGTTTGAAGAAGTTTTTGATTTTTTATTGAAGATACAACCTGCTGAAATTTTAGTTCCTAGTAGTTATGAAAAAGATGAAAAAATAAAAAGATTAAAAGAAAAATTCTTTATTACATTTTATTCTGATTTTAATTTTTACCAAGAGAATGCAAAAGAAACTTTAATGAAAAATTTTAATTTGGCTTCTCTTGAAGGATTAGGATTAAAAGATAAAGAATTACTTGTAAGCTGTGCTGGTTCTTTATTGAATTATGTTAATGAAACTCAAAAAAATGTTTTAAGTCATATTAAATTCATAAAGATTTTATCTGATAGTGAATTTATGCAAATGGATAGCATAACTATTGATAATTTAGAATTGTTTAAAAGTAAGAGCAATAATTCTAAGGGTTCTTTAATTTATGTTTTGGATAAAACTTTAACTAACATGGGTTCAAGATTATTAAAAAAGATTTTAATGTCTCCATTAAAAGATGTTTCAAAGATTAATGAAAGAATTTTAGCAGTTGAGGATTTAATTTTAAGACCTTTTTTATTAGATGAATTGAGAAATTTACTTAAAAATTTTTCAGATATAGACAGATTAATTTCAAAAGCAAATTTTGGAAATATATCCCCTAGAGATGTTATTTCATTAGAAGGTTCTTTATCATTGATTCCTGAAATTAAAAAAATTTTAATTGAATTTAACTCAGATTTACTAATTAAAATATCAAAGATGGATGATTTGCATGAATTAGCAAATTTAATTGATAAAGCTATTGCTGATGAACCCTCTTCCAGTTTGGATGAAGGGAATGTGATTAGAGAGGGCTTTAATGAGGAATTAGATAAACTTAGAGATATATCAAATAATGCAAAGAAACATATTTTAGCAATTGAACAAAAAGAAAGAGAAAGAACTGGAATAAAATCTTTGAAAATAAGATATAACCAAGTTTTTGGATATTATATTGATATTACAAAATCAAATTTGGACTTGGTTCCAAAAGATTATATAAAGAAACAAACATTAGTTAATAGTGAAAGATATATTACAGATGAATTGAAAAAATTAGAAGAAGAAATTTTAAGTGCTGATGAAAAAATTATTGAAATTGAAAAAAAGTTATTTAATGACTTAATTAATGAGATAAAAAGAAATATTACAAAATTACAGGAAATTTCAGAAGATATTGCTTTACTTGATGTTTTATGTTCTTTTGCATATGTTTCATTAAAAAACAATTATACAAAGCCTTATGTGAATAATGAATTTGATATAAAATTAAAAAAATCAAGACATCCTGTTATAGAACAATTTGAAAATTTTGTTAGTAATGATGTAAATATTACTGAAGAAAATAGAATGATGATTATAACTGGGCCAAACATGGCTGGAAAAAGTGTTTTTATGAGACAAGTTGCTTTAAATGTCATAATGGCTCAAATAGGTTGTTTTGTTCCATGTGAAGAAGCCCATATAGGTATTGTGGATAAATTATTTTGTAGAACAGGAGCTAGTGACGATATATCTAGAGGTCAAAGTACTTTTATGGTTGAAATGCTAGAAACAGCTCAGATATTAAATAGTGCTGATGAAAGATCTTTAATTATAATGGATGAAATTGGAAGAGGAACAAGCACTTATGATGGTGTTGCAATTGCTTGGGCTGTTGCTGAGTATATTGCTAAAAAGATAAAGGCAAAAACATTGTTTGCAACACATTATCATGTTTTAAATAATTTAGAAAAAGAAATAAAAGGAATAAAGAATTATAACATTGCTGTTTTGGAAAAAGAAGACAAAATAATATTTTTAAGAAAAATCCTAGAAGGCGGCACTGATAAAAGTTATGGAATCCATGTAGCAAAATTAGCTGGCATGCCTAAAGAAGTTGTAGATAGAAGCAAAGAAATACAATTTAAATTAGAAAAAGATGATGAGATTAGTGCAAAAATAATAATAGAGACAAAGAAAATAAGAAATAAAGATAAATTAAGAAAAGAGGTAGAAGAAGTTAATAATTTAATTAAATCTAGACAATTAAGATTGGATGAGATTTAAATAAAAATTTTTAGATAATAATAATTTTTTATTTTTTTATAAATTTCTTTATTTTTTTATAAACTATATTTAGTGCTTCCTCTTGATTTATATTTGTGGTATCAAGAAATAAATCATAATTTTTTTCTTTTAAAAAGTCAATTTTATATAATTTAAGCCATCTTTCTCTATTTGCTTTTTCCCTTTGTTTAATTTTTTTTATTGCATCTTTTAAATTTTTATAGTTTTCTGGCTCTCTATTTAGTATTCTCTTTGCTCTTGTTTTTATATCTGCTGTGATAAAAATTTTAAAAGCATCTGGTAAAAAATAAAACCCTAGCCACGAATCTAAAACAAAGTTATTTTTTTTATTTAATTTTTTTTGTGTTTCATCTATCATTATATCAATACTAGGATCTGTTTTTTCTAATTCTGCTAATTCCTCAATAGAAACATTTTTCTTTTTTGCAACTTGTCTTTGAATATAGCCCATTGAATAATACTTATAATTTAATTTCTCTGCTAACATTTTTGCTAAAGTTGATTTTCCACTTCCTGCTGTTCCTGAGATAGTGATTTTCATTAAAAAAATAAAATTTTATTTGTTTAAATAGATAATGATTTTACTAGATTCATATTTATTTAGAAAAATTATTAACACTAAAAAATTTCTTTAGTTTATGAAAAGCGTTTTTTTAAATACATTTGGAGATAGCCTATTTTAAGGGTCTTTGATTTTTTAATTGTAAATGAGGATTTTGATTACAGCATGGTTGATATTGTTAAATATTCTGGAATTGGATATTCTACATTAAAACTATTTTGGAAAAAACTAGAAAAAGAAAAAATTGTGATAATGACAAGAAAAGTAGGAAAAGCAAGAATGTTTAAATTAAATTACAATAATCCTATTATTGTTAAATTAAGAGAATTGTATTGGGAAACATGTAAAAGATGTGCAGAAATAATATATTAAAAAATTAAACAAACTTTTTTAAAAACATAAAAGAAATTAAAAAAATCAGTTAATAAAGTTATAATATAATTTTGATGTTTAGAATGAAACAAAAATTAAAGAAAGAAAAATAGGTTTATCTTTTAAGTATAATTTCAAAGAAAGATTTTATTTTATCAAAAAGTGTAATTTCTTTTGTTAAATAATTTTTAGCATCAAAGTTTAATTGTTTATATTTATTTATTGTTTTAAGCCACTCTTTTTTACTAAGTGCTTCTTTTCTATTTAAAAGCTTTTTTTGTATAAAATCATATTCGCAAAGAATCTTTCCATTTTTAACAATTGTTATTCTAAGTAATTTTTGATTAATATTTGGTTCTTCTTTGTTTTTAATATATTTCCATATCTTATCAAATTTAGTATCGATATCTTTGAATGCTATAGTTGCATGAAAAAAAAATTCTTTTTTTTTATCAAACTCAGATAATGTATATACAATAGTCCTTAATTTTTTTGCTAGCTCCCATCTTAATTCTTTAAGCTCTTTTGAAGGAACAATATCTAAAAAAATAACTTTATTTGCCCAACTATCAAAATAATTAAAACCTTTTATCCTAAAAGAAATAATTTGATATTTTCTACAAACATTTAAAATAGTTTTAATGACATTTATTTCATTATTAGTTGAAAAAGGTCCAAAAAGAGTCATATGTGGTACTGCTCTTTTTCTAGTAACACCTTTTACTTTAAATTTTTTTGCAACATCATAAATTATATTTTTAGCATACCTTTTTGCATATCCATGAAATCTAAATTCAATTAAATATAGTGTCATTCTATATCGCTGAAAATTTTTTTTGGATTATAATTTTCATGTGTTTCTTGATTAATACTATTGCCTAGTCTTAAATAATTTGCAGGTTTAAAACCATGGACTTTAGCTACAATATTTCTTGGAAATCTTTGAACTCTTTCATTATAATTTCTAACTACATTATTATAATTTAATCTAAAATGTTCTAACTTTTTTTCTATATTACTTATATTACCATGTCCCATAATTTGTTGATATAATTTATCTGCTTTAACTTTTGGATATTTTTCAAAAATAGTTTGGATCTTAATGAAATTGTTTTCTATATCTTCAATTGCTTGAATTTTATCATTAAGGGGTGTATCTTTTGTCCATCTGCTCCTTGCTTCAATAGTCTCTTTTATTGTTTTATATTCATGAATACTATATTTTTTTGCAACCTGCGCTAATGCAGATATCATATCCAATCTCCTTTGCATTATTACATCTATACCTGCAAATCTCTCATCAAGTTTATTTCTCCAATAAATAAATTTATTATAGATAATTATCCAATTTATTATCAATGAATATAAAGAAATAAACAAGATTGTTCCTACACCAATCAAAATAATTGTTGAAATTTCCATTTTTTATTCCTCCTATATTGAAAAATAATCTTTTTCTTTCAGATTTTTTGGTTTTATTTCTGCTTTAAAATATGCAATCATTTGTTTTATAGCTTCTTGTTTTGTTTTGAAATTATTCACTAATTTGTAAATTTCTACAATTTTATCTTCTTCTTCACTTAAATCTAGTTGAATTTTAACCATTTATAACACCATATAATATGATAATATATTAAAATATATAAAATTATCGTTTTGGTATTTTTTCTGAATACTATATTATAATTATAAAAATAGAATTAAACAAAAGGAGATATCATTTAATTGTAAATTTTATTTAAAGTTTATAAATATTATTTTTCACAAAAGAAAATTTTATCTTTCTGTTCCTCAATTTCAATTTTTACTTTAAAAAGATCATATATTAATTTTTTTATAAAATCTGATTTTTTTGATTTTTTTAAAAAGCTTAATATAAATTTTTTTTTGCCAACTCGTTTTATTTCGCTTAGACCTTTTTCAATATCTTCAAAGTTTTGAATTGCTGTTATTGATATAACAAAGTCAAAATAATTATCTGGATAAGGGATATTTTCTGCTTGTGCTTGCTTGTATATAATCTTTTTATTATTCTCTCCTAATTTATGTGCACGCTCTAATAGTTTTTTTGCTGGGTCAAT
Source organism: Candidatus Woesearchaeota archaeon (assembly GCA_038874655.1). Taxonomy (GTDB): domain Archaea; phylum Nanobdellota; class Nanobdellia; order Woesearchaeales; family GW2011-AR15; genus JAAXVZ01. Next base: position 1,590 of record JAVZBY010000001.1, on the reverse strand, counting down.
ACCATATAATTCACAATTCCAAGGAATCGTTGTTAAACCAGTGCCACAACCAACATCTAGTAATTTATCATTTGTTTTTGGTTCAAAGTCTGGATATCTTTTGAAATATTCTTTAATTAATGCTATTTTTTTTAATTGCTCTTCTTTATGGAGTTCTTCGTAGCCAGTTGAGATTGAGTTGTAATATGACATTTTAATTGTTAGATTTTATCTTAGAATAAATTTTTTTTGTAAAGTCAATAACTTTTTCAGCATATTCTTTTTTTAGATTTGAGCCATAATAAAGAATTCCATTTCTAAAGTTTCTTAATTGATCTAAAAAATTTATTTCAGTTTCACTTAAACCTAGTTTTTCAGAATAAGATACTTCTGCCTCATGAGCACCATGACCTGAAGCATTATAGCCATCTATAAGCATTTTTGCTCTTACTAGTTCCATAATTAAATCATAACAAGTTTTAATAAAATCATTTGCAGATTCATCATCAATGCCTATTTTTTCAATTTTTTTCAATAAAAGATTATAAGATTTTTCTGATTCCTCTATTAAATAATTAGCTCTTGAAATATCTGGCTTTTGTTTTTTTACAATTCTATTTTCAATAAAATAATCAAATTTTTTCATTTAATATCTCTTTTTAAAAGTTTTGTTTGTTTTTTAAAAAATTAGTTAAACACAAAACCGCCTGCTAACAATATTCCATTAGCTAAATTTTCTTTTAAATATTTATTAATATTTTGAAATGAATCAAAAAAGTTTAAATTTATTTTTCTTTCTAATACTTTTTCAAATTTTGATAAATTAATTTTTTTTTCTTCTGTGTTTATAACTGCTATATCAATATCTGAATTTACTAAATCATCTCCTCTTGAATATGAACCAAATAAAATAATTGTTGATCCTGGAAATTCTTTTTCAAGACAATCAAATAACCCACTTTCATAAATTTGTTTTAAATTTTCTGCTCTTTTATAATTAATGATATCTCTATTTTCTAAGTTTAATTTTATTGAGACTCTGCCAGTTTCTTTGTCTTTTTCATAAATTATATAATTTAATTTCTTCAATATAGGAAGAGCCTTTAAAACAGCAGGAGAACTAACATTAAGAGATTTTGCAATTTGTCTTTGATTTAGAGATAAACCTGCTTTTTTATATAATAATTTCAATATCTCTTGCTGCAGTAATGTTAACTTGTGTTTATTTATATTTACCATAGTTAAAATATTTTAACTAAAGTTAATATTTAAATCTTTCTATTTAATGGTCAGAATTTAAAAAACAAATTTTTAAAAAACCAAAAAGAATTAAAAACAAAGATATTTTTTAATTATTATGTTTAATATAAAGTACTTTAATAAGTTTTCTGCTTATGTAAAAAGGCAGTTTAAGACCTCAATCAATTATAGATTTCAGTTTATGTCTTCTATAGTTATATCTCCTTTAATGTTGTTGCTTTCATACTTTATTTGGAAAGCAGTTTATTCAAGCAGAGAAGTTATTTTAGGTTATACATTTGAACAAATGATTACTTATTATGTTTTGACTATGATTATAGGTCATTTTATTTTTAATATGGTTGGAACTGA